>NZ_JAIMJB010000010.1 GCF_021295345.1 Motilimonas eburnea
CTCTCGTACCAGTGCAATGGCATCAAGTTTGAATTCTTTTGAATAGGTTTTACGTGTTGTCATTTCAATCTCCAGTTAAATCAATTATGTCTTAACTGGGTTAGTCGTATCAATTAAACCACGTCAATTAACACTGGCGCTATAATTGGCTGCTTATTGAGTGGCTTAACTGCGCTTTCTCATTTTATTTTTATCCATAACCTATTTTCATATACGTATGGCTTGCTGCTTGTCATGTCAATAGTTTTGGTTTGGTTAGGAAAAAACGTGGGCCATGTGGTACTTTGCTTTAACTTATCCCTCTTGTAATTGATTTCAATAACTTTAACAATCTATAAAATCAACAGCATTGAAGCATCACAATGGCTATTTCGCTCCCTCACTTTTTTCGTCTTCTTATTGAGCAGCCTTGGTGTATTTTCGCTATTATCTCTGCGTAAAAGAAAGTTTCGAAGATGAACACTGTTAACCAGCTTCAAGCAGCGATACCTTGGTAAGGCCCCATGAAAAACACATTATTGAAAAAACCAGCGAAGTTATTGCCTGCGGTGCTACTCATTGGAATCGGCGCTTTAGCTGGCGGAGAGGGCTACAAGTACGCTCTACTCAGACAATTAAACATAAGCATCGAAGACAGTTATTCCCAGGATCTACTCCATGCGAAGGACTTTTTAGTGTTAGCAAAGTCGATCAGGGCAGGAAAGTATGACGACGCGCTGTTCTACTCTGAGCAATTACTAGAAAGCAGCTTAAAGCACTTACCCAATGAAATAATTAAGTCAAACCATGTGATCATAGACCAGATAAAAGAATACAAAGAACAAGACTGCCAAAACCAATGCTTACATCAGTTAGGCTTTTAAGACAAATAAGATGATTCCTTTATCGCACTGTGCTTGAAAAGCGACGTAACCTTAATATGGCTGCGCTGCTATCAGTAGAGTGCGTCTGTTAAGATAAGCTATTCTTTTTTTGGGCTCTTACAACCTTGCCAAGCTTAGGAAAACGATGCCATGGATGTCGAAGAAAAAGTATTAAAACCTAACAATGCAACCCTTGGGATAACCTTAGTAGCGATTAGCGTCATTATTGGCTTTGTTTGGAGCCTGCTTTTTAAAGCAAATATTGAAATGATGCTGATAAATGGCAAGCTGATGTTTTCATTCATCGTGTTTGAAGCCATCTATGTAGGAGTTTTTTTGGCCATTTATTTTGGCGAAAATTGGGCAAGAATTTTATTTATCGTATTACAGTTATCAGTGTTGGACTCATACTACAAAAGGATATTTTTAGAGCCAGAACTATACCCCGCGCTACTATCGGCGATGCAATTTCTGCTGTTTTTTATTGGTATCATCTATCTGCTGACCCCTACCGCTAATGCTTGGTTTAAAGAAAATTCGAAGCGAAGGGCTCCCCCGAAAAAAAAGCCATAACCAAAACGAGCACCATTACAGCTAGCACTCTTCACCACTTAGCGCACTAAATTGTGTAAAGTTAAGTCAAGCTAGTGGCTTATGGATTTATCTCAGGCATAATCAGGCCTTTATTTATTTAGCTATCATCAATGGACGAATTATGAAGCCGATTACCAAATTAAGCCTTGCCGTATTATTCGGCGCCAGTCTAGTGGCCTGCTCTGAGCAAACCACGCCAGCCGAAACCAAGCCTGCTGAATCAGCTGAAGTTGTTGCCACCACAGAACCCACTGCGGCGCCAACTAATGAGCCAACTACCGAGCCAGAAGCGGCAACTGAGCAAGCTGAAGAAGGTGAAGCAAGTGCCAAAGATGCACATGAAGGCCATGCTCATAACGATGAGCCGGTCCTGACTGAAGCTGCGATTGCTACCGCCAATGACCCGTTCCAACAAGATGTGCACTATCGTGTGTTAGAAACTGCGATTGCGGCGCAGCCAAACGAAGTCCATGAATTTTTCTGGTATGGCTGCCCAGCCTGTAAGGCCACCGAGCCATTGATGTACAAGTTAAAAGATAACGAAGCGCTAAAAGTGACGGTTAATGCGTCATTACTGAATCAAAACTGGGTATTTGATGCGGTGATTTTCCAAGCATTTAAACACTTTAATGTACTAGAAAAAGCGCACCCGGCTTATTTTGAAGCGCGCCAAAATGGCACGGTAAAAGATCAAGCCAGCTTTGAAGCCTTCCTTGCCGAGCAAGGTGTGGATAAAGCCAAATTTGAAGCTTACAGCCAGTCAGATGAGCTAAAAGCTGAATTAGATGCCTCTTTTGCGGTAGAAAGCAAACTACAAAGTACCGGTGTACCAACCTTAGTGGTGGGTGGTAAATACGTGCTGCTAAACCGTGGCTTTGACAGCATAGAGCAAATGGAACAAGCCATTGTTTGGCTGAGTGAAAAATAAGCTCGATATGACAAGCCTATGCGACTGGCATAGGCTTGTTTTCTAGTTCGTTGTCAACGAGCCTTGTTTATTCGTAACGCGATTTAGTGGCCTCTTCTACCGGAATAAAAATCATCCCATCCATCACCTCATGAGGGGCAACGAGCCCTCCTTGGGGTACCCCATATATAAAATTACCCCCAGAAAACAGTTGATTACTGCGATTCTCAGCATCAAAGTCAAAAAATGCATTTGGCAATTGCATGTCAGCTAGCTTCGCATTTAGGCTGAAATCAGGGTATGTAAAGCTCTCTGTATCAATTTTCCATTGGGTATGGTCAGGAGTGTAAGGTGCATACGTTCCGCCGTTATCTAATACAAGGATGCTGTACATAGACAAACTTGGCTGATTTCGCTTCATGGCTGTTGGCACGGTATCGGCGTGTTTTGAAATGTGAATATTATGCGCCCAAAGGGCTGTTTGCTGGGTTGCTCCAAACCAAACTTCCCTTAACCAACGCACGTTATCAGCCGAGCTGATGTCAGCAACGGGGTAATAATCTTCATATTGCATCTTGGCATGGGCTTGCATCCCTTTCACGATTTGAAGCCAGAAACTGGCATAATCGCGAAAGTTGCGAGGTTGTGTAGGGTCATAAGCTGGAATAGTTTCGTTAGGGACTTGCGCGGTGAGTTTTGCCTCAAGCTCAAATAAAGCCAACAGCAACTTCCAATGTAAATCATAATCACCCTGATAAACCACATCTGTGTACCAAGGGCACATCATTACCGGCGCTACTTGATGAATAGCGGCCATGTCTTCGGTGCTGATGGCTGCATTAACGAGATAAGTTTCTAATTCATTTAGCATCACACTTGTGCCAAGTTCAGGCTTAACCACACAAGCAGGATCACTGTTTATACGGGTGTCAAAGCCCACTAAGATCAGCGGATCATTAACTTGATCCACGTCATTCACATAATTAACAATCTGCGAGACACCTAAACTATGGCGATGCATATACATATAGTTGGCATCGGGGCCAGTAATCGCTTCAATTAAGGGCTGCTTACCCGTTAAATAGTTTTCCCAAGCCGCTAAGCCATCATAAAAGCCGGCTTCAAACACGATCATATCGAGTTGGCCTTGCTGATGCATGCCTTTGAGTAATCGACTTTTTAAAAAGTGTACCACAGAGCCGGAATGGGAGGGCTCGCCCAAACTCACCACATCATAATCTTTCAGCCGATCGATAATAGGTTGGATATCACTATTATCGGCATCCATATGGGTACTGGTAAAAGCGGTGTACGTAGGGGTTACCGCATTATTATCAGAATTTCCTTCAGTCCCCCCTCCTCCGCCGCCACACGCACAGAGCAGTAGTACACTACAGCCAATCAATAAAGTTTTAATCATAGTAACCTCAGTAAAAGCAAACTCTGAAGCTAATATAATGAAATTAATAGAAAATTATTTGACACCTATCGCAACACATAACAAATAAATCAATTCACACTTCTGGTTCATCGATTTTTTGACCAGTTTGAGGTGGTCGTCTCAACTTGACTAGGATAAAAATAGAGACACAGATCACACAAGTATAAGCCGTATTCATATCTCACATTAATCTAACTCTATTCTCTTATCTGTGTGTCCCCCCTAAACTGCCCTCCATCAGCTCAAACGCTCCATATAAGTAGCGAGTTACTGATTCACAATAAGAATATAAAGGTAGACAATGAAAAAATTATCTCTTGCAATTACATTAGCTTTAACGTCTAGTTTCGCATTCGCTGGTAACACTTATATCGGTGGTGGTGCCGGTTTAGCTCAACACGAAGACACTTGTGACCAAGTGAACGCAGCATCTTGTGATGACAATAGCCAAAGTTTTAATGGTTTTGCGGGTTACCAATTTAACGATAACTTTGCTATTGAAGCAGGTTACAACCACTTAGGTAAAACTGAACTACCGGGCGAAGACAGCATTCTTCAAGGTATCAACACCTCTATCATCGGTCGTTTACCGCTTACTGAGAATGTTTCTCTATTTGGTGAAGTAGGTGCTTTTGGCTACCGCTCTGACTCTTTGGGTCACCGTGATGAAGGTTTATCACCACTAGGTGGTGTAGGTGCGACTTACCGCATCAACGATACCTTAGATGTACAGGCTCGCTACCGTCGCATTGAAAATATTGGTCGTTCACACAACGTGAAAACAGACGTGAATAACTTTGGTATCGAATTAGTTGCACACTTTGGCCGCGGTCAAGAGCAAGTAGTGATCGAGCCATTACCCGTTGAGCCTGAGCCAATTGAGCCAGCTCCAGTTTATGAAACGCAAGTGAACCAATATTCTGATGCGGTATTGTTTGGCTTTGATTCTTATGCGTTAACCAGCACAGCTAAGCAACAACTAGATCAAGCGATTGAGTTCTACCGTGCTAATGATACTGCTAAGATTCGTTTGATCGGCGCAACCGATCACTTAGGTAACAAAGAGTATAACGAGCGTCTATCACAAGCTCGTGCCACCTCAGTACAATCTTACCTTGTACAACAAGGTGTTAACCTTGAAGACATCGACACTAATTGGAAAGGTGACACGGACGCTAAAGGCATTGCCGAGAGCGAACGTGCTCAAGATCGTAATGTGATCATCGACATCACAGGCGAAACTCAAGTCGAAGTTAAATAATCTTGAGACACTATCACGCAGCGAGCTTAGCGCGCTGCGTGATTAAATAGGTTTTAGAATTCCCCAATCACGCATTTACTGCTATTTTACCGACAAATACCCTAACTTTGTCGGAAATGAAAAACGATCCTGCCACCCTAACCAGTTTGCACCAATCAAACCTTAACCTCCTTGTTAACCTTGCAGTGTTACTCGATGAAGCACATGTTTCTCGCGCCGCCGAGCGTTTAGGAATGACCCAATCGGCAATCAGTCATGTATTGAATCGAGCAAGAGAGTTATTCG
Organism: Motilimonas eburnea; assembly: GCF_021295345.1. Classification (GTDB taxonomy): domain Bacteria; phylum Pseudomonadota; class Gammaproteobacteria; order Enterobacterales; family CBDFNC01; genus Motilimonas; species Motilimonas eburnea. Next base: position 5,352 of record NZ_JAIMJB010000010.1, read on the forward strand.
ATGATCCTTTACTGATCAAAGGCAGTAAAGGCATGATCCTGACTAATCGCGCCCAAGCACTAAAGCGCCAATTAACCGAGTTTGCTCAAGTAACCAGTCTCGTTTTTCAAGGCGCAGAATTTGACGCAAGTCGAGTCCGTGGCGTGATCCGCTTTAGTATGAATGATCTAGCGGCAAGCCTTTGCATCGAAGCGCTGCTAAGTATCTTTGCCGAGCAGGCGCCATTTTTGGAGCTAGAACTCGTCTCTCCCAGTGAGCACATGGCAGCCCAACTCAGTAATGGCCATTTAGACTTCGCCATTGGAGCATTTAACCAGCTACCCGACAATTGTCATAGTATCGCCATAGGCAGTGAGCCATGGCACTTATTGCAAGGACAGTATGCTAAAACAACCCGTCCGCTTACCCATGCCAGCTACGCCTTAGCAGAGAGCATGGAGTTTGCTCAAACCCAAGAATCGAAACAGCTTGGCAGTACAACAAGCTTTCGCTCTAGCTCATTACTTGTCATGCTTGCCGCGCTAAAAACTGAATATTTCGGTGCTTTAGTGCCTAATTCATTGCTGCATTTATTACTTCAGCAAACAAACAATGATAGCTATAGCCATAGTCCCATGGGTTATGTCGATAATTATCTAGTTTGGCCACAGCACCTAACTCATCAGCCCATGCATGAATGGGCTCGAGCCATATTTTTTGCTACCTATCAACAGTACGTTTTACTTTCTCCACTCAAGGAGCCCCATGCTTAAATCAGAGCTATTATTACTGCAGCAAACTGATATGAATCTGCTGGTAGCCTTGGCGGTCATCCTAGAAGAAAAACAAGTGGGTAAAGCAGCAGAGCGGCTGCAATTAACGCAACCCGCCATGAGCCAACGCTTGGCCAAACTGCGCCAAATATTAGATGATCCGATTCTAATTCGGGCTAATAAACAATTTGAGCTGAGTGCCAAAGCACTAAAACTAAAGCCCCATTTGGAAAGTAGTTTGGCTTTAGCAAATAGCATTTTACAGCCCCCCCCCGTTTGATCCAGCAAATGCCAATGGTATCTTTCGCTTTAGTGCTATTGACCTAGCTGCATCGCAATTCTTGCCCGATGTATTAACACAGCTACGACAAGCCGCCCCCAATCTTGCGGTTGAGTTTGTCTATCGACCCAAAAACATAGTGGAGTTACTAGAACAAGGCGATTTAGATCTGGTGTTAGGAGGTATGTTCGATGCGCCAGCCAATATTCATGCTAGGCAAATTGCTCGTATGAACTATCGATTTTTTGTCATGGTAAGCCACCCCTTAGCAACAAAAAATAACCTGACCCTCGCTGACATCGCTCAGTACAGTCATATTCGTTACAGCCCTGCGGGAGCCGTTGAACCTCAGGTAGACAACCTCTTTAAGCAACATAAACTAAAACGTCAGGTTACATTACACACTAGCTCCATGGCTGTGTTAATCGCGGGACTCAAAGCCGGTAAACATATCGCGGTATTACCCAGCGAATTCACTACTCAAGAGCCAACTAAACACACTTTATGTGCTCTCGACATACCTTCTATTCCGGCTGTGGATTTGATGCTTTACTGGCATAGTCGAAGCCACAAAGACCCATTACACCGCTGGTTCCGTCAACTTTGGCTAGATGTGATTAAACAATATTGCTGAGCAGTATTACTAACCAGTAAAACAGGCATAAAAAAACCAGCCGACATGGGCTGGTTGTTATACTCAGAAAGGCCTATTAAAAAATAATGTCTTTTAGTGCTTGGTCTTTACGATCCAGGTAATGAGTCGAGTGAATACGACGCACGGTTCTTGATTTACCTCGGATCACTAAGGTTTCAGTGGTGGCTAACCGGCCATTGACCGCCACGCCTTCGAGTAAATCACCTTTGGTGATACCGGTTGCAGAGAAAATGACGTTATCATTTTGCGCTAATTCTTCTAACTTAAGCACCTCTTTCACTTTAATACCTAAGGCTTCACAGCGCTGCTCTTCTTCTTCGCCAATGCGGATATTTTCTTCCGTTGGCTCTTTCACCAAAGGACGAGGTAATAAACGCGCTTGCATATTGCCGTCTAAGGCACGTACAACCGCGGCAGAAATCACGCCCTCAGGCGCGCCGCCTATACAATAAAGCAAGTCGACCTCGCTGTCTGGCATACAAGCCATCACCGACGCCGCTACGTCGCCATCAGGAATAGCAAATACCCGAACGCCCAAGCCTTGCATTTCTTTAATGGCTTTGTCGTGACGCGGCTTGGCCAACGTCGCACAAGTTAACTTGTCTAGCGGCTTACCCAGTGCAAATGCAATGGCTTTTAGGTTTTGCTCCAAGGAGCGATTCAAATCGATGGCATCTTTGGCATCGGGACCAACGATTAGTTTTTCCATATACATATCAGGCGCTTTAAGGAACATGCCTTTTTCAGCGACCGCAATAACCGCCACCGCGTTGGATTGCCCCATGGCCGTCATGCGCGTGCCTTCGATCGGGTCAACCGCGATATCTACCGCGTCACCCTTGCCGCTACCCACATGCTCACCTATGTAAAGCATGGGCGCTTCATCAATCTCGCCTTCACCAATAACGATTTCGCCATCAATATCAATTTGGTTCAGAATGTGACGCATCGCTTCCACTGCCGCGCCATCTGCTATATTTTTGTCGCCCCGACCAACCCACTTATACGCAGCCAATGCTGCTGCTTCTGTGACTCGGGAAATTTCGATCGCTAACTCACGTCTCATCTTTCACTACTCCAAGTTGCCGCGGTCGCGATATTAGCACAAAACGACCTTATAACGGCATAGTATTAGCTGCTATAAATACAGGAATAAGTCTTTTTATCTTATTAATTCGTATAACAACTGGATTAATCTGTTTTAACAGGCGTATCTTATACCCAAATGACGCCAATATGATCCTTTTGCGATAAATTTTGGCTTCAAACCGATTCATAGATTAAGGAAGTAATATGGCAGGCTTACAACACATGATCGATGCCGACCAAGCGTTACCCGGACGTCAACAAGCCATCTACACCCCAAGTGAACACTTTGTTTTTAATACACAATTATCAAGTGTAGCCGATTTAAACAAGGTCTGGTTTGGGATGGGCTGTTTTTGGGGCGCTGAGCGCTTATTTTGGCAGCAAACGGGGGTAAAGTTCACCAGTGTTGGCTATGGCGGTGGCTTTACGCCCAACCCGAGCTACGAAGAAGTGTGCACTGGCATGACTGGCCATACCGAATTAGTTGAAGTGATATATGATCCAAGGGAAGTTAGCCTCTATCAATTACTCACGTTATTTTGGCAACAGCACAATCCCACTCAAGGCATGCGCCAAGGCAATGACCTCGGCACTCAGTATCGCAGCGCTATTTATTGTGACAACGACGCCGATTTAGCCCTTGCCATACAAAGCCAAGCCTTATTTCAACAGGCCCTGCAAGAAAAGGGCATGAACGCCGCTATCACCACGGAAATCTTGCCTTGGCAAAGCTTTTATTACGCCGAGCAATACCACCAGCAGTACTTAGCCAAAAACCCCAATGGTTATTGTGGCTTAGGTGCTAATGGTGTTTGCCTGCCGCCCCAGCCTTAAGTCAATCTTGGTTTAATCGTTTAATTAACACCGAGGTATCTGAGCGCCCCTCGCCGCGTTGTTGTAGTTCACTATAGTAGCTATCAACTAACTCGGTGACGGGTAACTTAGCACCGTTGCGTTTGGCTTCATCAAGACAAAAGCCAAGATCTTTACGCATCCAATCGATAGCAAAGCCAAAGTCAAACTGATTGTTATTCATGGTACTTGCACGGTTGTCCATCTGCCATGATTGCGCCGCGCCATGCTGGATCACCTTGATCACTTGCTCGACGTCTAGGCCAGCTTGCTGCGCAAAGTGAATACCCTCGGCTAAACCTTGTAGCAAGCCGGCAACGCATATTTGATTCACCATTTTACATTTTTGCCCTGCGCCATGGTTGCCAAGTAACGCAGCGCTTTTGCTGTAGGCAGCAATGACGGCTTTAATGGCATCAAACTCGCTCTGCTCACCGCCACACATGATGGTTAAACAGCCCTTTTCGGCCCCCGCTTGACCGCCCGAAACTGGCGCGTCAATAAAGCCAATATTCTGCTTCGCACAAGCCTGTGCGAGTTCTTGCGCCAACTCAGCGGAGGTGGTGGTGTGATCAACCAAGATAGCGCCCGATTTACAACCCGCTAGAATGCCCTGCTCACCATAAACCACAGCGCGCACATCTTGATCGTTGCCTACGCACATTAAGACCATATCGGCATCAACCGCCGCCAGCGCAGGAGTTGTTGCGGCTTGCCCACCGTATTGCTGCGCCCAAGCCTGCGCTTTAGTTTGGGTACGATTGTAAACCGTGACCTGATGGCCTGCCTGTTGCAAGTGCCCCGCCATCGGATACCCCATTACCCCTAATCCAATAAATGCTAGTTTCATTGCTGACCTCCTGTTCGTTTATGTTATTGACTATAAACTTTAATACGTAAATCAACAGAGAAAATAACTGCCATTGGTTAGACAAAGGTAATACAATTTAAAAAACTGTATTACACAACTAACAAGATGAGCTGGCAACCTACAACCTCTTCACACCTAACTGGCTATCGCGCCTTAGCAGAGCAACTTATTCGTGATATTCACCTTGGCATCTTAACGCCAGGGCAAGCCTTACCCCCCATTCGTCAGTTGGCTAAACAATTACAACTTACCCCTACTACCATCAGCCGTACCTATCGTTTGGTCGAACAACAAGGCTATTTAGTGAGTCGCATTGGCAAGGGCACCTTTGTTGCTGGTCAGCAAGATTTAAACAGCGTGATCCAAACCGGGCAGCAAAGTTGCAATTTATCCATCATTCAACCTTTACCCGAATTAGTTCAAGCTGACTTTGACCAAGTGATGGCCAGTTTTGCTGAGCAGCCGATGGCAACCTCGCTATTAAACTACCCAGATGAACACAGCCTCACCCCTTACCAAGCCATGGCCTGTCAGTGGCTGCAAAGTTTAGGTGTGAATGCCCAAAATCCAGCTCAATTGGTATTTAGTCAAGGAGCCCAGCATGCCTTGTATTTACTGATCACGACCTTGACCCAAGTGGGCGATAAGATAGCGTTGGAGAAATGGGTTTACCCCGGTGCCTTAAGTATTTGCCAACAACTGGGGCGCCAAGTGGTGCCCATCGAAATGGATCAACAAGGCATGTGCCCGCAAAGCTTGGCCGAGGCTTGTGAGAAGCACAATATTAAACTGGTATTGGTGGTGGCCAGTTACCAAAACCCCAGCACAGCGATCATGTCCATCAAGCGACGCCAAGCCATTGCTAAAGTAGTGAAACAATATCGGCTATGGCTACTCGATGATGATATTTATGGGTTCTTGAATTTGGGCCAATATCCGCCGCTGTATAACCTCATCCCCGAGCAAAGCTTTTATGTGTCTAGCTTATCTAAAGCCATTTTGCCCGGCCTTCGCGTTGGCTTTATTTATGCCCCAGCTCAATTTAGCGCACAACTTAACAGCCAAATCCGTCATCAGATTTGGATGAACAATGGCCTAAGCCTTGAAATCATGGCCCGCCTTTACCAGCAAAAGCGACTAGGTAAAATGATGCGCCAGCAAATAGCACAAGCCGAGCAAAGACAAAAAATCATGCGCCAAATTTTAGGCCAATGGCATGTTGAGTCCCAGCTGCGCAGCTATCACTGCTGGCTACATTTACCGGCCCCTTGGACCTGTGAGTCTTTTCGCCAAGCCGCCATGGCGCGTGGTGTAATAGTCAGTAGCGCGGCGCATTTTAGTGTCGATAAACACCAAGCAGCAAACGCTGTTCGCTTATCCTTGATGGCGCCCAGTAGCCAACAAGTACTGCGCCAAGGCCTTGAAACCCTAAACAAGCTACTTGAGCACCCTCCTCAGATTTAGGTGGCAACTGTTGTGCTCCTTCGCCGAGCAAGCTCGCCTCCCACTGGGAGAATGAGTGTTGACAGTTTGTGTAACTGTGGGACCGGAGCTTGCTCCGGGAATGGTATATTAAAGAAACCCTAAACAAGCTACTTAAGCACCCTCCTCAGATTTAGGTAGGAGCCGCAGTAATGCGGCGATAAATTGTAATACCAAGTACTCAAAATCGCAGCATGACTGCTACTCCTACAAGCGGTGTTGATTATCCGTGCTGTGGAAGATTTTATCGGCATTGCCCTCAACAAAGCCACGGTATAACTCACCATTGGGTAAAGTGTAGCGCTGAGCAAATTCATAAAAGCAACTTGGGATAACATGACTTTCATCCAAAAAGTCCACCTGCGCACTATCGGCTAGGGTAGCGGATTGGGCTAAATACACTTCAGGGCCGCCTTTGATCTCCCCACCGGTATTATTAAGGGCAAACCCCGCTTGATGCAGCGCTTGGTTGACCTGAGCTAAATCGGAAAACCCGGCTAGCGCATTCACATTCACCGTAAAGTGATTAGCGCGATAACCCCAAGCCGCCAGCCAAGCGGCATATTCACTCTCTTCTAGTAAAGCCTGATAGCAATGATATTGGGTGCGCCACAAAGCGCCACTGTAAAGCATCTCGGCTTGGCCTAAGATGGCCGGATCAACTTGCGCTACCAGATCGCGAATAATGGCTTGGGCTCGCTCGGAAAACTCAGCCACTTTAAGCTCACTGATAAAGACTAAGGGAGCCGCAGGATCAGGGTGGGCAAAATGCTGTGCATTGAGCTTCTTAGCCTTAAACTCATACTTATCTTTGGCCTCATAGCCCAAAGCGAGCCAAGGCTTCGCCAGCACCTTTAAATTCACCGGTGTTAGGTCAAAGGTGCGCAAGGCAATATGATCATTTTGCACCGGCTGACCGTGCCCAAGCAATTGATGGATCTTTTTAGCGCTGGGGGTCACTGCGAGAAATTGCAGCCAAAGCTGCTCAAATAGCTGTTCTCGTGTACACGCCATAATGCCCTCCTTATGATTAAAAAAAGCCGCCTTAGAACAAGGCGGCATTGCTCAAACGCTGAGTCCGGGCACCAAGGAGCTAGGAAGACTGAGCTGTTCAACTTCAACCGATGCCACTGGATACGAGCAATAATCAGCCGCATAGTAAGCACTGGGTCTGTGGTTACCACTGGCGCCAATCCCACCAAAGGGAGCCGCACTACTGGCGCCCGTTAACGGTTTGTTCCAATTAACGATGCCTGCGCGTATTTGCTGATAGAAGGTGCGATATAAGCTTTCATCATCTGCCAGCAAGCCAGCAGCAAGGCCAAACCGAGTATTGTTAGCCATCGCAATAGCTTGTTCGAAGGTTTGGTAACGAATCACTTGTAATAAGGGGCCAAAATATTCTTCATCAGGGAGTTCATCAATGGCCGACACGTCGATTAAGCCGGGGCTGAGTAGCCCAGTGTTTTTTCGTAACAAGGCCATTGGCACCAAAGCCTGACCGCCCAGTTTGAGTAATTGTTGCTGCGCATCGAGCAATTTTTGCGCCGCGTCGTAAGAAATCACCGCGCCCATAAAGGGTTGTGGCTGGGCATCAAAATTGTCGACTTTGATGGATTTCACCGCCTTAATTAAGTCGCTGAGTAAGCGATCACCTTGCTCATTACTGGGTAAAAATAGCCGACGAGCACAAGTACAACGCTGCCCCGCCGTTAAATAGGCACTTTGAATAATATGGTAAACCGCCGCCCTTATATCGGTGACCCCCGCGACAACTAAGGGGTTATTGCCCCCCATTTCAAGGGCTAATATTTTTTCTGGCTGATGAGCAAACTGTTGATGCAAAAGCAGTCCCGTTCGGCTGCTACCGGTAAAAAACAATCCATCAATATCTTTTTGGCTTGCTAATGCTTGTCCTGTTGCCACATCGCCTTGAATTAAATTAATCACGCCTTCTGGTAGCCCAGCCTGAAGCCATAAACCTAAGGTGATTTCTGCCGTTTGCGGGGTGAGTTCCGATGGTTTAAATACCACGGTATTGCCAGCTAATAAGGCCGGTACAATATGGCCATTCGGTAAATGACCGGGGAAATTATAAGGGCCAAACACCGCCACCACGCCATGAGGCTTGTGACGCACGAACGCACGCGCATCGGGGATGGGGTTTTCAATCTCACCGCTGCGCTCCTTAAAGGCCTTAATAGAGATGGCTATTTTACCTATCATGGCGGCCACTTCGGTTTCACTTTCCCACAAGGGTTTACCGGTTTCTTTAGCGATAACTTGAGCTAACATCCCCTTAGCTTTGGTTAATTTATTGGCAAACTGGCTCACTAAGACTTCACGTTCAGCAAAAGAGGTTTGCGACCAACTCGAGAAAGCGTCACGCGCAGCTTGCACCGCCTGAGCGACCTGATCAGCATCGGCAGACAAATCCTGCCAACAAATATCGTTATTAGCGGGGTTCACTGAGACAATGGGCTCCCCTCGCCCTTCAAGCCATATTCCATTAATTAAATGCATCATGCCTCCTTGGTCTCTTACCAGAGAATTCAGCAAAAAGATCGCGCAATTTAATTGGTGCTATAAAGGCAAAACTCGCACCGTATCTCCCGCCACAACTTGCAAAGCTTCAGCGACATCGCTATTTAAAACCGCTTTGTGGTGCTTCAATGACACACTCATAGAGGCCACGGTGGCACGAAAGTTTCGGCAAGAAATATTGCTCACGATATATTCAGCTTGGTCTATTGGCGCGCCAATTTCCACCTGCAAACGCAAACAATCTCGCACCGAACGAATATGCTCAATGGGGCATTCTACGGTGGGGCCAGCATCAAAAATGTCGATGTAACCATTCTTATGAAACCCCTCACCTTCGAGTAACTTAAGGGCGGGCAAGGTTTTTTCGTGTACTTGACCAATGACTTTTTGAGCCTGCGGGCTAAGCAAACTAATGTAGATAGGGTATTTGGGCATTAATTCGGCGATGAATTGCTTATTACCCAGGCCCGTTAGGTGATCAACAGTGGGAAAATCGACCGAAAAAAAGTTTTGTTCTAACCACACCCAAAATGGCGAACGGCCATCTTCATCGCTCACCCCGCGCATTTCGGCAATCACTGTCGCAGCAAACCGTTTGCGATGCTCCGCCATCAATAAAAACCGACAACGCGATAACAATCGCCCAGCGTGGCTACTGCGATATGGCTCGCGTAAAAATAGCGTACAAAGCTCAGAAACCCCAGTGTAATCATTACTTAAGGTTAGAATTTCGACTAGGTTATAAACCCCTAATGTAGGGGAGGAGTGCACCACTTTGCCGACATGATAATTATAAAAAGGAGCGTTCATGCCCACGGCGGCTTCAATGGCCGTGGTGCCAATGATTTCACCTCTCGTGGTGTCTTCTGCCACCATCAAGTAGCCTTGGTCACCGGGCTGTTTAACATCTTGCTCAAAAGAATCAATAGAGTGGGTAATTTTACGTTGCAGCAGAGCTTCGTTGACGGGGAGAGAGGTAAAGCCAACGCCAGACTCTTGTGCCATCACCATAAGGGCACCGAGATCGTTAGATTGAATAGGACGGATCACGAGCATAAACTGTACTCCATCTTAGGGCTTGCTTAAGTAACAGCAGTCTCCTTTGAAATTTGCGCCGCCCCTTAAGACGGCGCACAGCAGATTTATGAGCCTACCACCTGAGCGATTGCAGTTTGTAAGCGAGCAAATCCAAGCTCAATTTCTTCATCGGTAATATTTAGTGCCGGAGCAAACCGCAACACATTCGGGCCAGCCACCAGCATCATCAATCCAGCATCCGCTGCGGCGACTAAGATATCACGGGCTTTGCCATGGTACTCAGGCACTAATTCGGCACCTATCAATAGGCCCTGACCACGAATATCAGCAAATAAGTTAAATTGCTCATTGAGTTTAGCTAAATGGGCTTTAAACACTTGCTCTTTTTGCTTCACGCCCGCTAGCATTTCAGGGGTATTCACGATATCAAACGCCGCTTCTGCCACCGCACATGCTAACGCGTTACCACCATAGGTACTGCCATGGGTGCCCACTTTTAAGCTCTCGGCAATTTTGCTGGTTGTGAGCATCGCCGCAATCGGGAAACCGCCGCCCAAGGCTTTGGCGCTGGTTAGAATATCAGGCACCACCTCTGCACCCATATAGGCATACAACTCACCCGTTCTGCCTACACCCGTTTGCACTTCATCAAAAATCAACAACGCATTGTGCTGATTACATAACGCACGCACGCCTTTAATAAACTCAGCATCGGCATTGATAACCCCACCTTCACCTTGCATTGGCTCAACTAATACGGCACAGGTTTTATCGCTAATTGCCGCTTCTAATGCAGCCAAATCATTGTAATCAACATGGGTGATGGCGCCTGGTTTAGGGCCAAAGCCATCAGAGTAAATCGCTTGCCCTCCCGCCGTCACGGTAAAAAAGGTACGGCCATGGAAACCTTGATTAAAAGCGATGATCTCTACTTTGTCTTCACCGAAATGCTCAATGGCATAACGACGCGCCAGCTTAAGGGCGGCTTCATTGGCTTCCGCCCCCGAATTGGCAAAAAACACTTTTTCTGCAAAAGTGGCATCCACTAGCTTTTTGGCCAGACGCAGTGCGGGCTCGTTGGTCCAAATATTACTCACATGCCAAATTTTCTCACCTTGATCTTTAAGCGCCGCGACTAAAGCAGGATGGGCATGCCCCAAACAGTTCACGGCAATGCCCCCAGCAAGGTCGATGTAGTCATTGCCTTGCTGATCCCACACGCGCGACCCTTCGCCTCGTACCGGGATCACCGCTGAAGGCGCATAATTTGGCACCATAACTTGATCAAATAAGGCTCTTGAAACTGCTTCATGTTCTGACATCACTACATCCCTCTTTGTTTGCACCCTAAAGACAGAATAAACAACCATATTATGTTAATGATTTGTTAATTATGTGGGTTGTTTTAAAAATCGACAATATTTGTGCAAAAAAATATTCGCCTGACAGCCTCAAATCAGAGCTATTACAGAAAAATACTTAATCACAATTAATGAATAAAGTAACCAATAACCCCAATTAAATCTAGGTAAAAAATAAAAATTATGAATAAAAATTCAAAACCCACACTTTCATTATTGGCGTATGAAATTGTTTAATAATTGCAGACCTTGCTGCGACAAGATGCTCTCTGGGTGAAACTGCACCCCTTCAACGGCAAGGTACTTATGGCGGATCCCCATGATCTCTTTCGGCCCTAGGTGCTCGGTAAAGGCACTGACTTCAAAACAATCGGGTAAGCTCTCGGGCGCAAGCACTAAACTGTGGTAACGCGTTACCGTTAAAGGATTGTCTAGGCCGGTAAAAACACCGTTACCATCGTGTTCAATTGGGCAGGTTTTACCATGCATCACTTGATTAGCACGCACGACCTTGGCACCAAACACTTGGCCGATACTCTGATGCCCCAAACACACGCCAAGAATCGGAATTTGCCCCGCAAAGCGTTCAATGGCCGCCAACGAGATACCCGCCTCATTTGGGGTGCAGGGGCCAGGCGAAATAACCAAATGCTCGGGGGTCATGTCACCGATTTCTTTGAGCGAAATTTGATCGTTGCGCTTCACGATCACGTCAACACCTAGCTCACCAAAGTATTGGTACAGGTTGTAGGTAAAAGAATCGTAATTGTCGATCATTAACAGCATGAAGAGCCTATAAGTTGTATAGCAACGATACACAAATGGTTACTTGAACCTTGATTCGCTGCTCATTGTCGTTGACGCGGTTGCCAAAAGGCTGGCGGGCTATTAGAAAAGGGAAATTATAGAGAGAAACACAAAGGTTAACAACACGCTATTGAGCCATGATAAGGCTCAATGTAGCTATATATACCTATACAATAATAGGCATAGCTCCTGTAAAATCACACAGTGAAATTAGCAGGGAAAAGGTGAAAACATGCGTAAACTATTGCTTCAAAGTGCTTCCGTTGTGTCATTAATCCTCGTCATTAGTTTCTGTGTTTACCTAGGCAACTTAATCAACTCCGTTGAAAGCATAGAATCTAAGTTAAGCTATCAAGTTGCACAGCTGGATCATTTAAAGCCACTTGATGCAATGCCTACCGACACCATTAATACGACATACGTACCAAGTTATTCTCATATTTATGTTGACGATGGACAGCCCGTTTTGCTGGCAGCCACGTTGACGCTGAGAAATACCGACAAAAAATATCCCTTACTTATCAACTCGGTTGAGTACTATGACACTCAAGGTAAGCTAGTGAAAAGCTACCTCAGTAACCCGATAAAAGTCGCACCAATGGCAACCGCGGAGTTTTTATCTGAAAAGCGAGACATAGCAGGAGGCGTGGGCGCCAATTTCTATGTGTCATGGAGCGCCGATGAAGCAAGCTCTCGGCCTATTTTCGAAGCTGTCATGGTAGGTGAGCACAAAGGCAGTCGCATTTCTTTCACCAGCCGTGCTAATTAGTATCTTAATTCAGCTTCAGTACAGCATTAGTACAGCTAAAATGATTTAGTATCATCTATCTACATACCACTGGCCTAACCGGATGTTAGGCCTCAACAAGGATCGAATAAGTAGTATGAATCACATCACAAAACTACTCGTTGTTAGTATGACCGCACTAACACTAAGCGCCTGCGAATTTATCATTGGCGATTCAGATGACTGGAAAAACCTCAGCTACATCAGAGCGGTTAACCTTGTCGCCCCACAAATTGATGTGCAAAATACGGACTCGAAAGGCGTGTGGACCGAAGATTTGGCTACCAACCTGAACTACGGTGATTACTCAGCGCGCGTGAAGTTCGACTTAGGCAGTGACGAGCGACGTACTTACCTGATTAAGGCCATTGATTCTAATAGTCGTGAAGACATAGTTGAAACCCATCAAGTTCCCCTTGAGCGCGGCATGGAGTATTTACTGTATCAATTTGGTGATGTTGAACAAATCGGGCTAACTCGACCGTCGATGCGTACCAGTCAAATTTTTACCAGCAAGGTCAACACAGATCAGATTCGGCTTCGCTTTATTCACGCTTACCCACAGTATTGGCAAGATGTGGATGTGTACGTCGACAATTACAAACGCGCAAGCAATTTGCAATATGGCAAAGTCTCCGTCACTAGCCATATTAACGTGAGCACCAGCGGTGGTTATCGGTTACGTGTCGTAAAAGCCAATCTAAACCCCGATGTACCAGAAAATCAATTGCTTGATACGAATATTTACTTAGACAATGAAAGCAGTTACCAAGTCTTCGTGACGCCAAAATCACCTTCTTCGAATCAAGTCAGCTTATTACGGTATAAAGAGCCGACAGAGTAAATCATCAAACTGATCCCTCCCTTTTGCTGCTGCGTTTACACTGTATTAATGTAAACGCAGCCTGCACAAATGACTCAATACCACACCCTACGCCTAATTTTAGGTGACCAACTTAACGCCAGTCACACTTGGTACCAAACAAAAAACAGTGGCGTGCTCTATCTTATTGCCGAGCTCAAACAAGAAACCGATTATGCGCGCCATCACGCGCAAAAGGTGTGCGCATTTTTTGCCGCCATGCAGGGCTTTGCTGGCGCATTAAAAAAAGCGGGGCATCAAGTGCTGCATTTAACCCTAGATGCAAGCCAAGCTTATCAAGACTTGCCGGATTTACTCTCGCAACTATGCCAGCAACATGGCATCAAGCAGTTACAATACCAACGCCCCGATGAATATCGCCTGCGCCAGCAGCTGCTTAATCTGCAAATCCATAAGGTCGCCATCAGTGAGTGGGACAGCGAGCATTTTTTAGTGCCTTTTACAGAGCTGAGTAACTATTTCAAACCCAACAAGCATGTACTAATGGAAGGCTTTTATCGCAAGCTGCGTAAACGCTTTAACCTGCTGATGGAAGATGGCAAGCCGTTAGGTGGAAAGTGGAATTATGACGCGCAAAACCGCAATAAGTTTAAGCCCGCCGATCTCGCTAAAATACCTGCGCCACTTTTATTTGAAAATCCAATTAAGGGCATTTTAGCTCGCCTTGAGCGCCACAATGTCATCACCCTAGGGGAAGTTAGCGACCCCTTGCCTTGGCCGATTAATCGCCAGCAAGCCCTCGCCTTATTGGATTATTTCTGTCAACACTGCTTGCCAAATTTTGGCCAGTTTCAAGATGCCATGACCGCCAACAGCCCACATCAATGGAGCTTGTATCATTCGCGCTTATCCTTTGCCCTTAACCTCAAAATCTTACATCCAATGCAAGTGATACAAGCGGCCATAAGCGCATTTGAGCAACGTCCCGAGCAGATAAGCCTCGCGCAAGTGGAAGGCTTTGTGCGGCAAATCTTGGGCTGGCGCGAATACGTGCGTGGCGTGTATTGGGCCAATATGCCCAACTATAGCGAGCTAAATAGTCTGGGTGCCCAGCGCGCCTTGCCCACGTTTTATTGGCACGGCAACACCAAAATGAACTGCATGGGCCATGCCATCAAGCAATCCCTTGAAACCAGCTACGCCCATCATATTCAGCGTTTAATGATCACTGGCAACTTTGCCCTGCTTGCCGGCATACACCCCGATGCCATGGACGCTTGGTATTTAGGCATCTATATCGATGCCATTGAATGGGTTGAAATGCCCAACACCCGCGGCATGAGCCAATTTGCCGACGGCGGCATTATCGCCACCAAACCTTATGCCGCCAGCGGCAATTACATCAACAAGATGAGTGATTACTGTAAAGAGTGCCACTATCAAGTCAAACAACGCGACGGCGAAGGCGCCTGCCCCTTTAACAGTTTATATTGGCAATTTATGATAAAGCACCGCGAGCGCTTAGCTAACAACCCACGCATCGGCATGGTCTATCGCAATTGGGATAACCAAACGCCCGAGCAACAGCAAAGCATCTTGGCTCAAGCGCAGCAATATTTAGCCAATATAGAGGATTTATAGCGAGTAAGAGCCGCAGCTAAGTGGGAGCTGCAGGCATGCAGCGATAAAGAAGGTGACCAAATCGCCCCATGACTGGGCTGCCACAGGGGGAGCCAACACATTAGGCTGCGGCAGCGGGCACTGCATCGGGCTCGTTGACGAGGTTAGCTAGCCAACGCTTGCCATGAATACGTCTAAGCACCAGCACTATTTTCACTACTTCTTCGGTGAGAATAGCCATCATCACCCAAGGCAGTGGCCAGCCCAAGACAAAGATGGTAAACAAAGCAATCGGAATGCCTATGCCCCATAAACCAAAGATGTCGATAAAGGCCGCATATTTCATATCACCCCCACTGCGCAATGCGCCCGATATCCCCATCATGTTAAACACGCGTAATGGGATAGCAAATGCAAGGATCAACAATACCTGTAGCGCCATGTCCAGCTCAGGTGTATTAAGCATGATCAAGCCCTGCTCAATCCAAACTAAGCCAAAGTACGTCATAGGGCCAATACACAAGGCAATACCCACGCCTGTAATAATAAGCAGCCAGGCTTTATTCCACGCACGTTCATATTGCTCGGCGCCGAGCTCTTGCCCTACTAAGGTTGCGGTAGCAACACCTAGGCCAAAAAATCCAGATAACACAAGTGATTCAATCGGCCCTAAAATACTCATGACCGCCAAGGCACTGATGCTAATGTGACCTAATAAAAAACTGTAGGTTACCGTACCTAAGGCCCAGCCCCCATTTTGCAGCATGGCGGGAAAAGCAATACTCAAATAGCGTTGGCGTGCTTTTTTCACTAGGCCATCTTTGTAGTCTTGCCAACGCGGAGTGTACTGACCGCGCCACTTGTACATGTAAATAACCAGCATCAAGGTTTGGACTAAGCGAGAAATAGCCGTACCTACCGCGGCGCCCATCACGCCCCACTCGGGGAATCCCCATAGGCCAAAAATTAATAAAGCATTGAGAGCCGCGTTCAGAAACACGGTAAACACACTGATATAAGTGGGCATTTTGGCTTCGCCTACCGCACGCAACATAGATTCAATGGGCACGGCAATGGCGGTAAAAATAACGGTCCAACCCGTTAGCAATAGATACTGAGTCGCCAACTGGTTAAACTCGCCCTCTCCCCCTGCCAATCCTATCACCCAACTTGGCGCTACCAAGTAAAGCAGGGCGAACGGTAAGGTAATGAGCATAGACATAATAAAAGACTGAGCTAAGGTGCGCTTTACTCCCGCGATGTTATTGGCGCCAAAATATTGCGCTGCCAAAATGGCCACCCCCGCGCTACTTCCGATAATGGCGAGCAGATTAAAAAATAGCACCCGACCGCCAAGGCCAACCGCCGCGACGGCTTCATCGCCAAGGCTTGCCACCATCAAGGCATCCACCAAAGCAAGCATTGAAAACAGCAAAGATTGCACCGCTACGGGAATAGCAATGCTACGAACTTGACGCCAAAACTGGCGATCGGCTGATTGAAATAAGGCCTTCATGCGTGCTCCGAATAAGGGGGGTTAACAATAGCTAAAGGATAATCCTTAGCTGAGAAAAAGCATTATGCTATACTTGCAGCTAGTTATTAAAAACTATCATCATGTTTATGCCTTTATCACCATGCCAATTTGTTATCTCTCCTAAATGCCAGCAAAAAGTATTGGGACAAGAAGATCTTGCAGCATTAGCTACGCATCAAATTGTGCAGTGTGGCAGTTGCTTAGCCATTGAAGAATTCTGTATTTCTCGCCCTGATCCCGATTTTGTGACCTTGCTCTTTACCTTTAGCGGCAAAGGAGAGCTTATCACCAAAGAACAACGCCTTGATTTAGAGCCTGGAAGCTTGCTGGTACTCCCTAGCAATATTGCCAATACCATACAGTTGGCCAGCGAACAGTGGCAATTGGCTTGGATGATGATACAACCCCATGCTCCCTTGGTGAGCGGACTAAGGCAGTTACAGTTGCGCTACATGCCCTATGGTGAACTACTAAAAAACAGTATTGACGGCTTAGTGATAGCGCAAAGCATGCCTTCCTTACCCCATTCTCAAATCCAACCATTATTGATTGCACAGATGATCCAAGTCCTGACCGCCAGTTTGGTCGAGCAACCCTTGCATGATCGTCAAGCCATCAGAATCAAACAAGTGTTTGAACAAGTTGAGCAACAGCTTGATCGTGACTGGAGTGTGGAGCAAATGGCGGCAATGGCGCATTTTTCCGCGCCTCACTTTCATCGCTTGTGTAAGCAGTATTACCAACAAAGCCCCTTACAGCATGTGATTAGCCTAAGAATGGCTCAAGCTAAACGATTATTGAGTGGGACGGACTGGCCGATCCAAGACATTGCTGAATTGGTGGGATACAGCGAACTAACCAACTTTTCCACGCGATTTCGCAAGCTTAACGGTCAAAGTCCTACCGATTACCGAAAGCATCATTGTCAGCTTAGTGCTTAGCTCTGACCTTGAAGCAGTTGTTGCAATAATTGTTGTGCCCCTTGCTGCGGGGTAATGTGCGTGCTGTCTACCTTGTAGTCATAATCAAACACTTGATGAACCAGCGGGTATTCATATTCAGCTAAACCGATAGCGCGATCGCCACGCTCGCGCTCCCGACGATTCGCTTCGGCCAAATCACAATACACCCCCACCACACAAACCCGATAGGGGCTAAGTAAGGAGAGTAAAGCATCCACTTCGTTTGCATCAATCCAAGCATTATCAATAATTAACTTGCATCCTGCGTCTAACAAACTGGGTAAGCAGCGATGGTAGCCGTCCACCAATTTGGCATACTCATATCCCGCCCGAACAATGTCCTGCCCTGTTATCATGCATTGTAAGTCGCTAGGAGGCAGTGCATAAAGGACACTATCGATACTGAAGTTTAAATATTGCTCCTCTAACAACTCTTGTAGTTCTTTGGCGATACTGGTTTTTCCAGAGCTACCAGTGCCATTGAGAAGGATAACTTGGGGTAACATATTGAACCTCTTTAGGGATAGAAATAGCCCTTTACTTTACCTTATTGCTAATGACTTTATCTTATTGCTAATTACTTTATTCTCTTTGATGTCAAATTATTAGGGATCAATATCCGTACTTTCCTGCACACTCACGCTGGCGTGATTCACGTGACGTTGAGGTGCAGCATTAACCACGCAGTCACGCCCTTGCTGTTTACCTTGGTATAAGGCTTGGTCCGCTAACTTGAGCAAGCCTGCTGGGTCGGTGCCTTGGTGTGAATCCGTTAGACCAATGGTAATGGTTAACACATCGGGTTGCTCCGCTTGATATTTCAAATTCAAGGCTTTAATTCCTTGGCGATACTTTTGTGCCACCTTAAACGCGTCGCTGGCAGATGTATGGCGCAAAATCACCGTAAACTCTTCTCCACCATAACGAAATACAGAGTCTTGTCCTTCTCGTGCTAACTGAGTCAAACACGTCGCCACTTGTTTTAAGGCCTCATCCCCCCCATCATGACCTTGTAAATCATTAAACTTTTTAAAGTGATCCACGTCTATCATCATCACGCTGAACACCACACCAGTCCGCTCGCAGAGCAAGGCTTGTTGTGCAAGCTCTTGTTCCATAGCACGCCTGTTCGCTACTTGAGTTAAAGGATCTGTTAAGCCCAAGCGAAGCAAAGAATGCTGTAACCGACGTTGGCGATTTTCAAATGAAATGGTGATGATTAAGATAATCAAGCTACTGAGTATTAACCAAAGGGTACGGGATGCTGTTTTACCTTCACTCCAGTTGCTCACGGTAAGATCTAAGTCGCTCACACCGTAAAAATAAAAAACAAACCACACCACGACCCACAGCATGGTCGTCAACACCGCAAGGCCTGCACTGCCCATCAGTACAGCAAAAAGTGGAAACAGCGGAATTAATGGGCTGTAGTGACTGTTGGCCCCACCCGATACCAATTGCATGGGTACCAACATCAGCATGCATAGCCCTAACACTAAGCTCGCACTGTGAGCCAGCCACCAGCCGCGGCGCAATGCCCACCATAAGGCAAACAGCAAAACACTATTAACATAACCAGCAATAAGAAAAAACTTAGGCAAGTCAGCAACGAAAGGACGAAGTAACGTCACCACTAGCACACACGTTGCCAATAACAAACAAACCCGTATGTTTAAGTCATATTGTATTGACTCATCCACGGTTGCTTGCGGCTCAAGTAAGCTTAGGCGAATAAGTTGTCGCTCAATCCATTGCAGCATGGTTGTCCCCCAATGTCCCCAATCAACTTGAAGATGCATGTTTCAGAAAGAATTTACAGGTTGATTGGGTATAAAAACCTCACTATTTGAGTTCACGGGGGCCGATGTCCACCCCTTGCCCCTGTGGCCTCGGGTTACCCTCTATGTCGCGCTCTGGCACCCCAGAAAATAGAATAGTTGAATCTGCTGGCAAACCGAGATCAATTCCATTAAATGCCGTTATATCAGTCACCGCACCTGTACTTAACTCAAGCCCCGTGGGGGTTTCACATATATCATTAGTACCATAGGGGCAATATGGAAAACCGCCGCTGAATTTTATGTCGCCCGCCACTAAATTATGGTCGATAAAATACTGCAATACGTTATCCGGATCCGATTCAGTATAGATGTAAAACGCATTATCACCAGGGGTTGACGCTTGCGGCTGCCCTATCACCATGTTGTTATATAGCGCTAACTTATTATCCTTGGTGATCTTAGCTCGGCGCTGACCACTGCCCAACGAGATCAAGCCATCACCTAAACCGGTGACATAGTTATTAACCAGCACCCCTTGGGCAGCATCGGTAGCCAAAGATAATGACAAGGTCACTCCTGAGGCGCGACAATGGGTTAAATCAGCCAGCTCTTGGCGTCCTTGAAACCAATTGCATTCACCATTTAGCACACTGTTTGCAATCAGCAATTGCTCACCGGCCAGTTTCACTTGATTGCCCGCATTGGCATAGGCTTGCAATCCATAGAGATACACGTTGCCATCATTGTTATACAGCAAATCAAGGCCATCGGACGAGTTATGGTGGATACTGCCTCCCTCAAACACCCAGTTGCCTCCGGTATCACCCGTGCCTAAACCATCACCATAACCACCGGCACTTTGCCCCCAACAGCCACGATAACTGCCATCAAGTTGTTCAATGCAGCCATTCCAAGCAATTTCACTGTGCTTAAAGTGGATCAGCCCGCTACTTTTAGCACTGGGATGCCCGTCACCTTCCCACCCAACCCAAGCGTTGCCAATGATTTTAGTTTGCTCAACACGCACATCTTTAATTCGAGGCGCCACTATACCGGCGTTGGCTAAGCCATGAATGTTCAGGTTTTTAAGTAACACGTGACGGGCATCAGCAGCATACACGCCTGTACTAGCCCAATCGCCTTGTGGCACGGGATCATTGATTCTGGTACACGCCTGTGCCTGTTGCTGATATAAGGCATGCTTTGAGTGACTGGGAGCCGCAAAGGCATGCAAATGAAACTCTCCACATGCCTCACCATCGGTGACTTCAAAGCAATTCACTTCGACAAATTCAGCCTGTGCCAAATTAATCACTCGCTTAGCTCGCTCAACCCCGAGTAAACGCGGTGGTGTGGAGCAGCCTTGTTGCCAAGACTCACCATATATCCGCGTTGGCTTGGCTTGGGTACCGGGCGGGATCCCTTGCATATAACACTGCCAGGGCCAATTTTCATTACAAGCAGTGAAGCGGGAGCCATCATACAATGCATTGCTTCGCCCCATCTTATAGGTGCCCTGAGCAACCCATACGGACTCACCGCCTTGCATATTGGCAGGCTCTCCTGGGGGCAGTAGCTCAAGTAAACTCGACAAGGCACACGCCTGGTTTTCACCCGTCCCCGGATAAGGTTGATTTGACTTACCGTCACATTGGCCCCACTGACCACCATCGGGACGAATGTACCAATCAAAGGCTGCCTGTGCCTCATTTAAGCTGGTGGGAATAATCGCATCGGGTAGCATCACTCCAAGATCGTAACCAACCGAGGGAAGAGAACCAATCGGCTCGTTTGTTGGCTCAGCTGTTGGTGCTGTTGTGGGCAAGGATGTTGGCTCAACCGTTGGGGTCACCGTTGGGGTCACCGTTGGGGTCACCGTTGGGGTCACCGTTGGGGTCACCGTTGGGGTCACCGTTGGGGTCACCGTTGGGGTCACCGTTGGCACCATGGTCGGTATAACAGGTGTTGCGTCATCACTGGTATCGTTTTGACTCGATTGTTGGCTGCCTCCACCACCACAGCCACTCAATGTAAGCAATAGAGCGGCAATAAGCCACGTATTTTCCTGAATAACACCTTTTTGTAATGCTTTAACCCCGCCCATCTCTTACCACTCCTAAAAATATGCAACTTTGAGCATATCGGTTTGACCCAATAACAACAAGTAGGGGATCGCGCAGTTGTGCATCGCGCAGGAATAAAGTAAGCCTCTCTAATGGCAGAGCCTAAGTCCACACATATCGGCATTGATATTGCAAAGCATCTGACACGCTTACTTGTTAGCCCCTAAGGATCGCAATATGCAAAATCCCGTGTTTTTATTACTCGACAGTCGCCAGTTTGGCGGCATTGAAAGCCATGTGTTAGAGCTAGCAAAAGGCCTTAAGCAAGCAGGAGTGGCGGTGCATGTCGTCTTGTTACAAGACTACGCCACGGTACATCCCCTCGAACCCTTATTGCAACAGCAACTTATCCATTGTCACAAGCTCACCAGCCCCTGCTCTGGCTTGATCAGCTTAATCGCTTTATACCGGCCCAGCTTGTTTCATACCCATGGCTATAAAGCCGGGATAGTGGGCCGCTTGTTAGGCTTGTTATACCAAGTTGCCGTTATCAGCAGTTTTCACGCCGGCGAAAAACCCAAAGGTAAGCTCGCGATTTATGACTTTATTGATCGCTACAGCGCTTGTTTGGCGCAGCAACGTATCGCCATTAGCCCAATCATAGCGAAACGCCTGCCCTTCACTAGCCATGTGGTCAATAACTTCCTCAGCCACGCCCCAACCGAGATCAGCCAAGGCTTGCAAATTGCCTTTGTTGGCCGGCTCAGCCGAGAGAAAGGGGCTGACCGCTTTGTCGATTTAGCTCGCTTGTTTCCTCAGTATCCCTTTCACGTTTACGGTGATGGCCCTGAGCGGGCGCATTTACAAAGCATGGCCAGTAGCAATGTGATCTTTTATGGTCAACAAGAGATGGCCAAAATATGGCCCAAGATAGGCATACTGGTGATGCCTTCACGCTATGAAGGCTTGCCGATGGCGGCCATTGAAGCCATGATGCATGGGATACCTGTGTTAGCGTATGATGTCGGCGCGTTAAACAAGCTGGTCCACCATCAAGTTAACGGCTACCTTATCCCCCCTGCACAGCATGGGCAAATGCAGATGGCGCTAGGCCAATTCCTAGGCTTACCTCGCTCACAAAAACAATCGATGCAACGGGCAGCAAAATCCCAAGCACGTAAAAACTTCAGCGCAAAAGCCATTTTGCCCCAAATCATGAACTTGTATCAACAAGCTATCCAGCGCACTCCATAAGCCAATGCACTCTGCATTGCAGTTTGCATTTGGCTTAAACACCATAACATAAGCAACTGATTTTAATAACATAATAATTGGCCCCGGAATTGCTCCTAATACCAGAGTAAATGACTCATCCCCTAGGAGCGTGCCATGACCCAGCCACTAAATAAGTTCCTTGATAAGTTCTTTGATAAGCCCTCTGATAAGCGCATCAAGGATCCCGATGCGAAGCATCAAATATATGTTCTCTTTATGCATTATGGCGACAACTGGCTTCGTGGCAGTGAAATTTGCCTCTTGAATCTGATGGCCCATCTGCCGTCGCCATTCGTGGCCGTTCTTTGGTGTAATCAGCCTTGCTTGGTAGAGGCAGCGAAGCAAAGGGGGATCTCTCATGCTTATTGCAGCCCATCGATGCAGCTCAATTGGCGCAATCTACAACGGGCACAACAGCTCTGCTCTGACCACCCCATTATGTTGATTCATGCTAACAGCGCCGCCCCCGTTAAATTAGCCAGTGTGATAGCGAGGCAACAACAAGTGCCGCTACTGTGTCATTTACATGCGCGCTACCCGTGGTATCAACGCTGGGGGTTTGGCCTACCATGGTGTAGCGCATTAGCGGGCGTCAGCCAAGCCGTCACGGCGCAGTTACATTATGATGGCTTTTCGGCTCAACAAGTACACCTTATTCATAACGGCATAAATTGCCAGCAACTGCTTAATACCAAGCCCAAACAAGGCAATCTAAAACATCAATTAGGGCTCGCACCATCGGATTATTTGCTGGTCAGTGTTGGTTCATTGATCAAACGTAAGGGGATGGATCAGCTGCTATATGCCTGCGCCAAACTGCGTCTTCAAGGAATACCGGCTCACCTTGCGATCATTGGCTCAGGCCCAGAGCTGGATTCGCTGCAAGCTCAAGCCAAGCAGCTCAACATAGCCTCCCATGTCACCTTTTTAGGCGAGCAAGACAATGTAGTGGGACTCATTTCAGGCGCATGCGATGTGTTTGTCTCTGGTGCTCGCGAAGAAGTATTTGGCTTAGTGCTCGCAGAAGCGGGATTGGCTAAATTAGCGGTAGTGGCCCCGGATGTCGGCGGCATCAGTGAGGTGGTCGAGCATCAAGTAACCGGGTTACTTTACCCAGATGGCGATATCCCAACCTTAGTTAAAACCCTTACCCAGTGCTACTTTGCGCCCAAATTGCGTCATCAGCTAGGGGCGAATGGCTACCTTAAAGCACGCCAGCACTTCGACATTAGCCATCACTGTGATCGGATTAGCCAAATTTATTTTCAACTACTTAACCAACCTAACGCCAAACAGGCATGGCATACACATTGGCCCAGCTCACAACAGCTTTGGCAAGCTGTTAATCATATTAAACAATTACTTAAAACACGTATTCAATGCCGTATCGCACGGCTATGGAGAACGGCATGAAAACATCAACACCTTTGGTTTGGGTTTTTGATCCGATCGATTTTCATGGTGGCTCAAAAGTGGCCACCGCTCACCTATTAAGCCAACTGCCACGCCACTACCAGATCAGGGTGATCACCAGTCACGCCAAGCACTGGCAGACATTGGCGCAAGCGAAATCAAACTATCAATGCATGTCGCTTTGGCAACCTAAATGGCTGAGAAGCTGCGAACAAGGTTGGCGCTACTTTGCTCGGCATTTGTTTTTGGCTTTGCAATTACTTTGGTTACGGCTTCTTAGTGGTCGCCCTGAATTATGTGTGGCAGCTTCTGGACCCGGCGTTGACTTGGCGCTCTATCTTATTGCTCCCTTACTCAAGTGCCCCTTGGTGCAATGTGTCCATGGCCCTGTGGCAACATCCAATACCATAGCTAAAGCCCTGCAGCGCTGTGATTTACTGTTTTATCTTGCGGCCACCAAAGCATCTCTCATTGAGTGTTTGAGTCTTCGAATGACAGAGCAGCAAGCTGAAATATTTTTGGCACAAGAGCACTGTCACCTAATGCAAAATGGGTTATCCAGTCATTTCTGGCCGCGTGCAAATCATGATGACGCAAAAGGCGTACTGTGGGCAGCATCTTTGTTGAAATGGAAAGGACTCTCGTTGTTACTTAATGCCGCTAAGCAACTGCCCACTCCCATCCCTTTTACTGTTTGTTACATACGCCCTCAAAGTAGCCAGCTGGAGGTAGAGCAAGCCCCTGTCAACTTGCCTTATTTTCAATGGCACGAAAACCCCGCCGAGTTGGATGAAATACGCGCACAACACAGGATCTTTGTTTCCACCAGTCAACAAGAGCCATTTGGGCTATCTATTTTAGAGGCCATGGCAGCGGGTTTATGTCCGGTGATCCCTGACGACGGAGCATGGTGGCATCAAGAATTACGCCATGGTCAAAACTGCATTGTTTATCAAGCCAATAATCCCGAAGATCTTGCCAAGCAGTTGCATTACTTAGAACGGCATCCAGACAAACAAATTGAAATTGGCCAAGCAGCTCAACAAGTCGCTCAGCAATACCGCGCCGAAGTATGTTACCGCCCCTTGCTAATGAAAATGCTCAGAGCCATGGTCTGGCAACACTTAATAGGGGGCCGCTATGCTGCTCACTAACCTAAACCACTCGTTACACCAAGTGGTTACTCGCTATCGGCCCATACTGAATCAAACCTTATTTTATGGCGCCAGCATTGCGCTAATGAAAGGCATCTCATTATTAATGTTACCTTTTATTGCCCATCAACTTGAGCCAGCCGAGTTTGGTCGCTTGGAAACCCTCACGACACTGGCCATTTTGTGCAGCATTATCTGCGCAGCTGGGTTAGAAGACACCCTTTACAAGCACGTGGGGTTTGCTAAAACTAGGGCAGAAAAGCGCCAACAAGCCGCCAACATTTATGGTTTAAGTATCTGCTTAGCCGGACTTACCTTGATTTTATTACCTGCAATCGGCCAGCTTGCTTGGCGGCTTTTGCCCGGTGATATCGCCTTGTTAGATATTCAGCTTATTTTATTACAGGTCGCCTTAGAAGCATCCATCGCTGTTCCTCTAGGGTGGCTCAGGCTGAAAGATAAAGCGTCATTGTTTTTCGCCTTCACTGCGGGCAGGGCGTTAGTTCAAGCCTTGTTAACCCTAGCGCTGCTGCACTATATGGGTGGCATTCGCAGTATCTTACTGGCGGGTTTACTTACCGCAGCCCTACAAGCTATAGGGTTGGGGTATTATCAACTCAAAAGCAGTGGCATTGCTTTACAACCTAGCCTGATTCGCCCTGCCACTCTCTATGCCCTGCCGGTGATCGCCAGTGGCTTAGTCAATTTTCCATTATCAGGGTTAGATCGCTGGTTAATTGCAGCCTACAGTACAGAAGCCACCCTAGCGAATGTAGCGATTGCTGCCAAGTTTGCCCTTGCCGCCGTGTTGCTGCTGCAGCCCTTTACCATGTGGTGGTCACCAAAACGTTTTACTGTTTTGGCGGGCGCAAACGGCCGAGAACAAACACTAAAGTGGCAAATGCTGGGATTAGGTTTACTGTGCTTGATTTGCCTAGCTGTTGCCTTTATCGCCCCGCTGTTAATGATTGAATTACTGCCGCAGCAGTATCATGGCGCGATCGCTGTGATGCCCTACTTATTGGCCGTTGTTTTTTTCAAAGAAGCCTGCGAGCTGGTGAATATTGGTTGTTTCAGTGGTGCTCGGACGCAAACCCAGTTCACCATCAATGCCTGTTGCGCGATCTTATGCGCCACATTGATGTGGTTAAGCTGCGTCGTTTGCCAATGGTATGCCCCTGATGATGCCAATTTAGTGATGATCATGGTATTGGTAAGCTTAATGATTGGCCAGTTAATCCGCTTAGGACTCTTTTTTTACTATAGTCAGCGAGCCGAGCCACTCAATTACCCCAAATGGCGGTTAGCCCTGGCGGGCTCGTTAACCTTGGCCACTTTATTTGCTATTGCCAGTTTATCGAGCGTCTCTGCTCGTGCGGGCATAGCATTGATTTTATGTCTACTATTAGGATTTGTTTGGAAGCTGAAAAAGCCACTCCTATGGCAACCACAGGTGCAAAACGATGCCTAGCAACCCTCATCTAACCAATAGCAAACGCTGGCAGGTAACATTAGCCTGCCTTTGCTGTGCTGTGTTGGCTATGATTTGGTGGTTTGCGCCTCACCCATTGATGGCTGTTGCCCTCGCCATTGCACCTTTAGCTGCGCTGTTTGTCCTTAACGTCCCATTTTTCATGGTGGTCCTGTTTGTTGCCTTCTCATTTTTCCGTCTTCACGAAGTGTTCCCAGCCCTTTATAACCTTAAAATTCCGTTAATGCTCTCCCTCGGTGCCATTGCTGCTTTGGCTTGGCATTTATTAGTGAGTCAACAAATACGCCCGTTTTGGACAAAAGAATTGAGTGTCATCAGTGTATTTTTTGTTTTGGTGATGATTGGTGTGGTGTTTGCGGGTAACCGTCCGGTCGCCATTGCCTACTTTAACAATATCTATTGGAAAATTGCCCTGATGACCTTTGCCATTGCCTGGCTAACACGCGAAGCTAAGCATTTTTCTTTCGCTTGCCATGTCAATGTTATCTCTGGATTATTAGTCGCTATCGTGGCCCTGAATAACAAGGCTAATGGCATAGGTTTAGTAGAAGAAACCCGCGTGACCATAGGCCGAGAATTGGGCTCTGTATTAGGGGATCCCAATGATCTGGCCTTAGTCATGATGTTTCCTGCCGCCTTTGCTACCTCACTCTTTGTCTCGCCTAATATGAGTAAAACCTCAAAGCTATTAGGGTTGATTGCCTTGATCACCATTTTTTGCGCCGTCATTGCAACCCAAAGCCGAGGAGGATTGTTGGGCATCGTAGCTGTGTTAGCTGTGTTTGGTTATCGTTATATTAAATCTAAAGCTCTGCTGGGTGCTATTGGTGCCATTGGCTTACTGCTGTTATATGTGGTCGCGGGAATATCTGATCGCGCTTCCGGTGGCGCGGCCGAGTCAGGTGTGGACGAATCAGCCATGGGCCGTCTATACGCGTGGGAAGCGGCTTTTAATATGGCTTTAGATCACCCTATCCTTGGTATGGGACTCGATAACTTTTATTACAATTATTACTACTATAGCCCGCATTGGGATGGCCTCAACCATGCCGTTCACAGTACTTGGTTTGGGGTGTTAGCAGAAACGGGATTTGTTGGCCTTGGCGTGTTTGTCTATATGATAGTGGTAATGATACGCTCTTCGCTCCATTCTTTAGCTTTGATCCAGCAACAACTTGATACGGTTCCACCTGCCATTTTTGCCAGTGCCCAAGCCATTTTTGCTGGCTTATTAGGCACAGTAGTATCGGGCACGTTTTTAACTCAAGGTTTTACTTGGCCTATTTATATCTTGGTCGCACTGGTTGCCGCCATGAGTCAGTGGTGTCGCTGTCACTTGCCACAAGAGGCTAATCAGTAAGCATAAAAAAAGCAGCCGAAGCTGCTTTTTTATTAGAAGAAAAGTTGATTACTTCTTCTTAACCGCTTTTGGGTTAGGAAGGTCGGTAATTGAACCTTCGTAAACTTCAGCAGCTAGGCCCACTGACTCGTGTAGAGTTGGGTGAGCATGGATAGTGAGGGCGATGTCTTCAGCATCCGCGCCTAGCTCAATTGCTAGACCGATTTCGCCAAGTAGCTCACCTGCGTTGGTACCCACAACCGCACCACCGATAACACGGTGAGTGTCTTTATCAAAGATAAGCTTAGTCATACCGTCAGAGCAGTCAGATGCAATTGCACGACCTGAAGCTGCCCATGGGAATACCGCTTTCTCAAAGTTGATGCCTTGTTCTTTCGCTTCCTTCTCGGTTACACCTACCCAAGCCACTTCAGGCTCAGTGTATGCAATCGATGGGATCACTTTAGGATCGAAGTAGTGCTTCTTACCTGCGATAACTTCAGCCGCTACGTGACCTTCATGCACACCTTTATGTGCCAGCATAGGTTGACCTACAATGTCACCAATAGCGTGAATATGAGCAACGTTAGTACGCATTTGCTTATCAACTTCGATAAAGCCACGCTCAGTGACATTAACGCCTGCTTTTTCAGCATCTAGGCTGAGACCGTTTGGTACACGACCCACCGCAACTAATACCGCGTCGTATGCTTTTGGCTCAGCAGGTGCATTCTTACCTTCAAAGGTAACGTAAATCGCATCTTCTTTGGCTTCAACCGCAACCACTTTGGTTTCAAGCATGATGTCGAATTTCTTCTTCACGCGCTTGGTATAAACTTGGATGATGTCTTTATCGGCAGCGGGAATAAGCTGATCAGCAAATTCAACAACGTCGATGTTTGAACCCAGTGCGCTGTACACTTGGCCCATTTCTAGACCGATAATACCACCACCTAACACAAGTAGACGCTCAGGAACGGTTTTCAGTTCTAGGGCACCCGTAGAGTCCCAAATACGTGGGTCATCATGTGGGATAAATGGCAGTTTAACTGGGCGAGAGCCCGCTGCGATAATCGCGTTATCAAAGTTAACCGTGGTTTTACCGTTTTTGCCTTCCACTTCAATTGAGTTAGGACCGGTAAATTTACCTAAACCTTCAACCACTTTAACTTTACGCATCTTAGCCATACCGCCAAGACCGCCAGTTAGCTGGCTAACTACTTTGTCTTTCCAGATACGAATTTTGTCGATATCTGTTTGTGCTTCACCAAAGATAACACCGTGCTCGGCAAGGGCTTTGGCTTCTTCAATTACTTTTGCAACGTGTAACAAGGCTTTAGAAGGAATACAGCCAACGTTAAGACATACACCACCTAAGGTAGAGTATTTTTCAATTAACACGGTTTCCAAACCTAAATCTGCTGCGCGAAATGCGGCAGAGTATCCGGCTGGGCCGGATCCTAGCACAACGACTTGTGCTTTCACTTCGTTACTCATTCTGGCCTCTTATTCTGTTGGCTTGTCGGGGTACAAAAATCCCAACAAGTTTACAAGCATGTTAAGAAAATGGAAGTAAAAAGGTCGGCAAACGCCGACCCCTTAACATTTACAGTACTAATTTACGTAAATCAGACAGTAAACCATTAATGGTGGTGATAAAACGCGCACCGTCGGCACCATCAATCACACGGTGATCGTAAGAAAGAGCCAGTGGAACCATTAAGCGAGGCGCAAACTCTTTGCCATTCCATTTTGGTTTCATTTCTGACTTAGACACACCTAAGATAGCCACTTCTGGTGCGTTCACGATTGGCGTAAACTGAGTACCGCCGATACCGCCAAGGCTAGAAATACTCATCGAGCCGCCTTGCATGTCTTTGCCGGTTAGCTTGCCATCGCGTGCTTTCTTAGAGATCTCAGCCAAATCACGGCTTAATTCATGGATGCCTTTGTTGTTAACATCTTTAACTACGGGTACCACAAGACCGTTTGGCGTATCTACCGCAACACCGATGTTGATGTACTTCTTGTAGATGATGTGCTCACCATCTTCAGCCAACGAGGTGTTAAATTTAGGATGCAGCTCAAGGGCCTTAGCCACCGCTTTGATGATGAAAATCAGCGGGCTGATCTTGATGCCGTTACCGATTTTCGCATTCATCGCGTTTTCGCTTTGACGGAATGCTTCTAGATCCGTGATATCTGCTTCGTCAAATTGGGTTACGTGTGGAATGGTTACCCAGTTGCGATGTAGCGCAGGACCAGAAATCTTCTGGATACGCGACATTTCAACGGTTTCTGTTTCACCAAACTTAGTGAAATCAACCTTAGGCGCTTTAACCACTTGTAGACCGTTACCGCCACCCACAGACGTCGCCGCGGTCGCTTTAGGACGTGATAGCTCGTACTTCACATACGCTTGTACGTCTTCTTTGATGATGCGCGATTTACGACCTGTGCCTTTAACCTTAGTTAAATCAACCCCAAATTCACGCGCTAGACGGCGCACTGAAGGCGAAGCATGCACTAAACCAGAGCCCTTTTGCTCAGCCGCACTTGGGTGGTGCGGTACTGGCGGCGGCTTAGGCGCGGCTTGTTGCGGGGCAGCTTGAGCTGGCGCAGGCGTTGCTACAGGAGCCTCGGCAGCAGGAGCTGCTGGAGCACCCGCTACCGTCACTTCAACCACAGCCACTAAGGTGCCTTCAGATACCTTGTCACCGACATTAATTTTTAACTCTTTAACCACACCCGCAAACGGTGCTGGCACTTCCATTGACGCTTTATCGCCTTCAACGGTAATTAAACCCGCTTCTTCTTCGATGGTATCGCCAACCGCAACCAATACTTCAGTCACTTCAACTTCATCACCACCGATATCTGGCACTGTGACTTCTTTTAGCGCTGTGCTTGATGCAGCCGCTGGTGCCGCTGCCGCAGGGGCTGGTGTAGCCTCAGCAACAGGAGCTGGAGCCGCGGCCGGAGTAGCAGGTGCAGCTGCGCCCGACTCAACAACAACGATTAAAGTGCCTTCAGAAACCTTGTCGCCAACTGCAACTTTGATTTCTTTCACGACGCCGCCAAAAGGAGCCGGTACTTCCATTGAGGCCTTATCGCCTTCAACAGAAATCAAACCTTGCTCTTCTTCTACGGTGTCGCCCACAGCCACTAGAATTTCAGTGACGTCAACTTCATCCGCGCCAATATCTGGCACGGTGATTTCGCGTAGCTCGCTAGCACCCGCAGGAGCCGCTGGCGAAGCAGCAACCGGAGCTGGCGTTTCAGCCGCAACAGGTTCAACAGCCGGTGCCGCGACACCGCCCGCCGCTTCTACAGTAATGATTAGGGTGCCTTCAGACACTTTATCACCCACCGCGACTTTGATTTCTTTAACCACGCCACCAAATGGCGCAGGCACTTCCATTGAAGCCTTGTCGCCTTCAACTGAAATCAAACCTTGCTCTTCTTCGATGGTGTCACCCACGGCGACTAGAATCTCGGTTACATCGACTTCGTCTGCGCCAATGTCAGGAACCAGAATTTCTTTAATATCAGACATTCTCTTATTACCTATTGTTATGCGTGCAGTGGGTTAACTTTGTTAACATCAATGTTGTACTTAGCGATAGCGTCAGCCACAGCCGACTTCTCGATGCTACCTTGTTTAGCTAGCTCAGTCAGTGCCGCTACAACCACATAAGAAGCGTTAACTTCAAAGTGACGACGTAAGTTCTCACGGCTGTCACTGCGGCCGAAGCCGTCGGTACCAAGCACCTTGTATGAGCCAGGTACGTAAGCGCGAACTTGATCAGCATATGCCTTCATGTAGTCGGTTGCCGCTACAGTTGGTACGCCTGCTTCAAGTACGCTAGTAATGTAAGGTACTTTTTCTTCAGCCAGCGGGTTTAGCATGTTTTCACGCTCAACCGCTTGACCGTCACGCGCTAGTTCGTTGAAAGATGTTGCACTAAATACCGTTGCATCTACGCCGTAATCTTCGGCTAGGATACGTGCTGCTTCGCGCACTTGTAGCATGATGGTACCTGAGCTTAGAAGTTGGATCTTAGCTTTACCTTGACCTTTCACTTCATCTAGCTTGTAGATACCTTTACGAATACCCTCTTCCGCACCTTCTGGCATGGCAGGTTGCTCGTAGTTTTCATTCATTACTGTGAGGTAGTAATAAATGTTTTCATTGTCTTCGTACATGCGCTTCATGCCGTCTTGAACCACAACAGCAAGCTCATAACCGTAAGTTGGATCGTAAGTGATACAGTTCGGGATCACGTTGGCTTGAATGTGCGAATGACCGTCTTCGTGCTGTAGACCTTCACCGTTTAGGGTAGTACGACCTGCCGTACCACCAATCACGAAACCACGTGCTTGTTGGTCACCTGCTAGCCATGCCATGTCACCAACACGTTGGAAACCAAACATAGAGTAGTAGATGTAGAATGGGATCATCGGGCTGTTGTTGGTGCTGTAAGACGTTGCCGCCGCTAACCAATCCGCTTTCGCGCCTAGCTCGTTGATGCCTTCTTGTAGTACTTGACCCTTGATGTCTTCTTTGTAGTAAGCCACTTGGTCTTTATCTTGTGGCGTGTACTTCTGACCTTGACGCGAGTAGATACCCACTTGACGGAATAGGCCTTCCATACCAAAGGTACGCGCTTCATCAGGAATAATCGGTACGATACGCTTACCGATTTGCTTATCTTTAAGCAGCACGGTTAGGATACGCACAAACGCCATGGTGGTTGAAATTTCACGACCATTAGAGCCTTTTAATACCGCATCAAATGCGTTTAATGGCGGCGTTGGCATGTCGATATCAGAATTAATGCGACGCTGTGGCAAGAAGCCTTTTAGTGCTTCGCGACGCGCCTTCATGTAGCGCACTTCTTCCGAATCTGGGCCTGGATTGTAGTAAGGAATATTCGGTAGATCTTCATCAGAAATTGGAATGTTAAAACGATCGCGATAGTGTTTGATCGCCTCGATGTCCATTTTCTTCACGCCGTGAGCGATGTTTTTACCTTCACCCGCTGCGCCCATGCCGTAACCTTTAACGGTTTTCGCTAGAATAACCGTTGGACGGCCTTTAGTTTCTGCGGCTTTTTTGTAAGCTGCGTAAACCTTGTATGGATCGTGACCACCACGGTTTAGACGCCAGATGTCTTCATCTGACATGTTAGCAACCATTTCTGCGGTTTCAGGGTGTTTACCAAAGAAGTGCTCACGGGTGTAAGCGCCGCCTTTAGCCTTGAAGTTTTGGTATTCACCGTCAACGGTTTCTTCCATTAACTGCAGTAGTTTACCTGACTTGTCTTGGGCCAATAGCGGATCCCAGTAGCGACCCCAGATAACCTTGATCACTTCCCAGCCTGCGCCGCGGAAGGTGCCTTCAAGCTCTTGGATGATCTTAGAGTTACCACGTACCGGGCCATCTAGACGTTGTAGGTTACAGTTGATAACGAAACATAGGTTATCTAGACCTTCACGAGCCGCCATGCCGATGGCACCTAATGATTCTGGCTCATCACACTCACCGTCACCTAGGTAACAATAAACGCGTTGCTGTGAACAGTCTTTAATGCCGCGATCCGTTAGGTATTTTAGGAAACGCGCTTGGTAAATCGCAGAGATAGGACCTAGGCCCATGGATACCGTTGGGAACTGCCAGAAATCAGGCATTAATTTAGGGTGTGGGTATGAAGGTAAGCCCTTGCCGTCTACTTCCTGACGGAAATGGTCAAGCTGCTCTTCGGTCAAGCGACCTTCTAGGAAAGCACGCGAGTAGATACCCGGAGAAATATGTCCTTGGAAGTAAACTAAGTCACCACCGTCTTGCTCATTTGGACCACGGAAGAAGTGGTTAAAACCTACATCGTATAAGGTTGCCGAAGAGGCAAAGCTTGAGATGTGACCACCTAGGTCTAAGTCTTTTTTCGATGCACGTAACACCATAGCTAATGCATTCCAGCGCACGATGGCGCGAATGCGACGCTCTAATACCATGTCACCCGGCATATGCGGCTCTTGACCCGGTGGAATGGTGTTAACGTATGCTGTGGTCGCATCAAACGGTAAATGACCACCGCTACGACGTGTTTTATCAGCAAGTTTTTCAAGTAGGTAGTGAGCACGCTCAGCACCTTCTTCTGAAATGACCGCTTCTAAAGCCTCTAACCATTCCGCAGTTTCCTGTGGATCGAGATCTTGCTTCTGGATATCTGACATGGCAGTTTCCTATATGTTATTCACGATAACGTGACTGCTTTGGCACGTACAAACGAAAGTGTTGTAGCCTTGCTAGGCTAATTAACACCCAGTTATTCTTTTGGCTGCTGAACTCGACGTAAAGAGCGCTCAAGGCGGTTTTCTTCACGGCTGATTTCCAGCAGGGTTTCTTCAATAAAAACCAGATGACGATCCG
The DNA here is from genome assembly GCF_021295345.1 of Motilimonas eburnea. GTDB lineage: Bacteria > Pseudomonadota > Gammaproteobacteria > Enterobacterales > CBDFNC01 > Motilimonas > Motilimonas eburnea. The sequence continues at coordinate 39,762 of NZ_JAIMJB010000010.1, forward strand.
ATGCGTCTCTGGCTTTTTTAGGCGCTTTGCCCAAAATGGCATCCAACAACATTCGGCGGTGCTCACTGATGGCTTTTGCTATCTCGGGCTTACGCTGAAGTTGTTGTAAATTGTGTAATACATTTTGCTCTAACAAAGGTAGCAAGCCACGCATTAAATGCATTAAAACCAAGTTGTGGGATGACTCGACGATGGCTAAATAAAAGGCCACGACCACCTTAGCTTCCACTTCTAAGTCTTGGCCTTGTTGCTGTACTTGTTCGATGTCAGCAAAGGCTTGGCGAATTTGCGAGAAGTCGGCCTCGGTACCACGCAATGCGGCATAGAATGCCGAAATACCTTCAAGGGCATGACGAAATTCAAGCAAATCATATTGCGATTCGGGTGTGGAGTTGAGTAATTCATACAGCGGGTCGGTTAACCCTTGACGTAACTCAGCCCCGACAAAAGTACCGCCGCCATGACGCCTTGTGAGCAGCCCCCGCGCTTCAAGACGCTGGATTGCCTCACGCAATGATGGCCTAGAAACATCAAACTGCTTTGCCAATTCACGCTCAGGCGGCAGCTTCTGGCCGGGGTTGAGACTCCCTTCCAGAATCATGCTTTCTAATTGCGCTTCGATGACATCGGCAATTTTTGGCTGTTTAATTTTTTGATAGGCCATGCTTTCTCGTTCAAGCTCATGTTTAGAGCAATTGGTATTACCAATTTCATTTGGCGCAAAAAATAGCAAAGCTCTAACATTTTGTCCACCAAAAAGCTGATCCTGATCAAAGGATTTGGGCTGTTTGAAGGCAAAACAGGACAAAATGGTCAGACCAATGCACTTTACGTTACATTCTATCAACCCTAGCAACACATTTTGACAACTTTGTTAAAAAGGTGGTTTTCTTGTAACCGCTGTTTGTGGGAGCCGCAATCTGTGGGAGCTGCAGTCATGCAGCGATAAATAGTGAGATAAAATCGCCCCATCACTGGGGCTCCCACAAATAACTGCTGCTCCTACGGATGACTAGGACGCTTACAACTTAGCCAAATATTTTTTCCAATCAAACCCGGTTCCGGGGTCGCTCTTACGACCCGGTGCGATATCACTGTGGCCAGTAATACGATCTGATGTTATTTGTGGAAATCTCATCATAATGGCTTGCGTTAGCTCAGTTAAGGTCTGGTATTGAGCATCAGTAAAGGCGCTGTCATCCGTGCCTTCTAATTCAATACCAATAGAAAAGTCATTGCATTTCTCTCGCCCTTGAAAACTTGATACCCCCGCGTGCCAAGCCCGCTTAGTTAACGGCACATACTGAACTAACTCGCCATCACGGCGAATAAGCGCATGAGCCGATACTTTAAACTGATGAATCATTCCAAAATAAGGATGTTCAGCCGGGTTAAGCTGACCGGTAAATAGCTGGTCAATGTAAGGGCCGCCGTATTGCGCTGGTGGTAAGCTAATAGAATGGATCACCAATAAGGAAATATCCTGTCCAAGGGGCCTAGGATCACAAAAAGGAGATGGCACTTGACGCGCCTCGTCAATGTCACCTTGTTGATTTATCGTGTATTTCATTTTGTTCCCTATAAATTGCATCAACCCTGAAAGTCGCAAAGCGTGTTATGATAAGCCAAATGTTAATTAAGCTGTTGGCAACGATTTCAGGTGAAAGATGAACGCTCCTAGCCCGACAAAAAATATCAGTAAATGGATGTGGTTGATCGCTTGGCTTTGCCTTGGTGCCCTGCTGGTGCAATATTTTAATACCAAGTTAGCCAATCAATACAATCCCAATCAAGACCTAACCCAGCTAAGCCAAGGCAAAAGCCAAAGCATCACCTTAGTGCAAAATCGCCAAGCTCACTATGTGGTAACAGGAATGATTAATGGCCAAGCCATGACCTTTATGCTCGACACGGGAGCGACCTCCACCGTTATCCCAGCCCATCTTGCACAGCAGTTAGGTTTACAGCAAGGCTATGCCAGCTGGGTAAGCACCGCCAATGGCAATATCGAGGTCTATGCAACCATGATTAAAAGCTTGAGCTTAGGGCCACTGACATTGTACGATCTGCGCGCTCAAATTAACCCATATATGAAGGATGACACCATTTTGCTAGGCATGAACGTGTTAAAGCAATTTAAAATGGTGCAACAAGGCAACCAGCTAACCTTAAGTTTTTACTAGTCGCTTCATAACATCGCCGCCACAGGACTCAGCATGAACCAGCAAGACATCGCCCATAGCGTTACCCTCGCCCTTAACGAAGATTTAAATGGCCTAAGCGCAGAGCAAGGCGATATTACCGCCAACTTAATTGCCGCAGATACCCAAGCTAAAGCTAGTATTATTAGTCGCGAGCAGGCCGTTTTTTGCGGTAAAGCTTGGGCTGATGAAGTGTTTAAACAACTGGGTGACACGGTCACGATTGATTGGCAGGTTAACGATGGCGATATGCTAGCGCCAAACAAAGTGATTTGTTACCTAAGCGGCCCAGCTCGCACCTTATTAACGGGTGAGCGCAGCGCGTTAAACTTTATTCAAACTCTATCAGGCATTGCCACTGCAACCTTTGAGTATTCAAGCAAAATTGCCCACACTAAATGTAAATTGCTTGATACCCGCAAAACCTTACCGGGCCTGCGCAATGCATCAAAATACGCCGTTACCTGCGGCGGCGGCACCAATCATCGCATCGGCTTATTTGATGCTTACCTTATAAAAGAAAACCACATCATGGCCTGCGGCGGCATAGCCCAAGCCGTGAGTGAGGCGCGCAAACTTAATCCGGGAGTAAAGGTCGAAGTCGAAGTCGAAAACCTAGACGAACTACAGCAAGCGCTAGACGCCCAAGCCGACGTAGTGATGCTAGATAACTTCACAATCCCTATGATGCAACAAGCCGTCGCGATGAACACCACAGCAACCAAACTGGAAGTGTCGGGTAATGTGGATTTAACCACCATCGCCAGCTACGCCGAAACCGGCGTGGATTGTATCTCGGTTGGCGCCCTGACCAAGCATGTCAAAGCCGTTGACTTGTCAATGCGTTTGATCGGCTAAGCCCTGGTGGCTGTATCTTTTTGAAATAGATACTGCAGTTTGTGGGAGCTGCAGTAATGCAGCGATAAATGCTGAGACTAAATCTCTGCATGGCTGCTGCTCCACAGTTCCTACACCCCATCAGCGAAGGGGCCCACACTTTTTCCCTATATATATCAATATGTAAATTTTGCAGCCCTAAGTCGCAATTTTGTCATCTGGGCACAAAATAGCTTGATAAAAAGGTGAGCCTTTCATTAGAATCGCTGCGTTGCTAACAATCAACACAGCAGAAATGAAACAAGTTAACGCTATTTACCTCGTAAATAATCGATTCCTTGAATTCATTGGCGCAGCTTAAACGGATTGCCGATAAGCAAAAAGAACAACAAGGTGTGATTGCCTTAACAGAGTAAACCGAAACTTAATCAAGTTTATCTTTGGAAAGTGTGAAATGCGCCACCGTGTTCTAAAGTTTAAGTGTGAAAACATGATCTAGCTAACTTGTGCCAGATCAATTTTCTTGAGATGTTACAACACAGGTAATGGAGCCTTAAATAAACTCCACTTACCTACCCTTATCCCTAATAAAAACCGTAAGTGAAGGAAGTCCTTTATGAACAAGCAAATGAACAAACTACAACAGGGTTTTACCCTAATCGAATTATTGATCGTGGTTGCGATCATCGGTATTTTGGCTGCGATTGCGTTGCCTGCGTATCAAACCTACACTAACCGCGCGCAAGTAACCTCAGACATAGCTGGAATTAGTGGTTATAAAACGGCTGTTGGTATTTGCTACAACACACTAGGAACATTAACAGGCTGTTCTGAAAGCCAGAATGACATTCCTCCTGCTGCAGCTCCTGTTGCAAGCGTAACCGATGGTGTCATTGTTGTTAATACAACTTTTGCAGGTGCAGCTGAGACAGTAACATACACAGGCGTTATCAATGGTGCAGTTCTTGATTGGACTATTACATCAACCATTCCTAGCTGTGGTGACTATATCGATGGCTGTAGCTAATACTTAGGCTAAGTGAAATAGTTAATGTCTATTAATACGTCTACGAGCGGTCTTTTAGCTAATCTAGCCGCTCGTGGCTTTTTTCCCAAAGAAAAAGCCCAGTCCTTTTTAGTTAGTGCGAAATCCGAAAAGCAGCCTCTAGTTACTCATTTAGTACATAACAAAATTATTAGTTCTAAAGAGTTAGCCGACTTTTGTGAGGCTGAGTACGGCATCCCCTTACTCGACCTTGATTCTTTTCAATTAGAAGATATTCCCGACAAATTTATCAATGAAAAACTAATCGAAAAGCATCACGCGCTACCGATTTATACCCAAGGGCACACCTTATATATCGCCATGTCAGATCCCACTAATGTGGGTGCCCTGGAAGACTTTGGCTTTAGCTTTGCCATGCATACCGAGGCCTTGCTGGTTGAAGAAGATAAGTTGCAAAAGGCGATAGAAAAGTTGACCGAGGATGATACTTCGGCCCTAGGCGATCTCGATGAAAGTGAAATCGGCGATATCGACGTTGATGACAGCGAATCTCGCCTCGATGAAGCGCAAAATATGGGCGATGATGACGCCCCGATAGTTAAGTACATTAATAAAATTCTTTCCGACGCCATACGCAAAGGCGCATCGGATATACACTTTGAGCCTTATGAGAAAAAATACCGAGTACGTTTGCGTATCGATGGTATTTTAACGGAAGTGGCCACGCCACCGGTTAACTTAACCAACCGTTTCTCTGCTCGTTTAAAAGTGATGTCAAAACTCGACATTGCCGAGCGCCGCATTCCCCAGGATGGCCGGATTAAGCTAAAGCTATCAAAAAACAAATCCATGGATATGCGTGTGTCTACCCTACCCACCATGTGGGGTGAAAAGATTGTAATGCGTATTTTGGATAGCTCCGCAGCTAAACTCGATATTCATGCGCTGGGTTACAGTGAAAAGCAAAAAAAACAGTACCTCGATGCCATCAGTAAACCCCAAGGTATGATCTTAATTACTGGCCCAACTGGCTCGGGTAAAACAGTGTCTCTCTACACCGGTTTAAATATCTTAAACACGGCTGAGCGCAATATTTCTACCGCCGAAGACCCTGTTGAAATTAACCTTGAGGGGATTAACCAGGTCCAGGTTAACCCAAAAGCGGGCTTAACCTTTGCCAGTGCGCTGCGCTCGTTTTTACGTCAAGATCCCGATATCGTGATGGTGGGTGAGATCCGTGACTTGGAAACCGCCGAAATCGGCATTAAAGCCGCGCAAACCGGTCACTTGGTATTATCTACCTTACATACCAACTCGGCCTCAGAAACCCTAACTCGCCTTCTTAACATGGGCGTGCCCGCGTTTAACGTCGCGAGCTCGGTGACCTTAATTATGGCGCAGCGTCTAGCGCGTCGCTTGTGTGAACACTGTAAGGTTCCCGAACAGATTCCTGCTAGTGAGCTATTAGAGCTAGGTTTTACCCAAGCTCAGGTTGCTAAGGGGCTAACAACCTATAAAGCAGTAGGTTGTGATAAGTGCACCGATGGCTATAAAGGCCGAGTGGGTATCTATGAAGTCATGGTGATGACTGAAGCAATTAGCCGCGCCATCTTAGATAACGCCAATGCCATGCAGCTAAATGATATTGCGCAAAAAGAAGGTATGCACACCTTAAGGCAATCCGCCCTAATTAAAGCCGTGGAAGGTGTGACTAGCTTATCGGAAGTGACCCGGGTCACCAATAATTAGTCTTTTTTAGCCAACAAGTTAAACCCAATTTATACTTAGGCTTTATGTACCGCATAAGCTTAACAAGGATTATTTATGGCTGTAGTAAGCAAAGCGAAAAATGCGCCAAAGATTTTTACCTTTAAATGGAGCGGGGTTAACCGTAAGGGTAAAAAAGTCTCGGGTGAAATGCAGGCCGAATCGGCACTCCAATTGAAAGCCGAAATGCGTCGACAAGGTGTCAGCATTACGAAGATAAATAAAAAGAATGATTCATTTTTGAGCAACATAGGTAAAGCCATTAAACCTATGGACATTGCCGTGATATCGCGGCAAATTGCAACCATGCTACAAGCAGGGGTGCCATTAGTGCAAAGCCTACAGATGATAGGTAAAAGCAACGAAAAACCTACGATACGAGACCTTATTGGACAAATATCTGCGGAAGTTGAGACTGGAACTCCATTATCTGATTCATTAAGGAAGCATCCGAAATATTTTGACGATCTTTATTGTGACTTAGTACAAGCTGGTGAGCAATCTGGTGCACTTGAAACCCTATTCGATCGGATCGCGGTTTATAAAGAAAAAGCGGAAGCATTAAAGTCAAAAATCAAAAAAGCTATGTTTTATCCGGCAATGGTAGTATTTGTTGCCATTACGGTTACTTGTATTTTATTACTTTTTGTTATCCCCCAATTTGAAGATATCTTTAATGGTTTTGGTGCTGAACTACCTGCATTTACACAATTAGTAATTGGCATATCTCACTTACTGCAGCAATGGTGGTATATCATGTTTGCTATTATTGCCGTTGCTGTATTCCTCTTTAGAAAAGCGCATATGAAATCAGAAAGTGTGCGTGATAACACTGACAAATTTGTACTAAAAGTACCAGTCATTAGTAATATTCTTCATAAAAGTGCCATGGCACGCTTTGCCCGCACCTTATCAACCACCTTTGCTGCGGGTATCCCCTTAATCGATGCACTCTTATCTGCTGCTGGCGCATCGGGTAACTATGTTTACAGAAGTGCAATATTAAATGTTCGAAACGAAGTTATCGCGGGGATGCAAATGCACATTGCAATGCGTACCACCGGCGTATTTCCAGATATGGTTACGCAAATGATAATGATCGGCGAAGAATCGGGTGATTTAGATGGCATGCTCACTAAGGTAGCCGATATTTATGAGCGTGAAGTGGATGATGCCGTGGATGCCTTAACCAGCTTAATTGAGCCGATGATCATGGTCGTGTTAGGTGTGGTTGTCGGTGGTCTGGTTATTGCCATGTACTTACCTATCTTTAGCCTTGGCTCAGTGGTGGGTTAACCGTGTTTAAGCATTTAATTAAAAGGTAATCGGCGTTAATGCAAGATGTCATATTACTAATGGAGGCCTACCCCGCCTCCATTATTGTGTTTGCAGGGGTGCTAGGCTTAATGGTAGGCTCATTTCTAAATGTGGTGATCCACCGCTTGCCCATTATGATGCAAAAAGATTGGCAGTCTGAGTGTCGCGTATTACTTACTGATGAGCTAAAAGCCCCCGCAAGTGGGACCGCTGAATCTCGGTATAATTTGATTGTGCCTCGTTCAGCCTGCCCAAAATGCGGCCATAAAATCACGGCCATTGAAAACATCCCTGTGATCAGCTGGCTAGTGTTAAAGGGTAAATGCAGTGAATGTGCTAATCCGATTTCTGCACGCTACCCAAGTGTGGAGCTATTAACAGGCTTGATGTCGGTGGCAGTCGCGTTTGTGGTGCCTTTTGGCTGGCCTTTAATGCTTGCCCTTACCCTGACTTGGTTTTTAGTGGCGATGACCTTTATCGACCTCGATACTATGCTACTACCCGACCAACTCACCTTGCCACTGCTGTGGCTGGGCCTTCTGGCAAACGTGTTTGGCACCTTTACCGATTTGCAAAGTGCCGTATTAGGCGCAGCTGCCGGCTATTTAAGCTTATGGAGCATTTACTGGGCATTTAAATTGCTCACGGGTAAGGAAGGCATGGGCTACGGCGACTTTAAGTTGCTAGCTGCGTTAGGCGCTTGGTTTGGCTGGATGTCGCTGCCGGTGATTATCTTATTGTCTTCCTTTGTTGGCGCTATCGCTGGCATAGCCTTGATGGTCTTGGCGAAAAATGGCAGAGATCAAGGGATCCCTTTTGGCCCTTATCTAGCCGGTGCCGGTTGGTTGTATTTGGTTTATGGGCAACAGCTGATTGATTTGTATTTTTCGTTTATTTTGTGAGTTGATTGGGGCCCGTAGGAGCCCCAGTCATGCGGCGATTTGGTCTTAATATTTATCGCTGAATTACTGCTGTTCCTACAAGAGCAGGCTCTACAAATCCTGCTCCCACTGATCTTGTTTTTCTGGGGCGAATGCGGGCTCACCCGCTATGCGTTTTTCTTCATCGGCCCATTCACCTAAATCAATTAGCTTGCAACGCTCACTGCAAAAAGGGCGAAATTGCGATTCAGGCTGCCAAATCACTTCTGCTTGACATGTTGGGCAATTTACTTTGGTTATGCTCATTGTAACAACCTTTAACAACTGGCAATTTGAAAGGGAACATCTTGTGCTTGCTCATCACCATGGGGCAAAAAGCGGATTGCATATCGGGTTTTATGGCCACTGACCGTTGGGTAAAAGCCCAAGGTTGGGGCAATCTTAATGCGGATCATGTCTGCATTTTCGGCAATATCTTGATAAAAGCCATTCTTTGCGACAACGGAATTAAAGTGACTGCTGTCACGACATAACTTTAGGTTCAGCTGCAATGCGCCAATTAACGGCTGAAAGTCGGCCAGCCAACGTTTACAATCTGCCGCCTTTTCTTGCTCTGTTAAATTAAGCCAGAAATAAAGCTGAGGTAAGTCGAAACTGCACAGGCCACCCGGTATCGAAAAACGCTGGCGCACAGCAGACAAAAAGCGGTCCTCTTTTAAGGTTTGTGTTATGCGACTTAATCTCGGTAACTGATAAATAAACTGATTTAACTGCTGCTGTAACAAATTAATGCGGCTTAGATCCACACCTGGAATTGTGGCCCAATGATTCACCGAGGCAAGGTGCTTTTCTAAGTCTTTGGTTAGATCACTACGCACCTCACAGCGTTCCATCAACTCATGCAAATCAAGGATCCCCTTAAAGAAGGCTTCGGGATCACTGGGTGCGGTTAAATGGCGACTTTTTGCTATTTGCTCAAAAATGTACTCAAGACGCAGGTAGCTTCTGCTTTTTTCATTTAGTGGGTGTTCAAAAATGACCATTTAGAGATAAAAAACCTAGCGATGATATCAAAGCACAGAGTGTAGCGCTTATATGACAAAATGTTGAGCCTGATCTGTATTAATTTAGTTTCATATTACACAGTTGCTGATGTAACGCTGTCACTTGTTGCGCTAGCTGGCCGAGATCACCTGAGTTATCCAACACAAAGTCCGCCTCTGCAAGACGAACACTGCGTGTCACTTGCGCTGCCATGATCGAGCGAATTTGGGCTTCGCTATTGTTATCTCGGCTCATAGCACGACTTAACTGTAGGGCCTCGGGTACATCGACCACAACTAACTTGCTAATATATTGTTGTAACTGATTCTCGATTAACAGCGGGGCTTCCAGAATGGCGTAAGGCCCTTGGCAAGCCTCTAGCTGAGCTAACAGCGATTGTCGTATCAAAGGGTGCAACAAGGCATTTAACCATTGCTTTTCTGACGCATCAGCAAAGATTAACTGACGCAGTTTGGCTCGATCTAATTCACCCGCATCCGTCAATATCTGTTGACCAAAATGCGCGGTGATCTGCGCGAGTGCACCGCTAGTTGAATCGGGCTCTACTACTTCTCGAGCGACAACATCGGCATCAACGACTTGGATTCCTAACGCCTTAAAACACTTGGCAGCGGCCGATTTACCGCTTCCGATACCACCCGTTAAGCCAATAATCTGCATTAAAAATCAGCCATCAGCTGTGTCACGATAGGCTGATTAGCATCGGGAAAGATATATTGGTCTAGCTCGCAGATAGCAACCCATCTTACCTCTTGTCCTTCTAGCCCCTTCGCCTCACCACTGAATGATTGACTGAGCATAAAGTCGAGCAACACTTGTTTATCGGGGTAATCAAAGCTAATCGATTGATAATGCCTGGCTTGCTCGACAGATATAGCCACCTCTTCCTTTAACTCTCGGATCAAGGCCTGCTCTGGTGTTTCACCTGCTTCTACCTTGCCACCAGGGAATTCCCATTTGCCACCTTGATGTTGATGGTCCAAACGGCGACTTATGAGCACTTGCTGATGTGAATTGATAATAATGCCGGCGGCAACGTGAATGCGTTTCATATTGATTAAAATGTTCGGGAGCAATTCTGTGTAGAGGTTAAGGAGCACCAATTATGGTGCTCCATAGAGGGGGATTAGCTTAATTTACCGTGACACTGTTTGTATTTTTTACCCGAACCACAGGGACAAGGCTCGTTACGGCCAACCTTAGGTTGGTCTCGCACGAAGGTTTCAGCACCTTGTTCGGCTTGTTCTTCGGCGACCGCATCGACCAGTTGGCTTTGCGCACTGGCATGCTGGAATGCTTGAGCTTCTTGCTGCGCTTGTGCTTCACGACGACGCTGCTCTTCGACCGCATTGACGTCATTTTGAGTTTGAACCTGCACCTTAGCTAAGATAGCGACCACGTCATGCTTGAGGTTTTCAAGCATTTCCGTAAACAGCTCGAAAGATTCACGCTTGTATTCTTGTTTCGGGTTTTTCTGGCCATAACTACGCAGGTGAATACCTTGGCGAAGGTGATCCATGGCCGCTAGGTGCTCTTTCCATAAACCATCAAGGGTTTGCAGCATAACGGCCTTTTCAAAGTTTTGAATGACTTCTTTGCCTACCACTTCTTGCTTAGCAGCATAAGCTAATCGAGACTGATCTAGGATCTGTTCACGCAGCCTCTCTTCATCCATCTTGTCATCATCATCCAGCCATTTTTGCAGTGGCAGATCTAAGGCAAAATCGTTCTTTAAGCGCGCTTCAAGGTCAGCAATTTGCCACATTTCTTCAAGGGACTGAGGTGGAATGTACTGATCTATGGTGTTGTTGACCACGTCTGCCCAAATCACTTCGATGGTTTCAGAAATATCGCCACTGTCCATCAAGTCATTGCGCTGCTCATAGATAACTTTACGCTGGTCGTTCGCCACGTCATCAAATTCAAGTAGCGATTTACGCATATCAAAGTTACGGCCTTCAACCTTGCGCTGTGCGTTCTCAATAGCACGAGAAACCCAAGGATGTTCAATGGCTTCACCATTTTCCATGCCCAGCTTCTTCATCATATTAGACACTTTGTCGGAAGCGAAAATACGCATTAACGGATCTTCCATCGACAAGTAGAATCGGCTCGAGCCCGGATCGCCTTGACGACCTGAACGGCCTCGCAACTGGTTATCGATACGTCGAGATTCGTGGCGCTCGGTACCGATAATATGCAAGCCGCCCGCTTCTAGCACGGCATCATGCACTTTTTGCCATTCGGCTTTAATTTCGTCTAGCTGCTCAGGTGTTGCCCCTTTTTCTTCGGCATCATCTAAACGCATTTGTAAGTTACCACCCAGCACGATATCGGTACCACGGCCCGCCATGTTGGTCGCTATGGTCACCGCACCTGGCGTACCCGCTTGCGCCACAATATCCGCTTCTTTTTCATGAAACTTAGCATTAAGCACTTGGTGTTTTATCTTGGCCTTGTTTAATAACTTAGATAAGATCTCAGAGCTCTCAATGGATACCGTACCCACAAGCACTGGCTGCTTACGGGCTACGCAATCCTTAATATCTTCAATGATGGCTTCGTATTTTTCCATGGTTGTCAGGTATACCAAATCACCCATGTCTTTACGTATCATAGGTTTATTGGTTGGTGTCACCACGGTTTCTAGACCGTAAATGCTTTGGAATTCAAACGCTTCGGTATCAGCCGTACCTGTCATACCCGCTAATTTATCGTATAAACGGAAGTAGTTTTGGAAGGTAATGGAAGCCAGAGTCTGGTTTTCATTTTGAATCTTAACGCCTTCTTTTGCTTCTACCGCTTGATGTAAGCCTTCAGACCAACGACGACCTGGCATGGTACGGCCAGTGTGTTCATCAACAATCACAATTTCATTGTCAGGGTTAACGATGTAATCGACGTTTTTCTCAAACAAGGTATGAGCGCGTAAGGCCGCATTAACATGGTGTAAGATAGAAATGCTTGATGCTGAGAACAGTGATTCTTCTTGAGCTAAAATACCGCGCTCTTGCAGAATTTCTTCCACTTTGATTTGGCCGCGCTCGGTTAAAAATACCTGCTTGCTCTTTTCATCAACCGTGTAATCACCTTCGCCAACGTATTCTTCGGTGTCTTCTTTATCCTGCTTTTCAAGTAGCGGGATCACCTTATCAATTTGTTGGTAAAGCTCTTGGTTGCCTTCTGTTGGGCCTGAAATGATCAAAGGCGTACGCGCTTCATCGATTAGGATAGAATCCACCTCATCGACAATCGCATAGTACAGTTCACGTTGCGTGCGCGCTTGTGGCTCAAACGCCATGTTATCGCGCAAGTAATCAAAGCCAAACTCGTTATTGGTACCATAGGTGATGTCAGCAGCGTAGGCAGCGCGTTTTTCTTCTGGATTCATGCCCGATAAGTTAATGCCTACTGTTAACCCTAAGAACTCAAATAAACGCTGGTTCCACTCGGCGTCACGTTTGGCTAGATAGTCGTTCACGGTAATAACGTGCACGCCCTTGCCGGTGATCGCATTAAGGTAAGCTGGTAAGGTAGCGGTTAAGGTTTTACCTTCACCGGTGCGCATCTCGGCAATTTTGTTATCGTGTAAAATCATGCCGCCCAATAACTGAACGTCAAAATGGCGCATACCAAACACTCGTTTGGAGCCTTCTCTGACCACTGCAAACGCTTCTGGCAAGATATCATCTAGGCTTTTACCTTGCTGATAAGCCTCTTTAAACTCTTGAGTTTTAGCTTTTAACTCAGCATCAGTTAAGGCCTCAAGCTCCGCTTCTAGACCATTGATCTGTTTAACAACTTTACCTAATTTTTTAATAAGTCTGTCGTTTCTACTGCCGATAATTTTGGTTATTATTTTGTTAAACATCTATCAACTCTCGCGTAAATTTTATTAAAGCTTGCTCAATCCTTGGCAAGTTAAGTTATTTTAAATGGGTATCAAGCCGGCATTCGGGTCGTTAGCCAGCTTTGCGGTAAATGTACTTGCGGGGGTTAACCTGCTTACCGTCAATTAACACTTCATAATGCACATGAGGCCCCGTTGAACGCCCTGTGGTGCCCATTAAGGCAATGGTTTGTCCTCGGGTAACCACGTCTCCTTCAGAGACATTCACTGCTTTAGCGTGAGCATACCGAGTCGTATATCCATCACCATGATTTATCTCAACTAATTTACCATAACCCGTTTTTGTACCAGCCCAAGTAACAATGCCGGCCGCGGTTGCAGTAATGGGCATACCGTTTCGCCCTGCAATATCAACGCCTTTATGGTAGCGCGCACGGCCAGTAAAGGGGTCGCTACGAACACCGAACAGGGACGTGATATAGCCTTTGCCTTTCACAGGCATCCCATGGACCATTCTGTCATTGGAGATATGGTGATTCATCATCACAGATTCAAGTAGTTGCATTTGTTCTTCGTTACTTTTTATTTCAAATGCCACTTCTTCAATCTGCTGTGTCAAGGTGTTAAGGTCAACACTCAAGACTAAATCATTGTCAGCTACCGGCCCGCCCATCGGCATAGGCTGAGAAAAATCGAACTCACCATCTTCTAATTCGGCTTGCTCTGCCAAACGCCCGCCTAATGCATTTAAGCGGCTCACTTGCGCTTGCAATTCGCCCACCTTTGTGGCCAATAGCACTAACTGCTGGTCCGATTGCTGTTTCAGCCGCTTTAGCTGCTCGTTTTCTTTACTTAAATTACCGGTAATACTGGCGATCTTATATTGCATTATCGTGGCAGAATAACCGTCATAAAGGCGATGACCAACCATGGCGGTTATAAAAGCAAATAGTACTAATAAAAACCAAATCCACTTTAGTTTAATGACTATGCTATGCCGATGTTTTTGACCGGCGTAAATAACTGTTACACTCATGCTTATACTACTCGATTAGACCTAACTAAGATGCGTAAAAATCATCCTTGTGCGCTGACTCAATTAGCCTCTGATGTTAATTTCAGAAAATTAAAAGAACGCGCTGATCAATTATCAGCGCTCGACAGGGTACTACAAAGCGTGCTGGAACGACACCAGATAAAACATGGTAAGATCGCAAATTTCAGAACTGGGACCCTATTCATCGCCTTGCCAAGTGCTGTGTGGCTAACGCGATTCAATCAAAAACGTTCAGATATTTTGTCTGAACTACGCCAACACTTACCGTCCCTTGTGAGTATTGAGGCAAAAATTAATCCTGCTTTAGCGCATAAAACAACTCCATCTCATCCACCTACGACCACTTTTAAAGCAAACCCACGCATTATATCTAACACATCGGCTAGCTATATATTAAGTGCGGCGGAACATGCATCGGGAAGTTTAAAAGAAAAACTCGAAAGATTGGCTGCACTGGCAACAGAGAGAAAAGCCAGTGCAAACAATGATGACTAGCACGAAAGGCTAAGCCATGGCTAAGCCATATCAGTACCGCTGTGTTAGCAAATGAATTGCCTCACAGAGCAGGTGTAAACCAATCAGTAAACCCTGTGTTTAATTCACGATAACCATTCGTTTAACGATTAACGCGCGATGACGATTTACACGTGTTCCTAATTTTAAAGGCGATGTTTAGGCCAACAAGGGCGACAGATAAGTGACGGCTTGCTCAGCTTGCTCTTCAAAGCTCACCATTTCCCAAGCGTTTTCATCTGCTAACAGCGCACACAATAGTTTATTGTTGAGTGCATGGCCCGTTTTGTAGGCTTTAAGCTCACCTAAAATCGTGTAACCGCTAAGATAAAGGTCGCCGATAGCGTCAAGTACCTTATGCTTAACAAATTCATCCTCGTAACGCAGGCCATCTTCATTAAGTACACGGTAATCGTCTAAGCCGATCGCATTATCTAAACTTGCGCCCAGCGCTAAGTTATTCGACTGCAAATATTCCACATCACGCATAAACCCAAAGGTACGCGCGCGGCTGATTTGCTTCAAAAACCAAGGACCAGAAAAGTCACTGACGATATGCTGGTTTTGGCCTTCAATGACTGGGTGAGCAAAGTCGATTTCAAAGTCTAAGCGAAACCCTTTTTTGGTTGGGTTCAACTCAGCCCATTTATCCCCATCTTCTACGCGAACAGGCTGTTTGATACGGATAAATTTCTTGGCTGCACCTAACTCTTCAATACCGGCTGACTGCAGTAAAAATACAAACGGACTGGCACTGCCATCCATGATCGGAATTTCTGGTGCGTCAACATCGATCACAATATTGTCGATACCTAGACCCGCGAGTGCAGCACTTAAGTGCTCAACCGTTGAAATCTTTTCGCCTGACTCGTTTACCAAACAAGTACAAAGCATGCTTTCTTGCACAGCTTGCGCAGTCGCTTTAATGCTTACCACAGGGTCAAGATCGACACGGCGATAAACAATACCGGTATTAGCAGGCGCTGGTCGTAAAGTCATGGTGACCTTATTACCTGAATGCAAACCAATACCAGTGGCTTCTACACTTTGTTTAATTGTTCTTTGTTTAATCATTGAGTCATCCGTATTTCAACACTGTCAGAAAGTCACACTCGCATATTACGAGCATTTATTAATGACGGCTATATGTGAAAACACCTACACGAAATCAGACTGTTTTTCACGCACTATGGCCTAACATGCTAACACATGTCACAGAATTTCCAAATAAGATGATAATTTAGTCCGCTTGTTTTCTCAAAAACGCGGGAATATCTAAATAATCTATCTCAGATTTTGCTTCGGCAGCTGGCTTCGCTTTTGGCTCTTCAGCTGGTGCCGTCGCTTGCGCAGGCTGCGGGGCCGGAGCAACCGCTGGCTCATTCACTACAGCTGTATTACCCACGGTTTCACGCACTGCGGGTTTTGGGTTTACCAAAGTAATGTCTGGCTTGCGCTCACCGCCAATACCGGTGGCAACAACCGTCACACGTAGCTCATCTGACATTTCAGGGTCAATCACGGCACCTACTACCACGGTCGCATTTTCAGAGGCAAAGGTACGAACGGCATTACCCACGGTTTCAAACTCTTCAATGGTGATATCAAAGCCAGCCGTAATATTGACTAGGATACCGCGAGCGCCCGCTAAGTCGACATCTTCAAGTAATGGGCTAGAAATGGCAGCATCGGCGGCTTCTTCGGCGCGGTCATCACCTTTAGCCACACCCGTGCCCATCATGGCGGTGCCCATTTCTTTCATCACCGTACGTACGTCGGCAAAGTCAACGTTAATAAGACCCGTACGCGTGATCAGCTCAGCAATACCTTGTACTGCGCCAAATAGTACGTTGTTAGCGGCTTTAAACGCATCCAATAAGCTCACACCACGACCGAGTACTTTCAGCAGTTTGTCGTTTGGAATGGTGATTAACGAGTCCACTTCGGTGGCTAATTGTTCAATCCCTTGCTCAGCGTAGCTCAAGCGCTTTTTGCCTTCAAAAGCAAAAGGTTTAGTGACCACTGCTACCGTGAGGATACCCAGCTCTTTTGCTATGCTGGCCACCACAGGCGCTGCACCCGTACCTGTACCACCGCCCATTCCGGCTGCGATAAACACCATATCAGAGCCTTCAAGTAATTCTTTAATGGCTTCACGGTCTTCTAAGGCGGCTTCACGTCCTACCTCTGGATTAGCACCAGCACCCAGCCCTTTAGTGATGCCAGAGCCAATTTGTAAGGTGGTGCCCGCATTGGAGTTACGCAATGCTTGGGCATCGGTGTTTACCGAAATAAATTCAACACCCTCAATATTTTGCGTCAACATATGCTCAACAGCGTTACCACCGCCGCCACCTACGCCGACCACTTTGATGACAGCTTCGTCAGCATGACTGTCCATTATCTCAAACATAACTTTCTCTCCGTTTGCTTTGCCTGTTCGCAAAAAATTTAAAACTCGCCTTTAAACCAGCTATGAACCCGCTTGGCTAGTGAGCCAATACCATGGCTTTGTTCTTTCTCTTGCCATGTTGTTATCTGGTTTGCTCTTTGATATTGCAATAGCCCCACCACGGTTGAATACACGGGTGAGTCTACGTATTCTGTTAAGCCTTTTACATTTAGGGGCTTACCAATTCTGACCTGAGACTGAAACGTCACTTCAGCCGTTTCAACTAGCCCTTCAATTTGCGCTGCGCCACCTGTCAACACAACACCTGCAGCAAGTTGGTGCTTCACACCTTGCTTTTTTAATTTCTCTTGTAACTTGTCTAGCTCTTGTTTAACTAAACCCAGCAGCTCACTGTAACGAGGTTCAATCACCTCGGCTAAGGTTTGGCGCTGTAAGCTACGCGCAGGGCGCCCGCCAACACTGGGTACTTCGATGGTGTCTTCACGACTGACCAACGAGCCCATGGCACAGCCATATTTAACCTTGACCTCTTCCGCATCCGACGGTGGCGTACCGAATGCGTATGCGATATCACTGGTAACAGCATTACCCGCATAAGGAATCACGGCGGTATGACGCAAAGCACCGCCTGTGAATACCGCTAAATCCATGGTGCCACCACCAATATCGACCACGCACACACCCAGCTCTTTTTCATCCTCGGTTAGCACCGCATAACTCGATGCCAAGGCAGAAAAAATAAGTTGGTCAACTTTTAAGTCACATCGTTCAACCGCCTTGACAATATTTTTTGCCATGTCGTTGTGGCAGGTGATCAGATGTACTTTGGCTTGCATTCTTACGCCCGATAAACCAACGGGGTTTTTAATGCCTTCTTGGTAGTCAATGGCAAACTCTTGGGCTAATACATGCAAGATCCTATGTTCATCACGGATCCGAACCGACTTCGCGGTGTGGATCACGTTATCGACATCATCTTGGGTCACTTCTTCATCAGAAATCGGCACCATGCCGATCTCGTTTTGACAGCTAATGTGCTTACCGGAAATACCTAGGTAGACCGAGGTGATCTGACAATCAGCCATTAACTCCGCTTCACGCAAGGCGCGCTCAACGGATTTCACCACAGAGTCAAGATCGTTCACGCCACCTTTATCCATGCCTTTTGATTTATGGATCCCGGTACCAATAATGTTAAGTTCGCCATCGGGCAACACTTCACCGATTAATGCGGCGACCTTAGTACTGCCTATATCTAAACCAACAATTAGTTTTTTATCCGTTGCTTTGGTCATCTGGCTCTCTTTCTGGTTTCCAACCCACCGCTACGCCGGTGTCATAGCGTAAATCAACGTAGGCGACTTTTTGTGCATCCAGTAATGGATAAATATCAATAAACCTTTGTACCCTATCGACTCTCTGCTCACGCCCTAACTTTAGCTCTATGCCTTGTTTTAACTGAATATTCCACGCATATCTGTGGGTAAGTTCAAGACCATCAATACTAAAGCCATTTAGCGCCAACAAGCTTTCCAACTGCTGGTACACTTCCAATACTTCTTTCGAGCTATGTTCAGGGCCGTATAAATACACTAAAGGCGCTTGGATTTTATCCTGTGGTGCATTGAACACTTCGCCTTTAATATTCAGCAAGTCCGTTTCATTCCAAAATGCACTTGGCCTTTGCTCTTGTAAAAACACTTTTAATCTATCTGGCCAGCGTTTACGTACTGATGCAGAGTAAACCCATGGCATACTTTGTAAATTTTCTTGTAACTGATTCACATCCAAGGTGAAAAAGTTTTGCGACTCAGGGATAGCGAGTAACACCTGGCGCACTTCATCGTCACTGACGTACTGACGTTCGCCCAGCAAGATTAACTCACTCAATGGCAAGTGCTTTTGGTCTGTTAACCATTGCGCCACCCGCAAGCCACCCCAATAAAGCCCAATTAGCACGCAGATAAAAAAAGTAAGGCCAGCCAAAAAAGCGGCTCGACTCGGGGGGCGCGCGTCATTGAGCTGCTGCGCCGCCTGAGGCTCTTCTTTTTTATTTCTTTTAGCGACACGTGCCGTCACTGCTATTCCTTTCAACAAAGGGTAAGCCACCCTATCTGCTTACCCGCACCCCATTACACACCGAGTGCAAAAAAATGTTAGAAACGCTGCATTATATCGAGCATTGTTCTAGGTTCAATCTCATTACTGTGCTTAACACCAATAAATCATCCAAAACTCAATCATTATTCAGTCTTTTTTTAAACTTTTTCCGCCGCCTGCTTCATCAAAGTGATATTTAACTCGAATTTTGCCAATTCCTTCACCACGGAGCCGATATTACCCGCACCTTGAGTTAACACTAAGTCGCCATCTTGTAGCACATCAGCGAGTACACCGGGTAATTCTGCAACAGTTGCCACATGGATAGGTTCTTTATCGCTGCGTTGGCGAATCGTTCGGCATAATGCTCGGCTATCCGCCCCCGGTATGGGTTGCTCACCCGCGGCATACACATCCAGCAAAATCAATTGATCCACTTGTGACAACACAGTCGCAAAGTCTTCATATAAGTCACGGGTACGGGTAAAGCGGTGCGGTTGATAGGCCATCACTAAACGGCGTTCCGGCCAACCAGCTTTTGCCGCTTTAATCGTAGCCAAGACTTCACTTGGATGATGGCCATAGTCATCTACTAACATGGCTTTACCGCGCCCGGTCTCAAATTCACCGTAATGCTCAAAGCGTCGACCGATACCGGCAAACTTCTCTAATGCGCTAATTATGGCTTCATCTTCTATGTTATCTTCAGTGGCGACAGCAATCGCTGCGGCTGCGTTTAACGCATTGTGGCGACCCGGCAAATTCAAGCCAATCGACAGCGGTGCCTTATCTTTGCGATGTACGATGAACTGGCAAGCGCTCGCGGTTTGCACAAAATCCGAAATACGCACATCGGCATGCTCTGAAAAGCCATAAGTCACATATTGACGACCCACTCGCGGTAATAACGACTCAACGACTTCATCATCGATACACAATACGGCCACACCGTAAAACGGCAGATTATGCAAAAACTCGATGAAGGTATTTTTTAATACTTCAAAGTCACCTTGGTAAGTATCCATGTGGTCCGCTTCGATGTTCGTCACCACCGACACCATAGGTTGCAAATGTAAAAACGACGCATCACTTTCATCGGCTTCAGCAATCAAATAACGACTAGCACCAAGTTTTGCATTCGTTCCGGCACTGTTTAATAAGCCACCGATAACAAAGGTAGGATCGCGCTCGGCTTCCCCATAGATACTGGCAATCAAACTCGTGGTCGTGGTTTTACCATGGGTGCCCGCAATAGCGACACCATGACGATAACGCATCAGTTCAGCCAGCATTTCAGCACGTCTTACAATCGGAATACGCAGCTCGGCAGCAGCCATAATTTCAGGGTTTTCTTTATTGATTGCGGTCGATACCACCACCACAGAAGCGCCAGTGATATTTTCTGCATCATGACCTATAGTGATGGTTGCCCCTAAGTTGCGTAACCTTTGTACAACTTGGTTCTCGCCAATATCTGAGCCAGTAATATGATAACCTTCGTGGAGCAAGACCTCAGCAATACCGCCCATACCCGCACCACCTATGCCCACAAAATGGATTTGTTTAACACGGCGCATTTCTGGGATCATGGCTCTTAATTTATCTAGCTCAACTTTGCTCATTTACAACTCTCTGTTAATTCATTACATATCGCAGCAACCCTCGCGGTGGCATCGGTAATGCCTAATTCACGCGCTTTGGTCGCCATGGCGACCACTGTCTCAGGTTGCTGCATAAATTGGTTTAATTGCTCGGCTAAGGTAGCCGGCGATAACTCTGGTTGCGGCATAAGGATGCCTGCTTGCAGCTCGACTAAACTCAATGCATTTTTAGTTTGATGATCATCAACCGCATGAGGTAAAGGGACAAATATCGCAGCAACGCCCGCAACAGCCAGTTCAGAAACGGTTAACGCCCCCGCTCGACACACCACTACATCGGCCCATTGGTAGGCCTCGGCCATATCATCAATAAAATCAGTGGCAGTGACTTGAGATAAATCCACACCTTGTTGCTGATAAGCTTGATTAACCGCCGTGCTGTTACCCTTACCCGTTTGATGGCGAACAAATACACTATTGGCACTTAACTGCGCGACGGCTTGAGGTACGGTGTCGTTTAATACCTTGGCGCCTAAACTGCCCCCGACCACTAACACCTTTAAAGGGCCTTTAGGAGCAACGATTGGCTGGCAGGCCAAAGCAACGACTTCGGTGCGTACGGGATTGCCCACCAGCTCAGCTCCGCTAAAGGTATCAGGAAAAGCCATTAATACGCGAGTAGCAAACTTGGCTAAAATGCGATTGGTCATGCCCGCTGCCGCATTTTGCTCATGCAGCACTAAGGGAATGCCTTGTAACCAACAGGCTATGCCGCCCGGCCCACTGGCAAATCCCCCCATCCCCAAAACCACATCTGGGCGATGCTGTTGTAGGATCCTACGCGCTTGTAAAATCGACTTAACAATACGAAATGGCGCCAGTAATAGGCGTTTTAAGCCATTACCTCTTACCCCGGCAATGTCTATAAAATCAATCATGAAGCCATGTTTCGGCACTAATTGGGCTTCCATCCGGTCTGCTGTGCCCAGCCAGCGAATTTGCCAGCCTTGGTCAGCCAACGCCTTGGCTACGGCAATTCCCGGGAACACGTGGCCACCTGTGCCGCCCGCCATGATCAATAACGTTTTTGCTTGTTTCACCGCCAACTTATCGTTCATGTTTCACCTCCCGAGCTTGGCAGGTATCACGACGAAACTCATAATCAATACGCACTAATATTCCTACAGCTAACGCCATCATTAACAAACTCGACCCACCATAACTAACCAAGGGTAAAGTAAGCCCTTTTGTGGGTAATATACCCGCTGCCGCGCCTATGTTGACCGCGGTTTGAAAACTAAACCAGATCCCTATCGCCATCGCTAGGTACCCACTGTAGAGCTGATCATGCTGCAGCGTTTTTTTACCAATCCATAGCGCCTTCATCGCTAACCACAGCAGTAAACCGAGCACGACCATCACACCAAAAAAGCCGGTTTCTTCCGCTAAAATGGCAAACACAAAGTCAGTGTGTGCTTCAGGTAAATACTCTAACTTTTGTACCGAATTGCCTAACCCTTGACCAAACCATCCACCACGGCCAAACGCCATCAATGATTGGGTTAATTGATAACCGCTGCCAAAGGGGTCTTGCCACGGGTCTAAGAATGACGTGACACGGCGCATCCGATAAGGCTCAACCACAATCAGCAAGATCACGGCGGATACCCCTGTGATCAAAATGGCAATAAACTGGCCTATCTTGGCACCAGCCAAAAATAATAACCCAACCGTGGTGACCATCATTACCACCACTGAACCTAAATCCGGTTGCGCCAGCAGTAAGGTAGCTAACACGAATAACACGATCAAGGGTTTGAAAAAGCCCTTTAAGGTTTCTTGAACTTCTTGTTGGCGCCTCACTAAGTAGCTGGCGAGGTAAGCAAACAAAGCAAACTTAGCAAACTCAGCAGGTTGAATGTTAATAGGGCCAACCCCTATCCAGCGCACCGCCCCATTAACACTGCGCCCAACAATCAGCACGGCAATTAACAAGACGATGGCTAACAATAAAAAACGACCACTATTTTCTTGCCAAAAACTTATCGGCAACATCAGCACAATTGCGCCCATCACCAAAGCGGCAATAACAAACACCCCATGACGCTTAACAAACATCATGGGATCATTTTGTAATGCAATCCCTTCGGGAATCGACGCCGATGCCACCATAATTAAACCGATCACCACTAGACTAAGAGCCAATACCACTAATTGACGGTCGTAAAAGCTATGTGTGGCGGCTGGAAATAACCAGCCTTTTAATCGGCTTAAGGACATGGCAATGCCTCGACTAACTGGCGAAAGTGTTCCCCGCGAGCCATATAGTTAGGGTACATATCTAAGCTGGCACAGGCCGGAGAGAGAAGCACCCAGTCGCCTTGCTCTGAGCGTTTTGCACAATAATTTACGGCCGCATCTAAATCATCAACAATCACGCATTTTTCATGCAAACGCGCAATCTCGGCTTTATCTTGACCAAAACACACGACGCTGGCAATGCGCTCAGCAAAAGCGGGAGCCAGCGGGCTAAAGTCACCGCCTTTACCATCGCCACCCGCAATCAGGTGTAATTGCCCTGTGATGACAGGCGCTAAACCATCAATGGCTGCAAGGGTTGCGCCAACATTGGTCGCTTTAGAATCATTGATCCAGCGAACCCCGTTGACTTGTTTAATAAACTCACAACGATGAGCCAATCCTTTATAGTTTTTAGCCGCTTTGATGGCTGCTTGACGTTCAATCCCTGCGCAGTCTGCAATGGCTAAAGCCGCTAATACATTGGCCAGATTATGCAGTCCAGATAACTGCATTTCATCGCTCGTGAGTAATCCTTGCTCGCCTTTAGTTAATGCGAAACCCGTCGAGCTGGGTTGTAAACCATAGTCATCTTCGTCATCAGTGCCAAAAGAAACTATCTGCGCCGACGTGGTTTCGGGGAACGTCAAGGGGTCATCGCGGTTGACTAATACATAAGCGGCGTTTTGGTAGATGCTCATCTTAGCTTGACGGTAAGCCTCAAACGAATCATAGCGATCCATATGATCTTCCGAGACATTAAGTACCGTGGCCACGCGAGGTTTTAGGCTATGGGTGGTTTCCAGTTGAAAGCTCGATAGCTCAAGTACGTATAAATCACAATCTTGCTTAAGTAAGGATAAAGCAGGCACGCCAATATTACCGCCCACCCCAACCTTTATTCCGGCTTGTTGCGCCATCTCACCGACTAAGCTGGTCACCGTGCTTTTACCGTTGGAGCCAGTAATCGCAATAACAGGCTTGTTCACCGCCCGTGCAAATAGCTCAATGTCACCGATAATCTCAACCCCATTGGCCGCCGCTTCAACCAGGGCGGGTGACGCCAATGCAATACCTGGGCTGGCAATGATTAAATCAGCTTGATTCAGCAAAGCTTGATCGATTTCGCCCGCATAGAGCGGCACATGGTCAGGTAGCTGATCTTTCCCTGGCGGCTCAGCACGCGTATCCACCACCTTAGGGATCACATCAAATTGTAAGCAATAGTCAACACAAGACAGGCCTGTGATGCCCAGTCCTAAAATGACGATGTTTTGCTGCTTATGTAGTGACATCACTTTGCTTACCCCAAATTAACGTAACTTAAGCGTCACTAGACCCACTAGTACCAGCACTAAAGTAATGATCCAAAAGCGCACTATCACCCGAGGCTCGGGCCAACCTTTTAGCTCATAGTGGTGATGGATAGGTGCCATGCGAAAAATGCGTTGACGACGTAACTTATAAGAGCCCACCTGCAAAATAACGGATAAGGTTTCCATCACAAACACGCCGCCCATGATCACCAGTAGAATTTCTTGGCGCACCAATACCGCAATCGTACCCAATAGGGCCCCCAAAGAAAGTGAGCCCACATCGCCCATAAAAACTTGTGCCGGATACGTGTTAAACCATAAGAAACCAAGCCCTGCGCCGACTATCGCCATACACACAACCAAAACTTCACTGGCCTGCGGGATATAGGGAATAAATAAATATGACGAGAAGTTAACGTTACCTGTTAAGTAGGCAATGATACCAAAGGCGGCCGCCACCATCACAGTAGGCATAATAGCGAGACCATCAAGGCCATCGGTTAAGTTCACCGCATTACTGCTGCCCACGATGACAAAGTAGGTCCAAATGATGAAAAATAGCCCAAGTTGAGGCATCACATCCTTGAAAAAAGGCACGACAAGCTGAGTTTGCCCTTCGCTGTTGGCGGTAAAATACAAAAATGCAGCGACTGAAATAGCCGCAGCCGAAAGCCAAAAATATTTCCAGCGCGCAATTAATCCATCGGTATTTTTGTGCACCACCTTGCGGTAATCATCAACAAAGCCAATGGCCGCAAAACTAAATAACACAAACAATAGCACCCAGATGTAACTATTATCTAAGCGCGCCCACAGTAAGGTAGAAATAGCAATGGCCGCCACTATCAGTACGCCTCCCATGGTTGGCGTACCCCGTTTACTAAAGTGCGACTCCGGCCCATCATGGCGTACCACTTGGCCAATTTGCAGCAGTTGCAAACGGCGAATTAACTTGGGGCCCATCCACAAGGCAACCACTAATGCGGTTAAAATACTCATTACCGCACGAAACGTCAGGTATGACACTACGTTGAAAAAAGAAAAATGAGCCGTTAATAGCTCAGCCAGCCAAACTAACATGCTTGCGCCTTTTGATTTTGATTAATAAATGCAACAACTTCTTCCATATGGGCACTGCGTGAGCCTTTCACTAAAATGCTAATGGGTTGTGTTTCGTCTAATAATTGTTCTGCTAACCAAGCATATAAGGCCGCCTTGTCAGCAAAATAGTGGCCGACACTCGCGGCGCCTTCTGCGGTATGCAAGCTCAACACGCCAACAGCAGCCACCGCATCGACCTGCTTAGCTAACGCATATTCACCTAAGGCTTGATGATATTGACGGGCTTGATCGCCCAGCTCGCCCATGTCACCGACCACAAACATGCGTTTGCCCGGGTAAAGCGCCAGTAAATCTATCGCAGCTTGCGCCGAAGCTAGGTTAGCATTGTAGGTATCGTCGATGACGGTTAAGTTTGGGCGCACTTGATGCACATTCAACCGCCCTTTGGCCGCTTGCATGTGGCCAACCCCTGCGGCGATGGTGGCCAAACTCACCCCGATTTCTAAACATAAACTGGCCGCCGCTAAGGCATTTGAAACATTATGTAGGCCGGGAACAGGTAAGCTGATGGCTTGCTGACCTTGAGCTGCATGTAAGATAAATGAGGCTAAGCCTTGTTCGTTCAACTCAATGTCGGTGGCAAACACATGGGCATCTTGATTTTGACTCGAAAACCATTTCAGAGGTTTATCTTTTACTCTTTGTTGCCAATAACTTAAGAAGTCACTGTCGCCATTCACGATGGCAACCCCGTGCTCTTTTAAACCAGAGAAAATTTCACTTTTAGCTTGGGCCACCCCTTGAATAGAGCCAAAACCTTCAATGTGCGCAGGCATCACATTATTTATCAACGCCACATCGGGGCGGGTTAACGAACTGGTATAGGCAATTTCGCCCTTGTGATTAGCACCCAATTCAATGACCGCAAATTGATGCTCATGAGTCAGGCGTAATAAGGTGAGTGGTACACCAATTTCGTTATTAAAATTCCCCGCCGTGGCGAGCACCTTACCTTCAAGTCCCAAAATAGCTGCCACCATTTCTTTGGTGGTGGTTTTGCCGTTACTGCCTGTGATGGCGACCGTCTTAGGATTGACCTTGGCCTTCACAAACGCGCCCAATGCCCCTAAGGCATGCTGGCTATCGGCCACCACAATTTGAGCGATATCCACATCCAACGCACGTTCAACGATCACCGCAGCAGCGCCAAGCTGCGCAGCTTGGTTAACAAATTCATGACCATCAAATGAAGCGCCAACGAGGGCAATAAATAAATCTCCCGCCGCGATTTGTCGCGTGTCCGTGGTGACACTGGTTATGTCTGCATCAGCACCAATAAACTGGCCCTCTACCGCTGCAGCTATCTCTTTGAGAGTTAAACGGATCATGCGTTACCTATTAACCAATTACTAACAAAAATTCAGAAGATAATAACTCAATTAACATTGCGCCTTACCCCTGCAATAAAGACTCGACCGTGTCTCGGTCGCTATAATAAAACGTTTCCTGACCAATAATTTGGTATGTTTCATGGCCTTTGCCTGCCACTAAAATCACATCGGACGGCGCTGCATTCATTAATGCAAACGCTATCGCACTGGCCCTATCGTGAATGACATTGACCAGCTCTGGACGCGTGAACCCGGCCATAATATCGGCGACAATCTCAGTCGCGGGCTCTGTTCGCGGATTATCATCGACCACGATCACCTGATCGGCATATTGCTCTGCGGCTTGAGCCATCAATGGCCGCTTACCTTTATCACGATCCCCCCCGCAGCCGAACAGCACCCATAATTTTGCATCACAATGTAATGCTAACCCTTGTAAAGCTTGTGCTAGTGCATCGGGGGTGTGAGCATAATCAATGACCACGGTAGGTTTATCGTCAGCAATAAAGCGTGCCATGCGCCCATCAACGGGAGAGAGTTTCGAGGCGGTTTGCAGCAAACCAGCTAACTCAACGCCTTGACAAAGGAGGGCCGCCAACACACAAGCGAGATTAAAGACGTTAAACTGAGCATACAAGGGAGCTTGTATTTGCCCCTCGCCCCAACTGGACACAAAATCAAACTGCAAGCCATGGGCTAAATACTGGACCGAGGTGACCTGTAAAAACGGGCCTTGATGATTGGCAGGTCGATTAAAACCAACACTGATGGCATCCGGCATGTCAGCCAGCCAAACTAGGCCAAGTTCATCATCGCAGTTAATAATTTTGTGCTCTAAAGACGCGAAGTCAAACAACTGTCTTTTGGCTGCCCCATAGGCGGCCATGGTGCCATGATAATCTAAATGGTCTCGGGTCAAGTTGGTAAAAATAGCGGTATTAAAAGGCAAAGCGGCAACGCGGTGTTGGTCTAAACCGTGAGAAGACACCTCCATTGCGACCCATTGCGCACCTTGTTGCTGTAACTCAGCCAGCTGGTGCTGAATTTCAATCGGGCTACCTGTGGTATTTAAGCCCGCAACCAACTGGCCGTATAAGCCGTTGCCTATGGTACCTAGTACACCAGCGCGTTGCCCCAACAAGGTCAACCAGTTCGCCATCAAACAGCAAATCGTACTTTTGCCATTGGTTCCAGTCACCCCAACTAAGGTCATTCGCTCACCGGGCTGTTGATAAAAGCGCCCAGCCAAGGCTGAAACCTGATGCGACAACCGATAGAGAGAAATAATGGCTTGCCCTTGCGGTCCGAAATCATATTGCCCATCTTGCTCTGGGCTCTCGGTTTCAACCAACGCAGCCACCGCACCATTAGCTAAGGCTTGAGGCACATAGGCCGCCGCGTCTTGCTGCGAACCTTTAATCGCAACAAACAGCTCGCCGGCTTGTACCTTACGGCTATCCAGACACAAGCCAGTAAAACTAATATCACTCACTTCAGGAGCGAGATGATCAAGTAGATCAGATAATTTCATCATTATGGCTCCTGTATTAATGCTTCGCTGATGGGACGCTGACGACTTAAACGCACCGCCTTATCATCAGGGGCGACATTGAGTAATTGCAACGCGCCCCCCATGACCTCGGCAAACACAGGCGCAGCAACATCACCGCCGTAGTAACGGTCGCCCTTGGGCTCATTAACGATAACCGCAATCGCTAGCCTTGGATTAGAAACAGGTGCCACTCCCGCAAACACAGCCACATAATCATCACCATACCCCCCTGCAACGGCTTTTCGAGAAGTACCGGTTTTACCTGCGACACGGTATCCCTCAACTTGCGCTTGGGTCCCCGTCCCCCCTTTTTGCGTCACGCTCTCAAGCATACTAACAAGACGCAATGCCGTTTCTTTGGGCATGACTTGTTCACCTTGCGGCGCTTGATCCCGCTTCACCATAGATAAGGGGTAGCTGACGCCACCGCTGCCAAGAATGGCGTAGGCTTGTGCTAGCTGTAAGGTATTGGCCGTGATGGCGTAACCAAATGACATGGTGGCTAATTCAAAATCAGACCAACGACGACGCGATGGCAACAAGCCTGATGTCTCACCGATAAGACCGATACCAGTATCCGAGCCTAATCCGACATCGGCAAAAGTTTGCTGTAAACGTGGCGCCGTCAGCTCCAGCGCTAATTTACTAACCCCGATATTGCTCGATTTTTGTAAGATGGTGGTTAAGTCCATTTCACCATAATTACGATGGTCTGCCACTCGGCGCCCGCCAATTCGCATCCAACCGGGTGAGGTATCTATCACCGCATCGGGTTCAACCACATTATTGATGAGTGCACTCGCCACAACAAAGGGCTTCACGGTCGAGCCCGGCTCAAAGGTATCGGTGATGGCGCGGTTACGAACCCTAAAACTTTGATATTGGCCGCGGTTATTCGGGTTAAATGAAGGCGAATTAACCATGGCCAGTACTTCGCCGTTGGTCACGTCAATCACCACGGCCGAGCCGGAAGTCGCACGGTTTAGCTTGACGTATTTTTTCAATGCGCGATAAGCAATAGACTGAATGCGTTGATCGATACTGAGTGTAATATCTTTCGCTTGCTGCGCTTCTTTTACGACCGAGATATCTTCAATCACACGCCCATGTCGATCTTTACGCACTTTACGTTGCCCTGGAATGCCCGTAAGCCAGTCATCGTAAGCCTTTTCAATGCCTTCTTGGCCCTTGTCATCGATGTTGGTAAAGCCAATAATTTGTGAGCTTATTTCGCCTGCGGGGTAGAAGCGACGAGATTCAGGCTTAAGGTAGACGCCAGGCAGTGCCAGCTGGTTAACGTATTGCGCCATTGCTGGGCTGACTTGACGTTTTAAATAGATAAAGCGCTTCTTGGGGTTTTCGACCTTAGCGAGCAGTTTCTCTGTTTCTACTGACAATACATCAGATAACGCCTGCCATGCTTTGCTGTTACTTAAGCTGCCTTTTTCGTGAATCACCTTAGGGTCGGCCCATACCGCCTGGACTGGCACACTGATGGCGAGCGGCTCTCCATTGCGATCGCTTATAATGCCCCGTTGCACCTGAGTTGACGTGGTGCGCAAGCTACGCAAGTCGCCTTCTTTTTGCAGTCGATCAGGTTCAATAATTTGAATGTAGGCGGCTCGAGCAAGCAACGAAGCAAAGACCAACACGATCACCACCGACACCGTCATAAAGCGCCAGTTAATGAAATTTGGTTTTGCTTTCGGATTACGCTTGATCATGGTAATTCAACCACCTGTTCAGACTCACCTTTCGCCCGCTGCATGTTTAATTGTTCATTGGCTATACGCCGGATCCGGCTATGCTCAACCAAGGCATTTTGTTCCAGTAATAAGTTACGCCACTCAATGTCTAGGTTGTCTTTTTCTGCTCGAAGCATCTCTCGCTTTGCCGTCATCAGGCGTGTTTCATGGGTCGCTAATATAACGGCAAAGGCGCTAGCTGCAACAGCTAACGCCAATAACAAGGTAAACTTGTATTTAAGCAAGTCTTTAACAACAATTTGTAACAAACTGGGTTTAAAAATCATGCTAACCTTTTGGCAACCCTTAACACAGAGCTCCTTGCTCGCGGGTTTTGTTCTATTTCTTCCTTGCTCGGTTTCATGGCCTTACCCACGGATTTTAATGTTCGCCCTTGATTTAATTGTTCTTCGGTTAAAGGCAAACCTGCGGGCACTTCAGGCCCCTTTTCTTGGTTGCGAATGAAACGCTTAACCATGCGATCTTCTAAAGAATGGAAGCTAATCACAGATAGCTGGCCTTCAGGCTTAAGCACATCGAGTGACCCCATTAAGGCTTTATCTATTTCTTCCAGCTCACTGTTGATATAAATACGAATGGCCTGAAATGTGCGAGTAGCAGGGTGCTTATTCTTTTCTTTACTCGGATTGACTCGAGCGATCATCTCGGCCAAGGGTTTGGTGCGGGTGTATGGCTCACGCTCCACTCTGTCCATCACGATCGCACGGGCAATTTTACGGGCATGGCGCTCCTCGCCAAAGGTTTTTAATACCCAAGCAATATCGTCAACATCCGCTTTAGCAAGCCAGTCGGCCGCGCTGATGCCAGAAGTGGGGTCCATGCGCATATCCAGTGGGCCATCTCGCAAAAAGCTAAAACCACGTTCGGCATCATCAAGCTGAGGTGAAGACACCCCAAGATCCATCAAAACACCATCCACCTTGCCGGTTAAGCCAAGCTCTTCTATATACTGAGCCAAACCAGAAAAAGGGCCATGGACGATTTGAAAACGAGGATCTTGCTGGGCAAGGGCACGACCAACGGCAATGGCTTGCGGGTCACGGTCAATGGCGATAAGGCGACCGTTGGCGCCAAGCTGCGATAAGATATGGCGGGAATGACCGCCGCGACCAAAGGTACAGTCAACATAGATACCGTCAGGTTGAATATTCAACCCTGCCACGGCTTCATCAAGTAGTACGGTGGTATGGACAAATTCAGTTGTCATTAAAGAGAAAATTCCTGTAATCCTTCAGAAAGCGTTTCGCTATTGAGACGCTGAGCCACCACATCTTGCTCAACTTGCTCTAGCCATTTCGCTTCATCCCAAAGTTCAAATTTATTGAGTTGGCCAACCAACATCATTTTTTTTTCAAGCCCAGCGTATTGTCGCAGGGGGGCGGTTAACAAAATACGCCCCGCTTTATCCAATTCACAGTCTGTGGCGTACCCTAACAACAATCGCTGTAAGCGTCGTTCTTGCGGCTGAATACTGGACAGTTTGCTCAGCTTTTTTTCTATTTCTAACCACTCGTGTAATGGGTAAAGCAATAAGCTGGGGTGACAAATATCCACGGTACACACCAATTGCCCCTGGCACTCATCGAATAGCCAGTCGCGGTATTTCGTTGGTATGGCGAAACGCCCTTTACTATCAAGGTTGATCCCTTGAGCACCGCGTAACACGTGATAACGTCCTTAACTTAGCCCCAAATTCCCACAAATCTACACTTTTTCCCACAAAACCTAATTTTAAGGCGCTTTTCAACCAATGCAAGTGAGGATCATGATTCCATGTCGCATTATTTTGTTTAATTTCTCATCACAATCTGGAAGCCTATGATTTAGATGTAATTAACGGATGGGGATTATGATTAATTTTTGCAGCTTTGCGCTTTTGTGAAGAATAATTCATCTTCAACAATGACTTACGCACCTCAAAACGTGTGAACAGCTGATTTTGATGACAAAAAAAACCAGGTAGACAGCGTCTACCTGGTTAGATTTGGTGAGTTGGCCGATAAGCCGGGTTCTGTCGTGAACCGTCATTCGTCTAGGCCAGCAATCGCTCACTGGCTCAAGCAACCTACCCGCTTCCGATATGGGCCATACCGTAAGGAAGCCTATTTGGTCTTGCTCCGGGTGGAGTTTACCCTGCTACACACTGTTACCAGCGGTACGGTGCGCTCTTACCGCACCCTTTCACCCTTACCGGCGCTATGCGCTTAGGCGGTCTTCTCTCTGCTGCACTTGTCGTAGGCTCGCGCCCCCCAGCCGTTAGCTGGCACCCTGCCCTGTGGAGCCCGGACTTTCCTCCCCCTATTCACCTAAATGAACAAGCGACGACGGTCTGGCCAACTCAGGGCGCGGATTATAGCTAGGCCCATATGAAATAGCAATGCGCCAAGCGGGTTATGACAAGTTTTCTATTCCCCATTTGTACAAGGCATTTTTCTTAACCTGATGGATCTCTGCTGTTAATGCCGCTGCTTTTTTGAGGGGTAACTCTTTGATCAGTAGGGCTAATGTTTGCAATACTGGCTGGGTTAACGCATTTGGATCGGGTTTAAAACCGGCAATCAGAAGCACAAACTCGCCACGTAACCGATTGTCATCCTCTTGCAACCAAGGCAATATTTCCCCTGCTGGGCCGCCATGTATGGTTTCAAAGGTTTTCGTTATTTCCCGAGCCAGTACGATTTTTCGCTCGGGCCCCATCACCGCAATGATCTTTTCTACCGTATCCAGCACGCGACGAGGCGACTCATAAAAAACCAGAGTACGAGTGTCTTCGGCTAAGGCGGTCAACACGTCGGTTTTTGCCTTATCTTTGGCGGGTAAAAAACCCTCAAATGAAAATCGATCTGAAGGCAGCCCAGAGGCACTTAAGGCTGTAATAGCAGCACAAGGCCCTGGCAATGGCACAACATTGATGCCCGCTGCACGACAATCATTCACTAAATGATAACCCGGATCGCTGATAAGTGGTGTTCCAGCATCTGAGACGAGCGCAATGGATTGTCCTTGTTGCATCTTTGCAATTAGCGCAGCGGACTTTTGTTGCTCATTATGATCATGCAGTGCAAAGCAAGGTTTACTGATTTGATAATGATTAAGTAATTTGGCGGTATGACGGGTATCTTCAGCGGCGATAAGATCCACTTGGCTCAATACCTCAAGGGCACGTTCTGTGATGTCTTTGATGTTGCCAATCGGGGTAGGCACAATAAATAAGGCGGCAGTTTCTAGCATTGTGTTGTTTATCCTCTCTTGGCGACAAAGCCGAGTGATTGTTTTTTATAGCTATTTACATTTTTTGTCGCAGACAGCCAAGTTTTCGACAATAAAAGATAATCCAGAATTAATTCCCGCTGTTCGCGCCACAGTCATTGTTAAAAAAACATCAGGCGATTAAACTATGCACACATTTACAGTGGAAAATGAACTAATGGTTTTGAACTCTTTATTTAAGTCTTTTAGTGTAACACGCAGCAGCCTTTGTTTGGCGACCCTTCTCACATTAAGTGCCTGTACAACCACCGAGCAGTCAAAGAGTGCGAGTGAATTGACGCCGCCAGCCGTAATGGCCCCGTTAACGGCCACATCAGACTATTATTTAGAGCAAGCCACCAAAACCCAAGGCGCGAACAACATTAATTGGCAGCTACTCGCTGCGCGTTCGTTTTTAGCGGGCGGCCATACCCAACAAGCCCTTGCTGTATTACAACAGTTAGACAAGGTGCCGCTATCGCCTCAACAACACACTGAAAAAAGCCTGATCCAAGCGCAAAGCTTCACCATTGAAGGTAACTCTACCCGTGCCCTCGAATATTTAAAACAGGTTGATAGCCAGTATTTAAGCAGCCAAGCTTGGCCAAGTTATTTAAACACGAAGAGCCGTGCCGAGCTTAACCTTGGCCAAAATACACCGGCTATGTTGACTCTAATCCAGTTGGGAAGCTACCTCAGCTCAGCGGAAGCGCTCCAAGCTAACAATGACGAAATTTGGCGCTTACTGACTAACCATAGTCAAGACGAGCTACAACAACTTAGCCAAACCACAGTAGATGCAAGCACCCAAGCTTGGTTAGACCTCGCACTGATTTATAAGCAATTCAGCATTCAACCGGATGTCTTAAAACAACAAGTTGCGTTTTGGCAAAGTGAGTTTGTTGCCCACCCTGCAGCCACTTTTGCCCCCACGGCTTTGTTACAAGGCTTCAATGCGCAACCCATCGCAACGGATAATATTGCTGTTTTTCTACCCTTAACCGGTAAATATCAGGTTCAAGGCCAAGCTATCCGCGACGGTATGCTGAAAGCCTATACCGATAGCAACGCTATTTCTGTGGTCAATTTTTATGATACCAATGCCAACGACGTAGAAACCTTGTACCAAAATGCAATAAACCAAGGTAGTAACTTTATTGTTGGCCCCTTACTAAAAAGTAATGTTGCTCGCCTCGTGGCTATCAACTCCCAACTGCCCATGCTGGCGCTAAATCGTTTTGAAGGCATGCCGCAAAACGCTCAGCAATTTTTCTTCTCTTTGTCACCTGAAGGTGAAGCGGAGCAAACCGCACAAAAGATGTTTGACGATGGCAGAACCTATCCTGTCGTGGTCGCCGCAAAAGGCAGCTTTGGCTCACGTATGGCCACCGCGTTTAGTGATAAGTGGCAAGAATTAACAGGCTATGAGCCTGAAATCCATTATTTTACCAATCGTAATCAGCTACAAACCTTTGTACCCAGCTTAATGCATGGTGAATTAAGCCGCAATCGTGCTAATCGTATTCGTCAACAAGTTGCATTTGATGCCAAAACACAAACCCGCCACCGCCAAGATATCGATGGGTTTTATGTTGTGGCACAACCCGTTGAGCTGCGTATGTTTAAGCCATTTCTTGATGTCACGGTCGACCCAAGACTACCTCCCATCCAAATCTACTCAGGGGCTCGAAGCCACCCAGCCAACATGAACCATTCTGAGAAGCAAGACTTAACTGGCGTATTATACAGCGACTTGCCGGTGATCCTTGAGCCAGAAAACCCTGTGCTGACCGAAGCGCAAATGCTATGGCCAGATCGTGATTTAGACGACCTACGCTTCTATGCATTAGGCATTGACGCATGGCATTTGGTTCCTGAGCTGGCAGCGCTGCGCGCGGATCCTGACTACCAAGTGCAAGGGCTCTCTGGTGCATTGAAGTTAAATGGTGATGCGAACATAGACAATTACCTGGCTTGGGCTACTTATGAAAATGGCGAGCGGGTATTGGTTTCTGCACAAACCATCAACCGCGGACAAGGTGACCATCAATACGGCACTGCCAAGTCGGTTGAAGATACAAGCCTGAATACCTTGCTTGATGAACAGAGCCGGATCAGTTTTGATGAAGAGATTTTGCTTGAACCTGATACACAAGTTGAAGACGAAAACCAAGCAACTGTCGACAACGAGGCCGAATATTAAACGCCAGATTGGCAATCAATATGAAGATCAAGCCAGCCAGTTTTTAACTGCGGCTGGCTTGAAGCTAATCACCCAAAACTACCAATGTCGTTTTGGCGAAATTGACCTTATTATGCAAGACGGAGACACCTTAGTCTTTGTTGAAGTTCGCTATCGTAGTAATAAAGACTTTGGTGGGCCCCTAGCATCAGTCACAACCAGTAAGCAAAACCGTATCTTAAAAACAGCAAAACATTACCTCAGCCAAAAACCCTTTGAAGTCTATTGCCGTTTCGATATCATCGCTTTCGAATCAGCAGGCGAGCCTATTTGGCTTAAAAACGCATTCCAGGAGTAAGCGACAGTGCGCGATAAAATAAAAGAAAACTTTACCGAAAGCATTCAAACAAAAATTGCCGCAGCAGAAGCATTACCGGAATACATAGAAAAAGCCGCCTTGATGATGGTCCACAGCCTACTCAACGGTAATAAAATCATTGTTTGCGGCAATGGGGGTAATGCGGCCCTCGCGCAAATTTTTGCCTCTCACTTACTCAATAAATTTGAGACCGAGCGCCCGAGTCTGCCCGCTATCTCCATCACCCCAGATTCGACCCTGATATCAGCCATTGCCACCGACACCCATTTCGATGAAATTTATGCAAAGCAAGTTAGAGCATTGGCCCAAGCCGGCGATATTCTGTTAGCCATTTCTCATGGTGGCAACAGCAAAAATGTCATTAAAGCCGTTGAAGCCGCTGTTAGCCGTGACATGAAAATAGTCACACTGACCGGTGGTGACGGCGGGGAAATGGCAGGCTTATTAAGCGAGACCGATGTAGAAATTCGCACGCCCTCGCCTAAAGGCTGTCGCATTGAAGAAATGCACCTTTTTGTACTGAACTGTATCAGTGATCTAATCGATCAAACCCTGTTTTCCACCGAGAGTTGAGTATTAATATGAAGACGTTGTTAATTATAAGTTTCGCTGCCAGCCTGACACTGATGCAAGGCTGCGCGGGTGTCATTGTTGCTGGCGCAGCTGGCACCGCCTCTGTCGCGGGTGATAGCCGTAGCCTTTCCGTACAGATGAGTGATCAGAACATCGAGTCAAAGGCTTATGGAGCAATCAAAGAGGAGCTTACCCTATACCAAGCATCAAGGATCTCGGTGATTGCAAATAATGGCAATGTGCTGTTGATTGGCCAAACCCCGACCAGCGCCAACAAGAGTCAAGTTGAAAAGATGGTCAAGAACATTGATGGGGTAAGGCGTGTTTTCAATGAGATCAGGCTAAAGAAACCTATCAGTTTATCTAAACAAAGTTCAGATTCTTGGATCACGACAAAGGTAAAATCATTGTTGTTAGATACACCTGAAATCGCATCACTGAGAATAAAGGTGGTTACCGAAGATACGGAAGTGTTTTTAATTGGTCTCGTCACCGAGAAAGAGTCAGACAAAGCCGTTGACGTCGCCCGTCACGTAAAGGGGGTTACGCAAGTGATTAAAGTATTTGAATATATCCCCGAATAATAAAGCTAGCGCTAGGAACAAAATTGCCATTGGCTTGGCATAACACCGGACACAAAAAAACCGCTAACTTAGCGGTTTTTTTATTTACTTTACAACACGCAAGCCAGGCTTGGGTTTTTCCTCAGCGGCTGGCTCAGAAGGCTCAGGCGCTTGTTCCTGAGCGAGCATCTCATCATAAACCGGCTCAGCAGGAAACATGGTTCCAGCGCCATTTTCACGCGCATAGATAGCTTCAATGGCATAAACAGGTATGTATACCTGAAAGGGCGAGCCAGAAAAACGAGCGTTAAAACTCACCGCTTCATTGTCCATATTAAATGCCGTAACAGCACTTGGCGCGATATTTAATACTATCTTGCCATCTTTAACAAACTGCTGAGGCACTGCCACATGAGGCAATATGGCATCAACCACGAGATGAGGTGTGTACTCGTTATCTAAAATCCAGTCATAAAATGCCCTTAGTAGATAAGGGCGATTCGGGGTCATTTCACTCATCACTAGATTAGCACACGAATGTCACGTTCTGTTTCGGTAAGCGCCGCTTGGAAAGACTCACGATCAAAAATGCGGATCATATAACCTTTCATGCCTTTCATTGCAGGGCCGTTAAGCTCAATGCCCAACTCAGGTAAACGCCATAATAACGGAGCCATATAGCAATCCACCAAGGTGAACTCTTCGCTCATAAAGTAGTCCATTTCATCAAATACAGGGGCAATGGTAGTTAAGGACTCTTTCAACTTCGCACGCGCTGCTTGAGCTTGATCAGCCGTTCCTGTCATGATGGTGTCAGCTAAGCTGTACCAATCATTCTTGATGCGGTGCATCATCAGACGACTAGTGCCACGTGCTACAGGGTAAACGGGCATTAATGGAGGATGTGGGAAGCGCTCATCTAGGTATTCCATGATGATTTGCGATTCATATAACACAAGTTCACGATCGATTAGAGTAGGAACCGTGTGGTATGGATTGAGCTCAATCAACTCAGCGGGTAAATTGTCGGGATCCACCTGAGTGATTTCGACACTGACGCCTTTTTCAGCCAACACAATACGAACCTGATGGCTGTATAAATCCGATGAACCAGAAAATAGGGTCATCACAGAGCGTTTATTAGCAGCAACTGCCATTTAATCCTCCAACTCTCACAAACATAAAAAGGCAATGAGGCTAAACCCCATTGCCATTAGTAACAATTTTTATTGCGGCTCGATTAATGATGAACGTCGCGCCAGAATTCTTTCTTCAGTAAGTAGGCAATTATGAAGAAGATAAAGATGAATCCTAATACGAATACACCTAGACGTTCACGCTCAACACGCATCGGCTCACCAGCATAGACAAGGAAGTTTACCATATCTAATACGGCTTGGTTATATTCATCTGTACTAAGCTCACCGCTACCATCGGCTTCAATAGAAACTAAGGTCTTGTGTTCTACCCCATCAACCATTTCAGTTTCAAAAACCGCATTGGGAATACCTTGCAGTTCTTCGAGAACATGAGGCATCCCCACGTCCGGGAACACGCTGTTGTTCACGCCAAATGGGCGACTTGGATCAGCATAAAACGAACGTAAGTAAGTGTACAACCAATCAGCACCACGTAAGCGGGCAACTAAGGTTAGATCCGGTGGCGCTGCACCAAACCATTTAGCCGCTTCTTTCTTGTCCATGGCGTTGTGCATTAGGTCACCAATCTTTTGGTCGGTGAACACAAGATTATCCATCATGATGTCATTTGGAATATCTAGATCATTAGCAACACGCTCATAACGTTGATAACCCGTAGCATGACAACCAAAACAGTAGTTCATGAACAACTTGGCACCATTTTGCAGTGATGCTTTATCGGTTAAATCGTAATCTGCTTTGTCCAAAGGGATGCTTGGACCCGCTGCGAGCACTAGGCTTGGCAGCAGCGCAAATAAAGTAATAAGTAACTTTTTCATTATTTGGTGATCCTCTCTGGCACTGGCTTACATTTCTCATTTTTACTGTAGATAAACAGCAAGACAAAGAAGGCAAAATAACCAAATGAACATATTTGAGAGATAATGGTGTACAGCGGTGTCGCTGGTAGTGCACCCAAAATACCCAAGATAATGAAACAAATTGTAAATTGAACAATGTTTAGTTTGTGCAACGTACTACGGTAACGAATCGAGCGAACCTTACCACGGTCAATCCAAGGTAGGAAGATTAAGATAGCTACCGAGCTACCAAACACAATAACACCAAGTAATTTGTCTGGGATAGCACGTAAAATCGCGTAAAACGGCGTGTAATACCAAACAGGTGCAATGTGCTCAGGTGTTTTCAAACCATTTGCCGGTTCAAAGTTAGGTGGCTCAAGGAAGTAACCACCGCCTTCTGGCCAGTAGAAAATCACTGCCGCAAAGAAGAACAGGAATACAGCCACACCCACTACATCTTTCACTACAAAGTAAGGGAAGAAGGGAGCCGCATCAACGATGTCTTTTTTGCCTGAGAACTGTTTGTGATATTTAAATGGGCTCAGTTCGCTTTCTGGAACAGTGCCTTTTTTCTTCTTGATCTCAATACCTTCAGGGTTATTAGAACCCACTTCATGCAGTGCAACTATGTGTAAGAACACAAGTACAACTAGCACAAGCGGTAAAGCAACAACGTGTAATGCGAAGAAACGCGTTAAGGTTGCGCCAGAGATAACGAAGTCACCACGGATCCATTGTGTTAGGTCATCACCAATAATAGGGATAGCACCAAACAATGAAATAATTACCTGTGCACCCCAGAATGACATTTGTCCCCAAGGAAGTAGGTATCCCATGAAGGCTTCAGCCATCAGGACGAAGAAGATCAACATGCCGAATACCCAGATCAGCTCACGCGGCTTTTGGTAAGAACCATAAATAAGGCCACGGAACATGTGCAGGTAAACAACGATGAAGAAGAAAGAGGCACCCGTAGAATGCATATAGCGGAGCAGCCAGCCATATTCCACATCACGCATAATGTATTCGATAGAAGCAAACGCGCCTTCCGCAGAAGGGTTGTAGTTCATGGTTAGCCAAATACCTGTTAGGATTTGGTTAACCAGTACTAACATGGCCAATGAGCCAAAGAAGTACCAAAAGTTAAAGTTGATTGGCGTTGGATATTGGGCTAAATGTTTATTCCAAGTGTCAGACATAGGAATGCGCGCATCAACCCAATCTATGACACCTGTCACTAGTCCTTTAATCATTATGCATCTCCCTCTGATACACCTACTAGTACAGTATTCTCATCTTTAAAGTGATAAGGAGGTATAGCTAAGTTCAACGGTGCCGGTACGTTTTGGAATACACGTCCTGCCATGTCAAATTTAGAGCCGTGACACGGACAGAAGAAACCACTTTTCACGCCTTCAACAAGTTCACCAAAGCTATCTGGCAAATACGTCGGCGAACAGCCTAAGTGGGTACAAATACCAACAGCAACAAATATATCAGGCCTGATTGAACGCTCTGGGTTGGCAGCATAATCAGGCTGTTGAGGCTCCTGCGAATTAGGATCTCGTAATTTGTCATCATGGGCTGCAAGATCTTTTAATGCAGCTTCGGTACGGGATACGACCCATACCGGTTTACCTTGCCATTCAATACGAATTAATTGACCAGGTTCAATTTTACTTACATCCACTTCCACCGGTGCACCAGCGGCTTTAGCCTTAGCACTCGGGTTCCATGATTTGATAAATGGCACGGCGACACCCACAGCCCCTACTGCTCCGACAACGGCTGTTGTCGCAGTAAGAAACATACGTCGGCCAGTATTCACAGGCGCATTGCTCATCCAAAAACTCTCCCTACGGACTCCGCGATTATTATTATTTCCCTTGCGGTAAATCAATTCTAGCTTTTATGCAGATTTCTGCGTTACGGGGTCGGTATATTTGTCACAGAAAAATCGTGTGAATTCTAAAGAAATAGGCGCAATTTGACAAGCTGATAATGTCTTTAACATTTTTTCAGCATCTAATTCTGAGAGTTGACAACAAGGGAAGCCCAACTCAGTCAAAAAATACGTCCTAACTACATACGCTGCGTATTGCAAATTGATCGATGCAAAGAGCAAAAAAAAACCCGACAAAAGTCGGGTTTTGTATTCTCGAAAAACGAAGTATTAACGTTTTGAGAATTGTGGACGTTTACGCGCTTTGTGTAGACCCACTTTCTTACGCTCAACTTTACGTGCATCACGCGTTACGAAGCCTGCTGCACGTAGCTCACCACGTAGAGACTCGTCGTACTCCATTAGAGCACGTGTGATACCGTGACGGATAGCACCAGCTTGACCTGTAGTACCACCACCTTTAACCGTTACTTTGATGTCGAACTTGTCAGTCAGTTCAGTCAACTCTAGTGGCTGACGAACAACCATGCGAGAAGTTTCACGACCGAAAAACTCTTCTAGAGTACGGTTGTTGATTGTTAGGTTACCGCTACCCGCTTTTAGGAAAACGCGAGCAGTAGAGCTTTTGCGACGACCAGTGCCGTAGTATTGATTTGCCATTTGCCTGAATTCCGTATTAGATGTCTAAAACTTGTGGTTGTTGAGCTGCATGTTGATGCTCAGAACCCGCGTAAACTTTCAATTTACGGAACATTGCGCGGCCTAGAGGACCTTTTGGCAACATACCTTTAACAGCTGATTGAATCACACGCTCTGGCGCTTTTTCGATTAGCTTTTCGAAAGAGATAGATTTCAAACCACCTGGGTAACCAGTGTGAGAGTGATAAATCTTACCAGCAGCTTTATTACCTGTTACAGCAATTTTCTCACAGTTAACAACGATGATGTAATCACCAGTGTCAACGTGTGGAGTGTATTCTGCCTTATGCTTACCGCGTAGGCGAGAAGCGATTTCAGTAGCTAAACGACCTAAAGTTTTACCTTCAGCATCTACCACATACCAGTCGCGTTGTACGCTTTCTGGTTTTGCAACAAAAGTTTTCATTAAACTCTTACCCAAAATTAAAAAATGTTACGAAATGACTACTTAACACTTAAAGTAGCGATTAAATACCACCTTCGTACCCCTT
The DNA here is from genome assembly GCF_021295345.1 of Motilimonas eburnea. Lineage (GTDB taxonomy): Bacteria > Pseudomonadota > Gammaproteobacteria > Enterobacterales > CBDFNC01 > Motilimonas > Motilimonas eburnea. The sequence goes on from NZ_JAIMJB010000010.1 coordinate 81,796, forward strand.
CGAATACGAACACTTGGTGCCAACAAATCCACCAAAGTTGGTGATTGTAACTGGGGGTCGCAGGATTATACGGAAAACCATTTTAGAAATCACCTTTTTTTGTCGCTATTTTTGGTGCAATAGGTTAAGCCAAGTGCTCTCTTGCTAGGTACTCTTTACTCTGCATCTCTTGCAATCGAGATAAACAGCGCTGAAATTCAAAACTTAACCGACCACCGCGATAAAGTTGTTCCATTTCCACCTCAGCTGAAATAATCAGCGCGACGTGACGCTCATAAAACTCATCCACCATGGCAATAAAGCGCCTCGCCGCATCATCCTTGTCTCCACCCATAACGCAGACATTCGCAAGCAGCACCGTGTGATAGATTTTCGCTATTTCGATATAGTCGTTTTGACTGCGCGCACTTTCACACAGGGCAGAAAAGTCGATAAACAGTACGCTGTCAGCTTCGGCTAATACCGGGATCTGGCGATTTAATATGTCTATCGATAGATCATACTGGCGTGGTTCACTGGAGAGCTGTAAAAAGTAGCGCTGAAGGTTTTCATTGGCCTTATCATCAAGAGGCGCATGGTAAATTTCCGCCTGCTCTAAGGTACGCATGCGATAGTCGATACCACTATCAACATTGACGATTTGGCAATGCTGATTAATTAACTTGATTGCCGGTAAAAAGCGCTCGCGTTGTAACCCATTACGATACAACTCATCAGGAATGATGTTGGATGTGGCGACCAACACCACACCCCGCTCAAATAAAGCTTCAAATAAGGTGCCGAGCAACATGGCATCTGTGATGTCAGAAACAAAAAACTCATCAAAGCAAATAACGCGGGCTTCCTTGGCGAGCTTATCCGCAATGATCAGCAAGGGATCGCTCTGTTGTTTCAATAAACCAAGCTCTTGATGTACCCGGTGCATAAAGCGATGAAAGTGTACACGCATCTTTTCATTAAAGGGTAAACAATCAAAGAAGGTGTCTACCAAGTAGGTTTTGCCACGCCCTACCCCACCCCAAAAATACAAACCTCGGATCGGCTCGATCGGCTCAGGCTTTTGAAATGTAAGCTTGATTCGATTAATCCAGCTGGTCTGAGCTGGCCTAGGTTGAGGCTTTAGCAAGTCGTGATACAGCCTATCAAGGGCGAAAACAGCCTGCTCTTGAGCCGCATCGTAGAAAAAATCTTCGCGCTTTAAATCATTTTGGTACTTGAGTAATGGCGTCACAGGCTTTATTAATATCCTTGAATGGTTAAGCTGAATCGGTTTTCGCAAAGCTTTACCAATCTTTCACAAAATTGCAACAGCGATGAGCTGCTATCGATAACCAAACATATATAATCAAGTTCAATAACAGTAACATTTGGTTTTATCATTTGAATGTATTTTACGTTATGGCAGGGCAAAGCGTCGCTCATTGACCAAGATGCCCCATTATTACCTTTAACCCTCTATAAAGAGCCGGAGTGAGCATGACAGAAGTCACCATTATCAGTGTTTTCTTATTCGCCTTAGTCATTGGATTTATGATAGGTCGTCGTTTTCCGAGTAACAAACAAGCCGCCAAATTCGAGCAGCAGGTCACCGAACAACAGCAACAATTGAATGATTACCAAAGTAAGCTGACAGCGTGCCAAAACGATCTAAAACAACAAGCCGCCGATCAAAGCAAGTATCAGCAACAAGTCTCAACCCATTTTGCTAAAACTGCCGATCTGATGGACAGTATCGCGCAGCAATATCAAACCCTGTACCAGCACATGTCTACCGATGCGGCGCAATTACTGCCTGCCGAAGAAGCGTCGCGCAGCATCTCCATCTTTAAGCGTAATAAGCATGAGTCAGACATCGCCCAATTGAGTGAGACCCAAACGCAAGCCTCTGAGCGAGCGCCGCTATCCACAACGACAGCGGCTCAAGAACAAGCAGAAACAGTCGCGCAAGCTGAGCCTGACTCCACAGCAGCGACACAACTAAGCCAACAAGAAGACAGCAAACCAAAAGACAGCGAACAAGACTCGCAAGCACGAGAATCAACCGAGCCAAAGAAACAAGAAACGATTGTAGCGTCACAAGATCAACCAAAGAACGTAGAAAAGAAAGACTAAAAATAGGGCCTGTTTATCTTTGGAGGTTAATTTTTGTTCGAGATAAAAGCGTTTTGGGCAAGGCGAGCAGTGTGTAGCTTAGCACTCTAAGTGAATACTGCTCAACGACGAACAAAACGCTTTTAGCCGAATCCGTAGGACAGCGTTTGTTGGTCATTTCTACTGCGTTAGCGCCTTTTTGCATAGTTGACTATGCTACAAAGTCTCTGCCTTGTATAAATACCCAACAAATCGCTGCAAAAACAAGCTCAAAAGGTCAACAGGCCCTAGCCTTTGCCCGCCCCCAACCCCGTGTTGTTGCTTGTGGGCAAAGGCATTGTCAACTAGGGTAAAGTTCTGTAAAGACCTGAACAAGCGCTTAAATGACAGGTCTTTAGTGAGGTATAAAGACAACATCGAATTTTTAGGAGAGCACGCTTTATGAAAAAATCCGTTTCCGTATTAACCGCAATTGCACTATCCACCGCGATGGCGTTCGGTAGCCTTTCTGCGCAAGCTGCGCATCCACTCCAAGTCGATGGCCAAAACTTACCAAGTCTAGCGCCTTTATTAGAGCAGGTAACCCCGGCCGTAGTGAACATTTCGGTCGCGGGAACCAAAGTCACACGGCAAAATATCCCCGAGCCCTTTCGTCATTTTTTCGGCCCCGATGCCCTTGAAGGTGCCAAACAGCCTTTTCGCGGCCTGGGCTCAGGTGTGATTATTGATGCCGATAAAGGCTATGTGATCACCAACTATCACGTGATCCATCAAGCCGATGAAATCAAGGTTACCCTGAACAACGGCAAAGAATACCTCGCCGAAAAGATCGGTGAAGATCAACAATCAGACATTGCGCTCCTGCAAATAGATGCCAAAGATCTGACCGAAATCAAGCTAGCCAATTCCGATGATCTGCGCGTGGGAGATTTTACCATCGCGATAGGTAACCCATTCGGCTTAGGGCAAACGGTCACCTCAGGTATTGTTAGCGCCTTAGGCCGCAGCGGCCTCAACATGCAAAACTATGAGAACTTTATTCAAACCGATGCCGCTATTAACAGTGGTAACTCAGGCGGTGCACTACTTAATTTAAATGGTGAGCTCATCGGCATCAATACCGCCATTTTAGGACCTAATGGCGGTAACATAGGGATCGGATTTGCCATCCCCGTAAATATGGTGAAAAACCTCACCGCGCAAATTCTTGAATACGGTGAAGTGCGCCGCGGGTTATTAGGCATCACCGGAGGAGAGCTCACGCCTGAGCTAGCCGAAGCCTTTGGTCACGACACCCAACACGGCGCCTTTGTCAATCAAGTGATGGAGGGCTCGGCAGCAGAAAAAGCGGGCATCGAAGCTGGGGATATTATCACCAAGCTAAACAATCAAAAAATCCGCACCTTTAGTGAGCTACGCGCCAAAATAGCGACCCTAGGCGCTGGCAAAAAAGTCAGCCTTACGGTGGTCAGAGATGGTAAAGAGCAGGTATTTAACGTCACCTTGCAAGAAGCGAAGGAAACCAATATTGCCGCTAAATCTCTCCATCCAGCACTTGATGGCGCGACATTAAGTAGCAGCGACGGTAAGATCAAAGGCGTGTTAGTCGAAAAAGTCCTGCCTAACTCTCCCGCAGCCCGTGCTGGCCTTGAAGAAGGCGATATAATTTTAGGCATCAACCGCTATCGGGTTAAAGACATGGATGACATGCGCAAGGTAATTGAGGACAAGCCGGCCGTGCTTGCCCTTAATATCCAACGTGGCAACGCTTCTTTATACCGCGTGATCCGCTAAAACAATGGCCTTGCTCAAACGCCCGCAATGCGGGCGTTTTTTTTACCTCATTTTTTGCTATTCTGTTTCTTTTATTTGACCAACGAACTGACCATGTCTTCAGCGCTGCGCTATATATTCAAATCCGTTGCTATCGGCTTGTTTATTGCCATCTTTTTACTCATATTCTTTCCACAGCTACGCAATAATCATGAGCTCCCTTTTGCTGATCAGATTGAAACCTATAGCGGCCAAGTGGATGGATACAGTAGCGCCGTGCGTCGCGCGGCGCCCGCCGTGGTCAATATCTATTCACAGAATTACCAGCGCTCTAACATCAACAGCCCCCCAGAGCTGCGTCCAACCGGATTAGGGTCGGGCATTATTATGAGTGAAAAAGGCTATGTGCTCACCAATATGCACGTGGTTGAAGAAGCCGATCAAGTCCTAGTTGCCTTGCAAGATGGGCGTTTACTCACGGCTCAGATGATCGGAGCCGATAAGGTGACAGACTTGGCCGTGTTACAAATTGATGCCGAGAACCTGCCTGTCATCCCACAAAACCCAGCCTACTCACCTAAAGTAGGCGATCTCGTCTTGGCGATAGGTAACCCTTACAACATAGGTCAGACGGTCACCCAAGGCATCATCAGTGCAACGGGGCGCACTGGCATCAGTTCAACAGGTCGACAGGATTTCTTGCAGACCGATGCCGCCATCAACCGCGGAAATTCGGGTGGCGCCTTAATTAATAGTCGTGGCGAGATGGTCGGCATCAATACGTCAGCCTTTCATGTCACTCAAAGCTTAGATAGCTATGGCATTAGCTTTGCTGTGCCGTATCTACTTGTGGCCCGCATCATGGACAGTTTAATCAAAGATGGTCGAGTGATCCGTGGCTCGATTGGTGTACTGGGCGGCCCAATCAACCCCGTGATGGCTAAGTTATGGGGGATAGAGGCTCAACAAGGTATTATGATCACCGGTGTGATGCCTGATGGCCCTGCCGACTTAGCGGGCATGAGAACATCCGATGTGATGTTAGCCATTAATGATCTGCCCGTCAGCGGTGTATCAGATGTGCTTGACCGAGTCGCAGAAGTTCGCCCGGGTGAAAAAATATCGGTCAAGCTATTGCGCGATGGTGCACAATTGGAGCTGACGATTGAAGTGGCTGATTTCGATGTACTCAGGCAACAGCAAGCCACCTTCAGCGAGTATTAATTTCTTTACTGCTCCTGCTTGCGGCCCCGCTTGCCACTTAGCTTACGGATAAAAAAATAGCCGCAAGTGCGGCTATGTACTGTGTTGTTAAGCAATGTTTGTTTAACAGAACTTAAGCGATACGCTCCATGGTCGCGCCCAGTGGAATCAGCTTATTCTCAATACACTCATAACCACGGTCGATATGGTAAATACGATCAACTATCGTCTCACCTTTTGCCACTAAGCCTGCGATGACTAAGCTGGCAGAGGCGCGTAGGTCGGTCGCCATCACTTGTGCACCGGATAACTGCTTAGTGTATGCACAAATTGCGGTGTTACCTTCAAGTTCTACATCGGCGCCCATACGCTGTAATTCAGGTACATGCATAAAGCGGTTTTCAAAGATGGTTTCGGTCACCCGACCCGCACCTTCAGCGACCACATTGAGCACCGTAAACTGAGCTTGCATATCCGTTGGGAAACCAGGGTAAGGAACGGTTTTAACATTAACCGACTTAAGTGTACGATCACGCATATCACAAGAAATCCAGTCATCACCAGATTCAATTAATGCGCCCGCTTCTTCTAGCTTAGCAAGCACCGCCTCAAGTAAACGAGGGCTGGTTTTACGACAGGTTATCTTGCCGCCTGTCACTGCTGCTGCCACCAAAAAGGTACCCGTTTCAATGCGATCCGGTTGAACCTCATAGCGACCACCGGTTAACTCAGCAACACCTTCAATGGTGATGGTATCCGTACCCGCACCTGAAACCTTGCCTCCCAACGCATTGATAAAGTTAGCTAAATCAACAACCTCGGGCTCACGCGCAGCATTTTCAATCACAGTTGTGCCGTCGGCAAGTGCCGCGGCCATCATCAGGTTTTCGGTGCCCGTTACACTGACCATATCCATGACGATATGCGCGCCTTTTAAGCGACCGTCAACTCGCGCCTTGATATAACCATCTTCAACGACAATATTCGCACCCATTAGCTCTAAGCCATGAATGTGAAGGTTGACAGGTCGAGCGCCAATAGCACAGCCGCCGGGTAACGACACATCCGCTTGACCGTATTTCGCCACTAATGGGCCAAGGGCAAGAATAGATGCACGCATGGTTTTAACTAAATCATAAGGCGCTTTTTGACAGTTCACACCGCCCGCGTTGATCACAACTTCATCATTTTGCTCGGCGCTCGCGCCCAGTTCACGCAATAATGCTAACGTCGTGCGAATATCACGCAATTTTGGCACATTAGAAATCACCACTTCATGATTAGAGAGCAAGGTGGCAAACAGGATAGGTAACGCTGCGTTTTTCGCACCAGAGATGGTGACCTCACCATTTAAGGTGCACCCACCTTGAATTAAAAACTTGTCCATTAATACCTCGAATTAGGATGGCTGATTAAATATTTTTTCTTTCTGCCATTGCTGAGGCGTAAAAGCTTTAATACTGAGAGCGTGGATCGTGTTGGCAGCAATCTCTTCCATCAAGGGAGCGTAGATGGTTTGTTGCTTTTTAACGCGACTCATATCATTAAACATCTCGGCGACCGCGATCACTTGGAAATGATTGCCTTCACCTTTGACATAGCACTCTGCAAGAGGGAGTGCAGCTAATAACTTCGCCTCTATCTCTTTTGGATCCATTTTAAATCCTACTTTTAAATTAGAAAAAATACGAAAACTTGGGCTAGCTGATAGCAGGACCAGTATTATACCCAAGTTACAAAAGAAACCTGGGTACAGATGCCACAAAAGCCAGCTGTTTTATCACCAATTGCGGTTAAGTTAAACAGTTAAGGTGTGATTATTCCGGTTTTTGTTAACAGCCACGCTTTTCATGGCTGCTAGCTGAGGCAGGAAATAAGGGCGTTAAGCCATATAAATCAGCAAGCTGGGATAATCTAGTGGGATAATTCACAAATTGCATTTGCGTACCAGAAAAATACGTGACCAGCCAAGCCAACCCTGCGGAGTCAAAGCGATTAACACCGCTAAGGTCAACCCGTTTCACCTCGGGAGTGATTGACGGGAGCAGAGCTTCAACCTGACTCGAAGTCAGATCGCCCGTTAGCAACAAGGTGTCTGCAACCACAGCATAACGTAATCCAGTACTGTCAGCATGGTCACTCGCGCAGGTCTTTGACGCCATTATTACTCCTTTGCCAAGGCGTTATTTTTGGCAATCAATTGTTCCGTCACTTCATCTATCCCTTGCTTGCGAATCAAGCCGCCTAACTCGGATTGTTTAGTGGTTAACAAACTTACGCCTTCGGTGATCACGTCAAATACCCGCCATACCGGCGTTTTGTTGCTCTTGTTTTGGCTTTTTCCCGCTCTTAATTTGAACACAACATTAATTTCGGGCGCCCCATCTTGAACGAAAGAAACCGGTACACTGACGATTTTTTGCCCTGTCACGTCCTTTCTCGAGCCCAGTTTTAAGGTTTGTTGGTCGTATTGAAACAGCACATTCGAATACGTGATCACCATATGATCGCCAAAGGCATCCACAAATGCGGCGCGTTGCGCGGGCGTTGTCTTTTTAAGCTCAGGTCCTATCACCTTATATGCTGAGTACTTAATATCAACATAACCGAGCAAGTCTTCACGTACGATGTGTTCTGCGTAACTGGGGTCTTGTGTTAGTTTCTCTTGCTCCTTTTTCACTCGGCTAAACACCTTAGTTGCCACTTCTTCGACAAGCTGATAAGGATCTTGATACTCCTGCTGCACCGCGGCAACAGACGAACTAAACAACACTAAAAAAACACAGCTAAACCAAGCCTTAAACATGATTATTCCTTTCCTTTATCTTGCATGGAAAATAAAAACTGGCCGATCAAATCTTCCAGTACCAGCGCGGATTTGGTGTCATAGATGGTATCGCCATCGGCCAATAACTCAATGTCTTCATCAATGAAGCCGGGGCGCAAACCGATGAATTGCTCACCCAATAAGCCTGCCGTTAAAATTGAAAGGGAACTGGTTTCGGGGTAATAGCCATATTTTTGTTCCATCTTTAACGTCACCAAAGGGGTGTAACTGTCGGGATCCAAAGTGATGGCTTCAACCCTGCCCACCACCACACCACCTAGCTTCACCGGTGAGCGTACTTTTAAGCCACCAATATTGTCGAATTTGGCCAGCAAGGTGTAACTGCCTTGATCGCGGCTAAAAGAAAAGCCAGCAACTTGCATAACAAGCAATACCAAAGCCAAGCAACTGGCTAGAATAAAACAGCCTACCGCAAAATGAATTTTCTTTTCACTCATTACGCATTCCTAACCGTACATAAAAATGGTTAATATAAAATCTAACGCCAGCACCAAAAGTGACGCATTGACAACCGTTCGAGTGGTTGCCTCACTGATACCTGCCGATGACGGCTTAGCGTAATAACCGTTGTAGAGCGCCACCCAAACAATCACAAACGCAAATACGGCACTCTTAATAAAACCATATACGATGTCTAATTTAACATCGACGCTGGCCTGCATCACCGACCAGAAGCCACCGCTATCTATGCCCTTCCAATTCACACCGACAACACTTCCCCCCCAAATGGCGATCAAAGAGAACATAAAAGCCAACATGGGCATGGCTAACACGCCCCCCCAGAATCGCGGCGCAATAATGCGCTTTAAGGGATCGACGGCCATCATCTCCATACTCGACAGTTGCTCGGTGGCCTTCATTAGCCCCACCTCTGCGGTTAATGCCGAGCCAGCCCGGCCAGCAAACAGCAGTGCGGTGACCACGGGCCCTAGTTCACGCAATAGAGACAGTGCTACCATGGTACCTAGGCTTTGCTCAGCGCCGTAATTAATCAGTACATTATAGCCCTGCAGCCCTAGCACCATGCCGATGAACAAGCCAGCTACCACAATGATAGGCAAGGACAATACGCCCAACTGGTAAACTTGCAGCAACACCAAGCGAGCCCATTTTAAAGTGGGTTTTGTAAATAATGCACTGATTAGCATCGTGCCTGCCGCACCTAGGCGCAGGACAAAGCTAATGCTACGCTGACCAAGTTGTTGAATCGCATCTATCACGATAACATGACATCCTTAGCAAAATCTGACACGGGATAATGAAATGGCACAGGTCCATTGGGTAGCCCATTAATAAACTGGATCAAGCGGGGATCTGAGTTTATTTTTATAGCCTGCGGCGAGCCCTCGGCGATAATCTTTTTCTCGGCTAAAACATAAACATAATCCGCGATTTCAAGCACTTCTTTAACATCATGACTGACCACGATGGAGGTTAACCCTAAACTTTGGTTCAAGTCTCGAATTAACTTTAACAACACCCCCATTGAAATGGGGTCTTGGCCCGCAAAAGGTTCATCGTACATCATCAACTCAGGGTCGAGAGCGGTCGCGCGAGCCAACGCCACCCTTCGCGCCATCCCGCCAGATAATTCCGTGGCCAATAGGTGTTGTGCACCGCGCAAGCCAACCGATTCCAGCTTCATTAACACTAACGTGCGTAATACCCTTTCATTTAAGCGGGTATGTTCGCGCAATGGGAAAGCCACATTTTCAAACACGGTTAATTCGGGAAACAAAGCGCCGCTTTGAAATAGCAAGCCCATTTTACGACGCATCTTAAAAAGTGCAGGTCGACTCGCATGGGTGACACTTTGACCAGCAAACAAAACGTCACCTTGTGTCGGAGTAAGCTGACCACCGATTAGCTTTAAAAGGGTCGTTTTTCCGATACCGCTGGGACCTAAGATAGCCGTAATTTGACCGCGCCTAACCGTTAAGTTTAAGTCTTCAAATAGCACACGTTGCTGGCGAGCAAAGTGCAACCCACAAACCTCAACAAGATGGTCCATTAACGTGTTTCCACTATTACAAATTTAGAGAAAATACAGAGCATTATTTTATGCTTAATAATAAACATACTCAAACACTTCACATTTGTGACCAGAAACGGGAAAATACCGTTTTTAGATCACAGTTTTTAGAAAGGAATTATGGAAGCGAATATCCTTTGGCTAGTAGTTAGCCTAGCAGCATTAGTATGGAGTGCAGACAAATTTGTCTTTGGTGCTGCTGCTATCGCCCGAAATTTAGGCATTTCGCCTTTGATCATCGGCTTGACCATCGTCGCAATGGGCTCTTCCGCCCCCGAAATGATGGTGGCAGCCAGTGCCAGTTTAAATGGCTCACCCAATACCGCGATAGGCAATGCCATCGGCTCAAACATAACCAATATCACCTTAGTACTGGGTTTAACGGCGCTACTTAGACCTATGCTCGTCGCTTCTTCCACCATGCGCCGAGAACTTCCCATGGTGATGCTCACCAGTTTATTAGCTGCCTGGTTACTGTGGGATTTACAGTTAACACTGGTTGAAGGCTCATTATTACTGCTTGGTTTCTTTGCCACCATCGGCGGCCTCACCTACATGGCCTTAAAAAATCCAGACAACCAAGACCCCTTAGTCAGTGAACTCGAAGAAGAGATCCCGTCTGACGTTCCCCTCTGGCAAGCACTATTCTGGTTAGTGTTTGGCCTCGCCTTACTGATATACAGTTCTGACAAATTAGTCGACTCTGCAGTCGATATCGCGCGATACTTTGGTATCTCAGATCTCGTCATTGGCTTAACCATTATAGCCATCGGTACCAGCTTACCGGAATTAGCTGCCTGTATTGCCAGCGTGTTGAAAAAAGAGGGCGATCTCGCCCTAGGTAATATTGTCGGCTCTAACATCTTTAATATTTTAGCTGTGTTGGCTATTCCGGGTCTTATCGCCCCAGGCGAAATCGATGCCAGTGCCGCTGGACGCGACATGTACTATATGCTGGGCGTCACTATTTTGCTGCTGATTGTGGCGGGCAATGGCAAGATCAAAGAAATAACCCGAGTTGAAGGCGGATTACTGTTAGCCTGCTTTGTCGCTTATCAGGTATTATTGTTTTACACCATGTAATCTCATTAAGGTAAGTTATGTTGAAAACCCCCTATGGCGAATTAACCAAGGCGCAGCAGCAACAATTCAATCAAATCAAACTATTGATCTGTGATGTTGATGGGGTTTTCTCCGATGGCAGGATTTACATGGGTAATCAAGGGGAAGAGCTCAAAGCATTTCACACCCGAGATGGCTTCGGAATTAAAGCGATACTTAATGCAAACATCGCCGTTGCCGTGATCACAGGTAGGCAATCGGCCATTGTTAACAATCGAATGAGCGCCCTTGGCGTGCCTTACATTTTTCAGGGACAAGACGACAAGCTGCTCCCCTATCATCAACTACTCGAACAACTGCAACTCAGCCCTGCTGAAGTGGCTTATATCGGTGACGACGTCATTGACTTACCCGTCATGAATCACGTTGGTTTAGGTATCGCGGTCGCCGACGCCCATCCTATCGTGCAACAACAAGCGGATTATATTACCTGTATCAAGGGTGGCCATGGCGCGGTCAGAGAAGTCTGCGACCTACTTTTGTGCAGTCGGGGCTTATTGGATCAAGCCAAAGGAACCAGTGTATGAATAAGCTAAATGCTTGGCTGTTCATTCTATTTGCGATATCACTCGGTGCTTGGCAATATTTTAAAGCCGAGGAAGCAACCAAAAAAGAGCGCGATCCTTCCCAAGCTTATTTTGTGGCAAACCAGATCCAAAGCTCGCTATTTACCCCCAATGGAACGGTAGACTATCAGGTTTTTGCCACACAAATGCACCATTATCAAGATCGACTCATCACCGAGTTTACCAAACCCGTTGTGGTCGTGTTTCGCAATAATGATCAAACTCAATGGCAAATTACCGGTGATCATGGCACCTTATTCGACCGTGATAGTTTTGAGCTCAGTGATAATGTGACCATCACTAACCTAACACATGATCAACATATCAATTTGATTACAACAGAAAAGTTAACATTGGATTTGATTAAAAACGAGCTTCATTCAGACGATCTTGTCACCCTGTATGGCGATCAAATCAAGCAACAAGGTACGGGCCTGTTCGGTGAGTTAAATGGCAAAAACATCAGTTTATTAAATCAAGTAACGGCGACTTATTTAAATGAAAAACCTTAATCTATTACTCGCATCTTTGCTTCTGCTTAGCGCTCCTAGCTACGCCCTTAAATCAGACTCGACCAAAGAAATCGTGATCCGCGCTGACGCGAACACCGCCAACCTAGACAATAATACCACCACCTTTTCAGGCAATGTGGTAGTCACCCAAGGCAGCATAAAAATGACGGCCAATAAATTAGTTGGCATACGTCATAAGGCAGGTGAAGAAGAGATGATTGCCACGGGCAATCCGGCGACCTTCTATCAAATGATGGATGACGGAAAACCCGTTGAAGCTCGTGCCAACACGATACGTTATTTGAAGAAAACCAATCAAATTATCTTGAGCAAAAACGCAACCTTATCGCAGCTAGACAGTAATTATACCGCCGAAAAAATCACCTATAACATCACCTCGCGCCAAATCGAAGGTAAAAAAGGTGACCAGCAAACTCGAACCGTATTTTTACCGGCACAAATCGAACAAAAAAATAAATCAAACTCATCTGATAAAACGGCGCAATAATGGCAATACTTCAAGCAAAAGACTTAGCAAAAAGTTATAAAAACCGCCGCGTCGTCAACGGCGTTAGTTTGCAAGTAGAAACAGGCCAAATCGTGGGTTTACTGGGACCAAATGGAGCCGGTAAGACCACCACTTTCTATATGGTAGTCGGCCTAGTGAAACGCGATGAAGGCCAAATATTCATTAATGACGAAGAGATATCAAGCCAGCCGATGCATGTGCGAGCACAAAAAGGCATTGGCTATTTACCACAAGAAGCCTCCATTTTTCGCCGTTTAACCGTGTCGCAAAACATCATGGCCATCTTAGAAATTCGAGATGAGCTCTCCGCCGAACAAAAACAAGACCGGCTCAATGAACTACTTGAAGAGTTTCATATTACCCACATCAAAGACAGTAAAGGGATGGCCCTGTCTGGGGGGGAAAGAAGGCGAGTTGAAATTGCCCGCGCCTTGGCTGCCGATCCACAATTTATCTTGCTCGATGAGCCCTTTGCGGGCGTTGACCCCATCTCTGTAATTGATATAAAAAAAATCATAGAACACTTACGGGACAGAGGCTTAGGTGTATTAATCACTGATCATAATGTGAGAGAGACACTAGATGTATGTGAATATTCCTATATAGTGAGTCATGGGGAAATGATTGCCACAGGTACCCCAGACGAAATTTTACAAGACGAACAAGTAAAACGAGTCTACCTAGGCGATCAATTCAAGCTATAGTTTTAAAGGTAAACAAATTTTGGATGCAACCAAGTCAACGTCCTTTGCATCCTGATTTTTTTAAACCTTCAGAGTTATGTAACAGGAATTTAATGAAACCAACCCTACAGTTGCGTTTGGGTCAGCAGTTAACCATGACCCCCCAGCTACAGCAAGCGATCCGCTTGTTGCAGCTTTCTACATTAGAGTTACAGCAAGAAATTCAAGAAGCCATTGAGTCAAACCCCTTGCTCGAAGTTGAAGAAAACGAACCAAGCGGTGATGAGTCAAGTTATGACAACGACACCAGTAGCCAGCTTGAAACCTCCGAAGCCATGGCGCAAAACGACATTCCCGATGACTTACCCACCGACTCAACTTGGGATGACACTTTCACCACCAACGCAGGTACAAGCAGCTCAGGCGTCGGCTCTGGCGGAGAAGACAGCGATTATATTTACCAAGGCGAGACCACCGCGAATTTACAAGATCACCTGATCTGGCAAATGGAGCTCACTCCCTTTAGTGAAACCGATCGCGCCATTGCACTGGCCATCATCGATGCCATTGATGAATCCGGTTACCTGACGGTTTCCAGTGAAGATATTTTAGAAAGTGTCGCATCTGAAAACCTAGACGTTGAATTAGATGAAGTAGAAGCGGTTCTCAAAAGATTACAGCATTTTGATCCCCTAGGGGTGGGAGCAAGGTCGGCCCAAGAGTGCATGCTGATCCAACTCAATCAAATAGCGCCCGACACCCCTTGGTTAGATGAAGCCATTAGCATCATCAAAGAGCACATGGACTTACTCGCGAATCGTGACTATCGCACGTTAAGCCGTAAAACCAAACTCAAAGAAGAAGAGCTGCGCGAGGTAATGCGCTTAATTCATACCTTAGAGCCACGCCCAGGCAATGCCGTGGTGGAATTAGACGCTCAATACATCGTGCCCGACGTCTCGGTACAAAAGAAAGCCGGGCGCTGGGTTGTTGAGTTGAATCCGGATAGCATGCCTAAAATTCGCGTGAATGATCAATACGCTGCGTTCGCTAAACAAACTCGCAACAGCGACGATAGTCAGTTTATTCGCTCCCACCTGCAAGAAGCAAAATGGTTTATTAAAAGCCTAGAGAGTAGAAATGAAACCTTGATGAAGGTCGCTAACTGCATCGTCCAGCATCAAGTCGCTTTTTTTGAATATGGTGACGAAGCCATGAAACCTATGGTGCTCAATGACGTGGCCGAGGCCGTAGAGATGCATGAGTCAACCATTTCCCGTGTCACCACGCAAAAATTCATGCACACCCCGAGGGGCATTTTTGAGCTGAAATACTTTTTCTCTAGTCACGTGGCCACAGAAAGTGGTGGCGAATGCTCTTCAACCGCCATTCGCGCACTGATCAAGAAATTGGTCGCAGCCGAGACCCCAGCAAAACCCCTCAGTGACAGTAAAATAACCCAGCTTTTAGCCGATCAAGGCATCAAGGTGGCTCGAAGAACCATAGCTAAGTACAGAGAATCATTAAATATTCCGCCTTCAAACCAACGTAAGAGTCTACTTTAGACAACAATAGGAGAGTCGATATGCAAATCACCCTTTCAGGTCATCACATTGAGATCACTGATTCAATGCGCAATTATGTCGAAACGAAATTCTCTAAACTTGAGCGTCATTCTGATAACATCAACTCTATTCAGGTGATACTTAACGTTGAAAAATTAAATCAAATCGCGGAAGCCAAAATTAACTTAACCGGTGGTGAAGTGTTTGCTAACGCTCAAGATGCTGATATGTATGCTGCAATCGACGCCTTAGTCGACAAACTCGATCGACAAGTTATTAAGCAAAAGGAAAAGCTGAAACAGTCTTAAGCTCAACTATGCAAATTAATCAATTATTAACTCAAGACTGCACGTTAAGTGCAGTTTCTTGTTCAAGCAAGAAAAAAGCACTGGAAATCATTAGCGAGTTAGCAGCCGATAAGCTCAGCATCGACGCCAAACTTGTGTTTGAAAACTTACTCACTCGTGAGCGCCTTGGCACTACCGGTGTGGGTTGTGGCATCGCGATTCCTCACGCGAGGATCAGCGACGACTACCCAGTAACGGGCATCTTTATCCAATGTGAAAGCCCCATCGACTATAGCGCCATTGATAACCAACCCGTTGATTTATTATTTGCTGTGTTGGTGCCAGAAAGCCAATGTAGCGAACATTTAAAAACCCT
Source organism: Motilimonas eburnea (assembly GCF_021295345.1). Lineage (GTDB taxonomy): Bacteria > Pseudomonadota > Gammaproteobacteria > Enterobacterales > CBDFNC01 > Motilimonas > Motilimonas eburnea. The sequence continues at coordinate 97,383 of NZ_JAIMJB010000010.1, forward strand.
GTCACTTATTGCGGGTAAACTCTCAGATAAACAAGTCTGTCGTCAGCTGCGTGCAGCGAAAACCGACGCGGAATTGTTTGACGTTATCTGCACCTCTTAAACGGAACCATTATGAAACTCACCATTGTGAGTGGTCGCTCAGGCTCTGGTAAAACAGTCGCATTGCGGGTACTTGAAGACTTAGGCTATTACTGTGTCGACAATCTGCCATTGCCTTTACTTCCCGCTTTAATTCAAAGCTTGCAAGAAAGTTACGAGGCCGTCGCCGTCAGCATCGATGTACGAAACTTACCCCTCGATCCGAGTGAACTGCATAACACCATTCAAACGCTGGCAACCCAAGTCGAGCTCACCACCCTATTTTTAGATGCCAGTAGCGCCATCCTAGTACGCCGTTACAGTGAAACACGGCGTTTGCACCCATTAGCAAAGATGAAGTTATCTTTGTCCCAAGCCATTGATCAAGAAACCGTATTACTGGAGCCGATTTCTGAATCGGCCGATCTGCGCATTGATACCAGTGAGATGTCGATTCATGATCTTAGTGAATTGGTAAAACAGCGCGTGCTGGGGCAAAAAAATCATGAACTGGTATTAGTAATCGAATCTTTTGGCTTTAAAAACGGCTTACCCAAAGACGCGGATTACGTATTTGATGCCCGCTTTCTCCCCAATCCACACTGGGTACCAGAACTCAAACCACAAACCGGTTTAGATGCCGAGGTGCAGCATTATTTGTCCGAGCAGCCCTTGGTGGTGAAGTTTATTTGGCAACTGGAAAACTTAATAGGCACCTGGCTACCCCATCTCGAGCGCAACAATCGCAGCTATGTCACCATTGCCATCGGCTGTACGGGAGGTCAACACCGCTCTGTCTATATCGCCGAAAAGCTCGCCGAGTATTTTAAACAAGAGCATCAAGTGCAAATTCGCCATCGAACCTTGGAAAAACGCTAAATGTCGCAGTTAGAACAATATATAACGATAAAAAATAAATTGGGTTTACATGCAAGAGCGGCTGTAAAACTCGCTGAATTAGCGTTAAAATTCGACGCCACCGTGACGCTAGTTCACGGCGACAAGTCAGCTTCAGCGGCCAGTGTAATGGGTTTACTTATGCTAGAAACCTGCCAGGGCCAACAAATTGTAATTCAAGCGCAAGGAGCCGATGCCCATAATGCATTGGAGGCGGTCAAACAACTCATAGAAGATAAATTTGAAGAAGAAGAGTAACTAAATTTTTACTATCGCAACCTTAAACGTCCCCAATGGTACGTTACATTTTGATAGTACAGTTCTTAAGGGGGAGTGACGGATGCTAGATACACTAGTTAATCTCAATACACATGAACGCCTAACCGAATTAAACCAAGCCCTCAATAGTGGCATGTATGTTCATGCCAGGCGCATACTACAACAGCTCCACCCTGAAGACATTGCTCTATTACTGGAATCGTCACCCCAAGGCGAGCGACGTAACATTTGGCAACTGACCGATCCTGAACAGCAAGGCGAAATTCTTGAAGAATTAAACGAGGATGCCCGCGACAGTATTCTGGCGTTAATGGACACGGAAAATCTCGTTGCTGCCACCGAAGGCATGGATACCGATGATCTGGCGTATGTATTAAGTGGCCTTGACGAAGATGCATATCAAGACGTGTTGTCGCAAATGGATGCACAAGACAGACAACGCCTAGAGCAAGCACTGGCCTACCCCGAGGATACCGCCGGTAGCGTGATGAATACCGACACCGTCACCCTTAGACCTGATGTAACCATCGATGTGGTACTGCGTTACTTGCGCCTTAAAACTGAGCTACCAGAAGGCACAGATGCTCTATATGTCGTTGATAAAAAGGATATTCTACTAGGGGAAGTCACGCTCGCAACCTTGCTTACAGTCGACCCCTCTTCACGTGTCAGTGACGTGATGGATAAGAGTAAACAGCGTATTCCCGTCGAGATGGAAGAAATCGAAATCGCGAAAATCTTTGAACGTCGTGACCTGATCAGTGCACCGGTGGTAGACCAGCACGGTCAGTTACTGGGCCGGATCACCATTGATGACGTGGTCGATATTATTCGTGAAGATGCCGACCATAAAATGATGGGGATGGCAGGTATGGATGATGATGAAGATACCTTTGCTCCCGTTCTTAAAAGTACCAAGCGCCGTACCTTTTGGTTGACCGTCAATTTAGGTGCCGCGCTGCTGGCCGCTTCGGTTTCTAACATGTTTGAGGCCACCATCTCTGAAATAGCCACCCTTGCCGTGCTCATGACCATAGTACCCAGCATGGGAGGCATTGCCGGCAACCAAACCCTTGCCCTCGTTATTCGTGGTATGGCTGTTGGCCATATCGGCGATGCAAACAGCCGCGTCTTGATCATGAAAGAAGCGGCAATCGGTTTATTAAACGGGTTGATTTGGGCGATCTTGGTGGCCGTGGCGGTCGTGATCTGGAAAGGCGATGTCAATATTGGCTATGTGATTGCTGGTGCCATGTTTATCAACTTATCGGTGGCGGGGTTAGCTGGAGTATGTATTCCGCTGATCATGAAGAAGTTCAACATCGATCCGGCATTAGCGGGGGGAATGGCATTAACCACCATCACAGATGTGGTGGGGCTTTTCTCATTTTTAGGCATGGCGACCCTATTTTTACGCGCCTGAATTATTACGCCCCTAAAGCAATGGCCCTGCTCAAACAGGGCCAAACCAGCGTTGTGTTAACTGCCAGCCACTTTCATATTATCGATTAATACCGAACCCGTACGTAAGCTACTGCGCAAATCCACGTCACTGCCCACGGCTTGGATCCCCATAAACATGTCTTTGAGGTTGCTGGCAATGGTGACCTCATGAACCGGGAAAGCAATTTCACCATTTTCAACCCAAAACCCAGCTGCACCGCGTGAATAGTCGCCCGACACGGCATTCACACCCTGCCCCATTAACTCAGTCACGTATAAACCCGTGCCAAGCTGGCGTAACATATCCTGTAAATCACCATGGTTACTGTTTACAAACCAGTTATGGATCCCACCAGCGTGACCTGTCGTTGGCATGCCTAATTTACGGCCAGAGTAGCTCGTTAACAGGTATGAATTAAGGTCGCCATTAAGAATGATATCGCGATCTTGGGTTTTCACCCCCTCCGCATCATATGGTGAACTGGCCAAGCCGCCCAAAATATGAGGCCGCTCGCTAATATTGAACCAAGGCGGGAAGACTTGCGTGTTGAGGCGTTCAAGCAAGAATGAGGATTGACGATAAAGGCTACCGCCACTGATTGCATTCACTAAGTGACCAAATAAACTGACGGCACTGTCGGCCGAAAATAGCACAGGACAGCTACAGGTGTCGATTTTGCGCGCGCCTAAACGTGCTACAGACCGCTCAATGGCCTCTTTCGCCACTTGCTCTGGTTGCCAAAGGTCAGCGCTATTACGGGCCATGGTATAACTGTAATCTCGCTGCATTTCATCGCCTTGCTGTGCAATTAACACGCAGCTCAAGCTGTGACGACTGGTTAAATAACTTTGCACATAGTCATGGCTGTTACCGTACACCTTGATCCCCAAATGGCTGCTGTAACTTGCGCCATCCGAGTTGACAATGCGGCTGTCGGCATTAAGTGCGATTTCTTCACACGCTTTGGCAATACTTAACCCTTCATCGGGATCAAGAGACGCAGGATGAAATAAGTCGAGATCTTGCGGCGCACGCTCAAGTAACTCAGGATCCGCCAAGCCTGAGAATGGGTCTTGGCTGGTATGCTTGGCGATTTCGATGGCCGCTTGCACCGCTCGAGCAATCGACTCTTGGCTAATATCAGAAGTGGAAGAGTTGCCCTTACGACCATCAACATACACACTGATCCCCAAGGCACCGTCATGATTAAACTCAATATTTTCGACTTCAGTCATACGTGTGTTGACAGAAATTCCGGTTTGGCGACTGACCGCCACTTCGGCCTGATCGGCACCGAGTTTCGTTGCCATCGAGACGGCATCAGCAACGGCCTGTTTGAGCTGCGCTTGTTCTTGCGCGATGAGACGACTTGAATCCATGTTCCTTGCTCTACTTTAGATACATTTTTGCTAAGCATATCACGACATGAGGAGCTTAATGTAATTTGCTGGTAAGATAGAGGTATCAAAACGCAAACAAAGAACCAATATGTATAACGAAGACGATAATGAATTCATCAGCAAAACCGAGCTGAAACGTGAAAGTGAGGCTTTACAACAGCTAGGCCAGCGTTTAGTCAAACTTAGCCCTAGCGAATTAAAACAGATCCCCTTATCTGAAGGGCTGGCCGATGCCATCAAACTGGCCCATAAAATTAGCAATAAGCACGAAGCCTTGCGTCGCCAAATGCAATACATAGGCAAATTGATGCGCTTTGAGGATCCTGAGCCTATTGAGGCAGCGCTGGACGTGTTAGCCAACAAACACCAAGCCGCCACCCATGCGTTTCATCAACTTGAATTACAACGAGATAAACTCATCAGCGAAGGTGACAGTGCGATTTCAGAGCTGTTGGAAACTCAGCCACAACTCGAGCGTCAAAAGCTAAGACAATTAGTTCGCCAAGCCAATAAGGAAGCGGCCGGAAATAAGCCACCTAAAGCGGCACGGGAATTATTTAAGTACCTGCGTGAAATGGTATTAGAAAAGTAGAAAAACCGTTAAAACGACCAGCCCTAACGCCTCTCACCCGAGAGGCGCTCGTCATCCAATTTAGTTGGTGCCGCCTATGGTCATTTCATCTAATTTTAACGAAGGCTGACCGACGCCAACCGGCACGCTTTGGCCATCTTTGCCACAGACTCCCACACCGGCATCTAATGCGAGGTTATTCGCCACCATAGAGACCTTAGACATGGCCTCAGGCCCGTTACCGATCAAGGTAGCTCCTTTAATAGGCGCGGTGACCTTACCATCTTCGATAAGGTAAGCCTCCGATGCAGAGAACACAAACTTGCCCGACGTAATATCAACCTGACCGCCACCAAAATTAGGTGCATAAATGCCTTTTTTAACACTGGCAATCAGTTCATCATGCTCGTATTGACCCGCCAGCATATAGGTATTGGTCATCCTCGGCATAGGCAGATGAGCATAAGACTCTCGGCGGCCATTGCCTGTGGGAGCAACGCCCATCAAGCGCGCGTTGAGCTTATCTTGCATGTAGCCTTTTAGAATGCCATTTTCAATGAGCACCGTATATTGCCCTGGTGTGCCTTCATCATCAACGGTCACCGAACCACGGCGATTAGCTAAGGTACCATCATCAACAATCGTACAGTGTTCTGACGCAACCTTTTCACCTACGCGGCCCGAAAACGCCGAGGCGCCCTTGCGGTTAAAGTCCCCCTCCAAACCATGGCCGACGGCTTCGTGTAGCAAGACCCCAGGCCAACCTGCGCCAAGTACCACAGGCATGGCTCCCGCTGGCGCATCAATGGCTTCAAGGTTAACCAGCGCTTGTCTAACGGCTTCTTTAGCGTAACCAAAGGCACGTTGCTGGCCTTCTACTTGCTCGGTGAAATACGCCATACTGTGCCGGCCACCGCCACCTGAACTACCACGTTCACGGCGGCCATTTTTCTCGGCTAGCACCGAACAGTTAAAGCGTATAAGGGGGCGAATATCCGAAGCAAAAGTACCGTCACTGGCTGCCACCAGCATTTCTTCATAAACCGCAGCCATGCTCACGATCACTTGGGTAACAGCGGGATCTAAGCTACGGGCATAAGCATCCACTTGTTTCAATAAACTGATTTTGGCCTCTTTTTCTAAACAAGCCAAAGGGTCTAATTCTGGATAAATTAACGGTGCCGGCTTAGGCGTCAGGATTTTAATTTTGCCATTCTGTCCAGCCCCAGCAATACCGCGAGCGGCATTGGCAGCTTGTTGCAGCGCCGCCATACTTAATTGATCGGAATAAGCAAAGCCGGTTTTTTCACCGCTGATGGCACGTACCCCAACACCTTTCTCGATGTTAAAACTGCCTTCTTTAACAATACCATCTTCCAACACCCAGCTCTCATGACGACTCGATTGAAAAAACAGATCGGCATAATCTAACTCGTGCTGATACATACTCGCGAGCACAGACTCTAGCTTGTCACTGTTTAATTCAGTCGGTGCCAATATATGCTGACAAACGGTTTCAAAACTCATTGCTATTCCTTTTCGTTGAGTCTTTGCCCAACTATACGTTGATGTTCCAATATAGGCATACTATTGCGAATTTGAGCCAGTTTAACCAGGTCGATGGGGGCGGTTAACACACCTTCACCCGTTGTTAATTGCCCGATCACGTCACCCCAAGGGTCGATAATACAGGAATGGCCCCAGGTTTTCCGCTCAAAACTGTGTGCCCCCCCTTGATTAGCCGCCACAATATAACATTGGGTCTCTATCGCCCGCGCTTGTAATAGGGGCAACCAATGAGCTTGTCCTGTGGTATAAGTAAAAGCCGCTGGCACCATGATCACCTGAGCTCCCGCCATTCGCAACTGTTGAAAGAGTGCGGGAAAGCGCAAATCATAACAGATGGAGAGCCCGACATTTAAGGTCGGTGTTGAAACACAGGTAATGTGATTGCCGGGCTTAAAGGTGGCAGATTCTTGGTACGCGCCTTTTTCATCCGCCACTAACGCATCAAACAAATGCAGCTTGTGATAGTGCTGCACCAGCTCACCTTGGGGCGAAAACACCAAGGTAGTGGTAAACACCCTTGACGCTTCTGGGCTTTTGATTGGAAAACTGCCACACACTAAGAAAATATCAAACGCTTGGGCAAGCTGACTTAAGCGCGCTTGGTATGGGCCATGGCCTAGATCTTCACTGCATCGTAAATAATCTTGTTTATCACCAAAAACAATCGCATTCTCAGGTAACAATACCCATTGTTTAGGTTGCGGTTGAAGTTGTTTTAATAAGTCCGCAATCCGAGCGAAATTTTTATCGACGTGGTTGCAACTTATTAATTGAATCAGTGATACGTTGCTCATACGATTTCTTGACCTCTTTCGGTAACTCAATCGCCCCTTGCTCGCGACCCACCTCTTCGATGATCGGATTGGATATGTCCCCCGTCAGGCTAAAATTAACTTGGGTAATAATATCCACCACGGGCTCAAAAATTTTCGATAACAATAATACATACAACCCCGTCACAGGGGTGATAGTAAAAGCCGCTAACACCGGCAAACTCGATGTGACATTGGGGTAGAACGCCATGGCATAGTTCATTTGCCATTGGTTAAGATCCAGCTCTCCTTTGCCTATCATATGGCCTGCTGCCGCATCCAGTTCAAAATCGTCATTCACCAAAATGCCATTCTCTATCTTAGCGGTGGCTTTGATCGAGTCAAAATACAAACCGTCGGCGAATACATCACGAAAGTCGAGGTTAAGTTTACGCCTAATCGAGTCTAAACTGAGTAAACTAAACAACCTCGCTCCTTTATCACTGATGTCAGCGATGTAACCTTCATTGGTGGTAAAAGACAACTGACCGTTAAGGTGCTCGGTAGCAAAACGATTTGGGCTATCACGCCACGTCAGTTCAAACTCGGCAACCCCTGAGGTTTCTTTCATTGGGCTATCTTGGCCTAACGTTTGCGCCAGTTTCGCCACATCATGGCTTTGGATTTTTGCCTTTAGCTGTGTTTGCAGCGGCTGAGCTTGCCAAAGCCCACTTAAATGAATATCAGAATGGCCGTACAGCAAGCTCAGCTGCGTTAATTCAATACTGCCTTTTGTTTTAACCAATCGCCCATTGACTTTACCTAAACGATAGGGCCCAACTTGACAGGCATCACAGTTAAACATCGTGGTTTTAAACTGATCCAATGACCAGGCTTTGATCTCGTCATCGCCATCACCTTGAGGCCAGAGCAGATCAGGTAAACTGATACGCTGTAAATCAATATCAAGGGTATCGGCATTATCCATCACCGTGCCTTTGACCTTGTCTGATGTGATTTGCAGTTGCCAACCTTGCGCCTGATTGTTAGCCGAGAGGGAGAGGCCATTCAATTGTTCTCCCCACAACGCCCCTTTGTTCACGTTAAGTTTCACTAAGCTTGGACTCACCACTGCAGGTAAAGCGGCGGAATCTCGAGCGACACGGTCGGCTTGTTGCTGCCACCATGTTAGCCAACTGCCAATGTCGAGCTGGCGATAGGCCAAGGTAACCGCACGCGCTTGGCTAGGCGCTTTGCTGGGTAAATGTTGACCAAAATGAAGCCACCAGTTAGCTTGCTGCGGATCGTTAGGGGCCGGCTGTAAGTTAAAGTAGAGTTTATTATCTATCTGTGCGCGCAGCTGGTAATGGCTTTGCGCTGCCGATAAAGAAACAGTGAGCGGCCACTCTCGTAAACTGTTTTTATGAAAGGGCTCAGGTAATTCTAATGCTAGCCCCGTTAAGTCAGAGTGTAACTTAGCATTAAAACGGTAATCCCCTTGGTCTTGCTGCAGATAATCTACCTGTAATCGCCAGCCAAATTGGCCCGAGCCATTTAAACCCTGTAAATGTGGCCATTGCTGCTCAAGGGCTGCCACCGGCCAGTCGGCCGAGGCATTTAAATTCACTTGATAGGCTTGTTCTTGCTCAACGCCATTAAATCGCACCTTAATCGGTAGCCCTTGCCATGTGGCATCAACAAGCCCATTGCTCAGATCGCCTTGGTTAAAATTAAAACGTCCATTGACTGCCTTTAACGGCGTTTTTTTACCATCGCCACTAAGAGGCAATGACATGGTGTTGTTCTCTAAGGACACAGAGCCACTCACCTGCGCATCATCGCCGTTAAGGGGGATAGTTAATGCCAGCTCCCCAGATATCGGCCCTTCAATATGTAATGTCTGTAATGCAACGCCCACCGAGCTGGCAAGGGGGGATGAGATTAAGTAATCACTCACATCTTCACTCAATCCCCTTACCTTAGCGTCAATCTGTAATTGCGCATCAGGCGAGAAGTGCATAATGGTCCCTTTGATTTTATCCGAGTGCGCTTTCATCAAGCTGGCATCTTGGCTCGCTATCATCAAACCATCATTTTCAAATAACAAATCAACTTTCATCTTGCTCAGTGGCGGCCATCCCGGATAAAAATGAAACTCGGTGTTGGTGAGCGGCACCCAAGCCTGAAAAATACCGTCACCTTGCGCATAAGGGAATTGATCGAGTTGTCCATGCCAGAGCAGTTTGGCGGTGTCTACCTCACCCGCGGCAATCGTGGGTTGCAGGTAGTCATACACATTTTGCCCCATGGCTTGAATGGGAAAATAACGATCAGCATACTCAGCTTGTTTCACACTGGCTTCACTGTAGCCAGTTAAGTATGGCGAGCCAGACCTTGGCCAATCCAACTTAAACTGGCCTTGCCACGTTAAGTCCGAATTAGCCAGAATAAAGCCAGCACTGCTGATCTCGGCACCTTGCTCGGTGTAATGCCAGTTGAGAGGGAGGCTAAGGCTGGCAATGGTCAGCGGTGCCTGAAAGTGACCATCCAACGCCAGCAAGCTATCTTTAACCTCTATGGTAACGCGGCCTCCTTGGTTAGAAGCCAGAAAACGCCCCACGATATTCACCTGCTCACCTTTAGCGCCTTCAACATCAGTACCAACGACATTCGTATGGCCCTGAAACGCTAGGCTACCGTGAGCTAAATAGCTTTTGCTTTCGATGTGATATAAAAGCTGCCACAGCCCTGAGTGAAGCTCGGCCTGGTATTCCTGTGATTCAATATAATCTAATGGCTTGGCGGTAAATAAGTTTACTAAGGATATCAGGGGCAAAATATCCTGCTTATCCATTGACGCTATCACGTAGCCACCTTGTTGATAAGCTTGAAAATTGATCGCAGAGGTAAGGGCTTGTGCTGGCTGTTCTGTTTCAGTCCCTTGTGAGAAGCGGCGATCACCTGCCGAAAAAGTGGACTCAAATAGCCAATCTTGAGCATCCAGTTGCCAACCCGTTGTTGTTGGCCGAAAACTGAGCTGCCCCTGCTGTAATGATAGCGCCCTTGCCCCTTGTGGCGAAAGCCAGTGCAGTTGTGAGGGGCCTAACACTAAGTGAGCTTTGTCGATTTGATCTAAGGAGAAATCAATCCAAGCTTCAAAATTCCCTTGTGCTTGCTGTAATTGATTTGACTGGTCAATGAATGGCGTTAAGTAAGGGGCTAAATTAAGGCCTTCTCCCTGAATGTAAAGTTGACCTAACCAGTCAGATAACGAGCTGGACTCCGTTTGATTGATGTTGACCACAAACTTAACACGACTGGCATCTGAGCCGAGCATCTTGGCTTGACCGACCCCTTGATGGCGCTTGCCTTGATTGAGCCAACTTAACTGCTCAATCTCAACCTGCTTCCAAAGCTGGTTATGTTGGTACAGGGAAAGGCGGCCTTGACGAATGGCAAAGTCATCGATCTTTTCAAGCAAGATAGCTTGCACCGACTCCCATACGTCATCCTCACTGGCATCGGCATCGCGTTGGATCTTATCCACATCCACTCTTAGCTCAACACCGGTTAACGCAATGCGACTAAACACCCACTGTTTATTTTTAAGGCTCTTCATGACATCGAGGCGCACCCGAGTTTGCCCAATGGCCAACTCCACCCCTTGTTCAGGCGCCGACAGCCAACGCGCATCGGTCACAACCAAAGCCGGGCCATATTTATCCCAAGAAGCATCTAAGCGCTGTAACTGAACATCAAGCTGATACTCAGCTTGTAACCAAGCACTTAAATCGCCTTTGTAATTATTGAGTAAGGGAAAGGTGGCGCGGATCAAGCTGATGAACACCGTCAGCAGCACCAGCGCGATGGCCCCAAGTAACCAAAACCGACGTAACCAGCGTAAGCTAAACTGTTTCACCTACACGCCTACATCATCACAACATCAAATTGCTCTTGAGCATAAAGAGGCTCAGCGCGCACCTTGACTTGTTTACCGATAAACACTTCCAACTCAGCCAAGCTATGGGATTCATCGCCTAATAAGCTTTCGGCGACAGCACTGGAGGCATAAACTAAGAACCTATCGGCATCATAGGCACGGTTAACCCGCATGATCTCACGTAAAATTTCATAGCTGACAGTCTCAACCGTTTTCACTCGGCCGCGGCCATGACACTCCGGACATTCAGAGCAAAGAATATGCTCAAGGCTTTCTCGCGTGCGTTTGCGGGTCATTTCCACCAACCCCAATTGAGAAAAGCCACTGATATTCGTTTTAGCGCGATCTTTGGCCAAGGCTTGTTCTAAACTGTGTAACACGCGCCGCTGGTGTTCTTCCGATTGCATATCAATAAAGTCAATAATGATAATGCCACCTAGATTACGTAATCGTAATTGCCGCGCAATGGCTTGGGTGGCTTCGGTGTTGGTATTAAAGATGGTTTCTTCAAGATTGCGATGACCAACAAATGCGCCTGTATTGATGTCTATGGTGGTCATGGCTTCCGTCTGATCGATGATCAAATAGCCACCGGACTTTAACTCCACTTTTCGCTCAAGAGCACGCTGGGTCTCATTTTCAACATCAAAGATATCAAATATCGGCCGGTCTCCTGGATAATACTCCAGTCTTGCGGTCAACTCAGGTACAAACTCTCGGGTAAACAAAGTCAGGTCATCAAAGGTTTGCTTTGAATCCACGCGGATCCGCTCAATCTCTGTGCCCACAAAATCACGTAAGATACGAAAGGCTAAGCCTAGATCCTCATATAAAATGCGACAGGGTTTATACGCACTTTTACGGCTTAATATTTTACGCCATAAGCGCTGTAAGAATTCAGCATCTTGGCGAAGTTCCTCTTCGCCCGCCCCTTCGGCCGCGGTGCGAATAATAAAGCCGCCGAGCTCATCAACATAATTAGCCGTAATATTTTTTAATCGTTCACGTTCGGCTTCACTTTCAATACGCTGCGAAACGCCCACATGAGCACTACCAGGCATAAACACCAGGTAACGAGAAGGCAGAGTAATGTCTGTGGTCAGGCGAGCCCCCTTTGTGCCTAAGGGGTCTTTAACCACTTGTACCATGATATCTTGACCTTGGCGCACCAGCTCAGCAATATTACCTGCTTGAAAGTGCTCTTTTTCTACCTTGGCCACACATTCGGTGTGAGGCACGATATCAGAAGCATGTAAAAAGGCGGCCTTATCTAAACCGATATCAACAAAAGCAGCCTGCATCCCAGGTAAGACACGGCTTACCTTGCCTTTGTAGATATTGCCCACTATGCCTAACTTCGCTTGGCGCTCAACGTGCATCTCTTGCAAGATACCACTTTCGACAATAGCAACACGGGTTTCGCTCGGAGTTACATTGACAAGTAATTCAACATTCATAACAGTTCTATGGCCTTACCATGGTTGTCTATGTCCCCGCTCCGTAAAGAAAAGCTTAGAATAAACTATTGAATAAATTGCTTAATTAAAGCGTTAGTTTGATACAAAGGCAAGCCAACAACAGCGCTATAGCTACCATTAATGGCCACGACATACTGGCCACCAAGACCTTGAATGCCGTAAGCGCCGGCTTTATCTTGAGGCTCACCCGAAGCCCAGTAGCTTTGCATATCCGTATCAGATAATGAGGCAAATTCTACGTCAGTCTGCACACAAACGACTTGCTCAAGATCACTTCTCACTAAGGCAACCGCCGTCATTACTTGATGCCGAGCCCCTGAAAGTAAACGCCAAATGCGACAAGCATCGTTAAAATCCTTAGGTTTTTCCAACACCTGATCGTGGCAAACGACGATGGTATCGGCACCCAGTACAGGTTTATCCTTGGCGGTTAAGGCTTCGCCTGCGCGTGCTTTTTGTAACGCTAAACGTGTCACATATTGAGCCGGCAGCTCATCGGCCAACCTGCGTTCTTCAATATTAGGCAGCACCAATTCAAATTGAATGCCCAATTGGGTTAACAGTTCAGCCCGTCGGGGAGAAGCAGAAGCCAAGTAAAGTTGCGCCATAAAAGTCTCTTATCGTCTAGGTTACGGGCCGAATTAACGCACACCAAAGTGACGTCGAGTACGTCTTAAAATCAAAAACACCCAAGGCCAAATTAGCATGGTACTCAAAATGGACCAAAAATACTGCGGCATGAGAATGATGTCAGAAACCAGGTGTTCAGCCCAAAAAATCAACAACTTACAGCTTAAAGTCAGCACCCCAATCACAACGGCTTGTTGCCAAACGGAAAAATTTCGAATCAGCTGGTAATTCATCGCCGCCACATAGGTCACCACCGCCAAGCCTAAGGCGCGCACCCCTAAGGTTGAGCCCAATAAAATATCCAAAACTAATCCCGCACACCAAGCGGTGCCAACATTCACTCGATGAGGTAAAGCGAGCACCCAATACAGCACCACTAAGGTCAACCAGTCAGGTCGAAATGCATCCAATTGCGCAGGCAAAGGTAAAATGGCCAACATCAAAGCCACCACAATCGACAAATATATCATGCTACGACTATTGCCCTTATCCATTGCTTGGCTCCTCTGATTGGCTTGGCGCAGGCGTCACCTCGGCGGCTGGCAACTCACTCACCTCTCGCTCCTCGGGGTTCACCGGTACAGGGGTCGAAGGGCCTCCCGCTTCACCAGGCCAAAGCAATAGCAAATAACGGATACGATCTAATGGCACCACAGGTTTAGCATCAACGCGCGCGTAAGGCATGCCTTCATCATATTCAAAACGCTCAATCACCGCGATAGGATACCCTTCAGGAAAGCGCCCGCCTAACCCAGACGTCACCAGTACATCCCCTTCTTGGATATCGGTACTATGAGGGACGAAAGGAATATCCAAACGCTCCAAGTTGCCGGTACCATTGGCAAGCGCACGAATATCATTACGTTGGAAGCGCACCGGGATACCATGGCTGTTATCGGTGATCAAAAGCACCCGACTGGTCGTGCTGCCAACTCGCAGCACCTGACCAACAACCCCTTGGTCATTCACCACAGGCTGGCCTTCAAATACCCCGTTAAGTGAGCCTTTATCAATCACCACTTGATGAGTAAAGGGATCTGAATCCACTTCCATGATTTCAGCCACCATTTTGCGTGCATCTTGGCGCACCGGTGAGCCCAACAATTGGCGTAAGCGTTTGTTCTCTTCTTTAAGGTGCTCCATTTGTAGCAAATCGCTACGCACTAAAAAAACCTGATGCTCTAACTCCTTATTTTTGGCTTGCAGTTGCTCTCGGCTGATCACCTTATCGGCGACCGTATCCAATAGCTGACTTGGCGCATTGGCCATGTACTGCAAGGGGCTAACTAAGGAGTTAAGAAACACACGATAAGGCGAGAAAAGGTCTAATTTGCTGTCAAGAAAGATCAGAGATACGGAGGCGACCACAGCCAGCAGTAACCTGAGTTGTAGAGATGGCCCACGGCCAAACATAGGTTTCATGAATTATCGCTAAAAAACAAGGCCGCTCCAATCAAACGAATACATCGCGACACGTAAATGATGAAAAATAACCCCAACCCTGGCAAAGAAAACACCACCGAAACCGCCAAGATCAAGAATATTATCTAACTTGTTTTACTCCAAGGTAAAGCCATTACGCTGGCATCACCTAAGGTGTTCCATTCACCTGAAATCCAAGATAAACGGAGCACATCCTGTGCTCCCTACAACATCTTGTTGTTGCCCAATTGGCTAGCCAATGTTTAACCAATGGTTACCCAACGGGTCGCCAATTTATTCGTAATTGAATAAATCGCCGCCGTGCATGTCTATCATTTCTAAGGCTTTACCACCACCACGCGCCACACAAGTCAGCGGGTCGTCAGCGACCACGACAGGAATCCCCGTTTCTTCCATTAATAAGCGATCGAGGTCTTTTAATAACGCACCACCTCCCGTTAACACCATGCCTCGCTCTGAAATGTCGGATGCAAGTTCAGGTGGCGATTGCTCAAGGGCTACCATAACAGCACTGACAATACCCGTTAGGGGCTCTTGTAGTGCTTCTAAGATCTCATTGCTGTTGAGGGTGAAGCTTCTTGGTACACCTTCGGCCAAATTACGACCGCGAACCTCAATCTCTTTCACTTCATCGCCAGGGTAAGCGCTGCCAATACTGTGCTTAATGCGCTCAGCCGTTGCTTCACCGATCAAGCTGCCATAGTTACGACGCACATAGTTGATAATCGCATCGTCAAATTTGTCACCACCGATGCGCACAGAAGACGAATACACCACACCATTTAACGAGATAATAGCTACTTCGGTGGTCCCTCCACCGATATCAACCACCATAGAGCCGGTTGCTTCAGAGACCGGCAAGCCGGCACCGATCGCGGCCGCCATCGGCTCGTCAATCAAGTAAACTTCACGCGCGCCTGCACCTTGGGCTGATTCACGAATAGCACGGCGCTCAACTTGGGTGGAGCCACAAGGGACACAAACTAACACCCGTGGACTGGGGCGTAAAAAGTTATTGTTGTGTACTTGTTTGATAAAATGCTGCAGCATTTTTTCGGTGACATAGAAGTCGGCGATCACGCCGTCTTTCATTGGGCGAATAGCCTTAATGTTGCCAGGAGTACGGCCTAACATTTGTTTTGCATCGCTACCCACAGCCGCGACGCTTTTAGGACCACTGCCATTTCTTTCTTGACGAATAGCAACCACTGAAGGCTCGTTCAGTACGATACCCTGCTCTTTGACGTAAATTAATGTATTAGCCGTCCCCAAATCGATCGACAAATCGTTGGAGAATAGGCCTCTAAGCTTCTTAAACATGGAGATCCTGCAAATATAAAGGCGGAATTGCGCTAACTTTACCAACCCAGTAATTATTCAGCAAGCGCCGCATCGCCTAACAGGGGCCATAGTGTGAGTAATTACCCATTAAGTTGAGCTGATACGTCATAATCGTCGAGTAATGGCCCGAAAACACAAAGAAAATCGGCATAAAATGAATTATGTTAATTATTCTTCATCTGGCTAGGCGGAGCCATTTTCCCGCCGGCCAAGCCTGAGAGACGCAAGCTTAGGGCCTGTTTATCTTTGGTGGTAAATTTTTGTTCGAGTGGGAGACACCCTGTCTAAAAGCGTTTTGGGCAAGGCGAGCAGTGTGTAGCTTAGCATTCTAAGTAAATACTGCTCAACAACGAACAGAATGCTTACGCCCGAAGGGCTTTAGCCGAATCCAGAGGACAGCGTTTGTTGGTCATTTCTACTGCGTTAGCGCCTTTTTGCATAGTTGACTATGCTACAAAGTCTCTGCCTAGTATAAATACCCAACAAATCGCTGCAAAAACAAGCCCAAAAGGTAAACAGGCCCTAGTTATTGACCTCTAATCGATAGATGATTCGGTCATTACCTCGGAATAAACCAAACTCCACCTCACCAACAGGACAATCATCGACTCGGGCCGTATTGGCACCACCAGACGCGCTGATCATTTGCTCGTAACATTCACTGTAACCACCTTGCCAAGTGCCACAAAGATTAGCTATTTGGCCCGAATCATCCCAATCAAATCGAAGCCAACATAAATTAGCCCCGCTCGAAGGGTTCAGATCAAGGGCATAACTAAAGCGCCCCGTTTGGTTAGGCGCACCAAATTGTAAGGTAATTTGCCCAGCCACCGCGCGAGCATTAACCAGATCGATAGCGCTGCTTCCTGTGCCAATGGGTATGGGTGATTCTTTCCCCCCCAAATTTAATACACCATCCTTGTTTGAATCCACCGCCCAGTTAAACTCAGCAATCGGGGCAAGGGCCGTGGGGTTATAACTGACGCTGCTACAACTATCGTCAGGGTTAATCATAAACTGCCCCTCTTCAAAACGTTCAACAGCGAGGGGAACCCTGAGCGATGCTAACTCACTGCCATGGCGAGAAGGGCTGACTAAACGGCCATAATACAGATTGCCCAGACCAGCCACAGTACACACATCTGTGCCGCCATCGATGCAAGGCGTAGTGGCATCTTGTTGTAGCTTTTCCCCATCTTTCCCGATGATCTGTAATTGCAACAGGGCTTCAGTAGGCTGGTTTTTAATAAATGGGCCATCTACGCCATGGGGGTTGAGTTTTGCTGCGCCAATAGGCAAGGCAGACAGGGTAAACTCCCCTAATTGCCAATCAAAAGAATGGGCATCCATCATCAGTCGAGTACTGCCGTCACCTTGGCTCAGCTCACCCGCACTGTTAGCCAACGACCATTGCCATAATTGATTTGTCTCATCGGCCGTCGGGTAACCTTTGGCCGTATCGTAATTGGTCACCTTAGCGGGAGCATCCCCCTGATAAAAAGCAGCCAAGGTCAGATCCAAAGAAATGGCCTGCTGATCTAAATAACTAAAGCCACCCACAGCACAAGCTGGTAAGGTCAAGGCTGTTTGTGCTTGTAAGTAGGCCGGATAAAAGCGCCCGATCTCATGCTCGGCTAAGGCAATCGGCGTCGCACTTTGCGCAACCGGATCATTGAGGTATTCACTGGCAGCGACCATCAATCGCAGTTGCCCCACCTCGTTCCAAGCAAGGTGCTTGATGCTGGCAACGCCCTGCTCGGCTGGCTGCATGTTATAAGGGGTGGCCGTGACATTATTCCCCGCTAATGTCACCACGCCCAGATTAGCACTGCTAGGTAAGGTGACACTGTGACTAAGATTGAGGGGGTGATAAAAGCTGGCGGTGACTGGGTTAGTCAAGCAATGACCGTTAGGATCATCACTGCAATCCATTAAGGCTTCGACCTCAAGATCAAAGGTGTCAAAGTCGCGCTGAGTGTCAAAGTCTATGCCCGCGCGAGGTAAGGCTGCGCGAATAAAGCCTGCATCAGCTCCCACCCCGTTATTCACCGCGGTTTGGCCTGTGCCATCGCGCAAGTAACCCAATACCGAACTAGTGCGCACATTTAACGTCTTAGGGCTAAAGGTGAATAATTGGCTACCTTGCACAATTTCATCATCTTCGCCAATGGGCGGTGCACCTATGCCAACATCATCACGGGCAGATAATAAAATACGCCCCGCATCAGGATAATTAACATTAATGCTTTCACTGACGCCCGCATTAAACACGATCGTTTGCTCGATGGCATTTTGCGCGTTTTTGCCAATACTGGCTTGATTAACCTCCACATCACGCCCGGCTACCACCGCTGGCGCATCATAACTCGACCAAAATTTCAGGGTTTGCTCGCCTGTATAAGCGGTGATCACGCCACAATTTCCCGTCGTGGCATCTTTTCCGATCGCAGTTAAGGTGACACTAAAGGGTTTATTGCTGTAATGATATTGCCCTGCTCCTACTCCGCTGTTATCCACTGGCGCTATGCTAAAACCATAAGGACGAAAGGTGATGTCTGTGGTAGCCGAGGTGCCATTATCATTGTTTTGCGCCAAAATAGTGACTAAGCCCGCCTGTTCGTGAAACAAACTTAACTCCACTTCACCATTATCTGCACTGACAAACTGATAACTCGCTAAGCCATTATCTAAGGTGGGGTTAGGCGAAAGGGTACCATTACCATTGACTAGCCCCCAACGGCCAATGCCTGAGCTGGTAGAAAGCTGAACCAAACCCGTGTAGAGCGTATCTAAACGGCCATCTTTTAACGCGCGCAGCTTGATGCTATGAGCTTCGCAAGTCAGGGCATCAACCTCTGCGATCCACTCCAAACCATCACGCACCGTCTGACTCTGATTGGTAATGGCGAAGTAGCTTAGCTGCTCTTGAAAATGCTGACGTTCGGGATCGCGGTATTGATCCTCATCAACAGCAACGCCAAATTGACTGCGGCTAATATTACAGCGCCTTGCCCAGCCACCATCACCACCGTTACGCCCCCGTTTATTGGCTATCAATAATGGCGGAGTAACGTAGTCTTGTTGTAAGTCGTTAAGGGTTTGACACTGCTGAGACACATTCAAGGTATTTGCACCAGAGTCATGGTTACGGGCCACACCAAACTCGTATCGAATTTCTTCACTACCTTGGGTAAAGCGACTTGCCCCGATAGGCCCTGCCAACCAATTAACGGTTTCAGGGGTAAGGCTATCTAAGCTTGTGCCCGCTGGCACACAAGTCCCTGAGACGCCGCTTACGTCGTAAACTTCTGATGCTTCAAGAGCAACATCAAACGCGGTTAGTGGATCGCTAGATGACACTTGCCCTGTAGCCGTTAGCCAACAGTTGTTATTAAAGCTGGCTCGCTGTAACAGCACACCCGGAGTCTGACTAAAGCCGGCTGCACTTAAATCTAGGCTTTGCCAGGTGCCACTTTGCTGGCCACGTTGGAAAGCGGAAGTAGCCAGACTACCCGCATAGAGTTTTTGGCCATCAGGCAACTCGGTCACACCAGGTAACAAGGCCACATAATCCACATTTGGCATAGGTTTAGCCACCCCCCCAAAATTATTTGGCGGGCTAATTTGCTCCACGCTAAAGCCGGTCTCACTGACGTTGAGTACCCGCACCGAAGCCGGGCCATCGGCATCGGGATCACCAGGATCTAAATTTGGCATCACAAACACTAAGGGCACATCGCTAAAAGGCTGCTCAAAGGTGACCGCACCGAGCGCCGTTTGGCCGTACTGAAACTCATTTTGCGTGGGCGTGACACCATTGCGACACATGCCATTAAAATCGGTTTTCGCAATGGCATCGGGGCGATAGTTGACCGTGCCGTTATTGGTTATTTGCCCTGCGGCAGTAATAGCACCATTAACCACCGCGCCAGGCGCGATACTAATGGTGCCTTCGGCGAAGATAAACCCATTCACTGTGGTATTGGCACCAATCTCGACATTAGCCTTGGTGGCAATCAATAAGTGCTCTGTCAAGTTGGAATCATTGAGCACAATCGTGCCGCCACTGGCAAAGGTCGAAAAGTTACTGTTAAACAGCATGCGGGTGGTGGCGCTGTTATTACTGAGGCGAAAGCTGTCGTTAGCAAACTGAACAAAGCCATCAATATAGAAATAATCCCGCGCTGCTAAGGTCTCATCGCCAGCGCCGGTTAAGCGCTGATATTGACCATCGGAGCCATCATTGGGTGGCATATATAAAAGATCGCTGCTGGTCGCATTAACAGGGCCATTGAATACGTCTTCACAAAGGGGCAAGGTAGAGACGCGACTGACTAAGTCCAGCACGATATCATCCCAAGAGATATCGCGACCAAAACGTTCATTGATGCGTAAGGTGTAAGTGCCCGCGGCTAAATCTTTCGCCGCCAAGGTGGGGTTTTCAACAATGAAGTCGCCCTCGCCACCAATAAAACCGATGGAGTTAATGGTATTGTCCGGCTCAATTAACAGCAGCTCGGCTTGGGTAGCCGGGTTACGTACGTTAAACATTTTTAGGCGATTAAAGTTACTTACTGTTTGGAGGGTAAAGGTCAAATCGAGCGGATTGGCCACGCCAGCATTGGGAAATAAACTCGAACCTGTATAGCCATCATTATTATTGGTGGGACCGATATGTTGACGCTCAATAAATGCGATATCGTCAGAAACCGCGCCGATTAACTCGATATCGTTAAAAGTGAGTAGATCCCACGAGTTACAATTACGCTGAAATTCACTGCCCCGCCCCTGCAAACACTGGCCCCAAGCAAATAGCTGGTAGTCGCCAGCAACCAGATTAAGATTACTGACATTAAAAACCCCGGAGCCGGGAGTGGCGAGCCCGCGATAAAGTTGATTGCCATTGTTATCCCAAATGACCAAAACGGGTGAGGTGACGGTGGTATTCACATTGCTGAGCCGAATTTGAGTCAGGGTGGAGTCTTCGGTGATTTGAAAGTGGATGGGATAAATGGGCTGATAAACAGGTGAAGGCCCCCCGACACTCTGGGTGATCGCCACACCTGGCGGGATCGAATCATTATCTCCTCCGATCCTCATGCTTCCGAACAAGGTGGTATCGGCCCAACTGGGTAAGGATAAAGCAATGCCAAGGAATAACCCAACCCAGTAAAACAAACGACTCATCTACAGCTCCTTAGCTTGCGCTTGGATCTTACGCCGGGTAATAAACTCACCCGCGTCACATTTGGCCGTACTGTCGATTTGATAAACCTTTTTACTATCAACGACTTTCTCTACGCAAGCATATTCAACCACACAGCCATGAAATGCGGTTTGGGCGGATAAATCCAAGGAGGCACTGCCACAAACTGGCGCCCCCCCCCCTAAGGGAAAGAGCTTTAATAAGCCTTGCTCTATCCCTGCATTCGCCGCTAAATAGGCGCGCGTACCATAGACCTCATACCCTATGCCTTGGTGCGAATCTTGTAGCATGCGAGTTAACGCGGCCGCTAACAAGGACATCACCACGATAATAAACACCGCGATAACGATGGCACTGCCTTGTTGTAAGCGAGGGGTCTGCACAGGCTCTCTTCCTTAGGGTACGTTCTGGATGTGTATGCTGTGATGAAATACCAGCGACTCAGCACCCTCATTGGCGACAAAATTTAAAAATATCTTAACCACACCGTTGCGACTTAAGGTCGCCTCACGCACCGCAAACGGCGGTTGATAGTTGGGCGCGGTGATGGCTAATAATTGGATCTGCTCAGCCATTAGGCTAGTTTCTAACACTTGCTCGGGTGGTGATTCAGATGCCCAACTTAGCACCTCGCGTTGTAAGTTACCGTTACTGAGTACACAATAGCGCACAGGTCGTTCAACCAGATATAACCGCTGCGAAGGCGACGCTAACGGCCAGCGGACTGGGCTAGCAAAGCTAAATTCAGCAGGGTTAACCGAATCACTATAATCACTAAAAGCTTTTAATGTGGTTGAGCTTGCCCCATAGATATCATCACTGCTCAGGGCATATACGGCCAATCTGTGGCTAAGCCTATGGCTAGCTTGAAAGATGTAACCGTCTAAGGCAAAACTGGTGACACGATTACTTGGCGCCGCGGGGGCAACCGCGAGCTCTAAATACTGGCTACTGGCCACCACAGGCACAAAGCGCAAACAGTTGCCGTTATTAGTGATTTGCTGGCTGTTTGGTAAGGACGAGCGTACTTCGCGATTGAGTCGTTCAATGGCAAAACGCGCACTGTTTAATATGTTTTCACGCGCGGCGACGTCGCGATATAGCAAAGTGCCAAAGCCAATATAATGACTGACGGCGATACCTAAAATGGCCAGCAAAATGATGACGATCACGAGCTCCACTAGGGTAAAACCACCTTGTTTAGGGGAAATAGCAAACGCCATTAGTAGTTCCCCCGGTAAGCACTAAAGACCAACTCACTACCATTAGGGGTGACAATCAACACATCAATGCGTTTAGCCGTATCAGCACCGCCACCAAAACTGCTATCTATCACCACGTCTATTTTAATGCGGTAATTCTGATACACTGATTCCAGCGGCAAGCCCAAGGCATCACCAAAGCTGACCGCATCCACCCAAGGGGTGATATAGTCGTCCACATCATTAAAGGTATTTTCACCGCCACCGCGCACTTCCCCCGCATCGGGGCCTAACGCGCTAGCACAACTGACCGCAACGGCGCTGGGGTTGGTATCCCAAAGTAGCCAGCTTTGGCTGCCTTGATCAAACCAGCTGCTACCACTTTGATTCGCCTCACCTTGCCACCATATTTCACCGCAGCGATACACGCCGCCATTGTGATCTGAGTGCTGATCATAAGAGCGTGAGACGATTTCATTGAGCACACTTTGGCCCAACTCGGCCGCACGCATTTGATGCAAGGGATCGATACTGTCGCGCGATTGCGTCACCAACATGGTGGTAATAATGGTAAAAGCCACCGCCATCACCACGATCCCGACCACCAGCTCGACCAAGGTAAAGCCCATTTGACGCCAGTTACGCTTAAGGCACATGAATATACCCCTGCTGTTCAATGCGCAGCGTTAGGTTATTACCTGAATTGATGCTGATATCACACGGAAAGCTGCCGCCGCAAGCCACTTGCTCTATGCCATGGTAATCAAATAAAAAAGTGGCAGGACTGATAGCCACGTTAGGTGAAAAGGGAACTAAGTCGTAAGGGTCAGTTGCATGCTCTGGCGCATTAGGATCACAAGACACACTGGCAGGGACTGCGCAATTACCGCTCACTCGCGCCGACTCGATGGAATAAAAACACGATGCATTGGCAGCGACTTGCACTACGGTCCAATAACACGCATTAACGCTGCCATCATTAGGATCCGCATTCATATTTTGCAATTGGGTAAGCCGCAAACGCGTGGCCAGCTGGTCGCGCACGGTATAATCTTGATAGCCACCGGAGGAGAGTAGCTTAGGCAGAACAAAAGCGGCCAGCACACCAATGATAATAATCACGATGACCAGCTCTACCAAGGTAAAGCCGGTGCATTGAGTCGTTAAGTTAGCTCGGCGTGCTCTGGCCATAACATGGCAAATTAACAACCAGTTTCATTAACCACTATGGTTGGTCTAGCTGTACTGGTTGCTTCAGAGTAAGAGGCATTACAAGTAGAAACACCACCGCTGGCATAAATTAAGGTAGGATCTGCGCCTGAGATGGTCCAGTCACCCGTGCTTAACTCCACCACATTCGCTATGTCTGAGGCAGCGGCTTGTGGGTAACCATAAACAAGATTGACAGTCTCACCATTGATATCAACCGTTTCACCAGAAGCCGCTTTCTCTTTGCCAGCAATAGCTGCTTTACTGTAGGTCAAGGTTGCAGCACCTTCAAGTGCCGCTTTCACACCCTGCAAAGAGGAAATACGCGCATCCGACTGCAAGTCGATAAACTTAGGTGCAGCGGTGGCCGCTAAAATACCTAACACAATAATCACGATAACTAGTTCAATCAGCGTAAAACCCGACTGCTTTGCTACGTTTTTGTTCATAAAAACCCCTTCTATCTCAATGATTTTATTAATTAATGTTAGCTGATACCTGTCCCGTTGCCGGTTTATAGGTAAAGTTTTTAAAGGATCCGGTATCCGAGCCGGGATTCAAATAAAGGCCATTTCCGCCCTTATCTAAGCTGTTAACCAAATAGAATAAACAGCTAGTATCTGTACCACTACTGGTGGTAGTGACATAGAATTTGTAAAAATCGCCCTGACCACTCACATCATTAAAATTGCTGGTAATGCGAGGCGGATTTTGTAAGATGGAATTCCATACCGCTTCACACTTAGCGGGCGTCAATGAGGACGGCGTGACATCTTCATTGACATTAGTCATGGGATAGCCCGGTGAAACTGTACCCGCATTAATTTCAGCGTCGGTTGGCGTCGTCAGGTAAAGCTTAGTACCATCATAAATCACCACATTCTTGGCCGCTTCTTTGGGTCGACCTATGGCTTCCCACTGCGCGCGCGTTAACGACACGCCGGTCGCAAAACCGCCTGCCACCCCTTCAACACTGGCGTTCTTGGCCTCTTCAGTGACATCTAAAAAGCGCGGTAATGCAGTCACGGCTAAAATACCCAACACCACCACCACAATCACCAATTCGATAAGAGAAAAACCTGAATTTTTACTCATTAACACCTCAAAACAAGAGATAACTTAAATACAGCAGTGTATTATATCAGTAAAGCCAAATTACAACAGTGTTTTATCTACTTGCACCAACCTAACCTGCCCGGTTTTACTCCAGTATTCAAAGCCGGTTTGCTCAGCTAAATAAAACAAGCAGCCGCTGTCATAACCTAAATTATCACCCAGCACTTTAACCCTAACCATTTGATTATTTAAAAGCATATCCGTATCAAGCAGACCTTGCCATAATAAAGCACAATTAAGTCCGTTTTTGTTAGCTGCAACCGATTCTGGCCAACCTTGCTGGTTAAGTATGACGGTTTTATTTCTCCATATTAGTTGCTTAGGCTTACCTTGGCGCAACCATTGCAAATGGATCTCGCCACTAAACTGCGCAAATTGATTGGCACTTAAAGCCAAGCTGGTGTCGTTGATCACCCCTTGGCTTTTCTGATAAAGATAAACAAAGTAGCCAAGTAAACAAACCACGATGATCAACGCGATTTGTTTTAAACCAAAACCTCGTAACGTTTGTGCTAACACTTCTTTATCTTTCATCGGTCCTGCCTACCCCCCATGAACGCGCATCATATCCCACTCATATCCTACTATTTCGCAGTGAAGATACCTAAGCACAGTGCGAGCATTTCACCTAATTATCAATCACTAACCGCCCTTGAATGCGCGCATCATATCCCACATCGGTGTAAAGATACCGAGGGCCAGTATCAACACCATGCCAGCGACAATCGCAATTAAGATTGGCTCTATTTTGGCGGTCAAGCTTTTCAAATCGTAATCCACTTCACGTTCATAAAACTCAGCGGCTTCTTGCAATAATTCATCCACTTGGCCGGTTTCTTCACCCACGGCGATCATTTGCAACACCAGCGGGGTAAACAAACCACTGGCGTTAGAGGTGCGCAGTAAACTTTCACCACGCTCAATGCCTGCGCGCATGCCTAGCACTTGCTGTTCCATGTAGGCATTATCGGTTGCTTTAGCAACAAAACTTAAAGCCGAGTTTAACGGTACCCCAGCGGTTAACATCATCGAAAAACTGCGGGCATAACGGGCCAGTAAGGTTCGATTAATGATATCGCCGACAATGGGCAGTCGCAGTTTGTAACGGTCCCAAGTAAGGCGGCCCGAAGGGGTGTTATACCAAGCCTTGATGGCAAAATAGCTGATCACTAAGGCCACCAGCATATGGGGCCAATAATTAACAAAAAATGCCGACGTCCCCATCAACACCTTAGTGGACCAAGGCAGGTCTACACCAAATTTGCCAAACATACCGGCAAAGGTTGGGATCACGAAAATATTTAAGATCACCATGGCCGCCGCCAGCGCCATCAATACAAAACTCGGATAGCGCATCGCCGCTTTCACCCGCTTTTGGGTTTCTTGCTCTAGCTCCATGTATTCACTGAGCTGTAAAAACGCTTTATCCAGCTGACCCGTATTTTCTCCCACGTTAACGATAGATAAAAATAACGAGTTAAATACCTTAGGGTGAGCTTGCATGGCCACCGACATGGGCCGACCATTACGCATCTGCTCTGAGATATCCTGCAAGGTGCGCTGTAATAATTTACTGTGAGTAGAATCGGCCAAGCCATTAATAGCGCGAATAATGGGGATCCCAGCCTTAGTTAAGGAATACATCTGCCGGGTAAAAATCACCATCTGATCAAGGGGAATAGAGCGCTCCAACCACAGGCTTAAATCAAAATCCGATTCCGCTTTGGCCGGTGTAATGCTGATAGGCATCACACCACGGCGCAATAGAATATCCGCGGCGGCCGTTTCATCGCTGGCTTCCAAGCGACCATTTACTGGCGCCCCTTGCGCATCTCTGCCTTTATATTCAAAGCTGGCCATTAGGCATCACCTTGCCACAAATCCACTTGCTCAACCAAACGCAGCACCTCTTCCAATGACGTGATACCTTGCATCGCATAATCCAATGCAGAAAATGCCAGTGGTCGGTAATGTTTACTTTGCTTCGCGGCCGCAGAAAAGCCTTCTGGATCATCGCGTCGCAATGCTTCCATCATTGGCTCATCCAGCTCAAGCATTTCAAATACACCCACGCGGCCTTTATAACCGGTAAAGTTACAATTTTGACATCCTGTTCCCTGATAGAATTGTGTGTCGGCCAATGACTGTTGCGATAAGTTTTCTAACCAAACTCGCTCCCTTGGCTCTACCTCATGAGGCTGCTTACAGTTAACGCATAACTTGCGGATCAGACGCTGCGCCACGATGGCACGCAACGAACTGGCCACTAAATAGCCCGGCGCGCCCATATCAATTAAACGCAAGGCGCTAGTAATGGCGTCATTGGTATGTAAGGTTGAAAGCACTAAGTGACCGGTTAACGCACCACGTAGACCGATTTCTACGGTTTCATGATCACGCATCTCGCCCACCAATAAGATGTCTGGATCTTGACGTAAGGTGGTCCTCAATACGTTGGAAAAGCCCAAGCCAATTTTGGTATTAACCTGAACTTGGTTGATCCTAGGTAAGCGATATTCCACCGGATCTTCCACCGTAATAATTTTTTTCCCCGGTGCGTTTAGCTCAGATAACGCGCCATAAAGACTGGTGGTTTTACCGCTACCCGTCGGCCCTGTCACTAAGATCATACCGTGAGGGCGCTGCAACTGACGGCGAAAACGCGGCAATAACTCAGCAGGCATACCGGTTTCTTCTAGGGATAAAATGCCTGCGCTTTGGTCGAGCAAGCGCATCACCACAGATTCACCATATTGCACCGGCATGGTCGAGACACGCACATCAATGCTGTGACCGCGAATAGACATATTAAAACGGCCATCTTGAGGCAAGCGTTTTTCGGAAATATCCATCCCCGCCATCAACTTCAATCGCAATACTAGCGCACCAACAATGCTCACCTCATTGAGCACGTTTTCTTGCAATACCCCATCAACCCGCTGGCGAATGCGCAATAACTTTTCTTCAGGCTCAATATGCACATCCGATGCCCCAACCTGCACCGCATCTTCAAACAAAGATTGTAATAGCTTAACCACGGTGGCTTCCGAGCCTTCCGCTTCAAGGCCAGACAGGCCGATATCAAGCTCGACGCTATCACCATGCTCCTCTTGCAATTGCTCAGCAAAGGACGCAATTTCCTTGGTGCGCCGATATAAACGATCAAATGACTCGATCAGCTGCGACTCACGCGCCACCGCCAACTTCACATTGCGATCAGACAATAAGCCGGTAATGGTATCAAGGGCACGTAAATCGGCAGGATCAGACATGGCCACGGTGACACTTTGGCCATCGTCGTGTACCACTAATGCGCGGAGTCGTCTCGCATGCACTTCGGGTAGCTTGGCGACAACCTGTTCATCGATGCGTAATTGGTTAATATCAACCAGAGGTATGCCGAGCTGGCGAGATAAAAAGCCCAGCATGTCATCTTCACTTAAAAAGCCTAAACCTTGTAAGGTAGCCCCCAACTTACGGCCATTTTTACGCTGCTCAGCCAACGCTTGCATCAGTTGGTCTTCGGTGATGATGCCTTCTTCAACCAGCAAATCACCTAAGCGTTTTTTTAATTTTGGTTGAGCCATTAACATACCCCTCTTATGGCCGGGCCGATTGTTATTGCAAAACGGCGATCCGACCTTTGACATAATCCATCGACGCTAACGACAAGCCACCCACCAATTCAGCTTGTTGATAACTGCGCAATGCTTGCTCCTGCTGACCTAGCTTTTCTTGACTGATAGCAAGCCCTAACCACCACTTGCCTTGCTTGGGTTGGATCCGAGCTAACGCCAAATAGGCCTCTAAAGCCTTATTGTCTTGGTTTAATTGCTGTGACAGGGCCGCTTTGGTGGCGTAATAATCTTGATTGTTAGCCACATTAGGCGTTAACGCATCCAGCACTTGCAGTGCTTGAGCTTGCTGCTGACCTGCCAAATAAATACGGGCCTGCATCAAGCGAAAGTCGGCATTGCTGGGTACCAAAGTGACCCCCTGCTCCAATACGCTCATGGCTTGACTGTATTCTCCGCGACCATAATGGAGCGCCGCCAGCTCTTTGCGCACTTCAACATGGCGGGGATCCAGAGTTAAGGCTTTTTGTAACCGACTTTGAGCGGCGCCAAGATCCCCCTTGGTTTTCGCCGCACGAGCCTGTTTTTGATAAAGGGCAATCAATTCTGATTCCGTCAACTCCACAGGCTTGATAGATAAGCTGCTTGGGCCTGATGGGGTAGGTTTGATTTTCACTTCCTCATGGGCTGAGCGAGATGCCGTATTGCTATTGCTGCTTTGGGCTTGTTTGGGCTTGGTTTGCGCCACTGGTACAATGGCAATGGGTTCGGGCGCTGATTTTGCGGTCATTGCTGGTGCGGCTGACGGCGTTGATTTTGCCGTCAACTCTGATGCGACAGCCTGCTCTGGTGTAGGAATAACAGACGCGGAGGCTACGCTCGACCCAGATGTTACTGTTGGCTCAGTCACTCCCTCTGCAGAGCTAATTTGCACGGCCACTTGCTGTTCTTTGGATACAATCAGTTCAGATGTAGGGGCTGAAACAGGGGGCTCTGAAGGCAAAACGCTAGGCTCAGCAGTCACAGTGGCAGCAACTTGACTGGGCACTTCATTAACAGCTTGATCTAAACTTTCAGCCTCGGCATCGACAACGGCGCCAGCTAAATCATTATTCGGTGTATCAAAATCGGATATAAACACCACTTTGGCGTCTAACACCTTAATCTTGTTACCATCGCTGGAGGTGACCGCCGCTAACATAGCCTGAGACTGGGCATCAATGGTTTGTCTGGTATGAGTGGGCTGTTGGGCTTGTTTACTCCCTTGTTCCACAGCTGACTGGCTCGCCTTCACCTTATCTGAGCTTAGACTTAGCTCAGTGGAGGTCTGAGTCATAGCCTCTTTGACTGTTATTTCTGTATCCGCGTCGGTATTTGCCACTGTATCCGCTACCACAGCTTCCCTCGGTAAGGAACGCGGCTCTGCAAACCAGAGTAAGTAGCCACTTACCAGCGTTAAGCCAACAAGGATCAAAACGGCAACACTCTTAAACAAGGCCAAGCCATGCCACCAAGGCAGGTTGGTTAATACGGGAGATAAAGCATTGTCGTCGCCCCCTTGACGCCGCTTTAAATCTCGGTTCATTTGGTTGATCACACTCATGACGCCCCCCGCAACCAAGCCACAATGACATAGCACTCAAACAAAACGAGCGGGATCAGCCATAGCACCCAAGTCGGTACCCGAGGTAAGCGCGACACATTTTCGGTATCAGCAATGGCATCTTTAACCGCACGGTCTGCAACGGTAACGCCGCCTTGACCATAAGTCACAATCAAGGCTTTATGACAAAGAATATTCAATAATCGTGGGATCCCCCGGCTAGCGCGCCAGATTAACTTTACCGTACTCGCATCAAACAGCGGCTCACCTTGATAGCCTGCGATCTTAAGCCGGTATTGAATATACAGCTTGGCTTCAGCCAGACTTAATGATCTTAACTGATAGCTAAACACCACACGCTGTTGAAACTGACGAAACCGACCTTGCTTGAGGCGTACATCTAGCTCAGGCTGACCAAATAACACCACTTGGATCAGCTTATGTTGCTCGGTTTCTATATTGGTAAACAAGCGAATGGCTTCTAAGGTTTCGTCAGGCAGCGCTTGCGCCTCATCGATAAACAGCACCAACTTTTTACCGTGTTGATGCAATAACGCTAAACGGCGCTCGATGGCTGAGGTTAAATTGGCTGGGTTATTGTACTGAAGTAAATCGATTTTCAATCGTGACGCAATGGCTTGACGTAATTCGTGAGCGCTGACATAGGGATTGGGCAGAAATAAACTAACATAACTCTTATCTAGCTCTTTCATTACCTTACGACAAAGTAAGGTTTTACCTGTGCCCACCTCACCAACCACCTTAATCAGACACTCACCACTGTTTAATGCAGCCATTAGCACTTCTAGGGCTTCAGCATGAGGCGTTAGCTCATAAAAAAAGTCCGTGTCTGGGGTTAAGGTAAAAGGCAAAGATGCCATACCAAAATGCGCTAAGTACATATTATTGAGCTGGATACCACTTCTCTAGCAAGGTTGAAGATCGTTGTAATTCTTGCTCCCAAGTGCCGTCGACCACCACGGTGGGTTTGAGCAAAATAACCAACTCTGTCTTGTAAGACTCTTTCGAACGATTGGTAAATAATTCGCCAAGCCAAGGGATGTCACCCAGCACAGGGGTCTTAGAAACCAAATCTTTGGTTAAGGTTTTCATTAAGCCACCGATAACGATAACGTCATTGGACTGGGCTTTGACTATGGTATCCGACTCACGCACTTCACTTTTGGCGACGGGGATCACCAGCCCATCTTCAGAGCCAATCGTGGCATCCGATGAGCCCGATGAGCGAAAACTGATTTTTTTCTGTTGTTCTTCAATGGTAATAATGGAAGGGTGAATATGTAACAAAACGCCACCTTGCTCATCAATTTGCGGCGTCACATCAAGTGATATTCCTGAAAAGAAAGGCGTTAGCTCAACATTCGGCGTTGAGGTGGTGGCATTACCCGTCACGGTCGTGGTCGACACATCGGTCACAAAGTACTCATCATTACCCACTTTTATCACGGCTTTTTGGTTGTTGGTGGCGGTGATCCTCGGCTTAGAGAGCACGTTCACGTCACCTTGGGTTTCTAATAACGACACCACAGCCTTAAAATCACCATTACTGATGGTGAGTGCACCGCCTCCACCTATGGTATTGCGGATCACGTTTTCAGCAATTTTCGACGCACTATCATAGAGAATGTCTGTGGTCTGAGCCGTACCGCCTGCATTCTCCCAAGAGATACCTTGTTGATAATTATCATCCAGTACCACTTCAATAATTTGGGTTTCCAAAATCACTTGGCGATGCAAACGAGACTCGGCTTGCTTAATAAAATCGGCCACCATTTTTAGCTCATCGGGGTAGGCTTTAACCGTCACTAGGCCCGCCATCGGGTTGGTCACCACCGCGCGGCCGTCACCTGTGCCAATCAACCCCACCAAGGCACTCTCTAAGGTTTGCCAATACGTGGTGTTGGTACGCGTAATAATTCGCGTACCGTTAGTATTACTATTGCTGCCACTGCTATTACTGTTATTGCTCGATGAGCTGCTATTACTGTCGCTATCTGAGTCAAAGTTATTGGTATTATTGTTTTGATCCGCCAAATGCCCTGTGGCGACCGTCGTCTTAGTGGCACCATCACGCTCCATCAGCAAATAGTTCATGCTAAAGGTTTCAACCCGTAAGCCAGAGGGATAAACGTGGTAAATCCGACCTTTACGTTGTACATCATAACCGTACATATCTTTAGTGACGGCCAACACCTCATCGAGGGTCACATCTTTGAGATCTAAGCTAATGTAGCCTTCAACGCCAGGGTGAATGGCCATACTAAATGGCGTGCCCTGCACCAAGGAGCCAAAAAACTGTGTGGCTTCCACATTATTGGCCGACACCTGAAAGCGCTTTTCATATACTCGCTGCTGGTTACTCGCAAAGTCGGACTCAGGCAATAACTCATTCATGACCGTTTCTGGCACAGGCACGGGAGCCACCGGTGTTACTGACTGGCGCTGATTATTTTCAATCGAGTTGGACAAAGCTTCTTTTTGTTCGTTTGCATCTAAGGTTTCAGTGGTTTTACACCCAACCAAAATTAATGCGCACAACAATAAAGCGGTATTTTTCATTATTTACTTCCCTGACTGAATACTCAGCTGCTGCTATTTAATAAAGTCAGCATTGAATAGTGATAGCCTAATGGTTCCACCCTTGCCCTGTAGCAAGACATAATTCGCCGTGATCCGGGTAACACGGTAGCCGTCGACCCGATCGCCTACGCCCACATTTTGATTATTAATCACGGCACTACGATGATCATTTTGCACTAAAATACTCTGTAACCTCGGTTTGGCAACGACCACTTGCGTTTTAGTTTCAACCTGTTTGACGGGTTGCCTTGGCGCCGTCGGATCATTCAAAGGCTGCGCATTAGCCATGGCGCAGCCGAGTAAAGTCAATATCCAAACCAATACGTTAACCACGAATAAAGTCCTTATTGGTACTTAAGGTATAAAGTTGCAACTCCACCGTTGCATTAGGGTGCTGCACAACTTGGTAATGCATGGATTGCCAATAAAATTTATCGGGCAACTGTTCTAAATTGGCTAAAAAATCCTGCACAGCAAAATAACTACCTGTAAAGGTTAAGGTTAAGCCATGCTGAAATAAATTAATATCTTGGCTAAATTCGCCTTCAACGGGTAATAGTGGCACCGGTGCAATGGATTCAACACTGACTAAGGTCAAGGCTTGGCTATTGGCTAACATTTTTTCCAATAACCCCGCCATTTTTTGCGCTGAAATGAGATCAAGGGTCCCGGCTTCTAACTGTTTATCAAGCTCATCAATACCTTGATTCAAAACCTCGATTTCTTGCTTAACGGCAGCATCGGGATCACGCTCAAGCAAAATATTGGCGATTTCGATTTCCCCTTGGGCGAGTTTCAACTGCTGTAAATTTTGTTGATGTTGCTGCTCTGCCGCTTGCTTTCCTTGCCATAAAGGGTCAAGCAAGTAGCTGTAGGCTGGAAAACACACTAATACCAAACCGGTTAGCATTATCATCGCCCGCTCACGCAGCGATAACGCCATCAGTTTGCTGTCCCATTGCTGCCAGGTTTTCGTCATGCTCATGGTTGCTCCTGCTTGCCCGCGGCCGCCACCAACTCAAAGACCATTTCTTGCTTGTCATTGCGCACGACTTTAAGTACCGCAAACTCTTGGCCAGCTAAGGTATCACTGGTTTTAAATGTTTTGATCCAACGCGGAACCGCGTGGTTACTGTAGGTAATGCCTGACAAGCTAATTTGGCCAGATTCTGCGCGGATTTCTGTGAGTCGAATATCTTTATCATTAAGTCGTGCTAAATCCGTTAATACCCCGGCAAAACCGGCATTTTTAAAGGTCTCGTTTTGCCCCACCGCCGCCAATAGTTTCTGCTTCACACTTAGCTCGGCTTGCATTTGGGATAATTGACGCGCTAACTTAGCCGATGGCACACGCTGGTCAACCTTAGCTTGTAACACGGCAAGGGCTTGTTGTTGCTTGGCTAAGGCTTGATGACTTTGCTGCTGGGTAGCTTGACTGAGCTGATACTGCCCTTCAAGCCAAAAATAACTCACCGATACCACCCCGATTGCCATCCCCCAGATAATGCACATTTGGCGCAGACAAAACCAAACTTTCTTCGGAATAAACTCTTGGGTATAGAGGTTGACGCGCGTTTTCATGACGCTTCCTCCACGGTGTCAGTCGACATGAGATTCAGTTGCGCCACATTAGGTAAAGCAGCAAGGGCAGGCAGCACATCGCATTCTTGTGGATTGTCGGTCAAGGGAACGCCTTGGATATTTCGCCCTAGACTCTCACCAATTTGACGGGCTATTTGCTCAACATGCTCGTTAGGTAAGGCTAATTTAATCTGGTTTACATCGGCAATTTTCAACTGCGCGACAACATAATCTAAAGAGCGTTGTAGCTCTAATCCCAAGCCTTCAAGCAAGAAGGTATCAACCACCTGAGTTTGCTGGCACAGTGACTGGAAGCCGCGTAGATGGCGAGAAAAATACAAGGCGCCATTGCGCACCACAGAAATCAGGACATCATCGGCGCTGTGTTGATATATCAACATTTGGGTTTCATCTTTAGCATCAAGCAAATTTGCTAAGGTAAGCTCTTCAACACCTATGTGTTGTAGCTTTAACCCCGCTTCAGAAACGGCCGACACCACCCGTTGAATCACGGCTTTTGGGCTGTAAATAACATTGAGTCGCTCGGCCATCATGGGCACGGCCGGCACGTTAACGTAATCTAATACTAAATCACGCAATGGCTCTGATACTAACTCTTTAATGGCAAACGGTAAGCTGGCAAGCAGTTCTTCATCTGGAACATTGGGCCGCTCAATCTGTACTTGCTGATAGAAGTGTTGTGACAACACAACAAAGGCGAGGTGTTTTTTACAACCCAGTTTAGCAACCTGCTCCGACAAAGCGGCTAACCATTGCTCCGAAGACGAGACAGGAAAGGTAAGCAGTTGGCTTACTTGCTTTTTTTCAACGATGGCCAAGGCAACACTGTCGGGACGTAAATACACCCCCAGTACCTTATTTGCGTTGCGCTGCAATCCTCGACTAAACATTATAACTGCCTGTAATTAAAGGTTATCTATATGCTAGATGAAAGCATCATTATTAAAACAAAATTATGACTTCAATGGCCCAAAAGTGTGACGGTCATTGCAATCAAATGACAATATTGACAATGCTGGTGAAACCGGGCGTTCTCGTTATCACTTTGACACGGGATGCTTCCCGGCCAGATGTCGCCGAGACGGCCTCCACGCCTTCTAGTAAGTTAGTATTATATCACTTGCTTTGGCGGTGCAAAATAGTAGCCCTGCCCTGCATTTACGCCAATTCTTTTCAGGTAATCCCATTCAGCAGCATTTTCCACCCCAACCGCAATCAATTCGACCTCACTGTCGGGGCATCCGCCCATCAAGCTGCGCAGCGCCATTTGGTTCACTTTTTCAGAGTTGATCTCACGCACTAGGCTCGGGTGCAGCTTCAATATGTCGATTTCACAATCCTTGATGTATTGGGTACTGACCACATTTTGGCCGGCATGATCGGCGGCCAATTTACAGCCCATCCCTTTAAGCGCCCTTAACGCGGGCAAGAGTTGCTCCTGATGCTTAGCGATATCTTCTTCAGGTAATTCCACGATCAACTTTTGCAATAATGGCTTAGGTAACTGTATTAACTCAAAATTAAGCCACTTACGAAAATCTTCATCAAGAATGGTATTGGCGCATATATTCAGGCTAAGGGGCGAGCTTAGCTCTCCGCGCTGGCGCAGTAAGCCTAACGTCTTTGCAGTCATGGCACGGTCGATCTCCAGTGTCATCCCTACTTTTTCCGCCATAGGTAAGAACTCACCGGCATTCACCACGCGGCCTTTTTCATCCCGTAATCTAGCCATCACCTCGTGGCCCACTTCCCGGCCATCCACCGCGCTGTATATGGGCTGTAAAAAAAGAAGCAAGCTTTTGTTCTGTATTGTTTTTTCTAGGATAGCGCGCCAACGTATACTGCCCTTAGCTAATTCAGGAGGGGGCTGAGAAGACTCAAACATGTACCAGCCACTCGCCCCTTCTAAACGAGCTGCTCGCACCGCTTTGTCGACTTCATCCATCACCGCTGAAGACTTATTGCCAACCAGATAACTGGTCACACCAACATAATAGAAATCATCATGTTCAATATCCTCAGGCAGTGGTACCTTGTTCAGCACCTTACAAAGTTGATTTGCAATGTCTTGGGTTTCTTTGAGGGAGACTTGCGGAAATAACAAAGCAAAGTGTGCTCCAGCATAGCGAGAATAAAATGCACCAGTGTATTTTTGGCCAAAGTTTTTAATCACATTCGCCACCTCAATAAGCACGTCATCACCCTGATTGGTGCCTATGGTGTGGTTTATTTCGCTTAACCCTGCCAGCTCCACCAGCATCACAGCACCGCTTGAAATACTGTCATCGCGCACCGCTGATTGCAGTCGATTATCAAAAGCGAGGCGGTTGGATAGACCGGTTTTATCATCAACAAAGGCATTGGCACGGATATAGGTATCAAACCTGCTCCGCTCTTGCTGGGCATCATTGAGTTGCACTAAGAGAGAATCTATCACCTTTGCCGCTGCACTCGGCCACTCATCTAAATCACGGTGGGCATTATTTTTTATCTCACCCAATTCAATTAGTTTAGCTCTGCGCTCTAATTTCTCCGCCCCTGCAAATTGCCGCTTGAGCCAACGAATCGAAATCACACTGCCCACTAACACGGTCAACAGGGCTAAAAACAGGCCAAGGTAAGACTTAAACCCGTAATCCATGAAGTGAAATGGCTGTAACACTGAAATCGCCACATAAAAGCCGGGATGGGCCTGCAAGTAATATTTGTAGTAGACATGTCTCACAGCATCCGTTTCGTTAACACTATTAAAACGGTACACCACGCCTTGATCATTACCGACTTCGACCTTAGCAATGCCATGTGCTCGCAATAAATTAGGTAGCCAGGCTGCAAATTCAGGGGAGCCTTGCCTTGAGCCCAACTGCTTGTCGATCACTTCAACCACAGCGCCAATCTGGATCTGTTGATGTTTGTAAACAATTTCACGAAAGCTAACCGCACCGCCAATCACCACACATAGAGCCGAGGCGGAAATGCACAAGCAAATAAAGAAGATATAGCGATTGGTAAACTTCATACGCGTTGGGTAACCGTCCTTGACAACCACATAAGCATGATTCGTAACAGTAAAGAAATAAAACATACTTAATGTAACACGCAAGCATGGCGGGGCAGCTTACAAATATATAAAAATGCGCTGCAGATCGAAGGGCGGAATAAAACAAACGATGAAAGAAAAGGGCGATGCTCTCACATCGCCCTTTGTAAAACGGTCATAGTTATCATCCGTGGAAACCTAGCTCCCTGCGATCCCTTGACCTTTACCCTTATCCCTAAGGTAAATTGTTAACGGCATTCAATAAACGTTACCAGGCTAAGCAATTTGCATTAACCCCCAAAACTGAAGACCCATTATAACGGCCTAACTATACACTTGAAATAACATCAAAAAAATATAACAGAGAGAAATCAGAAATCCGGTACTGTTACATCTAGGTTACACCCGCCTACAATACCTTTAATACTAGTGCATTAGCATTTTTACTATGTAAATAATCACTAAAATAAGGAGAAAACCCACCTAAATAATGGCAAATATCTTACAACAGGGAAAGTATTTAACTTACAATTTTGATATCGAATAATAGAGGTGAGACCCGCCATATTGCCCTTTTCGCACCTTATCCTTGTCATCTTGGCGTCACATATGCGCGTCATGATTTACATACCGAATGAAACCAAGTGTCAGCTCACTATAAGCTAAGGGTTAAACATGGATAGTCAATCAAGCCAACTCTCACATGAGCCGCTCGCGCCACATCACCCGAGACATGGTCTTGCAGCCAATATCATTTCTCACCAAGAGCCCAGCTCAAACACATTTAATTACTTCAGCTTACATGCCCATCAGCTTATTGACCCCCTAGATATCTTACCAACGCCAGCGCATTAGATCTTTAAACAAGCCATAAAAGCCGCTAACCTTGGTGCCAATGAGAGGAGGTTAGTATGATTTATTGCGTGTTAGACAAAGCCGTACTTGAGCTTAAATTAAGTCACTCGGCGCTGCGCACAGCCCTATTACAAGATTACTTAACCCATGCAAACAGCGATTTAGCTCTGCTGCGAGCCGCTTTTGAACAACAGGACGAGCTGCGACTGAAGCAACTCCTTATCACCTTGCAAGGAACCGCCAGTTTAGTCTGCGCCAAGCCATTAGAACTGGCATTGAAGGCGTTTAAGCAAGAGCCAAATCAAGCGCATTGGCAACAAGTCGCGAAGCTACAAGCAGCGCTGATCCATGAAGTCGAGCATTATCTCTCGGAGTAAGCGCTGGCATTGAGCATCAACATGCCTGTTCTGAACAGGCCGCTTCAGTCGGCTTGAGCCAAACCGATCAAAAACGCGTATTCCATCGCCACATCATGATATTGCTGGTAGCGCCCTGATTTACCGCCGTGACCCGTATTGAGATCCGTGTGCAACAGCAATACTTGCTCACCCAAATGATGTTGCCGCAATTTAGCCACCCACTTGGCCGGCTCCCAGTATTGCACTTGAGAATCGTGTAACCCTGTCATCACTAATAAATTAGGGTAGTCTTGTTGGTGTATCTGATCATAAGGGCTGTAGGACTTAATGTATTCATAATCCCCTTGAACATTGGGGTTGCCCCACTCCTCATATTCTCCCGTGGTTAACGGCAAAGATTCATCTAACATGGTCGTTAATACATCAACAAAGGGAACTTGCGCTACGATGCCATGAAACAAATGAGGGGCTTGATTCGCGACCACTGCCATCAGTAAGCCGCCCGCGCTCCCCCCCATGGCATAAACGTGTTTAGCATCACCATAACCTTGCCCTAGCAGACCCTGAGTGACATCAATAAAATCATTAAAGGTATTGTGCTTGGCAGCTAATTTACCCATTTCATACCAATGACGGCCAAGCTCTTCACCGCCTCGGACATGGGCAATGACATAAATAAAACCACGATCAAGTAAAGATAATACGTCACTGCGAAACGCCGTCTCTTCACTTAAACCATAAGCGCCATAGCCACACACCAGCAAGGGGCGACTAGCCAATGGCTGGCCTTGACGATAAACCAAGGATAAGGGAACTTGAGTGCCATCTCGAGCCGAGATCCACAAACGCTCGCTGTGATAATGAGCGACATCAAATCCCCCCAACACGGTTTGTTGCTTTAACAAACGTTGCTGACCACAGCTTAACGCTATCTCTAATGTACTGGTTGGCGTTGTTAAGCTGGAGTAACCAAAACGTAACCGTGTTGAACTGGGCTCAGGATTATGCCCGAGCCAAGCGCTATAACAGGGATCATGAAAACTGACAGAACGAAATTCATCCTCCTGCCAGTGCCGGTAACCAAGGTTAACTAGCCCTTGATGACGCTCTTGCACCACTAAGTAGTCATCAAATAATTGATAGTCTTCCAACAACACATCATCTCGTGGCGGGCACACCACCGCCCAATCAACAAAGGCTAACTCAGATGATTCTACAAGGGCCTCATTCGCCGCCACTAAACAAAAGTTTTTTCCTAATGCGTTTGTTCTGACAAAAAATTGGCCGGCAAAATGGTCAAGCTCATACTCGATCCCTGACTGGCGACGCTGAAACCTCACCGCCTTTGCATCAACTTGGTTAAGATCAACCAACCAAGCCTCACTGCTGGTACTGGCATAACAGCCAATGATGAGAAATTGCTCCGAACGAGAGACATGAAGCCCGAGGTAATAACTGTCGTCAGCCTCTTGATAGATAAGTTGATCCAAGCTGAAATTTTGGCCCACTACATGACGCCAAACTTGATAAGGCACTAAGGTGTGTGGATGTTTTTTAACATAATAATAGTGTTGGCTGTCACTGCCCCACACCAGGTCACCAGAGGTATCATCAGGTCCATGCTCTATGATGTCACCAGTGGCAATATCTTGTAATACCAACTGATACAAACACCCACCGAGACAATCTTCGCTAAACAACACACGCTGTTGATCTGGGCTAACTCGCGCTTCACCAAGCTCATAATATTCATGACCCTGACTGCGAAGATTTAAATCCAGCAAGCATTGTGGCTCAGCATTCAGCGATTGTGCGTAGCGCACCAGTTTTGGGTAATCACAACCATCAAGATATAACTGCTGATACCAATATCCCTTTTTATAATAAGGCACACTGGCCTCATCGGGCTGCAGTCGGGCCGTCATTTCCTCAAACAGGGACTGTTGCAGCGGGGCCCACTGAGCCATCAACGCGTCACAATAGGCATTTTCAGCGCGTAAATACGCCAATACATCAGCGTCACTGCGACTGTCATCACGTAACCAATAGTAATCATCTTGGCGAATATCTTGGTGGTGTTTAATCAAAAATGGCCGTTTCTCAGCCTGAGGAGGGCGCATAAATAAACCTTATTGGATTGAACAACAAAAAAAGCCGATATAGGCAATATCGGCTTTTGATTTCTTAAGGGGTTAAATTACTTTTTAACCCACTTGCCTGCACCATTCATAATATATTGCCCTGAAGGTGTTTTTTGCAGGGCTTTTTCGCCTGCTAAAATAGCCACTTGCTCGGTGGTCATGTTGTTTTTCTTCGCGATCTTCTTGTAGGCTTCTAAACGCTGAGCATTGATGGATGCCACTATGCTGTTCACCTCGGCCGAGGCCTGAACCGCCCCCACCATGCCATCAGGGCGTTCACCGATTAAACCTTGGTCTTTAGCCGAGTGCAAATCTAATGCAAGTACGTTAAAACTCACAGCCGTCATTAAAATCAATAGCCATTTTTTCATCCTAAACTCCTTAAAATAATCCGCTTTCGTCACTGAAAATTTGTTCAAGATCTTTATCCACCTTGACCCGGATCTCGTGATCAATTTTCACATTTAAATTGACGGTAATTGGCTTATCAGGCACCGCAACTTCCACCCTAGGCGTACAAGCGAGTAACGCCACACTCAACCCCAAGGGCATTAGGATCCTTATCATAAATATTTTTCCTCAATTTTTCGTTCCAACTCATTGGAAAAACGCAAACTACGTAATAATTGTATCAGGTTTTCTTGATGGGAATAATTAAACTCTATCGGCCGCGTTTTACTCACATGCGGGCTATTTCCTTTGATCTTCGCCTCTATTTGCATGTCGCCATTGGGTTGATAATTTAACTTGCCAACCAAGTCAGAGTAGCGAAGGTCTTCCAAGATCTTAAAAATAAACTCTACCCCAACATTGGTGCTGGCAATGCTGCTCACC
This sequence comes from Motilimonas eburnea, assembly GCF_021295345.1. Taxonomy (GTDB): domain Bacteria; phylum Pseudomonadota; class Gammaproteobacteria; order Enterobacterales; family CBDFNC01; genus Motilimonas; species Motilimonas eburnea. Next base: position 138,548 of record NZ_JAIMJB010000010.1, read on the forward strand.
ACATCTGAATCGGGTATCGCGATATGCCCACCGGGTGCTCGCGCGGCGATTTCACCTTGATAAATATGAAACCCATCGGCTTCTTTGAGCAAGGGAATATTGGCATCCAAAACCCCAGTTGCCGACGCACCGGGCAGTTGTCCATAGGCAAGTAGCCCTGCTAATTGAACACCTTTTATACTCACATCAGTGCGCCCTAACGCCAAGGGTTTAAAGCGTTTAATACGTAACTCCCCCCCTAATACATAAGCGCTCAAGTCGCGGATTTCAGGCTGATGAATATCCGCTTTAAAGTCCAAGTCAATCGCGCTTAAAGGGACCCCGATATCTAATAAATCGATGCTTAAATGGTTATCATCTTGCTTCGAGCTTAATTGGTTGTGGGCTATCTCATAACCTTGTACTAGGGATAGGGCTGCGTTTTCGACCACAAAATCTTGCACCAAACCACTGATACTTTTTGCATCAATCGCCACATCCAAGCGACCATCACCGCGCGTTAAATGATAATTCAAGCTTCCTGTATAACCGATTTTGCCACTGTCAATTTGGGTTTTATCAAGCCAGCGTAACCCGGTTGCCGTTTTATTGGCTTCAACCAAATTAAGCTCCCCCGGAATCAGCTCAACCCTGAGCTGATTGCCCGCCAAGGTCAACTTAGTTTCGATCAGTTGCATCAGGCTAGACAGTGAAAGGGTGGCATCTAAGCGCGACGGTGCTATTTGATAACGCGTCTTGCTGGCTAGGCGAATATCAGGCAAAGCGTGTTTACCCCATTTGGCTTTTTGCACCAGAAATTCAGCGTTCAATGTTGCTTGGGTCAAGTCAAACACGGCAGGCTCAGCGAGACTCAATTGCCCTTTATTCACCCTTAACTGCTGCCAGCGCAACATGGATAACAGATTAAATTCTGTTAACAACACGCGTTGTTTAGCCAGATCCAACTGTGCTTTCCCTTTGACTTGCCCTTTTTCGAGCCAAGGCATCACCTGAATAGGCGATGAGACCTGCAAGGCAAAAAGCGTCGGCTGGTGCAAGTTTCCACTGATGCTGATTTGCGGCTGTAACAGGATTGGCGCAGGCAGAGGCAAGTTTAATTGTTCTAGCAAAATGGTGGTTATCTTAGCCTGTATCTGCCATTGTGACGCGATCCTGTCTAGCCCTAACGTGAGTTGGTTAGCTTGTTGGTAGAGGCGAATATCGACCCGTTTAGACGTGATATTGGCCTGTAATTGCCAAGGATCAAGCCAAGGTTTTTCGTTTTGATACAGACGAATTCCCTTGATGTTAAGGGTGATATTAGGCAATTGCGCAACGCGCTCAACCAGACCCAATTGATTCAGTAGATCGGCCACCGCTGCTACCCTTTGCTGCGGAGTCTGCGGTGTGGTTGGTTCAACGGGCGCTGAAGCCTTCGGTGCGGTTTCACTTGTACAAGTTAGCGCCCAGTGCACTTCGTCAACATGAATAACAGGATCATCATTGGCTTGCTTACTGACCCGAATACCTTGCAGATACCGTTTTGGGCAAGCATCGTCTAGGTTAATACGTTGTAACTCAAGGTTCCCTGTTGCAAGCCAGCTAAAATCCATGGCATTCGCAAAAAAGGGACTCAAGCAACCCCAGCTAAGTAACCAATAGCGCAGTAACATGGCACCGAGCCAGTGTGATTTGTGCGGATGTTGACGCATCAATAAAGCCTCATCGCCCTAGGGTGCACCAAGTTCAAATAAAACGGGCAAAATAAATAACTGCCTTAGATAGCAACTGACAAAAATATGATGATTTTGTAGAATTCACCAGCAATAACATTTTTATACCCCGTTTGTCATTTCAAGGAAGAAGTACAGATACATGCCAAAAAACATCCCCATTAAGGCCGCAGTCAAAAAACTGGATAACTCAGATCTAATAAAAACAGGGTTTTGGGTTGGCCAAGTCTTTATGTTAATCGCCACCATGTTGGGTGTCTACCTTGCTTCGCAAGAAGGTATGTCACAAGCCATGACATTTAATGACATCAACAACTTAACAGACAATTACCACCTCAGGCGTTCACTCAAAGATGAGCTGAGTGATAATCTGGATAAACTCGATAAGACCATTGACTACTTGCGCCAAGGTCACAGCTACCACGCTGAAAAAGATCGCCCAAAGTTCGATACCTATATCTGGCAAGCCATGCGCTTTTCACCACGTACCATGGAGACCCCCGCCCCCATCCTCACTGGCGTGAGGCGGTTTCATAATGAAGTTGACGACCTCTTGATGCGGCTAGACAAACGATACCTTGGCCGTAACGTGGTCATCGAGCGACTCGATGCCCTCTCGGTGCAAACCAAAGAGCACACCTTGGCTTACATAAAAGCCGACCTCGCTCAGATAAGAGATGTACTGAGCCAACATAATGTCGATGCCGATCAACTGTTATCGTATCAAGCAAAATAAGAAAACACCTTATGCATTATTCTAACAACTATAAATTATGTCCCTGCTGCGCCAAGCAGCCGCTCAAGCAAACCCAATATCAAAACCAAGAAGTTGACCTGTGCACCGAATGCGGGGGGCTGTGGTTCGAAGGCGGTGAGCTGGAGGCCAGTTATGCTCACCAACAACAGCAACATAGCCTAAAAGAAAATATCGGTGCTTATGTCTGCAGCAGTGATAAAGCCTGCCCAGATTGTAATAAGTCACTAGAAACATTTAAAATTATTGACAATTTTGATGTTGAAATCGATTTGTGTACCAGCTGTAGTGGCGTTTGGATCGACAAACACGAGTTAGAACAAGTTGAACACACCCCCAGTTTGCGTCAAGCCATGTTGGCACTGAATAAAACCAACAATTTTGCGAGTTATATCTTTCAATTCATCACGCAAATGCCCGTTGAGTACAATATCAAACCGAAAAACTTTCCCGTTATCACCGTTTCATTAATTGTCATTAACGTGCTTTTCTTTATTTTTACCTTAACAGGGCTGATTCCTGAGCCATTTTTAAGCCAAGCCTTAGTGATGGATCCCATCTATTTCGCCGATGCACCATGGACCTTGTTCACTTATCAATTTTTACATGGCAGTTGGTTACACATATTGGGCAACATGTACTTCCTGTACGTCATTGGCGACAACCTTGAAGACGCCTTAGGCAAAATCCCTTATTTATTACTGTACCTTGGCTTTGGTGCCCTAGGCGGGCTGGCTTTTTATGGGGTTCATCTAGGTGAAATGGCGCCGATGGTGGGCGCCAGTGGTGCTGTCGCCGGACTTTTTGGCGCTTATATCGTGTTGTTTAGAAAGGCGAAGCTCAGTTACATGTTTTTCGTCTATCAAGCGCGTTTACCCGCCTGGGCCTATTTTATGATTTGGTTAGGGTTGAATATTTACGGCTTTGTACAAAGCTCCGCTGGGGTCGCTTGGTCGGCGCACATTGGCGGCTTTATCGCCGGGCTCATCGCCGGCAAACTTTATTACAATAAGGTATTAGCTAAAAACCCAGTTATATCCTTTGTAAATAACAATGATATCAAGCTAGAAACGAGCAAATAGTTATACCTAACATCAAGATCACAAAATACCAAATTTTCCTTCACATAAGGCCACTTACTACAGACTAACCCCCTGTTTTGGAAGTGGCTTTTCTAATATATTGCTGGTTTACCTAATTTGACTTCAACGCCAACGATTTCAGGCCTTTTGAGTCGATATCCATTCTAGAGATCTGTTTTTTTGACTCTCGTATTTAGAAGGTTTAGCCAATGAAAATAAAACACAAAATGCTGATTAACACCTTGCTCACCGGGCTTGGACTACTGGCATTGTTGCTATTGTTGCTGCAGGAATCAAGCACACTGAAAGAGCTGGGCGTTAAGGTAGGCCAAGCTGAGCAGCTTAACAGCCATGTGTTGGCGCTCCGTAAACACGAAAAAGATTTCTTAGCGCGGTTAGATCTGAAATACCAAGACAAATTCAATCAAGAGATCGGCCGCACCCTAGATAAAATCGCGTTGCTCAGTGCCTTTTATCAAAGCGCAGGCCAAGCCAGTCCCTTACTTAATCAACTGGCCAATTCGATCAACACCTATCAGGCTGAGTTTAGCCAGTTAGTGACACTGCAACAACAACTGGGTTTAGACCACAAATCCGGGTTACACGGTGAACTGCGCCAAGCCGCCCATCAACTAGAAAAGCACATAAAGCAAAACAATAACGACAAGCTATTAGCCGATTACTTGATGATACGACGCAGTGAAAAAGACTTTATGCAGCGTCACGATCTCAAATACGCAGAGCGCCTGAATCAGCAAGTCAGCGCCATGTTGCCGCTATTATCAACGTCAGACCAAGGCGTGCTCACCACATTTGGCACCACATTTAATCAATACGTTAGCACCTTATCCCAATTAGGCCTTGACCATAACCTTGGGTTACTAGGGCAAATGCGCAGCACCATCAAAAACACCGAAGACGAACTCATTCAGGTCGCACAAGACTTGCAAGTGCTTATCGACCAGCAAGTCGACGACATGACCCAGCAAGCATTAATCTTGTTCATCATCATCATTGTTATCTTGATCACTGCGAACATTTACATCAGCCGCATCGTGCTTAAGCCGGTGGATGCGCTGGTGAATGTGATTGAACAGGTTGAACAGCACAACGACCTTAGCTTGCGCGCCAATGATCAAGGTAAGGATGAGCTCAACCAACTTGGTCGCAGCTTTAATCACATGCTGGAAAACTTCCAACACATCATTGATGACGTCAACAAGGTTGTTGGTGAGCTATCGGCCTCATCGGAACAACTTTCCCTTAATGCCAACCGCAATAAGTTAGAAATCAACAAGCAGCTCGATGAAACCGACCAAGTGGCTACCGCCGTCACCGAAATGGGCTCCACCATAGAAGAGATAGCGCAAAACACCGAAAACGCGGCTCAAGTTGCGGAATCCACCAATAATAGTGCCCTTGAAGGTAAACAAAGTGTTGAGGACACCCTAGTTAAAATCACCCAGCTTTCCGATAAGTTACGTGAGTCGTCACAAGCGGTAGGCATCCTTGAACAGGAAAGCCAAACCATAGATCAGGTGCTTGAAGTGATAAAAAGCATTGCCGAGCAAACCAACTTGTTGGCCCTCAATGCGGCGATTGAAGCGGCTCGCGCGGGTGAACAAGGCCGTGGTTTTGCCGTGGTGGCTGATGAGGTGAGAAGCTTGGCTTTACGCACGCAAGAATCAACCCATAAAATCAGTGAAATTATCGATTCATTACAACAACGTACACGCAGTATTGTCAGCTTAATTGCCGCCTGTGACCAACAAGGTAAAGACAGCAGCCAACAAGCCGAACTGGCGGGACAATTACTGAATGAAATTACCCAAAACGTCAGTCAAATTTCAGATATGAGCATCCAGGTTGCCGCCGCCATTGAAGAGCAAAGTTTGGTGTCCAATGAAGTTAATCGCAATATCGTTAACATCAAAGACAGTGCCCAAGCCAGCCAACAAACGGCAGATGACAGTGTGGTTGCCAGTGAAAAAGTCCTCGAACAAGCCACTAAATTACATCAGGCGGTGAAGATATTTAAAATATAAATCAAACAAATAAATATCAATTCAAGGCTATTTTATAGCCTTGACCCTCCCTTGTTTAAAATCCCGTCTAAACTTATCGTCAGGCATAACTGACGCAATGGGATTTGCATGCTAATCAAACACAAGTTTATCGCGAATAGCGTAGTCATCACCGGCGGTTTAATACTCTTGTTCTTTTTGTTACTGGGTAAAACCAACGAACTCGAAAAGCTTTCCACCACCCTACTGATTGCAGAGTCAATTAAAACAGATATGTTGACCCTGCGCCGCCACGAAAAAGACTTCATTGCCCGCAATGACCTTAAATACCAAGGTAAATTTAACGAAACCATCGAGGTGACCAACAAACATTTAGCCGAGTTGAAGTCCTTCTATGTTGAAAATGGCTTACCTATGGCCGATTTAGACCTCACCATCAAGGCCATGAAAGACTATCATAAACTGTTTAACCAATTGGTTATGTTGCAAGTGGCTGCTGGTTTAGATCATGAATCTGGTTTAAACGGCGCCTTAAGAAAAAGCGCCCACGCCACCGAGCAGGTTTATAAAGACACCAGTGATTATCAAGCCCTGTCAGATTATTTGATGTTAAGGCGCTTTGAAAAAGACTTTATGCTGCGCTTTCAAAGCAAGTACCTAGATCGGTTTAATAAGCTGATAGATAAGATGATCAGCGCCAATCAAGGGCAGACCAAAATCACCCTCACCAATTACAAACAACGCTTTAACGATTACGTAGAAAAAATGGTCGCCATTGGTCTAACCCCACAAGACGGCTTAATGGGGAGCCTAAGAAGCACCATACATCAAACAGAAACCGCCCTTGATACCGTCGAAACGCAAATTCGCACCATCATCGAAGACGCCAGCGCAAATGCTAAACTTCAAGGCATCATTATTTTCGTCGTGATCATTGGCGCCATTATCCTATTTAGTATCTTACTCTCTCGCAGTATCATTGTTCCTCTCAACCACATTACTTCTACCATAAGAACAATCAACTTAAACAAAGATTTAGGAAAAAGAGCAAACATCAATGGTAAAGATGAAATTGCCGATGTGGGTCATAACTTTGATGAAATGCTTGCCACTTTTCAGGATCTGATCCAAGACGTCAACCATGCGGTCGACACCCTATCGAGTGCTTCGGAAGAGTTATCCCTCAATGCCGCGGAAACGCAGCGAGGCATGAGAAGTCAGCTTGATGAAACCGATATGGTGGCCACGGCCGTCACCGAAATGGGCTGTACCATAGAGGAGATTTCCAACAACACAGATGCCGCAGCCAGTCGCGCTGAAAATACCAACCAAAATGCCCTTAAAGGGCGTCAAAGTGTCGAGCAGACCATCACTAAAATTAATATTTTGGCAGACAGCCTCACTCGCTCATCGGGTGCAGTGGAAGAGCTGGAGCAAGAAAGCCAAACCATAGGCCAAGTATTAGAGGTCATTCGTGGCATTGCCGAACAAACCAACTTACTGGCACTCAATGCAGCCATAGAAGCAGCCCGGGCCGGTGAGCAAGGTCGCGGTTTTGCCGTCGTAGCTGATGAAGTCAGAAGCCTGGCCCAACGCACCCAAAACTCAACCCAAGAGATCAGCAATATCATCTCTTCATTACAAGAGAAAACGGGCAGTATTGTTAGTCTGATCCGAGATTGTCACGTTCAAGGTCAAGAGAGTACCGAACAAGCTCAACTCGCAGGTGAGTTACTCGAGCAAATTACCCAAGATGTGACCGACATTTCCGAAACCAGCACCCAAATCGCCGCCGCAATCGAAGAGCAAAGTACGGTGGCCGCCGAGGTCAATAAAAATATCGTCAATATTCGCGATATTGCCGAGGCGTCAAATCTCGCGGCGACCCAAACGTCACAAGCCAGTGAAGATATACTGCAACAAGCCAGTATACTCACCAAATCAGTTCGCCGCTTTAGGTTATAGCGGTTCTAAAATCATCAGGCCGAATATTAGATTCGGCCTTAGAGATCGGGATATAGGAAATAGGAAGTAGGATACAGCAACAAGCCAGCATACCTACTCTACCAACTCGTTTCGCCGCTAGAGGTCATAACGGTACTGACATCATAAGGCCGAACATCAGATCCGGCCTTAGATATCGAGATGTAAAATTCGAGCCTTACTGACTCCACTCTAAAATGCCCGCTACCTGCTGATTGTCGTCGAGCACGACTAACCACTTAATATGCTTTTCACGCATCAACTCTTCGGCTTGTGCCAGCATACAGGATTGCTCAATGGTTCGTGGGGAGCGCGTCATCATATCTTGAGCCACACCACTTGCTACTTGATGACCCGCCAGTAAGTAACGGCGCACATCACCATCAGTGATCACCCCAGCTAACTGCTCATTTTCCATCACTAAGGCTAAACCGGTTCGAGTTTCTGTCATCACCATTAAGGCATCGGTAATGGGCGTCGTCGGCGTCACTTTTGGTAAGTTTTCACTGCGCATCACGTCTTTGACACGCGTTAACAAACGTCGACCTAAGCTCCCGCCGGGATGATATTTCGCAAAATCCATTGGGCTAAATTGGGTTTCCAAGGCTAATGTGGCAGCAAGGGCATCACCTATGGCCAAAGCAACCGTGGTAGAGGTGGTTGGAGCAAGGTTATTGGGGCAAGCCTCTTTTTCGATGCTAGCGTCAAGCACCACGTCGGCATTCGTGGCTAGGCTTGAGTGTAACCCACCCGTAATCGCGATAATTTTATTACCGAAATGTTTAATAGACGGGATAATTTTTAGCACTTCATCCGTTTCACCACTGTAGGATAACAGCAGCATCACATCGTCCGGTTGCACCATGCCAAGGTCGCCATGAAACGCTTCACCTGGGTGCAAAAAGAACGCAGGCTGACCGAGTGAAGCGAAGCTAGCGGCAATTTTTTTTCCGATGAGGCCAGACTTACCCATACCACAGACGATCAAACGTCCCTGACAATGTTTAATTAAACGTATTGCTTCGATAAAGCGCGAGTCTGCCGCTGTCGCCAGACGCTTAAGGGCATCAGACTCCACTTGAAATACTTCACGTACCGCTTCTAATATGCGTTGATCAGACAAATGTAACTGCGCAGACATAGGTTTCGCCTTGTTGTTAATTTTTCGCCATTCTACTTAAAGTTAAGCAAGCTGTAAAAGCACCTTAAAGTTAAGCAAGCTGTAAAAGCACCTAAATCCCTCGCAACAACTGTCGTAGTTGGTCAAGGGTCTCTTGTCTCTGTTGTTCCCTTAATGGCGCATATTTTAGGGCGTTATAACACTGGGCAAATTTAAGTAAATTAGCCCGCTGTTGCGCGGCTAGCTGAGGAGAAAAATCCGCTTCTTCTCGTAACCTTAGACAATAATCCGTGACGGTTTCGCCTTGCTGACGCTCACCAACATTCGCCTTAAATCGTTTTTGTAAACGCAGCAAAAGCTTGTCTTCAACGCTTAAGCGAACGCGTTGCCAAGGTTTTAAATGCCACAACAACATGAATACGATAGTGGCGACAAATAAGCCAATAAAGAGCCAAATTTGGCCAAAGAAATCCACCTCACCAAACCAACGTTTGATCAATTCGAATTGCTTTTGATTATCGTAATTTAATACCCAAACCGCCCATAAATAGTCAAACTGCGCCATCGCCAGATAAAGCTGATTCAACATAGGATTGCTACGAAGCTTGAGTAAGCTCAATGGGTCATCGGCTAAAAACTCGTTAGGAAGCGCCAGTTCAAGCCCTTGCTCTACTCGCTCTGGAGCCACAAACGCAGTTGGATCAAAGCGCTGCCAACGGCCATCAAGGTAAACTTCGGCCCAAGCATGGGCATCGTATTGGCGCACCGTCAGAAAGCCGCCTTCAGGGTCCCATTCACCGCCTTGATAGCCGGTGACCATACGTGCAGGGATTCCCAATAAACGCATAATGTAGACAAAGCTACCTGCGTAATGCACACAAAACCCCGCCTGAGTACCAAATAGAAAGTCATCAATTTGCTGAGGCCCTAACGGCGGTGGCTTTAGGGTGTAGCTAAATCGCTCACCAGTAAAGCGCTGTAAAACTTGGTTAATTTTTTGCTGGGTTGAACCCGATTGCGCCGCAAGCTGCGCAGCCCAAGCGCGAGTTTGCTCGTTACCTGTGTTGGGCAATAAGGTATTTTGTCGTGCCATGGTTAAATCAATGTAATGCATCTTGGTATCGGCAAACTGTTGCAACCGCAACATGGTACGCTGGCCAATAGGGATTTCATTGCGCAGGGTATAATTAGCCATCAGGTTCGCCCGATTCGCTCGGCCTTGGCTCACCGCTAAACTAGGCACCCAAGTTTGATAACTGGGCTCAAGTATGAGCTCATAGGCTTGCATGACACCTTGCATTTCAATATTGAAATGGCCACCACGCTGAGCCACATCAATGGCATTTTTGATGGATTGGCTTTGCGACCATTGGTTGCCCTGATATTGATCTAAGGTCATTACCCGCCAATAACGTTCATTAGGGGCAGGCACCTCGGCTGCAAAACTGGCCCTAAAGGCAAGCTCACTGGACCGGCTTAGCTCAGCGATATCCCCAGGATTAACCGTATCAGAAAGCCCCGTTTTGGCTTGATTTTGCAGTGGCAATTTCCACATCGGCGGCAATCGAGGCAGCAATAAAAACAACAATAAAGCGAGAGGCAAACTGACCAGTACTAACCGGCCTAAGTATTTAGCTTGACGATGTTGACTAAGATGAGCACTGTATAAACTCATTGCTAGAGCCAAATGCAGTACCGCTAACACCATCCCCCAAAGCGCCATTAAGATAGACGTCTCAAAGACATAGAACACGGCCACCAGCACCAATCCGGTGCAAATAAACACATTGATATCGCGCCGAGCACTCAACTCCAAAAACTTTAAGGTATAGCCCAGCACAATCAGGTGCATCATGGCGCTAAATAAGCCTTGGCTAAATACCACGCCCATGAGCAAGGCCGCGCCCAAGATGGCAGCCAAGCGATTAACCATCACCGAAGGCGCGGCCAAGCGACCAAAGTAAATTCCTAATCGCCAACCAATGCATAACAACGCCAGCACAAAAATCAACCAGTGAATTTGCGCAAATAAAGAAAACGTCGTGGTGAAATAACAAAGTAAGATCAGCAGTAAATGGTGACGCTTAAGAAATGTCTCCATTAGTTAACCCCAGCCTTAGTTGGCGCTGTAAGGCCATAAGTGGCCAAGGCGGTTAAGCATGCTAGCTTATGGCTAGGGCCTTGCGCAGGTGTAATGTTTTGCCCAGATAAGCGTAATCCATACAAGGCATTTTGCTCATCAAGTTGTAATACTTGCGACGTTAACTGGCTCAGCTTAGTTTCTAAATCTCGTCCGGTTTGCTCATTGAGAGTTAACCAAACGGGGGCTCCTTGGGCTTGTTCAAACGCCTTGCTATGCCAACCTCTGCCTTGCGCGAGTTGCTTCCAAGCCACAGATTTAAGTGATTCTCCGACTTGATAGGTTTTTAACCCAGCAAACTCATCAAACCCGGCCTTGGCGCGACTGCGCCCTAAATCCCCTTGCTGATCACCTGCGTCACTGTCTAATACCAGGTTTGTCTCAATGGGCTTAGGGTAAACCAAGCCTTGCCAGCCGAGATCAACATGGCTCCATACTCTAAATAACCCCAACGGAAACAAGCTGTAAACGGTTAAGCGGCCAGGCTTAAAGTAGCCTCGATGGCACGCCTTTGCATACACCACAACCTGCTGCCCCTTAATCACGGGGTCAAGGACATGGGGCTGTTTTTGCAGACTAAAATAAAATTGTCCTTGCTCTGCGCTGTGTTGGATCTTAACGGGGAACGCCATCACCTGCTCAGCAAATTGCGGCTCGGGCTCAGCGGCTTCCAGCGCTAATCCAGACATATTCTTATGGCTTAACAACAAACAACTAACAAACACACTAGATAACAAAAAGGATAAAAACAGGATCAAGTTATTTTGGTAATTAGTGCCCAATAGAAACAAGGTAAAACACGTCACTAAGTAAGTGACACCGAACCAAGTCGGTAAGATAAATAGGTTTTTACGATTAAGTACGATATGCGAGCGAGCAGGAACGTGGCGCTGAAGCCATCGTTCGAAGCGCGAGCTAAACCATTGGTGAGTCTGCAATGATTCCCCCTTAGACCAAAGGATCAACCGCATGCAATAAGGTTTCGCTTAACGCCGCGCCACTGGCTTGAGGGCCACCTAGCAAGCCTAAACGGTGATCCGCTACCGCCGGAAATACCGCTTGCACATCATCGGGTAACAAATAATCGCGTCCTGCAACCCAGGCTTTAGCCTTGGCCGCTTGCAACAATGTCTTACTGCAACGCGGTGATAAAGGGTTGGGATAAGTGGCGTTATAACGACTGTGGCCAATTAAACGTAACAAATAATTGAGTACCGACTCACTGGCGCTCACGGCTTTCACTTGTTGTTGCATCAGCAACAGTTGCGCCACATCAATCACCTTAGTGACCTCACTAAATTGTTGGCCTTGTAGCATGGCTAGTTCAGCCTTAGGGTCAGGAAAGCCCAGCTCGATACGCATCATAAACCTATCTAACTGAGATTCAGGTAGCGGAAATGTCCCCGCTTGGTCGAGTGGGTTTTGCGTTGCGATAACGAAAAAGGGTTCAGGTAACGCATAGGTTTCACTGTCGATACTGATTTGTTGCTCAGCCATCGCCTCAAGCAGTGCGCTTTGTGTTTTTGGGCTGGCACGGTTTATTTCATCAGCCAATAATACTTGGTTAAAGATAGGGCCTTTGTGGAAATGAAATGCCTGCTGCTGTGGGTCAAAAATAGATACCCCCAAAATATCGGCTGGCAACATATCACTGGTAAATTGCACCCTGTGATAGCTCAGTCCTAAGGTGGTCGCTAAACCCTGAGCTAACGTGGTTTTGCCCATGCCGGGTAAATCTTCAATTAATAAGTGTCCCCCAGCCAAAATACATACCAAGGCCAACTCGACTTGCTGCTCTTTGCCTAACACGACTTGATTTAACTGAGATAAAATAGGAGCGACGGTATTTCTCATAAACTTGCTTTCCAAAACAGGGAGTATCAACCATAGCAATAGCCAGATAAAAAGACACCTTTTTAGCGCTAAGCCTCTGGATTAAAACGTACTATTTGTGACTTGTCGCAGCTAATAAAGAGCCTGCCCCGATAAACAGGCCGCCAAAAATGCGGTTTTGTAAGCGCATGTGTTTGTCGCTTTTAATCAGCACCGATAATCGCGTGGCCAGTAAGGCGTACCCTAACATGACCCAAGTATCGATAACGACCGACGTGGCAGCCAAGATCAAAAATTGCGGCGCCTGCGGGGCATGGGGGTCAATAAACTGAGGCAGCAGAGCCAGTAAAAAAACGATGCTTTTAGGGTTAGTGATATTAACCAGCATGGCGTATGTAAACAGGCTGCGCAAAGATTTAGGCGTCCCTTGTAACTGCTCCACATTGAGGGAGCCCTGTTCACGAAATTTCATGACGCCTAAATAGATGAGATAGGCCACCCCTGCCCATTTAATCAGATTAAACAGCAAACTCGATTGCGCCACCACAGCGCCTAGTCCAACCGCAACCAAGGCAAACAGTAAGATAAGCCCCACTTGCAACCCAAAAATAGAAGCAAGAGACCGACGAAAACCCTGATTCATGGCGCTGGCCATGGTGTTAACCGCCCCCGCTCCCGGCGAGATACTCAGGAACAACCCCGCCACCACATAGGCTAACCATACGTCAAATGTCATATTAGCTCCAAAGCTAGGATGGCTTGATGGGCTTAGTTTGCCGCAAAGAAAGATAAATGCCCGAGCCAATGGCCATGGCGCCAATCAACTGAAACCAGGCCAACTGCTCACCAATAAAAGCCACCGCAAGCACGGTACCGAACACTGGCATCAGGTGAATAAACTGACCTGCCATACTGGCACCCACCAACTTAACGCCTTGGTTCCAACAAAAATAAGCAACCAAGGAGGCAAACACCGCGGTATACACCACCGCACTGCCATTTTGCCAGCTAAGTTGCCAAGCAGGCTCGCCAGCCCAGTTAAGCCAATAAATAGGACTGAGTACTAAACTGCCCACACTAATGCTAAAGCCAAGAAAAGCCATCGCCGACAACTCGGCCGGTTTAACCTTTAAGCCAATAGAATAGATGGCCCATAACAGGGCGGCCAACAATACCCATAGATCACCCGTATTTATCGATAACTGATATAGCCGTTCGAGCTCGCCATGACAAACTAAAAAAATAACCCCAAGTAAGGAAGTCAAAACACCAAGCCCTTGCATCAAGCGAATTTTTACCCCTAGGGCTAACGAGCAAAGGATAATTAAAATGGGGATCATCGAATTAATAAGCAAGCCATTGGTCGCGGTTGTTGTTTGCAAGCCTAAGTAAACACAGGTATTAAACCCAGCCACACCGACCGTTGATAGTAGACATAACTTCAGCCAATGGGTTTTAATCAAATGCCGCTGACGCCAAATCGGCTTGATAGTAAAAGGTAAAATCAGGCACATGGCCAAAGTCCAACGCCAATAAGCTAACGCGATGGGAGGTATGTCGCTGGCGACATAGCGAGCAAAGACGAAATTACCCGACCAAAATAAAGCCGATAAAGCGGGTAGTAGGTAAGCTGATGGTAACAAATTAACCCCCTAGTGGGATTTTGATCGGTAAAGTAAGAAAAACTAACGTAAACTTAACATCATATGAGCGATGATGACACAGCAGAATAACGTGGCCTATAACAACAAATATCAATTAACCCTTGAGTCCGAACTACCAGAGAAATACGCCAGCCATATCGGCCCTTTTTGGCGTCAATTCAGTCGCCCCGATGAGTTTATTGGGGTGGATGGCGTGCGCATTTGTTACACCCGTATTTGCCGCCCTGAACATACCCGAGCCATTGTCATATCCCCAGGGCGTATCGAAAGCTACATCAAATATCAAGAGCTCAGCTACGACCTAGCCCAGCAAGGGTTTGACGTTTATATTATCGACCATCGAGGCCAAGGCCTGTCCGGGCGCATGACTGATAACCCTCAACAAGGCCATGTGGCGCAATTTTCAGATTATGTTACCGACTTTGCCTACTGGGTTGATCAAGCATTGTCCCTTGACCGCTATCATCACACCTATTTAATCGCCCACTCCATGGGCTGTGCCATTGCGGCTTTATATCTGATGGACCACCCCCAGCGCTTCGAGCGAGCGGCATTTTGCAGTCCGATGTTTGATATTAATCTGGGCCCATTTAGCGCCAAAATGGCGCTCTCTATTACCAATGCAGCGATCCGCTCCAATGCCATGATGCGCCGCGCGCCACAATTTGCACCTGGGCAAGGGGGTTACCAAAATACCCCCTTTGAGGAAAATGAACTCACTCAAAGCTCAGTGCGCTATCACTTTTTTCGCCAAATCTACCAGGCCCATCCCGAAGTGCAACTCGGCGGAGTCACTCACCAGTGGCTAAACCAAGCGATTTTAGCCACGGAATACATAATCCAACATGCAGCTAACATCACAACGCCTTTGATCATATTACAAGCTTCGGCTGATGCGATTGTGAACCCTGAAGGTCAAAACCAATTTTGTGCAAACTTATTGCAAGCAGGCCGCCCCTGTTTTGATGAAGAGCCGATCATTATTGGCCATGCAAAACATGAACTGCTGGTAGAACGAGACAAATATCGTGTGCCCAGCATCAACTGGATATTAGATTTTTTCTTGCTTAATTAGACCTTGGGAAATTTTCGACTCTTTGCTCTAGCGCACAAAAATAGCCCAAATAATGAAATTCGCTCCGTGCTGTCTTTGTTACAATCAAACAAATAATATTTATAAATGAATGGATTGGCTAAAGGGACCTAAAATGAAATATCGCTCATTGCTCACCATGCTCTCATTGCCCGTGCTTTGGTCATGTGCTCAATCGCCTCAACCAGCACCCCAAGCCCCTATTACAACAGAATCTGCAACCTTAACCCGAGTCCCCTTTAGCCAAGTACTTGAAACGAACTTTCGTGGCCAACTGGCGCTCGGTGACAATGAAGCCTGGTTTACCCCCTGCGGCTTCGAAGAAGCCTTTCCATTAACCTATGGTGATGATCTTAAGATGATTTACAATAAGATCTCACCTCGTTCATTTGAACCAACCTATGTTGAGTTTGCGGGTGAAATTGTGCCTTCGGCTAATCAAACCGACGCATCAATACGGGTCGATCGCGTGCATCATATGGCCTTGAGTAAAACCTCGCCGCAATGTACCAAGGCCGTAACCGGATTCCATTTTAAAGCCAAGGGTGACAATCCATTTTGGAATACCTTAGTGGCCGGTCAAAACCTGACCTTTACCACTCAATCCAGCAGCCAAAAGTACGACATCAACCTTTCCAAGTTTGAAACCACCCAGCGCAACAATATTCGAGCGGTAGGAAAAAATGGCTTTGTACTGCAATTGCGTCTTAACCCTGGCCATTGTTACAGTGATAACGGGCGCGTTTATTGGGGCTACCAAGCCGAAGCGGATGCGGCTTGGGGCAAATACCAAGGTTGTGCTGAGCCGGCATGGCCTGATGTGGACACCAGCATTATTGGCAACTACATGGGGAATAAGCTTCATTATGGCCAAACCGTGATGGATTTAGCCCTTAATGAAGACTACTCCGCCACCCTTGTTACCCAAACCCAACAAGGCAAAAAGACTGAGTCGGGTTTTTGGAAATCCAATAATCCCACTGAAGTGTCCTTGTTTCTCACGCAATCGGCTGGCAAGCCCATTGCCAAAGAGATCATCTTTAGCCGCGAAGGCCTCGCGTTAACCGCCAGCGAGAGCAATAACGCGGGCATCGTGACACAATATCAAGGCGGCGTGTTTCAACTCGATAAGATGTCAGGCGGACAAATATTGGCAAGTGCCCCACAAGCACAACCTAAACAACGTCGTTTTAGTCCAGCCAATATTAATCCAACGGGGTTAGATCGTCAGATACAACAAGCCGTTGCTGAATACTTCCGCTATCACCGCACCTCTCCCGCTAACACCAAGTTTAGCGCGGTGAAGTATGACCTCAATGGCGATGGCATCGATGATGCCATCGTGCAACTGAACTGGTGTAGCAAGCATGGCTGCGTCATGTTGGTATTTGAAGGGACGGGCAAAGGCTACCAATTTCTCAGCCGAACCGAGCATGTTGCAGCCCCTATCCTAGTAGGACAAAGCCAGCAATATCATTGGCAAACCTTATATAGCCAAGTCGCCGGTGACTGGCGCAGCCTTTACTACAATGGCGTTAGCTACCCAGGTAACAGCAAACACCTTAGCAGTACCTCTCCCGACCGCAGCACGGGTGTCGTGCTGTTTGCCAATGGTAAACCACGTACTTGGTACGCCATTCGCTAACAAACGCCACGCTCCCTGAGCTCTGTCCACCTCAAGCTCAGGGAGGCCGCTTGCCTGATAACCAATCCCGCGCAAAAAAGCTGTTTTGGCCTCAAATTGATATAAGAAAATTGCATTAGATATACCCAATCGACCTGGATATGCTTGATTTCAGCAAGAATTTACAGGCGTTTAGGCAAGGCATTGATTGCTGGTAATGACGTTCCCCTTATCAAAATCAATAACGCGGCATAAACGCCTGTAAAACTTGCCCTTTGGGAACGCCACCGCGCTTCCACTACGTTGTTACGCTGATTTAGAAGGTGTCTACATTCCTGCATTAGCGTGCCTAGTATTGAAAACACGGTGGCGCTCTGAAACATGCATTTTCAAGTTGATTGGGTATAGACTATAATTTAGTCAGCAAAGCTATTTTCGGAGGCCTCATGCAAATCGGTTCAACATCATCTTTTCTTTCTTCAAATATCATTTCCCAACAGAAGAAAAAAGAGGAAGAAGAAAACGAAAAGCTCGCCAGTGGCCGCCGTATCAATTCAGCCGCAGACGACGCTGCAGGCTTTTCTATTAGTCAGCGCTTAACATCACAAATCAACCAATCGGCTCAGCTTAATGCTAACGAAACCTACAACCAGTCCATCGCCAATATAGAAAGCAGCGGCCTACAGAATTCATCTGACTCAGTGCAACGCATTAATGAATTGGTTGTGGCAAGCGGTAACGGATTAAACGGCGAGCAAGAGCTCGGGGCCATCCAAGCAGAAATTGACGAGCTAGTTGCCGGCATAGATAACGCGAGCGATCTTGGCCTCGATACCATTAATGTCACCACCCAAAGTGTGGATGACAACCTCGCGGCAGGCCAAGCCGCACAAGAGCAGTTGCTTTCATCACAAACCGACCTTGGCGCACAAATCAATGCGTCGGATTCTTACCAAAGACAGTTAAGCAGTGCGTTTGAAAATCAAAGTGCCGCTCGCTCACGCATCGAAGACACGGATTATGCACGGGTAACCTCAGACCAAAGTAAGGCTGAAACCCTACTGGAAGCAAGCGTAAGGGCACAAAAAGAGAAAGAAGAGAACGAGAAAAAAGCAATGGGCAACATTTTGGGTTAATAGGGCTCACCCCTTAGATGTAAAAAGCGAGTCTGACTCGCTTTTTTTATGCGACTTGCTGCACCGCAATAACTTCATGAGGACGAACACTAGCAGCAACCTGCTCCGCTAATAAAGCTTGTTGGTATTCAGTCACCGCTGCTTCAATACAGGTTCCACACTGAGTCGCTAAGCCTAGCTCACGTTTTAACATCTTAAATGTTTTACCATCAGCCACTGCTTGGCGGATGGTTTTATCAGTGATGCCTTTGCAAATGCAGATATACACAATTCAACCTGTTTCAATAACTTGCTCAAAATCTACGCAGATTATAAATCAAAATAAGAATGATTAACAACAAGAATTACAAAGGCAATGGCAGTTTGATATAAATTTGCTAGAAATAGCTGCCTGTTATGGGGTGCGAGCCCCTGTGGGAGCCGCAGTCATGCGGCGATAAAATGAGGCCTCAAGAACAAACGATAGTGAGATAACCTTGACCATACCCTAGCACAGCCAACTCAACATCAACCCGCTCTTGATTAGGTTTATTAAACATTTTCTCAAGCTTAGGCATCGACTTAGCCGCAAAGTTAATGCTCTGCAACGCTAAAAAGTCACCTGTTTTCGGGTCAAGCAAGTTAGTGCCCAACACCTTAAACAGCCGATTAACATTCGCCATCATGGCCTTGGGTAACGCCTTCTTATTCACTATTTCGCGCAATTTTGGATCGTCAAGCCCTTCCATACTCGCCGCCAAAATAGCCAAGCCTGCAAAGTCAACCACGGCAACCGCACGCACTCTTTTCGCCGGATCAACAAACACAGCAAGAAAACAAGGTAACCAACGATTATGAAACGGCCCGCTAGGCACCGATTCAATCAACACCTCTTTACGCGCAAACGCGTTCACTATGGTATGGATCGCCTCGACTTTGGGCAGCCTAATCAGCTCAGGCCGATCTTGCGAGGCACTCGCCTCGTTATCTTCTTCATCTAATAAAGGCAACATGGCTTGATACAAGGCTTCATCAGTAAAGGGCTTAGATAGCACAAACCTTGCACCCGCCTGCTTCGCTTGCTGGATCTTGACGGCCTCGGTCTCTGAGGTCACAAAGCCAATTTTTACATCTAATTGCGCTTTATTCACCGCCGCTAATAACTCAATCCCGGTCATCTTCGGCATATACCAATCTGATAACACAATATCCGGATGCCACTGCTTAATAATGGCCAAGGCCTCTACCCCATCGGATGCTAATTGCATATCACAGCCACCATAGCCACAAGCTTTTAATGAACGCTTAACAATCGCCTGCATTGCTTTGCTGTCATCGACGATCAAAATTTTCATAAAATCACTCCTGTGATGGCTGCTTTAAGCAAGGACTATAAAAAACATAAACCGGCTCAGCATTGACTAATAAGGCACAAGGCAATACCGATTCCACCTCTCCTATCCAATGCGCTATCTGTTGCCTAGATAAGCTCACGGGGGCGGCCATATTGTCGCTCATCGCCAGTTTTGTTTTCACATGGCCTGCGATAATGTTGGTGATTTCCCCCATGGCATCGGTCACCTGTTTTGCCGTTAACCGCTCACGGTGGCCACCAAACATGGCCTGGGCTAAACAAGTGCCCACCTCTGAGCTTGCCAGCACGACCACCCCATGTTGGTTGTTAACAAATTCAACCCAAGCCCCCAGCACCAATGCATCCTGACACTGCAACAACTCAGACAAAACAAAAGGTAGCGACTTAATATCGCAAAAATGCTGCCAACATTCACCGACAACAGCTTCAAATTCGGCTTGAATGATCATAAATCACGACCCTGTCGACTAAAACGGTATTTATGCATTATGCTAAAAAGACCTGAGTTGGCTGATTATTCAAGAGTAGCACAATGCAAGACGACCACTTTATGACCATTTTTGTTATTGAAATGGCAATCTTCTTTCTGATTGTGCTCGGCATTGGCTACTACTGGCAACGCCAAGGTAAAAAGGCCCTGTTGGCGCAACTTGAGCAAGCCGAACTCACCATCGCCAAACTCAAACAAGGTATCCAACAAAGCAGCAGCGCGCCGCCTGAGGACCTGATCAAGGCATTAAAGCAGAGCCAACAAAAAAGCCAAAAATTAACCTTAGTCTATCAAGCCCAAATTAAGCTGATTAAACAAATCGCCGCCATTTCGGAGCTACCCAGTGAAACCAAGGGCACCCACGACAACATTACCCAGCATATAACCCAACTAAAACAACAAGCCACCGAGTCTGGCGAAATCATAGATGAAATGACAGTCGCCCTTAATGAAAGCTATTTGAAGTTTGACAACTTCAGTAAAGAAGCCAACGAGCAAGAAGAAAAATTGAAAAAAATGCTTGAAGAAGCCGTCAATAAATCCACTACCAGTGCCGAAGAACAAGCGCAAATGGAAGCCCATGCCGAAGCTGTTGGTGTTGAAAATCAACAGCTCAGCGAGAAATTACGCGCGGCCGAGCAAGATATCGATCAATATAAAATGAGCGTCGCGTCACTAGAGCAAGAATTAGAACGTCTTCAACAAAGGGAGCCCGAGGGTGAGGATACCACCGCATTACAAACCCAGTTAAGCGAACTGCAAGATGAAATCAGCCGAGTAGTCCGAGAAAAAGACTTTATCGAAAAACAATTTTTAGAAATAGTAGAAAACGCAGGGGACGCCACCGATCTCGCCGCCGAACTGAGTCGCGCAAAAAATGAATACGCCATGTTAGAGCAAAAATTTATCGAAGCCGCGGGCGATAAGACAAACTAAAAAGCCGTGATGATAATGACGCATAACGGCTTTCACTCATGATTTCAGCTAAATTTTGTAGACTTATTTCAACTTAAGCAACCCCAAACTAGCCGCAATATTGCGCGATGTTAGCTCAATATTTTGCTTGGCTTCGGCTAATGCGGTTGGCAAATCGACCGCCCGATTGACCACAGCAAACACCGCGTCGATGGCATGTTCATGATCATGTACCACACCACAATCATCGGCTAAACAACCCGCAATGCCAATGACCGGCAAGTTAAATTGCTTAGCGGCTCGCGCGACCCCAATAGGGGTTTTACCATGAATAGTTTGACTATCAATACGGCCTTCGCCGGTGATAACTAAATCTGCATCGCGAACCACGTTCGTTAGGTTCACCGCATCCATCACAATATCAATACCGGGGCGCAATTGTGCGCCCAGCAAGCCTAGCAATGCTGCACCCAAACCGCCGGCCGCCCCGGCGCCAGCCATAGGCTTAACATCAACACCTAACTGCTGCTGAATAAGGTCGCCATAGTGGCTTAGGTTAGCATCTAATTGAGCGACCATTTCAGGTGTTGCCCCTTTTTGTGGGCCAAACACACGAGAAGCGCCTTTTTCACCACACAAGGGATTGTCCACATCGCAAGCCACTTCTAGGTGCACATCTTGTAAACGGGCATCTAAGGCTGAGATATCAATCTTGGCAAGCTTATTCAGTTCGCCGCCGCCATAGCCAAGCTCATTGCCGTTTGCATCAAGAAAGCGTGCACCCAAAGCCTGAGCCATGCCAATACCGCCATCATTGGTGGCGCTGCCACCGATACCGACAATAATGTGTTTAACCCCTTTGTCTAACACCGCTTTAATCAGCTCACCCGTACCAAAGGTTGTAGTGATCATAGGATTACGTTGCTCGGGAGTCACCAGATGCAAGCCCGAGGCCGCCGCCATTTCAATGATTGCGGTATTGCCATCCCCCATCAAGCCGTAAAACGCCTCAACAGGCTCACCAAGAGGGCCACTCACTTGGCAATTAACAATGTTGCCTTGGGTCGCATCCACCAGCGATTGCACCGTGCCTTCACCGCCATCGGCCATCGGCAACTTAATGTACTGGGCATCGGCAAACACTTGTTTAAATCCATTTTCTATCGCATTGGCAACTTCCATGGCCGTTAAGCTCTCTTTAAACGAATCAGGAGCAATAATGATTTTCATAACAGTTACCTTTAATTATTCAGAATTTAAACGAACAGGCCAAACACACCAAACATCATGGTTGAAACAAACGCTATCATCAGACCCACCGCGGTTTCATAAGGGATGACTTTAAGACGCTCACGAATATCCATGTTTAGGGCACCACCCGTGGCATGGAAAAAGCTGCCATGTGGCATATGATCAAGTACCGTCGCACCCGAGTGGATCATCGCAGCGCCAGCCAATGCAGGCACACCAAGTTCTAAAATGGTCGTGCTAAAGACATTCGCCGCAACCGCCGTACCGGCCGTTGTCGAAGCGGTGGCTAACGACATCATGGCACCCGAAATTGGCGCAAGTAGGTAAGATGGCAAGCCAGAGCTGGTTAACACATCAATCAAACCGTCTTTTAGACCTGAGTTAGCAATGATACCGGCTAGGGTACCTGTACCTAATAACATCACCGCAACCGGCGCCATCCGACCTAAACCCGATACCGCAAAATGATTCGCATCTTTAAAACGGCCCATCACCACGGCACCGATTAAGCCACCTAAAGGCAAAGCAATGAGAGGGTCAACACTGATATCTGCAATGGGGCGTAGCGCCAGTAAGGCAATCGCCACAAGGGGCGCCACGATAGCAGCACCAAAGCGCGGTAGTTTACTGTGGTCAACCGATACAACTTCGTGATCGGCGACCTTAGTGCCTTTGTGCTTGAGACGTTTAGCAATGAAGTAAGCCAAGGTCATGCCACAAATACCGGGGATGATGCCCGCCGCCATCACCGAGGTTAACGGCACGTTAAATGCGTCAGCAGCGGCTATCGCGTTCGGGTTGGGTGACATCACGTTACCGGCTTTACCACCGCCGACCATGGCCAGCAGAATCGCCGTCTTAGACAGATCAGCACGTTGTGCAATAGCTAAGGCAATCGGCGCAACCGTGATCACAGCAACATCAACAAACACCCCTACCGAGGTTAAGATCATTGTCGCTAATGCTAAGGCTAACAAGGCGCGGGTTTCGCCTACTTTTTTCACTATGGTTTCGGCAATGGAAGTAGCTGCACCGGATTCAATCAACACCCCTGCCAACACGCCTGCGGCTAAAATACGTAATACCGCAGTGGTAATGCCTTGCGCACCGCCAATCATCAACTCGACTGTTTCTGTTAGCGATACGCCCCCAACCACACCACCGACTAATGCGCCGATGATCATGCCGTATGCGGGCGGAACTTTTTTCAATATAAGCGCAATCGCGACAACCAATGCCGAAAGCGCGCCAAGGGTAGATACTTCTATCATAGCGTTTGCCTATTTCAGATGACTTTTAGGAATAGGCACACTATAAGAACGGGTTATAAATTAATCTTTAGGTATAGTGACGAATATTGCGCCTTAACAATCGGGAAAATTGTGCAAACGCACAAAACCATATCTATTTAGCCTCTCATCGCGAACAACTTTATCGCCAAATAAAGGTGCAATTTACCAGATATACTATTGATATTTAAGGATGTTATTTGTTCCACCTTGTCTAATCGGTACCTCAAGGTATTTCTGTGAATATGCAACGCTTCACAGGTGTGATTCAAGTCGCAATCTTGCTGAAAATACGCGATTAATGTTCTAAGCAGCACTTGCTTGGGATCTTGATGGCAAAGTAAGTCATAAGGCTCACGAATTTGTGCTGCTTTCCATGGCTCAGCCAAGAGAGAGCTAAGTAAAACCGGTAATTTATGATCTTGATAAAAAAACACGCCCCCCTGCTCACCACTTAATGCATCTAGGGTTAAGCGCGCCGTTTCAAAGGATTGGGCCAACCCTGTCAGCCCAGGAAAGTAATCTCCTAGGGCCATTTTAATGGTGAACTTACCCAGCTGGTTAATACGCTTTAATAATTGGTTAATGCGCTTGCGCTCAGCTTGCTGTGACCATCCAGACGCATTGAGCGCGATGGGCTTGAGTACCACCACCTCATTGTTAGAAACAGATAAAATGCCCACCAAGTTATCCCGCTCAGGGTATTCAAGCAATTGCACTAACTGTTGCAAGTGCTCCAGTGAGAAAGCCGTGTCCTTATCTGGGATCACTTTAAAAATGGTCGCTATCCGCGGCTTATCCAAATCAATTTGCAAGCGCGCCGCCACCGAGGTCATTTGATCTACATTGACGGGGGCATTATCAATGAGCTGCAGCACTAACTCTTCACGGTGGCGTTTATTCCATTGCACCTGAGACATCAGATCCGCTTGCTCAACAATCAGCTCGGCCGTCATTTTAACCAGCTCAGCATACTGGCGAACTTGCTCAGGCTCTCCCGACACACCGATGACCCCCACCACTTTATCTAGGTAGATAATCGGCAGGTTAATACCGGGTTTAACCCCTTTTAAATTGGCTGCGGTGGCACTGTCTATTTCCACCACTCGGCGCTCGGTAATAGCCAACTTGGCGCCCTCATGTTTTTGTTGCAATCGTGCAGGATCGCCGGAGCCAATAATGCAACCAAATGAGTCCATCACATTCACCGAATGAGGGATAATTTTCATGGTTCGCTCGACAATTTGCCTTGCGGTAAACGCATTTATTTCCAACAGTTATTCCTCATCTTGCAAGCGCTATAAGCCCATCACAAACTCAATTTTGCCCGGCTTAATCTTAATTTCTTTACCCACTTTTTTGATCAAGGCTTCGGTACTGTCTTGCTCATCCAACACATAAATAGGCTGAGTTTGTAAAAACAATTGCAGCGCTTGCGATACCTGAGGGATCAACTTAGCGATTTCATTACCAAAGTCCGCCGGCTCGGTTCTCACTTGTTGTAAGGCCACCTCTTTTAAATACACTGCCCCTTCTTTCTCGCTGTACCAGGGCTTAGCACTAAAATCCACTGTCACCTTGCCAGTAAAAGGCCTAATGGGGTTTTGCAGCTCCAATTTTGACGTACCCGAGACTTGAATGGCTTGACTATTATTGCGACCTAAACTGACCTCAATTTGGCCTAGCTCGGCTTTAACATATAAGATCCCCGGGATCCCCTCTTCGTGCTTATAGCCTACCTTTTCGTTGATATAGCCCGCCACTTCTTGCTCAGACAAGGAATAGGTTTGGCTACAGCCTGCGACCACGCTAAGTACAGCCACTATCACCAAAGATTTTAACAAGCTAGTCTTCATTTTTTATCCTATTAATTGATTGATCATTTTCGCGCTTTTTATCCACTAAAGAGCGAATTAATTTAGCCGGATTGCCGCCAACGAGGCTATCGGGCGGCACGTCTTTCGTCACCACCGCACCTGCCGCAATCACAGCCCGTGCCCCTATCGTCACCCCTTGGCAAATCACCACATTGCCACCAATCCAAACATCATCTTCAACGACGATCGGCTGGCAACTAAATTGCCAAGCACGCCGACCTTGATAATCGAGCGGATGGGAAGCGGTGTAAAACTGGCAAGCGGGCCCCACTAACACATGGTTACCTAAGGTAATGGGTGCATTATCTAACATGGTCACGCCCATATTGATAAAGCAGTTGTCGCCAATACTGATGGTTTTACCAAATTCACAAAGAAAAGGCTGCGAGATCACCGATCTTGCGCCTATCTGTTTGAACAGCTTTTTCGCTAGGCTACGGCCTTTGTCGGAAAAGGTACGATTAAATTGCTGTAAAAGAGTAAAGGTTTGTTGGCGTAGGGCTTGGATCTCTTGATCGCGGGGATCAAAGCGTTCCCCCCGCTGCATCTTTTCTAGCTCGGTCATGCTCACCTCGGCTCACTGAATCTAGGCGCATGATAACGGATCTTTAGCTATTTGGATTCATCATTTTAGTGAGACATAGGTTAGTCTGCTGTACAAAATGCTGAAACGCCACAAAAGAGGTTTCTTCAAGGGGAATCAAGCCCGATTTACGGTCGGCATACACTAAGCCAATACTGCGTTTATCCACCGCTAATGGCGCAATGTAAAAACCGCTTCTAGGGGTAAGTTGGGCAAGCTTAGCCGTCAGAAATCGTTGCCACTGACTCAAACTAGGATCAAACCAAATCGGCTCAAAACTTTTTAAACAATGAGAAAATAGATTTTGCTCACCGGCAATCGCAATAGAAAAGTCATCTTTAAAGTGCATTGCATCTTTACCCGACACAAAGCGCGCTTTTAAACTTCGTCTATCTCGCGTTAACATGAAAATTAACACGGTATCCATCCCTATGCCTCGGTATATCCCTTCTAATGCCGAGTGCATGACCATGTTAATATCGACCTTTTCCACCGCCATATTGGTCAACTCATGTAATATTTTAAGCTGCAGAGCTTCGTTACTCACCGACGCTTCTTCGACCTGCTTAGCAGCCTCACCTTTAACGTTTAAAAATTGCACCAACTTATGGGCACCATAGGAATTCATCAGCTCTATGGTATCTTGCTGGCAAGCGGCAATTTCTTTTGCCACCGTTTGTGGTCCCACCCCTAAAATTTGCCCCATTTGCGCTTCTAATTGTTGCTTATGCTCCTCGTCGGGTTGCGATGAAATGAGCTGTGCACTGAGTTCATCGGCAAGCAATAAGGTACGCATTAACGTCGACTGAGGTGGTTTATCGGCCATTGATGCTTCTACCACTTCACCCAAGTGCCAGCTAGTGGCTAAGCCTTGGCTCATGCGTTCAAAAGAGGTACCCAGTAACTCTTTCACGATTTCCTTTTGCTGAATTTTCGACAGCCTGTGCTGCTCAGCATAAGTCAGCTTTTGGTCAAGTAGAATGGCCACATCACTATTGGTTCGCCAAAAGGCCGCTTCACCTAATCGGCGCATTAAGGCCGCTAAAAAGTACTCTTCTTGAATATCATTATGCTGTTTATGAAGGAGTTTTTTAACCAGCATCCCCGCCAGTAACGAGCGCGCAATCAGGATCACAAGCCGCTGGTAAACTTGGTTGTCTACCTTTTGCTCCGCCAATAAGGAATCCAACAGCTGTGCAGTGATACAAACCTGCTTAATCGCTTGAAAACCTAGCATCACCACCGCTCGGCTTACCGTGGTGACCTGATGACGCCCACGCTTATAGCAGGCACTGTTAGCAATACGTAGGATCCGCGCCGTTAACCCATGGTCGTGTAATATTTCTTGTCCAAGTTCTGACAAAGAAGCCGTGTCATCTTGGGCGATGGCCTCTAACTTAGTCACGGTATCGCGCAGCACAGGCATTTCATGCTCACTGATATAGCGCACCCACGCTTCTTTACCAAACAGACCTTTACAGCTCATTAACCGCTACCAAAAATACAAGTGTGTTATCAGCTAAGTGTAGGTAATTCTTTAGACAAAGGCAGTTCGCAAGTCAAGGGCTGTGAATTAGCGCAGAGAAAATAGAGGGTTAGATATAAGGTGAATCGAAAATGTGCGACGCACGGGTCGCCGCACGGAGGTAAAAAAACGCTTAAACCGCGCTATTGAGCTGCACCACAACCTTGCCAAAGTTGTCGCCTTTAAGCATGCCGATAAAGGCAGGCACCACCTCATCTAGCCCTTGGTAAAGATGCTCTTTGTACTTCACTTGTTTTGACTTTAACCATTGGTCCATCACAGGCACAAAGGCGTCATAACAGTGGCCATAATCTTCAAAAATAATAAAACCTTTCACCGTTAGGCGCTTCACTAAAATGGTCGCCATTAATTGCGATAAACGATCCGGTCCAGCCGGTAATTCGGTAGCATTGTATTGCGACACCAAGCCACACACAGGTACGCGCGCACCGGTATTAAGTAGTGGTAATACCGCATCAAACACCTTACCGCCGACGTTTTCAAAATAGATATCGATGCCTTTATCACAAGCCTTGGCTAACTGCTCTGCGAAATCCTCGCTGCGATGATCAAGACATTCATCAAAGCCTAACTCGGTTTTGGCATAGGCACACTTCTCGGCGCCGCCGGCAATCCCAACCACTTTACAGCCTTGCAGCTTAGCAATTTGGCCAACCGTTGCGCCTACTGGGCCCGTTGCCGCCGCCACCACTAAGGTATCGCCCGCTTTGGGTTTACCTATGTCCATCAAGCCCATGTAAGCGGTAAAGCCCGGCATCCCCAAAATACCTAACGCATAAGAAGGATTAACCGGATTTTTGCCTAAATTAAACAAGCCTTCGCCATTAGACACAGCGTAATCTTGCCAACCACTGTAGCTCAGCACCCAATCGCCTAGCTCAAAATTCGGATTATTGGTGCGCACCACCTGAGACATGGTTGCGCCCACCATCACCTCTTTTAACCCCACCGGCGGGGCATAAGATTCGGTATCATTCATGCGACCGCGCATGTAAGGATCAAGGGAAAGGTAAATAGTACGAAGTAAAATTTCGCCATCTTTAGGCTCAGGAATGGTCGTTTCGTTTACGGCAAAGTTGTCAGCCGTTGGCTCACCAACAGGACGAGAGTTCAATAAAATCTGACGGTTATAAGAATGTGCTTGGCTCATATGATCTTCCTTAATCAATAACAACCTGCATCAGCAAGTCACGTACAGAGGCTGCAATATCGCATGCAACAATGCCAGTGTCTACGTGCAAAGCCATTAAACCGATCTGCGTAGCATTTCAGTTATTTTTTACTAAGACTAGCCTTGGAAGATGAAGAGATGACCGCAAAGGGGGTTTATCGCGGTTTGAAAACCGCTCCATAGAGGGCGGGGGCTTTTTTCTGTAGGAGCCCCAGTGATGGGGCGATTTGGTCCCATATATCGCTGCATTACTGCAGCTCCCACAAATTACTGCAGCTCCCACAAATTACTGCAGCTCCCACAAATTACTGCAGCTCCCACAAATTACTGCAGCTCCCACAGAGAGCCGCTGCACGCGTAAGAGCGATATTTATATCGCAAACATTATTTAATCAGGCGAAGCGCAAATGGCACTCTAAATTGTTCCCCTTTAGACGCAGCCATTGCGCCCATGATGCAGAAAATAAGGTTACACAGCATGATAACAGGAAAAATCAAGCCACCAATAAGTATAAAGGTCAACACAGTCGCAATAGCATAGCCAATCAAAGTGGTAATAGACCAATTCAATGCTTCCATTGCTTGATCCTTGATATAAACATCATCCGCCTTTAATAGATAAAGCGCTAGGCCCGGAATAAAACCAAAGAAAATCGTCGCAATCCAGCCGATCAAAGCAATGTTTTTCGCATCTTGATTCGGCGTCGCCACCGTATCAACTATCTCGTTACTCATAGTAAATCCCTGTTCAATAAATTAAAAAATCAGAAATAAATTATATTGTTAAGTCATCTGCATTTCTGTGAGCGCAGGTTGATAACCAAAGGATAACTTGACTAATATTTTACCTGTCCATTTCCCGAGTAGGAGCGATATTTATATCGCGAACAATTTAGCGACAGCGCGTTGATTTTTTTTTCGCGGTTTAAAAACCGCTCCATGGAGGACCGGGGCTTTTTCTGTGGGAGCCCCAGTAATGGGGCGTCCCCATATATCGCTGCATTACTGCAGCTCCCACAAATTACTGCAGCTCCCACAGGTGCCCATAGCGCGTGAAGGGTGGTTTTGATAGCTACAGGCTATTGATTACTTAGAAACAATCCACTAACCCTTTTTGTAGAAAGGTGTACACTTAATTTAACTAACCAAGTCAGTGATTTGCTAACAGCTTAAGGAGGCAGTATGCCTACACTCCAAGTTAAAGATTACATGAATAAACAAGTGGTCAGCTTTAGTGCTAATACCCCTATCGCCGTTGCTGTTGAGCGTTTGATCAAGTCATCACAAATTGGCGCGCCGATTGTCGATGATAACAAACAAGTGATTGGCTGGGTGTCCGAGCAAGATTGCCTAGATAAAATGCTTAAATCTAGCTATCACTGCGACGGCTCAGCCTTATTAGAAGACATCATGAAACCGCAAGTGCTGAGCGCTTCGCCACAAGATAACGTGCTCGATTTAGCCAGCCAAATGCTGGGCCAAAAACCAAAAAGCTACCCTGTGGTTGAAGCGGGCAAGCTAGTCGGCATTATCACCCGACGCGATGTACTAAAAGCGGTGAATCAACATCTTAATAGCTGTTATACCCGCCAGCCTGCGTAAGCCTCTGATTGACTCTCCTAGCTAGCCCCGATGGGGTTAGCCCTGCTTTCCTTTTTTAACATTTGCGTTACTTTTTAACCGTTTTAAGGTTTCCGAACCCTTAAGAACTTTGTTAAAATCGCCGAAAATTAAAGGAGAGTAACACCATGCCAATGTACGTTGTGGGTCATAAGATCCCTGATTCAGACTCAATCTGTGGCGCAATTGCCCTAGCCTACTTAAAAAACCAAATCGGTGAACCCGCAGTGGCCACTCGCCTTGGTGAAGTGTCACCAGAGACGGCCTTTATTCTTGATAAATTTGGCTTTGAAGCACCAGAATTCAAGGAAAGCTATGCTGGTGAAGAAGTTTACATCGTTGACCACTCAGAGCTAACGCAAGCCCCTGATGATATTGCCGAGGCCACTATCGTTGGTATCGTTGACCACCATAAACTCGGTGACTTAACAACGTCTACCCCACTTGAATGTTGGATCCGTCCGGTTGGCTGTAGTAACACAGTGATCAAGATGATGTACGACTTCTACAAGGTTGAAATCCCAGCGAACATCGCAGGCATCATGATGTGCGCTATTCTAAGCGACACCGTCATCTTCAAATCACCAACTTGTACCACAGCCGATATCAAGTGTGTTGAAGCCCTAGCTGAAATTGCTGGCGTTGAAGACTTCAAAGCCCTAGGCATGGACATGTTTAAAGTTAAATCAGCGGTAGAAGGCACACCGGTGCGCGACCTAGTGATGCGTGACTTTAAAGACTTCAACATGAACGGCAACCTAGTGGGTATCGGTCAATTAGAAGTAATCGATCTGTCTGTATTTGACCAAATCAAGGCCGATCTAGAAGCCGACATTGCTGCGCTAAAAGAAGAAGGCAAGCGTCACAGCGTGATCTTACTGCTTACTGACATCATGAAAGAAGGCTCTGAGCTATTAGTGGTCAGCGATGATGTGAGCAAGATTGAAGCCGCTTATGGCAAAGCGACCGAAAATGGCCGCGTGTGGTTAGACGGCGTACTAAGCCGTAAAAAGCAAGTCGTACCACCACTACAAGACGCTTTTGCTTAATTAAGTAACGCGTTTCAAGTTAAAAACCGGCTAGTTTCAGCCGGTTTTTTATGCCTGAATGATAAAAACATGCCCTGTGGAAGGCGAGCTTGCTCGGCGAATATCAAACACATTCACCAACTGCAAACCCCATTCCCTGAGCGAGCTCAGGTCCCACAGTTTCCCCACTCGTTCACAGCTCCACACACCTGTGGAAGGCTAGCTTACTCGGCGAATAACAAGTACATCCAGCAACTTTAACCCCCATTCCCTGAGCGAGCTCAGGTCCCACTGTTTACCAACATTCTTTCGGTAAATAATCTGGCTTCACCGTCGAGCCGCGACAATCCCACACTAATTGATCGCCAACGACATCCACTTGATAAATCAGTGAACCTTCCACCTTAGACGAAGGGGTAAATTCCACGCGAATACGGCCGTTATACACATCGAGCAAGGCAATCACAGGGCTATCTTGGTATCTATCTACCCCTAATGCCTCATTATCTTTAGGCAAGGCATGATACTTAGCCACATAGGTGGCTACTTGCTGCTTGACTAATTGCGCTTGGCTATGGCCCATCGCCGCATTGGCTTTTAGGGTATAAGTTTGATAAGCCGGCAATGCGATAGCCGCTAACACACCTAACATAGGCAATCCCATCAAAGGCAAGAGCAACAAGGCCACCAACACGCCGCCGCTTTCATTGCCCAGCTGACGCCCTTGGTTATACTTATTGTTCCACTGCTGCTGGTCGCTGGCGAGAAATACGATGCCTTCAATGATGCCAATTACGGCAGGGATCAAGGTCCAACAAAACAGCAAATAGCCCACGCCCCACCACTGGCCTAGAAAAAACCGGTGCAGACCAAAACTGCCACCAACCATGGCCAACAAGGCAGCCGCGATGCGGCTTTTGTATTTCACTTCAACATGTACGGGAGGATTAACATCAGATGCTTGCAAGGGGGAGACTCCTAAAACCAGTTCATTTATAGGCATTAAGACATAAAAAAAACCTAAAACCAAATCCGGCTTTAGGTTTTTTGTGAACTGCCCCTAAAAGTGCTAAAGGGATTATTTGTAATAAGGTAAACGCGAGGCTTCTACCACTTTAAGGGCCGCTTCGAGCGCCGCCTGACGACTTGGTAAAAACTGCGATGCAGGCACCATTTCAGAAACTGACAAGCGATCTAACTGCGTTTGGGTATCTTGATGTGGACAAATAATAAATACCTGACAACGCGCTTCCACCGCATCCTTAATCGCATTCTCTAATGCCAAGGCCACGGTCACATCTATCATAGGCACATCACTTAAGTCCAAAATCATGGCTTGGTACTTACTGATACTGCTGTGCTGGCGCGTAATCGCCTTAGACACACTAAAAATCATCGGCCCAGATAGGTAGAAAAACAGCACCTTGCCATTGGTTTGATCAAGCAGCTCACGCTCCTCTGGCGTTAATGGCACATCTTCCTCGGCATCGCTGATGGCCTTCACTTGCTTAGCCTGCTCGCGGCTTAACTTTTCAATAATGATGATGTTAGAGATAAACACCCCTAAACCAACCGCGACGATCAAGTCGACAAACACCGTCAGCAGCATCACGCCATACATAATAAATGTACTTTGCATACTCACTTTATGGGCGCGTTGTAAGAAGCTCCAATCCAAAATATTAAAGCCCACATACACTGCAATACCTGCCAACACCGACATAGGAATCGGCTCGGTTAACCCGCCTGCAACCAACACCACTAACGCCAGTACCAGTGCGCGAATAACCCCCGATAACGGCGAGCGCGCACCCACTTGAATATTCACCACCGTACCCATAGTGGCACCGGCACCCGGCAGCGCACCAAACAAGCCAGAAATCATGTTGGCGATACCTTGGCCACGCAGCTCTTTGTCTGAGTCATGCTCTTTACGGGTAAGTGAATCGCCGATAACCGCGGTCAGCAAGGTATCAATACAACCTAAGGTACCCAGCACTAAGGCGTCGATCACCATGGTAGTGAACAGCTCAGGCGTAATGGTAGGAAAAACAATACTGGGCAAACCACTTGGGATCTCGCCAATACGGCGAATGCTGTCGGTATCAAATAAGATCACCGAAAGCAACGTCACCGCCACCAAGGCAACTAACTGCGCAGGCACATATTTGCGATACGCCTTGGGCATTAAAAACAAAATGGCTAAGGTTAAGCCGCCTAAAAACAGCTCACTTAACTGCATATTGCGCAAGGTATCAGGCAAAGCCATCAAGGTGCCCGACACCCCACCCGCAGGCGCGGGTTGGCCCATTAACGGCGCTAATTGCAGAATAATTAAGATAACGCCAATCCCCGACATAAAGCCAGATATCACGCTGTAAGGCATTAAGGTAATGTATTTGCCCATTTTTAATGAGCCGAGAATAACTTGGAACAGACCCGCCATCATCACCACGGTAAAGGTCATGGCAACCCCCGCTTCGGGGTATTTAGCCACCATGGCGGTCAACACCGCGGTCATGATCACCGTCATAGGGCCAGTTGGCTCAGAAATCAGCGATGAAGAGCCACCAAACAAGGCAGCGAATAGGCCAACTAAGATAGCGCCCCATAAACCGGCTTCAGCCCCCGCTCCGGAGGCCACACCAAAGGCTAACGCTAAGGGAAGAGAGACAATGGCCGTGGTCACACCACCGAACATATCCCCTTTTAAATTGAATTCTTTAAACCTTTGAAGAGACACAACAGCATTCCATGTTAGGTTAAATTTCGAGGATTCTACCATTTGCATCACAGATGAGTAGTGTTTTTTATGTTAGAGACGGCTATCTCACCTCAATCCCTTTAACAAAAAGCACTCAAAAACATCAAATAAATATATTGACATATTATGTCCTAGACGGCTAACCTAATTCAAAATTAGAAAAGCATCAGGAACAACCATGAAAATAATGCACTATGCGTTACTTACCCTGCTCACGTTGTTATTGAGTAGTCCACTGCAAGCTAAGCCTCTGCCAAGCGACCCTAACTGGCAAATTCACCAATTAGATAACGGTTTTCAATATCGGCTTTATTCGGTCGATGAGCCCAGCGATCGAGTGCAAATCTATCTGTGGGTTAAAGCAGGGTCGATTGACGAAACATTCGAGCAAAAAGGCGGCGCTCATCTACTTGAGCACATGGCCTTTAACGGCACTCAGCATTTTCCGGGGCATAAAATCGAGCAACTATTTAAACAAGCGGGTTTGAACTATGGTCAAGACTTAAATGCCTATACCTCTTTCAAAGACACGGTTTACACCCTGAGCATTCCTGAAAATAACCCTGAGCTGATGAATGAGGTGCTGCTGTACTTATCCGATGTGGCACAAAACATCACCCTAGACAAAACCGAGGTGGCCAAAGAAATTGGCGTGGTACAAGGTGAATACTACACCCGCGCCGGCGATGAATTAAAGCCCGATATTGCCTACATGGAAGCCATGTCGGCCGGCAGTGAATACGGATACTACGGCGTTATCGGTACCCTAGAGCAAATCGAGCGTTTAAACGCTAAGGCTTTACAAGATTACTACCGCGCATGGTATCGCCCCGATAACATGGAGTTACTGGTGGTGGGCAACATAGACAAGCCGCAAGTGGCTGATGCCATCGAAAAGCAATTCAAACGATTAGACGGCAAGGCACAAAACAAAAACCGCCCCGCCGAGCCCGAGTTTAAGCATGCCACCCAAACCTTTCAAAGTGAGAAGGTTACGCTTCATAACATCGGTTTGAATTTTATCTTGCCAAAAGCGACCGTGCAGACAATAGCCGATAGCGAGCGCAACAAGCTGATCCAGTTCACCCACGCCTTGATCAAAACGCGCCTAGCGCGCGCCCATGAACTTAGCCAAAACCCCTTTGCGGGCGTTAATAGCTACATAGGCCAACCCCTTTTTGTCGGTAACAACTGGCTTTACTCCCTTGGAATCGATTATGAACCCTCGCAAGATCAAACGGCCATTAATTGGCTGGGCGCAGAAATTGCCAAGATCAACCAATTTGGTTTTAGCCAAGACGAGTTCGACCAACTGGTGCTCATGTATCAGGCGCACCTGTTTAATTTTGAGCAAACCTATCAAAGCCGCACCTCGCAAGACATCATCAATGAATACGTGCACGCACAGCAGCAACAACAGGTGTCGGTAGACAAGGCCACCACCTTGTCATTGTATAACGGCTTTCTTGAAAAGCTCACCCTCGCCAAAGTAAACCAATTTGCCCAGCAAACCTTAGTTAACCCACAGATCTATCAAATCGCCCCTAGCGCAGAAACCACTTCGCCCCTTAATGCAGGGGCCATTAAGCCGCATCAACAACTTGAAACTTGGGTGACGGCGGCCCTAAAGCAACCTGTCACGCCATATCAAAGTGAGCAATTGGTAGCAAAATACAGCAGTCGCCAAGAACAAGGTCAAACCGGCAAGGTGATCGCCGAGCAAAACTATCCAGCTTTGGGCATAGAGCAGCTGACCTACGACAATGGCTTAACCGTATTATTGCAGCCCGATACCACCAACAAGGGCATGGTGTATTTTCAGTTTTCGGCTTTAGGCGGCATCACCACATTAGATGCGAAATACCGCGCCGCAGCTAGCATGTTAGTCGATGTGCAAGCCGCCAGCGGCTTAGGAGATCAATCGGCGCAGCAAGTCACTCAAGCGCTGGCTAGCCGGGTCACCACCATCAATCCCTTTATCCACAATACACAACGCGGTTTTGATGGCGCGATGCCCACTCATCAGCTGGAGTTTGCCCTTGATTACTTAAGCCGCGCTTATCGCTCCACCAAGGTAGATGAAGCCGCCTTTAACCAAATGCAAAGTAATTACACCAGCAACGTAAAACACTATATCAACAGTAAACAAGGCCAAGTTGATAGCCGCTACTACCAAGCGCTTTATGGTAATAACCCTTATGAAGGCCTGCTGTCTCTAACACAATTGCAGCGCGTTACCCCTGCCGATATCCAATATGTAAAGCAGCAACTGTTTGGCTCGGCGGCAGACTTTAAGCTCACCCTAGTCGGGGATTTTACGACTGAGCAAGCTAAGCAGCTGATCAGCCAATACTTAGCCAGCTTGCCTAAGGGTCAAGCACACGCTGACCCTAACACGCAGCTAAACGTACTTGAGGGCAAAACCAGTCTGAATGAAAAACTCAATGAAAACGATCGCGCCGATCTGGTGTTTCAATTTGTTTACCAAGGCGTTAAGCCCAGCGTAAAGCAAATTTATGGCGCTGATTTGTTGGCTAGATTAGTTCAAGATCAACTGATGGCCACCGTGCGTGAAGAGTTATCTTTGTCCTACTCTCCCTATGCTGGTTGCGATCCTGCCATCGTTAACCTTAACTATAGCCACTGTCGCATCGGGCTAATTACCGCCCCTAAAGATGCCGACAAGGCAAAGCAAGCGATAGAAAAAATCTTAACGAATTTTTATCAAAACGGCGCCGATGCAACCGCCCTAGCACAGCATAAAAAAGGCCTAGAAACCGCCATGCTCGATACCTTTAAAGATCCACAAAGCCGCGCTTGGTTTATCCACCGCGACCTTGTTTTGGGTTATCAAGTGGGCGAAACACTGGATGCTAAAGCGGTCGTTGCCAGCATAGACAAAGCGTACATCGACGGCTTAATCAAACAAATGTTGCAACAGGCAGGGCAAGTCACCTTGGTGAACTTGCCGAGTAAGAACTAGATAAAACTATACTGGGGTTAAGTGCAGCTGTGAACTTAACCCCGAATTCATGTTTGATGTTCGGAGGAAAAATACCAGCCAATAGAAAGCCTTGTAAGGCAGACTATCAAGCCCAACTTGTTGGGAGGTATTCCGTCTGGAAAGCCAGGGCGGGATTCCACTTTGTTCAACTTTTAACCAAATATAATCTTTGAACGATATTCGCCGGACCAACCTGACTTTCTACGCTTGGCTGCTAAGCTATCTTTTTCGCTAATATCCTGCTTTATCGC
>NZ_JAIMJB010000011.1 GCF_021295345.1 Motilimonas eburnea
GAATGGGGCGGGGCTATCCAAACCTTGTTTGTGGTGGTGGCCATCTTGATGCTGGCGGTGGTGTATTTTTCACAATCTTTCCGGCAAAAAGTGAAGGTGTTTATTGCTAAGCACTTTTTTGCGAATCGCTATGAGTATCGAGATGAATGGCTCTCCTTAACTCAAGACTTAATGGAGCAACCCAAGCAGCAGTCATCCTATCAATATGCGTTGACTGTGATGCTCAAGCGTTTAAATACGGATACAGGCGCCATTTATCAGGTACAAGATAATCAAGTGACACTCATGGGCACGAGTCAGTTATCTCACCCTGTGGCGGCGGATCAGCTTACGGGGTTAACCCAATACTTTAGCCAGTCCTCTTGGGTTATTGATGTCGCTGAGTTTCGTAATTCACCGCAGCGCTACCCCGGCTTAGTGATGCCCCAGGGGGTGATGGCCATGGGGCAGTTATGGTTGGTGGTGCCGGCTTTTTATCAACACCGTTTAGTGGCGTTGATTTTTATCGGGCAATCGCGGGCGTTAACTCAGCTAAACTGGGAAGACAGGGATTATATTAAGGTATTGGCTAAGCAATTAGCCCATTACTTGGTGTTGCATCAAGCCCACCGGGCGTTATCTGAAGCTAAGCAATTTCAGGCGTTTAATCAGATGTCCGCCTTTTTGGTACACGATTTAAAAAATACCTTATCGCAACTTTCCATGATTATCAGCAATGCTGAAAAACATAAGCGCAATCCTGAGTTTATTGATGATAGTTTAGCCACGGTAGCGAATGCCGTGCAGCGTATCAGTCGAGTGGTTGAGCATTTTCGTTCGAACGCGGGGCAACCGGCTAGTGCGACCGAGGTCGATTTAGCTCAGCTGTTGCAGCAGGCTTGTCAGCGCTGTAGTCAACATGTTCCTGTGCCTAAGCTGGAGATATTAGCGGGGGCGCGAACCTGTGTTGACCCAATACAGTTGTTAGAGGTGCTTCAGCACTTGATTACCAATGCGCAAGATGCCACGGAGCCAGAGGGAGAGGTGAGGGTGCGTTTGTCACTGGAGCATGATGTTGCCTCGATCGCTATCCAAGACACGGGCTGCGGTATGGATCAAGAGTTTATCCGTTCACGCTTATTTACCCCTTTTGATACCACCAAAGGGAATGCCGGGATGGGGATCGGCGTTTACGAAGCGAAGCAGTTTGCTATGGTTAATAAAGGGCAATTGAATGTGGTGAGCGAGCCGGGAGTGGGAAGCTGTTTTACCTTAACCTTGCCGATTGATGCCAGTTGCCAAGAGAAAAGGCAGCACAAGGAGGCAAAATGAAAACCGACAAACCTGTATTACTGGTGGTGGAAGATGATCTCGGCATTCAAAAGCAGCTTAAATGGGGGCTCGACCAGTTTGAGCTTGTCTTTGCTCAAGATCGTGCGAGTGCCATTAAACAATTGCGCCGCTATGAGCCTAAGGTGGTCACCCTTGATTTGGGCCTACCTCCTGATCCTGCCAATGCCAGTGAAGGCTTGGCCACGTTGAGTGAGATAGTCGCTTTAAGCCCGTTAACTAAGGTGATAGTGGTGACAGGCAATGAAGATAAGGCCAATGCCATTGAAGCGGTCAAATTAGGGGCGTATGACTTTTACCATAAGCCCATTGATGCTGATATTCTCACGATCCTGGTTAAGCGTGCTTTATGGCTTCACGAATTAGAAAAAGCGAATCAAGAGTTTAGCAAGATAGATTTGCGCTTAGCTCGAATCATTGGTGATAGCCCTGAAATTCAAAAGCTATGTCGTGTGGTGGAAAAAATCGCGCCAACGGAAATCACGACCTTGATCTTAGGTGAAAGTGGCACAGGTAAAGAGGTGTTTGCGCGAGCCATTCATGATTGCAGCTTACGCAAAGATGCGCCTTTCATTGCGATTAATTGTGCCTCAATCCCTGAAAATTTATTAGAAAGTGAATTGTTTGGTTATGAGCGCGGTGCCTTTACCGGCGCCCATAAGAAAACCCAAGGTAAGATTGAGTGTGCCCAAGGTGGTACTTTATTTCTGGACGAAATCGGTGACATGCCCTTGTCGCTACAAGCCAAAATGTTGCGCTTTTTACAAGAGAGGGTGATCGAGCCAGTGGGCAGTCGCCAGCAAATTGATGTTGATGTGCGAGTGATTTGCGCCACCAATAAAGATGTGTTGGCAATGGCTCAGCAGCAGGCGTTCCGTGAGGATCTCTATTACCGAATCAGTGAGATGACCTTGCAGTTACCCGCCTTACGTGAACGAGGCAGCGATGTGCTATTACTGGCCCGGGCTTTCTTAGTGAATATCAACAAGGAGTTGGGGGCACATATTAAAGGGTTTGACGACAGTGCGTTACAAGCCTTGTATCAATATCATTGGCCGGGAAACATTCGAGAGCTGCAAAACAAGTTGAAATCGGCGGTGATCATGGCCGAGGGGGGGCGCATCAGCGCGCTGGATCTGTCTTTGCCCAGCTCACTTCAGGCTAAGCCTAACCAACCGTTTAACTTGCGTGAAATTCGTGAGCAAGCGGAGAAAAATGCTGTCACAGAAGCCTTAAGTTTTAGCGATAATAATGTATCAAAAGCGGCAGAATTATTGGGCATTACTCGGCCGACCTTGTATGCCTTACTTGATAAGTATGCCATTAGTTCGCAAGTGGACAGTGCGAGTCAAATTGGATAAGTGCAGGGACAAAAAAGCCGGCATCTCGCCGGCTTGGAAAAGATGGCACCTAATTAATGATTAATCATTAACCAGTTTCATTTCTTGAATGATTTCATGGGCTATTTCAGGCGTGGTCGATACGGGTTTAGCGTGACGATCTGCCTTAAGCTGGCCTTTTCTGTGAGTCAGTGCCGCATCGAGCTTTTTAACGGCATTGGAGATGGCTGGGTAAAGTTGCTCCGCGGTGCCGCGTGCAGAAATTTGTGCGCCTTCGTAAGTGGTGCTGACTTCTAGGTGTGACTCTGAATGCTGTTGAGAAATGATCACGTTTAACGAGATGATACTTGGAAAATGTGAAGCGATCTTGGCAAACTTTTCTTCTAAATGTTGAATGATGTTATCGGTGATCTTGGTGTTGTGGCCAGTAACATTTATTTTCATATGAAGTCCCTCTTCACTGTGATAGTCGGTTACAAATAATGTAACGCATTGTTTTAGGGTTGCTTTCAGTTTAACTCTTTAAGAAAAATAACCTATAGGTAGATACAATTAAACGGATAGGCATTTATCTATATAAGGCTTTGGCTCCCCCGTTTCAAGTTATATATGACGTTTAAGTGTCATTTAAACGTCATAGTTGTGAGTGGCAATACAGTTTTACAAACCGCATTCGATGAATTCAAAAGCCAGCCCTTGCTCGGTTAGCTTGTCTATGCTGTCAAACCCAGCTTGGTTAGCTTGGTCTACATCTGTGTTCTTGATCTGGTGTAAATGGATACCTGTGCCTCCAGCCCCGCACATGGCAATCACGCCCATGTCTGTTATTTGACCGCAGCTTGAACTCAGTACCTCGACATTGGCGGTTTGTAATAGGGCTGCGGTATCGGCTAAAGGCGCGGGTGGGTGTTCACATTGAACATAACCGTCTGAGATATAGACTAGGCTAGTACTTTCGTGCGCGGTGCTATTGCAACCACTCAAGGTGACAGATAAGGCGACAATGACAAAGGATAAAATGCGTTTGCTCAATGAGCGCTCCTTAGTAAATGGATTGGCTAAATACAGTCTACGGCTGGACCGACACTGTCTCGTTCAACGAGTTCGGGTTTTAAAATGATATCTTTACCTAAATGGTGTGGATCCGCCATAATTTCAAATAATAAATCTGTCGCTGTCACACCCAGTGAATCGATAGGTTGACGCACAGTGGTCAGCGCAGGATAAGTGTGCTTTGCATGAAAGTTATCATCATACCCAATGACGGAGATGTCTTGCGGTACTTTAACTCTCGCTTGCCTTAATGCCAGTAATACCCCTGCTGCAATATCGTCGTCACCAGCGCAAATGGCAGTGTAGTCGCAATTAGATCGTAGCAGTTTTTGCGTCTCTTGGTAGCCAAACTCTTCACTAAATTCGCCATGAATGATCTGATAATGGGTTTCGTCAATGCCAGCATCTTGCATCGCTTTGATAAACCCTGCTTTTCTTTTAATGGCATCGGGGTAGCGAGGTAGCCCTGCCAGCATTAATATGTTTTTGTGCCCATATTGAATCAGATGTTGGGCCGCAAGGTAGCCGCCGTATTCATTATCTACCAGCACGGAATTGGGTGATAAAGTAGGGGCAGACAGGCCTAAGGTAACCACAGGTGTTTGGCTATAATTGAGGCGCTTAATGGTAGCGGGATCGGGCTGGTTCTCAAGGTAAACAATCAGTCCGTCACACTGACGAGACTTAAATGTCTGGATCGCATTGGCTTCTTTTTCCTGTTTGCCAAAGCTGCTGGTGGTGAGAATACTGTGTTGGTCGCGGTTTAGGCGACTTTGGATCCCACCCAATAGCATGGCGTAGTAAGGGCTGGATATATCCACCATGACCACGCCGATCATGCCGGATTTGTTGCTTTTTAGCCCCTGTGCAAAACCATTGGGATGGAAGTTGAGCTCGGCGATGGCTTGTTCCACTATGGCTCTGGTTTTTGAGGAAACGCTGCCTCCCGGGTTAAGTACACGAGACACAGTTGACTTGGAAACACCTGCTTTTTTTGCTACATCAGAGATTGAGGCCATTGGATCCATTGTTATCTTGAGGGAAAAATATTGAGCTTGTTACTCGAATACCTGCGCGCTTGGAGCATTTTGCCAAGATTGGCATTTGCTTGCCTTTCTTTGCCAAGATTGGCATTTGCT
This sequence comes from Motilimonas eburnea, assembly GCF_021295345.1. Lineage (GTDB taxonomy): Bacteria > Pseudomonadota > Gammaproteobacteria > Enterobacterales > CBDFNC01 > Motilimonas > Motilimonas eburnea. The sequence goes on from NZ_JAIMJB010000011.1 coordinate 4,862, forward strand.
TGCCTTTCACTGTAAGCCCATTCATTTTTAGTCTAAGTAGTGTATTGATAAAAGCAACACCATGCATAAGGAAACGTGAGCCTTACCTAGGCCGAGATGTCGTATCTGTGCATTAGGTCCTAAGGCTTTACCTTATTTTGGATGTTTTTTTCTTTGATTAATTTGTCTAGGTAGCGCAGCAATTTAAGTTTATCCATCATGGTTTTATCTAGGTATTGAAATACTTCTTCTAAATGTTCATAGAGCAATTTTACTTGCGTATTTTGATCTGAAAGTGGGCTGGCTACCTTGGCTGTCACATTCTGTGCACTTAACGGTGAAGGCGGCAAGGTGGCGTACTCTTGTTCTTGAATAAATTCCGCGTTGACGGTTTCAACGGCTTCTTCGTTGATAAAGTTGGCCTCTTCGAGAAAGGTAAACAGCATGAGTCGATCACAAAAGAGATTGATGATCCGTGGGATCCCTCGGGTATAGCGATGGATCAAAGGGAAACAACCGGGGGCAAAAGCGGGATTGTTCTGCCAGCCAACGTGTTTTAGGCGATGTTCAATATAGTGACGGCACTCTTCACTGGTCAGTGGGGGTAAATGGCAAGAAGCGATGATACGTTGTCGAAACTGCTCCATATTGGCGCCTTTCAAGGTATCTCTTAGCTCTTCTTGGCCTAATAAAAAGCTTTGCAGCAGTGGGCGGTTGTCATGTTGAATATTGGAGAGCATGCGCAGCTCTTCAATGGATTCTGCCGGCAAGTTTTGCGCTTCGTCGACCAATAGCAAGGTGCGTTTCCCTTGGCTGAAGTTGTGGTTGAGATAATGTTCGATTTGCTGCAGCAAGCTGGCCTTGTCGACCTCGTTAGGCAATTGAAGGTGAAACCCGGTGGCGATCAGCTTGAGTAAATCCATGGGTGAGAGGCTGGTGGTTACCAATTGAATCGCTTCCACTTGCTGAGCATTTAAATTGGACACTAAATGCTTAGCCAGGGTGGATTTACCTGTACCAATAGAGCCCGAAATAACAATAAATCCTTCACCTTGGTCGAGGCCGTATTGCAGATAGGACATGGCTCGTTTGTGTTCTTTACTGGCAAAGAAAAACTCAGGGTCGGGTGTGAGCTGGAAAGGCTTGGCGCTAAGAGAAAAGAACGCTTCGTACATAACGCCTCCTAGAATACGACTTGATAGCTTAACTTAATGCTATTTTCATCTGTGCTTTGTGCTTCGCTTTTACGGTGGATATAGGTATAACCCAGCACGATCAGTGAGCGGCGTCCGAGTGTATGACTTAGGCTAATCCCATGATTTTGTTCTTGGTCGGTGTAGCTCACATCGTCTTGCTCTAAGAATCTTAATTCTGAGCTTAACTGGATACTGGTTTTTTGACCGACGCGCCACGCCCACGCAAATAGGCCGCCATAATCATCGGTGTCTGGCGTATCACTGAAGTAATCTCGTTGGATATAAAATAGGCTGAGGCTAAAGGTATGTTTACGCGCCTTGAACACGCTACTCAACTTACCATCACGACTTAAAAATAGCTCGTTATCAATGGAAGGGAGCGCGCTGTAGAGGTTGACGACTTGTTGATCGGGCCCGACTTGTGGGTTGGTGAGGCTAGAAAACTCACATTGACTCAGATCGTTAATTGGCCCAGCCGGACAAATCAAAGAACCACTATTACTGAACTGGCGATTGAGCTGGCTGGCAAAGGATTCGATTGACTCCTTATAGGTGAGTTGGCTGCGGATCTTACGCACATTGTGATACAAGCTGAAATCATAGGCATCGCCATAAAACCGTTTGCTGTAACTGGCATTGAGGCCGGTGCGTAGGCTAGGTACCCAATTCACCCGTGCGGCCCAGTAATCATCGTTCGATTTTTTTAAGCTGAAGTTGTAGCTGACATCAATATAACTTCGGTCACTGGGGGTAAAGCGAATACCTGGCCCCCAGGCTGCCGTGTCGAGATCATTGCTGTCAGGGACATCATTTTCTTCCCAATAGCCATTGATGAAAACGGCCCAATGCTCAATGAGACCATAACCTAAGGTGACATTAGCTGATTGGCTTAGGCTGCGTTTTTCTTGGTGAGGTTTTTGATGGTTTAAATCATACCCCAGTTGCCAAAAGCTGCGACGAAAATCACGGCCACTTAAGCCTGCTATGCTCAGGTTATAGCCTAAGGTGTCGTTACTGGATTTTTCATCAACGTAATAGAGGTCGCTGTTTAAGCTCAGTTCGGCAAGTTTGCCAATAGGTTGTAGCCACTCTATCCCGAGTTGATAATTGCCTACGGTTTCGAGATTATCCGGGTTGTTAGTGTAATCGGGCAATAAGCCTTCATTGATGTTGCTGATTTGCTGATTGGCACTGACGTTACTGAACAACCGAATGCGATCTTGCCAGGCCTTCATATCGGCTTGTAAGGTGAGGTCGTGATAGCTTTCAACTTCGCCTGCATCGGTATAATACTGGCCTTGAAAGTCGTATCTTGCCCTTAATGTGGCATGGTTACCGTTTCCGGTAATGCCAAAGCCGGGCCGAATCGACAAAATGACATCGTCACTGGCCTTAATGGCATCCACTGTGACGCTATCTGAATATTCGATGCTGGTTTCAACTGAGGCACTGCGCTGCCAATTTGCACCAAGGGCATAAGGCGATAATAACGTGGTAATAATGATGGCAAAACAGCTATTGGTTTTCGGCATATTGGTATCCATACCCAGCATAAAGGTTTTTAGTTTGTACTGATTTATTGAGTACTAAGCCTATGGCCCGATCTGCGTTTAATAGGCTGATAGCAGATTCTAAGCTATGTAATGGCGTTTTATTTTCTTCAACGACAACTAACTGCTGCCCGACTAAGCTGGTTAAGGCTTGGGTTTCATTAATGCCGAGCAGTGGCGGCGCATCAAAAATGATCACCCGATCTGAATAGCGTTCGGCAAGTTCGCTGGCTAAGTTGGCCATGCGCTCACTGGCTAATAGTTCACTGGTCAGATGGTGCTTGCCGCCTGCCGGCATAATGCGCAAGTTAGGTATATTGGTATTATAGATAATTTCTTGTAATGTAGAGGTTTTTCCTAGCAAATAGTCGATCAGGCCCACACCTGCACGTACCCCCAAGGTGTGACAAATGGAAGGACTAAGTACATCTGCATCCACTAACAGCACGGTTTTCTCTGGCTCCATGGCGATACTTAACGCCAAATTAAGTGCTGTGTGGGTTTTACCCTCATTACTTAATGCACTGGTGAGTAATACCAGATTGGCATTGGGCAAGGTATCTTTGAGTGGCCCAAAAGCGGTCTTTAGTACGCGTCTTTTAACAAAGCGAAACTCTTCGTGAGTCTGGCTGCGCTCATTGCTGTCGACCAGAAACCCTTGTTGTTTTAATTTATTCAGGTTCAAGTTTAAGCTCTGTAGCTCAGATGCTTGATGTGCTGGCCTTGGGGCGGATTGAGAGGTTGCTTTAAGCACTGCTTCAGGCATTGCTTCAGGCGCTGCTGTTTGTGTCGCTTGGACGTCAGCTGGGTTTGAGGCGGGAGGCATCGTGGTAATATCATTGGTGATCGCCTTTACTGGCGCCACATCCTGAGCGATTACTGGCTCAGGAGCTTGGGGCTGTGCATTTGCCGTCTCAAGGTTAGATTTTTCTTCCTGCTCTTGTTTGGCTAACTTTTCAGCGTGCTGCTGCTTTTTAGCGAGGGCTTTTTCAATAATGCTCATCTGTATCCCTACCTATTCATGGCCACAAGCGATTTAAATTGTTCAACATAGGGGCTATTGCTGGTTTGGCTAAACATTAGCCCTGCATACACTAATAACAGGACAGAGATCACCAAGGCGAAAGCCAGATTATGGCGTCGTCTTACCTGCAACATTTTATCGATATTGGTGTGAGAAATCGCTCCTAATACCGGCACTTTGGTGAGGGTCGCCAGCTCTTTAGGGCCGGTAATAATTGGCTTGATTTGACTAATAGCGAAGGCGACAAATACGCCCAAGCCGAGTCCGAGTAAGGTGACAATGCTGAGGAAAATAACCCGATTAGGCCCAACAGGATCACTGGGAACGCGAGGCGGCTCGATGACTTTAAACTCAACCCCTTCGGTTGATTGATCGGCCTTTTGTGACATGATGGCGGATTCACGACGCTCTAGTAGTTGGTTGTATTGGCTTTTGGTGATGTCGTAGCCTCTGGTTAAGGCTGCCAGATCCGCCTCTACCTTAGGAACTAAATGTACTTTTTCTTGTAATTTAGCAACTTTTTCACGGTAGTTTTCGGCGCGAACTTTAAGGGAAGCAACCTCATTCTCAAGTTGACTCACATTTAAGCGCAGTGACTGAACAAAGGGAGACTCAAGGGCTTCGGCTGGCCGATTTTGTTGGTATTGTATGGCGGCTAACTCGGCGCGCTCTTGGCGCTGTTTGGCACGTAAATCTGCAATTTGCCGTTTTAGCTCAACGATGTCGGGGTGCTTATCGGTGTAGCGTAAGCTCATCTCATCCAGCATTTGATTGAGCTGAATAAGGCGACTGTCATATTGAGTGACAATACTGCTGCTTAACACCGCTTGGCGAGGGGTGGGCGCTCGAGGGAGCGCTTCTTCATCTTCTAACTGGATGCGCGCTGAAAATAATCGCGTTTGTGCTTCTTTTAATGCCAGCTCGGTGTTTTCGAGTTGCTCTTGCTCTGTGTTGAGCAAATCATAGTATGAGTTGCCCTGGCCGGGGAGCAGGTCGGCATATTGACGCTTGAACTCGGTCAGCGCTGCGTCATCGGCCGCCATGCGTTTCTCAAAATCACTGATTTGTTGGTTAAGGAAGCGCTGTGCGTTATCGGTATCGGTACGCGTTTCACCTAAGGTATCTTCAACAAAGATGGTGAGGACAGATTGCACCACAGACTTAGCCGAATCTGGATCCGGGTGGGTGTAATTGAGGGTGAAAATTTTCTCGCGTTTGGTACGGCCGATTTTTATTTCTTTACTGAGGTTATCCACCAGTAAGTCGAATTCGTCGTTATTATTGGTCAAAATATCGAGATCCGACATGCGCGCAATTTTCTCGACATTGGGGCGGCTTAACAAGGTTTTGACCATGAGGTTGAGTTGTTGATCTTTGAAAGTATCAACCGTTAACCCACGTAATAGTGGCTTGAGTAAGGAGTCAGTATCAACATAAACCCTGGCGGATGCCTTATATTGGTCTGGCATCTGCATGACATAGAACCAACCAATCGGGCAAAGTAGCCAAGCAATGATAATGATGAAGCGTCGCTTCATCCACACTCCCTTAACATAGAAGAGAGCTTTATCGATTAACTCCTTCATCAGCGGCCTCCTTGCTGGTTATAACGGATCCGGTGGAATTAGAACCAAGCTTCAGGAATAATCAGTATATCGCCGGGAAGCATATTGGTATTGGCGCTGACGTCCCCTTTGCGGATCAAATCATCAAGACGAACGCGATATTGTTTCTGTTGGCCATTTTCGATACGGACTAAAGCGGTGTTATTGCCATCGGCAAATTCCGTTAGCCCTCCGACAGCGATCATGACATCCAATACCGTCATATATTGACTGTAGTTTAGCGCCTTGGGCTCGGTTGCTTCGCCAACAATACGCACCTGTTCACTATAGGGGCCATTAAAGCCAGCCACGGTCACCGTCACTATGGGCTCACGTAAATAAGTGGCGAGGACCTCCTCAATCTCACGCGCTAATTGAGTAGGGGTCTTACCGCTGACGGGAATGTCTTCCACCAGTGAGGTGGTGATCATGCCGTCTGGTCGAACCACAAAAGAGCCAGAAATTTCCGGGTTGCGCCAGACGAAAATATTGAGATTGTCGCCCGGGCCAATGAGATATTGATATTGATCGGCTTGCGTGGTGAGTGACGGCGTTAGGGTGGCCGAACTTGCTAATGGCGACGTATTTTGACTGCTACAACCACTTAAACCAAAACACACAAATAAAATGAACAATGAGTATTGCTTGAACATGCTTTCCATTGCTTTTCTCTCTCTGTGATAAGTAAGGAGGAGGTGAATACCTCAACTTTTATCAGCATAGTTCATGAAATTATGTTCGCGCAAAAATTGCACAGATAATAAAAGAATCATTTAGTTAGTGTTAGCAAACAGTCCATTTTTGCAGTCAAATGTGAACAATATGTTAATTTGACATATTGTTTACATCATAATGTGATGAGGATCAACTATCTTTAAAGGAGTCAAATATAGGCAAAGGGACACCGCCTTATGAATCATTTCGCATTCGCAAGTACGGGTAAAGCCAGTAAGCTATTAGTGCTATCTGAATTGACGATTGTTTACCTCGGCTTTCTGATCGTTTGTCTGTTTTTCTATACCAACCAATATGAGCAATTGCTAAATCAGCCGCAATTGCTGCTTGAAATCTTACTACTGCCATTAACGATAGTGCTTTTGATGCTCAGTTTGGGTTTGTATAACCCTCGATTAAGGTGTGGTGGTGATGGTGTTGGTCGGCGCTTGATTATCATTTGCAGCTTGGTTTTATTGCTTGCCTTTTCGTTATCTAGCATTGATGCCCTTAGCTTGTCTTTTACGATGGCGGCCAGCTCAGTTTTACTCTCTTTGTTCATGCTGATGGGGTTTCGCTATTTTGTCTCTCGCCAGTTTGATGCCCTATTTCGTCGTAAGGTATTAGTGATAGGGGCTGGGAAACGTGCCGAGATTATACTGCAGCGGATGCGCAGAGAGTCAGATAAAAAAGGCTTTAATCTGATTGGCTTTATTCCCATGGTCGGCGATGCCGAGATTGACATGGGGGATTTGAAGCTGCAAAACATTAACCTAGAGCAACCCAGTGCCTTAACCGAACTGGTTAAAACACAACGCATCGATGAAATTGTGGTGGCCTGTGATGAGCGGCGCGGACACCTACCGCTTCAGGCATTGTTTGCTTGTAAGTTATACGGCGTTGAAGTCATGGACGTGTTGACTTTTATTGAACGAGAAACTGGGCAAATAGCGGTAAATCAGCTGTACCCTAGCTGGCTGGTCTATTCCAATGGGTTTGTTCGCGCTGATAGTATTCGTAATATCGCTTCAAACTTAGTCAACCTGACTCTTGCGGTGATTATCCTCGCTTTCTTATGGCCGCTACTGTTGTTTGTGATGGCCGCTATTTACATGGAAGACAAAGGCCCTATTTTTTATCGCCAGACTCGAGTGGGTTATGGTGGCAAACCATTTCAAATTCTCAAATTCCGCAGTATGCGCGTGGATGCTCAAGCCAACGGTGCGCAATGGGCAGCTAAAAATGACAGTCGTGCGACGCGAATTGGCCAATTTATGCGTAAATATCATATCGATGAGCTGCCTCAAATTTTTAATATTGTTAAAGGTGAAATGTCATTTATTGGTCCACGCCCCGAGCAACCAGAATTTGTTGAGCGCTTATGTACTCAATTACCTTATTACTCCGAGCGCCATAATGTTAAGCCGGGTCTTGCGGGGTGGGCACAGTTAAAATACCCCTACGGTGCCAGTGATAAAGATGCGTTAGAGAAGCTTAAATATGATTTGTATTACGTTAAGCATCGTAACATCTGGTTTGATTTAGCTATCTTTGTGCAAACCATAGAGGTGGTTTGTTTTGCTCAAGGTTCTCGTTAGGAGCGGCTATGATGAATCTTTCCGAGCTGGCTCAGGAGCACAGTGCTCGAGAGCGCAGCGCTCAAGAGCGAGCCTCCCAAGAGCAAACTCTTCAAGATCGAAGCGAATCTGGTGATACCCTAACAGCAGAAGGTGAGCGTTTACTGCCTTTGGCTAATATGTGTGCCATGACGGTTGATTTAGAAGACTATTTTCAAGTGTCGGCATTTGAGTCTTTTAGTGATCGTGAGCAATGGCAGCAGTTTGAGTGTCGGGTAGAAGCCAATACCGAAAAGTTGTTAAACCTGTTTGAGCAGCACCAAATTCACGCGACTTTTTTTGTGTTAGGTTGGATAGCGGAGCATTATCCTCAGTTGATTAAGTCCATCGCCAAGGCTGGACACGAAATCGCTAGCCATGGCTATGACCACCAGCGGGTACACCATTTATCCAGACAAGGCTTTGCCGCCGATATCAGGCGCAGCAAAGCCTTATTAGAAGACACTGGTGGCGTTGCAGTGCAGGGCTATCGTGCGCCGAGTTTTTCCATTAGTGAGCGTACACCTTGGGCCTATGATGAGTTGGCTAATGCCGGTTATCGTTATAGTTCGAGTGTTTACCCCGTTAAGCATGATCACTATGGCTCCCCCTTATTGCCCAGATTTGCTTTTTTGGCTCACCCTGATGTATTGGAAGTGCCTATTTCTACGCTCCAATTGATGGGCAAAAACTTCCCCATTGGCGGTGGTGGTTATTTTCGATTGTATCCAGAGACTTTGATGCAATGGGCTTTACGTCGTTTTCATCGTCAAGCACAACAGCCTTATATTTTCTACATTCACCCTTGGGAGTTAGATCCTAAGCAGCCTCGGCCATTTCAACTGAGCAAGAAAACGCAATTTCGGCATTATTTAAATTTACACAAAACCGAGCCGCGTATTGCGCGTTTATTGAGCAAATATCCATGGCGGCGAATGGATGAACTATTCTTAGACAAGAACGAGCAAGGCTAACAACAAACTCGGCAGGCATTTACATAGCAGTAGCCTACATGACAAGGCCAAGAGGGCCGCGATGATGAGGGAATAGGCTGTGCAACTAAAGCAATTAACACCCGATACAAGACCACAGTGGGATGACTTTGTGATGTCCCACCCTGAAGGTGAGTTTTTTCACTTATCGGGGTGGCAACAAATTTTTGAGCAAGTTTATCACCATCCATGTTGGTTTTATTATATTGAGCATCAAGGGCGTATTTTAGGCTTATTACCCCTGGCTCAGATCAAAAGTTGGATTTTTGGTAACAAGCTTATCTCGCTGCCTTTTTCTGTTTGTGCTGGCATTTTATCCACCGATCCAGAAGCGACGCGCTTGTTGCTAGAGCAAGCCAAGACCTTGGCTACGAGCTTGAAAGTCGATTGTATTGAATTACGTCATCGACGCGACATGTTACCCGATTGGCTGACCAAGCCGAGCCATGAAAACTTTGCCTGTGAGCTCGCTGGCTCACCCGAGCAAATTTTAGCCGGGGTTAAGAAAAAACAACGAGCGGTAATTCGTCAATCCCTCGCTAATGGGCTGAGCTTTGAAATTGAGCAAGAGGTTGAGCCTTTTTATTCCATCTATTCTGAGAGTGTGCGCAATTTGGGCACCCCCGTGTTTGCCAAGGCGTATTTTCAAGCTTTGCTCGCCACCTTTCCCGAGTATATCGATATATTGACCGTTCGCTCACAGGGTCAACCTGTGTCGAGTGTCATGAGCTTCTACTTTAAGCATCAGGTCATGCCGTATTATGGCGGCGGTACCTTGTCGGCTCGTGAGCTAAAAAGTAACGACTACATGTATTACCAATTAATGTGCCATGGTGCTCAAAAAGGCATGACGCAATTTGATTTTGGTCGTAGCAAGTTAGGCAGTGGCGCCCATGCATATAAAAAACATTGGGGCATGGTGGCCCAGCCGCTGTTTTATCAAAGCTGTTTGGTAAAAAGCCAAAGCTTACCTAATGTCAGCCCGACTAACCCTAAGTATCAGTTGTTTATAAAAGCTTGGAAGAAGCTGCCTTTACCTATAAGTAGGGTGTTAGGGCCGGTACTCGCAAAGGACTTAGGCTAATGGAGAAAATACTTTATCTGTGTCACCGGATCCCATATCCCCCCAATAAAGGGGATAAGATCCGCTCGTACCATTGGCTGCAGTATTTAAAGCAAAGATATGACGTCTATCTTGGCGCTTTTATTGATGATCCTGAAGACTGGCAATACCAAGCCGTATTGCAGCCACAATTGGCGGGGTGTCATCTTGTGGCACGCCATCCTCTATGGCATAAGATGGCAAGCTTGCGTGCATTGATGGATCGGCGCCCATTAAGTTTGGCTTATTACCAAAGTAAACAAATGCAAAGTTGGGTTGAGGCCGTTATTCGTGAGCATCCGGATATTAAGGTATTAACTTTCTCGTCGGTGATGGCGCAGTTTGTTGGCCAAGAAGACCGGTTTCGGGTGATGGACTTTGTTGATATCGACTCGGATAAATGGCAGCAATATGCAGACAAAAAGAAAGGCTTGATGGCGTGGCTATACCGCCGTGAATACAACACCTTAGCTAAGTATGAGAGCCATGTTGCCAGCACCTTCAACCTAAGCTTGTTTGTTTCGCAAAGCGAGGCTGATGATTTTCAGCAACGTCAAAAAGTGACCCCAACAACCCAAATCAATGACAATATTAGCTGGGTGCAAAATGGGGTTGATCTCGATTACTTTGATCCCAGTGTGGTCAGTGACGTATCGCCCTATGCCGACAATGAGCAGGCGCTGGTCTTTACTGGGGCAATGGATTATTGGGCTAACATAGAGGGGGTGACGTGGTTTGTACAACAGGTGTGGCCACGTATTGTGGCGCAAAAACCTAAAGCGACCTTCTATATTGTGGGTTCAAATCCAACCAAAGCCGTTAAAAAATTAGCCAATCAGCCCGGCGTTATTGTCACGGGGCGCGTTGACGATGTGCGGCCCTACTTGAAGCATGCCTATTTGGCGGTCGCCCCGTTACGCATTAGCAGAGGGATCCAAAATAAGGTATTAGAAGCATTGGCGATGAACAAGGTCGTGGTGGGCAGTCGTCATGCTTTTGTCGGGATAGGCAATGCCTCTGGTTCGCGAATGGCGGATACCAAGCAAGACTTTGCTCGCCATTGTGTTGCGGCGTTGAGTCAAGTGGCTCAACTCTATGACGGTCACACCCATACCGCGGCCGTTGAGTCTTTAGCGCGTCATTGGGTACAGCAGCATTTTAGCTGGCAAAATAGTTTTAACCGCCTCGAACATCTGATGGGCCAAGCCAAGGGCTAACCGATGATGGCCTTACCTCAACCTTTAACTCAGACTAAGCCGCCCCTCGCCACCCGCCTTTGGCTGCCTTGGTTTGCACTAGCTGGCCTCCTGTTGCTCTGGTTATATAGCTTTGCAGTGACTTGGCTGACGATGGTGAAGATTTGGTACAGCATAGAAACCTTCGCACACTGTTTTTTTATTATTCCCATTAGCCTGTATCTAATATGGCAGCGTCGAGCGGCGTTGTCGTGCACCGCGATAGGCTTTTCTTGGTGGCCCGTTGGGTTACATTTTTGTCTGTTGTTAGGTTGGTTATTTGGCCTGCGCTTGGGTATTCAAGTGATTGAACAATTCGCGGTGTTGGCCATGTTACCTAACTTTGTTTGGCTGATTTGGGGCTCAGCCAAATGCAGGGTGATCTTGTTTCCTTTGCTTTATAGTTTATTTGCCTTACCGTTTGGCGAATTTTTGATCCCTTCTTTACAACACATTACGGCAGAAATGTCAGTATGGCTGTTACGCCTCAGTGGTGTGCCGGTATACCAAGAGGGCATGTTCTTATACACCCCGGATGCGCGCTTTGAGGTGGCATGGACCTGCAGTGGTATTCGTTACTTGTTAGCCGCCTTGAGCTTGGGCTGCTTGTTTGCTTACTTGCATTTTCAAATCTACAGCAAGCGATTGTTATTTATATTGTTCTCTATCGCATTGCCGATTTTGGCTAATGGCGTTAGGGCGTGGTCAATTATCATGATTTACCATTTTATCGACCAAGGTATTGCCGGCGATGTGGATCATTTGATTTATGGGTGGTTTTTTTTCTCGCTCGTTATCGGGTTGTTGTTTTTAGTGGGATGGTGGTTTGCTGAGCCGGCTCAAGTGGATCAACTTGCCTCTACCGTTAATGAGTCACTGCGTCAGGGCGCTGATTTATTTGGCCATCTGTCAGGTATCGCTGCGTTAATCTTGGCAGCGGTGAGTTTAGCGCTCGTCGCCGTATTCGCGGGCAACAGCCAACCCGCGGCGGTGACCTTTGCTGCTAAGCCTTTACCGACAGCAAGCTTGGGCTGGCAAGGTCCTGACTCAGTGAGGATTGGCGCCGATGCATTATCGTGGCAACCCCGCTTTGTTAATGCTGATCATCAATGGCTAGGGCAATATCGCTATCAGGGTAAGGTGCTCTATGTGTATAGCGCTTACTATCACCAAGAGCGACAAGGTAAAGAATTAGTCAGTGTACTCAATCGGTTATATAACCCAAGTCATTGGCATGTGTTAAGCCAGAACCGTTTTGAGGGGCAGTTCGATCAGATAACGCTGGTGGCTAACCAACTCCGATTGGGTAACGAATTGGGCGAACAACAATTTGTCTATTATTGGTATCAGGTAGGACAGCATCCCTCGTTAGGTGGTATCAACACTAAGTTACAACAATGGTTACATGCGCCCTTTGGGCCCAGTCGCGGGCAAGTGTTTGCGATCATGGTGCCAAAGCAAGCCGATCTTGCATTGGTTGAGACCTTTATTAACCAGCATCTCGAGGGGCTGAAACGGTGGTTTGCCAATCCCGTTATCTTAGCCAAGGAGGCAAAAAATGGAGCGTAATGAAGACGCAAGGCCGCTTATCATGCATGTGGTATATCGGTTTTATGCCGGAGGTTTAGAAAATGGCTTAGTGAACATTATTAATCAGATGCCTACGGAGGCGGTGCGTCATGTTATCGTTTGCTTAACGGATCACGATGACTTTATTGAGCGGATCAAAGTGCCCGTTGAGGTCATTGATTTACATAAGAAAGCGGGCTTTGACTGGGGCTGTTCTTATCGCTTTTTCAAACTAGTGAGGCAGATCCGACCCGATATTGTCCATAGCCGTAATTTGGCTGCCCTTGAATATCAACTGCCAGCATGGCTGGCCACTCGGCCCCTCTCTTGTCATGGTGAACATGGCTGGGATGTCTCTGATTTAACTGGGCGGTTAAAGTATCGCTTGATCCGACGGTTCTACTCTTATTGGGTTGATGCCTATATCGCCCTATCAAAACATACCTATCAGTACTTGGTTGAGCGAGTGAACATTCCGCCGGCTAAGGTGATGCAAATATGTAACGGGGTGAATACCGATGTTTTTTCGCCAGCGGGAAAACCTAACCTGTTACCCCCTGACCAAGTTGATCAAGATTGCTTTGTTATTGGTACTGTTGGGCGATTAGCACAGGTTAAAAATCAACTGTTGCTGCTACAAGCCTTTGCTTCGTTACTGGATAACCCCGCCGGTGATGGCAAGAAGGTTCGTTTGCTGATCATTGGCTCGGGTGAATGTGAGCCAAGCTTAAAACAATTTGTGCGTGAACATCACCTTGAGCAATTTGTGTTTTTCATGGGGCAACAAGAAGACATCAACAAGTGGCTGCAATATATGGACTTATTTGTGTTGCCGTCCCTTGCTGAAGGGATTTGTAACACCATACTGGAAGCAATGGCGGCAGGTAAGGCGGTGATCGCGACGGATGTTGGGGGCAATGGCGAGTTGGTCGTAGATGGCGAAACCGGCACCTTAGTTGAGTCACAAAATTGCGCTGAGCTGGAGCGAGCCATGTTGGCCTATTTATTAAGGCCTGCCATGTTAGCCAAACACGCCCAGGCGGCACGTGAACGAGCGGTGGCTGAGTTTTCGTTACCTGTCATGGTCGGTAAATATAGCCGCTTTTATCGTGATTTATTGGCTCAGCATCCGCATGCCAAGCGTTTGCCGAGTGATGATTTAACAGACGTAAATAACGGGTCAAATATTCAGCATAAATGAAAAACAAGCCCTAGGCTTATAGATAGCGGCTAGTCGCAACGGGATAACATGGCTTGATTCTGGAGGCGTTATGTGTGGCATTGCAGGGATAGTATTAGCGCAGGGTAACGAAGTGAATGCTCAGCTGATTCGGGATATGAATCAGGCGCTGTTTCATCGAGGTCCAGATGAGGGTGGGGTTTATTTAGGCGAAGGGGTCGGCTTAGGTCATCGCCGCTTATCTATTATTGATGTGGCCAGTGGTCAACAACCCATGCTCAGTGACGATCAACGAGCTTGTATCGTGTTTAATGGTGAAATCTATAACCATCAAGCATTGCGCCAAGAGCTGATTGAGTTAGGGCACCATTTCAACACTGTGTGTGATACCGAAGTCATCCTTCAAGGGTGGCTGGCATGGGGGCCGCAAGTGGTCAACCGGTTGCGTGGCATGTTTGCCTTTGCGATTTGGGACCAATCTCAGCAGCAACTCTTTTTAGCTCGGGATCGACTCGGCATTAAGCCCTTATATTATGCCATGCTGGCCAGTGGTGAATTGATATTTGGCAGTGAGTTAAAAGCACTACAAGTACACCCCAAATTACCCACTGAGCTTAACCCTCAGGCCATTTCTGACTATTTCTCATTGGGTTATATTCCAGAGCCTAAAACCATTTTTGAGCAAGTCTATAAGCTGCGCCCCGGTCATACCCTGTTATTAAAACAAGGTATGACATCGTTGCCAAGCAGTGAATGTTACTGGGATGTCTCCTTTGCACCGCCAGCCAGTGCAGAAACGGATGCGAGTAAGAGCATAGCGCAGCAGCTGACAGAGCGCCTGCGTGAAGCGGTCGATATCCGCTTGGTTGCAGAAGTTCCGCTAGGCGCGTTTTTATCGGGAGGGGTTGATTCCAGTGCCGTGGTGGCGATGATGGCGCAGTTGCAAGCCGAGCCCGTTAACACGTGTGCCATTGGCTTTGATGTCGCGGATTTTAACGAAACCGAATTTGCCGCCATGGTGGCACAGCGTTATCAAACGGCCCATCGCGTCGCGACCGTGGCCAGTGACGACTTTGCTTTGATCGACAAGCTGGCTTATTTTTACGACGAGCCTTTCGCCGATAGCTCTGCCATGCCGACGTATCGGGTGTGTGAACTGGCCAAACAGCAAGTCACCGTGGCCCTCTCGGGGGATGGTGGCGATGAGTTATTTGCAGGTTACCGCCGTTATCAATGGCATTTGCGTGAAGAGCGGATCCGTAGCTTAGTGCCTGAAGCCGCCCGTAAACCTGTTTTTTCGTTATTGGCGAAGGCTTACCCTAAGGCCGATTGGGCGCCCAAATTTTTACGCGCTAAAACCACCTTTCAAGCCATTGCCAGAGACACGGTCGAAGGGTATTTCCATAATTTTTCAATCTTCAGCGAAGCGCAAAAGAGTGAGTTATTTAGCGAACAATTAAAGGCGCAATTAGGGGACTATCGCAGTATCAGTGTGTTTAATGAACATTACGCCAACTTTGACGGGGTGGATAGCTTGTCACTGGTGCAATACCTAGATTTAAAAACCTACTTGCCGGGCGATATTTTAACTAAGGTTGATCGAGTGAGCATGGCACATGCTTTAGAAGTCAGGGTCCCGATACTGGATCACAAGTTAGTGGAATGGAGTGCAACATTACCGCCAGCGACTAAATTGGCTAAAGGCGTCAGCAAGGCTATCTTGAAACAAGCGCTCGAGCCTCACTTGCCTGAAGATGTGCTGTATCGCCGCAAAATGGGCTTTGCTGTGCCCTTGTGCCGCTGGTTTCGTGGCCCACTTAAAGACAAGTTACATACCGCTTTGTCGTCCGGCTGCCTGGCTCAAAGCCAATTATTCAACTTGGATTACATTCACCGCTTACTTGAGCAGCACAGCTCTGGGCGCCGTGATCATAGTGCTGCCTTATGGGCACTGTTGATGTTTGAAGCCTTTTTGGCGAAGCAACAGGCGGGGGCTGTTTCGCAGCCAGACTCGGTCACCGCATCGGCCGTGATATAACAGGGAAGTCTATGAAAATATTACATGTTCTTGATCATTCGGTGCCTTTACATAGCGGTTATAGTTTTCGCACCTTAGCCATATTAAATCAGCAGCGTGCTCGCGGCTGGAAAACTTATCACCTCACCTCGGCAAAACAGGGGCCTAGACTGGATTGGCAGGAACTAAGCCATGGCTTAGTGTTTATGCGTAGCCCCTATGTTGCTTGGTTGATGAATATACCTTTGCTTGAGCAGTTAACGACGGTTATCACCCTTAAATGGGCGTTAAGCCGCGCTGTGCGTCAAGTGAAGCCGGATGTGATCCATGCTCACTCGTCGGCATTAAATGGCCTAGCGGCTTGGTGGCAAGCGAAGATGAGCGGATTACCCTTGGTGTATGAGGTGAGGGCATTTTGGGAAGACGCGGCCGTGGACCATGGTACTGCGGTTGAGCATGGTTGGCGCTACCAGCTAACCAAGGCATTAGAAACGTTTGTACTTAAACGTGCCGATGCCGTGACAACGATTTGCCAAGGGCTAAAAGACGACATGCAACAGCGCGGCATCGCTGCAGAAAAAATCACCTTGATACCTAATGCGGTAGACATAGACAAGTTTACCCCTTTAACCGAGCCTGACTCGGTGCTGTTGCAAGAGTTAGGCCTCGAAGGGAAAAAGGTATTGGGCTTTTTGGGATCCTTTTACGGTTATGAAGGTTTGAATTTACTGATTGATGCCCTGACCGAGCCCGCGTTACAAGATGACGACATTTGTGTGTTGTTGGTAGGGGGCGGGCCGCAATTAGCCAATTTGCAACAGCAAGTTGAGCGTCTGGGTTTGAACAAGCGGGTACAGTTTATTGGCCGAGTCAGCCATGATCAAGTGGCGCGATATTACAGCTTAGTGGATATCTTAGTGTATCCGCGCCTAGGCATGCGGTTAACGGAAACGGTGACGCCACTTAAGCCATTAGAAGCCATGGCACAAAGTAAGTTAGTAGTGGCATCGGATGTAGGCGGGCATAGGGAGTTAATTCGTGATGGTGAGAATGGCTTTTTGTTTCAGCAAGGTAGCGTGACAGATTTGGCCCAAACCTTAGCTAAGGTGTTGGCGCAGCAAGCCCATTGGCCTGCGATTTGGCAGCAGGGCATAGATTACGTGCGCAATGAGCGTAATTGGTCAGTCAGCGTGGCTAATTACCAAAAAGTCTATCAGTTAGGCGGGCTAAGTGGCCAACCCCTAGATCAAGGGGCGTGCTAGTGGTGGCTATGCCCAAGCCCGATTCAGTTCAGCCCATGCCGGCAGCCCATGCTGCCCATCATAGTCGTAGAGCGGCTAATATGCCGAGTATTTTGGTACTGAGCTCATTATTTCCAAGTCAGGCTCGTCCGACTGCAGGGCTGTTTATTCAAGAGCGCATGTTTCGCGTAGCGGCTGAATTCCCCTTATTTGTGGTTAGCCCCGTGCCTTGGTTTCCATTACAAGGCCTGATTCAATGGTGGCGGCCTCATTATCGCCCTCAACCAGCCAATTTTGAGGTGCAAACCGCACCTGATGGATCCTTGGTGCATGTCTACTTTCCGCGTTTTTTTTCTTTGCCGGGGGTGGGGCGCTGTTTTGATGCTTGGTTTATGGCTAGGGCGGTGTCACGCTGGCTCAAGCGGCATCCAGAATTAGATTGGCAGATCTTAGATAGCCATTTTAGTTATCCCGAAGGGGCGGCTGCGGGCTTGCTATCAAAATGGTTTCGTAAACCCGTTACCCTTACCTTGCGTGGTACTGAGGTGCCCCATAGTTTGGGATTTTTCACGGCGCGCTGGCAACGTTGGGCTTGGCGCCAAGCGGATCGGGTGTTTGCGGTTTCGACTTCATTGCAACAACTTGCTTTGGGCCAAGGCGCATCGCCAGCCAAATCCGACGTGGTTGGCAATGGGGTGGATTGCGATACTTTTTATCCCGTGGATAAGCAGCAGGCCAGAGCTGCTTTAGGGTTAGCTGAGACAGACCAAGTGTTGATTACGGTGGCGGGGTTAGTGCCGCGCAAAGGGTTTCATCTGGTGATCGACGCCTTGGCGCAGCTGCCTGACTCGGTGAAATATGTGATTGTTGGGGGAGCCAGTGCTGAGGGTGATTATCAACTCACCCTTGAACAACAGGTGGCTCGATTAGGGTTGTCATCTCGGGTGTTGTTTGTTGGGCCAAAACCCAAATCTGAGCTGCGTCATTATTTAAGTGCGGCAGATTTGTTTGTGCTAGCCAGTGCCAATGAAGGTTGGGCCAATGTGATCCTTGAAGCCATGGCTTGCGGTGTGCCTGTGTTGGCCAGTGATGTTGGCGGTAATCGTGAAGTGATTGCTAATGAGCAACTGGGGCTGATTTATCCTTATGGCGACCAAGCAAAATTGCTAGCCGGCATTGAGCAAGGGCTGGCCAAGCACTGGCAACAAGAGACCTTATATCAATACGCCAAGGCAAACAGTTGGCAGTTACGAGTCGAGCAATTAAAGCGTCATTTTCTCGCATTGAATCGAAGCGAGCAGGGAAGCGATGAACGAGAAAGCTGAACTAGAAAGTGAATCATAGGGTGTGGCCATGAAAAGATTAATAGAAAAGGCCCAGCAAGGGCAGCAATATTGGCTCAAGCATTTAGTGCAACATATTAAAGCCACCGACTCTGAGCGCACTATATTGGTGGCGGGGTGCCAGCGTTCCGGTACCAATATGTTAATGGACATCTTGGATTTAAGCTTAGCCACTGATGTGTTTCATGAACGCGACGAGCGTGCATTTGAGCGCTATCAAATGCGTGAGCTTGGTGTGATTAAGGATTTAAGAGAGCAAAGTAAGGCGCCAGTGTTTGTGCTAAAAACCTTGTGTGAATTGGAATTACTGCCGCGCCTAACGCAAGAATTAGCGCCTGCTAAAATTTTGTGGATCTATCGAGACTTTCGAGATGTGGTCAACTCCATGCTGAAGTCTTTTCGCAACCAAGGTAAGCAAATTAAGCGCTTGGCTTCAGGGCAAGATGATTCTTGGTGGGGTAATGGCCTATCTGAGTCCTCGCTCGCCCTATTACAGGATCGCGTGACGCCAGATATCAACGATACCGATGCGGCCGCGCTGCAGTGGTATGTTAGGAACGTGATGTTTTTCGAATTAGGCCTAGATCAGGGCCCAGATGTGAAATTAGTTCAATACGAGCAGCTTGTTGAGCAGCCACAGCAAGTGTTACCAGAAGTCCTTAGTTTCGCTGATTTGCCGGTTAATGACAAAATGACACGTTATATCTTCAGTGGTTCGGTGGGGAAGCGAAATGCACCCAGTTTTAGCCCCGAGATCGAGCAATTGTGTCTATCCTTATTAAATAGGCTCAATGCTTGTGTTGCACAGCAGCAAACGTAACACAGGCATGAATACGGACATTGTCTGTCAATGTGTTGCTAGGGCCTGTTGATCTTTGGAGCTTGTTTTTGCAGCGATTTGTTGGGTATTTATACAAGGCAGCGACTTTGTGGCATAGTCACCTACGCGAAAAGGCGCTAACGCAGTAGAAATGACCAACAAACGCTGTCCTTTGGATTCGGCTAAAAGCGTTTTGCGCGTCGTTGAGCAGTATTTACTTAGAATGCTAAGCTACACACTGCTCGCCTTGCTCAAAACGCTTTTATCTCGAACAAAAATTAACCACGAAAGGTCAACAGGCCCTAGGCTTTTTTTCTCAACCTGAGGGCGTAAACAGGTCGTCAAGGCGCAGGCAACCTATGGCTTTGGCTAAGGAGTAAGGCATGTACACCAAATTGGTCTCGTCAGTACTGTTTCCTATACATGAGCTCGTTAAGCGCCATTCAAGTGTTGCGTTGCGCCGTGAGCTAGAAGCAAGCCAATGGTTTAATCAAGACAAACTCGCTGCGATGCAACTTGAAAAGCTGAACCGTTTTATGACTGAGATAGGGCGGCATGTGCCTTACTATCGGAGTATGTTTCAAGATCTTGGCTTTATTCCTGGCAATTTTAAATCCGTTACCGAACTCGCTGAATTACCTCTACTAGACAAAACCAAGATCCGTCAAGCGGGGAGTTTGCTGCAAGCCGATAATGCTGGGCCACTAAGCCTGTTTAATACCGGGGGATCAAGTGGTCAACCCCTGCAATTTATGGTGGGTAAGCAGCGCAAAAGCCATGATGTGGCAGCCAAGTGGCGTGCCACCCGCTGGTGGGATGTGGATATAGGCGATAAAGAGTTAGTGGTTTGGGGGTCGCCGATTGAATTAGGGGCGCAAGATCACCTGAAACAATGGCGCGACCGTGTGTTTCGGTCGCGTTTGTTGCCCGCTTTCGCTATGTCGGATCAGCACATCAAGGGGTATATCAAAGAGATTATTCATTATGGGCCGACCATGCTATTTGGTTACCCCTCTTCCTTGGCCTTGATCGCGCGTTATGCCAAACGTCATCAAATTAACTTGTCTAATCTTGGTATCAAGGTGGCATTTGTCACCTCAGAGCGCTTGTTTGAAAATCAAAAAGCCCTAATATCTGAGGTGTTTAATTGCCCAGTAGCCAATGGATATGGTGGTCGAGATGCGGGGTTTATTGCCCATCAATGCCCCCATGGTGGCATGCACATTTCTGCCGAAGACATTATTGTCGAGATAGTGGACAAACAAGGTTTGCCATTACCAGCGGGTGAAATTGGTGAAGTGGTGGTGACGCATTTAGCCACGGCTGAGTTTCCCTTTGTGCGCTATCGCACCGGGGACTTGGCGTGTTTGGGCACGGATTTATGCCCCTGTGGGCGCCATTTACCTTTGTTGGAAAGCATTGAAGGGCGTACCACTGATTTTGTTCTCGCCGCCGACGGTACCACAATGCATGCGCTGTCTTTGATTTATGTACTGCGTGAATTAGCCAATGTGGCCGAGTTTAAAATTATTCAAGAATCGCAATTTCACACCCGCTTGTTACTGGTGATGCAATCGGACATAGACAATGCCAGCATCGATTTTATTCGCCGTAACTTCCATCAACGTCTAGGTGATATTCAGTTAGATATAGAGTTTGTCAGCCAAATTCCAAGGGAGAAATCAGGTAAGTTTAAATATGTAGAGAGCAAGGTCGGAGCGACTTGGGACTATGCGTGATATTGCGCTGACCTTAGTTTATCTTGGCCTGATCCCATTTTGTCTAAAGCGACCTATGTGGGCAATCTTGGTTTGGTCTTGGCTCAGTTATATGAACCCCCATCGCTTGGTGTATGGATTTGCCTATTCATTGCCCTTTGCCCAAACCACGGCCATTTTATTGCTGATTGCATTATTTTTCAGTAAAGAACGTTTTACCATGCCTTGGCGTGATGGCAAGGTAATGATCCTAATAGCGTTTATTTGCTGCATGATAGTGAGTACGTTAACCGCATTTTATCCTGACTTAGCTTGGTACCAGCTGGAGAAGGTACTAAAAATTCAGGTGATTGTTTTTGCTTCCTTGTATGTACTAACCAGCTATAAAGATCTTAAAGCCTTGGTGTGGGTGATTGTTTTATCCATCGGGTTTTATGGTGTTAAAGGGGGCATATTTACCATTACCACAGGGGGCGTTTATCGGGTTCAGGGGCCGGCAGATTCGTTCATGTTTGGCAATAATGAAATCGGGCTCGCGATCTTAATTATCACACCACTCATCCGGTTTTTAGCCATTGACGCCAAGCAATGGTGGTTACGCCTTGGGCTTAATTGCATGGCGGTGATTTGTTTATTTGCTGTGGTCGGCACCCATTCACGGGGCGCGTTGGTGGGGGGCGTTGTGATGATGAGTTTTCTTTGTCTACGCAGTAAAACCCCCTTCTTGTCTTTGGCCTCCTCTGTTTTGATTGGGGCCTTGCTGCTTAATTTCGCGCCCAGCCAGTGGACCGAACGGATGAACACGATCGAAACCTTTGAAGAGGACCAGTCGGCGATGGGGCGAATAAATGCGTGGCAAATGGCGTTTAATTTATCCAGCCAAAAGCTATTAGGGGGTGGGTTTGAATGCTTCCGTGATGAGACATTTTATCTCTATGCGCCCGAGCCAACCATGGTGCACGATGCCCACAGTATCTATTTTGAGGTGCTCGGTGAGCACGGCTTTATCGCTTTGGCCTTGTTTCTATCTTTGTGGGCCATGACGTGGCTCAGCGCGCAGCGTCTTATTGTGCAAACGAATAAGGCGCCCCCCGATTCTGAGTTGGCATCTATCAATCAATTGTTGCGCCATGTGCAGGTGGCTTTTGTTGCTTATCTTTCGGGTGGGGCGTTTTTAGGAATGGCGTATTTTGATTTGCCTTATCATTTATTGTGTATCGTGATCACGTGTTCTGTTTTGGTTCAACAGCAACCCAATGAACAGTCAGTTAAATCCGAGAAAGATGATAAACATGCTATTAAATCAGGTTTTTACTAGCCTAAGTTTAGGTTTAGATTGGTTCAAGGAGGCGTATGTCGGTTACTCGCATTAGCATGATCACCTTAGGGTTAACGATCTTGTACGTTAGCTACGCTTACGTGAACTTTTCCATGTCTGGTCCTGCCGTTGAATTCAAGCTGTTGCTGCCATTTTGGCAGGACATGCTCGTGTCTTTGTTGAAGCTGACTTTCGCGGTTTGGGTGTCACTGTTTTTAATGGTTTATGCTAGTGTGCTTAGCTACCAAAACTATCGACATTTGGGGTGGTTGAGCCCACGCCCAAGTGTTTATTTTTTTCTCTTAGTGGGTTTTAACTTAGCCTTCCTGATCTTGCTGTTTGTTACCCAGCTGTTTTTTAACCCGTCTGTGATAGTGGTTAATTTTAGTTATGATCAAAAATGGCTGGCCTATTTTAGCCCTTTGTTAAATAAGGATGTTATTTTAGCCCTTTGGTGTTTACTGCTGACACTTTTGCTATTGCCCGTGTTTATTCATCTACTACGGGCTTTTTTTGTGCCGCGAGTCACCAGTCATTGGCGCATTCTGTGGCCTTGGTTTGCCTTGGTGTTATTGCCGGTCTTTTTGTTACATATTCCGTTGCAAGGTGCTGCGACAACCTCCGTTAAACCAGCCCGAAGTGATTTACCTAATATCATTATGTTAGGTGCAGATACACTCAGGGCAGACCGATTATCTACCTATGGTTACCAACTTCGCGGCCAAATTAGCCCGAATATCGATGCTCTAGCGAGTAAAGGGTTGCAAGCCAATCACATGTTTGTCCCGTTAGCGCGAACGGCGCCCAGCTTAAGTTCGATCATGACGGGACGCTACCCTTGGCAGCATAGGGTAAGGACCAACTTTGTCACCGAGCAACAGGTCGATGTGGCAGGTGCATTACCTCAAGTGTTGGCGGAGCAAGGTTACGTTACTTCCGTGGTGGGAGATTGGGCGGCAACGGATTTGGGTAAATTTGAATTCGGCTTTTCGCGTCAGTCTTTACCGGCAGACCAATGGAATCTAACCACCTTAATTGCCCAGGGACCAAAAAATATTCGTCTGTTATTAAGTTTATTTTGGCATCACGAATTAGGACGACGTTGGTTACCAGAGATATTTTATGTGGCAGGCAGTTCCATCGACCAACACATCTATCAACTGGCCTTAGATGAGCTCAATCAACTTGCCGGGCAGCCCGCGCCCTTTTTTATGACGGTATTTAGCGCAGGCGCGCACATCCCCTTCGCTAGCCGTTGGCCTTATTATCAGCGATACAGCAACCCAGATTATGAGGGGGAATCTAAATATGTGATGAGCAGTTTTGGCTCTATCCGTGAAGTGATGAAGAACATGGCGCGTGATAAACGCAGTTTTGACATTGAGCAGATCAATGCCTTGTATGATGGCACCGTCAGTCAATTTGATGATTTGGTCGGTGAGGTTATCCAACGTTTAGTCGCCCTAGGCATCGCTGAAAACACCTTAGTGGTGGTGTTTTCCGATCACGGTGTTGACTTGTTCGAGCAAGAATCTTGGGGCCAAGGTAACTTGTTGTATCCCTCGAGTTACCGTATCCCATTTATCTTGTATGATCCACGTGATCCTAAGCCGCACACCATTAACCATACCACCAGTAGCCTCAGTATCGCGCCAACCATTTTACAGCAACTGGGTATCCGTATTCCTTCGACCATGGCCATCGCCCCCCTCAGTCAAGCTAATGAACAAAGCGTGGCTTTCTATGAAAGTGGCATGTGGCTAGGTGAAATGCCAGGGTTACCTAAAGATAGGTTTCGCTACCCCAACATTACTGAGCTGCTATATATCCCCGACCCGACCCAAGGCACCTTAGCGATTAAGGAGTCATACTTAAATCAAATCAATCGTTCGCGTTTAAAAGCGGTGCGCCAAGGGCCGTATCAAGTAGAGCAACTGAGGTTAACAACGGGCACGCAATTAAGTTGTAGCCAAGATCCCCATCCTGCAGGGCCGTGTGACTTAACCATGGCGCCTTGGCAGGGCTTGGCTGCCTTATTACAAGCGTGGATCTTGCAGGAGGAACAGCAATGAGAGGATACTGGGTCGGTTTATTTTGCAGTGCCTTGTTGCTTAGCCTTAGCCAAGTACAGGCGAAGGGGATAGGCAATTTTTCTGCAACCCCGGAAGAGTTGATGACGTTGCCGGGCTATTGTCGTCCTAAAGCCAGTAAAAATGGTAACAATATGCGCGTGCCTGAAGTGAAATATTGGTCGGATCGCATTGGCAGTAAGGTGTACTCTCATATTCATCACTATTGCCATGCCTTGGTGCAAATACAGCATTATTTATCTCGTGATCGCAGCGAAAAAGTGCTGGTAAAGGCGGCTCTCAACAACGTCAATTATTCATTAACTCGTACCCCGCCCGAACATGCTATCTATCCCGAGCTATTATTAACTAAGGGGTATATTTATGAAGTCTCACAGCAATATGATAAAGCGGTAGAGAGCATTAATGAAGTCGTGGTGATGTCGCCTAGATTAGTGCGCAGTTATGTGCAGCTCAGTCGCATTTATTTACTTAATCAGCAACCGCAACAAGCGATTGAAGTATTGGAAATCGGTATCAAGCACACTCAATCGGACTACTTGCAACAGCGGCTGCAAAAATATCAAAAACTGTTACCCGAGGCAGAGGCGAGCATTGGCTCAAATTAAAAGGAGCGGTTATGACCAAGGTAGGGAACCAAGAGCATTTATCTGAGTCTGAACCCTTGTTGTTAACTGTGGTGATCATGGCGTATAACGAGGCTGATAATATCATTGCTTGTTTAACCTCGGTCGCAGCTAATGTTCAAGGGTTAGTAGCAACCAAGCTAAATCCGTTTGCGCAAGTGGAGTGTTTAGTGGTGGCCAATGGCTGTCGTGATAATACCGCTGAGTTAGCGCGTCAGTTCAGTGAACAGTTTGCGAGGCTAAAACCTTCGGTGCAACCTTGGGTAAAAGTATTTGAAATCGAGCGTGGCGACAAAGCCAACGCGTGGAACCGTGCGGTGCATCAATACAGTAAGCCGTCACAATATTATGTGTTTCTCGATGGTGACTGTGTTGCCCAGCCTAACGCCATTGCTAAACTAATCGATGAATTAAATCATGATATTAAGTTAAACGCGTGCTCGGCCGTACCTAGTGCAACATTGTCTTTGTATCGCCAAGAGATGGTCAATAAAGGCGGCATAGCGGGCTGTCTTTACGCCTTATCGGGTCAGTTTGTGCAAAGGATCAAACAGCAAAAAATCAAGATGCCCATTGGTTTTATTGGTGACGATAGCTTAGTGGGCGCTCTGGCTCATTGGGATCTCGACCCCTTGGGCAATCGTTGGAACAAAACCTTAACTAAGGTATGTCCGCAGGCGCAATTTAACTATCCCAGCACTTGGTGGCATGCCATTACCGATCCGCGTTTCTATCTCAATCGCTATCGCCGCTATAGCTTGCGCCATTTTCAAAATAAACTGTTATCTGAGCGCTTATATGTGGCAGGGTTAAAAGGTATTCCCGAGCGGGTTGAAATCCTATATCAAGATGCACCTTTGGAGCATTTGGTACTGCGACCCGCTTGGTATCATCGCTTTTTTGATCGGCAAACCGTCAAGATGATCTTAGCGTCGCAACAGGCGCAGGCGGTGGCCGATGCAGGCTAAACCTAAGGTAAAAATATTACTGGTGTGCTCTGTTTCGCCGTTTGCGCAAACTTCCGGCGCAGCGCAGCGCAGTTTACTGATTTATCAGGCGTTGTCTGCCTTGGGTGAAGTGGATGTGATTGAAATTCAGTGCGGCGCGCAGACTAAGCTGATATGGGATCAAGCTCATTCAATACTAAAGCTGACCTTGGCTAGTCGGTTTTGGCATGCTTGGTGGCCCCATCGTGAGCTTAATCGTCAAATCGAATCGCAATTGGGTCAGTCCTTGGCCGATTATCACCTTGTTGTTGGTCGTTATGTTTGGCCCATCAGTCAACTTGCGATTCCTCATCATGTGCCAACCTTAGTGGATTTAGACGATTTTAAATACCGCTACTCAAATCAATTAAGCTGGACACCAGCCCTTGCTGTCTCAGCGTTGAAAAAGTACTTTGCCTATTGGCACAATCGTTTGTTGTTGCGCCGTTTTGCAGGGGCTTTTTTTGTTTGTCAGCGCGATCAAGTCGCAACCAATTGGCTGCCATCGCGGATCTTGCCCAATATTGTTTGTCAGCAAAGTGAGCAACAGTCGGCTCAGGCTCCAAGCGCCGTGCCAGCCAAACCGCGACTCTTATTTGTTGGTTCCCTGTGGTATCAACCTAATATTGTGGCGGTGGATTGGTTTTTAACTCAGGTTTTGCCGCTAATTCGCGCTCAGGTAGCAGACGTTGAAGTCATGTTAGTGGGCGCCGCGCCGCAAGCGAGAAGGGAAAAGTGGCAGCAGGTCGAGGGCGTGTTGGCGCCGGGGTTTGTTGAAAGCTTAGCCCAAGCATACCAGCATGCGAGCGCCGTCATTGCCCCGGTATTAATGGGCGGCGGCAGTAATATCAAGGTGCTAGAAGCTATCGCTTATGGCAAACCTTGCGTCACCACCTCTATCTGCAGTGATGCGTTTGCCCCTTATTTAACCCCAGATGAAACCTTGCTGGTGGCGGATAAGCCAGATGACTTCGCTGCTCTTTGTATTAGCACCCTTAACGAGAGCGAGGCAATGCAAGGGCGTATTAGTAAGGGTCAAGCCGTGTTAGCGCAGTACTATCACCCCAATCAATTTCAGCAAACCTGCCAACAACTGGCGCAAGGGTTATTATCACCTGTGTTAGCGGCAAACCAACAAGTAACTCCAATGCAACATAAAAACATATCGGATCGCTGCGATTAAGCAGAAGCGCAGCATTATCACCAAAGCAATTTCAGCCAATTTTCAGCAAACCTGCCAACAACTGGCGCAAGGGTTATTATCACCTGTGTTAGCGGCAAACCAACAAGTAACTCCAATGCAACATAAAAACATATCGGATCGCTGCGATTAAGCAGAAGCGCAGCATCATCACCAAAGCAATTTCAGCCAATTTTCAACAAACCTGCCAACTACTGGCGACCTCCTCAGTTAACCGTAAACCAATCAGCAAGCAGCTCTCACTCTATATACCCAATCTACTTGAAGATGTATGTTTCAGAGCGCCACCGTGCTTTCAATACTAGGCACGCTAATGCAGGAATGTAAGCACCTTCTAAATTAGCGTAACAACGTAGTGGAAGTACGGTGTCGCTCCCAAAGGGCAAGTTTTACAGGCGTTTATGCCGCGTTATTGATTTTGATAAGGGAACAACCATTACCTGCAATCAATGCCTTGCCTAAACGCCTGTAAATTCTTGCTGAAATCAAGCATCTCCAGGTTGATTGGGTATATAACAACGTATCTACTCGTTGCGATTACATGAGGCGTTAGCATAAATGTTAAGGCTTTTGATGCAATGCCTTAACGATAGCCGTGAAATTTCGTCTCGATGTTTCATTATTTAACAGGGTGCGTAGCTGTTTGTTACGATCAGCATAATGTTGGTTGGCTAGGGCTTGGATCGCAGCATAGCGTACCTTATCTTGCTTTGCGGTTGCTGCATACTGATATACATCCTTACGCGTATTAGTGTCTAATTGATAATTGCCAAGGGAAGTTAATACAGCTTGTTGAACTCGCTCTTTTCGCTCTGGAGTGAGCATGGTTTGTAAGCCTTGATAGGCTCGGGGGGTGGCGAAGCTACCCAGTGCTCTAGCGCTGGCTTTTTGTATCGCGCTGGAAGGGCTATTGGTGTATCCCAATACGACATCGGTATATTGCTCGTCAGCGCTATTGGCAAACGCGGTAATGATACTGGCGGCTAGGTTATCATCCTTGCTCGTTGTCAGCTTGTCTAACAGTTGTTCACTGATCAGCTGGCTGTTTTCATTATCTTGGCGGCGTCCTAACATGGCTCCTAATGTCATGATAAAGCTGCCTGCTTGCTCACCGAGTTCGGATGTATTTTGCAATAGGTCTATGATGGCTTGGCTGGCAGCATTGCCCAGCGGGGCCTGGCCATTTTCTAATGCGCGCAGGGCACGAAAGCGTGTGTTTGGAGCGCTATCTTGGTGATCAATAAAGCGCACCAAGGTTAGCTGACTTTGTGGGCTATCCACTTGTCCTAACGCGTTAAATAGGCGCATTTGTGCTTTATCTGACAAGTTTAGCTGGTTGAGTGTATCTGGTAAGCGTTGGAGCACGGCGTCAAACTCGCGCAATTTGGCGGCTAAACTAAAGCCATCCAAAGCAAGTAAGTCGGTATTGGTAAGAAAGTGGTCGAGTCGTGCGCTTAGTTCATTGAGCTGTGCTTCGCTAAGTGTAGGCTGGTTATTAACGGGCCAATCTTCAACCTTGGCGGGCAGGGAGAATAATTCGCTCGGCTGGGCTTGGCTCAACAAGCTCAATTGGTAGCTTTGCTTGGTATTGAAAGATAATTCATCAGCTTGGCCTATTAGGTTTAATTGCTCTGTGCCATGGCGCTGACTAAACCAGCATTGCTCAGGGGTAATCGTGTGCAAAGACTGCTTCACCTCGATATGGCGAAAGGCGTTAGCGGCGCTAGCTTGAGTGAGGCGGTAGGCTGTTTTTTGCATTTGCAACTGTTGCTGTTGATTGGTGCTATATCGCACTTGATATTGGCCTAAATTATCTTGCTCTAACCGAGTCGGTTTTGCTTTGGTCGTGTTTGGCCCACTTAAATATTGAAAATAGTATGCAAACCCTTGTAATTGCTGCTGTTGATTAGCGGAGAGATGGGGCGCAAACCAAAATGCTTTGATCAACCCTTGTTTGTCAATTTGAAAGGCAAAGGGGGCTTCAAAGCTAGGGTCGCGGTCATTGATGCCATTGCTGGTGAGTATCACATTATCTGCCTTAACTCCCCACCATGCTTGCTCTTGGTATTGTACTGGAGTGATCGAGATAACCCCCTTCATGGTGAGGCTGCTAGGTAAAGGCGATTGCATCGAAAAGTGCGTTTGTGTATTGATGCTAAACTGATATTGCCGCTGACATTGTGTTGCTTGCACCCAAGGTGCAAGCAAGACTATCGATATACCTAAAGCGATGACTAACGCGAGCTTCATAACGGTTGTTGTCCTTCTTTTGAAAGTAAGGTCCATGTTTTATTTAATAAGCTCGGTGTTTGGTATAGCCAGAGGTCGTAATGGGTTGTTTTAGTGCCACAGGGATAAAAAATAATCCACTTTTTACACCACTTGATACCTTGTAATTCGGCATAAAGGCCAAACTTACCCGATATGGCATCAATGCTGTCTTCTAGTCCGATGCTGTAGTAAATATTAGGTTCATTTTGTCCGTTATTGGCTAACTCAAAACCGGCACTGGAGTCCATGGAGAAAGTGTTATCAATGAGGGTGAAAATGGCTTGGACACCACCAGAGGCAACGAGTAAGTTGATCCCACCCCGGCCAAATGCGCCAAAGTCAACATGGAACAGATCTCCACCTCCGGTTAATTCCGCATTGTAACCCACGGTTAATTCCAAGCCTAAGTTGCCGCTAACGCCTGCTTCTACTGACATGGGCACAGGCCCAATAGAAAATCGAGCTTGTGCCAATACGCGCTCTTCTTCCCATGTGTATTCCCATGTTTTACTAAATGCGTTGTTGTAGAACTCTTCGTCTAGCACGGTGGCGTTAAAAATGACCATTTCGGTCGCGTAGCCACTATTATTGCCACTGGCATAAGCGCTGCCTTCAAAGCTGACGCCAAACAAGGTGTTATGTGCATTGAAGAAGTAGGCAGACACATCCCCTGATCCAGAAATGGCGGCGCCGGGGTCAACTAAGGGAACGAGAGACATTTTTCCTGCAATATCAATAGCCACCGCAAACTTGCTGGTGTTGCCATAAGTGGCAGCAAAGTCTTTTTCATAATTGATGGTGCCGACCCCTGAGCGAGCCGTTGTTTGGCGTGCTTGTTCACCAGAGAAGAAGTAGTAGGATAAGGTGATGTCGAGGTGGTTGTTATCATCACTGTGTTCAAATTGGCCTGTGGTCTCACCTTCTGTTGCGGTCAAGCGTATTTTTAGTTGATTGTCGCCGCTGGCATCGTAGCTAGCATGCAGTGCATTGAGGTGATTCGCGTTTAAGTCGAGATCAAATTGAATGTGGTTACTCTGATCGTCTAGGCTTAAATCGACAATGATATCATCGGTATAACTATTGGAGTCGGCATGCCAAAATTTGAGTGGTACCCATACTCCGTCAATTTCAGCCGCGGCTGTCAATGCTGCCTTATCGGTATGAAGGCCATGATACCGTAAGTCAACATAACCCACGATATCCGCGCGATTGATCTCACCTAGGGCTTCAGTCTCTGGCGTATCCAATATCAGTTGCTCTATTCCAAGTGAGATATTTTCAAGGTGAAAGTCATGCTCAGGTGGCCCTTGAATTTGTAATAACGCATGATGATGGGTGCCGTCCGTATCATTGATGGTCGGGGAGTTATCTTCTTCGTTCTCTTCCTCGATGAGATTATCTGGATCTATGTGGGCAACGACCTGATACGTTCCGCCTTTTACGGTTTCTGGTATGCTGAAAGTTACCGAGTGCGTGGTAATGCTGTTAGTGAGAGGGACGGTCTCGATACCCACCACGTGGTATTCACTTAATTCCTGCTCCACATCAGGGTCGACATGCAAGTCGTCAACATTGGCTAGCACAAACTGGATATCGGTTGTTTGGTCAGTAAAGCCGCGTGAATCAAATTGATACTCGAGGGTAACAACTTCGCCAAACTTGGTTTGTTCGCCTTTGGCGTCAAGATCAGTCAGTGTGAGGTTGCCCAATTGATCGTCATAACAACCTGCTAGTAGGATGACAAATAAGGCCAGCCCGATTTTACGCATCCATGCCTGAGTAGAAGAATTTCTCATATCAATGGTCCTTAATAGGTTGAGTACAAAAAAGTTTATCAGTGAATCAGCTTTAGGCGAGTAAGCTGCTTATAGAGAAGCTTTACTTGAGAGCATTATCATGATCACTTTGGAATTTTGAGAGCTTATTCGCAATTTTTGTTGGTGATGACTCGCTCTGCATAACGCCAATTTAGAGAATAAAATAACAAATAACCGAGCTACCCCACGACTCCAGAAATTCACGCTCCCTGCTTTAAGCGCGAACTGGCAGTAGGCGTGCTTGTCGCAAATGAGCAAACAAAATTTGGTTTATATTTTGGTGGCCTATAAAATTGTCGGCTCATTGAGTTGGATGTCCTTAGCTTTTCTTATGGCTTTAGCGTCTGCCGTGAGCAGTTTGAAATAAATTTTGAGAAAGGGATTTCATCGTGGCTCTTTTACAACTCCTTAGGCAAAGATATAGTGTCAGAATGTCAGATTTGTTTATCGATCTATTATTCGCGTCAATCTTGCTTTTAGGTGCCGCAACGGCGTGGAAAGATATGAGTAAAAAGGCCACATACGCTTGGGCTAAGGGTGAAGGCCAAGGGGTGGTTACTCGGCTCTATACCGAGTCGCAAACTCAAACCACCCGAGACTCAAAAGGTAATCGGATAGGCAGTAAACAAGTTGACTTTCGGATGGCGAAAGTAGCCTTTAATGGCGCAGAGCGCAGTATGCGAAATACCGAAGCGCTTCGCGAGGGCCAAAAAGTGTTGGTTCGTTTCCCGGTAGATGAGCCCAGCAACTGGAAGCCGATGCGCCGGTATGATCTCTCCTTTGCTTCAATCATTTTCCCCGGCATAAAAGATATATCGCTGATGATGGCCTATACCGCGTTTTGGATCACTGTGCTGATAGCGGGTTTTCTGATTCGGTTGGCGCTACTGCCTGCTCGGCCATCTCGGCGCTGGTAAGTCTTGCTGGGCCTGACGACCTGTAGGCTCAGATTACAAAACCAAGCCATGTCGGCGCAGCATGACTCCCCCTGCCAATATCAGCAAACCCGCCAGTAATTGGTGCAAAATGTGAATACCAACGCTCTCAGGACAAACCCATGATTGTTTTCTGTACATTCACGCGGCCACCCTGAGAACACTCCTTATCATCGCTAATTTATTGGGATGACTTTTTTTGCAGTTCAATATCGGCAAACAATACTGTACCGGG
Source organism: Motilimonas eburnea (assembly GCF_021295345.1). GTDB lineage: Bacteria > Pseudomonadota > Gammaproteobacteria > Enterobacterales > CBDFNC01 > Motilimonas > Motilimonas eburnea. The sequence goes on from NZ_JAIMJB010000011.1 coordinate 37,241, forward strand.
TTCGCCGTCTGAATCCGTCCATTGCTCGAAAATGAGGTGGAAATCATAGGCCGCGCTAAATTCAATTTGGTAATGAATCCACTCATTTTTGTCGTTTAACTTAGTCGGGAAGCCACTACGGGTACCGGCAAGCCAGTGGTGTTTGACTCCTGGAAAACCCTCACCATAGCCGACTACACCGCCGCAATCTTTTGAGCAGGTACCTAAGTAATCAAAACTCAGTATATATTCGCCCGCAGTAAATTTTTGCTTACTGATATAGTCACCACCAAAGACTTTTTCTGTAGATTGGGCCGCTTTTTTGTTTTCGCGTAGCGGGTCATTCACTATTATGCTTTTTATCTCTGTTGTTTGTTCTTTACCAACCCATTGCTCAAAACCCCCGGTGAAGTTTTCACTGAACACAACCTCGCCATTATGCATGCTTATTTTATCCCCACCGTTACTGGCGCAACCAGCAAGCAGTGAAAGCATGAGTGGTAATGTAGCTGATATTATTTTTTTATTTTTAAGCATGTAACTTCTCCCTGTTTTTTTCTCTCTATGCTCATCATTGAGCGATAGAATAAGCTTTGGTACAGCGTAGATTTTTTTATTTTCTGCTGTGCGCAGGCTATATTACTCAACCGCTGTCGGATAACTAGTTGCAAACAAATGCTTTTCACGAAATATAATTTTAAATCTTTTATTTCAGTGTCTTAGGTCGGGAGTTTTCCTGTGAAGGATTCATCGATGGTAGGTTAATAGTGCGTATATTGGCGAGAATGATAAGTTGAGAGTGAAGTTGGCCGAAAGCCAGGTTTTTGTCGTCAAGCTATCGTGTGTTATTGAATCTGAAAAATTTATCTTATCATTTAGGTTGGTGTCCGTGTTTTTGGTTAATCGTAACAATCCAATCACAGGTCTTGAGCATATGGGTATGTAACAAGAGAATGATGGGGATCTCCTCCATTTGTAGCCCTAACCGCTGCGTGCTCTGCTAACGGCCATCGCCTGTTGTGATGGCCCACTCGCCAAATTCCTGGCGCTTAATGTCATCACTTGAGGTAAGTGTTGTTCGATTTGGTTGCGGCTTTGTTCTAGCTGATCGAGTTGCTGAGCAACTTGCTGCTGTAATTTCGGCGAGAGAAACTCATCGGGGGATAAGATTGCCTGTTCATTTAACTCAAAATGGCGCAGCAGGCCGGTAAATTTGTCTTGATAATCCACCACTAAAACAGGGGTGCCTGCGCCTAAGCTGGCAATGGCCAAGTGCATTCTGGCGCTGATCACTAGGCTCAATTTGGCGCATACCGCTTTGATCTCAGCAGGTTGATGTGACATCAGCAATAATGAGGTAATGCCAGAATCAGCTTGTTGCAAACCTTGCGGTAAACCTTGTTGTAAGCACTGTTCTAGCTCGGTGAGCAGCTCCACATCGCCCGCTTGGGCTTTGTAATCATGCACGATAAAGCAATATGCCAGTGGGTGGTGCTGAGCTAGGTTTTGCAACTGCGCTGCGACTTGATCAACAAAGGCCTGTTGGCCTAAGCGTTTAACCGCCGCTTTAAATGCGTGGCGGTTAATATTAATGCCAACAGGCAATTGGTTTTGCTTTGCCACTTTTGCCAGCCAGTCTTCAACCTCTGGTGGAAGCAGCTTGGCTTTGGCCATGCTAAAGGCGGTATCCGCCACGAGATTGGCGGGGTGTTGGCATACATGTTGGAAGCGTTGCAGTGAGTCAGGATCGCGGACATGAATGGCTACCGCCTTGCTTAAGCGATTAAGGGCGTTAATGATGATTTGGCGCGGCCGAGTGTTAAAGCTAAACCCGGTGATGATGGCACTCTTTTGTTGTATGACAGCAAACTGTGCAAAGCTTAAGGCTTGGCAAACAAAGCGCGCGCCGTATTTACCATCCACCACGTCGGCGCCGGTAAACACATACTGGGTGGCGTTTGCGAGCTGTTTGGCAAATTCAGCGCTGCCGCTAAAACTGGGCGAGATCTGGATAAATTCGACCTCGGGCCAATCTTGCTTTGGGGTGCGATAACACAAGATGGAAATCTTGTGGTTACCTTGCTGGCGCAGTAATTGGATCAGGCCGAGAAAGATTGCTTGGTCGCCCATCGAGCCCAATGGGTTTTGTGGATCAGCCGGAAAAATCAGGGTATGGGTCTCAAGGTTGTGATTCGCTTTGGTGTTGAAGCTTGCCAACCACAATGGCAGAGATACATGCAGTAAGTGATGAGTACGGATCAACCAATCTTGGTACACTTGCTTCATACTTGCGGGCTTCCTTTTGGTTTAAATTTTTGTGCTAGCCATAGACAAATTTCTTGCTCTAACCCCATGGGTTTGCGGCAAAGTAGCCACAGTACCCACATCAACACACCATAAATCAGGGCGCCGCTGGGAATGGCAACGGCGAGCTGATATAGGTCATTATTGAGGTTAAGCTGTTTGAGCAATTCAGTGCAGCTCCAATACATGATTAAAGCACACGCCAGCGGCCGAACTAAGGTCGAGAGAGGCTGCCAAAAAGGCAGGGCGCATTTTTGTTGGGCTTCATAGCAAAAAGCGAAGATCACTAAGATGGCCGCGCTGATGCGCGCCAATACTAAACCCACTAGCCCATAAAGGGGCATAAGTAGCCAAGCCGCCAGTATAAAGCTCACTAACTCGATAACTAAGATGCCACTTTGATTTTTGCTGTACCCATGTAGCAATAGCAAGCTAGAAAGGGGCTTAGGTGCCACCTTAAATGCGCTACAAATACCAAATAAGGCGATAAAAGGGGCCACACCTTGCCAATTTGGCCCTAACATCAGGTTGCCCAAGGGGTCGGCTATTACCGCGATGCCAAAGCCCACAGGTAAGGTTAAGGTATTGAGTATGGCTAACACCTTTAGCACGCCGCGATTGACTCGCTCGGGTTGGTCTTGAATGCTAGATAACACAGGTAAAAAGCTTTTGATGATGGCGGGGCCTAGCTCGGCCGTGGGGAGTTGCCCCAGATCGCCACCGACATTGTACAAGCCAAACTCATGACTGGTGCCGGTGCGCCCCGCTACTAGCTGGTCTAGCTTTTGCAGCAGATATTGGGCGCTGTTAGCGATAATCAGCCATTTACTAAACTGCCAAATTTGTGGCCAAGCGCGGGTACAAAACCAAGGTCGATAAGGGTGCATCACATAACTGAGGATAAAGCCCAGCAAATAGCCAAGGGCTACGCCAATGGCCAGCGCACGATAGTCACCCAAATAATAGGCCGCAATAACGGTCGCCAGCACTTGGCAGCTTTTTGCGATAATTTGAACCTTAAAGTCGAGGGCAAAATTAAGGGCTTTGCGGGCTAAGACCAAACCAAAATTATTGGCGCCGTTCAGCAGCATACATCCTGCTAGCAATAACAAGATGGGAGCCACATTGGGTTCGTTAAAAAAAGCGGCACAGGGGGAGGCCAGAGTCAGCAGTAGCAGCGACACGATTGCTGACTGACAAAAACGCAAGGTCCATGCCGAGTTGATAAAATCGGTATTCGGTTTTGGTTCACGGATCAGCGCGGTAGCGGCGCCTAAATCAATAAAGGCTTCCAACAAGCCAACCACTAACATGGCCATGGCAATCACCGCATAGTCTTCTGGTAGCACTAAGCGAGCAACGATGATGGTGCTGATTAAACCGAGAAACTTACCGCCCCAGCGCATTGCCACGGTCCACATTGCGCCATGTAGCATCGCTTTTTTGGCGTCGATGTCAGCCCCGTTCGTCATGATTTAGCTGGCCATATTGTTGATAGGTTGATAGGTTGCTGAGTTTGCTTAGCGACAGCGAACCAGCCGAGTTGTTTATGTAACTTACCGCTCCAACGAAGCATTGCCACGGTCCACATTGCGCCATGTAGCATCGCTTTTTTGGCGTCGATGTCAGCCCCGTTCGTCATGATTTACTAGGCCATATTGTTGAGCAATTGCTGCGTTTGTTTGGCAACGGCGGGCCAACTAAGCTCATTTGTAGCGCGCGCCATGGCTTGCTTTGCCAAGCGTTCGCGCAGCTCAACGTCTTGCAACAATTGTTGGATGGCTTGGCTTAGCGCTTGGATATCTTCCCCATCGACATTTAGTCCTGTTTGTTGGTGCAGCACGGCGTTGGGCGGGCCACCGACACAGCCGGATATGGCGGTTTTGCCGCAAGCTGCTGCTTCGATATAGACCATACCAAAACCTTCGGTATCGCCGTTAACTTCGCGGTTAGGCATAACGAAGACATCACAGGCGTTATACCAGCGCGGTAAATCATCAGCGGCCACATGACCTAAAAAATGCACCTGCTTGGCAACGCCTTGATACTTAGCTAGGTTGGTTAGATAGTCAAGATCTTCACCGATGCCAATCAAGGCGTAGTGCACCGTTAAGTTAGCTTGTTTGAGTTCGCTAAGGGCTTGAATAACATGGTCAAAGCCCTTGCGCCGACTTAATCGCCCTACCGACAGTAGCAAAGGGGTGTTGGCTGTCATTGCCAATTGAGCCTTAAGATCGGCGCAGGCCAAGGTGGGGCGAAACACCTCGATATCAACACCGGGGTGGATCAGGGTTATCTTGTCCTTGGCAACGCCCAGTTCGAGCAAGGCTTGCTGGGTAAATTCGCTGTTGGCAATAATGCGATCGCAATGGCGGTACACCCAAGTCATGGCTTTAAATTTTCCGTTCTGACGCCAAGTGGTGATCTCTTCACCATGAGCATAGACGATACAAGGAATGCGAAAAATTCGGCTGCAAATCAGCGCTATCGCCCCTTCTGGCAATACGCGCCCAGCATGGATACTGGTGATGCGATAACGTAAACATAGCCAAAGGCTATGAAAAAATAAATTAAGGTACATCAGCAGGGACTCTGGCCTTAGCCAGCTTACTCTTCGTAAGGTGAGACGGTGAATATGGTTAGGGTGGTCGGCGTCATGTTGTGCATCTCCCGCTACCTTGGCGGTTAGAATATGTTGCTCTTTGCCCCCTAAACAGCGGTAAACCTGATCAAACCACACAGCGGTGCCGCCCTTGGTGGGTAAAAAGAGTTCGGTGATCACTAAGGTAGGTTGGCCAGCCATGGCGCACTCCTTTAATTCAAATCGGTTTATGGGCACTCATAGCAACAAACAATGACGCGATTAATTTACCGTAACGCAGCGGTGCAAGGCGCAGGGCATGGAGTAAGTCTCTGCGGGCTTGAGCGCTGCGTTTGGCGCGATAGGCCCATTTGGCATAATCAATGAGCATGCCGGCGTAGCAATGTTGCCAATAGCGGCCGCGTAATTTGGTCGGCAATAAATGGCGGTTCTTTTGCAACACCTTAATGGCATGTTGGCGCATTAAATCGAGGCTGCCACTCATGCTGTCAGTGTGGCGTAAGATCACCACTTGTGGCAGCTCTACGCAGGCAAACTCACCTTGGCTGGCTAAGCGCAGCCACATGTCGACGTCTTCCAGCGCCTTAAGCTCCCTATCAAAGCCACCTAGTTGCAATAGCAATTGGGTGGGCGCCATGACCCCAGAGCCACTACCGGGCACTAAACCTAGCTGGGCAAAAATAGCGCTGAGGATGGTTTGTTCACCGGTTAAGTTTGGGCAAGGCCAGACTTGCAGCTCACGATCGTCTTGATCGACCACCTTAGCCGCGCAGCCACAAAAGGTGAGGTTAGGGTTAGCCTGAAACAGGGCAACTTGAGCAGCCAGTTTGTCTTCTAGCCAATAATCATCGGCGTCTAAAAACGCCACATAGTCGCCCAGAGCCGCGCGAATGCCGGTATTGCGCGCCGCGCTTAAGCCTTGGTTGGCTTTATGAATTACTCTTATTTGGTCGCCATAATGCTTAAGTAGGGCGGGGCCATTGTCTTGACTGCCATCATTCACCACGATGATTTCTAATGGCGGCTGATGTTGGGCCAATACGCTGTTGACGGCGCGTTCGATACACCAAGCACCGTTGTAAAGGGGGATCACCACACTCACACGTTTGGGATCTCGCATCTATTGATACCCTAACTTTTGCATCAAGGGGGCGATGTTATCCTCGATGGAAAGGATGGCTTGGTAATTACGCTTTTTCCATTTATCGGGCTCGGGCTTACCGCTAACTAAGCTGGTGGGGCGCGCGCTTAAATTAGCACAATGCAGCTTAATGCTGGGCTCAAACGGTAAGCCTAACTTTTGACACACTTGCTCCATGATATCGACGGGGTGCTTAACAAAGTCCTCGTAACGAAATTCAACCCATTGCTGACTGGGGATCACTTGTTTAGCTTTTAGTGCCAAGGTATTGGCTTTGAGCCATTGGAAGCTGCAAACCTCGGCCAAACTGGCGTGATTGTAACTGCGCCATTGTGGCGGTAAAAAGAAATGCCATTGCTTAAACTCGCCATTTTCTATGGCTACTTGTTCTGGGTTCTCGCCCAAAAATTGGGTTAAACAAAACTGCTTGTCATTGCGCCAGCCATCCATCAAAGAGCTAACATTGTCGCGGCCATTACGATAAATAAATACAAACTTGGCACTGGGAAACAGCTGATATAAATATTCCAACCGTAAGATGTTAATGCACGTTTTATCCAGTACTTGGCCTGAGCCAAGACGTTGGTAAAAATATTTAAAATAGGCGTCGCGGTGGGCGGGTTTGGCATCCTCGGCGCGAGCGGCCTCTGAGTGCCATTGATTGTGCTTGGGTCCATACAAACTGTGCCAGAGCTGCGGCGTTTCATAGCCAAGGGATTTAACTTGAGTGGATTGCGACAAGGTTTCAAAGGTGACTGTGGTGCCACTGCGCGAGCAGCCGACGATAAAGATGGGATCTAAGGTTTGTGGCTGGGTTAATTGCCACCATTGACCTTTTAAATGACGCTGTAGCGCCACCCAGTTCTTGTGTAGGTAGTCAGCATTGGTGAGTTTGTGCACTAAGTTTGTTTCCATCATGGCATCCTTATCCGATCCGCGTTAGCGCGATGCAACTTCACTGCTAGGGTTGTGCTGATTGAGTTAGGCTAGGTTTAGGGTGGGTAAAGGTTAGGGTGAGTAACCAGCCCATAAAACTTAGCCCAGTGAATGTGGCAAAGTAGCGAAACCGAGGCAGGGTGTTGGCCCTTGCCAGCCATACCTTTAATCTTGCTCGCCAGCCGTGCTCCAGCACGTGGTCGGGATCATGCTGTGGCAAGTTGATGATTTCACTGTTGGTTAAAAAACAGCAGTCGGGCCAGCGCTTGAGCGCATGGGCTAACAGCTGTTGCAATTGTTGCAAACTGTTGTGGCAAGCTTGAGCCGAGTCGGTGAAGTTGAAACGATGAGTTTCAAATAAACAGGGTCGACCGAGTTGCAAACATGTTGCGATTTTTACCATGGCATCTTGCCATTGGTGGCCGTATTCAGGCTCAAAATATTGATCTCTAACTAAGTAAGTCTGCCCTGTTTGCGAGGTTTGCAGATTAACAATCAGATCCTGATCGCAGCGAAATTGGCTTTGCTGGCGCTCAACAAAGCGTTTGCCCGGACAAATAATGGTGTTGATGCCCTGACTGCGCCAGCTGATTTCAACTTGTTCATGCCAAATAAACGTAGGTGGCACCGCGACTTCGGCGCCAAAGCCAAAGCAACGCTTAAACAGCTCGGTTTCCTGCTTCACCGCAAGGGCGATGTCGGCCACGCTGATGGGCGGATTCCAGCGGCTTTGCAGTGTGGAGGGCAATTGCTCGGTTGCGCTGCTGTCGTTGGCTAACCACTGTTTTAGTTCGTCGCTATCGCGGATGGCTGCGAGTAAGGTTGTCGGCCAAAAGTGCTCGCGGCCATGCAGTTGCAGTGAAAACAGCCCCTTTTGCCAGCCGTTTTTCAAACTGGTGAGTACCGCGCTAAACTGCGGGGCAGAGAGGTCTATACCAGTATAGGTTTGGTATTGGCTTTGGATAATTTTATCGGCGTCGGGAATTGATAACACTGTGCCTATGGTCATGTGGGCGCAGCGGCCGCGGTGATCGCGGGCTTGAGCCAGGACCTGTTGGATCTGATCGAGCGCCTTGGCATGTTGCACGGGTCCTGGCCCCCAGTCATCGCTTTCAAACAAGATCACCGGCTGCTTAAAGGTCGGCTCAAGCCAAAGTAAGCGCAATTTACGCCGATACAGGGCCAGCAACACCAAATTGGCTAGCACTAGCCAGCAAACTAACAGCTCTACAGCCAACCAAATCATGCTGCTACTTCCTTGTTTGGGTTTAGTTTGATGTGTTGATGTTGCTTGAGCCAAAGCCCCAACATCATCAAGATCCAAACCAGCTCGCCGTAGTATTCAGCGTGTTGCTGCTGATGTAAGTCTTGCACCTGCTTAAGTAGGCTGGGTGAAAAGATATTAAGTGAAGCTAAGGTGTTTATTCCTGTGCTGGCTAAATCTTGCAGCCCTTGGTGCTCCTTAGTCCAAATGCCAAAAGGCAAGCCAAAGCCGTGTTTAGGCTTAGTTTGTAACTGCTCAGGTAAGAAATCGCGAAAGCTTTGCTTGTAGAAATGGCGCAACTTGCCAAAGGGCAGCTTCCATTGGCTGGGAATACGGCAACTAAGATCGACCACTTGGCGATCTAGCATGGGATAGCGCACATCAACCCCCGCTAATTGGCACATGCTACTGACCTTGCGTAAATCGTTATCGGCTAAGGTGTGTTTCCAATCCAGCCAGAGCATGCGGTTAAGCTGACTGATGCCGTCAGGTTGGTTAAAACACGCTTGGTTAAGTTGCTCTGGCTGTTCGACATCGACTTGGGCTAAAAATTCTTGGGTAAAAAAGTGCTCTGGCCCAAGACGATGAATAAAGTTATAGCTTTCTAATCGGGCAGGTAAGGTGACCTTAGCTTGCTTGAGGTAACTTTGTACCTTTTGTCCTAAGCGCCAGCGCTGCAAGCTTGAGGCGTGGACTAAGGGATCGCACAGTTTGGTTTGCAGGGTTCTAGGTAACTGCTGATACAGCTCAAACACTTGCTGCTTAGCATAGCGGGCATTGCCGGCAAACAATTCGTCGCCACCGTCGCCCGCGAGCATAATATGGGTGCCGTGTTGTTTGGCTAATTGAGCGCAAAATAAGGTCGGCACCACGGAAGAATTACCAAAGGGTTCATTGAGAAATTGGCTAATGCGTTCGATGACAGTGGCGGTTTCATCGGCCGTGACCTTATGCTGATATAGCGGGCTGTTGAAATGCTGAGCGCTGAGCTCGGCCCAAGGCAGCTCGTTATATTTTTCAATATGAAAACCGATACTGTAGCAAGGGCTATTGGGGCGTAATTGGCTTAATAATCCTGTGATGGTGGAGCTGTCTAAACCACCACTAAGAAAGCTGCCGATTTGTTGAGTATCATATTCACCGCTTGGGAGTTGCTGTTTTACCGCATCGGTCAGGGTTTGCTTGAGCTCTTGCTGTAGCTGCTCCCTTTGCTGGCGTTTGTTTTCGCTAAATGGGGCAACGAAATACTGCTGATGGTGCAATTGACCTTGGTAACAGCGGACTAATTCGCCGGGTTTAAGTTTATAGATCCCTTTAAATATGGTTTGTGGGCTGGGGATCATGTGGTAATACAAGTAATTAAAGATGGCTTGTAGATCTAAACTAGGCGCTTGCTGTAACTGTTGTAGCAGCGACATTAAGTTACTGGCAAAGATCAATTGCTGGCCGATGAGGGTGTAATACACACTATGGCTTGCAAAGGGATCACTGGCCAAGATACATTGCTTGGCATCGCTATAGGCCATGGCAAAGCCACCGTTGAGCTGGTTTAAGGCCTTATGTGGTAATTGGATAAATTGGTTCGCAAAGGCTTGCTGATTACTGGCCTGAGTTAGCGGTGCACCTTGCCATCTGGGTTGGCCAATAAAGCTATAGAAACCCAGGTTAGCACTGGTGAAACTGAGTTCAGGCTGACTGCTGGCAAGGCTTAAATGGGGTCGATCAAACAGGCTAAGTTGGCGCGCTTGATTAACCCTTACTTTAGGCGAGCCGGCAATGCCAATCAAGGCTGAGCCCATAGCATGGTGGGCCAAAGGGGGATCGGCTCGCTTTGTGGTTGGTTGCGCGGGCGCGGCTTGCTTGCTTGCATCCATGCACAGGTTCCTAGCTAGTAGACACTGTTTTAAGTGTAGACAAAAAAAGGTTTGTGGCGAGCCGCAGTTTTGTGGGAACTGTATAAATCCAGTGGGAGCCGCAGTAATCCAGTGGGAGCCGCAGTAATGCGGCGATTAAAGGCTCAATATAAGCTCAAATCGCACCATGACTGGTGCTCCTACTTGGCCCACAGCCAAGGGGGAGATGGGGTTGTGCCACTTATCTGCTGCAGTTGGATTTGCTCTGGGGTGATCAGCAAGCTCAATTGGTAATCCGCTATTCTCAGTGTTAGCCGATGTTGCCCGCCTTGCTGGCTAAAGCTGTGCTGGGTTTGATTGCTAAGACCTGCCAATTCCGGCTTGAGCAGCACTAAAAATTCATCCTCGGTTTGTGGCTGCTCGGGAATTAACTCTAAGCGCCACTGGCCTAGCTCTGGTTTGGGCTGGCGTTGTTTTTGCACTATGGTGTTGAGTTTGCCGTTTTCATCATAGTTAACGCCATCGACAAAAAATTCAAAGCCGGGGCCGCCTATATCTAGCACCTGATGTTGCTGTGGCAACAGGGGAATAAACCACAGCTGGCCCGGTTGTTGGCGCTCACTTTGGGCGGGCGTTTGGATCAGCCATTGACCATCGGCTTGTCGAGTGGGCTGGCCTATGCTGTGCAATAACCAACGCTTGGTAAAATCGGCTTGGCGCGAGGTAACCTGATCATACACGATCGCCACATCCAGTTGTTTATCGTAGATAAACAGGCGTTTGACCTTATCGACACGCTGGCTGCGGGCCGAAAAGTCCCCCTTGCCAGACATCTGATTTTGATAGGCAGGTGTGAGGTCGGCATAAATGGCCACTAGGCTTTCGGTTTGCACCTGCTCTAATACGGTCGCGGTGTGAAAGGTATCAACTTGCTGTTGCCATTGTGCGACGCTGGTGGGGGCAGCTTGTCCCCAACCCGAGCCAATGCGGCGCTGGCCGCCGTCGTTGGCAATTTCGCGTTCGGCTTGGCCGGCCTTTTTCGCTGGCATGGCTTGATTATCATCGGGGTCGGTAATGGTTAAGGTGTTATGGGCGATGGTTTGATAGCTGTAGTTTAAATGATGGTCGGCGCCGTATCCCGGGCCGTAATAGCCACTGTCGATAGCTAGGGGGCTGCCTTTATATAGGGTAAAACTGCCCTGATCTAAATGCTGATGGGACCAATAGTTATTCCCCGCGCGAAAGTTCACATAGGTGGCATTTGGGCTTTCATCACTGCGTGCAACCAGATGCCCTATGCCATCGAACCATTTCGCCCAAGGTAAGGGCGCTGGCTTGGCTGCTGGAGTTAAATCTCCCATTAATGGCCCCCAAGGCCAAGAGGTTGGCCCTAAATGCTTGTTTCTAAGGCGTGTTAAGCTGGCTTGATGATTTAACTCAATGGCCAAAGCAAGCTGGTCGGGAATGCCGCGATCAAAAAAGCGACCATCCCCCCAGCGCATTTGGCTTAAATCGGGTCGTATACGATATAACAAGAAATCAGCAAATCCGACAATACCCGGCTCATTAAAAAAGTCTTCCGAGGTGGCTTTTCGCCACATGGCGGGCAGTTGGTAAATCCCTTGGCCTATGCCGATACCGACGTATTCCGCGCCTTCGTGCCAGCCGCCGTGCTGACCCATGACTTGGCGCCAAACTGGCAATACTTGTTCGCGCCAAGTGTAGGCGGTAAAGGCCATCACAGGCTCAAACTCGGGGGCGTCTTGATAGCCCGCGATGGCGCAGGCCATTAACGCTTGCAGTGGGCTGTTGTAGAGATAAACATTGTAGGGCGACAGCTGCGCCTTACTGATGTAGTCGATGATAAATTGGCAACCTTGCAATAGTTTGCCTTGCAGCTCGGCCCTTTGCGCTTGGCTCCAGCGCGGATAAAGCCAGTCATAGGCGACGGCTAAGGGTTTCACTTCGACATTACCGCGGCCACGAAATTCCAGCGCCATGAGATCTTGATGTAATTGCGTCAGATCCACTTGCTCGGGTTGCAAGTAAGCCAAGATGGCTTGGCTGTCTAACTTACCCCGCTTGCTGCGGGTTTTTAGTTCACTCAAATAGTAGCCATCTTGGCTTAATGCCTTGATGTCCTCATTGCTGGGCGCAGGCAAGCGAGGCCGAGTAGCATTAAACTGAGGCAGCTTATAATCAAGGGCGGCATTGATGGGGCTGGCTTGCACACTGGGCTGGCTAAATTGATGGATACTGAGCAAGGTGCCTATGAACAATAAACATAATGAAAAGACCGCAATGGGCCAATAGGGCAGATAAGCAGGCTCTTTGTTGTGCCCTTGCTGGTGAGCGTAGTGATTGCGATAAAAATGGACGATAAAAATCCAGCTAATGGCGGCAATAATGGCATCGGTAATATCGGGATAACGCCCCGGCTGGCCGATTTGTAATACTTCCAACGCAATAAACAATAAACCGATGGCCAAGGCGCAGATCAGCTCGCGTTTGATAAACCAATTGGCATGACCTTGCATGGCACAAAAAGCCAAGGCAAATACCGGCCAAACGGCGTTAAACATGCTGCTGGCAAAGGCAAGATTTTGCAGCTGGTAAAAAAACGGCGACCAATTAAAGGGGTGAATGTCACCGCTGGCGGGTAACAAGGCTTTAATCAGCAGCCAAGCTAAGGTAATAAAGGCAATAACCGAATACTGGCGCTCACTGGTTTGACGGTTAAGGCTTGCAAACAGCAAGGCGATACTGGCTAACACGCTGCCCAGCATAAGGTCTAAACTCAACTGGTGAAACAGAATAAATGGGTGAATAAAGGTGAGCAATAAAGGTAGCAGCCACGCCCAGTAGCGTTTATCAGCGTGCAAAACCGCCCGCAAAATCAAACCCATAATCAAATGCTGTAAAAAGTAGCTGAGGAGTTTAAAGGCGCTAAAATCATACAACTGGGGTTGCCATAACGGCTTGATGGCTTGCCATACCCCGTAAGGGCTGAGGTTAGGTTGCAGTGGGCTAAAATAGCCAATCAATAAGGCGGCCAAGCTCGCCAGCCCCAATAAAGCACTAGGGCTGCTAATAATATATTGTGCCCGCCAAGCATTGAGCCTAGATAGATAGTCACTGTCGGGGTGATAACGCGCCGCCAGTAAGCTGCCAAGTCCGCCCCCTAAGGTGTTAAGTAATAAGTCCAGTTGTGAGGTATTACGCTCTGGCAAAAAGAATTGTAAATACTCTAAGCAATAGCTAAGCAAAAATGCCCATAGCAACACCCACAGGTGACGTTTGCCCACACTGCTATATAAGTGCTGATGCAACATAAAACCAAAAGGTAGATAAATAAGGCTGTTAACTAGAATATCCGTGCTACTTAATCCCGATGGCGCACTGGTTAACACCGACCAGATAGCAGGCAGGGCAAGGCTTTGCCATTGATCGAAGGGATATAAGGTGCCGTAGGCGATCAATATGGCATAAAGGATCAGCGGCCAAGAACTGATGTGAATGCCATGACTTTGAGTGCTGGCGTGCTGGCTATTGTTCGCCCTATTAACGGGCTGAACTGAGATTTCCTCATGGTCTGTACCTTGGGGAGCCAAGCTCGGCGCGGTTTGCCTTGCGAATTTACGCAGCTGCACTAAGGCCATCATGATCACTATATAGGGTAACAATGATACCCCAAGCAGCAACACCATGCTGGTGGTTTGCTGGCGCCCTAACCCCAGCATAAAGCTTAAGGCGGCAAACTGGTGACCATATTTATCCACTTCGGATTGGGTGCTGATGGCTAATAAGGCAAAGCTGACCAGCCAAGTAATAAGGTAAATCAGCACCCGCTGCCCGAGAGGTTTGGCTAGGCTAAGCTGCTCACTGGCGGCAAACATGACCAAAAAGGTGGCAATGATGCCCACTAAACCAAAGGGCTGGCGCAGCAGCTCGGTGATATTATCGGTGGCCGCAAGGGGAATGATCACCGTATAGCTGGCGGCAAACACAAAGGGGCTGATTCCAATCCACAGCCATTTTGAGCTGGCTTGACGCGTGGTTAACAGCCAACACAGCTGCACCAACCAAAGCCAAGCCAAAAAGCGCATCAATAATTCGGTTTCCCACGGCCAGTTAAGCACGGGTGTGCCTAATATATCGAACAGGCTTTCGGCGGCCACTTGGCTGCTTAGTAACAGCCAGAGTAACAAGTGGCTGGCAAGTAACAGCATCAGCATCTTGCCAAAGCCTAGATTGGCGCGTAGCAAACTAATGGGAAACACAAAGGTTAAATAGAGGGCGCTTACAACGGCGGCGCTTAGCCCTAAGAGATGGGATTGGGATATCAGCTCATCCAGGTTTTTACCCAAAGGCAAGAAGGGCATAAAAAATAGCAGTGCCACCCCCGCGGCGAACAAGGGCAGCAGGTGCAGTAATTGATAGCGTACCTGCGGCCATAACGGAGCATAGTCGAGTGTGAATGAGACCGGTGGCTTAGCCATAAGCATCCTTGCGCAACTTGCTTGATAAATACCAGTTTAGTCGCAACTGCTTAGCTTGGCTGGGACGGCGTTGAAATTTCGTTGGTAGTGATGTTAGGCGGTGCTTTGCAAGGGAGGCGTTGCCAGTACAGCATGCGCTGCATTGGCATCAGTCGAGCGAGTATAGGACGTTGGCTGCGTGATACCTATTTTTAGTGGTTGTACCTTGCCGAAAAAGCTATTTGATACCATAATTAGGTATTTATTGGTATTGTGAGGGCGATCAAATGGCTAAAAATACAAGCATTACCCTTGGTGAGCACTTCGATGGCTTTATTACAAGCCAAATTCAAAGTGGTCGTTACGGCTCAGCCAGCGAAGTGATTCGCTCAGCGCTACGTTTACTCGAAAACCAAGAAACCAAACTGCAGACATTACGCCAACTGCTTGTCGAAGGTGAACAAAGCGGTGATGCTGATTATGACTTTGATCGTTTTGTAAATGAGCTCGATAGTGAAAACATTTGATGAGGCCATTTAACCTCACTGTTGCAGCCGCAACTGACTTGCGTGATATCGCTCTATTTACGCAAAGGCGCTGGGGTAAACAGCAACGAAATATCTACCTCAAACAATTTGATGATTCATTTTGGTTGCTGGCCGAAAACCCTGACATAGGAAAACTATGTGATGAAATCCGCACAGGGTACCGGAAATTTCCTCAAGGTAGTCACGTCATATTTTATCTACAGATAGGAAGCCAACAAATCAGGGTGATCCGGATCCTGCATAAGAGTATGGACGTCAATCCACTGTTTGGCGTATAGCTAAGGATTAAGCGTTCTCAAATAGTGGAGATATGTGTTGTACAGCGTAACTAACCTAATATAGCCCGTCGGCTACGCCTCATCTATTTTTATTAATGAGTGTTAACCCAATTGATTGATTTATCAGAGTTAATACTAGCGCTATGCGTATGCACCGCTTTGTAAAGTGCATATCCGTAGTCGTGTTCTACACGATAGCAATCACATGACTTATGGACAATTTTATCGTCAACCGTTGAAGTCTTTAAAGCAACAACGGGGTCTCCCTCAGATTTCACGGACGTATAGATAATTCCATCAGTCGTGTCATCACTGGTAAAAATGTTAAGTAACTTTGAAGT
This sequence comes from Motilimonas eburnea, assembly GCF_021295345.1. GTDB lineage: Bacteria > Pseudomonadota > Gammaproteobacteria > Enterobacterales > CBDFNC01 > Motilimonas > Motilimonas eburnea. The sequence continues at coordinate 52,965 of NZ_JAIMJB010000011.1, forward strand.
TACTTTATAAAGGTTTCCATTTTCTTTCCTACGTAAGATGTCAGACAAAAAAGCATCGCATAGAATGTGAGCTAAGAATACACTAGGTGTGTACCTTTGCTCTTGATACTGATTCACTTCGCAAAATGAACCAAACATATCTTCAGACATAAACCTTGGCTTAGATTGTCTGCGAACATGGTCGTAAATGCCTACATAATAAACGTTGATTTCACCGCTCAATTCAGAGCGTAATATATTTACTGTATCACCCACCGAGGAATTGGATTCCGAAAAAGCTACGTTAACAGCGCCAGTTCCCGAGAAATATATACAACCATAATATACAGGGTGTCCTTGCTCATTTAAACGCCCAATACTCGCTTTATCACTGTGTTCTTTGGCGATATAAGACAGTTGTGAAACATTTGATTCTGTATGCATAGTTTTGTACGCCCTAGCCCGAAGCAACTTTAACCCAGGGTCTAGTGGGATGTGCAAGGATGTAGTAAAGAAACCAACCAATTCAGATAACATATCTTCGATTTGAGATTCACTTAACTCTGTTTTTTGGTCTATATATGAATTGATTAGGTCGATTTTGCTCGCCACGTAACCTGCTAAGTTATCGTGTTCATTCAGGCTTTTTGCTTTGGCATCAATTAAAGCTTTTATTTCTTCGGTTAACATTTTTCACCAATATAGTGTTAGCACCTAACGCATTATTAGCAGGTTGCCGTTGTGTATACAGTGCTGTGAAGGTTATGACGTTTGTTGTCAGAACAAAATTAAGCAACTTGTTGAACGAAGCCGCTCCGTGTCAGAGTGTGGTATAAATCTTACCAACTAAACATTACAAGACAAGCAGCCGAGTCAATCATTGGAATGATTGTGTCTATGCTAGTGCAGTTAGCTAAGAAAGGCTCTCGGGCCAGTTCAGTTAACGTCGAATTAGTAACTTGTAAGTTAAGTGAGCCGAGCTTATCAAGGATCTAAAGATTATCCGTGCATTGATCACAAAGAGAAAATAGAGTTTCGGCAACGCTATATCTTTTCTTGGTTGTTAGCTGTATGCGTTAGTAACCGTAATATTGAAACCAACCAATGGGACAGAACATGCCATTAAATGTTTGAATATTCTTATTAAAGCTAATGTCACCAGCCTTATAACATTGAACAAAATTGCTATTCGAATTTGATGGTTGTGTTGAATACGTTACGGGCTTAGATGCATTTGCTTTGTTTATTTCATGTGCTCGTTGCTGGTTGAGCGATATTTGATTTTTGTGATTATTAACTTTCCGCAATCCAGATTCTAAATGTAAATGCCAATCCTTACATGTTGTTCCAAGGTTGCCATAGTTAGATTGATATTCTGATAGTGCTAAGCGAACTTTACCTATTGACTCATGTATGTTGGATTGCTCTACTAACCAAGTCGAAAAAGAGTAACTAATCGCCTCTTGGTAGTTGACGGCTTGTTCGACACTATAATCTCCAGAGTTATAGCAGGCTTCTACAACCACCCATTGAGTGGATAGGGTTGTCAATACGTTTTCAGGTATAGGTTGTAGTTGACTTTGTGTTGACTGACAACCTGTTAACAGAAAAATAGCAGACAGTTGCTTTAAAGAATATTTTTTTATCATAGTGGTCTTTATTTAATGCAAACCGATAGATTGCGTGTATTTAGTATGTTAAGAATGTTGTGTATCTCAATCCCATGCAAGACTGAGCCGCTGCTTTCGCTGATGTATCAGGGGGTTGTCATTTATGCTCTGTTAATTTGCTTTATGACTTGAAATTAGCCTTCGTACCAGCAATATGTCGTCAGCATGTTTTTGCACTGCCCCTGTTGGCGTTTCGGCCTGCTGCATTCAGCCATTTAAGCCAAGCTGATGCTTCAAGGCAAGCTCACTTTATAAAAATTAAAACATCCATCGCCTTTTTATCTTAATATCGTAACACATTGATTAATAGGCAACCTTATCGGTCTTTATCTTGTTCGTTCAGAGCTAGAAAATGGTGTGGATTAATGCTTTGGTACTGGCGCTCCATGAGGCTATGCTCATCTAACTAAGGGCTTGAAAAATAATCCATATCACACTTTCTGCGTTACTTAACCAAGATTAAGTAGAGTTAATGTTGGCCAAGGGATGGCTTAATACTGACTTTTTTATGCTGATTGGACATTAGCATAAAGGAGTTGACCGATGAATATTTTGGGCTATTTACAACGGCTAGGTAAGGCGTTAATGCTGCCGATTGCCACTTTGCCTGTGGCGGGGTTATTGCTTCGCTTGGGCCAACCAGATGTGTTTGCCATGCCTTTTGTGGAGGCGGCGGGCAGTGCGATCTTTTCGCAAATGCCAATTTTATTTGCTGCTGCGATTGCCGCAGGCTTAAGTAAAAACAGTGATGCTGCTGCCGCTCTGGCGGGGATGGTGGGATATTTTATTCTAACGGAAGCCCTGAAGGTGCTCGATCCTGCGTTGAACTTAGGGGTGTTTGGCGGCGTTATCATAGGGGTGATCGCCGGTGAGCTTTATAACAAGTTTCACACCATACGCTTGCCTGAGTTTTTAGGCTTCTTTGGTGGTAAGCGCTTTGTGCCGATTATCACTGGCTTGAGCGCCTTGCTGTTGGCGGTATTAATGAGCTTTATCTGGCCGCCTGTCAGTGCGGGAATCGATGCCTTTAGTAACTGGATGTTGGCCAGTGAAGTGGGCGGTAAGTTTGGCTACGGCTTTGTCAACCGCTTACTTATTCCGGTGGGCTTACACCATATCATTAACAGTATCGTCTGGACCGTGATGGGTGAGTACAACGGCGTAACGGGCGAAATGCTACGTTTTGCCGCGGGTGATCCAAACGCAGGCTTGATGTTATCGGGTTTCTATCCGGTGTTGATGTTTGCACTACCGGCATCTTGTTTGGCTATTTACCACAGTGCGCGTAAAGAAAACCGACCAGCGGTAGGCGGTATGCTGTTAAGTATTGCTTTTACTGCCTTTTTAACCGGTATTACCGAGCCGATTGAATATACCTTTATGTTCTTGGCACCTGTGTTGTATTTCATCCATGCGGTGTTAACGGGGATCTCATTAGCGGTCGCGGCAGCACTCGATATTCATATGTCATTTGGTTTCTCGGCGGGCTTGATTGACTATGTGCTGTTCTTTAATGCGCCTGCAGCGAAAAATGCTTGGATGTTGGTGCCACTAGGATTGGCGTTTTCATTGGTCTATTACAGCTTGTTTATGTTGGCGATACGCTTCTTCAATATTCAAACGCCAGGTCGTGAAGATGCGACCGTGAGTGAGCAAGCCGATGATCTAGACAGTTCAGAACTGGCTCATAGCTATATCAAAGCGTTAGGCGGAAAAAACAATCTAACTCAAATTGATGCTTGTATTACCCGCTTGCGCTTAAGTATTGCGGATAAGAGTAAGGTCGACGAAGCCCAGCTGAAAACCTTAGGTGCCAAAGCCGTGGTGCATGTGGGAGATAAAAACCTACAAGTGATTTTAGGGCCGATGGCGGAAATCATCGCCGGTGAGATGAAGGCCATTTAGTGGTGGATCATGGCGCATGACATGGTGTTTGCTCATGCGCTATGTGAGTAACGGTAACCAAGCGTTGCTCCTTTCCTTTGGTGGCCAAATTTGGCCACCTTTTTTGCTTGTAAATGTTATAGTTAGCTGAAGTTAAACGAGAAAAAATAATTAAGAAAGTTATGTTTTGTGATACGAAACGCCGTGAAATCATCCTTGATGGCTTAGCTGCGGCTTCCCTGCGGCAGATATTCGTCTAATAAAACATAACTTACTATTGGGCATAGTTATTAAAGGATTAGCGGCTCTAGGTTAAAGATGAAAATACTGGTTATTGAAGATGACATCACTACCCGAGGCTTTGTGGTAACGGCGCTGCGCCAAGAAGGCTTTGTGGTGGATGAAGCGGGGCAAGGCCGTGAAGGCTTGATGATGGCGACCAGCAGCGAATATCAGCTGATTATTTTAGATCGTATGTTGCCCGAGCTAAACGGCATGCAAATCTTAGCCGCACTGCGGGCTGCTAGCATCTCCACGCCGGTGATTATTTTAAGTGCCATGGACAGTATTGAAGACAAGGTCGCCGGCTTGACGGCGGGCAGCGATGATTATCTAACTAAGCCCTTTGCGCTAGCGGAATTACTCGCTCGTGTTAACAGCATGCTGCGTCGTAACCAGCCCGTTCTGGCTCCCTCCCATGAACTTATTATTGGGACGGTGCGACTGAATATGCGCAGCCATAAGGTCGATGTGGCGGGCGCACCGTTAAAGCTGCAGCATAAAGAGTTTATCTTGCTGCATTATTTAATGGAGCATACGGGGGAGGTGGTATCGCGGATGCGCTTGTTTGAAGCGGTTTGGGATTATCACTTTGACCCTAAAACCAATGTGATTGACGTACACATAGCCAATTTGCGTAAAAAGTTAGAAGCAGCAGGCGCTAAAGATCTTATCGAAACCGTGCGCGGAGCGGGTTATGTTATTCGCTAGGCCCGTATTAAACGGAGCTCGCCATGGCGGCCATTAGTAGCGATGTACTTTATCGTTCGAGTGTTTTAAAGCTGCTGCTTTGGTTTGGTGGCGGCTTGTTTTTGGTGATGAGTTTGCTGATGCAGCAGCTGTATCAAAACTCCTTGCAAACCTACCAACAAAGTTTGGACGACTTATTGCGCCAAGAAACCGAGTTGTTTAGTCAATTAGCAGCGGTCGCCGACACTTCAGTGATCCAAGCCAATATTGAAACGCGGCGCAAAGGTAGTTTGTATTATTACTATCTTGGCCAAGGAGGTAGCCAACAAGGCACTACCGCCGCGCCCGATTATCCGGCTATCGCTAATGTGCAATCGGGCTCGCAGCGCCAAGGCATGCGAGCTACTAAGGTGATACTGCAAGATGGTACGCCTTTGGTGATAGGTATCAGCGAGCAGGTTTACCAGCAATTTCAAAACAACCTGAACGTGCGTTTTTTGTGGGCGACCTTTGTGCCGTTTATGGGGGTGTTTGCGGCGGCGGTGTGGTTTGCCTTGAATATATTAACGCGCTTGAACAAGGTCAATCAGAGCATGAATCAGGTGATGTGTGGTGAGCGCGGTGTTCGCTTGAAGGTGAGTGCGGCCACCGATGAATTTGATTTATTAGCTATTCATCTCAACACCATGTTAGAGCAAATGGAGCAAAACGAAGCTAGGTTGCGATCCCTTACGGTCGATATCGCCCACGATTTGCGCACACCGATGGCGAGGTTAAAACTCAGAGTTGAAACCTTACTCGAACAAGGTGAGTTAGGGTCAAGGGAAGAGGAAGAGCTGCGCTACTTGCAGCAAGACTTTGACCAATTGTTGGATACCTTTAGCGGCATGATGGAGCTTTATAATCTAAGCCAAGGTGTTCACCAAAGCATTCACCAAGGCAGTACTAAGATTACCCTTGAGCCGTTAGATCTTAAGCCGATTATTTTAGATGTATTGGACTTTATGGAGCCGTGCGCCAATGAAAAAGAGCAAGCCTTGAGCTACCGCTGCGATGTACCTTGCTTAGTGATGGGTAACCGTAATCTGCTGTTTCGCGCCATCTGTAATCTGCTCGATAATGCCATTAAATATACCCCTGCGGGCGGCAATATCGAGATAGCTTCTGATTGTTTTGGTGTGCTGGTGGCGGACAATGGGCCGGGAATTGCCGATAAGGATAAAAGGCGGGTGCTGGATCAGCTAGTGCGTTTAGATCCCAGCCGCACCAGTTCGGGTTTTGGTCTTGGTTTGGCGTTTGTGAATACCGTGGCTCAGCTCCACGCTGGCCGTATTGTATTGTCTGATAATCATCCCGGATTGCGGGCAAGGCTGTTGTTAAATCGCAGTGATGGGATAATTTAGGCTCCGCCATCATAGTGCACTCTTACTCTGTGTGGCGTTTGAACATGTTACCTAGTGAGATAGAAATTCACCCCAAGCACACGGTTTAATATGTGATTGGGGTGAACCTGCTTGCTAACGGCTCACCAAATGGGTGGGGTGAACGATTTGTTACCCTAATAGTATTGGCGATATGTTAATTAAATGGCTTGCCAAGGCCCCCAGCGATAAGCACCCGGCTCTTCGCCACGGTTCCACCATTTAGCGCGGTAGGCTTTGCCGTTAAACGTCACTTTATCACCTGCCACATAAACGCGGCCTGCCTGCCAAGGTATTAGCTCAACGGGGGCCGGTGTCGGTGCAATTGTTGGTTCAATCGTTGGCGCAGCTGTCGGGGCAACAGTCGGTACTGGCGTTGGTGCAGCTGTCGGTACAGGAGTTGGTGCAAGCGTTGGTGCAACCGTCGGTACAGGAGTCGGGGCCGGTGTAGGCGCTTGCGTTGGTGCAGGAGTTGGCGCTGCAGTTGGGGTGATTACATTGCCCAGTTTTTGCCATGGTCCCCATTGTTCGGTCCCCGGTTGTTGATTACGGTTCCACCATTTCGCCTGATACAAGATGCCGTTTAAGGTCACTTGATCGCCTTTTACATACACTTGATCCGGTGACCAAGTGCCACTGACCACAGGCTCAGGTGTTGGCGTTGGCACTGGGGTTGGGCGCGGTGTCGGAGCGAGTGTAGGCGCAATACTGGGCTCAGGTGTCACCTCTGGCAGCTTACCGGTGCGAATATAGTCAAGGGTTGCTTTGGCATCAACAATACCACTGCCACAATCGATACATTCATTGGCGTTAGGAAAGGCGCGGGACGTTTGCTTTAAGATGGCTTCAACTTGATCCGGGGTAATGGCCGGATTGGCTTGATACATTAACGCGACGACACCAGCCACATGAGGGGCGGCCATGCTGGTCCCTTGGTAAAAGGCGTAACCTTCACCTTCTGGGCCTTGTTTACCTGTATTGACGGTAGATAAGATGCCCCATTCTTTATTAAGTCGGCTTAGCTCACCCCCAGGGGCGGCCACGTCAACTTCAGCACCAAAGTTTGAATAATAGGCCTTAGCACCAAAATGATTGGTTGAGGCCACGGTGATCACACCTGCACAGTTAGCTGGGTTAACAAAGCGGGTTGAGGCATCGCTGTTACCGGCCGCGACCACGACTGATGCGCCATTGGCACGTGCGGTGTCAATCGCGGTTTGAGTGGTACGGTTACAGGCACCGCCACCGCCCAGTGATAAGTTAATGACTTGCGCTGGGTTTTTGTTAGCTGGTACGCCCGGCACAAAACCGCCAGCAGACCAAGCGATACTGTCAGCGATATCCGATGAATAACCGCCACAGCGGCCTAAGGTGCGCACGGGTAAGATGTTGGCTTGATGGGCGACGCCGACAATGCCGATGCCATTATTGGCGCGTGCAGCTATGGTGCCTGCAACATGGGTGCCGTGCCAGGACGAGTCTTGCGCGCGATCGTTAGAGCGACAGCCCCATTTTTCAACCCAATCACCCGGATCTGAGGCATCAGCATCACGGCCGTCGCCATCGTTGGCCATCATGGTGTTGGAGATAAAGTCATATCCCGGTAGTACGTTGGCATCCAGATCAGAATGAGCGGTAATACCGGTATCTACCACGGCCACGACCACGCCTTTACCGGCATCGGTAGGCCATGCCGAGGTCAAGTTTAAGCCGCCATCGCCGGTACCCAGTGACCAGAGTTGATCTAATTTGGGATCGTTTGGTAACTGGCTAAAAGGACGCATGATGATGTCTGCTTCAGCATAAGCGATGTCGGGATCGGCGTTTAGTTGCTCCAGCACGGCGGATAATTCATCGCCATGATAGGCTTGATCAAACTGATAAACCGCTTCACCTGCCGCTGTGGTGCGCTGGTAGTTAGCGTCACTGGCGAGGTGTTGCGATACCGTGGTTTGCACGTCATCTTGACGCATTTGCATGATATCGGCGCGCATTACCCCATAGCTGGGCTGCTTGTATTTGATAATAATGCGATCGGTTAATTCGGTTGCGGCTAAGGTGTCATCAGCGGCCATGGCGGCACCAGATAACACACTGCAAACCGCTAAAGCAACGGCGGAGCGAGTGGTGTTGTTCATCTTTCTATCCCTGAAAAAAGTAATCTCTATTACAACTTGTTAACAAGTTTGACCTGCTGGAATGTAACGAAAATAGTTCAGGAAAGATACGATTATCAGTATTAAGTATTAGTATTTATGACGTGGTGCAAAATTAATTACTGTTATATTCTTTGGTGGTTTTATATTCGTCTATGAATGTTTTTGTCTTAAGCTGTTTTACTCATCGAAGGGGGTCCCCCTCGATGAGCTATGTGCCTATTTTTACAGGTTATCTATGGTGTTTTTAGCGCTAGCCAGTAAGTTAACATCGCTGTGAAATTGCATCACAGGGAGGTAGCCGTCATCGGTTGGGTAGCTTCTGGGGTTGTTAAAGACATCGGGTAGCATGTCCGGATATTCGACTAGCCCCATGCCAAGTAAACCTAAGTCAAAGCTGGATTCGCGCACGCCAAACTCATTGAGATCCGAGGCGGTATTTTCCACTGCGGCCAGAAACACTAGATCTTTGTCGGGATCGTGAACAAACATGTATTTCAGTTGTACCGATTGCCCATCGAGATCATCGACCCGTGGACTTTGGAAAATATACGCGGTGCAGTTGTCTGAGTAGTTATCAGAAAGAGAAATGTCGAAGCTATCCACTAAGGTCGTAAAGTCGGGAAGTACCGAGTTTGGTGGGGATAGCTGAGTTAACGCTTGGTTGTATTTGTTTGGTTTGTTGATTCGGCTAACACATCTTGTAAAAACGCCATTTCATCGGCATCAAGCACTTTTTGGCTGCTAGTAAGGGCGTTGCGATTGGCTTGTGCCAAACCGCGTAAATAGGCGGCACGGCTGATTTGATGAAAACCGTAAAATGCAAAGATATAGACTGTGATCAGCAAACTAAAACGGGTGATAGCCTGGACCTGCATTGATGGCAGCTCGCCAGCGTAAAAGGGCAGATATATCAGCGCTATTCGCATCAACCAGTTGACTAGAGTGCCGATGACTAAGAGGCTCATCCAACGAAAGCGGATCTGGCTTAACTCCTCCCGTTGATGCTTATGGATAGGGTTATTGCGCTTGATAAAGCGCCAAATCAGACCAAAGTAACAAGCCGCTTGTACTAAGGTAAGGCTTGGCAATAGCAGGGCGTAAACATCAATTTGTTGAGCTTGAGACAAGATAGGAATGCTAGCTTGTACATCGGATGCCTTCAGCCAGTGATAGAGCATAATGGTAAGAACAATCAGACCCACAGCGATGGCCGTTAAGCTGTGCTTGACGATATTGAGCTTGGCTTCGGGCTGCAAACTGGCTTTACAATAACCATAAAGAATCGGCATTAACAGAAAATAACTCGGGTATAGCAGTGGCAAGATCACGTGCATGGGGAGCGGCGTGAGCCCCTTGCTGATCAGTCCAGTGAAAAAATACCAACCTATTAGCACGAAGAGCGTAACCAAGAGTCGATTTGCCTTTGACTTCTCCTGCGATAGGTTTAGATAAAGGGCAAATGCAAAGCAATGCAAACCGCCCAGCAGCGAAAGCCACCAGTAGGCTTGGGTAAAGATATCGTGTAAATCGTTCATTGCGCTCCTCGTTTAGGTGTAGCCAAGGTTACCTTAGTTTGGTCAATCTTGGTACTGAGATATCATAGCCAACTCGGCTTAAGGGACTGACAAGTTTGAGCAAATTGACCGGTTGATACGTATATTAAGTTTGATAAGTAGAATTGCAGTGAGTAAAACATGACGGATAAAAGCGGCGCTAAAGTGCCTGTATCGCGGATTGCGCGATTATCTAAAATTGGCTCCTTGGCCGCTAAGGTTGCCGGCAATATGGCCTATCAGGGGGCGAGGCAGTTAACCCAAGGGCAAGCGCCGTCATTTAACCAACTGTTAATGCAACCCAAAAACATCGAGCACTTAGCGGATAAATTAGCCAATCTGCGTGGTGCAGCAATGAAGCTGGGCCAGTTGCTCTCGATGGACGCAGGTGAATTGTTACCTCCAGAATTAAGTACTTTGCTCGATAAACTACGCAGTAATGCGCAGCCTATGGCCCATAAACAGCTGGTCAATCTATTGGTGGATGAGTGGGGGCAGGCATGGTTGGACAAGTTTAGTCATTTCGAATTGCGGCCGTTTGCCAGTGCATCAATAGGTCAAGTACATCTTGCTTATGATGAGCAAGTGAAAAAGTTAGCGGTCAAGGTGCAATATCCGGGAGTTAAAGCGTCAATCAGCAGTGATGTGGACAATGTCGCGACGTTGTTAAAACTGTCTGGACTATTACCATCACACTTAAATCTAGCCCCGTTATTTGCAGAAGCGAAGCAGCAATTGTTGGTGGAGGCCAGCTATCGCCAAGAGGCTGAATACATCGCCGCTTATGCTGAGCATTTAACGCAGCACCACTTTGTTTTGCCACAAGTCAATCAGAGCTTGAGTAACGATAATCTGTTAGTGATGTCATTTGTTGAAGGGGTGGCGATTGATGAATGCGGTGAGTTAACTCAATTGCAACGAGACAAGATAGCCAGTCGTTTGATTGGGCTGTTTTTCCAAGAGTTGTTTGAATTTCGACTAATGCAGACGGATCCAAACTTTGCCAATTATGTGTATCAAGCTGACACAGGCAAGATTGGTTTGTTGGATTTTGGGGCAACGCGCGTTATTCCCCCCCAGATCAGCCAAGGCTATTTAGCTTTGATCAGCGCCGGTGCCAAACAAGATCAGGACGCCATGTTCGATGCGGCTAAGCAAATCGGTTTTTTCAAGCAAGATATCGACCCTGATTATCTCGCCGCGGTGCTGGGTCTGTTTGCCTTAGCTTGTGAGCCCTTGCGTCACCAAGGCCCTTATCACTTTGGTCAGAGCCAATTGGCACAGCGTATCAAAGCCGCGGGTAGCGCCATTAATCGTGATAAATCACAATGGCACACGCCGCCTGTCGACGCCTTGTTCATTCATCGTAAACTGGCTGGCTTGTATTTGTTGGCAGCGAAACTGGATGCTCAGGTGGATGTCAGGGAATTGTTTTCGCCATATTGATCATTTTCAGGTGCGAGTGAGCGACTGACGCTAATTTGGATTTAACTCTCTTTTGGATTTAATGGCTGTTATTGCTGCCCTATCACAATATTTGTGCTTGGTAAATGTGGCAGACTAAAACCATGGCATAAAGATAAGGCAAGGCTGTGGGATTAAAGATTGAGATCGGGGATTGGCGGCTATTTGAAGCTCGCAATCAGTTAGTAAGGGGTGAAGAAGTCGTTCAACTTGACCAGAAGCAATGTGAATTGCTTATGTTATTGGTGCAATACGCCGATCAGTTGGTGACCAAAGAGCAGATTTTACAGCAGGTTTGGCCTGATCGAGTCGTCAATGAAGACGTTATTTATGTTGCTATAAATGGTTTACGTAAGGCATTTTCGGATAGCGCTCGTTCACCTCGATATATAAAAACCATAGCGGGTAAAGGCTATCGCTTGATAGCTGATGTGACCCAAACGCACTCGCTAACGACGAGATGTGTTGAAAATAAATCGAAAAAGGCGAGCGTTATGGCTAAACGTTGGCTGGCTGGTGGCCTGATTGTGGGCGTGAGTTTATTAGCCACTTGGCTTGTCACTCATTTTCGAGATACTTCCACTAGCCCTGTTGTTTTGAGCAGGACAGCAATCGAGCAACTGCAGCAGGCTAAGTACCTATTAAGCCAATCCCCTGCGCAAGTTGAGCATGCCGAAATCCTACTTAATAAGTTGATCCAGCTCGAGCCCGAATATGGCCCCGCTTACAGCGAATTAGCTGGGCTTAAAATGCGCAACATTTTTGCTAGTGATCCGTTACTTGAGCAGCAAAAATTCGAGGTTGAGGAGTTGTTACAAAAAGCATTGAAATTCGCCCCTGAAGATAGATTGGCGCATCAGCGTTTGGCTAATCTTTATTTTTTGGTGCTAGGTGATTTTGCGAAAGCCAAGCAGCATTTTGAATTAGCTTTGCCTTTGGTTGCTTCTCACTATTTTTATAGCCAATTCTTGTTAGCTATGGGGGATTTTAACGGGGCACATCAACAATTAGATGCCTTTATCCAGCTCTATCCCCAAGGCTATTCCAAGGAGAGCTCGGCATGGATTTATTCTATGAGCCGTCAATATGATTTAGCGCTGCGGGAATTAGACAAGCTGGAGCAGATAGGTCAAGACAGTTTTTACTATCATGTTTCCCGCCAAGCTATTGCAGAATTAACAGGCGATCAGGAGCAGGCATTTAAAGAATTGGCAATATTGATGCGGCGAGCAGGGTATTCATCATCGGCTGTTGCTGAAGTAACGCATCGTTTTCAGCAAGGAGGGTTGAGTCAGGTTTACGCTTGGTTAGCCTTTGATGACGATCTGCAACTAGACATTGGCCAATATGATCCACCGATGTCGAGGGCGCGCTATGCCATTGGGAGTGGAGATTATGAGGCGGCATTAACTTGCCTTGAACAAGCTTTCTCGCAACATCGAGTGGAACTTTTATGGTTAGCGGTTGATCCTAAATATCAGCCGTTGCATGGTCTACCACGCTTTAATGCTTTGTTAGCAGAATTAGGACTGAATTTGCCTTCCTCCTAGAGCAGTTGGAAAATTTTGACGAAATTAACAACGGTGGCAAGCCATCTAACCTGCTCGCTTTAGCCTTTAGAACTCTTTAGATAGCATTTCAGGACAATTTAGTTGTGAGTCGCTATTTTTTTCAGAGCGATAACAATTAAAGGAGCGAAGCGATGTCCTGCTATCAAGATTCTTACTATTTGAGAAAACGATTCATGGGGGCTTTGATGGCGCTACTCTGGTGTGCCTCATTGGAGGCAGCCGCAGCGTCAGGTGAGTTGATTGCCCAATTTAAAACCCAAGGGCCAATCTGGTCTAACATTACCATAGCAGACGAGATGGTCTATTTTGGCAGTGATGACGGTAACCTTTATGCGCTTGACGCCAATAGTCATCGATTAGTTTGGCAGTTTGAAACCGGCGATAAGGTACGTTCAACGCCGCTCGTTGAGGGAGGGGTGGTTTATTTTAGCAGTGATGATGGTTACGTTTATGCTCTCAACAAACAAGATGGTAAGAAGCTCTGGCGTTTTGACCTTGATGATGGTCACCGCCTACGTCAATTACCAGCTAATGAGCCGCCTTGGTTTTATGACTACCGGAAATCGTCACCCGTTTTCAATGATGGTGTGATTTATGTGGGCAGTGCTGATCAATATTTCTATGCCATTGATGCCAAAAGTGGAAAACTGCGCTGGCGGTTTAAAACTGCTGGCAAAATTCGTGCTACGGCTTCGTTTTTAGACAACAAGGTCTTTATCAGCTCTTGGGATGGTAATACCTATGCGCTAGATAAGCGAAGTGGTGAACAATTATGGTTTCACGCTAGCCATCGTTTGATTAACTCAGACCCCAAGGTAGTTGGTAAGTATGTAGTGATAGGCTCGAGAAATGCACGTTTATATGCGTTAAACAGTGCCACGGGCGAAGTGGAGTGGCAGTACCTTTTTCGTGATGGCTCATGGGTTGAGTCGAGTGCGGTAGCCACACCGGATGCGCAGTATTTTTATATTGGCACATCGGATGGCAAAAAATTACTCAAGTTCAATGGCAACACGGGGGAGCCAGTGTGGCAATTTAACACCCAGGGGTGGTCTTGGGGGGCTCCCTTACTTGACGGGGATATAGTGTACATAGGGGCAATGGGGGCAGATGGCTATTGGACTAAAGTGGTACGTGGTTTTTATGGGGTCAATGCCGCTTCGGGAGAGCTGACTTGGCAATATCAACCCGAAAAAATAGCCGGTTATGTTAATGGTGGTGTTTTTGCCACGCCAGCGGTTCATAAGGGGCAGCTTTGGGTTGCTGATTTAGATGGTCGCGTTCGGGTGTTTACTCGTTAACAGCTAATAAAAAAGCCCAGCTGAGTTGGCTGGGCTTTTGTGCTTTAGGGGCTAATTACTTCATTGGCTTAACAATGAAGAGCAGATCGCCACTAGAAACCTGCTGACCGCTGGTGTTCATGATGCGCTCAATGCGGTACTTCTGATCTTCTGGGTAGATAATCGCGCCTTTGCGGTTAAACCCAGCAAGATTGACCTTAGAGAACATCTTCATCGCTTCCATCAAGCCTAAGGTTTGGTTGAGGGTGACGATGTCGCCTTCTTTTACAAAGTCTGGCTCACTTGGTGATGAGGCGGTGTAGAAGATACCGGCACTTTGTGCAATGACCTTAAGCTCGTCAGAGCCTTCCACCTTGATTGAATCGGCATTTGAAGCACCTGCAACCGTAGCCGCGGCTTCCATTTCTGCGATCAACGCGTCTTGGTCTAGCTCGGCCATCAACTTAGGTAAGTAGTTGGTGTCGTAGACGCCAGCACGGAAGGTTTCATCTTTAAGGATGCGCTTCAACAATGGAATGTTAGTCGCGATACCTTTGATAACAACCGAATCGAGGTAGTCGTACAGTTTCTCAACCGTGTCTTCACGATCTTTACCCTTGATGATGATTTGAGCAATCAAGCTGTCGTAGTAAGGCGATACTTCTTTGCCTTCGGCGATCATGGCCATGATTTCCACGTCATCACGCTCAGGTAGTACACATTCGGTCACTAAACCTGGGTTGGGCACTAATTGCATCACGCCGTTTGAGTCCATGGCGGCTTTTTCGGCAGTGACGCGCACTTCAATGGCATAACCGTCTTGTACTGGCTGCATGCTTTCAATGCTTTCACCCGAGGCAATGTTGTATTGGGCTGAAACGATATCCACACCCGACGTTGCTTCAGTGACAGGGTGCTCTACTTGCAGACGCGTGTTCATTTCCATGAAGTAAACGTCGTTGGCGTCTAGGTCGTAAATAAATTCAACCGTGCCCGCACCAAAGTAATTCACGGCATCGGCAATCGCGGCGGTGTACTTGTAAACGCGCTCTTCCAGATCTTTTGGCAGCATGGTTGATGCTGATTCTTCAACCACTTTCTGGTTGTTACGTTGCACCGAACAGTCACGTAGGCCCAGTACACGGGTATTGCCAAATTTGTCACGCAGTAGTTGCACTTCGATATGACGTAATGAAGTGACGTATTTCTCTAGGTAGAGGTCGCCATTACCAAAGGCGGCACGGGCTTCAGCACTGATTTGCTGGTAAAGCTCGTACATGTCTTCAGCTTTTTCAACCACTTGGATACCTTTACCGCCGCCACCGTTAACGGCTTTTAGCAATACTGGGTAGCCAATCTTCTCGGCAATATCTTCGGCCTGTTCGGCGCTGCTAAGAATACCGTGCGAACCGGGTACCACAGGTACCTTGTTGTCTTGTGCCGTCTTGATGGCGTTAGACTTGTTACCCATGGTCGACATACTTTGGGTGCTTGGACCGATAAAGTTAATGCCGTGGTTAACACACATGCTGGCAAATTGTGGGCTTTCCGATAGGAAGCCGATACCTGGGTGCAGTGAGTCAACTTGCTCGTGTTCAGCAACACGCAATACCGAGTAACCGTTGAGGTAACTTTCGTCCGAGGTGTTACCACCCAGACAGACTAGGCGATCATTTGGTCGTAGCATATCTGCCGGCACTGAGGTCATATCAGGATCCGATGCGACCAATACCACGTCGATGTTGTTTTCTTGCGCCTTGCGGATCAGTTTAACAGCAGTACAGCCGCGAGCATGGATCAAGGTGCGTTTAACGGGCTTCATTAGCTCCACAGGGTTAACCTGTTTCGCTTCATTTAGCTCGGCGTCTGGCTGAGGGACAAAACCCGATAAGGCACGATTGATCACTTCTTCAATGGTATTGGTCGGCATTGGCATGGCCACGTCAATATCACGAAGTTTCTGATCGAGATCGTCGGAGAATGGGTTCTTCACTAGACCCGCCATTGAGCCCGGTGTCACCGATAAATAGTTAGACAGGGTTGAGGTAGATGGCAAGTAGGCCGGTACCACCATTTGCCCTGCAAACGGCATGTTAGTGCCCGATAGGTAGTAAGTTTGTGCAAGTGGGTGGGTTACAAAACTGGCTTGTGCACCACCGGTACAGTCACCGTATCCAAACATCACTATAGGCAGTTCGTTATCACGTACAAAACGGGTGATACGGTCGTTCACCACTGCCATTGAGAATAGCGCTGATGCACCTTCTTTTGTTTGCATACCACCCGAGCTGATAAAGGCGATAACAGGCAAGTGTTGCTTCGCACATTCAACTAATAGGGCACAGAATTTCTCGGCACTGGCCATATCGAAGGCACCGGCTTGGAATGCGGTGTTTGATACTGCGATACCGACGCGTTGGTTTTTGCCTTCGCTGAGTTGGAAATCAGCAAAACCTGTGACAAGACCACAAGGCTTGATGCCTTTATCGAGGGCGTCTTCTACCGATAAACGAAAACCTGGGAAATCAAGCAAGTTGGCTGTGATCATGTTGCCATTGATTTCTTTGAAGTTGGCAAAGAATTTGGCAACGATGTCTTCGTAGTTTTTGTTACCTTTGCGTTTTTCATCGCGCAGTAAGCCTTGAATTAACAAGTCTTGGTAGCCCATGGTTAAACGGTTCCAGAAGTCTTTGCGACGACCGATACGCATAGGGTTAATGGCGCCTTTGTAACTTTCTTTGTCTTGCTCTGTTTCGTAGTATTCTGGCAACAAGCGCTCAAAGAAGTAAGTTAAGATAACGAATAAGCTGTCGTTTAGCTGAGGGAAACCAATACTCTTCCATTGCTCTACTTTAGACAGTAAGTCGCCACGGTGTGATTGAGCGAGGAAGAATTTAAGCCAATGGTTAAAGGCGGCTTTTTGTTCTACCGGATCACCTTTGCCGACTTTCTCAAGTGCGGCTTCCAGCGATTCGTTCATCAGTTTAGACACCGACGTACGAGATAGGGCCTGCTTGTCCATTGCTTCTTTAGCGATGCTGGCTAGGTTACCTATGGTGTTATCGTATAACTGGTTGAAAATTAGAATGTTACGACATTCTTGTATAAAGTCTTCGCGCAGTTCTTTGTGAACGATAACATCCACCACAGTTAGCTCGTTAAGATCTGGCCAACCTTTGGTTACCGGGTTGGTTTTTTCATCTTGTAGGTAACGAATCAAAGCACGGAAGTTATTGGTTGCGCTTGATTTCCAGCGGTTGTAAAGGGACAAGCTCAAGTTAAATAGTAAAGCTTGTTTGGCCTTTTCGAAGTTTTCTTTAGGCTCACCTAAGATCAACTTGGTTAGCACGTTACGCTCGGTGCCGACTTCATCACGCTTGGCAATAAAGTTTTTCCAATCTTTCGCCAGTTGATCGTCGTATTTAATGTTGTCAGGCGCTTCTAACCAAGACTCAAATACACGGCGTTGATCTTCTTTAATACGTGCTTTGAGGTCACCTTCTGGCACTTCAAGTTTAGACAGGCGGCCGTACTGGTCTTCAGGAATAGAGTGAATGCGCGAGCGCAAGGTTAAGTAGCGCATATAGCGATAGGCCAAACCGAATGCATTGTTATGCACGGTTGGGTTTTTCGCTAGGTGGAATGACGATGCATCCTCTACCGCTTGCAGGTGTTTAGAAGGCGCTAAATAGCGGCTTAAACTGCGGTGGTAGTGTTCAAGAATATCAGGGTATTTGCGAACAAATTCGATAGACGCGCTTTCAATCGAGTTAATCGAAGACACGATGGCTTTTTGCAGATTGCGCTGGCGTTCATCTTGGTCAACCGGTGAAAAGTCGATGATGCCATCAATACAGCCATTGGTGTATAGCTCTTCAGGTGACACACCCACGAACTTGGCACATTCTTGCCAAGACAAGTTGTACTTGCGGGCAATGCTTTGTAAGCCCTTTGGTTGGATGGTGTTGAAGATACCGTCGCGTACCGATAACAAAATGTTAGCGGTGGCAAGAGGAATAGCACCACCAGAGTAACCAACACCGATAATGATACCGACAGTCGGCACGTCAACATTGGCGCTCTCTGCGATCATTTGTGAAATGCTATGAGCCTGGTTGCCTGCGTTAGCCACTTCGCCCGCGTCGGCTCCCGGTGTGTCGATGAGGTAAACAATCGGCAGCGCCATCTCTGAGTATTTACGAATGGCTTTACTGGCGGCCTTGTGATGCTCTGGCATCCAAGCACCGTTATTGGTGCTGCGCTCTTGCGCTATGATGCCCACACGACGGGTATAACCACCAAAATCGAGGTCCATTTCGGCACAGTAAAACGGGCCTTGGCTCGTTTCACTGATTACTTTGCCGTTAAATCCTGCGATGACATCTTTCGCACTTGGACGTTTGTTGTCTTCAGCTGGCTGCACAGTACGTGCGATATAGGCATCAACATCCAGTTTTTTGATGGCTTTTAAATTAGATTGAATTTTGTCATCGGCGATCAAGCCATCTAATTGGGCTACGACAGAAGGCAGACTGTTGTCAGGAAACAGAGAAAAATCTTTCGCGAGATGTTCGGCCTGGACAAATAGAGGGTCTGCGCCCTTGCTCATTTCCAGAAACGAGGATGTTGGTTTACCAGCCATACACTATCCTTATTATTTCATACACGTATATAGGTGGCATAATCTACAACAAACTGAATTGTGATACTATGCTTTGCAGGTAAACAGCACGTTCCAAATATGGAACAGCAGGAAAAAATGTGACAGATCTGAATGGTATGGCGATTTTCGCCAAGGTGGTTGAAGCAAAAGGCTACTCTCAAGCTTCCCGTTTAACAGGCTTGCCAAAATCCACCATTAGCCGAAAAATTTCTCAACTCGAAGACCATTTAGGTGTGCGATTATTGCAACGAAATACCCGTGGTCTAAGCTTAACCCATGTGGGGGCGCTCTATTATCAGCACTGTGCCAATATCGTGCAGGAAATGGAAGAAGCGCTGGCGACCATAGAAAACACCCATCAAGATATTTCCGGTTTATTGCGTATCGCGTTGCCTGTTTCTTTCCATCAAGATGCCATTGCCACTTTATGCAGTGGTTTTTTACGCAAATACCCCAAGGTTGACCTCGATATTCAGTTTACCGATGCCGAAGTGAGCTTGATTGGTGAAGGTTATGATATCGCTATCAAATATGGCCCACTTGATGCTTCTGATTTGATTGCCCGCTTATTAGTTGAGCGTCAGCCCGTGTTAGTCGCCAGTGCTAAATACCTCAATGCCCACGGTTCGCCGGCAACACCGCAAGATTTGGCTAGTCACCAAGGATTGTTACTGGGCACACCCCGTTCATCGGCCATTTGGCCGATTGGGTTAGGTGCAGAGAAGGCCATGGTGCAATTTGAGCGTAAGGTAAGGGTAAATAGCAATACGGTACTCAAGCAGATGACGAAAGCGGGTGTGGGGATTGCTATGTTAACGGAATCCGTGTGTCAGGAAGAATTGCATTCCGGTGAGTTAAGGCGTGTGTTGGCAGACTACCCTCTAGAGCCCATTAAGGTATATGGGGTGTATTCCAGTCGCCGTCAGCTGGCAAATAAAATCACCAGCTTTTTAGACTTCTTTTGCCAACACTTTAGCAATCACGAGTCGCTACAGCCTTTAATGCGTAGCGTTCGCTAACTGCATTTTGTTTTACATTTGCTTAAATAAGGTTTGGAAGCTGCGGCTCACCGCGACAGGGCGCTTTACATTATTCAGGTGTACCACCATTTTGCCCGTGATGTCTTTATTGACATGTTTAATGGCGGACACGTTGACGATGCTTGAGCGGTGTACTTGCCAAAAGCTTTGCGGATCTAATTGCTGAACGAGATCTTTGATGGGGGTACGGATAACAAATTCCCCCTCATGGGTGATGGCGGTGGTGTATTTATCCTCAGCATGAAAACATAAAACGTCCGTAATGGGGATAATATGTATATTGTCTTTTCGGCTTGCCTTTAGCCACTCCAGGTAGTCATTTTTTGGATGGCTGAGCTTTTCAATCAGCTTAGTTAAACTTTGCTGCTCTGGTTCAGGATCGTCCGCCTTGGCTTCCAAACGCAGTTTTACCTTGTCAATGGCGCGCAACAAACGTTCCTCGGCAATCGGTTTTAATAGGTAATCAACGGCTTCGTGCTCAAAGGCTTCGACTGCATACTGGTCATAAGCCGTCGTGAAAACGATTAACGGAGCATCGGGTTGATTCGCGAGCCTGCGGGCCACTTCAATGCCATCAATCCCTGGCATACGAATGTCAAGGAACATGATATCGGGTTTTAGTTCAGCAGTGAGCTCCAGTGCTTTGTTGCCATCACCAGCGGTGCCAACAATATTGAGCTCGGGCCAATTGTCGCTGAGTAATTTGTCTAGATAAATACGTAGTAGTGGTTCATCGTCAACGATTAATGCGGTGATCTCATGTTGCATAAGGTATTTCCATTTCTAATTTAAACCCACCTTGAGTTGGCTCTTGAAAACGCAATGCACTGTGGCCATCAAATAAGCTTTGTAGGCGCTGTTTGGTATTGTGGATACTTAAACCCGACAGGCGTTCGCATCGCCCTGCTGCACCATCATCTGTGATGACTACATTGAGCTTGTGTAGCTGTGAATTCTCACAAACACCTTTGATTTCAATCTGGATTGTTCCGCCTTCAAGAGCGGGCTCAATGCCAAAAATGATGGCATTTTCAATCCAAGGTTGCAGTAATAATGGGGGCAGTTGTAGCTCCATATCTAATTCAGGATCTATCTTAATATGAAAGGTGAGTCGTTCACCAAGTCGTATTTTATGAATTGATAAGTAAGCACTAATAAAGTTTATTTCATCTTTTAGGCTGACGAGCTTTTGTCTCGAGCCATTTAGGCTTTGTCTGAGTAACCGGGTAAGCAAATTAAGTAGTTCTAAGGCGCGATCAGGATCCGATGGGATAACGGCTTGTAAATTTGCCAAGGTATTAAACAGAAAATGCGGCTCTACTTGGCTTTGTAGCAGTTGCAACTGGCTCAATATCAGTTCTTTTTCTTGTTGAGATTTATCTAACTGAGCTTGCTTGAGTTGCTCCTTAATTTTGAATGAGGATTCCCTCGAGTAAAAATACCAAGCAATCACAAAACTAAATAGGGTGGCAGCAATGAAGGCCTTGATGCTCGCGAACGCAGCCAAGTTCAAGCTGTCGTTTTGCGCCAGATAATGTAACCAAAAGCCGACCAACATGCCTAGCGGAAAAGCAAGCAGCCAAGGGAGTAACCCTTTTCTTTGTGTAAGTAGGTGAGGATACTGAAGGTGGATAAGGGATAAAGGCACAAAGAGTACAAGGCCGATGCCATTGGAAATTAAGATACTTGCCCAGATTGGGGTTGAAATAAGATCGAGCCAAGAGCCGGAAAGGCCGATCAGCGAAAACACCAATATCATTAGGCCAGTTCTTTGTAAAAAAAGCTTTAAGCTTAATTCTGATGGTGAAAGCTGTGACATAGTTTGCCCTGAAATTGGCTGCTCTTTGGCTACTTTATAGTTTTAATGGTTGTTATGAAGCTGTTTAAAAAAAAGCCACCACTAGTATGGGCCTTAACTAGTGATGGCATTAGCCTAGAATATCACTCAACGCATGCAGGGAGCTTCGATATCAGAGTGTGTAGGCACACAAATTGCTTTAGACAGTTTTCATAAAACTGAGGTTACTATAAAGCATTTCTTCACGCTGCCTACGCCTATGCGACAGAAAGACTGTCTGTTCCGATAACTGGTAGCAATAGCAGATAAATGGATTGGCGCAAGCTTACTGTTTATTATGTTAACAAATAAGCAACATTATCAGGTGGATATAGTTTTTATATTGAGCAATACAAGGCTTAACCTAAGCTTTTGTCGCCTTGATATGGGGAGGGAGGATGGGAAAAACCAAGTGTTTGGGTTGTGCGCCAAGGTATTGTTTTTCTATCTTGATTTCGAACTAAGCTTGTTGTTTTGCTTGGCTGTGCGCCAAGCTTTTTGTTTTCTTGGTCGCGAACCAAGCTTACTGATTTAGCTCTTTGACGTCTTGATGGATTTCTTGGGCATTCCAAACCCATTCAAATATGTATTCATCAGACCACTCGGCACGTGGGAAGTGAATTTCAACATAGTTATCTTCAAATTTGTACAGAGATGCGTTGATCTTAGTGTCACTGCATATCCAGAGTAAAATAAATGCCACCAGAGGGTACACGATCAAGACCTTGAACATTGACTTCTTCCTTGAAAAATAACTATAAAATGACGAGAGCATTCTACCTGAGTGGCGAGTTAAATACAGTGCAGCAATGAGAATATTTTACTCTGTTGCAGCCTGCGTTGGTTGCTAGCCTTGGCGAGAACCAGAGGGACTGATCGCTAACATTATATTTATCAATAAACCAAGGCGTCGTAGTAAACGCTGGCTGAAATTAAGCATAACCACGCAGACAGGGTATCATTTTTTTGTGTCAGTAGTTGGGTGCGGTCTGCGATAGGTGTACTCTTTACCCCTATGGATTACCTCTTTATAAAACAAAGTCATCAACTATTGGTGGCGTTAAGCCTGATGTTATTTTGGTGGCGGGTCGTGCTGCGCCTGATGCAGCACCCTTGGTGTCGGGTAAAATGGCTCAAAATCTTGCCCCA
The DNA here is from genome assembly GCF_021295345.1 of Motilimonas eburnea. Classification (GTDB taxonomy): domain Bacteria; phylum Pseudomonadota; class Gammaproteobacteria; order Enterobacterales; family CBDFNC01; genus Motilimonas; species Motilimonas eburnea. The sequence goes on from NZ_JAIMJB010000011.1 coordinate 75,604, forward strand.
TTGCAATGACACGGGAATTGTCTTGATTGGCGCTTGGCTTTGTTACGCGTTATCGATTTGGCCATGGCAGTTAGATTGGCTTATGGTCAAGTTAACGGCATTACTGATATACATCGCTTTGGGGAGTGTTAGCCTGAAGTTCAGTCGCACTAATCAGGGGGTACTTGGCTTTGCAATCGCGGCAACGGGGATATACTGCTACATGATAGGAGTGGCTATGGCTAAATCAGGCTTATCTTGGTGGGGGCTTTATGGATCTTGAGTATCGATTACCTGTTTTTGGGGTGTTGTGGAAACTGTTGATTTTAGCTGCATTTCCTTTGTTAGTTTGGGGGTACTCAAATGTTATGTCGGTTAGCTTTAGTGAATTAGATGAAGGGGTTAACCAGCATAAGGTGACAATTTTTGCGTTGTATTTCGTGCTTATTATGATTTGGTGGTGGCTTAACCCTAAAGTACAACGCTTGTTACGGCGAGGGCAGCGTTAATGCCTTTTGAGCTCAATAGTATGCACTTATTATTACTCCTTGTGAGTGTGGGCTTAATGGCATTATTTGCTCTGGTCATGCGCAAACAGCGACAGGGGTTAGCATTAGTGACTGAAAACGCCCTATTGTCACAGCGATTAAGTGATATGCAGCAAGATAAGTTGACGCTGCAAGAGCAATTGCAACACCAGCAGGCAAAGTTGGATATGCAGCAAGAGCATATCACTAAGCTGACTAGCCGTTATCGCGAGGTACAAGTGCAACTGCATCATGAACGTCAACGGGGTGAAGAGCGGTTGGCGCAACAGGCAGCATCAGAACAAAAGCTCGTTGAGCAGTTTGAACGTTTGTCACAGCGGATCTATGAACAAGAAACCGCCAAGTTTAAATCACTCAATCGTGACAGCTTAGAGCTATTACTTAATCCATTGCAGCAGCAGCTTGCTGGTTTTAAAAGCCAGGTGGCCGACGTCTACAACAATGAAGCCAAAGAACGTTATAGCTTAAAAGTCGAAGTGGAGAAATTAGCGACCTTAAATCAAAGAATGGTGGAAGAGGCGGCTAACCTCACCCAGGCGCTCAAGGGCGATAACAAGCAGCAAGGCAATTGGGGGGAAGTGATATTACAGCGAATATTAGAAGACTCAGGGCTGCGTTTGGGTCATGAGTATGATATCCAGCAAAGTCTGAAAAATGAACAGGGGCGGCGTTATCAGCCTGATGTCATTGTTCACTTACCTAAAGGCAAAGACATCATTGTTGATTCTAAGGTATCCCTTACGGCTTATGAGCGGTTTTTTAATGCGGGATCCGAAAGCGTTAAGAAACAAGCTTTGACCGAGCATGTGTTATCGGTGCGAAATCATATTAAAGGCCTAGGGCAAAAGGATTATCACAAACTAGAAGGGGTGCGCAGCTTAGATTATGTATTGTTATTTATTGCCGTTGAGCCTGCATTTTTATTGGCGGTGCAGGAAGACCCTAGTTTAGTTAAGCTTGCGTTGGAGCATAATATTTTGCTGGCTAGCCCTTCTAATCTGATGATAGCGCTGCGCACCATAGAAAATCTATGGCGCTATCAAAGGCAAGAGGAAAATGCTCAGCTGATTGCGAAAAAGGCCGGCAACTTATATGAAAAGTTACGCTTATTTAGTGAAGATCTGTTAGAGGTGGGAGCATCGATAGATAAGGCGCAGTCGAGTTACCAGCGCTCAATTAAGCGTTTTTCACAAGGTCGTGGTAATGTTGTTCAGCAAGCTGAGCAACTTAGAAGTCTGGGAGCAGAAGTTAATAAAACCCTGCCTAACCGTTTATTAGAAGAGGCTGAGTTAGAAGACGAGGTAGCTGAAAAGCGGCTACTTAATCTCTAACGATAGGGTGGTTAAGTCGCCATGGCCGGCCACATTGGCATTTCGCAATTCGGTTTGTCGTTCAGTTTGCAACGGGGTTTGCAACTTAGTATGCACTTCGCTTGGGTGTACATTTGCCTGCAAGGAAATGCTTGTGGGTTGTTGGCGCACGATTTCTAAGGGAGATTGGCTGCCATTAAGCAACGCCGACACCAAATAACACTGTGCATACAGTAGGCTAGCGGGGTTAAACAAAGCAACACAAGCGGCGACGATCATTATTTGTTTCATAATTTATTCTTTAATCTTGCGCTTTGCGCACTGCAAAAATCTGAGAGAGCAAGCTGTTTATAACACATACCGCATTAAGATGCTTTATTCGTGCCAACTATTTCTAGCAGGATCACGTGGTGAGCTTACTTCAGTTCCACTTGCAAGGCTAAAGGATCGTCGCTAAATACACTGTTTACCCCCCAAGACCAGAGTTTCTTGGCTTGCTCAAGGTGATTAACCGTATAACAAAGCAAGGGGTAGCCTGCTGTGCTAATTTGCTGCGCTTGCTCTTGACTGAGTAAATCGGCATCGCAATGAATGCTAATGGCATTGAGGGATTGGGCTATGGTCAGCCAATCCCTAGGTAGCGCTTCAAACAAGACGCCTATGGCGAGTGTGGGATCTAACTGATGCAGTGCGGCAAGGGTTTGGTGGCAAAAGCTACTGACTAATAATGGACGGCTAAAGTTGGCGCGTTGTAATTCTTGATAGACGGCTTGCGCCATGACATTGGGGCTATGTTGGTAGGTCTTGATCTCCAAGTTTAACCCTAAGCCGAGTTTGTCGATATGGGCCAAGGCATGCTGTAGGCTGGGAATAGGCTCGCCTTGAAATTGAGCTGAGAACCAACTTCCTGCGTCTAATTGGTTGAGTTCGGCTAAGCGGTGCTGAATAACCTGACCCTGACCATTGCTACAGCGTGCCAGGGTATCATCGTGTAGCACCACACATTCACCCGAACCACATAAGGTGGTGTCTATTTCAATCCACTGCAGCTCCATTTCGGCAGCTAAACTAAAACCGGCTAAGGTATTTTCGGGGGCGTGGGCTTTTACGCCTCGATGCCCTATGATGGCCGGTAAATGCCATTTTTCAGTCATAGTTAACTCCGCCAAAACGCAGGGAAAAACAGTACGGTTACGGTTAATATTTCAAGCCGGCCCATTAACATGGCTACACTTAATACCCACTTTGACATATCGGGTAAGCTGGCAAAGTTACCCGAAGGGCCAATGAGCTCACCGAGTCCTGGGCCTACATTTGACACCGCGGTAATGGCAGCGGTGAGAGAAACAACCACATCCGAGCCAAAAGCAGCGAGTAAGGCTGCCGTCACCAATATGGTGGCAAAATAAGCCAAAATAAAGGCAACGAGTGAGCGAATAATGGCGTCGCTCACTCGGCGCTTATTGTAGTTTTGGGGAAATACGCCACGCGGGTGAAGTAATTGTAATGTTTGTTTTTTTAGCAGGGTAGCTGCAATCTGAAAGCGAAATACCTTGATCCCGCCTGAGGTGGAGCCCGAGCAAGCGCCAGCAAACAATAAAAAGAAAAATAGAATCGTGGTGAAGGGCCCCCATGCACTAAAGTCAGACAGACCAAAGCCCGTGGTGGTGACCACTGAAATCACATTAAATAAACTAATACGTATGGCGTCAAACAGATCAAAAGTACCGCGCAGCCATAAATATAAGCTAATCATAAGGCTACTTAGCAAGACGAGTTTCACGAAACCGAGTACTTGGGCGTCGCGATAGATGTGCTTTGAGTTGCGTCTTTTAAAGGCATGGATAATCAGTAAAAAGGGGAGCCCACCCAAGAACATAAACAAGCAGGCATTCCAATGTGCCGCGGCGCTAAAGTGTGACATGGAGCTATCTGAGGTTGAATACCCCCCAGTGGATAAAGTGGTCATGGCATGATTGATGGCTTCAAACTGCGTCATACCTGCCAGCAGATAGCCTAAATAACAGAGCAAGGTAAGGATCACATAAACCTGCAATATCTGCCCAGCCAGTTGCTGTGTTTTAGGCGTACTTTTATCTGACCATTCTGAAGATTCGGTTTGGAACAGGCGCATACCACCGACGTTTAAAAATGGCAAAATGGCCACGCCCATTACAATAAAGCCGATACCGCCCAGCCATTGCAAAATAGAGCGCCACACCAGCACGCTGTGGGGCATGGTGTCGAGGCCGCTGAGCACCGTGCTGCCTGTGGTTGTGATACCGGACATGGTTTCAAAATAGGCGTCGGTGTAACTAATATGCTCGATAAGCATCAAGGGGAGGGCGGCGAAGGCACTCCCCACTACCCAAACGACCGTGGTAAGCAAAAACATTTCGCGCACCCCGAGGCGAAAGGTTTTGACTCGGCCAAAATGCAGCAGCAAGAAGGCGACGGTATGGCTAAGTAGAATCGAAACAAAGAATTCTTTGCTGCCTACACCGCCAGTCAATAAGGCCAGCAGCATAGGTATGTACATAAATAAGGATAACTTTGAGAGGATCAACCCAGTGATAAACAAAAGGGGCTTGTAGTTTAACATTGAATCAATCCCTGCGTTATAGGAAGAAAGGACTCGGTTGAAATAAGCGTTCGACTTCCGGAATAAAGCGTTTGTTAACTAAGAACATCACCACGTGATCATCTTGTTCAATGACGGTATGGTCGTGGGCTATGAGCACCTCATCGCCCCGAACAATGGCGCCAATCGTGGTGCCCGGTGGTAATTTTAATTCACTTAATTTGCGGCCAACCACTTTGGAGGTGATTTTGTCGCCATGGGCGATGGCCTCGATGGCTTCGGCGGCGCCGCGTCGCAATGAGTAAACATTCGCCAGATCGGCCTTGCGTACATGGGTCAGCAGGGCCGAAATCGTTGCCTGTTGCGGTGAAATAGCAATATCGATAGGGCCACCTTGCACTAAGTCAACGTAAGCGCCTCGTTGGATCAATACCATGACCTTTTTGGCGCCGAGCTGTTTCGCTAACATGGCAGACATGATGTTCGCTTCATCATCGTTGGTCACGGCGATAAATACGTCGGTCTGGTCGATGTGCTCTTCGGTTAGCAGCTCATGATCGGAGGCATCACCCGAAAAAACAATCGTATTATCCAGCAGCTCAGATAAGCGTTCGGCGCGTTTGTAATCACGCTCAATCAACTTAACACTGTAGTTTTTCTCTAGTGCTTTGGCTAAACCCGCACCGATATTACCGCCACCGACGATCATGATGCGCAAATAGGGGCGCTCTAGCTTTTGCAGCTCGCTCATTACCGCACGAATATGCGCGCTAGCAGCCACGAAGAAGACTTCATCATCCGCTTCGATGATAGTGGTGCCTTGCGGGCGAATGGCATTACCTTGACGAAAGATAGCGGCCACGCGCGTTTCAATGTTAGGCATATGCTCTTTTAGTGCGGCCAATGCGTTACCGACTAAGGGGCCACCGTAGTAGGCTTTTACTGCCACTAAACCGACTTTACCCTCCGCAAAATCAACCACTTGAAGGGCGCCGGGGTAGTCAATTAATCGCTTAATGTAGTCGGTCACTAACTGCTCAGGAGCGATCAGGTGGTCAATGGGCACGTTTTCATTATTGAACAGGCGCTCTTTCTCACGCAGTAACGCCGAAGAGCGGATCCGCGCAACTTTATTTGGGGTATTAAATAAAGAGTAAGCAACCTGACAGGCCACCATGTTGGTTTCATCGCTGTTGGTCACCGCGACGAGCATGTCGGCATCTTCTGCACCTGCCTCACGTAACACATGAGGATGAGCGGCATGACCTTGCACGACTCGCAAGTCAAATTTGTCTTGCAGCTCTCTTAAGTTATCTTCATTTTGGTCAACGATGGTGATGTCGTTGTTTTCGCCAACAAGGTTTTCTGCCAGCGTCCCGCCAACTTGTCCTGCACCCAGAATGATGATTTTCATTTGTGTCCCTTAATTACGGCCCTTTAATCAGGTCTTATGCCTTGCTTATTTTCGCGTAGTAAAAACCATCCATTTCCTGCTGGCCCGGTAGAATTTGCCACCCAGGTTTATCTGGGGTGTCATCTTGATGGAGTGGTTGCAGTATAGCGTCCTTGTTTTCTGCTAAAAAGTCTTTGATTTGCTGCTCATTTTCATCAGATAAAATGGAACAAGTGGCATATAGCAACGTGCCACCAGATTTAAGTAACGACCAATTTGCTTTGAGGATGGCGCGTTGCAGTTGCACTAACTCGGCTATGTCGCTGTCGCGGCGTAACCATTTTATGTCTGGATGGCGTCGGATCACGCCGGTGGCGCTGCAAGGGGCGTCTAATAGAATACGGTCATATTGTTGGCCATCCCACCAAATATCTGGTGCGCTGGCATCACCATGGATCAATTTGGCCTTAAGACCAATGCGATCTAAATTCTCTTGCACACGGGCTAAGCGCTTTTGATCAAAGTCGATGGCCGTCATACTGGCTAGTTGTGGCTGATTTTCGAGGATATGAGCCGTCTTGCCACCAGGCGCCGCACAGGCATCGAGGATGTGCTCATTGGGCTGGGCATCTAATAATTTCGCCGCCATTTGTGCGGCCGCATCTTGTACCGAGCACGCGCCCGAGACAAAATCGGGTAACACGTTGACATCCACTGGTTGCTCAAGGCGTAATGCTTGAGGTGAGATGTCGCTGCTTGTGCAGGCTAGCTCAGCTTGTATTAACCTTTGCTGGTACTCGGCTAAGCTGTGATGTTGACGATTAACCCTTAGCCACATCGGTGCGCGCTCATTACCCGCTTCGAGAATAGCGGTGAATTGTTGTGGATAGTGAGCTTGTAGACGTTTAACCAGCCAGCTTGGGTAGCAGTATTTCAGGGTGAGGTTGTTGTCGACATCGGCCAATAAGCTTTGTTGTTGGCGCTGAAAATTGCGCAGCACGGCGTTAATCAGGCCTTTTAAGGCGGGCGCCTTGAGATCTTTTACCCCATTAACCGTATCGGCAACGGCGGCATGAGGTGGGATCCGAGTGTAGAGTAACTGGTACATCCCCACCAAAACCAGAAAATGCAACGGGCGCTTTTTCTTGGTAAGCGGCTTGTCCATTAAACTATTGCAAAAATACTCCAGTCGCGGCAACCAGCGTAATACGCCATAGCAAAGCTCTTGCAGCAGCCCCTTGTCGCGAGGCGCAACATTTTGCTGTGCGCGCGGCAAGGCGGTACTGAGTGATTCACCTTGCTCGACTACTGCATTGAGTACTTGAGCCGCAGCGGCTCGCACATTGTTATTGGCCAAGTTGTTGCCCCGCGATAAACCAATCTTGTTTTGCATTAAGTACATCTTGTACTGCCATGGCTTTTTTCCCCGGAATTTGAATCTGCAGCAGATTTAATACGCCATCACCGGTGGCCACCTGAATGCCATTTTTATCGGCAGCTAAAATCGTGCCTGGATGGGCGTTAGTCTGGGTATCGAGCACCTGCGCCTGCCAAACTTTAATGTTTTGACCTTGATGTTGAAAAAAGGAGCAAGGCCAAGGGTTGAAGGCACGAATACAGCGTTCAATAAAGGCTGCCCCTTGTTGCCAGTCAATTAAGGCTTCTTCCTTGGATAATTTTTTCGCGTAGTTGGCTTCATCATCATTTTGTTTAATCGCAACGGCAGTGCCATTGGCAAGGGCGTCAACGGTTTCCAGTAATGCGCTAGGCCCAAGCTCCGCTAATTTTTCATATAAGGTTGCACTGGTGTCTGTTGCTAATATAGGAAGCTCACTTTTACTGAGCATGTCGCCCGTGTCTAAGCCGATATCCATTTGCATGATGGTGACACCTGTGGTGGCATCGCCTGCCCAAATGGCGCGCTGGATGGGGGCTGCACCACGCCAGCGTGGTAATAGTGAGCCATGAACATTAATGCAGCCTAAGCGAGGAGTGTTCAATACTTCGATCGGCAAGAGTAAGCCGTAGGCAACCACTATCATTAAATCAGCATTTAATGCGGCTAGCTCAGCTTTGGCTTGCTCGGATTTAAAATTCTCGGGCTGAAAAACGGGGATTTGATGTTCAAGGGCTAAGCTTTTTACCGCACTAGGAGTAAGCTTTTTGCCGCGGCCTGCAGGGCGATCGGGTTGGGTGTAGACGCCTACTAGGTTGCAGTCAGCTGCAATCAGCGCTGCTAAATGGCGAGCTGCGAAGTCTGGGGTGCCAGCAAATACAATATTAAGTGATTTCAAGATGCTTCCATATAGTTGTTGAGCAGAGGGTAACTGCCCAGCAAAGGAAAATACTAGGTAATTTGCTGGGCAAGGAAACGAGTGATTAACCTCGGCGCTTGGCTTTTTCTAACTTGGTTTTGATACGCTGGCGCTTGAGTGGCGACAGGTAATCAATAAAGAGTTTGCCATCAAGGTGATCAAGTTCGTGTTGAATACATACCGCCAGCAATTCATCCGCTTCGAACTCGACGGTTTCACCGTCAAGGTTAAGTGAACGAACCTTGATTTTATCGGCACGTTGCACTTCGGCACGGGTATCTGGCACGGACAGACAACCTTCTTCCATGGTCTCAACCCCTGATGTTTCGATGATTTCAGGGTTGATGAGAACGAGGCGCTGATCCCGATCTTCTGATACATCAATTACTACAATTCGTTGATGTATATTAACTTGTGTTGCCGCAAGGCCGATGCCTTCTTCCTCATACATAGTGTCAAACATATCCTCAACAATTTGTTTTATTTGAGGTGTGACCTGTGCAACAGGTTTAGCAACTGTTCTTAGACGTTCGTCTGGAAAATGTAATACTTCGAGCAAAGCCATGTTATTATCTTGATACAACTATAAATGTGATTATATGGATTGTTTCAATTCTAGCCACTTCTGCGGTGAATTGACAGACTAAATGCCTACACAGGGAGAGTTATGAAATTTAAACAAGTTGCGACAGTCTTATTTGGGGCGTTGCTGTCGTTCTCCGTGACCGCGGACACTTTGAAATTAAAAGAAGGCCATCCAGATAGTTACATCGTTAAAAAAGGCGACACCCTCTGGGATATTTCGGCTTATTTTCTTGATTCGCCTTGGTTGTGGCCGCGTTTGTGGCAAACCAATCCACAGGTTAAAAACCCGCACCTTATCTATCCTGGCGATAAATTGTATTTAACTTGGGTTGATGGTCAGCCTCAGTTAGGCCGTAAGCGTCTGAAAAAAATGTCGCCTAAGCCGCGCATTGAAGAAAAGCGTTCGGCGGTGCCTACGGTCCCTCTTAATATCATTGAGCCTTTCTTGACAAAAGACCATATTATTGACGAAAGCCTACTTAAAGGCTCGCCAAGGGTGATGGGACAAAATAATCGCAGCACGCGCATTACCAAGGGGCACACCTTCTATGGCGAGGGTCAGTTTGAGCCAAATGTGCATTACGGCGTGTACCGTGTTGGCCCGACTTACACAGATAAAACCACAAAGGAAGTACTGGGCTCAAAATTGGCCTACATCGGATCCGCTCAGGTTAACCAAGACGAAGGGGTGAAGGCGACGGCAGAAGTGACACCTTTAGTGATGACGCAAAGTGCCCTTGAAGCCAAACTGGGTGACATTATTTTGCCTATTCCAGAATACGATGTATTACCCGCATTTTTTATCCCAACTTCTACCCCTGTTGAAATGCGCGGTTATATTGTTGATGCCTTAACAGAAAAAACGGCTTTAGGCAGAGGTGATATCGTGGTGATTAACTTAGGCCAGCGTGATCAAATCGCCCCAGGTGCTATCTTTAGTATTAAACAGCCGGGGGCCACGGTGATACAGCGTGGTGAGAAAATCGTTTATGAAGAAGATGCCAATAAGTTTGAGCAGGTATTCTCAACAGGTGATAAGAGCCTGACCTTGCCCGAAGAGACGATTGGCATGATGATGGTATTTAAGACTTATGAAAAATCCAGTATTGCCATTATTGTTCGCGGCAAAGATTTAGTGGGTCGACACTTTGACATTCAAGGGGTCGAGTTCTAGTCAAGATGATGCAAAGCTCTGGTTAGCGCTGCAAGCTATACCAGGGCTTGGCTGTCAACGCGCCTTAGCACTGGTTGCCCGATTTGGCTTGAGCCAACTGTTTCAACTCGCCACCAGTGAACTTCACGCATTAGCCCTAAAACCGCCCCAAATTCAAGCAATCAAACACCCTGACTGGCAAGGGTTCAATGCCCATATAGAGTGGGTTAACCAGCATGACGCCTCTGTGCTTTGTTATACCGATACCCGCTATCCCGCCCAATTAAAAGAGATTGCAAGCCCACCATTGGTTTTATTTGCCCAAGGTGATTTAGGCTTATTACAGCAGCCACAGATCGCGGTCATCGGTAGCCGTCATAGCACCCATTACGGCCGTGAAAAGGCACAATTATTCGCGCGGCAGTTAAGCCAGCAAGGCCTTGTTATTACGAGTGGTTTAGCCTTAGGGATTGATGCCAACGCGCACCAAGGGGCGCTGCTTGCCCGAGGGGGAACGATTGCCGTATTAGGCTCGGGGTTGGCTAATGTCTACCCCAAGCGCAACATGGCTTTAGCGGCGGACATTAGGCAAAAGGGGTTAATTATTTCTGAGTTTTGGCCAAATTCTCCTCCTCTGGCTAAACATTTTCCCCGCCGCAATCGTATTATCTCAGGGTTGAGCTTGGGGACCTTAGTGATTGAGGCCTCTCTTAAGAGCGGCTCCTTAATTACCGCTAAGTATGCGCTAGAGCAAAATAGGGAGGTGTTTGCCTTACCAGGCTCGATTGATAACGCGCAGGCTTGTGGTTGTCATTGGCTCATTAAACAAGGGGCTAAACTGGTTACCGAAACGGCCGATATAATGGATGAGCTACAATTAATAATGAGCCCACAGCCACAACAGTTGGCTTTAACAGAGGAGAAAAACACGGGAAATACGTTGCCATTTCCAACTTTGTTGGATAGTGTAGGATTTGAAGCCACCTCAATTGATTTGGTGGTTGAACGTAGCGGAGAACCTGTGCATTTAGTACAAACTCAACTGCTGGAACTTGAACTCGACGGTTGGATTGCACAAGTGCCCGATGGATACGTCAGACTGAGGAGGGATTAGTTATGTTCGACATCCTCATGTACCTGTTTGAAACATATATACACAGCGATTCTGAATTACTTGTTGATCAGGAGGAACTTACAGAAGAATTAACCCGTGCGGGTTTTCATCAAGAAGAGATATACAAGGCATTGGATTGGCTAGAAAAATTAGCTGATTTGCAGAACAATGACGAGAACCCATATCTTTGTCGCGATGTGCAAAACTCGATTCGTATTTACACTCAGGAAGAGATGAATCGCCTCGATACCGAGTGCCGAGGATTCTTATTATATTTGGAACAGATAAAACTGCTGAACTCTGAAACCAGAGAGATGGTTATCGACAGAGTGATGGAGTTAGACAACAACGAATTTGATCTGGAAGACCTCAAGTGGGTGGTGCTGATGGTGCTGTTTAATGTACCAGGCAGTGAAAATGCCTACCAACAGATGGAAGATTTGTTATTCGATGTTAACGACGGTCCTGTACATTAATCCACTTCCGGGTGTAGAGGAAAGGTAATCCTTTCCCTTACCCGTCCCCCCAAATTACCCTGATACCCCTCGCTTTGAAAATTGAACTGCCAGAGTCAATTTGAGTCTGTTAGAATCTGCGTGTTGGTATTCATTAGTGAGGCGATTGTGTCTAAGATCGATCATGCTCTGTTTTCAGCTCATGAGCACGCATTGGAAAAAGAAGCTTGCCCGCAATGTGGCAGTGATTTACAGATTAAAAATAGTAAGCATGGCCCTTTTTTAGGTTGCAGTGCTTATCCAAGCTGTGACTACATGCGCCCGCTTCACCATCATGGTGATATCACTAAGATACTTAGCGGCAGTGAATGCCCCGAGTGTCATCGTGAGCTCGCCATTAAACAAGGCCGTTACGGCATGTTTATCGGTTGTACTGGTTTTCCAGATTGTCATCATATCGAGTCTTTATCCCATAAGGACAACACCAATATACCTTGTCCGAGTTGTCATAAGGGCAGCTTGGTTGAGCGTCAGTCTCGTTATGGCAAATTATTTTATGCCTGTGATAGTTATCCCAAGTGTAAGTATGCCGTTAATGAAAAGCCCGTTCCTCAAGCTTGTCCCGATTGCGGTTGGGGCATATTGACCGAGAAAAAAACCGCTGCAGGGCTGCGCCTTGTCTGCCCACAAAAAAAGTGTGGCTATAAAAGTGAGCCACTTTGATGAGCTTGGTTGGATAAAGTCCTCCATTGATTTCGAAACACTATAAGGAATAAAGAACATGGCGTTGCCAGATAAAGCCCAAGTGAAAGCCTATTTATTGCAACTACAAGATCAAATTTGTAATAAGTTAATGCAAGCTGATGGCAGCGGTGTGTTTGTCGAAGACAATTGGCAGCGTGAAGAAGGCGGCGGTGGTCGCACTCGGGTACTGCGCAATGGTACGGTGATCGAGCAAGGCGGTGTGAACTTTTCTCATATCTCGGGTGATAAAATGCCGGCGTCTGCAACCGCACATCGACCTGAACTCGCCGGTCGTCGCTTTGAAGCCATGGGCGTGTCGTTGGTGATCCACCCGCATAACCCCCATGTGCCAACTTCCCATGCCAATGTGCGTTTCTTTATCGCCGAAAAAGACGGCGAGGATCCAGTTTGGTGGTTTGGCGGTGGCTTTGATTTAACGCCGTTTTACCCCGTGGATGAAGATTGTCAGCACTGGCACCAAGTGGCCCATGATTTATGTCACCCCTTTGGTGAGAAAGTGTATCCTGAGTATAAAAACTGGTGTGATGAGTATTTCTTCTTGAAGCACCGCAATGAAACCCGTGGTGTGGGCGGATTATTCTTTGATGACTTAAATCAATGGCCATTTGAAGATTGTTTCGCCTTTATGCAGGCCGTTGGTAATGGCTATTGCGAGGCTTACCTGCCAATCATTGAACGTCGTAAAGCCACCCCCTTTACCGAGCAGCAACGAGATTTTCAACTGTATCGCCGTGGTCGTTATGTCGAGTTCAACTTAGTTTGGGATCGCGGCACCTTGTTTGGGTTACAAAGCGGCGGTCGAACCGAATCTATCTTAATGTCGATGCCACCACTGGTGCGTTGGGAATATGCATTTCAACCCGAAGCAGGTAGCTTAGAAGCTAAATTGGCCGATTATTTAGTGCCTCGCCATTGGCTATAATCGGCGTTATTTACTGATTACGCATATGACTGGCGAGCTGATCCAGTGATGCGCGCATTTGCTCGCGAAGTTCAACATTGCCGACTTGGCGATCTAAGGCTTGGTTCATACAAAACATCCATTGATCGCGCATTTTACAGTCCACCTTAAAGGGTAAGTGTCTGGCGCGCAGACGAGGGTGGCCATACTTTTGTTCAAACAGCGGCGGCCCACCGGTCCAGCCCGAGAGAAACTCAAAGAACTTTTCTCTGATGGCATCAAGGGGCTTAGGATGAATGGCGTATAAGTCAGCGGCTTCTGGTGCGCTCTCCATAATGTCGTAAAAGTCATTGGCCAGTGCCCGCACGCCAAGCTCGCCACCGAGTAATTGATAAGGGGTAAGTGGCTCAACAGGCTTGCTCGCTGCGGATTTGGAAAACAGTTTTTTTATTAATTTCATTGTTAACAATTTGCTGTAAATGGAATAATTAGCAATCAGTTGGCTTCATGGTGAATGTTAAGCTGGCAATGAGTGCTATGAATTACGCAACATTATAAAGGTATCACATGGATAAGTACGCAGTTTTTGGTCATCCGATCGGCCACAGTAAGTCCCCATTTATTCACACCCTGTTTGCGCGTCAAACCCATGAAGATATGAGCTACTGCGCCATTGAAGCGCCGCTGGATGACTTTAAAGGGGAATTGTCGCGTTTCTTCGCAGAAGGTGGGAAAGGGTGCAATGTAACGGTGCCGTTTAAGGAGCAAGCCTTTGCAGCCGCGGATCGCCTGACTCCTCGCGCTCAATTAGCGGGGGCGGTGAATACCTTAAAGCTGACCGATGATGGTCAAATTATCGGTGATAACACAGATGGCGCAGGGTTAGTGCAAGATCTGAAAAATCACCACGTTGAGCTTAAAGGCGCTCGTATATTGCTGTTAGGTGCAGGCGGCGCGGCGCGCGGAGTATGTGGGCCTTTATTAGACGAACAGCCAACCTCTTTGGTGATAGCTAATCGTACTCATGCAAAGGCGCAATTGTTGGCTGATTTGTTCAGTGAACATGGCCCTGTTTCTGCTATCTCATTTGCCGATTTAGAGGGCGAGTTTGATGTCATTATTAATTCTACCTCGGCCAGCCTAAGCGGTGACTTGCCTCCGATTAGTCAGACGCTGGTACGTCCTGAAACCTCTGTCTATGACATGATGTATGGCTCAGCCGACACCGTATTTATGACGTGGGCGAAACAGGCTGGGGCTCGGGTAGTGCTGGACGGCTTAGGCATGCTCGTTGGCCAAGCGGCGGAGAGTTTCGCGGTTTGGCGTGGCATTAAACCGGGCAGCAAGCAGGTGATGTCTGAACTTCGCCGCAACCTAGCGGTGTGAGCCGATGAATCAAAGTATTCAATTTCCTGATCAGCAAGAGTGGAATAGCGAAAACCAAGTGGTTGAATTTCCGGCTCTAAACGCTGGGCAGCTGATTCCTTGTCAAGCCAGTTTAGCTTGGTTGCAGCAGCATGATCCCAAGGTGCAAAACCAGGCCGACATCCTCGCCTTATTTGAACTGCTAAGGTTTGATATTGAAGAGCAAGTCGAAGCTATGATCCAAGACGAGGAATTCGATCAAGATGGCGTGATCCGGTTCTAGGGCCTGTTGACCTTTCGTGGTTAATTTTTGTTCGAGATAAAAGCGTTTTGAGCAAGGCGAGCGGTGTGTAGCTTAGCATTCTAAGTAAAGACCGCTCAACGACGCGCAAAACGCTTTTAGCCGAATCCAAAGGACAGCGTTTGTTGGTCATTTCTACTGCGTTAGCGCCTTTTCGCGTAGGTGACTATGCCACAAAGTCACTGCCTGGTATAAATACCCAACAAATCGCTGCAAAAACAAGCTCCAAAGGTCAACAGGCCCTAGTTATCAGGGAAAACCCTAGCAAAACTAACTTTTTTAGTTATAGACAAGCCGCGGGGGAGAAATTACCCTAAACGGCAATAATGCATGAAACCATGCAACCCAAGGATGTGAGGAGAACAAAGTGGTTAAAGTATTAGTTAATGGCGCAAAAGGACGCATGGGCAGTGAAGCAGTTAAAGCCATCACCAATGATCCTGAGCTAACCCTAGTGGGTGAAGCGGATGTGGGTGATGATCTGGCGGCTAAAATTGCCGAAACCCAAGCCGAGGTTGTGGTTGATTTAACCGCAGCATCAGCGGGTTACAATAATACCCAAACCATTTTAAATGCCGGCGCTCGCCCTGTTATTGGCACCAGCGGTTTTCAGCAACATCAAGTTGAAGAACTGCAACAATTGTCGATTGACAAGAAATTAGGCGGTTTGATTGCGCCTAACTTTTCGGTGGGTGCGGTATTGATGATGAAGTTTGCTGCCGAAGCGGCTAAGTACCTACCCGATGTGGAAGTGATTGAAGCCCATAGCCCACAAAAAGAAGAAAGCCCATCGGGCACGGGCGTTCGCACCGTTGAGTTGATTGCCCAAGCGCGCACTAAAGCGGCAACCCCGACTTCGGATAAAGAGTTAATCGCTGGCGCGCGTGGTGCTAAGTTACATGATGTACCATTACATTCGGTTCGTCTGCCAGGTGTCGTTGCGCAACAAACCGTGTTTTTTGGTGGCTTAAGTGAAACCCTAAAGATTGAGCATAATTCACAGCATCGTGAGTCGTTTATGCCGGGCATCTGTTTAGCTTGTAAGCAAGTGATGACCCGTGAGCAATTGGTTTATGGGCTAGAGCATTTGATGGACTAATACGCCTTTAATCTAGGTTGAACTTTTTATAACAAGGACTGTTATTGCAGTCCTTTTTTGTGTCCGGATGATAGGAAAACAGAATGATGAAAAAGCTTTGTCTGGCTATGCTGCTGCCATTGTCGGCAATGGCAACCGAGATTGTTGACAACCCTCCCAAAACAACCGTTAAACCCAAGGCGATAACGGCTGTCGAAACGTTAAAGCCGGCGTCCGAGGCTGATCACGGGCAAGTAAGTGAAACCAAGGCGAAGCCAAGTGAGCTCAACTTGCTCGGTAAAACAGTGCTGCCGGGGAGTTTTCGCACCCTGTCTTGGTCAAGTGAGCAATCGTTTACCGGTATTGATTTGGGAACGCCGGTGTTGGTTGCCAATGGGCAGCATAGCGGCCCGACCTTGTGTTTGACCGCAGCGGTGCATGGCGATGAGCTTAATGGTATTGAGATCACTCGCCAAGTGTTACACACCTTAGATACGAAAAAGCTCAAAGGGGCGGTGATTGGCGTACCCATTGTCAACTTAGATGGCTTTCACAACGCGTCACGTTACCTTAAAGATCGTCGCGACCTTAACCGCTACTTTCCCGGTTCAACAGAAGGCGCAGCTGCGTCGCGGATTGCCCATTCATTCTTTAGCCAAATAGTGAGTCATTGCGATGCCTTGGTCGATTTACATACGGGATCTTTCTACCGCACTAACTTACCGCAGATCAGGGCCGACTTACGCCACCCTACCTTGGCTGAATTCAGTCGCGGTTTTGGCAATATAACAATCGTACAGAGCCAAGCGAGCAAAGGGACACTGCGCGGTGCTGCTGTGGCGGCGGGGATCCCAGCCGTGACGATGGAGCTTGGCGCGCCCATGAGCCTAGATTTAGAGAGTGTGGCTGTCGGTGTTGCCGCGATCAAACGGTTAATGCGCAGCATGGAGATGGTGCCAGAGCCCTATCGAGGTGGCAGTGTGCAGCCTATTTATGTGGAGTCTTTTTGGCAACGCTCCGATCACAGCGGTATTTTTGTTAGTGATGTGCCATTAGGGGCGAAAATCAAGCCCGGTGATGAATTGGGGCGAGTAACTGATCCTGTGACCAATGCCACGTTTAGGTTACGCTCAGAGGTGGAAGCGACCGTGATAGGGAAAGCGTTGAATCAGTTTGTTTACCCTGGGTTTGCTGTATTTCATTTGGCCATCGCCACCACGCCAGAGGAAGTGGAGCAGAAAGAGGCTGAAAAACACCAAATTGAGCTGTCGGATGAGTCTCAAGCTACAGAGCAAGCTGATCCTAATCTCGAAAGTAGGCTCAGTGATGATGCGGAGGAATCGGACGGCTAGCTAAGCTCAAGCTGCAGTCGTTGCTGAACACTTTGCTTGAGTAGTTGCTCGGCCCTTTTTTTACCTGTTAGCTCATGCTTGTGGATGATTTGGTGCCAAGGTTGCTGTTGCAGCACTCGCGCAATTAACACGGCTTGTTGCAACACCGATAATCCATCAAAATTTGTGTGTTGCACTAACCACTGCTTCAGTAGAGGTAAGCATGACGCCAAAGGCCGTGGATTTAGGCTAACGTTTATCAGCTGTTCAAGTAGCCATGGTGGCGTAGGTTGTTTAGGTAAGGTGGTAATGAGCAAGCTCGCGATATCTGCACTCAGGTGCTGTAATGAGCCGCTTAAGTGATAGCTGAGTTGTTGGCTGAATAAAGCGCGGTGATCCTCTAACGCGAATGCTTTTTCGTTGGTTAAGGCTTGTAACATGATAGTGCTAAAGCAACCACTAGCGCTATCTTGCTTTAGCCCTAAGTGCACAAAATGCATACCTTGGCGGTGCCAAAAGCGGCCGAGATCAGGCGTTAACCCAAAGCTGGTTCCTAACCAGTCAAATCCTTGTTGCTGTGCCCAGTGTTTTAAGTGTTGATAAAATAACGAGCCTAACCCCTGTTGCTGAAGCTGAGGGTGGATGGCAATGCGCATGATGCGGGCAAACTTATCCTTGTAAATGTGCTCAAGGCCAGCTTGATAAAGTAGCACTTGTGGTATCAGTTGACCTTGCGGACGTCTCTGGCCTAAGTATATTTGTTTGGCTAATGCCTGATCTAAGTCGCCTTCTGGGTTAATGAGTGCCGCTCCCAATAAGGTGTCATTTTGCTTCAATAACGCGATGGTTAGTTTGTGGTTATCTAAAATGGCTCTAAGATCAGAGGGTTTAGTTTGATAGTGGGCGCATACCAGTAGAGCAAATACCTCACGAAGTAGGCTTTCATATTGATACAAACGCGCTCCAGAGACGACTTCCATGGTCACCGGGAACTCTGATGAGGGGATTTTGGAATCGACTTGTGGTAATTGGGCATCCAAGAGTAAGGCATCAAAAATAAGCGTTTCCAATGGATCCTGTGTGGCCCAGCGAATGGGCTGACTTAAGTGCTGTTGCTGGACGCTGTTGTTATGCTGTTGTAGGTGGGGAATGAATTTTAAACTGAAGCCCCGGCCAGAACCTTCATACCCATGTAAGGTGGTGGCATAAACCACGCGTGGATAGTGTTGGTCCAGCTGCATTAATAAAGGTAAAGGTAAAGCGGCAGCCTCATCAACCAACAGTAAATCGGCGCAAGGTAACTGGTTGAGGAGTTGATCAGGAGCATAAAAATGGACCTGTCGCTCCCCTAAGTTGACTTGGCTATTCGTGTGTTGCGCGTCCGGTTGTAAGCGTTTTAGTTGTTCAAACAGGGCGTGAACGTGATTGACGGTGGGGGCCGTGACGATAATGCGGACATGATGCTGTTGATCCATTAACTGAGCAGCGGCGATACCTAAAGCGGCTGACTTACCTCGCCCTCGATCGGCGCTGATAACAAGTGGTCGCCGACTTCGGCCTCGTTTAACTCGAATTATCGCAGCCACGGTTTGTGCCTGATCCTGAGATAAATAAGGCGGAGGGCATGGCGCTGTGTTGTTGACCTGGGGGTGAGGAAGTGTCAATTCAATTTGGTTAGCGTGTTGCTCGACAATGGTTACGTTGCGGTCATTCAGTAGGCGCTGTCGCCAACGGCATAGATAATGGCTTTGTGTTGGTAATGGGGTTCCGGCCGATAAAAATCGTTGATAATCTGGGTCAGCAAAGCTTGGCCAATCCTGCAAAGGAGGCACCATCAGCACCATGATTCCGCCTGCTTTTAATGTGCCACTGACCGCGCCCACGGCATCAGCCGAAAAGCCATGAAACGCATCGAAAATCACTTGCTGGCGAGTTTGACCTAAATAGTGCGTTGCTTGTTTGGCTTGGCAAAGTGTATGCCCTAACGGCAATTGTTCTAAAGTGGCGACAATATCCTGAGGTGGCTTACTCACAATTAAGGCATGTTGCTCAATGATTTTTGTTACCTGCTGCCAAGCCCAAGTGTGTTCCCCGCTGATAACAAGCAGATAACGATGCTGGCTGGCCTCTGCTTGTTGTTTGAGCTGCTGATAAATGGGCTGTAAGGTCACATCAACTCCAAAGGTTGAACCAAGCAACCTTATCTAGGTTATAAAACGCGTGGGGGCGAAAATTAGCCAAGTTATACCATGAAGCGATCCCGATACCCAATCAACTTGAAAGGTATGTTTCAAAGGCCGCCATGTTTTCAATCCTCGATACGCGAATGCCGGAATGTCGGTCGCTTCTTAATGCGTGCCATGACCAAGCTGGTTTATTATTTAGTGCTTATTATTTGATATATGTCTCATTTCGGTTTCGATTCGTCACGCTGCGGAATAGGCTTTGATAATATAGCTTAAACCGCTGATTCTTAGTGGTTTACTTATTTTTCTATGGATCCTCGAAGTCGCTATATGAATCAGTTGATGACACCACAAACGCCGCATACTTGCGGTTTTGAAGCCTTTTGTCGTGCTAGCTTCAAGCAATTGCTCACTTTTTATCAACGCTGCAGTTTGGTGTTTGTGGATGATCAAAGTTTGTATCTCGTAAGTCGCGGTGATGGTAAAGATCGCATCTCATTTTATATGACACCTATGTCATTGTTCACTGTTACCGATATTCCCATTCGAGCTTGCTACGCAGTGCTTAATGATGGGGCAGAAATAGAGGGCTATTATCCTTTATTTAACGATGCGGGCCCCGTCGGTATTTTGGTGTTGGAAGCCAATAGCCAGCAACCCCAGCATGTGAATACACAGTTACTGGATGCATTAGCCCTTGGTTTAGATAACTATCGACTTAATCAACAGAATTTGGCACTGCAACAAGAGTTAACACGGCGGGAGCAGTCCCTAACCCATGCAAGAGAGCAGGCCTCAGCTTTTTCGGAGCAGTTGAAAGAGCTTCATGAGATCACGATAAAACTCTCTAAGCTCTACTCATTAGATGAATTGTACCATTGCACCGTGGAAGCGGGGATTTCACGCCTAGGTATTGATCGGATGGCGGTCTTCATCATGGATAAGGCACAGGATAGGTATTTTGGAACTTATGGCACCAATGAAAGCGGAGAGGTCGTTGACGAGAGTTATTTTCAAAACAACATTCCTAATGTGCCCTTTGTACAAGAAGCACTGACCCGTAAGGACTATTTGAGTGTGTGGTATGACACCCCGCTACTGCATGATACAAAGGAAATCGGGGTAGGGTGGAATGCCATGATTGCGTTATGGCATGGTGATGAAACCATAGGCTGGATTGCGTGTGATAATTTTATTCATCATCAACCCTTAATGGATCACCAAAAGGAAGTGCTGATTTTGTTGGCTGCAACCTTGGCGCAGATGATTATGCGCAAGCAGGCAGAAGAGCAAGTGATGCTACTTAACAAAGAGTTGGAAATTCGAGTACGAGAGCGAACCAATGAATTGGCGCAGGCTTATCGCGCATTGGCCGATGCAAACAGTGCATTACAGCGGGTATCTTCCATTGACTCATTAACGGGCTTAGCTAATCGACGGGCATTTGATGAGCGTTTAGAAACGGAGTGGATAAATGGCTTGCGAGAGCAAACCAGTATTTCATTGATCTTGATAGATGTGGATTTTTTTAAGCAATATAACGATCGTTTTGGTCACCCAGAAGGAGATGGTTGCCTGCAGCGGATCGCCAAAGCGCTAACCAGTTGTGTTAATGGTAATAAAGATTTAGTTGCCCGTTATGGAGGGGAAGAATTAGTGTTACTTTGCCCAGGGATCACCGCTGCACAAACGGGTGTATTGGCAGAGCTGTGCCGTAAAAAGATTGAGCAACTCAACATCATCCATCCCGTTAGTGGTATCAATGACAGAGTGACCATAAGTTTAGGCTATGTGTGTATGAAACCGGTTAATGGCATGTCATTTAAAAACTTAGTCTGCATTGCCGATCAGGCGCTCTATCAGGCTAAACAAACGGGCCGTAATCTCTCGGTACAAGCCGACTACAGCCTAAGGGATAAAATTAAATAAATCACTTAGAGCATTTGCAACCCGCCACAATATCTGTATAATACGCCCCACTTACTAATAGAGTAGGTGGAGCTAACGCTCCCTGCCAGCATGACTGGCCACACAGAGCCCCCGATTTGGGTGGCTAATGGTTTAAGCTTCACTAGTCACTTTGTATAAGAAAGTTGATTGGTGGTGTTTTTTTTATGTTTTTAACTATTGGAGCCTTGGTCCATGCAGAACCAAAGAATCCGTATCCGCCTGAAAGCGTTTGATCACAGACTGATCGATAACTCTACAGCGGAAATCGTTGAAACTGCAAAGCGCACGGGTGCTCAGGTTCGTGGTCCGATTCCACTGCCTACACGCAAAGAGCGCTTTACTGTACTGGTTTCTCCGCACGTAAACAAAGATGCGCGTGATCAGTACGAGATTCGTACGCACAAGCGCTTGATTGATATCGTAGAGCCAACTGATAAGACTGTTGACGCACTAATGAGGCTAGACCTAGCCGCTGGTGTTGACGTTCAAATCAGCTTGGGCTAAACGGAAGAGAAAGAGGTTATAACAATGACAATCGGTCTAGTTGGTCGTAAAGTTGGTATGACTCGCATCTTCACTGAAGATGGCGTTTCTATTCCAGTTACGGTAATCGAATGTACTGCTAACCGCGTCACTCAGGTTAAAGGCCTAGAGACTGACGGTTACAGCGCAATTCAAGTGACCACCGGCACCAAAAAAGCAAGTCGCGTAAACAAGCCTCAAGCAGGTATTTTCGCGAAAGCAGGTGTTGAAGCAGGTCGCGGTTTGTGGGAATTCCGTCTTGCAGACAATGAAGGCGCAGACATCCAAGTGGGTGCTGAGCTAAACGTTGATACATTCAACGAAGTAAATAAAGTAGACGTTACTGGTCAATCTAAAGGTAAAGGTTTCCAAGGCGCTGTTAAGCGTTGGAACTTCCGTACTCAAGATGCGACTCACGGTAACTCTCTTGCCCATCGTGCACCAGGTTCTATTGGCCAATGTCAAACTCCTGGTCGTGTATTCAAAGGCAAGAAAATGGCTGGTCACATGGGTGCTGTTCGTGTAACGACTCAAAACCTAGAAGTTGTTCGTGTTGACGCTGAGCGTAACCTTATCCTTGTAAAAGGTGCGGTACCTGGCTCAATCAACGCTGACGTCATCATCAAACCTGCCGTAAAAGCGTAACAGGAGATAGTAATGGAATTGGTATTGAAAGACGCGAACAGCGCTCTTGAAGTTTCCGAAACTACCTTCGGACGTGAGTTCAACGAAGCTCTGATTCATCAAGTTGTCGTTGCATACGCTGCAGGTGCTCGTCAAGGTTCTCGTAAACAAAAGACTCGTGCAGAGATCGTGGGTACGGGTAAGAAACCTTGGCGTCAAAAGGGTACTGGTCGCGCACGTTCTGGTAGCCAAGCGAGCCCAATCTGGCGTTCTGGTGGTGTAACTTTTGCTGCGCGTCCACAGGACCACAGCCAAAAAGTTAACAAGAAGATGTACCGTGGTGCTGTTCAAAGCATCCTGTCTGAACTTGTTCGCCAAGATCGTCTAGTGGTAGTAGAAAGTTTCGGTGTTGAAACACCTAAAACTAAAGAGCTAGTAGCTAAGCTAAAAGAGCTTGAGCTAAACGATGTTCTAATCATCACTGAAGAAGTAGATGAGAACTTGTTCCTAGCCGCGCGCAACTTGTACAAAGTTGACGTACGTGATGCTGCTGGTATCGACCCTGTTAGCCTAATCGGCTTTGACAAAGTGCTTGTTACTGCGGCTGCAGTTAAGAAGATTGAGGAGACTTTAGCATGATCAGTGAAGAGCGTTTACTGAAAGTTCTGAGTGCTCCACACATCTCTGAAAAGAGCACTCGTTCTGCTGAAATAGACAACACAGTTGTATTTAAAGTTGCAAAAGATGCAACTAAAGCAGAAATCAAAGCAGCAGTTGAAAAACTGTTTGAAGTTGAAGTGACTGGCGTTAGCACTCTTGTTGTTAAGGGTAAAACCAAGCGTCATGGTCAACGTGTAGGCCGTCGTTCTGATTGGAAGAAGGCTTACGTGACTCTGGCAGACGGTGCTGAAATCGATTTCGCTGGCGCTGAGTAAGAGGAACTTTATCAATGGCTATTGTAAAATGTAAGCCTACATCTCCAGGTCGTCGCCACGTCGTTAAAGTGGTTAACAACGACCTGTACAAAGGCAAGCCATACGCGCCACTACTTGAGACTAAGTCTAAGTCTGGTGGTCGTAACAACGGCGGTCGTATTACAGTTCGTCACATCGGTGGTGGTCACAAGCAACACTATCGTGTAATCGACTTTAAACGTAATAAAGATGGCATCCCTGCAAAAGTTGAGCGTTTGGAATATGATCCAAACCGTACTGCGAATATCGCATTAGTACTTTATGCAGACGGTGAGCGTCGCTACATCCTGGCACCTAAAGGTGTTCAAGCTGGCGATGCACTACTATCTGGTATCGAAGCACCTATCAAAGCAGGTAACGCATTACCTATGCGTAACATCCCTGTAGGTTCAACTGTTCACGCAGTAGAAATGAAGCCTGGTAAAGGTGCTCAACTAGCTCGTTCAGCAGGTGCTTACGCACAGATCGTTGCTCGTGATGGTGACTATGTAACACTACGTCTTCGCTCTGGCGAAATGCGTAAAGTTCAGTCTGACTGTCGCGCGACAATCGGTGAAGTAGGTAACGCAGAGCACATGCTACGCCGTCTAGGTAAAGCTGGTGCAAGCCGCTGGCGCGGTGTTCGCCCAACAGTACGTGGTGTGGTAATGAACCCGGTTGATCACCCACACGGTGGTGGTGAAGGTCGTACTTCTGGTGGTCGTCACCCTGTATCACCTTGGGGCGTACCAACCAAGGGCTACAAGACTCGTTCGAATAAACGTACTGATAAGTACATTGTTCGTCGTCGTAACAAGAAATAATTAGAGGAATACGCCATGCCACGTTCTCTCAAGAAAGGTCCATTTATCGACCTACACTTGTTGAAGAAGGTAGAGAAAGCGTTGGAAAGCGGTGACAAAAAGCCTGTTAAGACTTGGTCCCGTCGTTCAATGATCATTCCAGATATGATTGGTTTGACCATCGCTGTCCATAATGGTCGTCAGCACGTACCAGTTTTCGTAACCGACGAAATGATCGGCCAAAAACTGGGTGAGTTTGCACCAACTCGTACTTATCGCGGTCATATCGCTGATAAGAAAGCGAAGAAGAAGTAAGGAGTAGATGATGGAAGCTATCGCTAAACATAAATTTGCTCGTACTTCGGCGCAAAAAGCACGTCTAGTTGCTGACCAGATCCGTGGTCTACCAGTTGAAACAGCGCTTAACATCTTAACTTTCAGCGACAAAAAAGCTGCTGACCTAGTTAAGAAAGTTCTTGATTCTGCTATTGCTAACGCTGAGCACAATGAAGGCGCTGATATTGATGAACTAAAAGTTGCCAAAATTTTTGTTGATGAAGGTCCGACCATGAAGCGTATCATGCCTCGTGCAAAAGGCCGTGCTGATCGCATTCTTAAGCGTTCTAGCCACATCACTATTGTGGTATCGGACAGGGGATAAGTAATGGGTCAGAAAGTACATCCTAACGGTATTCGCCTAGGTATCACTAAGCCTTTTAGCTCTACCTGGTATGCCGAAAAAGATTTCGCTGCTAACCTATACGGCGATTTCGAAGTGCGTCAGTTCCTTACTAAAGAACTGAAAAACGCGTCTGTTTCTAAAATTACCATTGAGCGTCCAGCTAAGAGCATTCGTGTGACTATTCACACTGCTCGTCCAGGCGTTGTAATCGGTAAGAAAGGCGAAGACGTAGAAAAATTGCGTAACCGCGTCGCTAAAATGGCTGGCGTACCTGCGCAAATCAACATTTCAGAAGTTCGTAAGCCTGAATTAGATGCCAAGCTTGTTGCTGATAGCATCTCTTCTCAGCTAGAGCGTCGTGTTATGTTCCGTCGCGCAATGAAGCGTGCAGTTCAAAATGCAATGCGTCTTGGTGCTAAAGGTATCAAAGTTGAAGTAAGTGGTCGTCTTGGTGGTGCTGAAATCGCACGTACTGAGTGGTATCGTGAAGGCCGTGTGCCTCTACATACACTACGTGCAGACATCGATTACTCGACGTCTGAAGCTTTAACTACTTACGGTATCATTGGTGTTAAGGTTTGGATCTTTAAAGGTGAAGTTCTAGGTGCACTACCTCTAGGTAATGAACCAGAAGCACCTGCCAAGCCTAAACGCAAAGGCCGTGGTAAGTAAGGAGATTCAGAAATGTTGCAACCAAAACGTACTAAATTCCGTAAGCAGCACACGGGTCGTAACCGTGGTCTAGCTAAAGGACAAGACGTTAGCTTCGGCCAATTTGGTCTTAAAGCAACTGGCCGTGGTCGTTTGACTGCGCGTCAGATCGAAGCGGCACGTCGTGCGATGACTCGTGCGGTTAAGCGTCAAGGTAAAATCTGGATCCGCGTATTCCCTGACAAGCCTATTACAGAAAAACCTCTTGAGGTTCGTATGGGTAAAGGTAAAGGTAATGTAGAATACTGGGTTGCTCAAATTCAACCTGGTAAAGTCCTTTACGAAATGGAAGGTGTTCCAGAAGAGGTAGCACGTGAAGCATTTGCACTAGCAGCTGCTAAACTGCCTATCAGTACTACTTTCGTAACTAGAACGGTGATGTAATGAAAGCAAGCGAACTTAAAGATAAGAGCGTTGAAGAGCTGAATGCTGAGCTGTTAAGCCTATTACGCGAGCAGTTCAACCTACGCATGCAAGCGAGCACTGGCCAATTGGCTCAAACTCACTTGCAAAAAGAAGTACGCCGTAATATCGCGCGCGTGAAAACTGTGCTAACTCAGAAGGCAGATGCGTAATGAGCGAAAATATCCGTACTTTGCAAGGTAAAGTCATCAGTGACAAGATGGACAAGTCCATCACAGTAGCGATTGAGCGTAAAGTGAAACATCCGATCTACGGTAAGTTCATCAAGCGTACTACTAAGCTACACGTACATGATGAGAACAATCAGTGTGTTGTTGGCGATTTCGTGTCTATTCGCGAATGTCGTCCACTATCTAAGACTAAGTCTTGGACATTGGTTGAAGTAATTGGAAAAGCTTAATTTTTAAGCGTTTTCAAAGTAAGCGGCTCCTTAATTGGAGCCGTTTTTTATTTATACTACCTTTTTCCAGAATGTGGTGTTATAATGCGCCGCCCTCTAAAAGGGAAGGTAGCCCATGATTTCAGATTAGGCTGGAATCTTGTTGTAATAATAGCGGAGCACTGAAATGATCCAGATGCAAAGTATGCTTGACGTGGCTGATAACTCAGGCGCACGTAGCGTAATGTGTATTAAGGTCCTTGGTGGCTCGCACCGCCGTTATGCAGCGATTGGCGATATCATCAAAGTTACTGTTAAGGAAGCAATTCCTCGCGGTAAAGTTAAAAAAGGTGATGTTTACAATGCTGTGGTAGTGCGTACCAGAAAAGGTGTACGTCGTCCTGATGGTTCTTTGATTCGTTTTGACCGCAATGCTGCGGTAATCCTAAACGCAAACAAACAACCAATTGGTACACGTATCTTTGGGCCTGTGACTCGTGAACTTCGTTCAGAGCAATTTATGAAAATTGTGTCTCTGGCACCTGAAGTACTGTAAAAAGGCGGAGTCAATAATGGCAGCAAAAATTATTCGTGACGACGAAGTAATCGTACTAGCCGGTAAAGATAAAGGTAAAACTGGTAAAGTTACCAAAGTTCTACCTAACGGCAAAGTGTTCGTCGAAGGCGTAAATATTATCAAGAAGCACACCAAGCCAAACCCACAATTGGGCGTAGCAGGTGGCATCGTTGAGAAAGAAGCAGCGATTGATGCTTCAAATGTTGCGGTAGTTAACCCTTCAACGGGTAAAGCTGACCGTGTTGGTTTTAGAATTGAAGACGGCAAAAAAGTACGTTTCTTCAAATCTAATAATGAAACTGTGAAGTAATTGGAGTTTACGATGGCGAAACTGCATGATTTTTACAAAGAGACAGTAGCGTCTGATCTTCAAAAGAAGTTCGGTTACAAATCTGTCATGCAAGTCCCTCGGATTGAAAAGATCACCCTAAACATGGGTGTTGGTGAAGCTCTGGCTGACAAAAAAGCACTAGAGAACGCGGCTGCTGATATGGCTGCAATTTCTGGTCAAAAGCCACTTATCACCAAAGCACGCAAATCTGTTGCGGGCTTCAAGATCCGTGAGGGCTACCCTATTGGTTGTAAAGTGACCTTACGCGGAGAACGGATGTGGGAATTTTTCGAACGCTTGGTTAGCATTTCGCTACCACGTGTACGTGACTTCCGCGGCTTGAATCCTAAGTCATTCGACGGCCGTGGTAACTACAGCATGGGTGTACGTGAGCAAATCATCTTCCCTGAAATCGATTACGATAAAGTCGATAAAGTACGTGGTCTTGATATTACTATCACTACTACTGCTGCTTCAGATGAAGAAGGTCGTGCACTGTTAGCTGCATTCAACTTCCCATTCCGTAAATAAGGTGTAGGGTTATGGCTAAACAATCCATGAAAGCACGTGAAGCAAAGCGTGAAAAACTGGTTAGCAAGTACGCTGAAAAACGTGCGGCATTAAAAGCGACTATCGCAGATGTAAACTCATCAGACGAAGATCGTTGGGCTGCAGTGCTTAAGCTACAAACGCTACCTCGTGATTCCAGTAAGAGTCGTCAGCGTAACCGCTGTAACGTTACTGGTCGCCCACATGGTTACCTGCGTAAATTCGGCCTAAGCCGTATTAAGCTGCGTGAACACATGATGCGCGGTGAAGTTCCTGGCCTGAAAAAGGCTAGTTGGTAATCCACATATCACGGAGTAAGCAAATATGAGCATGCAAGATCCTATTGCTGATATGCTAACACGCATTCGCAACGGTCAAGCGGCCAACAAAGTTGCAGTGAAAATGCCGTCTTCTAAGCAAAAAGTGGCGATTGCCAAAGTGCTTAAAGAAGAAGGTTACATCGCTGATTTTGCTGTAGTTGGTGAAGCTAAACCAGAATTGGAAGTGACTCTAAAATACTTCCAAGGTAAAAAAGTTATCGACAGCATTAAACGTGTTAGTCGTCCAGGTCTGCGTATCTATAAGAGCTCTTCAGAACTGCCTAAAGTTCTTGATGGCCTAGGTATCGCAGTTGTTTCAACTTCACAAGGTGTAATGACTGACCGTGCTGCGCGTAAAGCGGGTATCGGCGGTGAGATCATCTGTTACGTAGCTTAAGGAGTAGATATGTCTCGCGTTGCTAAATCGCCTGTTGCTATTCCTGCTGGCGTAGAAGTGAAGATTGATGGCCAGGAAATTACTGTTAAAGGTAGCAACGGCTCTCTAAGTCGTGTTATCAACAACGCTGTTGTTGTTAAAGAAGAAGAAGGCAAGCTAGTTTTCACTTGGACTGATGGCGCTACTGGCGCTAGTGCTCAAGCTGGTACTGCTCGCGCTCTTGTTAACAGCATGGTAGAAGGTGTTTCGAAAGGTTTCGAACGCAAACTTGTACTAAATGGTGTTGGTTACCGTGCCGCTGTACAGGGTAAAGTTGTAAACCTAACCTTAGGTTTCTCTCACCCAGTTGAGCACACTCTACCTGAAGGTATCACTGCTGAGTGTCCAACAAATACTGAAATCGTACTGAAAGGTATTGATAAACAGTTGATTGGACAAGTTGCCGCCGACATTCGTGGTTACCGTCCACCAGAGCCTTACAAAGGTAAAGGTGTTCGTTACGCTGACGAAAACGTGCGTCGTAAAGAGGCTAAGAAGAAGTAAGGTAACACTATGGATAAGAAAGCATCTCGTCTACGTCGTGCAACTCGCACGCGTAAGAAATTGCAAGAGTTGGGAGCAACTCGCCTGGTGATCCACCGTACTCCGCGCCACACATACGCGCAGGTGATTTCGCCAGAAGCAAAAGTTATTGCAACTGCATCGACAGTTGAAAAAGACGTTGCTAGTCAAGTTAAACACGGCGGTAATGTTGAAGCTGCTAAGCTAATCGGTAAATTGGTTGCTGAGCGTGCTACAGAGAAAGGTGTTTCTAAAGTATCTTTCGATCGTAGCGGTTTTCAATATCACGGTCGCATTGCAGCACTAGCTGAAGCGGCACGTGAAGCTGGTCTTCAGTTCTAAGGGGCGGATCATGGCAAAAGAACAATCTCAAGCCGGTGAACTGAATGAAAAACTTATTGCAGTTAACCGTGTTTCTAAAGTAGTTAAAGGTGGTCGCATCTTTAGCTTTACCGCACTAACCGTAGTTGGTGATGGTAATGGTCGTGTAGGTTTTGGTTACGGTAAAGCACGTGAAGTGCCAGCAGCTATCCAGAAAGCAATGGAAAAAGCGCGTCGTAATCTAACGACTGTACAGCTTAACGGCACTACACTTCAGCACCCTATCAAGGGTCGTCACTCTGGCTCTAAAGTTTACATGCAGCCAGCGTCTGAAGGTACAGGTATCATCGCCGGTGGTGCGATGCGTGCAGTACTAGAAGTAGTAGGTGTACAAAACGTACTTGCTAAAGCTTACGGTTCTACTAACCCAATCAACATCGTTCGCGCTACTATCGACGCGCTTGAGAGCATGAGTGCTCCTGAGCAAGTTGCTGCTAAGCGTGGTCTGACTGTTGACCAGATTTTAGGGTAATTGACCATGGCTAAGACGATTAAAGTAACACAAACTAAAAGCGCGATCGGCCGTTTACCGAAGCATAAAGCGACGCTAACGGGTCTAGGTCTACGCCGCATTGGCCACACTGTTGAACTAGAAGACACACCTTCTGTTCGCGGTATGGTTAATTCAGTTTACTACATGGTTAAAGTGGAGGATTAATTGATGAAACTTAATACTCTATCTCCAGCAGCTGGCGCTAAGCCAACTGCAAAACGTGTAGGTCGTGGTATCGGTTCTGGTCTAGGTAAAACCTGTGGCCGCGGACACAAAGGTCAGAAGTCTCGTTCTGGCGGTAGTGTTCGTCCAGGTTTTGAAGGTGGTCAAATGCCTTTGAAACAACGTCTACCTAAGTTCGGCTTTACTTCTCGTAAGAGTCTTGTAAGTGCTGAAATTCGCCTAAGTGAATTGGCGAAAGTTGAAGGTGATGTAGTTTCTCTAGAAACTCTGAAAAAAGCCGGTATTATTGCAGACAACATTCAGTTCGCGAAAATTGTACTTTCTGGCGAAGTTTCTCGCCAAGTAACAGTACAAGGCCTTAAGGCAACTAAAGGCGCGCGTGCTGCAATCGAAGCTGCCGGCGGAAAAATCGAGGAATAAGATTAAATGGCTAAGAAACCAGGGTTAGAAGGAAAGGGCTCTCAAGGCGGATTAAGTGAGCTTAAAACGCGCTTGCTATTTGTACTAGGTGCCATATTGGTGTTTCGTGCAGGTTCCTTTATTCCAATTCCTGGTATTGACGCCGCTGTCCTCGCTGAGCTGATGCAACAGCAAAAAGGCACCATCATTGAAATGTTCAACATGTTCTCTGGTGGTGCACTTGAGCGTGCATCGATTCTTGCGTTAGGTATCATGCCGTACATTTCGGCATCGATCATCGTACAGCTACTTACGGTTGTACATCCACCCCTTGCCGAATTGAAAAAAGAAGGCGAGTCAGGTCGACGCAAGATTAGCCAATATACCCGATACGGTACGTTGGTGCTTGGTACGTTCCAAGCAATAGGTATTGCAACAGGTCTGCCAAATATGATTCCTGGTCTGGTTGTTAACCCAGGCATGAGCTTCTATTTGACAGCTGTTATTAGTTTGGTCACAGGAACCATGTTCCTTATGTGGCTAGGTGAACAAATCACTGAACGTGGCATTGGTAATGGTATCTCGATTCTTATTTTCGTGGGTATTGTTGCTGGTCTACCGTCGGCTATTGGCCAAACGGCAGAACAAGCCCGTCAAGGTGAGTTGCACTTGTTACTGTTATTCTTGCTAGCAGCAATCGTTTTCGCAGTAACTTACTTTGTAGTATTTGTAGAGCGTGGTCAGCGTCGTATCGTTGTTAACTATGCTAAACGTCAGCAAGGCCGTAAGGTGTTTGCAGCTCAAAGTACGCACTTACCATTGAAGCTAAACATGGCGGGTGTAATCCCTGCAATCTTCGCTTCAAGTGTTATTTTGTTCCCAGGTACCATTGCTCAATGGTTTGGACAAACTGAAGGTTTTAGCTGGTTAGGTGAAGTATCCCTTGCGTTACAACCTGGTCAACCGCTACATGCTATGTTGTATGCAGCTGCTATCATCTTCTTCTGCTTCTTCTACACAGCGCTTGTGTTTAACCCACGCGAGACGGCTGACAACTTGAAGAAAAGCGGTGCCTTTATTCCAGGTATACGTCCCGGAGAACAAACTTCGCGCTATATAGACAAAGTTATGACGCGCTTGACATTAGCTGGCGCTTTATATATAACCTTCGTCTGTTTGGTTCCCGAGTTCATGATGATTACAATGAACACACAATTTTACTTCGGTGGTACATCGTTGTTGATTATTGTTGTAGTAATCATGGATTTTATGGCTCAGGTTCAGACTCATTTGATGTCTCATCAATATGAATCCGTCCTGAAAAAGGCAAATCTTAAAGGTTATGGTCGCTAAGACTGACTTTTTAAGGTAAGCTATCTGTTTACGGAGTTATGCAATGAAAGTTCGTGCATCCGTTAAGAAAATCTGTCGTAACTGTAAGGTTATCAAGCGCCACGGTGTGGTTCGTGTAATCTGCAGTGAGCCTAAGCACAAACAACGCCAAGGCTAAGTCAGAGATTTCATCGAGATGAATTGCAGCCTGATGGTGAATGCACCATCAGAGCTGTTTTTTGCTTGCAATTTTGTCATCTGTTGAGTATCCTACCGGGCTTTTCGCAGATGGCCTTTAATATTACTAGGAGTGCATAGTGGCCCGTATCGCTGGCATTAACATTCCTGATCAAAAACATGCTGTAATTGCCTTAACTGCAATCTACGGCATCGGTAAAACTCGCGCACAACAAATCTGTGCAAACGCGGGTGTTGCTGAAAGTGTTAAGATCAAGGAATTAGACGAAGCTCAAATTGAGTCTCTTCGTACTGAAGTAGCTAAGTTCACCGTTGAGGGTGACTTACGCCGTGAAATTTCCATGAGCATCAAGCGTCTAATGGACCTTGGTTGTTATCGTGGTCTTCGCCACCGTCGCAGCTTGCCTGTACGTGGTCAGCGTTCTAAAACGAATGCTCGTACCCGTAAAGGTCCACGTAAACCGATTAAGAAGTAGGGGTTAAGTAATGGCTAAAGCTCCAACTCGCGCTCGTAAGCGCGTCAAAAAGCAGGTTGCTGACGGCATGGCTCACATCCATGCATCTTTCAACAACACAATCGTTACCATCACCGATCGTCAAGGTAATGCTCTATCTTGGGCTACTGCAGGTGGTTCTGGCTTCCGTGGTTCACGTAAGTCTACTCCATTTGCTGCGCAGGTCGCTTCTGAGCGCGCTGCTGAAGCTGCAAAAGAGTATGGACTCAAAAACGTTGAAGTTTTTGTTAAAGGTCCCGGTCCGGGTCGTGAGTCTTCAATCCGTGCGTTAAATGCTGCGGGCTTCCGCATCACTAACATTACTGATGTGACTCCGATTCCACACAACGGTTGTCGTCCACCTAAGAAACGTCGCGTATAAACGTTTTTTAGACCTGTTGGAGAAAGAAAATGGCAAGATATATTGGGCCTAAGCTCAAGCTTAGCCGTCGTGAAGGCACCGACCTGTTCCTTAAGTCTGGTGTTCGAGCAATCGACTCTAAGTGTAAAATTGATAATGCACCTGGTGTACACGGTGCACGTAAACCTCGTCTGTCTGACTACGGTTTACAATTACGTGAAAAGCAAAAAGTACGTCGTATGTACGGTGTACTAGAAAAGCAATTCCGTAACTACTATAAAGAAGCAGCACGTCTTAAAGGTGCTACAGGTTCTAACCTGTTACAACTTCTTGAAAGTCGTCTAGATAACGTTGTTTACCGTTTCGGTCTAGGTGCTACTCGCGCCGAGTCTCGTCAGCTAGTTAGCCACAAAGCTATCCTAGTTAACGGTAAAGTGGTAAACATTCCATCATACAACGTTAAACCAAACGACGTTATCAGCGTTCGCGAAAAAGCTAAGAGCCAAGCTCGTATTAAAGCTGCTCTAGAAATCGCTCAACAGCGTGAACTACCTACTTGGGTAGAAGTTGACGCTAACAAGATGGAAGGCACTTTCAAGCGCTACCCAGAACGTTCTGATTTGTCTGCGGACATTAATGAACAGCTGATCGTCGAACTTTACTCTAAGTAAAGTTAACTGCTAAGAGAGGACATAATGCAGGGTTCTGTAACTGAATTTCTTAAACCTAGACTAGTTGACATCGAGCAGGTTACCGCTAATCGTGCACGAGTTACACTCGAGCCGTTAGAGCGTGGTTTTGGCCACACTTTAGGTAACGCTTTACGTCGCATTCTACTTTCATCTATGCCTGGTTGTGCTGTGACTGAAGTTGAGATCGACGGTGTAATGCATGAATACAGTACTAAGGAAGGCGTTCAAGAAGATGTTCTTGAGATCCTACTTAATCTTAAAGGTCTTGCAGTTAAGCTGGAAGGCAAAGATGAAGCACTGCTAACGCTTACAAAGTCTGGTGAAGGCCCTGTACTAGCGGGAGACATCACCCATGATGGTGATGTAGAGATTGTTAACCCTGAGCACGTTATCTGTACTTTGACTAGCAATGCTGAAGTAAGCATGCGTATTCGAGTGCAACGTGGTCGTGGTTACGTTCCAGCTTCAACTCGCGTCCATTCAGAAGATGAAGAGCGTCCAATTGGTCGTCTACTTGTTGATGCGGCTTATAGCCCTGTTGAGCGTATTGCTTACAGCGTAGAAGCAGCTCGTGTAGAACAACGTACCGATTTAGACAAGCTTGTCATCGATATGGAAACTAACGGCACGTTAGATCCTGAAGAAGCGATCCGTCGCTCTGCTACCATTCTAGCTGAACAGCTAGATGCATTTGTAGATCTTCGTGATGTAACTGAACCGGAAGAGAAAGAAGAGAAGCCAGAGTTCGATCCAATCCTGCTTCGTCCTGTAGATGATCTAGAACTAACGGTCCGTTCTGCTAACTGTTTGAAAGCAGAATCGATCCATTACATCGGTGATCTGGTCCAACGTACTGAAGTTGAACTACTGAAAACGCCTAACCTTGGTAAGAAGTCTCTGACTGAAATCAAGGACGTATTAGCGTCTCGTGGTTTATCTCTAGGCATGCGTCTGGAAAATTGGCCGCCAGCAAGTATTGCTGACGAATAATCAGGTTAACTGAGTTAACGTATTAGTTATAAGGATTAGGTTATGCGCCATCGTAAGAGTGGACGTCAACTTAACCGAAACAGCAGTCATCGTCAGGCTATGTTTCGTAACATGGCAAGTTCTCTAGTAACTCATGAAGTTATTAAGACAACTTTGCCAAAAGCTAAAGAACTACGTCGTGTAATTGAACCGCTAATTACACTAGCTAAACAAGATAGCGTTGCTAATCGTCGTTTAGCGTTTGCTCGTACTCGCGATAACAGCGTAGTAGGCAAACTTTTCAATGAATTGGGTCCACGTTACGAGTCACGCCCAGGTGGTTACACTCGTATTCTAAAATGTGGTTTCCGTGCCGGTGATAATGCTCCTATGGCATACATCGAGCTAGTAGAACGCCCAGTAGTTGAAGCAGCAGAAGACGCTGTAGAAGAATAAAAAAAGGCCGGGTTTTCCCGGCCTTTTTTTTATCCCCACCTTGTCAATCAGCAGTGCGCTAGCTTACATCTCCCCCCATTTGAGATTGAATGTAGTTTTGCACCCCAATTTTGTTGATCAATCCAAGGTGTTGCTCGAGCCAATAAATGTGGTCCATTTCTGTGTCATCAAGCAGCTCAGTGAGAATATCGCGGCTGACGTAATCTTGTTCTTTCTCACAAATACCAATGATTTCACGTAGGCTTTTTGCCACGGTGTACTCTGCAGCCAGATCGTTCTTGAGCATGGCCTCAACATTATCCCCAACATGAATAGGCAGCCTTGACGCGGTATCAGGCGTACCTTCAAGGAAAAGGATCCGCTCGATCAGTTTTTGAGCGTGCTCCAGCTCTTCTTCATACTCATGGGCAAGCTTTTCATGAAGCTTCTTTATGCCCCAATCTTCATACATTTTTGAATGGGCTAAGTATTGGTCCATAGAGGTTAGCTCGAGTGTGAGCTGTTTATTTAAGTTGTCGATAACTATCTGTTTACCTAACATGTTAATCCTCCATCATAGATTGCTGATAATTTTGGATGCCGGTTGCATTGATTAGGAACTGTTGTGATTCAATCCAATCAATGTGCTCTTCTTCGTACTCAAGAATGTCTTCGAGGAGTTCTCGACTTATGTAGTCCTGTTGCTGTTCACAGAGCTCAATGGCTGTACGTAACGCGGCAACCTGTTCGGTTTGAAATGCCATATCACATGCCAGCATCTCCTCGGTGTGCTCACCAATGCGTAATTTACCTAGCTGCTGTAAGTTGGGTAACCCTTCTAAGAAAAGGATACGTTCGATAAGGTCGTCGGCCTGCTTCATATCTTTAATGGATTTTTTATAGTCTTTTTCGTCCAGTTCTTCTAAACCCCAGTTCTTAAACATTCTGGCGTGGAGGAAGTACTGGTTTATTGAAGTGAGCTCTAAGGTTAAGATTTTATTGAGTTCACTAAGGACGAGGTTATTGCCTTTCATATTTTAGCTCCAAATACTGATTGATCTAGATCAATTAAGTTTGGTTCAAATCGAAAGAAGTGCAAATGAATTTAAGAAAAAATCTTTAAAAATCAGCGGGATGCTATTGATAATGAGAGAGCTTTGTATTTTTAACAAAGGACTGGTTGACGTATTGTTCTTCACGAGAAGCGCTAGACTTCATTGAAATCTAGCGCCTTAGTTTGATTAATTATTGCTGTGTAATTCTGAGTTCAACTCAACCGCAGATTTATTGGTTAGGCACTCAATTTTACCTGTGATGGAATTACGACGGAACAGTAGATCACTTTTACCCGTAAGGTCACGCGCTTTCACTACTTCTACCTCGTTACCTGACGCGTCTAACATGGTCACTTTAGTACCTGCGGTGACATATAGACCAGATTCCAGCGTACAGCGATCGCCTAGTGGGAAACCTAGGCCAGCGTTAGCGCCTAGTAAGCAGTTCTCACCCATAGACACGACCACATTACCGCCACCGCTTAGGGTACCCATGATAGATGCGCCGCCACCGACATCACTGCCGTTACCAACAACAACACCGGCAGAGATGCGGCCTTCAACCATGCTGACTGCCTCGGTACCGGCATTAAAGTTCACAAAACCTTCGTGCATTACTGTGGTGCCTTCGCCAATATGAGCGCCTAAGCGTACGCGAGCGGTATGTGCAATGCGAACACCGCTTGGCACAACGTAGTCCGTCATCTTAGGGAATTTGTCTACGCAATTAACACTCAAGGTTCGTCCTGCCAAACGCGCTTCAATCTGACGCTCTGCTAGTTCAGGTAAATCAATTGGGCCTTCATTGGTCCAAGCGATGTTATGCAGCAGGCCAAAAATACCGTCTAGCACCACTCCATGTGGCTTAACAAGGCGGTGAGAGAGTAGTTGTAGCTTAAGGAAACCTTCTGCCACACTCGATGGCTTTTCATCTGTGGCTAGGATCACGAGCACTAATGGTTGCTCTGAGGCAGCCGCTTGCTGAGCGAAAGTGGCATTGCGGCTATCTTCCGCTTGACTAAATGCTGCCGCAAGCGCTTCACACTGGTTACTTTCGATTGCGAAAACTTCATTGCCGCCTTGATAATCAACAACACTTGATAACGCATCAACAAGCTCTTGAGCAGGGTTTAATACTGGGTTAGGAAAAAAAGCTTCGATGATCTTACCGCTATTATTTTTAGTTGCGGTGCCAAAAGCT
This sequence comes from Motilimonas eburnea, assembly GCF_021295345.1. Classification (GTDB taxonomy): domain Bacteria; phylum Pseudomonadota; class Gammaproteobacteria; order Enterobacterales; family CBDFNC01; genus Motilimonas; species Motilimonas eburnea. The sequence goes on from NZ_JAIMJB010000011.1 coordinate 112,939, forward strand.
AATGAAAAACTGGCCATGTTAAATACTTCTCCAATCATGTTTAGTATTGCAATACTCGGCTGCAAAAGAGAGGGGGTTGAAAATTTGAGGCTACATGATAATGGTCTGATAGCCACAATTGAAGTCTTTTTGAACGATAAGATCTATTGACTCAAACTCTGGCCGGCGAGATGACTACATCTCACGACTGTAACGCTCATAATATCCCATTACCTTTTTTACATAGGTTTGGGTCTCTTTATAAGGTGGGATGGTATATTTGTATTTCTTAACCGCGCCGGGACCGGCATTGTAAGCGGCTAATGCAAGCCGCTTGTTATTGAAGGTATCTAACATCATCCGTAGATATTTTGCGCCACCTTCCATGTTTTGAACAACGTCATAGCGATTATTCACCCCCAGCATTTTCGCCGTGCCTGGCATTAATTGCATGATACCTACTGCACCAGCGCGAGAAACAGCTTGAGGGTTGTAGCCAGATTCAGCACTGATCACGGCATGAAGTAGGGCGGGCTCAAGTTGATAGCGCGCCGCTATGTCAACGATAGTGGGGTGATAATGCTGACGAAGTTTTTTATTAACCTTATAGATTTTGACACGCTTGGCAGGTGCATCGGTCCAATTGCCAAAGCTGGCTGGTTTCGTTTGTTTGGGGGTGCGCATTAACAGCTTGTAATTCTTATTCAACTTTTTTTGCGCGAAGTGGGTGGTCCCGTTGCTGTCCACCCACATGTAGACATCGCTATAACAAGCGAACGGCCATAATGCAGCCATCAAAAAACCGATGCTCATTAAGCTATATCGTGTAGATTTTAGGTGCTTCATCTATGTTAACCTATGGTGTCCAATGCTAAATAACATCTTCGGATAATCATTACCATCATGCCCGCGAATGCAATATACCAGCTTCTAAATCTATGTAGGCACTGACCCAAACAATTTTCAAAATATGCATAATACATTCCAGTGTATTAAGGAGCGAGTTCATTATCTGTTTCCTGGATACCCGATGGTGTTTTTTCCACATCACGCACGACGGTTTGTAGCTCTTTTCTCAGCAGCCCATTATTTGGGTAAAGCCAGCGCGCATGCGCTAAGGTTTCGTCTGCTTGTGATTGATATCCTAACAATTTGTTTGCGAGGGCTAAATTATAGTAAATGTTGGCTCTGGGTGTATGTTCTACAAATTTGGTCGCCCAATCTATATAGGCTTTAAGTTCCTCTGGTTTGTCTAGCCTTTCACCCACAAGCATCCTTAGGGTAAAAATATTAAATTCTAGGCGTGTCGTAAGCGCCAAGGGATTGACGACTTGCATGAGCAGATCGATGTTGGTTCGCCCTGTTCGTTCAAATTTAGTCACCAGGTAATTAGTGTGCACAGCAGTGATCATAAAGGTACAAGTGATGAGCACTATCAAGATTGCATTCGTTCTAATTAATAATGTCGGCCTAAACTGGATTTCCTTTTTGCAATTAGACAAATAACTGACAAAAGCGGCCAACACTATAAACATGACCCAAGTAGCAACAGCATGATAGAACGGGTATTCGGTTTGGGTATGTAAGGTGAGAGGAAATACGAGGGCTAGCAAGGCAAGGGCGTGTCGCCAATCAAACTTGGTGAGCAAGCTGATAAAAACCGCAGCCATTGTGAGTAAACCCAATATTGGAAGGATACCGCCTTCGACTCCCCAAAGCATGAGTTCGTTGTGTGGGTGGGTGAGGTTCTCTAATACAAAAGGCACCCCCTCATTGGCAATGCGTTCGGCGCGGTCATGTAGAAAGCTCACTTCAAAGCTGCCATAGCCCCATCCTAATAGGGGCTTTTGTTGCATCATATGCCAGCTTTGCTCATATTGGAGCGTTCTTGCTCCAGCATTAGCAAGTTGAGCACCGTCGCGTGAAACCGCGCCATCAGCAATGATAAAGTGCATGCTTACACCACACGCAATCACGGCCATCAGCATCATACACCGCTGTTTAGACCGTTGCCAAAGCCATGGGGCCATTAATGCTAATCCAATGGTTACACCAAGATAGCCGGTGCGAGAAACACAGATGTAGATAACCCATGCGGCTATAAAGCAATGCAGAGTGAGAAAGCCAAATAGCCATTTAGCTTTGCCTTGTGGTTGCCATGCCATGAGTAAATAAGCTGCAATAATAAGGCTAGTCGCTAGAAAGCTAGCCAATACATTAGGCTGTTGGAAGATGCCATAGGGTCGACCATAATCGACGTTAAAGCCTAAGGGATTGCCAGCTTTGAAGATATACATTTGCACTAGGCTATATATCCCTTCGATAAACCCTGCGATCACTAAAAAAAGGAGTAAACGGCACCATTGTGCCTTATTCATTGCCAGTTGCTGTAAAGCAAACAACAATAGTATGCCACCTAAAAAGCCCAGAATTCTAGGGTAGCTCGCTTCAGCCAGCTCGGCATTTGGGTAAAATATCGGTACGAGTAGGAGTAAAAACGCAATCAAACCTGCTAAGGAAAGACGATTATAGACAATGCGCTGGCTAAGGGTTATCTGCCAAAGGCCAATGGCAATTAAAATCGAGGTGAAAGCCCAAGCAATGGGATTAATCGGTAGATCCAGTCCCGCTCCGCCTTGATTGTGTTGAAAGTAGTGCATCCCCACAAGACAAAAAAGAGCAAACACCCAAGTAAAAATTGAATTTAACTTTGTCTTGCTCGTTTCCATTGTGGGGCTATGTCCAAAAATTATTTAAGTAAAGGCGCTAAAAAACGCGCCGTATGGCTGCGTTGTTCTTGGCAGATTTCTTCCGGTCTGCCGCAGACTAATATTTCACCGCCGCCACTGCCACCTTCTGGACCTAAATCTACGATCCAGTCAGCAGTTTTTATGACATCGAGGTTATGCTCGATAATCACTATGGTATTACCTTGATCTCTAAGCTTATTTAAAACTTCTAGTAAATGCTTAATGTCATGAAAGTGCAGGCCCGTTGTCGGCTCATCAAGAATATATAAGGTTTTGCCTGTACTGCGTTTTGATAGCTCCTTGGCCAACTTAACTCGTTGTGCCTCACCACCTGATAAGGTGGTGGCGGCTTGACCAAGACAGATATAACTCAACCCGACATCTAACAAGGTTTGCAATTTACGTTGAATGGCTGGGACTGCCGCGAAAAAGGCCAACGCATCTTCCACTGTCATATCCAATACTTCATTAATATTCTTACCCTTGTATTTTACCTCTAGGGTTTCACGGTTGTAGCGCTTACCAGCACAAACATCGCAAGGGACATAAACGTCAGGTAAAAAGTGCATTTCTACCTTGATCACCCCGTCACCTTGGCAGGCTTCACAGCGGCCACCCTTGACGTTAAAGCTAAAGCGGCCCGGCTTATAACCGCGGCTACGCGCTTCTTGTGTGCCAGCGAATAAATCACGAATACCGGTAAAAATGCCGGTGTAAGTCGCAGGGTTAGACCGGGGAGTTCGTCCAATTGGACTTTGGTCGATGTCGACCACTTTATCGAGATGCTGCAATCCACTGATGCTCTTGTACGGAGCTGGCGTCGCCAAGCTTGCGTTGTTCAGGGTTTTTTGTGCAATACGGTAAAACGTATCATTGATCAGGGTGGATTTCCCTGAGCCAGACACCCCTGTCACACACGTCATGACGCCAATGGGGATAGCGAGGTCTACTTTTTTCAGGTTATTACCACTGGCCCCTTTTAGCTTGATCCACTTTTTGGTTAATGGGGTCCTTGTGGCTGGCACGGCAATGCTTTTTCGACCACTTAAGTAATCGGCTGTAAGTGAGTCTTCACTTTCTAGTATTTGCTGATAACTGCCCTGGGCGACAACATGACCGCCGTGAACACCCGCGCCGGGACCGATATCAATAATGTGGTCTGCGGTGCGAATAGCATCTTCATCATGCTCGACCACTAATACCGTGTTTCCTAAATCGCGCAAGTGATTTAAGGTTGCGAGTAGCCTCTCGTTATCTCTTTGATGTAGACCTATGGAAGGCTCATCCAGTACATACATGACGCCCACTAAGCCGGCTCCGATTTGGCTGGCGAGGCGGATCCGTTGGGCTTCTCCACCCGATAGGGTTTCAGCACTGCGTTCAAGGCTTAAGTAATTCAAGCCAACATTGACCAAAAAGCTCAATCGTTCGATGATTTCTTTGAGGATCTTATCGGCAATTTGACCACGTTGGCCGCTAAAGTTGAGCTGGCTAAAGAAACTGGCCGCTTCACCGATCGACATGCTGGCCACTTGCGGCAAGTTCGTATTTTCAACAAACACATTACGCGCTTCTTCACGCAAGCGACTACCGTGACAACTTGGACAGGGTTGGCTATTAAGGTACTTGGCCAGTTCCTCACGAACGGCATTGGATTCGGTATCTTTATAGCGCCGCTGCATATTGGGGATCACGCCTTCAAATGGGTGTTTACGAACCACGACGTCCCCGCGGTCATTCATGTATTTGAATTCAATCTCTTGAGTTCCGCTACCGTGAAGTACCGCTTGTTGTGCTGTTTTATCCAGATCGCAAAAAGGCATGTTAACGTCGAATTGGAAGTGGTCAGCAAGGGAAGTGAGCATTTGAAAATAGTAAAAATTCTTCTTATCCCAGCCCTTAATCGCGCCATTAGTTAAGCTATTTTGGGGGGCAGTGAGTACTCGCTCACTATCAAAAAATTGCTCAACACCTAAGCCATCACAGGTGCCACAGGCACCGGCCGGATTATTGAATGAGAAAATACGAGGCTCTAATTCTTGCATACTGTAGCCACAAAGTGGGCAGGCAAAATTGGCCGAGAAAATCATTTCTTCTTGTTCCGGCGCATCCATCCAGCTGATGATCGCGGTGCCTTCCGATAAGCCCAGTGCTGTTTCAAATGACTCGGCTAAACGTAGCTGTAAATCATCACGCACTTTAAAGCGGTCGATGACCACTTCTATGGTGTGCTTTTTATGTAAATCTAAGGTCGGGGGATCGGAAAGGTCGCATACTTCACCATCGATACGGGCTCGAATAAAGCCCTGTGCCGCTAAGCCTTGTAAGGTTTTAACGTGTTCACCTTTGCGCTCTTTGACCACAGGTGCGAGTAACATTAATTTACTACCAGCAGGTAATTCCAACACCTTATCGACCATCTGGCTAATGGTTTGGGCATTCAGCGCAATATCATGAGTAGGGCAGCGAGGCTCACCGACACGGGCGAATAAAAGACGCAAATAGTCGTAAATTTCGGTGATGGTACCGACAGTAGAGCGAGGGTTGTGTGACGTTGACTTTTGCTCAATTGAGATGGCAGGAGACAAGCCTTCAATATGGTCTACATCGGGCTTTTCCATTAAAGATAAAAACTGGCGCGCATAGGCAGATAATGATTCAACATAACGACGTTGGCCTTCGGCATATAAGGTATCAAATGCCAATGAAGATTTGCCTGAACCCGATAAGCCAGTGATCACCACAAGCTTATCTCTGGGGATGGTTAGATTGATATCTTTTAAGTTATGAGTGCGTGCGCCTCTGACTTCAATGTTTTCCATGTTGCCACTCTGTAAACAAAATCAAACCCTAAGTATCGCACAGTGTTAACTGTATGAATAGACAGTTGTGGTTGCAATTTGCCTCCCCACAGAGCCAACGCGATGCCTAAACAAAAAAAGCCAGCATCCTTGCTGGCTTTTTAATGTTAGTGATAAAGATTAAATATATTCTCTTGCCCAGCTCACCGCTTGCAATCGATTTTTAACTTTTAGCTTTTTGAACACATTGTAAAGATGAGACTTAACCGTGTGCTCACTTAAAAACAAGTTATCGGCGATCTGCATGTTTGATGCTCCCGTCATCACTTGTTTCAATATTTCCACTTCACGACTGGTCAGTTTTGCGTAAGGCTGGTACTGACGGTGTAGTCGGGTACGTAGCGTTGCGAGCTGTGAGGTCATGGTTGAGCGGCTAAACCAGTATTCACCGGCAAAGACACACTTGATGCCTTTGATTAGTTGCTCTTGATCTGCCGATTTTTGGAAAATGCCTACGCATAACGGCCAAGCTTGTAGCAATTGTGTTTCTAACTCTGGGTCAGTATTGAAAAGAATAATGCTGGTGTTGGTGGTCCATTGATTGATTTCATGGTGCCAGTCTTGCTCATTTGCGCCTGAAATGTACTGCAAATTTGCAAGTAGAAAGAATTCGGTATCCGCCTCTTGAGTAATACTCAATTGTTCTGGTCGGCTTACCAATTCTACCTCTACAGCCAGTTTTAACTTTAGAAAATGAACCAGGGCAGCCGACTCGATAGAGTCTTCTGAGATGAGATATAAATGCTGTTTTTTGTTCATAATGTCTTTCCCTGATAGCTTTTCAGCGCGACTAGACTAATACATCTATCAAAATTAAGTGAAGCATGAAAAAAGTATTAGCCTTGTCATATCAGCTGTCAATACCGAATAGCGCTTTGTTATTTGGCTTGTTTATAACCAATTAGATTACATAAAATTATTTTTTTTAACAATTTTTTGGTAGATATTTATTGCTGATGTGCAACTTGTTTCACTATTTTGACTGGTGTAGTGGGTTTCGATTTTGTTTTTTCTCATGCTAGCATCCCGTGCTATTATCCCGCTTCCTGTTTTTTAGCCAAAAAGTTTTGATGAATCAGACCGCATTAAATGCAACTGAAAAGCGAGCTTCTATTAGTCTGGCCATGGTATTTGGCTTGAGAATGCTTGGCTTATTCATGATCATGCCAGTGTTTGCTTATTACGGCCAATCCCTAGAAGGATACTCGCCTTTATGGGTTGGGCTAGCGATAGGGGCTTATGGCCTCACTCAAGCCTTGTTTCAGATCCCCATGGGTATTTTATCTGACCGCATTGGGCGCAAGCCTGTTATTGTCATGGGCCTATTGATCTTTGCCTTGGGAAGCTTAATTGCTGCCTGGTCTGATTCTGTCTATGGGGTGGCCTTGGGTCGCGCAATCCAAGGACTCGGTGCCATTGCCAGCGCTATTTTAGCGTTAGCTGCAGACACTAGCCGTGAAGAGCAACGTTCTAAGGTGATGGCGACCATAGGCGTTTCAATTGGCCTCGCGTTTGCTGTGGCCATGGTTGTGGGTCCTATTGTCACCCAGTTCATCGGATTAGCTGGTTTGTTTTATTTTACCGCGGTGATGGCTTTATTGGGGATCGTGATCGTCAGGTTTTCGGTGCCGAATGTGACACATAAAGCGCCGCCAGGTGACACGGTTGCGACGCCAAGATTACTCAAATCTTTGCTTGCTAAGCCAGAACTGCTGCGCTTAGATGCGGGTATTTTCATTCTGCATCTGACGTTAACTGCCATGTTTGTGGTGTTGCCACTCAAACTAGTGGCGGCAGGAATGTTGGTCGAGCATCATTGGATGCTATATTTTCCTGCGCTGATCCTTTCCTTTCTATTTATTGTGCCCATGCTGATTTATGGTGCGCGCAAACAAAAAAATAAGCAGCTATTTATCTTTTCTATTATGCTAATGGCGCTTAGCCTGTTGTTATTAGCGTTGCAGCAGAGCCCACTTTGGTTGATCTTACTCGCCGTATTTTTGTATTTCACCGCATTTAACTTCTTAGAGGCCTCCTTACCTGCATTTATCTCTATGCTGGCACCCGCAGGCGCCAAAGGCACGGCCATGGGGGTTTATTCAACCAGCCAGTTCTTAGGTGCATTCCTTGGCGGTGTGCTGGGGGGTTATGCCTATAATTATTTTGGCGACCAAGGTTTGTTTATCCTTATCGCAGGTTTAATGTTATGCTGGATGGTTATTGCATTGGGAATGAGTAACCCAAGCCAGATTCGTAACCATGTTTTTTCGGTTGACCTATCAGATAGTCAGCGTGCGCAAGTGCTGACACAACAACTGGCCAAGTTACAAGGCGTATTAGAGGCGGTTGTGGTTGTCGAAGAGCATGCAGTGTATTTAAAAGTAAAACATACAGAGTTTGAACTTAATCAAGCCCAAGTGCTGATTAATAGTGGAAATTAACGGGAGTTGAGATTATGGCCACTCGTGGAGTGAACAAAGTTATTTTGGTTGGCAACTTAGGTCAAGATCCTGAAGTTCGCTACTTACCTAATGGTGGTGCGGTGGCTAACATTACTATCGCGACCTCTGAATCATGGCGCGATAAAGCGACCGGTGAGCAGCGTGAAAAAACCGAATGGCACCGTGTGTCTTTGTTCGGCAAACTGGCTGAAGTTGCTGGGGAATATCTACGTAAAGGTTCACAGGTTTACATTGAAGGTCAATTGCAAACGCGTAAATGGCAAGATCAGCAAGGACAAGATCGTTACACCACAGAGGTTGTTGTACAAGGTTATAGTGGCGTAATGCAAATGCTAGGTGGCCGTCAAGGTGGTCAGCAAGGTGGCCAAGGTGGATATGGCCAACAAGGTGGCCAAGGCAACTATGGCGGTCAAGCCAATCAGGGGCAAGGTGGCCAGCAAAGTTGGGGTCAGCCGCAGCAACCTAATATGGCACCGCCTTCACAACCATCACCTCAGGGCGGCTATAATCAAGCGCCTCCAGCACCTGCGCCACAATCAGCCCCACAAAAGCCAGCTGCACAACCTAGCTACAATGAGCCGCCAATGGATTTTGATGACGATATCCCGTTCTAGGTTAGAATTTTAATAAAGAGTAAAGACAGATTTCAGGCCGCAGTCATGCGGCTTTTTTGTGCCTTATTGTTCACGCCGCTGTTTGTGTAACTCGGACCACTTCAAGCCGAATTTGGCTAGGTATTTTTGCAGTCTGGTCGAGTCATTGACTTGCGCCTTCTTCTCTCGGCTCTTATCGAATAATTCACGCCCTGCAGAGGCCATATTATGATGGCGTAAACAGACAGTGAGCACATAGTTCAGTTGGTGTGCATCAAATTGATCAAGCTCGGCGATGCTTTGCTCGTTCAGGTAATCACCTAATCTATTTATCGATTTTAATGCAGTAGGATTTTGCCAACAAAGTCGCAACCTTGCTATCTCTTCTTCTACATCGTCGAGTGTGATTCTTGACGAATCGGCTAAGGTGCACAGACGGGTAATGGCAGAGCTTAAATCGCGAAAGTTCCCTGACCAGATAGCTTCGCCCGACATGGCAAATTTTTCAAAGGTTAACCTCGCTTCCTTGTTAAAACGAACTTGTCGCCCATGCTTTTGCGCATATAGGCTTATCTCATAATCGATATTGGCAGGCAGATCTTCTTTACGTTCAGTCAGGGCTGGTAATTTATAGGTCCACAGGTTGATCCTAGCGAATAAGTCCTCACGAAACATACCTTTGGCTATTTCGGCTGCTAACTCCTTGTTGGTTCCAGCGATAAGCTGGAAGTCACTGCTGACGGTTTTGTCACTGCCAACTGGGTGAAAGGTTTTATTTTCTATAGCATGCAAAAGCATCGCTTGCTCTTCTAAACCAAGCTCACCAATTTCATCAAGGAATAATATGCCTTGATTAGCCGTGAGTAGATATCCATTTCGCTCTTTTTGCGCGCCGGTAAATGCACCTTTGGTATGGCCAAAAAGCGCCGCCATGGCGTTTTCGCCCTTTAATGTGGCACAGTTGACGCTGACTAAATCTCCTTTAATCATTGAGCGGCGTTTCTTCAGTTGAAAAATGCGCATAGCGAGTTGGCTTTTACCGGCGCCAGTTGGGCCCGTGAGTAAAATCGGGTCGTTAGAGCGAATCGCCACCTTTTCGACTTGCGATATAAGATGATTAAAGTTGGCATTCTTAGTTGCGATTCCGCCTTTTAAGAATGCCTTACCTTCTAAATGTTCCCGATCAAAGCGTGTGGCGAGTTGGTCATATTTAGATAGATCTAAGTCTATGATATGCACTCGGCCGATGGACTTATTGGTGGCATATTTATCCGGAGATGTTTGAATCAGTCGACCAGGAAAGTGGCGGCTTTCAGTCAATAAATAGCTACATATCTGTACAACATGAGTGCCTGTTGTGATGTGAAATAGATAATCACAGTGTTCTGTATCAAACGCTTGTTGTTGGCACCAATCATAAAGCTTGGCATACACTTCTTCAAAATCCCATGGATCACGAAAGTTTAGGTTATGTAGGGTGACGGTTGTTTCTGGTGAGACACTTTCAATATCAACCGCCACATTGTTAGCAAGGCGCTCAGAGTGATTGTCATGCAGCATATGCAAATGATCTATGACTAAATCATCTTGGCTACACAAGCTAATGTTGGGCCGCCAGCGAGCCCAGCGATCAACGCGCTTACCGACAAAATCTAGCTTTGTGCCAATCAAACTGACCGCAATGGTTTTCTTTCTATTCATAACTTACTGGTTATCTATATGGATATAAATATATCCTTAAGGTTACTTTTATGTCTTTCGGTGCGCTAGCTTAAAATTGCTTCATTTTGCTGATCGGTTGTTTTTTTATTTAAATTCAGTTGTTTATTTGTATTTTAATTATTTTTTATTCAGTTGGCACGCAACTTGATATCTATAAAGTGCTGGCCATTTAGGTAGTGACTCAACCATCACTCCGGTGCACTGAACGTTGTGACTGTGTATTCCAAGCCCAGCATACATTTAAGTAGCTCAATGGTAGAGCAACGGTTTTCCGTACGCGGAGGTTCGAATCCTTCCTTAAATGCACAGGTAGCTCAACGGTAGAGCCGCGGTCATGCCGCTTGTTGTGGGTTCGATTCCCACCCTAATAAACCAAAAGCGAAAACCAAGGTTAGCAAGCCGAGGTTGCCTATGGCAGGTAAACGTAAGAGATAAAAAGTTAACAGCAAGCCGGATGCTCCCTGTTAATGGCAAACCTCAAACCTTTGCATGTTAAGCATTGCCCCCTTGCTAACAACACCCTGGTTTCAATAAGGAAAAGACATGTTTAGAACGACTCAGGTAATTTCAGAAAATGAACGCGTACTCGTGTTTAAAAATCAAGTGATGAAGGATGTACTGCTACCGGGCAAGCATCAGCTCTGGGATCTGAAGCAAGAGCTTAACTTTATTCGATACGATATCAATGAACTCTTTTTTAGTGAGCCCAACGCGGAGCGTTTGTATCGCGATCATGACGTATTAAAGCCACATATTTTCTATCGCAAGTTACAGCCAAGTGAAGTGGGTTTACTTTATATCAATGAGCAATTAAGAGGCATTGTTGCACCGGGTGAGCATTTATATCTTTGGCAAGATGCGGGGGATATCCGTTTGGATACCTTGACCATAGATCAAAACATCGAAGTGGATGAACAACTGATGTTTTTAATTAAGCGAGCGGGGGCGAACAGTGCATCGCGATTAATTCGCAGTGTTCATAGCGTAGCGAGTAAGCCCATTGCCGAAGTGGTGGTAGCAAGAGAGCAGGTTGGTTTGTTGTATATCGATGGCCGGTTTAGCCAACGCTTATCGCCAGGGCAATACGCTTTCTGGCAGTTTAATCATGCCATTGAACTCAAGACCTTAGATTGTCGAACTCAGATGATAGAGATATCGGGGCAAGAGATCTTAAGTAAAGATCGCGTGACCTTGCGTATTAACCTTACCGCCAGCATCAAGATCAGGGATGCTGAGTTGGTGGCGACAAGCGTCGAGAAGGTCGACGAGTTTATTTATAAAACCTTACAGCTTGCGCTGAGAGAGTCGGTTGGTACTAAGGCGTTAGACGATATCCTGTTAGACAAACTTTATGTTAACGAAACCGTCAAGGAGCTAGTGGCCGGGCAACTTGAAGCCATCGGCGTCACTCTGGCTAACGTGGGCGTAAAAGACATTATTTTACCGGGTGAAATGAAAGCGATTTTGAATCAAGTGGTAGAAGCGCAAAAAGCGGCTGAAGCGAATGTGATCAAACGGCGTGAGGAAACCTCAGCGACGAGAAGTTTACACAATACAGCCAAGGTAATGGAAAACAACCCAACCTTAATGCGTTTAAAAGAATTGGAGGCCCTTGAAAAAGTGGCAGACCGTATTGGCAGCTTAACCGTGTTTAATGGCCTAGATGGACTGACTAACGGGCTGATTAAAATAGGTTAATTGCAAATTTACTGAGAATGAAGAAGTGCTCAAGCTCAGCTTGACGAGCAGCAAACAGAATGAATAGGAAAGACCATGTGTAAAAATTATAACGTAATTGAACAGGAAGGAATGGCAACCATCAAGGCATGGACTAAGGGGGTGCCTTTTGAAGAGCAAGCGCAACAACAGTTAAGAAATATTGCCGGTATGCCATTGGTACATTCTCATATCGCCGTGATGCCTGATGTGCATTTGGGTAAAGGGGCCACCATAGGAAGTGTGATCCCTTCGGTTGATGCCGTGATTCCTGCGGCGGTTGGGGTTGATATTGGCTGCGGTATGGTTGCGACAAAAACCACCCTGACGGCTAGTCAGTTGCCTGATAATTTGGCGGGTATTCGCCACGCATTTGAATCGGCTGTGCCCCATGGCCGCACTCCAACGAGTCGCGGCCGCACCGATAGAGGGGCGTGGCATAACATTCCTGATGTGGTTGCAGGCGAATGGCAAAAGTTAGCGACACGCTTTGAAAAAATATGTGCTAAGCATCCTGCGATCCGTAACTGTAATCACGTGAATCATTTGGGAACCATGGGAACGGGTAATCACTTTTTAGAGCTGTGCTTAGATGAAAACGATGCGGTTTGGATCATGTTGCATTCAGGTAGTCGCGGGGTAGGGAATCGAATTGGGACCTACTTTATCGAATTGGCCAAGAAAGAAATGCAGCGTCACCAAATTAATTTGCCCGATATGGACTTAGCTTATCTTTCAGAAGGAAGTGAATACTTTGATGACTATGTCGAGGCGGTGGAATGGGCGCAAGATTTTGCTGCCAAAAATAGAGAGATCATGATGTTTAATGCCATAGCCGCCTTGCGTAAGCAACTGCCTGTTGACTTCTCTACCGCTGAGCTCGCTGTGAATTGCCATCACAACTATATCTCGCGAGAGCATCACTTTGGTAAAGACTGTTTTGTGACTCGAAAGGGTGCAGTGAGAGCACAAAAAGGCGAAATGGGGATCATTCCTGGCAGCATGGGTGCGCGCTCATTTATTGTTCGTGGGCTTGGCAATCCAGAGAGTTTCAATAGTTGCAGTCATGGTGCGGGTCGGGTGATGTCGCGAACACAAGCGAAAAAAGTGTACAACGTAAAGGATCAAATTGAGGCGACTCGCGGAGTTGAGTGTCGCAAAGATGAAGCCGTGATTGATGAGATCCCACATGCATACAAAGATATAGATAAGGTGATGGCCGCGCAGCAAGACTTGGTTGAGGTGGTATATACCTTGAAGCAAGTGGTGTGTGTCAAAGGATAAGGAAAACAAGATGTCTTGGTTAGTGATAGATGGTGCCCAAGGAGAAGGCGGAGGACAAGTGTTACGCACGGCGATGACCTTGTCGGTATTAACACAAACGCCCATTGAAGTGATCAATATTCGCGCGAACCGAAATAAACCCGGCCTGCTGCGCCAGCATTTAACGTCAGTCAATGCGGCACGAGAAATCTGTAACGGCACATTAGAGGGAGGCGTTTTAGGTTCGTCGCGAATCAAATTTTCCCCTGGCAAAGTCAAATCGGGTGATTATCACTTTGTTATCGGTACGGCGGGAAGCACAGTGCTCGTTTGTCAAACCATATTACCGTTACTTGCTCTTGCTGATTCCCCTTCTAGGGTGACATTTGAAGGAGGAACACATAATGGTATGTCGCCGTCCCTTTGTTTTTTTAATGAGTCTTACTTGCCCGTGCTAAAGGCAATGGGCCTGAATTGTCGTGTACAGATCTCGAGTCTGGGCTTTTATCCTGCGGGTGGCGGCAAGTGGCAACTGACCGTAGAGCCAACGATGTCGCTTAAACCCGTTGAGCTGCTCACGTCGGTTGAGGCAGTGGGTCAAATTCAAAAACAAGGGCATTTGAGTGCTCTGATGAGTGCCTTGCCGGATGTGATTGGCCAAAAAGAAGTGACCGAAGCAAGAAAGCTACTAGGCTGGGATGAAGCCACTGCCGATGTCTTGCGATTTAAAACCAATGGGCCAGGAAATAGTTTCCAGGTAAAGATAAAAGGTGCACTACACACTAGCTTATTTGAGCAAGTCGGTCAGTTCGGTGTGTCGGCCGAGCGGGTGGCTAAACGTTGTGTTGGCCGTGTTAAGAAGTTTTTAAAGGCGGAAGTCGCGGTGGAGCAGCATTTAGCCGATCAATTACTCGTGCCTATGGCTTTGGCTGGTGGCGGGCAGTTTACGACCACTCAACCCAGTTTACATATGACGACCAATATCGACGTAATTAAGCAGTTTTTATCCATCGATATCAATGTAGTCGAAGTCGATAGCGGATTTTGGCAGGTCAAGGTTGGTTAGCGAGATGAATTATGCAAGGTACTAAAATGGATACGAAGAGGGTTGTCAGCGCCGACGTTATTAAGCCCAGCGTCAAGGCGGAGATAATGCGCCGAATTGCCAAGGCGGAGCAAGAACATGATGTTAAGGTGTTGTTTGCTGTGGAATCGGGTAGTCGGGCTTGGGGATTTGCTAGTCCAAACAGTGATTATGATGTGCGCTTTATTTATGCCCATCGTCAGGAGTGGTATCTCACCCTAGATCTTGAAAGTAAAAGAGATGTGATTGAATACCCCATAGTCGATGAAATCGATATTAACGGCTGGGATGTGCGAAAAGCCCTTAAGCTATTATGTAAGTCTAACCCATCCTTTATTGAGTGGCTTCACTCACCGATTGTGTACGTGGATGATGGTGTGTTTGCCAAGCAAGTAAGGGAGCTACTCCCTCAGGTAGTTTCTTCACAGAAAGGTATTTACCATTACCTGCACATGGCTCAGGGGAATTATCGTGGTTATTTGAAGCAAGCACGTGTGCCATTGAAAAAGTACTTTTACGTACTCAGACCCCTGTTGGCCATTATGTGGTTAGAAAGGTACCAGCAGCCTGCGCCAATCGAGTTTGATGTGTTAAGGCAGCTGATATCAAACAATAGCGCGCTAGATGAGGCGATTAGTGATTTGGTGGCGAAAAAACGTCAAAGCGCTGAAAAAGAATACGGGACGAGTATTCCTATCATTAATCAGTTTATTGAAGCTGAGTTGGCAAGGAATCTGGCGCCTGTTTCACGCCATAGGGATCCAGAAGCTAGCTTCGCGCAATTGAATGCGTTGTTCCAATGCACTATTTGTCATCCAGCGGAAAAGGTTGTCGCTTGAGCCTTGTATCATAAGGCTAATACGTGCTTATTAAAGTGAAATTACACTAGCTCTTAAAAACTAATTTAGGTTGGTTGGGTCGCACCTGTAAATTCAGCTGTAACAGGGTTTGTGCGCCTGCGATCCCATCGACATCGAGGGTTTGCTGCTGCTGGAATAATTTCAAGCTACGTTCAAGCTGGTGATCAAAGGTATCGGTGACTTGAGTTTGTTTGGGATCAAGCTGCGCTAAACTTTCACTTAACCAAGTGACAGCAGGGCCTTGATCGCCTCGTTGCAAGGGACCGTCAAAGTGCAGTGGTGCTTTCCACAGTAAGGTGAATTCTCCCTGCCAGTGGCGCGTGAACCAATCTTCACTGACTCGAATATGTTGGCCTGCGATGAGTAACTCAACGCCACGGTAGATTTTCGCGAGAGTGACATAATAGTCTTGTTGATTCGGATCACGCATCTTCACTACCACGGGGTGATTCATTTTTTTTAGCTGTGCTATGTTTGCATGGCTTGCTTGAACACAATGTAAACCAACAATGCTCCCCGTATCACAGTCTGCTCGTTCGGCGGGTAACGAATATCCCCAGATTTGATATAAGCTTTGCATGGCGGGGGCCATGCTATGGCTTTGTGCGATGAGTTTATTCAGAAATTCCCTTTGCTGGTCGTGGGAAGGCTTGTCTTTGCCCTCGTTTTGCGTGTTGCTAGATAGGCTCTGGTTTTGCTGTTGCGACGCGGCTAATGAGGGCGTGACCGACATCGCTTGCCATGAGGGGATAAACCAAGAGTTGTTTTGACTTAGTTGGGTCAATGCGGGTGGCGTGGAGGTGGGTGTTAAGCCGATAATAGCGCTGCCAATGACAGCCCCCAGCGCTAACGCTGATATGGCTTCTTGGTAAGGCTCTAGCAACTGACGCCACACTCCCTGATGTTGGATCCCTTGCAGCTCATTGGCAACTTGGCGAACCATGCGAGCAGAGACTTGATGTTTACCTTGCGCAAAGGCGGCCAACATGGATTGATCACAAATCAAATTAACTATGCGGGGGACGCCATTACTGTGTAATTGCAACTCCTTCAGTGCCATACGGCTAAACACCTTGAAGCGGCATCCCGCCACCTTTAAACGGTGCGCGACATAGTGGCAAATATCTTGATAGTTAAGTGGCAATAAGTGGTAACGCGTGTTGATTCCCTGTGCCAAGGTGAGTAATGACTCTTGGCGTAATAATGCTAATAGTTCGGGCTGGCCGATTAACACCACCTTTAATAGCTTTTGATCTCGATACTCGATTTGTGTGAGTAACTTTAACAGCTCAAGGGAAAGGGGGGTCAATAATTGCGCTTCGTCAATCAATAAAACCGAATGCAGCCCCTGTTGGTGATTGTGATTGAGGTAGTCGGTTAGCAGCTCGAATAGGCTTTTTAGATCGTCTTGGCCAGCGGTATAAGGAATAGCAAACTCGTCACAAATGGTTTCGAGTAACTCAATTTCATTGACGGAGGGATTCAGAATGTAAGCCAGGGCTGTTTGGTCGTTCAACTGGCTTAGCCAAGTTCGACAGACGGTTGTTTTACCTGTGCCTACTTCTCCTGTCAGCAATACAAAGCCACCCGTCCCGCCAGGCAGGCTGTACATTAAGTGAGTTAAGGCTTGCTGATGGCGCTCACTTAGGTAGAAATAATCGGGTGCGGGGACAATGGAAAACGGGTTTTCACTGAGCCCAAAAAAGTCAAAATACATCCTAGACCTACATCCTTGAAGCAATACGCGGATCCATGCGTAAAATAAAGCTCAATCAATTCGGAATGTTCGGTAAGGATTTTACTGAGTTGTTAGTGATATTGGAATCATTAGCGAGAAAATGACATAAATTTGTCTATTTTTCACACGAAAACGCCCAGCGATAGCTGGGCGAATCATGTTTGCAAGTGTGCTTTGCAGGCAAAGAACTAATTTTCAGGTACTTGAAGGTATTTTTCACGTGTATCTGATTCTGTGATTTCTTCGGCTTTTACGCCTAACTGCTCACACGCTTCTTCAAAGCTTACACCACAATGACACATCAAAACGTCGATGGCAGGTAAATATGCATGCATCTTTATATCTCCCTATATGTTACGACTATGTTATGCAGTTTTTTCGTTTCTGTGTATATTCGACTTTAGGATTAGATCGAGAGCACTCAGTCACTCTCTAACTGTAGACCACTTTTTAATCAACACTAAAACAATTTGTTATAAGTAATTGTTGATTTAATCGATTAAAAATAATAAGCCAATTGGACACTGATGTGGTCGTCTTTACGCAAGGCATAAAGGGGATCCGTGTCAACATTACTGTGAAATAGCCATGCATCAATGTTTAACCGCCAGTGTTGACCAAAACGCGTGCTGCCTTGTAAACGCCCTGAATAGCTCATTTGTTCTAGGTCTCGTGCCAGACCAATTAATAAGCTTGAGCCATCCTCATCGTTGAAAGCAAGGCGTGAGCCGATAAATAGGTCATTTTGATAGGGGGTTGGGGCATCTAAACCACGCTGATCCCAGTTATACTCTAGCAATAAGCCAAGGTCGTAGCGGGTTTGCGCTAGCCCTACTAGGGTGTATTCAAAGCCTGCCACTAAGGCGCGATAGCTTTGCTCTTGTTCTTCTTTGTGTAATGCTTCAAGTTTCCATAGCCATTCGTTAAAGGTGGCTTGAACATCGGTACTGAGTTGCCACATTTGCTGATAATAAGGTTGCAAGGTAGCATTCGCGCTAGGCTGCAAAATAGGTGTTCTATCCGTGCCTTTAAAGCCTGCAACGCCGATGTCCCATTGATCGAATGAGTGACTCCAGCGCAGTGCCCAATCGACATGTTTTTGCTTGGCCGATGATTGATAGCGTGCAGCATCCGTATCCACGACCCAAGGTGTACGCAAGCGGCCCTTTTTACCAGCGAACGTGCGTTCACGAAAACCGGGCAGGATAAATGCGTCAATCACTCCCCAATCTCGGATCAAGCTTAAATGGGCCATGGGTTGGCCCAGTTTACGATCGCCGTTGACGGTTTCCACTTGGTCGGTTTGATTAATGATGTCCACTAGGTATTGTGACTCGGTGACACCCCAATAGACGATGCCAATACCGAGTTCAAATTCCCAACTGTCTTGTAGGTGTACCCACTTAGCCTGCTGTATGTCCCAGTGACTACGTTCATTGTCTAGGCTGTCTAAGCGTGCGTAAGGTGTAAAAATAAAGGCGTCTTGCTGATCATTCCAAGACCAATATAACTCGGGCTCAATGGTGAGCGAAGTCTGGTGGTTTCCTTGCTCTGGAAATTGTGCGTTAGATATAAAGCTACGTTGTTCGATACCGATTGAGCCTTGTATGTCCATGGCGTAGCTTGAGGTCACTTGACCTGCAACGGCCAAGCTTATTAACAAAGGGGCTTTCATAGGATTTCCTTCTGCCTAATCCAATTGCAAAGGAACAGCAAAGATCACCCTTGCCGTTCCTGTCAGGCTTAGCGTGCGCGTTTGAGCTTGCTCTTGTTAAAATCGGCTTCACTTAAGCCCGTATTGAAGCGGTATTCTTTGAAAATCAGTTGGGTTGCTTTGCCGGTTTGGTGATTTTCTATGCTCAATTGATTGGCGCGCCAAAACGATTTACGCTCGCCGTTCGGTGTGTCGACGGGATGAGCTTGGTAGTCACTAAATTGTAAGGTTTTTAAGAGTGCCGACTTACGATCGTAATATTGCGTTTTCAAGACGCGGTATTCTTGCTGATCGATCCAGCTAACCAGTTTGCTGTATCCTGAATATTCATCGTTGGGAATATTTTCGATTTTCCAGGTTGCTTGGCCGGCAATTTCTTCTTCGCCAAGGTAGCGATATTGGTACTTAGGCACTTCAAATGAGCTTAAATCTTCGTAGGCGAATTCACTGCCCATAAAGGGGCCCGATTTATTGCGTGATGAAATACGCTTAACACGCTTTAAAGCCGGCAAGTAAAGCCATTGGTCATCGGCCGTGTTAACGTGAGAAAAACTTAAAAAAGCCGTGCCTTTTACATCGAGCGGGGTATCAAAGATACTTAATGATTTATCACCATCTCCGGCAACTTCTAGGTTTTTCATTCTTAACTGGCGTGAACTCGTTTGCCCTTGCGCATTGGTTAACAGCATTTCTAAGCTTGCCTCACTGCTTTGCCAGCCGGTATCTCTTGCTTTACGCTCTTGCATAATGCTCAGCCCTCGCGCCGCCGGATCGTCGGTTTGTTCTGTCGTGCCTTGGTCTGCTACAGCAAGGGTGGTAAAGCCAACTAACGTGGCACCAAACAGTAATGTTGTCATCGATTGTTTCATGTGGATTCCTTATTAATAAATTAAGCTTGGGTCGCGGCGTTGATATTGAGTTGCGTGGATGGCTCCGTGCTGGGCTTAGCCGTTGCAGGTGTGCGGTCAAACACCAATAAAAAGGCCGGTAGAATAAGTAGGTCAATCACTAGGGCAATAAACACCACAATAGCGGTTAATAGGCCCATATCGGCGTTGAGTGCAAAGTTCGATTGAGTGAGGACGGCAAAACCAACACAGATCACTAAGGTGGTAATGAGTAATGCACGGCCAACGTTGTTAAAGGCGTAGATAACGGCTTGTTCACTTGACTGGCCTTGTTTACGGGCGTGTTGGTACTTACTTAAAAAATGCACCGTGTCATCAACGACTATGCCTAAGGTTAAACTTGAGACAATCGACAGCGCGAGATTGATTTCACCACTGACTAAAGACCATAAACCAAACCCTGCTAATCCCGGCAGGATATTAGGCAATAAGCTAATAAAGCCTAAGCGCCATGAACGCAGTGCAAAACCTAACAGGGCAGAGATTAAAACCAGTGCGAAAGCGGTGCCCATTAGCATACTTGACATGTTGCGTTCGCCAACATGAGCAAACATTGAGCTGGTGCTTGATATCGATACCTTAATGTGAGGGGCTTGAGTGGCAAACCAGTCATTAGCACGCTGTTCAAGGGCTAGGATCTCGTTGCTGCCTAAGTTTTTAAAGGTGGCAACAACACGAGTGGCCGACTTATCTATGTTGATCTGGTTATTAAGATCCAAGCCGTATGGCAGGCTCATTTCATACATTAATAAGTATTGCGCGGCTAATTCCTGCTGGGTAGGCAGGCGATATTGGGCAGGATCGTCGCCGTGCATATTCTTATTCAAACGGGCCACGGTATCGCTGAGGGAGCTAACGTGATCCGTTTCCGGCTGCTGGCGTAACCAAGTGGTGAACGCGGCTAAATCGGCTAGAAATTCAGGGTGGTTAATGCCATTGCTTTGACCACTTTCGAGGCTGAATTCTAAGCTTGTCATCCCAGAAATATGCTGCGCCATGTAGTCTGAATCTTGGCGAAAAGTGGTGTCGGTGCTGAAGTACTTCAAAGAGTCATCATTGACTTGGTTATTAGGGACCTGAGAGGCAAGCCCCGCCACGATCAATAGGCCACAAACTAACACGGGCTTTTGTTTGGCGATCACCCAGTTGGCAAATCGTGTCATGGCATTGGAAGGTTTGGTTTTAGCCGCCACCTTGATTGGCATTAAACTTAATAAAGCGGGTAGTAAGGTTACTGAAAACAAGAAGGCAAATAACATTCCCACTGCCACTAGGTTACCTAAATCGCGCAGTGGCGGCGAATCGGAAAAGTTTAGGGACAAAAAGCCGATGGCTGTGGTTGCACTGGTGATAAAGACGGGCTTAACGTTTTGTGCCAAGCTCGTGTAAATAGCCTGCTGTTTAGTTTGTCCATTGCGCATAGCCAACAGCAAGCTACTGATGATATGCACACAGTCGGCCACGGCCAAGGTCATCACTATGGTGGGAACATTAACCGTCGGCGTGGTGAGAGCAATGCCAAGCCAGCCCGAAACGCCTAAGGTGGCCGCAATGGTGGTGATAATGACGGCAAGTGAAGCCAAGGTGCCCAACACGGAGCGCAGCAAAATAGCCAGCATGATTAAAATCAACAAGAACATAGCTGGCACTAAGGTGCTTGAATCGTTTTGTGCATAAGTTGCAAAGGCATCGTTAAGCATCACTAACCCGGAAAGTCGGATCTCGGTATCAGGATAGCGCTGGTGGAACTGTGCTTGTAGCTCTTTGGCAAAATGAGCAACGGCCGGGCCTTCGGTCAGCGGATCGATTTCGGGGAGTTGAACGGTAACATTGATGATGGTGACATCGCCTGCCGAGCCGATAAGCTTATTGACTAAGTTGGGTTCGGTGAGGGCAATCTGGCGGATCTGTTCGATCTTGGCTGGATCTAAGGTTTCAGGCTCAAGTAATAAATCTTCAACTAACAGATCGTCGGCTTCAGCTTGGGTATGTTGGTAATTGGTAATGGAATCTACCCGAGTGGAATAGGGGGTTTGCCATGCTGCTTCCGTCATCTCGTGAACTTGATTTAAGGTTTCACGGGTAAACACCTTGCCTGATTTTGGGGCAATGATAAAACTGACCGAATCGGATTTGCTATAGACGTTTTGCATCTGCTCAAATGCAAGAAGTTGTGGATTATCATCTCCGAAAAAAACGCGATAATCACCATCAAAGAATAACTTACTTGTGCCAAAGCCGAAGCTAAAGACGATAAGCATGGTGATAAGTAAGCTGATGATGGGTCGTTCTACGACCCAGTACTGCCAGCGACTTGGAGCCGCAGAGTTAAAATTTTGCATCATTCCCTCGCAAAGGTGGCTTGCATTTATGGCAAAGCGACAATAAATGACGAATCGTCAACTTTTGTTATAAAAAAACCAGTAAATGGCGCTAGACAATTTACCGGCATGGTCGCTAGCTGCGTTGTGACAGCTGAGCTAATTCGTCTGCAAACATCTCTTTGGCTATTCGTTGCCAACTGGCGTGATAATCAAACTCCCAAGAGTAAGGTTGCCACTGCAAACCGTCGAGTACAATAGACGCATTGGTGAGTACTGCCGAGTCATGATCGATACGCTCAAGACAAGGCGCTGGGGTTGAATTACGCATAATGGTCACCGAGCCAAAGCTCATTGCCCAAATCGCAAAGGTAATCTGATACAAATTGTCTTGGTAACGGCGACTCAATTCACCTTTGTCCATGGCAACTTCTATCATCCCTTTCAACATTTGCACCATTTCATCTTCGGTTTCTGACAACACCTTGATCCTAGCGGGTGAGGCTTTTTCAAACACCGCTGGGCTCATGACCCTTAATGACACCATAGTGAGGGTGGGATAGCATAAGGTAAACAGTTCGTAACCAAAACTTAAGGCTAAAATAGCTTCTCGGCTATTGCCTTGAAACTGAGCCAACTTACCAAACATACTTCGCTGTATCCGCAATCCCCGGGCACATAATGCACACCATAGATCTTCTTTACTCGAAAAATGGTTATACACCGTGCCTTTAGAGTATTCGGAGCGCGCTGTTAACTTATCCATGGTCAACTGAGCAAAACCATGTTGCTCAATGATCTCGATAGCTAAATCAATCAGTAATTCTTCGCGCTCTGCCACCTCTCTGGCTTTTCGGGTCTGTGTTGTCATATATTGTTACGCTCTAATGATCTTAGGTGGATTATACCAGTTTGATCTAGGTGAACCACGATCTGCTGCATAATCTGCGACTTTGACCAAGAGACATTTTTTGACGAATCGTCACAAATTTAGTTTTACTTATTCTTGATGTCAATTTTTATTTACATTTTTTATCGTTTTTTTTTCAGTATGGAATCGTGATCTGAAGGTTAATTTAAACTAAAACAATGGCTTTCTGTTTTTGATGGGAGGGGGGGGCTGTCAGATTCAGGAGGGAGGCATTGAAAACGGGCATTATCATGCCCGTTTTACGATGAATGTAAGGGTTAACTTAATCTTCGTTGATAGAGCCAATCTTGTGAATGCTCAAATCCGCACCTTGATATTCATCTTCCTGATCCATACGTAATCCGACTGTTTTTGCCAAGATGCCGTAAACGATGATACCACCAATAACGGCAACGACAATGCCAGCGAAGGTGCCAATCAATTGCGCCATTAAGCTAACGCCACCTAGGCCACCTAAGGCTTCGCTGCCAAAGATACCGGCTGCAATACCACCCCAAGCACCACACACACCGTGGAGAGGCCAAACACCGAGCACGTCATCAAGTTTCATGCGGTTTTGTAGGTAAGTGAATAACACCACAAACAAGCCGCCAGCAACACCGCCTGTGATTAATGCACCAACAGGATGCATCAGATCTGAGCCTGCACAGACGGCAACTAAACCAGCTAACGGGCCATTGTGGATAAAGCCAGGGTCATTTTTACCCATGAGTAATGAGACGATAATGCCGCCGACCATGGCCATTAACGAGTTCACCGCGACAAGGCCTGAAATGCCATCCATGGTTTGTGCTGACATCACGTTAAAGCCAAACCAGCCTACGGTTAAGATCCATGCACCGAGCGCAAGAAAAGGAATGTTTGACGGGGCGAACGCAACCAACTTGCCATTGCGGTAACGACCATTACGTATGCCTAAAAACAATACTGCAACTAAGGCTAACCATCCGCCTACGCCATGGACGACGACAGAGCCAGCAAAGTCATGGAAACCAGCACCAAAGCTGGCTTCTAGCCAAGCTTGGAAGCCATAGTTACCGTTCCAGATCAGGCCTTCAAAGAAGGGGTAGATGAAGCCAACAATTAAGCCTGAGGCCGCTAACATCGGATAAAATCTTGCTCGCTCGGCAATACCTCCAGAAATAATGGCTGGGATAGCGGCAGCAAAAGTGAGTAAGAAGAAAAACTTAACTAACTCGTACCCGTTGTTTTGTGCAAGCTCACTCGCGGGAGCAAGGAACGTGGTGTCGTAAGCGATCCAGTAGCCGATAAAGAAGTAGATCACGGCCGAAAAGCCGAAATCAGCAATAATTTTAACCAAGGCGTTGACTTGGTTTTTCTTGCGTACTGTCCCTACTTCTAAGAAGGCAAAACCGGCGTGCATGGCAAGCACCATGATGGCGCCCATAAGAATAAACAGTGTGTTAGAACTTTGTACTAACGTCTCTACTGCGCTGTTGATGTTGTCCACTTTCTCTCCCTTGCTTTGCTGCTTATGATCTTGTGTTTGTCATTTTGGCAGCTAATAAAGCGATGTTGTCATGTTTGTAAGATACACAATTAGATTGCCATTAAACGACGAGGTTGCCGTTTAGGTTGGTAAGGACACAGCAGAAATCATGCCAAAATCGTATTAAGCGTTATTTTAGTGCGAATGCTGTAAGATGGGGCGCTAACTGGGCGCTAAATGAATGGGTTGCAGTGAATAATAGCTAGAGCGTGCATTAATATGGTGCAACTGCGGCACCTAATGCTCTTATCTGGTGCTTGTAGTGTGTTTTGCTTATATGGCCAAGTTTGCTTTGCAAGTTTGCTTTCATTCGCGCTTTAAGTGATTATTTTCCGTATAATCACTCGCTGACATTCGATTTAGGCCTTCTTTATGTATATTTCCTCCCAGCAATCATTAGTCTCATTTAATTCATTTGCCCTTAACGTAACTGCCCAACAGTTGGCAGTGGTGACTTGTGAAGCCGATTTAGAACAGTTTGAGTTACCTCAAGATAAGCCTCACTTTATTCTCGCAGGTGGAAGCAACCTTTTGTTTTGTGAAAACTTTGATGGGGTGTTGCTGAAACCTGAATTGACCGGCAAAGAAGTGATTGATGATGGTGACGCTTGGCTGATCCGCGTAGGGGCGGGAGAAAATTGGCATGAATTTGTCACTTGGTGTTTAGCGCAGGGCTATTTCGGGCTGGAAAACCTCGCCTTGATTCCAGGTTGCGTAGGCGCAACACCGGTGCAAAATATTGGTGCCTATGGCGTAGAAGTTAAGGACTTTATTGAGCAAGTGAAGGCCTTTGACCTAACCCAGCGGCAATGGCAATGGATGTCTAAGGATGATTGCCAATTTGGGTATCGAGATAGTGTGTTCAAGCATGCGTTCAAAGATTCTCATGTGATTGTCGAAGTCACTTACCGATTACCAAAACAGTGGCAGCCTGTTATCAGTTATGGTGATCTAAAGGCTCTGACTCCATCGGCATCGGCCAGCGAAATCTATGATTTAGTTTGCCAAGTTCGCAGTCAAAAGTTACCTGATCCAAGTGAGTTAGGTAACGCCGGTAGCTTTTTTAAGAATCCAGCCGTGCCAGAAGCGCAAGCGCAAGCCTTAGCCATTGCATATCCAGATATGCCGATTTACGACACCGCCATCGCTGGACAAAAAAAGCTCGCGGCGGGCTGGTTGATTGATCAGTGTGGCTTAAAGGGCCGTAAGGTGGGCGGTGCGCAAGTTCACCAACAGCAAGCGCTAGTCCTAGTGAATACAGGGGCTGCGAGCGCAAAAGACGTCGTGGAATTAGCTTGGTTGGTACGCACTCAGGTAGCAGAGCGCTTCGGTGTGCTGTTAGAGCATGAAGTGCGCTTTATCGGTGCACAAGGCGAAACGAATTTGGATGAAATGATGCTCAAATACGAGCACCAAGCGCTCGAGGCAGAATGTGGTGAGTAACTTAGAAAAGGAAGTAGAGCGATGGCAAGGGATCAGGTAAATCGACTTATTCAACTGCTCGCGGACGGCCAGTTCTATTCAGGTGAATGGTTAGGTGAGCAACTGAGTGTGAGCCGCACCACGATCAGCAATTATATTAAACAGGCGCAGCAACTCGGATTAGACATTCACACCGTCAAAGGCAAAGGTTACAAGTTAGCTGATGCGATAGAGCTACTTGATGTGGATGTTATTAAACGTGAATCAGGGCAAGAGGCGGTCGAGGTTTTTACTGAAATTGACTCAACCAACCAATACTTGATGGATAGGTTAGACCAATTAAGCTCAGGTGCAACGTGTTTGGCGGAGTGTCAAAGTGCCGGTCGCGGCCGTCGAGGGCGCAAATGGGTATCGCCTTTTGGCTCTCATTTATACTTATCCATGTATTGGCAGCTTGAATCCGGTGTTGAGGCCGCGATGGGGTTGAGCTTAGCTGCTGGGATTGCGGCCGTTAATGCGTTAACCGCATTAGGCGTGACGGGTGTCAAACTCAAATGGCCCAATGATATCTATGTCAATGATAAGAAGCTGGCAGGCATTTTAGTGGAGATGTCAGCGCAGGCTGCGGGGCCATGCCAACTCGTAGTGGGTCTGGGTTTAAATATAAAAATGCCCAGCCAAATGGCCGCTGAAATTGATCAGCCTTGGGCCGACTTAAGTCAAATTTGCGGCGTTGAAATTAGCCGAAATACCTTGGCTGCACATATTATTATGGCGCTAGAGCAAACCTTAACCTTGTATGAACAAGCAGGCTTAGCGCCATTTTTACCTCGATGGCAGGAGCTAGATGCGTTTATCAACCGACCCGTTAATTTGATCATGGGACCAAAAACCCTGAGTGGGATAGCCCGCGGTGTGGATCAGCAAGGGGCGTTATTGGTTGAACAACACGGAATCGTCAAGGCGTTTATTGGTGGCGAGATATCGTTACGTTTGGCCAATCAATAAAGTCGGCCAAAGGAACAAAATATCAGCAAAACGTGCCCTTAGGTTTAATCCAACTAACGATTTTTGTATGAACTTTATCCATTCACGCATTTTCTCGTATTTTTTCGTGTTTTAGTGTTGCAACCACGAAAACTATTACATAGAATGCGCCTCACTTAAATGACGCCGACTTAGCTCAGTAGGTAGAGCAACTGACTTGTAATCAGTAGGTCACCAGTTCGATTCCGGTAGTCGGCACCATTTAATCATTTAAGTAATGGGGGGGTTCCCGAGTGGCCAAAGGGAGCAGATTGTAAATCTGCCGCGAAAGCTTCGATGGTTCGAATCCGTCCCCCCCCACCATCTATGGTTTGAAGTAGTTCTAAATGAACAACTAGAAGCATGATGCGGGCATCGTATAATGGCTATTACCTCAGCCTTCCAAGCTGATGATGCGGGTTCGATTCCCGCTGCCCGCTCCAATTAAAAAATGCTGATATAGCTCAGTTGGTAGAGCACACCCTTGGTAAGGGTGAGGTCGGCAGTTCAAATCTGCCTATCAGCACCACTTTCTAGTACTTTAATCCTTTTTATATTTGCTAGTGTGAAATCTTTCACCGTATCTGTCTCTGAGGGGCGATCATGTCTAAAGAAAAATTTGAACGTAGTAAGCCTCACGTAAACGTGGGCACTATCGGTCACGTTGACCATGGTAAAACAACTCTAACTGCTGCAATCTCTGCAGTACTTACTAAAGCTTACGGTGGTGAAACTAAAGATTTCGCATCTATCGATAATGCTCCAGAAGAGCGTGAGCGCGGTATTACGATCAATACTTCTCACATCGAGTACGACACACCGACTCGTCACTACGCACACGTAGACTGTCCAGGACACGCCGATTATGTTAAAAACATGATCACTGGTGCTGCACAAATGGACGGTGCAATCCTAGTAGTAGCTGCGACAGATGGCCCAATGCCACAAACTCGTGAGCACATCCTACTTTCTCGTCAAGTTGGTGTACCTTACATCATCGTATTCATGAACAAATGTGACATGGTTGACGACGAAGAGCTACTAGAGCTAGTAGAAATGGAAGTTCGTGAACTTCTATCTGAGTACGACTTCCCAGGTGATGACCTACCACTAATCCAAGGTTCAGCGCTTAAAGCCCTAGAAGGCGACGAAGCGTGGGAAGCGAAAGTACTAGAGCTAGCTGAAGCACTAGACACTTACATCCCAGAGCCAGAGCGTGAAATCGATAAGCCATTCATCATGCCTATCGAAGACGTATTCTCAATCCAAGGTCGTGGTACAGTAGTAACTGGCCGTATCGAAGCTGGTATCATCAAAGTACAAGACGAAGTAGAAATCGTAGGTATCCGCGAAACTACTAAGACAACTTGTACAGGTGTTGAGATGTTCCGTAAGCTGCTAGACGAAGGTCGTGCAGGTGAGAACTGTGGTATCCTACTACGTGGTACTAAGCGTGAAGACGTAGAGCGTGGTCAAGTACTAGCTAAGCCTGGTTCAATCACTCCACACACTAAGTTTGAATCAGAAGTATACGTACTATCTAAAGATGAAGGTGGTCGTCACACGCCATTCTTCAAAGGTTACCGTCCACAGTTCTACTTCCGTACAACTGACATCACTGGTGCAGTAGAGCTACCAGAAGGTGTAGAAATGGTAATGCCTGGCGACAACCTTAAGTTTGTTGTTGAGCTAATCGCTCCAGTAGCAATGGACGAAGGTCTACGTTTCGCAATCCGCGAAGGTGGCCGTACAGTTGGTGCTGGTGTTGTATCTTCAATCATCGAATAAGTTCGATTGAGTTGAAAGATTAAAAAGGTCGCTTCGGCGGCCTTTTGTGGTAGATAGACCCGTAAAAGGGTCAGTATCTTAGTGATAGGATGTTAACCAAGTTTAGTTGGTTACATTTGCAGTAAAAAACCCTATACTAGGGCCGAATTAAAGGGGTGTAGTTCCAACGGCAGAACGTCGGATTCCAAATCCGAATGTTGGGAGTTCGAATCTCTCCACCCCTGCCAATTTTGATCTCAGCAGATCAACAAGGTTACCTGGCCAATGGTTATTTGGCAGGTCTGATACCTCGCAATGCGGGGCTTTTGCATTTACGAAAAGTGGATTTGGTTGTATGACAACGAGCAATGAAAGTACCAGTAGTTCAATGGATGGACTAAAGTGGTGTACAGTAGCACTACTTTTAGTCGGTGCCGTAGTAGGTAACTATTTTGCAGGTGAGGCTGACGCTCACTTCTTAGCACGTGTAGTTGGGGTTATTTTCCTCGTTGTCGCTGCCCTCGGTGTTGCAGCAACTACGACTAAAGGTAAGACCTTTATCAGTTTTGCCAAAGAGGCACATATTGAAGTGCGTAAAGTGGTCTGGCCGACACGCCAAGAAGCCATGCAAACCACTTTTATTGTGCTTGCCGTATCTGCTATCACCGCACTGATTTTGTGGGGCCTTGATGGCATCTTTGTTCGTATTGTGGCGTGGATAACTGGAGCTGGTCTTTAATCATGACTGAGATTGCAGAACAAAAAATGAGATGGTACGTGGTGCAAGCGTTTTCTGGCTATGAAGCACGCGTAAGCAAAACCCTCAAAGAATACATTAAAATGCATGACATGGAAGACTACTTCGAAGAGGTACTTGTGCCTACTGAAGAAGTGGTTGAAATGCGCTCTGGACAAAAACGCAAAAGTGAGCGTAAGTTTTTCCCTGGTTATGTACTAGTGAAAATGGTGATGAACGATGATACTTGGCACTTGGTGCGCAGTATTCCTCGTGTAATGGGCTTTATAGGTGGTACGACCGAACGTCCTGCGCCGATTTCACAAAAAGAAGCCGATGCGATCCTTAATCGTCTACAAGATGCGATTGATAAGCCAAGACCGAAAACCTTGTTTGAACCAGGTGAGGTGGTGCGTGTTATCGATGGCCCATTTGCTGACTTTAATGGTGTGGTGGAAGAAGTCGACTACGAGAAGAGCCGCGTGAAAGTATCGGTATTGATCTTTGGTCGTTCAACACCGGTAGATTTAGAATTTGGTCAGATTGAAAAATCATAATACCGTATTGAACTAGGCTGATAGCTAAACGGAAAAAGGTCTCAACAGAGACCTTTTTTTTCGGCTGCGATTTTCTTTCAAGGAACGGCTATTTTGTTTGAAATTGCGCCATTTTTAACCTAGAATACGCGCTCTTTTATGTCTGGGTTGTTTGTAATCTAAACAAAGCGGACCAAAGTGACAAATAAACAAGGCTTTATTTGTTTTTGTAATAGGGAAGCAAGCGCTAAGGCGCTGGCGTTATCACCCACCCACGAGGTATTTAAAATGGCTAAAAAAGTCACGGCTTATATTAAGCTACAAGTAGCGGCTGGTGCTGCTAACCCAAGTCCACCGGTTGGTCCTGCGCTAGGTCAACACGGTGTAAACATCATGGAATTCTGTAAAGCGTTCAACGCAAAAACAGATTCTCTTGAAAAAGGTGCACCAGTACCAGTAGTTATTACTGTATATGCTGACCGTTCTTTCACGTTCGAAACTAAGACTCCACCTGCTTCTTACTTGCTTAAGAAAGCGGCTGGCATCAAGTCTGGTTCAGCAGTACCTAACAAAACTAAAGTAGGTACAGTAACTAACGCACAACTAGAAGAAATCGCGAAAATGAAAGAACCAGATCTAACTGGTGCTGATTTAGAAGCGAAGGTTCGTTGTATCGCTGGATCTGCCCGTTCAATGGGCTTGGTAGTAGAGGGCTAAGACATGGCTAAATTATCTAAGCGCATGCGCGCTATCAAAGAAAAAGTTGACGGTACTAAAGAGTACGAAATCAACGAAGCTATTGCTCTACTACAAGAATTAGCGACAGCTAAATTCGTAGAAAGCGTTGATGCAGCAGTAAACCTAGGTATCGATGCGCGTAAATCAGACCAAAACGTACGTGGTGCAACTGTACTACCACACGGTACTGGTCGTGAAGTACGTGTAGCGGTATTCACTCAAGGTGCAAATGCTGAAGCGGCGAAAGAAGCGGGTGCTGACATCGTTGGTATGGAAGACCTAGCTGAGCAAGTTAAAGCTGGCGAAATGAACTTCGACGTTGTTATCGCATCTCCTGATGCCATGCGCGTTGTTGGTCAACTTGGCCAAATCTTAGGTCCACGCGGCCTAATGCCTAACCCGAAAGTGGGTACTGTAACTCCTGACGTAGCTGGCGCGGTTAAGAACGCGAAAGCAGGTCAAGTACGTTACCGTAACGACAAGAATGGTATCATCCATACCACTATCGGTAAGGCAACTTTCTCTCCTGAGCAAATCAAAGAGAACCTTGAAGCACTGCTTATTGCTGTGAAGAAAGCCAAGCCTTCTTCTGCTAAAGGTCAGTTCATCAAGAAAGTGACCATTTCTACTACCATGGGCGCAGGTGTTTCTGTAGACCAGTCGACACTTGTAACCGTAGTAGCATAATTTGACAAGGCGTGAAATTGTTGTATAATTTTGCGCCTTGATTTGGAAAGGGCCATTGGTCCCCTCCAAGACCGTTGGTGTTAGTCCACAAGATATATTTTTAATCTATCCTTAGGGCAACTTAATTCCCAACGTAGATGGTGTACCGGACCCCAGATAGAATTATTCTGCTGGTTCCGATTTACCGTATTAAGCCCCTCTGTAAAGAGGTTATTTTTCCAGACATTTGTCTGGTATGGAATCCAGGAGTAAAGCCAATGGCAATCAGACTCGAAGACAAAAAAGCAATTGTTGCTGAAGTCAACGAAGCTGCCCAGGCTGCCCTATCTGCTGTAGTTGCTGACTCACGTGGCGTTACAGTAGGTAAGATGACTAGTTTACGTGCGCAAGCGCGTGCTGCTGGTGTTACATTACGTGTTGTACGTAATACACTAGCTCGCCGTGCTGTTGAAGGTACTTCTTTTGAGTGTCTTCAAGAAGTGTTCACTGGTCCTACTTTGATTGCATTCTCTCTAGAGCACCCAGGTGCAGCAGCGCGTCTTCTAAAAGACTTCGCTAAAGAAGAGAAGAAATTCGAAGTTAAAGGGTTAGCCTTTGAGGGTGAATTCATCCCTGCAGAGCAAATTGACCGCTTAGCGAAACTACCAACTTACGACGAAGCTATTGCACAGCTAATGATGACGATGAAAGAAGCGTCTGCTGGCAAACTTGTACGTACTCTGGCAGCACTTCGCGAACAGAAAGAGCAAGAAGCAGCTTAATCAGCTTGCTTATTTTTAAAAATTTCAAATATTTAGGAAATTTGAGTCATGTCTATCACTAAAGACCAAATCTTAGAAGCAGTTGCAGCTATGTCTGTAATGGAAGTTGTTGAACTAGTTGAAGCAATGGAAGAGAAATTCGGCGTATCTGCTGCAGCAGCAGTAGTAGCTGGCGGCGGCGACGCTGGCGGTGCAGCTGAAGAGCAAACAGAATTCACAGTAATTCTTAAGTCTGCTGGTGCTAACAAAGTTGCTGCTATCAAAGCAGTACGTGGCGCTACAGGTCTAGGCCTGAAAGAAGCTAAAGCTGTAGTTGATGGTGCTCCAGCACCAATCAAAGAAGGTGTTGACAAAGCTGAAGCTGAAGCCCTAAAAGCGGCTCTAGAAGAAGCTGGTGCTGAAGTTGAACTTAAGTAATCTATTATTAGATTACTAGTCGATTATTCGGCTAGAGGCTGGTGCTTAATGGCACCGGCCTTTTTGCGCTATAGGAATAGTTGAAATTTCGTCTCGTTTGTTCGACTATGCTAAAGCCTAAATGTGTTGTTTAACATTTAGCACTACAAAACGATACAACTAAGATCTGTCCCACGGTTGGACAGAGTGGGTCACTTATCAGCGAGCTGAGGAACCATATGGTTTACTCTTATACAGAGAAAAAACGTATTCGTAAGGACTTTGGTAAGCGTCCGCAGGTTATTGAGACTCCTTACCTATTGTCTATCCAGCTTGATTCGTTTAAACGTTTCATCAACGTTGATCCTGAAGGCGAAGTTGGACTAGAAGCTGCATTTCGTAGCGTATTTCCGATCAAGAGCTATTCTGGTACATCGGAATTACAATATGTGAGTTTCCGCTTAGGCGAACCTGTGTTTGACGTGAAAGAATGTCAAATCCGTGGTGTTACATATTCCGCCCCCCTTCGAGTCAAGCTACGTCTAGTGCTTTATGATAGAGACGCACCAGCGGGCACTGTAAAGGATATTAAAGAGCAAGAAGTGTACATGGGTGAAATGCCACTCATGACAGAGAACGGTACTTTCGTTATCAATGGTACTGAGCGCGTAATAGTATCTCAGCTACATCGTTCTCCGGGTGTCTTCTTCGACCATGACAAGGGTAAAACCCATAGCTCTGGTAAAGTTCTTTATAATGCTCGAGTTATTCCTTACCGTGGATCTTGGTTAGATTTTGAGTTCGATCCAAAAGACAACCTATTTGTCCGTATTGACCGTCGTCGTAAACTACCAAGTACGATCATTCTTCGTGCCTTAGAGTACAGCACGGAAGAAATCTTGGATATGTTCTTCGAGAAAGTACATTTCGAGATCAAAGACGGTAAATTAACGTTAGATCTGATCGCTGATCGTCTACGTGGTGAAGTCGCAACCTTCGATATTATGGTTGATGGCGAAGTACTGGTAGAAACCGGTCGCCGTATCACTGCACGCCATATTCGCGAGTTGCAGAAAAAAGACGTTAAGCGCTTAGAAGTGCCAGCTGAGTACATCGTCGGTAAAGTGGCAGCAAAAGATTACATCAATGCTGAAACTGGCGAAGTTATCGTACCTGCGAACACTGAGCTAACCCTTGAAATGGTTGCTGAAATGTCACTGGCTGGCATTAAAGAGTTTGAAACGCTTTACACGAGCGAATTAGACAGCGGTGCATACATTTCAAATACCCTACGCATTGATGCTTCGACTAACCGTCTTGAAGCGCTCGTAGAAATTTATCGCATGATGCGTCCTGGTGAGCCACCAACGCGTGATGCAGCTGAAGCCTTATTTGAAAACCTGTTCTTCAATGACGATCGTTACGACCTATCTAAAGTAGGCCGTATGAAGTTTAACCGTCGTGTTGATTTTGAAGACGAGCAAGGCGCAGGCACATTAAGCAAAGAAGATATTGTTGCGGTCATGAAGACCTTGATCAATATCCGCGATGGTAAAGGCGAAGTGGACGATATCGATCACTTAGGCAACCGTCGTATCCGTTGTGTTGGTGAAATGGCTGAAAACCAATTCCGTGTTGGCCTTGTTCGCGTAGAACGTGCCGTGCGTGAGCGTCTGTCACTGGGTGATCTAGACGCGGTAATGCCACAAGATCTGATCAACGCTAAACCGATCTCGGCCGCTGTGAAAGAATTCTTTGGTTCTTCTCAGTTGTCACAATTTATGGACCAAAACAACCCGCTATCAGAAGTCACGCACAAGCGTCGTATTTCTGCATTAGGTCCAGGTGGTCTAACACGTGAACGTGCAGGCTTTGAAGTGCGCGACGTACATCCGACCCACTACGGTCGTTTATGTCCGATCGAAACGCCTGAAGGTCCAAACATCGGTCTAATTAACTCGTTATCTACCTTCTCACGTACCAATTCGTATGGTTTCTTAGAAACACCATACCGTAAAGTGGTTGATGGGGTGATGACCGATGACGTTGAGTACCTGTCGGCAATCGAAGAAGGTAACTATGTTATCGCACAGGCAAATGCCGCGGTTGACGAAGAAGCTAACTTGATTGATGAGTTGATCCCATGTCGTCACAAAGGTGAATCTACCTTTATGACAGCGGATCAAATTCAATACATGGACGTTTCTCCACAGCAGATCATTTCTGTGGCGGCATCGCTTATCCCGTTCCTAGAACACGATGATGCGAACCGTGCATTGATGGGCTCGAACATGCAACGTCAAGCTGTACCTACGCTAATCGCTGATAAGCCGTTAGTAGGTACCGGTATTGAGAAGCGTATCGCGGTTGACTCTGGTGTTACTGTGGTCGCGAAACGTGGTGGTGTGGTTGATTACGTGGATGCATCTCGCATCGTAATCAAGGTAAATGAAGAAGAAATGGTACCAGGCGAAGCCGGTATCGACATTTACAACCTAAACAAGTACACCCGTTCGAACCAAAACACCTGTATTAACCAACGTCCAACTTGTAAGTTGGGTGAGCCAATTGTTAAAGGTGACGTACTCGCTGACGGTCCTTCTACCGACTTGGGTGAATTAGCCCTAGGCCAAAACATGAAGATTGCCTTCATGCCTTGGAACGGTTACAACTTCGAGGACTCGATCACTGTATCTGAGCGCGTAGTTAAAGAAGATCGCTTTACCACGATCCACATTCAAGAGCTTTCTTGTATCTCTCGTGATACTAAGTTAGGTCCAGAAGAGATCACAGCGGACATCCCGAACGTAGGTGAATCAGCCCTAAGCAAACTAGATGAATCTGGTGTTGTTTATGTCGGCGCTGAAGTTAAGCCTGGTGACATCCTAGTGGGTAAAGTAACACCTAAAGGTGAGACCCAGCTAACCCCAGAAGAGAAGCTACTACGTGCTATCTTCGGTGAGAAAGCGTCGGATGTGAAAGACAGCTCACTACGTGTATCTAACTCGGTTTACGGTACGGTTATCGACGTTCAAGTCTTCACGCGTGATGGTGTAGAAAAAGATAAGCGTGCAATCGAAATCGAAGAGATGCAGCTGAAAGAAGCGAAGAAGGACTTAACCGAAGAGTTTAAGATCCTTGAAGACGGCATCTTCTCTCGTGCTAAGAACCTATTAATTGCAGCAGGCAAATCAGAAGAAACCCTGGTTAAGACCTCACGCGATAAGTGGTTTGAAATTGCACTGGCTGACGAAGAAGTACAAAACCAATTAGAACAAATTGGTGAACAGTACGACGAATTGAAAGCCGAATTCGACAAGAAATTCGATATCAAGCGTCGCAAGATCATCCAAGGTGATGACCTAGCACCAGGCGTATTGAAGATCGTTAAAGTTTACCTAGCGGTTAAACGTCGTATTCAACCGGGTGATAAGATGGCGGGTCGTCACGGTAACAAAGGTGTTATCTCGACTATCGTACCTATCGAAGACATGCCTCATGACGAGCATGGTGAACCGGTTGACATCGTACTAAACCCATTGGGTGTACCGTCACGGATGAACATAGGTCAGGTACTTGAAACCCACTTAGGTCTTGCGGCCAAAGGGGTGGGCGAGAAAATTGATCGCATGCTTAAAGAGCAGCGTGAAGTTGAAATCGCTAAGTTACGTGAGTTTATCCAGCAGGTTTATGATTTAGGTAATACTCGCCAGGAAGTGGATCTAACCACCTTTACCGATGATGAAGTATTACGCTTAGCGCACCATTTACGTAAAGGTCTGCCGACGGCAACACCTGCGTTTGATGGCGCCAAAGAAGCAGAAATTAAAGAGCTACTGCGCTTAGCTGATTTACCTGATTCAGGTCAGCTACAGTTGTTCGATGGCCGCACTGGTAACCCATTCGAGCGTCCAGTGACTGTTGGTTA
Organism: Motilimonas eburnea; assembly: GCF_021295345.1. GTDB lineage: Bacteria > Pseudomonadota > Gammaproteobacteria > Enterobacterales > CBDFNC01 > Motilimonas > Motilimonas eburnea. Next base: position 149,348 of record NZ_JAIMJB010000011.1, read on the forward strand.
CATGTACATGCTGAAACTTAACCACTTGGTTGATGACAAGATGCATGCGCGTTCTACGGGCTCTTACAGCCTAGTAACTCAACAACCTCTGGGTGGTAAAGCTCAGTTCGGTGGTCAACGTTTCGGTGAGATGGAAGTATGGGCACTAGAAGCATACGGTGCCGCTTATACGCTTCAAGAAATGCTGACGGTGAAGTCAGATGATGTGAACGGTCGTACTAAGATGTATAAGAACATCGTTGACGGCGACCACAGAATGGAACCAGGCATGCCTGAATCATTCAACGTATTGTTGAAAGAAATCCGTTCTCTAAGCATCAACATCGAGCTAGACGAGAGTTAAGCAGGGCTTTAGCCTGAAGTGAGTAAAGCGCTTTCATCGCGAAAGCGCTTTTAGCGTCGTTCCCAGTGGGAGAAAAACGTGAAAGACTTATTAAAGTTTTTAAAACAGCAAAATAAGACCGAAGAATTTGATGGCATCAAAATCGGTCTTGCTTCACCTGATCAAGTTCGTTCTTGGTCTTTTGGTGAAGTGAAAAAGCCAGAAACCATTAATTACCGTACTTTCAAGCCTGAGCGTGATGGCCTGTTCTGTGCGCGTATTTTTGGTCCAGTTAAAGACTACGAATGTTTGTGTGGTAAGTACAAGCGTTTGAAACACCGTGGTGTTATCTGTGAGAAGTGTGGCGTAGAAGTTACCCAGACTAAAGTTCGCCGTGACCGTATGGGTCATATTGAGCTGGCTTCTCCGGTTGCACACATTTGGTTCTTAAAATCGCTACCATCTCGCATCGGTCTATTACTAGACATGACGCTACGTGATATCGAGCGTATCCTATACTTTGAATCTTTCGTGGTTATCGAGCCAGGTATGACTAACCTGGAGCGCGGTCAGATGCTGACCGAAGAAAACTACCTTGATGCGCTTGAAGAGTGGGGCGATGAGTTTGAAGCTAAGATGGGCGCAGAAGCCGTACTTCAGCTATTAAAAGCTATCGATCTGCAAAATGAAATCGAAGTGATGCACGAAGAGTTAGAGTCAACTAACTCTGAAACTAAGCGTAAGAAGCTGACTAAGCGTCTTAAGCTAATGGAAGCATTTGAGCAATCAGGTAACAAACCTGAATGGATGATCCTAACGGTTCTTCCTGTATTGCCACCTGATCTACGTCCACTTGTACCACTAGACGGCGGCCGTTTCGCGACTTCAGATCTTAACGATCTTTACCGTCGTGTTATCAACCGTAACAACCGTCTAAAGCGTCTATTGGATCTTGCTGCTCCTGACATCATCGTACGTAACGAAAAGCGTATGTTACAAGAGTCAGTTGATGCGCTATTAGATAACGGTCGTCGTGGCCGCGCTATCACAGGTTCAAACAAGCGTCCTCTAAAATCCCTTGCTGATATGATCAAGGGTAAACAAGGTCGTTTCCGTCAAAACCTACTAGGTAAGCGTGTTGACTACTCAGGTCGTTCGGTTATTACCGTAGGTCCGACACTGCGTCTACAGCAGTGTGGTCTGCCTAAGAAGATGGCCCTTGAACTGTTCAAGCCATTCGTATATGGCAAACTAGAAGCACGTGGCCTAGCGACAACCATCAAAGCAGCTAAGAAACTAGTTGAGCGTGAAGGCGGTGAAGTTTGGGATATCTTAGAAGAAGTTATCCGCGAACACCCGGTTATGTTAAACCGTGCACCAACACTTCACAGATTAGGTATCCAAGCATTTGAACCTGTACTCATCGAAGGTAAAGCGATCCAACTACACCCCTTGGTGTGTGCGGCCTATAACGCGGACTTCGACGGTGACCAAATGGCGGTACACGTACCTCTAACTATCGAAGCACAGTTAGAAGCACGTACCCTAATGATGTCAACTAACAACGTCCTTTCTCCTGCGAACGGTGAGCCAATTATCGTACCTTCGCAAGACGTTGTATTGGGTCTTTACTACATGACGCGTGATCGCATTAATGCGAAAGGCGAAGCCATGTGGTTCAAGAGCCCGAAAGAAGCTGAAAAAGCATACCGTGCGGGCATGGTTGAATTACATGCACGCGTTAAAGTGCGTATCACTGAAACCGTTATCGATGATGAAGGTAACCGCAGTGAAGTGACCAACCTGAAGGACACCACAGTAGGTCGTTCGATTCTTTGGTTGATCGCACCGGCAGGAATGGATTTTGATCTGTTTAACCAAGCCATTGGTAAGAAACAAGTATCGGGTCTGATCAACGCTTGTTACCGTAAACTCGGTCTAAAACCAACGGTTATCTTTGCTGACCAATTAATGTACACAGGTTTCCACTACGCGACTCTGTCTGGTGCATCGGTTGGTATCAACGACATGGTAATCCCTGACGAGAAGAAAGGCATCATTGAAGCCGCTGAAGAAGAAGTTCAAGAAATTTCTGAACAGTTCCAATCAGGTCTCGTCACCGCGGGTGAGCGTTACAACAAAGTTATCGATATCTGGGCTTCGGCTAACGAACAAGTTTCTAAAGCCATGATGGAAAACCTGTCAACTGAAACGGTGATTAACCGCGACGGTGAAGAGGAAACTCAGAAGTCATTTAACAGCATTTACATGATGGCCGACTCAGGTGCTCGTGGTAGTGCGGCACAGATTCGTCAGCTAGCGGGTATGCGTGGTCTGATGGCTAAGCCAGATGGCTCCATCATCGAAACGCCAATCGTGGCTAACTTCCGTGAAGGTCTAAACGTACTCCAGTACTTTATCTCTACTCACGGTGCGCGTAAGGGTCTAGCGGATACGGCACTTAAGACAGCGAACTCGGGTTACCTAACTCGTCGTCTAGTTGACGTGGCACAAGACTTGGTAGTAACCGAAGAAGATTGTGGTACCCACGAAGGTCTGATCGTGATGCCATTGATCGAAGGCGGTGACGTTGTTGAGCCACTACGCGAGCGTGTTCTAGGTCGTGTGGTTGCAGAAGACATCATCAAGCCAGGTACTGAAGACGAAGTGCTGGTTGAGCGTAATGTTATGCTTGACGAGAAACTGTGTGACCTACTCGAGGAAAACTCGGTAGACACAGTTAAAGTGCGTTCGGTTATCACTTGTGAAAACGACTACGGTGTGTGTGCACACTGTTACGGTCGTGACCTTGCACGAGGCCACTTAGTCGGTCAAGGTGAGGCAGTGGGTGTTATTGCAGCACAATCAATCGGTGAGCCGGGTACACAGCTAACCATGCGTACCTTCCACATCGGTGGTGCGGCATCTCGTGCGTCAGCTGAGAACAACATCCAAGTTAAGAACACAGGTAGCGTGAAACTTCACAACGCTAAGTTCGTTGTCAACAGCGATGGTAAGCCAGTAGTGACTTCTCGTTCGACCGAGTTAATGGTACTTGACGAGCTAGGTCAAACCAAAGAAGCGCACAAAGTGCCTTACGGTGCGATCCTTGAGAAGAAAGACGGTGAAGCGATCAGTGCCGGTGAAGTGGTTGCCAACTGGGACCCACATACTCACCCAATCATCACTGAAGTGGCGGGTATCATCAAGTTTGCTGACTTGATTGAATCGGTTACGGTGACGCGTCAAACCGACGAGCTAACTGGTCTATCTAGCACTGTTGTTCTGGATCCAGGTCAACGTCCAAGTGCGGGTAAAGAAATGCGCCCAATGGTTAAGCTAGTTGATGCTGCGGGTAACGACATTAACATTCCGGGCACTGACATTGCTGCACAATACTTCTTACCAGGTAACGCGATTGTTAACCTAGAAGATGGCGCGCAAGTTAACGTGGGTGATGCGCTAGCGCGTATTCCACAAGAAAGCTCGAAGACCCGTGATATTACCGGTGGTCTACCTCGCGTTGCGGACTTATTCGAAGCACGTACTCCAAAAGATGCGGCTATCCTTGCAGAAGTAACGGGTACCATTTCTTACGGTAAAGAGACCAAAGGTAAGCGTCGTCTCGTGATCACTCAGCCTGATGGCGAGCATTACGAAGAGATGATTCCTAAGTGGCGTCACCTTAACGTGTTCGAGGGTGAGAAGGTTCAAAAAGGTGAAGTTATCGCCGATGGTCCTGAATCACCACATGATATTTTACGTCTGCGTGGTATTAGCCCTGTGGCTAATTACATCGCTAACGAAGTACAAGACGTTTACCGTCTACAAGGCGTAAAAATCAACGATAAGCACATTGAGGTTATCGTACGTCAAATGCTGCGTAAGGTGTTGATTAAGACTTCTGGCGATACTGACTTCTTACCTGGTGAGCAAGTTGAAGTGGCACGCGTTAACATCGCTAACCGCAAATTGATTGCTGAAGGTAAACAGCCTGCTACGTTCATTCACGAACTGTTAGGTATTACTAAAGCATCACTAGCAACAGAATCTTTCATCTCTGCGGCTTCGTTCCAAGAAACGACGCGCGTACTGACGGAAGCGGCTGTTGGCGGTAAGGTTGACGAGCTACGTGGTCTGAAAGAAAACGTTATCGTGGGTCGTCTGATCCCAGCCGGTACCGGTTATGCTTACCATAAAGAGCGCAACGAGCGTCGCAATAACCCAGATGCTGACAAACCTGCACCGGTAACAGCTGACGAAGCGGAGCAAAGCTTAGCGAACCTACTTAACCTAGCTGATTCTGGTGACAATTAATCATCCAGTTTAGCTCAGTCTTAAGGCACCTTCGGGTGCCTTTTTTTATGCTTGTTGTATGGCCTGTGTAGTTTGGTATCGAAATAGTAGGCTGATTGCCTTGTCACAATTGGTTCATCTGTGATTGTTAACTTGAACAAGTAACTTGCTAATAACAGAGAAGCAATATGGCAAAAGTGATTCACACCTATCGTACGGTTTGGCTTTCTGATGTTCATTTGGGCTTTAAAGATTGTAAGGCAGAATATCTGATTGAGTTTTTGCAGAACATGCGCTGTGAAAAGCTCATACTGGCAGGCGATATCGTCGACTTTTGGGCGTTGAAACGGCAAGCCTATTGGCCTGCGTCGCACATGCAAGTGGTACAATTGCTGTTTGACCTCGCGCGCCAAGGCACCAAAATCATTTATGTTCCCGGTAACCACGATGCCGCCATTCGTCAGCTTGGCCAACCCGAGCTAAATTTGGCAGAAATCCATCATCAATACCAGCACACAACCAGCGCCGGTTTGAAGGTGCTGGTGCTGCATGGGGATGAATTTGATGCCATGGTCTGCTATTCCAAGCTGACGGCGTTCATTGGCGATTTGTCTTATGACCTATTACTGTTTCTAAATCGCCATGTTTATCGCTGGCGTAAGCGCCTAGGGCTCAATTACTGGTCACTTGCTGGCTATATTAAAGAGCGGATCCCAAAAGCCAATGTCGCTATTGCTCGGTTTCGTCAAGCCGCGATCACCTACGCAAAACGCAAACAAGTCGATATGTTAGTTTGTGGCCATATCCACCACCCTGAAGTGGTGTCGGAACAGGGCATTATTTACGCGAATTTAGGCGATTGGGTCGAAAACTGCAGCGCCTTGGTTGAGGAGCTCGATGGGCGGTTGCACTTGGTTCGCAGCACCGAAAATACCGAGTCTTTGGAGCGGTTGGAGGAATCCAATTGGTCGGGCGTGGCATAGCTGCGTTTTGTGTTGGATTAAGTTAAGATACTTGCCTGTTTAATTAACGAGTCCAACCACATGACTAAGCAAATTGTTGCCACTAACGATGCTCCTGCCGCTATCGGCCCCTACTCACAAGCCAATAAACTCGGCGATTTGGTCTTTACTTCGGGTCAAATCCCCTTGCAGCCCGACACCATGGAAGTGTTGCAAGGTGATGTGACAGCGCAAGCTGAATTAGTAATGAAAAACCTGATGGCAGTATTGGCAGAAGCAGGCGCTGACGCGACGACGGTTGTTAAAACGACTTGCTTTCTAAGTGATATGAACGACTTTGTGGCATTTAACGAAGTTTATGGTCGTTACTTCCCAAGCAATGCGCCAGCACGCAGCTGTGTTGAAGTTGCCCGCCTACCAAAAGACGTATTAGTTGAAGTTGAAGCCATCGCTTACGTTAAATAATCCACCTCGGCCCATTTAACGAAGAGGTAAGAGGAACCATGCGACTTGCAATATTAGTGAATTCACCCGCCTATGGCACACAAGGCTCAGCAACGGCTTACCGCTTTTGCCAAGCTGCGATCACCAAGGGGCATCAGATTGCTGGTGTTTTTTTCTATCAGCAAGGCGTCGCTAATGCCAATGCATTGACCTTGCCTGCCAGTGATGAAACTAACCTGGTGCAGTTATGGGCCGATTTAGCCAGTCAACACCAATTCCCGTTAGATGTTTGTATTGCTGCGGCCCTTCGGCGCGGGGTCGTTGATGAGGTGAGTGCCCAAGAACAACGATTACCTGCTAACAACTTAATGGCACCTTTTGCCATGACAGGGCTAGGTCAACTCGCTGAATTAGTCGGCCGTGCTGACCGCTTAGTTCAGTTCTAGCTTGACCCTAAAATCTGAGAAACCTATGAAACTTGCTATCCTCAATACTCAAGCGCCCCATGGTAATGCTAATGCGAGAGAATCCCTTGATGCGGTTCTCGCCTTGTCGGCATTCACTGAGCAGCTAACCGTATTGTTCAGCGGCGATGGCGTATATCAATTGCAACCTAACCAGCAGCCGCAGGCTATCATGCAGCGCCACATTGAGCCCATGTTTAAGCTACTGGACTTGTACGATGTTGAGTCGGTTTTTGTGTCACTAGAAGACTGTCAACAACGTCACCTTGATCCTACCCAGTTGGCAATCCCAGTGACAGCGTTATCGGCGAGCGACTTTAATCAGGTGTTACAGCAACAACAATACCTGATCAAATTTTAGGAGCAGCCATGATTTTACATACTGTTAAACAATCACCCCATAGTGATCTGAGCCTTAGTCAAGCTTTAGCAAAGATGGGCCCGCAAGATGTGTTATTGCTACTTGAAAATGCGGTCCTTGCCATTGCTGGTCAGCACCCTTGGGAGTCTGAACTGGCGGCCCTCGCCAAGCAAGGCCGTTTATATTTGATTAAAGCAGACTTAGATGCCCGTGGTATTACCGCAGGTTACGGCCATGTTATCGATTACCCGGATTTTGTTGAGTTAGTGGTGGAAGCCGACACTAGCCTAGCTTGGTAATAGCAGTCTATGTAAGGCTGTTATCAGGCCCGTGCGTGATGGGGTAAATCTCGGCTCAAAGGAAAGCCAAGGCAAAATGGTTTACTTTATGAGCAGAGTTGTCCTTGACACACCTTAACAAGGGTAATAAAATTTCGCGTCCCCAGTTTTGGGGCCGATTTTTCACGTTATATAAGTATCAGGAGCTATTTTTAATGGCAACAATTTCACAGCTGGTTCGCAAACCACGTAAAGCACCGGTTAAAAAAACCAACGTGCCTGCGCTGCAAGCGTGCCCACAAAGACGTGGTGTATGTACTCGCGTATATACTACTACTCCTAAAAAACCTAACTCGGCACTACGTAAAGTTGCTCGTGTTCGTTTAACTAACGGCTTCGAAGTAACTTCTTACATCGGTGGTGAAGGTCACAACCTACAAGAGCACAGCGTAATCCTAATTCGCGGTGGTCGTGTAAAAGACTTACCGGGTGTTCGTTACCACACAGTACGTGGTGCACTAGATACTTCTGGTGTAACTGCACGCCGTCAAGGTCGTTCTAAGTACGGTGCTAAACGTCCTAAGGGTTAATGGTTCTTCGTAAAGTAAGGCCAAGCATAAACAATTTTAATTAATCGTTTATAAACAATTTTAAATAATCGTTTTGGGTAACACCTGAAGCAAACGGAGAATATTAAGATGCCAAGAAGACGCGTCGTCGGTCAGCGTAAAATCCTACCGGATCCTAAGTTCGGATCAGAGATTCTGGCCAAATTCATCAACGTAGTAATGGTTGATGGTAAAAAATCTATTTCAGAAAAAATCGTATACGGTGCACTAGAAGCTGCTGCTGAAAAGAGCGGTAAAGAGCACCTAGACATTTTTGAAGTAGCTCTTGATAACGTGCGCCCAACTGTCGAGGTTAAATCTCGTCGTGTGGGTGGTTCTACTTACCAAGTTCCAGTTGAAGTACGTCCTAGCCGTCGTAATGCGCTGGCTATGCGTTGGTTAGTTGAAGCTGCACGTAAACGTGGTGAAAAATCAATGGCTGCACGCCTAGCTGGTGAGCTAATCGATGCTGCCGACAACAAAGGCACTGCGGTTAAGAAACGTGAAGACGTTCACCGTATGGCTGAAGCAAACAAAGCGTTTGCACATTACCGCTGGTAATATTATGGCGTGGCTAGTAGGCCACGCCGTTAGTTGTTATCTGAAGAAACGCTTAGTTGTTAAGCGTTTCTTTAGTTAAGAGGAAATATTGTGGCTCGTACAACTCCCTTAGAGCGTTACCGAAATATTGGTATTTGTGCTCATGTTGACGCAGGCAAAACTACCACTACTGAACGCGTGCTTTTTTACACCGGCTTATCTCACAAAATTGGTGAGGTACATGACGGTGCTGCCACCATGGACTGGATGGAACAAGAGCAAGAGCGTGGTATCACTATCACTTCTGCTGCCACCACCACCTTCTGGCGTGGTATGGAAGCGCAATTCGACGAACATCGCATTAACATCATTGATACCCCTGGACACGTAGACTTCACCATTGAAGTTGAGCGTTCTTTGCGTGTACTCGATGGGGCGGTGGTTGTGTTTTGTGGCTCCTCAGGTGTTGAACCTCAATCAGAGACAGTATGGCGTCAAGCTGACAAATACGAAGTGCCTCGCATGGTATTTGTGAACAAGATGGACCGTGCAGGGGCTAACTTTGAGCGTGTTGTGGACCAAATCCGCGATCGTTTGGGTGCCAACTGTGTTCCGATCCAACTTAATATTGGTGCCGAAGAAGAGTTTCGTGGTGTTATCGACTTAATTAAAATGAAGGCGATTAACTGGAACGAAGCCGATCAGGGCATGACCTTTGAATATGCAGATATCCCGGCCGATCTACAAGATCAGGCAGAGGAAATGCGTGAATTCATGGTTGAAAGTGCCGCTGAAGCCTCTGATGAGCTGATGGAAAAGTACCTTGAAGAAGGTGAACTGTCAGAACAAGACATCAAAGCAGGCCTGCGCAAACGCACCATTAATAATGAAATCGTTTTAGCTTGCTGTGGTAGTGCCTTCAAAAACAAAGGCGTACAAGCCGTATTGGATGCAGTAGTGGAATACCTACCTGCGCCCAACCAAGTTAAAGCCATCACAGGTGTTGATGAGCAAGAAAACGAAGTCAGCCGACAATCGTCTGACGATGAACCTTTTGCAGCCTTAGCATTTAAGATTGCCACCGACCCCTTTGTGGGCACGCTGACTTTTTTACGTGTCTATTCGGGTGTCGTAAATACAGGTGATGCTGTTTACAACTCGGTCAAGCAAAAGCGTGAGCGTTTTGGTCGTATCGTGCAAATGCACGCCAATGACCGTAAAGAATTGAAAGAAGTCCGTGCGGGCGACATAGCAGCTGCGATAGGGCTAAAAGATGTCACTACCGGTGACACGCTATGTGATATGGATAATAAAGTTATCCTTGAACGCATGGAGTTTCCTGAGCCAGTGATTCAAATCGCGGTTGAGCCAAAAACCAAGGCCGACCAAGAGAAGATGGCCATTGCGTTACAAAAGTTAGCGGCTGAAGATCCTTCATTCCGTGTGGAAACTGACGAAGAGTCTGCACAAACCTTGATTTCTGGTATGGGTGAACTACACCTAGATATCATCGTAGACCGAATGAAGCGTGAGTTCAGTGTTGACTGTAACGTCGGTAAACCTCAAGTTGCTTACCGTGAAGCCATTCGCAAGGCGGTAGAAGTTGAGGGCAAATTCATTCGTCAATCAGGTGGTCGTGGTCAATACGGTCATGTTTGGTTGAAGATGGAGCCGTTAGAGCCAGGTTCGGGTTACGAATTTGTCAACGAAATCGTGGGCGGTGTGGTACCAAAAGACTACATTCCTGCCGTTGATAAAGGCTGTAAAGAACAAATGGACCAAGGGGTATTAGCTGGGTTCCCTATGCTAGATGTCAAAGTCACCCTGTTTGATGGTTCATTCCACGATGTTGACTCCAATGAAATGGCGTTTAAGATCGCTGGAGCAATGGGCTTTAGAGCGGGTGCGCTAAAAGCAGATCCTGTTATTCTAGAGCCGATGATGAAGGTTGAAGTGACCACCCCTGAAGACTGGATGGGCGATGTAGTTGGTGACTTGAATCGTCGTCGCGGTATGATTGAAGGCATGGATGAAGGTCCAGCTGGTCTAAAAATCATCCGAGCTAAGGTTCCGTTAGCAGAAATGTTCGGTTATGCTACCGATGTGCGTTCTGCCACACAGGGCCGCGCTTCGTACTCGATGGAATTCAAAGAGTACAATGAAGCACCTAAAAACATCGCTGACGCTATCATTGAAGCGAAGTAATCGGAGAGGGGAATCGTCCCATCTCTGTTTAATGTAATTTTGATGGTCCATAACAAATGGGCTAACACTTAGATAAAGAAGGTACACGTCGTGTCTAAAGAAAAATTTGAACGTAGTAAGCCTCACGTAAACGTGGGCACTATCGGTCACGTTGACCATGGTAAAACAACTCTAACTGCTGCAATCTCTGCAGTACTTACTAAAGCTTACGGTGGTGAAACTAAAGATTTCGCATCTATCGATAATGCTCCAGAAGAGCGTGAGCGCGGTATTACGATCAATACTTCTCACATCGAGTACGACACACCGACTCGTCACTACGCACACGTAGACTGTCCAGGACACGCCGATTATGTTAAAAACATGATCACTGGTGCTGCACAAATGGACGGCGCAATCCTAGTAGTAGCTGCGACAGATGGCCCAATGCCACAAACGCGTGAGCACATCCTACTTTCTCGTCAAGTTGGTGTACCTTACATCATCGTATTCATGAACAAATGTGACATGGTTGACGACGAAGAGCTACTAGAGCTAGTAGAAATGGAAGTTCGTGAACTTCTATCTGAGTACGACTTCCCAGGTGATGACCTACCACTAATCCAAGGTTCAGCGCTTAAAGCCCTAGAAGGCGACGAAGCGTGGGAAGCGAAAGTACTAGAGCTAGCTGAAGCACTAGACACTTACATCCCAGAGCCAGAGCGTGAAATCGATAAGCCATTCATCATGCCTATCGAAGACGTATTCTCAATCCAAGGCCGTGGTACAGTAGTAACTGGCCGTATCGAAGCTGGTATCATCAAAGTACAAGACGAAGTAGAAATCGTAGGTATCCGCGAAACTACTAAGACAACTTGTACAGGTGTTGAGATGTTCCGTAAGCTGC
>NZ_JAIMJB010000012.1 GCF_021295345.1 Motilimonas eburnea
GCCCCATTCCCCACCCATGTACTTAATGTAATAACCAAATAACGCCATAAGTAACAAGTAAAGCCCAGCCAGCATCAATAAGCTGCTATGAAACACCACTTCACGAGACACATAGATACGCGCAGTCCAATGGGTTGTTCGCCGGGTTGCCAACACTAATAGAGGCAAGCAAACACAGTGAACAAATCCCCTCACCTGCCAAATATCTTGGTCAAATTGATTAAATAAGGCGGCTTGCGCATAGAAGAAAAAGTCAAAACCAAAAATCACCCCTAAATACAAGACCAACGGCTTCAGGCGCCAACGGTGCTCGGGTGTAAGATGACGATAAACTCGCTCAAGTTTCATCATCACCTGTATCACTAAGAAAATATTAAGGTAGTAACTCCACGCAGGAGCCAAAAAAGGCTCGAAATAAAAGCAAATAACCAAAAATACCCAAGCAAACAAGGATAGCCAAACACTGCTGCTGTGGAAAAGCTGCTGTCGGATCCTCACCTCAGGTTGCATCAAACAAACAATGAACACCAGCCAACTCAAACTCCGCAGACCATCAAACAACAAAAATAGCGACACCTCTCCCCAATCGAGTTCAAAGTAAACCAGCACCTGCAAAGCCCAAGCAACCGCAACTAGGCTTACCAAGAGCAATAACCGGCCCGAATTAGATTTGGCCCTAGCAGCCAGCAGCAAGGCAGCAAAAAAAAGATAAGCTAAACCAGCCGAAAAATAGCTCAAAAATGCCATGCTTATCTCCTATGTGTGACGCTGACGAGTGATGGCCTTGCGCAACAAATGCGGTAACAGCAATGACAGCGGCATACGCAACAGGTGACCCCGACAATAAAAACTCAGCTTGGCCCACGTCACATCCCAAGGCTGATTAAACTGGCTCGGAGGCAACATGGCTTTTAATGCCCATCCTTTATCAAATCGCGGTTGTAACCTCGACTGAGTACTGGCTTGTGAGTCAGATGAAATTTCACCAAATAATTGATTCGCTAGCAGGTGAGTTCGAGCAAATGGCTGGATTAAATTCAGCTCAGAGGCGCGCAGAAATAATTGCTCCGATGTCACCGCTTGTGACAACAAAAAGATGTCCCTGAGATCACGCCAGCCCTTATCCCCTTCTCCTCCAAGCCATAAATGCGCACAAGCATGCAAGCAAAGGTCAATCGGATCAGGTAACGAAAAAGCCATATCGGCGAGGGGCTGGGCCCGGCTTCTCACTCGCTCAATATCAAACTGCCAACGGCAATCATTCGGTAGCCAATGATGGTGTAAATCCAGCACAATCCCCGTCTTCTTATGCACAAAAGGCGGCAACTCATGCATCCAAGCTCGATAATATTGCTCATCATAAGCCGACTTACCACGATTATCCCAACCATGTAACCACAAGCTTCGTTCTGCGCGTTCAAGATCTTGCTTAGGGATTAAGACGTCGATATCCGACATCATTCGCCCCGACGCATTGCGGGTATTGGCGACGTGATAGGCCGCCCCCTTCAGCAGCATAGGCGAATAGGGCGCTAACGCTTCACCTAACTGCTGTAAGGCCATATTGACGCTCTGCTGCTGATGCCTAACCATTTGTTGCGCCCAATCTAGCCGCTGAATGGCTCGTTCAGGCAGCCTCGCTTTAAAGGGCAGTAAGTACTCGGCTAACACTCCTATAAGCTGAGTGCGCTCACCAAGCAACAAAATTTGATTCCAAACACTGGCGCTAAAGCTTAAATCGCCGTCATCTTGGCGCAACAAGGCCAAAAAGCATTGCGTGGCGTTAGTGTGATCAAGCGGCAAGGGCGTCATATCCCCCCCTCAAGCTCGGCCAGTACACAACTAAAATCTGAATAATCCAGTTGATAAGCACGGCTCTGCGCCACAATATCCGCCAGACAAGAGAAAGCTTGCTGCCCTAAAATCGCAAAATTAAAGCTGTTATCCGCAAGCAGCATTAAACACTGTGCAGGGCTCATCGCTTCAAAGCGGCACGCTTGCTGGGGGGTAAAACGCGGAAAAATCACCCGCTTTATTGGATAGGTTTTCCCCTGCGGGGCGTGGCTGCTTACCGGCGGAGAATAGAGCGCTACCCTCCCTTTACTGGTTCCACAAAACTCAGAAGAAAGAATACCTTGGCACACACCTGCTTTCTGCCCTTGTTGTAAGCTTGTTTTAACCACTTCTATCGACTCATTTTTAAGGCTAATCGGGCGCGGCAGCGGGCTCACTTCACCCGACGTTAAATCAATCATGGCAAACTCATCGGAGAGCAGATGCCAGCCATGTAAGCAAAGTAAGGCACAAAAAGTGCTTTTACCTGAGCCTGGTGGTGCAGGGATCACCATGGCCTGCCCCCCTTTTGCGACCACTGCCGCATGCAAGGTTAAGCAACCATGAAATTTAGATGCAATACAATAATTCAGCCCCCACTCCCACAATATAGGCAGGTGCGTGCTAGGCATGGAATAAAAGGGAGCGGATTCGCTTTGATAAAATCGAATTTGAGGTTTAATTAAGCGTCGCCAGCTGTTTTCATATTTTATTTCAATATCAAAACTCGCCACTTGCGGCTCAACGGAGCAAAGGTGATGGGGGTAATGCTGCAACAGAAATGTAGCAAAGCTCGCCAAGGGGCTGCGCACTCTAACCAAAAAAGGGGGGATCTCAATGAATAAACCTTGCGCGGCTAACGCACTAACGAGGGCATCTTGGGTTGAAGCAATTGTTAGCATCCGTGCCACCTTGTGCTGATATTCCAGACCATAACACTCTGTTATAACTATAGCACTATATACCCAATCAACCTGAAGAGGCGTGATTTCAGCAAGGATTTACAGACGTTTTGGCAAGGCATTGAGTGCAGATAATGGTTGTTCCCTTATCGAGATCAATAACGTGGCATAAACGCCTGTAAAACTTGCCCTTTGGGAACGCCATCGAGCGTTAACCATCAATGCAGATAACGACAACTGATGATGTTCAAGGCGAGCCACTGCCTAAGTAGCGCATTAAAGCTGGCTTCGGGCTCATCAGAGGCAAGATTCAAAGACTGGTAAACCGCTTTAAGGTCATCTATCGACACACCAGAGCCGGCAGAAAAACAACTTAGCAAAGGCAATAAAGACGCCTGCATGATGTGCAAGCTATTATCAAATGGGTTGAACACCACTAACTCATCACCAAACAAGCGCCAATCCAATTGACTCTGAGTATGATAAATACGCTCTTGCGCTGGGCGCTCAGACATATAGGCTATCTAAAAATGTTTTAATCGAACCATTCGCAAAGCTAGGCAAATTGTATTCATCGTCGCGTCCCTCCAGCATGGCTTCAATCAGCTCACAGCCAAAATCGTAATCTATCGGGTAAGTTAATTCTGGATGATGGGCTAAATGCACAATATTAAAGTAAGTGGCAATAGCGATAAATTCTTCCGAGCCTTCTTTCTGCCACAACACCTCCATGATGGGCATGCTGGTAAAGGGGGATGCTGCAAAGCAGCTAATTTCCCCCAATAAAGTCACTGGCGTCACAGAGACAACCGGCATGGCCCCATTAAGTGTCCCTTGAAACCAGTTTTTACCATTGTTGGTCAACATACCACGGTCATTGATGCCATCTAAAGCTGGCTTACTATAACGAGGAATGCCATTTTCAGCCCCACAGTAATAATGGGCATCCCCATATGCGGGCCAACCTAGGTTCCATTCATCGCCAATTTTAGCGCCTACATGTACCTTGTAGTAGCCAGGGCTTCTGCCTGATGCAATACAACTGTCTGGCTCTCGTGCAGAGGAAGGCGCTAACGAGTGAGCAGCACTGGCGGTATAGCAGGTGCCCGCCCCCATCGCAGAGCGGCTAAAGAAGCTAGACATTAATGGAAGGCCTACACCTAACTTACTGCCTCGAATAAGAAATTTCCTGCGACTATCCTGAGCGGCTTGTACTTGGTCCGTTTTATTACTTGCTTGTCTCATCGCTACGTCCATTTTTTCGCCCATCGATTAGTAATAGTATAGTAACGAAAACCACTTTGTGACCAATCGCACATTGGATATTTATTAATCAATTTGCCCCTCACCCTGCCATATGTGTGTCACATAGGCCCAATATGCTGGCAGGCCTAGGTCAACCGGCATACGCCTCAAATGAATTTTCGGTTTATCCACTGACATTAGGCAATAATTGCCACCGATATTGATTTAGACGCTCGCACCCGACTTGGTTTTAGGTATATACTGAGAAAGTTTCAAGCGGGGACAAAACAAATAAATTCAATTAGTTTGGTCGCCACCACTGCCATTTTAGTAAGGTGAAATACAATGGAATACAATACTTCAGAACTATGTGACACCTATGCCGATACCATTGATGTAGTGGAACCTATGTTCGCCAATTTTGGGGGTAGGCATTCATTTGGTGGCGAAATCACAACGATTAAATGCTTTGAATCTAATGGGTTAATCCGTCAAGCATTGCAAGAATCGGGAATCGGTAAAGTATTACTCATCGATGGAGGGGGCTCAGTGCGCCGCGCCCTGATTGATGCGGAGCTGGCCGAGCTCGCTGCGGATAACGAATGGGAAGGGATCGTCGTTTTTGGTGCCGTACGTGATGTGGATGCCATTGAAGAATGCGAAGTCGGCATTCAGGCCCTTGCTTCTATTCCCGTTGGCGCCGATGATACCCAGATTGGTGAAGTGGATGTGCCAGTGAATTTTGGCGGCGTCAGCTTTCTGCCTGAAGACCACCTTTATGCCGATAGCACAGGTATTATCTTGTCACCTGAGCCCCTCGATATCGAATAAGCCATTTCAGGCCAACAAAAAAGCCCAACATAAACGTGGGCTTTTTTGGCGCTGCACTGGCTTAACAGTGCTTAGCTAGTTTGTTCCATTTGGTCCATTTTACCAAGTAAGGTACGTAAACGCTCTTGCCAAAGCTGGTGCTCGCCCTGTAGCTTTTCATTTTGCTCCGTTAAGCTAACATTGGTTTGCTTTAACTCATCAATTTCCATCTGTAGGATAGAAATAGTATCAACGGCACTTTGTACTTTAGCTTCTAACTGTTCTAATACTTCAAAAGACATAATCATTTAACCCTTAAACAAGACACTATCGATGAATGTGACTGAGCATAAGCGTTAGCTTGATGTTATTCAACCCTAGTGAGGCTAGGCTAGAAAAAAATCGAGAAAAATGCCCTATCGCGCAGCAGCCACACCGCCAACGCAACGAGGTAAAGATGAAACCCACTCTCAAGTCAGGTATCTACCAACACTATAAAGGCAACCGCTATCAGGTTCTCGATCTGGCCATCCACAGCGAAACAGAACAATGGATGGTGCTATATCGTCCCCTTTACGGCGCGGGCGAATTATGGGTCAGACCTTATGACATGTTTGTAGAGAATCTCACCATCGCGGGTGAGGAAGTACCGCGTTTTGAGTTTCTCAGCGCAGAATAACCAGGGGGCTTAGCCCCCTGATCATATTGATAAATTAGGCGTGTTTATAGATTTTGACTCATGTCCAAAGAAGGCTTATCACTACTCGGGATCCCGACCACCTTGGCAGGCACCCCAGTTACCGTGGTATGGGCAGGCACGTTTTTAAGCACCACACTGCCAGCGCCCACTTTCGCTCCTGCGCCCACTTCAATATTACCCAACACCTTAGCACCGGCCCCTATCATTACCCCTTCACGGATTTTAGGATGGCGATCACCGCACTCTTTGCCAGTACCGCCTAAGGTGACGTTTTGTAATATCGACACATCGTCTTCAATCACCGCGGTTTCACCCACCACGATCCCCGTTGCATGGTCAAACATAATGCCTTTACCAATACGTGAAGCCGGATGCACATCTACCCCAAACACCACCGCAATTTGGCTTTGAATATACATCGCGAGCGGGCGGCGGTTTTGATGCCACAGCCAATGAGCAACGCGGTAACCTTGAATCGCATGAAACCCTTTTAGATAAAGAAGTGGTGTAGAGAAAAACTCCACCGCGGGATCACGCTCTTGCACCGCCACAATATCCGCCACCACCGAGCTTAAGATGGTTTCATCAGCGGTAAAAGCCGATTCAATAATTTCACGCATCAAAATCGCCGGCATGGTAGGGCTGTCTAAACGATTCGCTAACTGAAAACTCAGGGCTGCTAACAGGGTGTCATGATTAAGAATCGTCGAATAAAAAAAGCTGGCCAGCATCGGCTCATCTTGTGCCATTTGCATGGCTTCTTCGCGAATCCGCTGCCAAGTTTGCTGTTGCAGTGCGTCCATGTAACTACCTTGGTAAAAAATTAAAAAAACGAAATACCCTGTCTCACTACGGCCTTGCTAATCGGCTTGCCGGTTTAACCACAGAAACGGGATCAAGATGGATAATAATGTCTGCTGGTGCAAACGTTTGCGCTAATTGGGCCTCTAATTTATCGGCTATTTCATGAGCATCAAACAGCGATAAATGATCGTCTAGCTCTAAATGTAACTGAATAAACTTAGTACTGCCAGACTGTCGGGTGCGCAAATCATGCAACCCTTTCACTTTGGCTTGTTGGTAGGCTAGCTCAATAATCTGAGCCTCCTCTTCAGGAAGCAAGGTTTTATCCATCAAGGAATCCACCGATTCTCGACCTATTTGCCACGCGCCAAATAAAATATAACCGCCCACGCCAATAGCGAACACGCCGTCTGCCCAGTTAAAGCCAATGGCGGCTAACGCCAAGGCTAACAGCACCGCAGCATTCATAAAGATATCGGACTTGTAGTGCAA
The DNA here is from genome assembly GCF_021295345.1 of Motilimonas eburnea. Classification (GTDB taxonomy): domain Bacteria; phylum Pseudomonadota; class Gammaproteobacteria; order Enterobacterales; family CBDFNC01; genus Motilimonas; species Motilimonas eburnea. The sequence goes on from NZ_JAIMJB010000012.1 coordinate 6,787, forward strand.
AGAATCGGCCTTAATCGCCACGCTGCCGGTTTTCTTCACCACATAAGTTTGAAACATCACCAACAATACGGTAATCACAATCGACGCCACCATCACCCAAATACCCAAGCCTGGATCTTGTACTGGTGTACCCTTAATCAAGGCATTAAAGCCGCCCAAAATCAGCAAACAAGCACTGCCTGAAATAAACGCGGCTTGTGCTAAACCGGCCAAACTTTCGGCTTTGCCGTGACCAAACTTATGGTCATCGTCTGCTGGCGTCAGCGCAACTTTAATTGCAATAAGATTGATAACGGAGGCCGCAACGTCCATTAAGGAATCGGTTAATGAGGCGAGAATACTGCTCGAGCCAGTATAAAACCAAGCGATCAGCTTGATGGTGATTAACAACGTAGCCGTCGAGGCGGCAGCCCATCCTGCTACGGTAACCAATTTAGAATAGTCAGCTTGCTGCACGTTTCGCCCAATCGAAAAATCAATGAGGGCGAAATTATACCCAATCTACTTCAAGATGCACGATCCCAAGCCAACAAAGTCTTGCTGAGCTGGCTTGAGCAGATGAAGCCAGAGGATTACTGGCGCTTACCTCGTCCTTTGCCTTGTGCCATCAAATCGGCAAACTTGGCTTGTTGCTCCGGGGTTAATACCTGATAAATTTCATGTTGAGTGCGAAGCATCTGTAATTTTCGCTCTGTCATAGTGGCTTGATGACGCTCAATCATATCCTTGGCTTTAGCCTCATCAAATTCAGGCGCCGTTAACAGCGCTAACCGCTCGGCTTGATGCTCTGCGCGCATGGCTTGGCGGCTGGCGCGATCCATACTGCCTTTCATTTGCTGCATAATGTCGCGCACTTGTTGCTGCTGGGCATCGGACAAATCTAATTGAGTCATGATTTGCTTCATACCACCACGATGATGGCCCTGTCCCATCTCCATATTTTGCGCATTGACTGATAAACTCAATGGCAATGCCATGCTTAGGGCGGCGACTTTTATCCACTTGTTCATGTTGTGTTTCCTCGATAGTTGTTGGTTGACTTAACTGTTAATAAGTCTACGCCATGCAATGAAAACCAACGTCACGACAGTGTAAATATAAGTAAAGCCTAACGAGGGAGCCCTAGACTCGCGATATGCTATAAGTAAGCTAATTTGGAGGTCTAAATGTATCAACTGTTATTGATTGATGATGATCGCGAACTCGCCGCGTTACTCAAAGAATTTCTCAGCCTAGAGGGTTTTGATACTGAACTGGCTCACGACGGCGAAGCGGGGTTAGCCAAAGCGCAACAAGGCAAATATGATTTAATCTTACTTGATGTCATGATGCCTAAACTAAACGGCTTTGACACCCTCAAACAACTGCGCCAAACCAGCCAACAGCCGGTATTAATGCTCACCGCCAAGGGCGATGAAATCGATCGCGTATTGGGTCTCGAAATGGGCGCTGACGATTATCTGGCCAAACCGTTTAGTGACCGCGAACTGGTCGCCCGCATTAAAGCCATCTTGCGTCGCACCGCAACCCATCCTCAATCTAACCAAGCCACCACAACCGCCGCAGGGGTACTAAAACACCTTGATATCGAGCTGAACCCCGGCAAACAAACCGTGCAGTGCCAACGTCAACACATTGAACTGACGGGCACCGAGTTTTTATTGCTGCAAGAATTTATCGAGCACCCCGGCCAAGTGTTGTCAAAATCCGAGCTGAGCGAGCGCGTGCTAGGTAAAAAGCTCATGCCCTTTGATCGCAGTATCGACATGCATTTAAGCAACCTAAGACGCAAACTGCCCGAGCGCGAAGACGGCCAAGATCGCGTAAAAACCCTAAGAGGACGCGGTTATATCTGGCTCGAAGGCAGTGAAAATTAAAATGAAGATTCCATTTAATAGCTTATTTTTTAAAATATTTACCGGCTTTTGGTCGCTGATCTTTATCTTGGTCGCCATCCTAGTGGCCCTGCCCATGCTCGACAATCGCACCGTCAGGCCCATTGACCAATTTGGCATCGAGCTATTAAATAAATCCAGTCACCACCTGATTTTACGCCTTGGTCGCCACCCCGAGCGCGATTTGGCTAGCACCTTACAGCATTTTCGCCCCAAAAATGGCTTTCGCTTTTATGCCCTCGATCAGCAAGGCCGCTTTCTCAATGACAGAGTCCCTAAGGCCGTTCGCCGCTTTGCCATCGACAGTGAAAGCGTCACCTTACCGCAAATGTGGCAACGCCATGATGGCGTGGTATTGGGCCCGGTGCAATTTATCTACAATGGCCAACCCTTACTGATTTACGCTCACAAATATGTCGATCAACAAACCGGCCGTCTCATTATACGTTGGTTGTTAGACAACCCCGGCTTATTGGTGCTGATTGCCCTAATTGTCAGTACGCCCATTTGTTTATTATTGGCATGGCATCTCACCTCACCGCTGCGCCAATTGCAAAGTGCTTCCCATCAAATTGCCAAGGGGGAGCTGGCCACGCAGATCCCGCAACTGAGTCGACGCGATGAAATTGGCCAGCTTGCCAACAGTATGGACAAGATGGTGCTTTCCCTAAAAACCATGTTATCCAGCCAGCAGCGCCTGCTCAGTGATATCTCCCACGAGCTGCGCTCACCTCTCACACGGTTACGCCTTGCCTTGGCCATTAGCCGCAAGCATCAAGGGGAATCCAATGAGCTTAATCGGATAGATGTAGAAGCCGAGCGATTAGAGCAAATGATCAGTGATTTGCTGAGCTTATCGCGCACTCAATTTCAGCCTCAAGCGATGCAAACCATCCGCTTAGATAGTTTGCTCGAAGCCTTATTAGAAGACGCACAATTTGAAGCCGAGCAAACCGGTAAGGCGTTTCACTACGACCCGCCCCCCGCGATTGAGCTACAGGCATACCCAGCCTTACTGTCGAGCGCGATCGAAAACGTCATCCGTAACGCCATACATTACGGCCAGCACGACATCCGTTTAACAATAGAGCAAACGCCTAACGTCCTCATGATAATGGTACAAGACGACGGCCTGGGGATCCCAGAGCATGAATTAACGGAAATTTTCCGGCCATTTTATCGCGTCTCACAAGCCCGTGACCGTGAATCCGGCGGCACCGGATTAGGCTTAGCCATTTGTGACAACGCCATGCACAAACACGGCGGCAGCGTTAAAGCAGAAAACGTCAATCCGGGGTTAAAGGTAAGCTTAATGTTGCCGCGTTAATCCTCGCCAGCGGGGTTGGCTTGCCACCCGCTTGGCTCAAACAAGCCCGGCATCACCATGCCCGGAAACATCTTTTCTGCAAATCGGCGCGATTCAATGCGCGCCTTGTTTTGATAATAATGCGCTAGCTCACGCTGCTTTTTCTCTGCAGCGAGCTGGTTATCTAAATTGGCAAAATATTCATTAATCACAAAATTTAAAGTAATAGGTAAGGCGCTCACTAAAATGACTGCTGGCGCAACCCACTTAAACTCTTTCATATCCGGGTCCATTGATTCAATCCAGCGCTATCTTAACGGAAAAAGAGCAGATCCAGCAAAAGGCATTATGCTATTCTAGCGCCTCGTTTTTGATTGAGTAACCATCATGCTAGAAGTTGCACTATACCAACCTGAGATCCCGCCAAACACGGGCAATATCATACGTCTATGCGCTAACACCGGCAGTAAGCTGCACTTAATTGAGCCTTTAGGGTTTGATTTAGATGACAAAAAAGTGCGACGCGCCGGCTTGGATTACCATGAAATGACCCATGTTACGCGCCATGCAAGTTACCAAGATTTTCTCGCTTATGTGGGCAACCGACGCCTATTTGCTTGCACCACCAAAACCACCACCTTCCACAGCGATTGCGCCTTTGAAGATGGCGATATCTTGCTATTTGGCCCGGAAACCCGCGGCCTACCGCCAGAAATATTAGATAACTTACCCGTCGATCAAAAACTGCGGATCCCCATGAACCCCAACAGCCGCTCAATGAACTTATCCAATGCGGTATCGGTATTTGTTTACGAAGGATGGCGCCAACTGGGTTACCCAGGGGCGGTGTAACTAAACCACTACAGCGGCTCGGTTAAGCTGTGTTGGCCCATTAACTTGGCGGTTTTCATCACCAAAGCGCATTGGGGTTGCTGCGCAAGAAAATCGGCAATCGCAGCTTCATCATTGAGGGCGTCTTGAGTCATCAGCTCTACGCGACAGGCATTGTATTGACGTTTTAGTGCTGCTTGGTTACTCAGTAGGTAGGAAACTTGTTGGGTTTGCTGTTGACCTAAAGCGGTTTGGGCTACATAGCACAAGGCGCGAACGTAATGCTCACCGCCACGACAACGCTGAGCAACTAGGCCCTCTAATTCGACCAGCTTAAAACCGTTACGCAGCCGCGCGACTTCCTTGGCAAACATGTCATCTTCAATATCGCTGGCAACTTGACATAATAAGGTCACATCAGACCAACCACATCCGCCATTTACTGCGGCATATTCAGCATAACTTAGGGCGAGCAACTGCTGTTTTTGCTCATCGTATTGCTGCAAGGCTTGATGATCGACTCGCTGCTGCAGCACTTGCAATTGGCGATGCTTTTCTACTAAACGGGCTTTTCGAGCGGCTTCGCACTCTTTGTCGGCAAACGTTAGCTGAGTGAGATCACTGGGAACATTTTCAGCAGAAAAGTAATTAAAGCTGCATTCTACCAGCTTAGACTTGGCTTCATCTTCATTTAACTCGTAGTAAGCAGTGGTCTTTTCAGTACAAGCAAATAAAAAAAACACTAACCATCCAAGGCGCCATTGCATTGTTAAATAACTCCAAGCTTTTGTTATTAAATCTACTGGTCAAATAAATGTCATGGAAAGTCTAACGAAGTCTAGTGATATTTCAATCAACCAATATTATTAATTTAGCGCTCCCTCTTTTAAGGAAGGGCCGAAAGGTACCCCTAAAGGGTAATTTTTAGGTTGTCTCAAACTATTGTTATTACAGCGCAATTTTTACTGACCCGAGTAAGCTAAGATGGCCAACCAGAGCACTGCCGCCATAACAAGGAAGATAATGTTAAACATCGTAGATAAAGCCCAAGAAGATAAGGTTTTGCCTCTTTTTCGCTTAGGCTTTCGCCCCTTTTTCTTACTCGCTAGCTTGTATGCTATTGTTTGTGTGCCGGTTTGGCTGTGGTTACGCAGCCACGGCCAACTTGACCTATTAGCCGTGCCGGCGCTGTGGTGGCATGCTCACGAGCTGCTCTTTGGCTTTGCCATGGCGGTGGTGATGGGGTTTGTGCTCACGGCGGTGCAAAATTGGACAGGCGTGCCCGGCACAAAAAGCTTGTCGTTGGCGGGTTTAGTTGGTCTATGGTTGCTGCCTCGTGTGCTGTTTTGGATCCCCGCCCCTTTGTGGCTGATCTTACTGTGCGAATCCGTCTTTATCTTGGCATGCGCTAGTGCGGTAGGTAAGCGGGTGATAGCCATGAAACGCTGGCGAAATTTGTTTTTTATCCCCTTATTTCTCGCCGCTATGCTAGTCAATGCTCTGAGCTACTTAAGTATTCCCGGACAACCCCTTGCCAATATCGATCTTCCTTTTACCAGCTCAACAATATGGCAAGGAATGATTTGGTGGTTTGTACTACTCCTTTCCATCATGGGCGCCAGAGTGATTCCGTTTTTCACCTCGAAGCGGCTACAAACCGAGCAAGCAAAACCAATCCGCTGGTTAGAATGGGCTGCTAATACGCCGTTAATTGCTCTGTTTATATTCAGCTTTACACCGAGTATGAACAGCGATTGGATAAATAGTGCAATCTTGCTTGTTGGTGCTTTATTTCAAACCCTGCGCTTATGTCGCTGGCAAGGCAATAAAACCTTACACGAACCACTGCTGTGGTCGCTGCACCTAGGCTATGCCTTTATTCCTGTCAGCTTGCTGGTGTTTGGCCTGAACTTGATTCCCGGTTATTGGCCAATCTTACTGCATTTAATCGCTATTGGTAGCTTAGGTGGGATTATCTTAGCCATGATAGCTCGCGTCACCATGGGCCATACTGGCCGTAACATTTACCAAGGGCCAAGCATGGGGTGGGCGTTTGCCGCTCTCACCTGTGCCGCTCTATTAAGAACATTTGCAGTGATTATGTGGCCACACTGGATGATCGAACTGCTATGGCTCAGTGCGGCCCTATGGTGCTTTGCCTTTGCCTTATTTGTCTATCACTTTGGCCCTATGTTGATTAAACCTCGTGTTGATGGTCATCCGGGTTAATATTGGCAGTAATAAAATCAATCATGGTTTTAACCCGCCGAGGCAGTAAACCGCGGCGGTGATAACACAAGTAAAGCGGCTCACTAACGGGAGTCGCTAAGGTATGGACTTTAAGTAAGTCGCGGCGCGAAAAAGAGTGCACCACATTAATCGGCAATACGGTAAAGCCCAAACCTCGGCTCACGGGCTCTAATATCAAACTGATTTGGTTAGAAAAGCCACGCTGGACAAACTGGGCACTCGACTCAAACTCACCAAAATTAGCACTTAATAACAACTGGCTATGATGATGCCCATCGGGGTGAGCAATAAACCCAAGCTTCAACAACCCCTGCCAATCTAGTTCCTGCTGATCATGCGACGTTACCAGCACCAAGGGCTCACTGCCTATTTTTTGCGTGACTAGCTCATCTAAACCGCTTAACTGCGTCACTATGCCTAAGTCAAAGCTCCGCTTGGCCACCCCTTGCTCAATTGAGCGATTGGGGGCAAAGGTGTGAGCGAAGGAAAGGTCGGGATGCAACTGCTGAAAGTCTAATAACTTGGGATATAAATGCAGACCAATGCTACCCGGCGAGGCCAAACTGATCGCACCGACAAAAGGCGGATCTTGTTGCACACCTTGGCTCAGTGCATTTAAGGAAGACAAAATATCTTGCCCTTGGCTAAACACCTGCTTACCGGCCGAAGTAAGGCTAAAGCGCTTACCTTCACGGATCAATAACTCACAACCTAACTGCTGTTCCAGCTTTTTGACATGCTGACTCACCCCAGATTGAGTCATAAATAACTTGTCCGCCGTTTGGGTGAAGTGCCCTGTCTCAACCAAGGTACAAAAAGTGCGTAGCCATATCGGGTTAATCATTACAAAACATACTCAAAAAGATAACATTTGATAATTTTTAATACTAACATTACCCGCGTATATTTACCTCATCGCGATTAGGTAGCCAATCGCAAACAAATTAACAACAAGGTAAATATCATGACGCAAGCATACCCAAGAACCTTTTCACACATCGGCATTTCAGTACCCGATTTAGAGAAAGCAGTTGAGTTTTACACCCAAGTATTAGGTTGGTATCTGATCATGGAGCCCACCGAAATAGTAGAAGATGATAGCGCCATTGGCGAGATGTGTACCGATGTGTTCGGCAGCGGCTGGGAATCGTTCAAAATTGCCCATCTATCAACAGGCGATAAAATAGGGGTGGAATTATTCCAGTTTAAAAACCAACAAAATCCTGAAGATAACTTTGAATACTGGAAGACGGGTATTTTCCACTTCTCGATTCAAGACCCTGACTTAGAAGGCATGGCAGCTAAGATTGAAGCGGCAGGCGGTAAACGTAGAATGAAAGAGCCGCGCTTATATTACCCAGGTGAGAAACCTTACCGCATGATTTACATGGAAGACCCGTTTGGCAACATTTTAGAAATTTATAGCCACAGCTACGAGCTAACTTACTCAGAAGGCGCTTATAAATAAATGAATTGAAGGGGGCATTTTCAGCCCCTTTTTGCTGTCTCGGCTAAGCGGCAAAATCATTAAATTCAGCAATGAGTTGATCAAAGGAATACTCCACCACATGATCACCCCCCTCGCTTTGGATCATACGTAGGGCCTGAACTTTAGCTTGTGCATGCTCTAATGCCATCAGGCCGGCTATGATCACCTCACGCTCGGAGCGGTAACGCCCACTGGCAAGCTGACGAGTAACAAAACTATCGAAGTGACTATCTAAGGTCATTTGTATATCCATGGTCATCGCACGCACCTACACATAAAAAAAGCGTCTAAAACGATATTAGACTATCACCTAGGAAGCGCCAGACAATTAATCCAACAAAATACCTAAAAAGTAATAATTAATTGAAATGAAAGCCAAACAACAATCTCAATACATTAATAATAATGACGAATAAATTATCGATTTAAACAGCAAATTTTTTGTCCGCCGCATTTTGTGATAATTCTAGCGAGCCATTATCTTCAGACTAATTACTGACAATAGTGTGAAAATCTTTCACTAATTGCGCCATATCCACCGCCGGTACACTGCCGGGTTCAAACTCAGGGCGAAACATGGCTTGCAGCTGACCTTGTGGGTTTAATAATGCAATAGAAGCGCTGTGATCGACCAAGTAACTGCCTTCGGTGCCTTCTTCCACTATGCTGTACACCATGCCCATAGCGCGGGTTAACGGGAACAGGACTTCGTGGGCAGCGGTCACGCCAATAAACTCTGGATTAAAATAATGGCTGTATTCAGCCAAGTTTTTTGGGATATCACGGTTGGGATCCACCGAAATGAACACCACTTGCACCTCATCCCCTGCAGGATTGGCTTTGAGCTTAGGATAAATGCGATTTAAATCGGCTAAGGTCGTCGGACAGATATCCGGGCAAAAGGTATAGCCAATAAACACCACGCTCCACTTGCCTTGTAAGTCTGCGGGGGTAAATGCGCCGCTATCACGATTTAATACAAAATCCGGTAGCGCCTTGGCTTGCTCGTAATACACGGCCTTGACCGCAGGCGGGCGATTCGCAACTTGCTGCCATGTCCATACTCCCGCGATTAAGGCTAACACGCCGATAAAAATCCACGACGACATCCCTGTTTTTAATTTCATAACAACCAATGATCCAACAATAAAGCTAAAAACAGGATCATGAGGTGAATGATGGAAAATTTAAAGGTATTTATTGCACTATTGGGCTGCGGCTTAAATTTTAAGCACCACGCGTGTTGTAAAAAGCGCAAGTTAAGCGCCATCACCACAGCGCCATACAGCCAAGACGACAGTCCAGTTAAACAAGGTAACAAGGCAACCGCACATAACAGCAAGGTATATAGTAATACGCAGGTTTTGGTGAAATCGATGCCATGGGTGACAGGCAACATAGGGATATTGGCCTTGGCATAATCATCGCGGCGATGAATGGCCAGCGCCCAAAAATGCGGCGGCGTCCAAGTAAAAATAATCATCACCAGCAGCAAGGCATTGCCATCTAATTGCCCGGTCATGGCGGTCCAACCAAGCAGCGGCGGCATCGCCCCCGCAAGGCCGCCTATGACAATATTTTGCGGCGTAGCACGTTTTAAAAACAAGGTGTACACCACGGCATAACCGAGCATGCTCGCTAATGTAAGCCAAGCCGTTAGGGCATTGGCCGCGATAAACAACAAGCTAAAACCAAGCAAAGCCAAGATGGCGGAAAACACACTGGCGTGCAGCACATCCACGCGCCCTTTTGGCAAAGGCCGACCTTGGGTGCGCGCCATCTTGTCGTCTATATTGCGATCCAGAATTTGATTGATCGCTGCCGCCGAGGCACAAACCAAGCCAATGCCGAGCAAAGACAAGCTCGCCGTTAATGGCGGAACCCAAGTCTCTACGGCCAAACACATGCCGACCAAGGCCGTTAGCATTAACAGGTAAATTACCTTAGGTTTAGTCAGTTGATAATAGTCGCGCCAGCTACTGCTGTACCTATCGAGTTGCGCAGTCGTGACTGAGCTAGTTCTGACCGTACGAGGGATGACATTCATTGATTTAGCCATGTTGACCTCCTGATAAAACGGGAGACCCCGTTAACGTTGACACGCATGTGGGTTTATTCACCAGCACAGCTTTGGCTTGCAGCAAACGCCATAACAACGCCACTAAAATGAGCACTAAACTGGCCGCGACCAAGCTATGGCCAACCGCGATGGCGATGGGTAATTGCAGCACCACATTACTAATGCCTAGCCCGATTTGAGTGCATAAGGCCAACACCAACGCCACGGCTAAGCCCTTGCTCAATCCATCTTGACTGCTGCGCCACCACGACAGGGCTAATAGTAACAAAAAACAGGCCGTGACCACTGCGCCCAAGCGATGAGTAACATGAATAGTGGTGCGCGCGCCGTAATCTAACACGCCGTATTGATAAGTTTCGGCGGGAGGCACATGCAAGGCGGCGCTCACATTATAATTTTGCCACCAGTTGCCTTCACACAAGGGCAGTTGGGTACACACCACGGCGGCATAATTGGCCGATGTCCACCCGCCCAAGGCAATTTGTGCCACCAGCACCATTAATCCGCTCCAAACCAAGACGGTTAAGCGCGGTGTAACGCTTATATTGGGGGAAGAAACATCCCACTGCTTCAATACCAGTAGCCAAAGCAAAGCCAATACCAAAAAGCCACCCAATAAATGCCCCATCACCACCAGCGGCATGAGATTTAGGGTCACCGTCCACATGCCTAAGGCCGCTTGAAATATCACCACTAAGACTAAGCTAATGCACAAGATACGCTCGCGTCGCTGCCTGACGGCTTGCACAGCCAGCGCCAAGATCAACAGGCCTAAACTGCCCGCCAAGTATCGGTGGATCATCTCGTTCCAAGCCTTGTGAGGCTCTAAGGGTACATCAGGAAAAGCGGCCGTGGCTTTAGCGATTTCAGCCTCACTGGTGGGCACACTATGATGCCCATAACAACCCGGCCAATCGGGACAGCCTAAGCCCGCCTCGGTCAAGCGGGTATAAGCGCCCATCCCAACCACCAGCACGGCCAAGACTAAGGCCACGACAGCCATTACTTTAAGCTTGATACTTGTCATCACACCCTCCCTAGCCAGTTTGGCGCTAAGCTCATCCCACCTTAGACATTTTTAACAATCGGCGCAGATCCGTTTGCATGGCCTTGGCCATTTGCAGCTTTTCTGTCTCGGTGGGTGGAATCACGTAACGCAATAACACCAACCCCGTTGGATCGCAGATATACCAATAATCTGGGCTCAAACGCAGCTGCTCTTGCTCTGATAATTGACTGATGGCAAAGGCTCTTACCCTGTGTTGTTCTCGACCCAATGAGCTAATTAGTTGCGGTAATAATTGCGAGGCTTGCGCCGTGGCTGGATGTAATAGCAACCATTGGCGATTTTCGGGTAGCAATAGCATCACCTGTTCAGGTAAAAATTCGCCTTGATTTAGCTCACCCTCTCGATACCAATGCTGGTGATGAACCAAATTGGCCAACACAAAGGGCAATACAAAAATTAAGACCATCAGCAATAAGGATTTATTCTTTAACATACATACCTCCTCGCCGATAAAACCAAATAAATAAGCCTGTTGAAGCCAGTGCCATCAAAAACCACTGCACCGCATAACCTTGATGCTTAGCGGGCGTCATTACCACAATAGGCCACTGTTTTATAAAGCCTAGTTGAGAATCTTCGGAAATACGTAATATCACAGGTGACAATTGCCAGCCGAGCTCAGCATAAAAGGCTACCAAGGGCTCCATGACCAAACCTTGTAAGCGCTGCGGCCAAGCTTGCTGCAACTCATCTTGGTTCAATAGCCAAGGCTGACTCGGGGAATACACTTGGCCCGTTAAATTCAACATGGATTGCCACTGCCCTAAGGCCGACAGATCTGGCCATTGCTCGCGATCTGCACCCGCGGGGATCCAACCTAGGTTCACCAAGATGCGCTGATTAGCTGCAGCTTCAGGGGTAAGGGCCAGCAGCACCTCATAACCCACTTGACCTTGATGTACCTTGTTATCCAGCAACCACACTTGCTCGGTATTCAACTGGCCGCGCAGCGCTACCCACTTAGCTTGCTGCTGAGGAGCCTCAAGTGACCACAATAAGGCAGTATCCCCTAACCTCGCCTGCTGCTGATTTTGGTTTATCATGGCTTGCTTTTGCGCGGCTCGATCCAACTGCCAAAAACCGGCCTTGACCATCACGGCAATTAAGACCAGATTTAACAATAGAAATGAGATCCGTCTCCAAGCCATAGCATCCTCAATTCATCCCTTAGGCGGCAGCATGATTAAACTCGTTATCATCGGCATCTTAGTCTTGGTCATCGCCAATCTCGCCATGGCACTACCGACCTTACTAAGACAAAACGACCAAAGCAAACTCACACAGTTTTTAGGGCGACGTTTGCTCGGCTCTAGCATCATTTTGTTGCTGCTGTTTATCGCTATCGCCTTGGGCTGGATCCAACCTAACCCTGCGCCTTGGCACACCAATTCAACTACGCCCCCAGCAACCAGAACAAACTCATGATTATTTTTAACGATAAGTGGTCTTTTCTTAGACGAATATCTGCCGCAAGGATGCGGCAGTTAAGCCATCAAGGATGATTTCACGGCGTTTCGTATAAGAAAAATCCACTTAGTCCGTTAGATCACTTAGATTCTTTGCACACGCTCGCCACACCAACCTGCTCACAAAATATAAACAAACACGAATAAGCACAGCCAAACCACATCGACAAAGTGCCAATACCAACTGCCCGCCTGAAAACCAAAATGCTGTGCTGGGGTAAAGTGACCCTTAAGCACACGGCAAAACAACACAAATAAAATAATGGTGCCCAGCGTCACATGCAGGCCGTGAAAGCCAGTTAATAAAAAGAAAGTGTTGCCATAAAGCCCAGAGCTCAGGGTTAAGCCCATTTCTTGGTAAGCATGAATATACTCTTCGACCTGTAACACCAAGAAGATAATGCCGAGCAACACGGTTAAACCTAAGCCTAATTTGGTTTCGGTGCGTCGACCTTTTTCTAAACTGACATGGCCATAATGCAAGGTAACCGACGACACCAATAAGATCACCGTATTCATCAGTGGTAGGCCTTGCCATGGCATCGCCGTGGTAGTGGTACCATCCGGGGTGGTAACCAGCGGCCAATGGGCGACAAATTCGGGCCAAAGCAGCTCGTGGGTCATGCCATTATTGCCCGCCCCACCAAGCCAAGGCACGGCTATCATGCGGGCATAAAATAACGCGCCAAAAAAGGCTAAGAAAAACATCACCTCAGAGAAAATAAACCAGCTCATGCCTTGGCGAAATGACCTGTCCATTTGCGCACTATAAAGGCCGGTCATCGACTCGGTGATGACATTGCCAAACCAACCAAATAGCATAAACACGATGATCACAGCGCCAAAAAACAATAGCCAACTGTACTGGGCGGCCCCATCTGCTATCCACATTGCCGCCCCTAGGGCCATCAAAAACAAACCGACGGCACCAACAATCGGCCAAATACTCTGACTCGGCACATAATAATTTGTCGCCTTATCGCTAGATTGATGCTGGGCTGAACTAGACATAACTAAACTCCTTTCGCCTTTTGCTCAGGCGCAGGCAATTCGTATAAGGTGTAAGACAAGGTCAATGTCTGGATCCCTTGTGGCAGGTCGGTTGCAACAAAAAATCGCAGCGGCAAGGATGCGCTGTCACCGGCTTTTAATGGCTGCTGGTTAAAGCAAAAACACTCGGTTTTATTAAAGTAATTCGCCCCTTGCCCCGGTGACACCGAAGGCACAGCTTGACCGACTTGATCTTCACGGCTTAAATTTGTGGCAATAAATTCCATGTCGATCATTTGCCCCGGATGCACCTGCATTTGTTCGACTTGTGGTGTTAGCTGCCACTGCATGCCCTTGCTGATATAGGTAACAAACTCCACCGTCACCAAACGGGAATAATCGACCCCATCACTTCCCTGCGTTTGCGCTTGCACTATATTGCTGGTGTTGCCGTTAAAGCCCGTGATATCGCAAAACACTTGATACAAGGGCACCAGAGCAAAGCCAAAGCCAAACATGGCCACCACGGTGGCACATAAGCCAGTGATTAAACGCCGTGAGGAAGCCATAACTATTTAATCTCAGGCGGTGTGGTATGAGTGTGATACGGCGCGGGCGACGGCATTTCCCATTCAAGCCCCTCTGCACCTTCCCACGGCTTGGCACTGGCGCGTTCGCCCTTGCCGCGCATACATTTGATCACCACCACCAAAAAAATCAGCTGCGACAAGCCAAAGGCAAAGCCGCCAATGCTCACCACCGCATTCACGTTAGCAAACTGCAAGGCGTAGTCGGGAATACGACGCGGCATTCCCGCCAACCCCAAAAAGTGCATCGGGAAGAACAAGATATTCACCGAAATCAGCGAGCACCAAAAATGCCACTTAGCCAGATAGTCGTCGTACATATAGCCGGTCCACTTAGGCAGCCAGTAATAACTCGCCGCCATGATGGAAAAAATCGCCCCCGACACCAACACATAATGAAAATGCGCCACCACAAAATAGGTGTCGTGATACTGAAAATCGACCGGCGTAATGGCCAGCATCAAGCCAGAAAAACCGCCTATGGTGAACAGCACAATAAAGGCGATGGCAAACAGCATAGGCACTTCAAAGGTCAATGAGCCACGCCACATGGTCGCCACCCAGTTAAACACCTTGACCCCAGTGGGCACCGAAATCAGCATGGTGCAATACATAAAAAACAACTCGGCCGCCACCGGCATGCCTGTGGTAAACATATGATGCGCCCACACCAAAAAGCTCAGGCCAGCAATGGAGGCAGTGGCATACACCATAGAGGCATAACCAAACAACGGCTTGCGCGAAAAGGTAGGAATAATGGCCGAGATAATGCCAAACGACGGCAAGATCATGATGTACACCTCGGGATGGCCAAAAAACCAAAAGATATGCTGAAACATCACGGGATCGCCGCCGCCCGCAGCATCAAAAAAGCTGGTGCCAAAATACTTATCCGTGAGCACCATGGTCACCGCTCCCGCCAGTACCGGCATCACGGCAATCAACAAAAACGCAGTAATAAGCCAAGTCCACACAAACAGCGGCAACTTCATCATGGTCATGCCCGGCGCACGTAAATTTACGATAGTAACAATGACATTAATCGCCCCCATGATGGAGCTAATGCCCATCAAGTGCACCGCAAACACAAATACCGCCGTGCTGTCTGGGCTGTATTTGGTCGACAGCGGCGCATAAAAGGTCCAACCAAAATTGGGGCCGCCACCTTCCATAAAGAGGGTCATCAGCATCAAGCTAAAGGCAAAGGGTAAGATCCAAAAGCTCCAGTTGTTCATCCGCGGTAACGCCATATCGGGCGCCCCTATCATTACCGGGATCATCCAGTTCGCTAAGCCGACAAAAGCGGGCATCACCGCACCAAACACCATGATCAAACCGTGTACCGTGGTCATCTGGTTAAAAAAGTTAGGCTCAACCAATTGCAAACCGGGTTGAAATAACTCGGCGCGGATCACCATGGCCATGGCGCCGCCGGTTAAAAACATGGCAAAGCTAAACAGCAAATATAAGCTGCCAATATCCTTGTGATTGGTGGTCAATACCCAGCGGGCGAAAAAGCCACTGGGCTTGTGATCATGATGCTCATGAGCGTCATCACTCACACCCGTATTAATTGCGGCATCTGTACTCATGCTATTGGTCCTTCTGCTGCATCGCGGCTTTCACTTGTGCCGGTTGGATCACATCGCCGGTATTGTTGCCCCAAGCATTACGCTCATAGCCAATCACCGCAGCGAGTTCTTTTAAGGTTAACTGTTTGGCGAAGGCTTGCATTGCCGTGCCCGACTTGCCATTCACCACTATGTCTATGTGCGCGGCGACATCTTGGGTCACCATTTGGCTGCCTTTTAATGCGGGGAACACGCCAGCTAACCCTTCACCGTTAGGCTGATGGCAAGCCGCACAGTGCTTGTTGTAAACCTGCTCGCCCAATTGCATCATTTCGTCCATATCCATGCTCATGGCCAACATGGTTTGCTCTTCGGCCTTGGCCTCTATCGCTTTTTGTTGCTGCGCAGCCAGCCATAGGTCAAATTCCTCTTGGGGTTTGGCAATCACCACAATCGGCATAAAGCCGTGATCTTTACCGCACAGCTCGGCGCATTGACCGCGATAGATGCCCGGCTCGTTAATGCGAGTCCACGCCTCATTAATAAACCCTGGGTTGGCGTCTTTCTTCACCGCAAAAGCAGGTACCCACCAAGAGTGGATAACGTCTTCAGAGGTCACCAAAAAACGTACCTTTTTACCCACCGGCAACACCAAGGGGTAATCCACCTCAAGCAGGTAGTTTTCACGTTTCTTTTTTTGGTTATGAATTTGATCTTGGCGGCTGGCCAGCAAACTATAGAACTCAACATCGTGGCCAAAATACTTGTAATGCCATTTCCACTGCGAGCCGGTGACTTGGATGGTTAAATCGGCATTGCTCGGATCTTCCATCGCTATCAAGGTTTTGGTGGCGGGGATCGCCATACCAATCAAGATCACAAAGGGAATTGCGGTCCAAATGATTTCAACCTTGGTATTTTCATGAAACTGCGCCGCTTGTGCGCCTTTGTCTTTGCGGTGGTGAATAATGGCCCAAAACATAGCGGCAAACACCACCAAGCCAATCACGCAGCAGATAATAAAAATCGTCATGTGCAAGTCATACACTTGCTGACTGATGTCCGTTACCCCTTCGGTTAGGTTAAACGGCATAGATTTAGCGCTCACCTGCGTTGCATACAGCATGCTACAAACAAGCAAACAACCCCACTGCCAACGCAGCAAGCATAGATTAAGCTGGCTCACATGACCTCTCCTCTGTCATCGCCAACGGTGCAAAGGCAAGATCCCCCAAACTAGCACCGAATGCTGTGAGCTTATAAACGCCAATCAATAAAGGCCGAAATGGCATTGGCGCGTGGCTCACTTGATCCAAGTAAAGCAGCTTTTAACAGTTTGTAAAACTTATGTTAATTTTTATCAGCGAGAAAAAAGGGCGTAGTCGAGAGGTTAAAAAATATCCAGTTCTAGATTAGGGAAAAAGCAATGTAGATTTTATTAAAACGACATCTTAACCATATATTTCAATATTTTAATGTGTATATATAAACCACTGATAAGTCTTGATTCAAGTTTGATAGAATGAACAACTTGCTAATTGATAATAATGGAATAGATCAAAATGCCACTGCAAAACCGCGCTTGCCGTTTAGGCGCTATCGCTTTACTGACGCTATTGATATCGGCCTGTGCCGCGAACGACGCCCCTGTCACGGCGGAGCAAACGACTCACCCCACTCCCAAAGAGCAAGTCACCACACAAATCACGGATGACGCTTTGTCGCCAAGTGTCATAGCAGCACTGCGCTTTGCTCGAAATCTAGGTTTAGGAGAGCTCACTTTATCACGGCTTAAACAAAAACTAGACGCTATGGCCATAGAGCAACCAGAATTAGCAGAGACAGTTAAATATGTATTAAAAAATGCAAATTCAGAAGATTTAGAGCTGGGTTTTGCTAAAGTTTATGCTCGCTATATACCTTATGAAGCTCTAAATGAACTAGCCAATAGCTCAGAAAAAGGGTCAACTCAGCGTATGTTTCATTACATCCGCGACTCACTTATGCAAGCCCAAAAAATTGATGACAAAGAATTTTTACGTATTTTTACCGCTGATGAATTAAAAGAAATAGAACAATTCGCCCAAACCAAAGGGTTTAAGGCACTGTTAGCACTAAATCACCCTACCATTCAAGCTGCGATTGAATTAAGCGGTGAAGACTATGGCGAACGACTAATGCAAGAATACATTAACAAACAACAATAGCCCTTCCACTCGCTGGCACCTTATGGTGCTAGCTCGCCCTTTTAGCCGTCATAACAGTAGTAACAAGCCGCTGAATAAGGTGCATGAAGCTTATTCAGCGATTCACGCCCCTCCCTGCCTTTATCCCGTCCACTCAAACCACACATTTCCTTACAATCCCTAACAAAAGTGCCACGATTTCAAACGGTTTTTAGCGGCCAATCTTCCTATGCTGTCAACTCAAGGTTAATAGCAAGGAGCAGCAAACAATGAAATTTTCTCAAGTAGGTACTATCGCGTTAATTGGCCTATCGTTAGGTCTATATGGTTGCGGTGGCAGCGACAGCAAAAAAGCTGTCAAAAAGGTGGAAGACAAGGTGAAAGAGGCGGTTCTGGATGGCATTTGGCAATCGCAAACCCATGGTTTTTATCTTGATATCAATAATGAACAGTTTACCGCTTACGATGTAACCCCTTCATATTGCATAAAAAGCCTGACCTTAAGTGCGTTTGAATATGAGGTGATCAAGCAATCTTCTGTGTTTAACCAGGTGGATGAGATCGCCGTCGATTTCAATGACATTAAAATCGTGCCGATCAAGTTTAACCGTGTTGAAAAATTGCCCGAGCCTTGCCAAAGCGAGCATTTGTTAGACCACCAAAGTGACGTGTTTAACCCCCTCGCTACGTTTAACCTGTTCTGGGAAACCTACCAAACCCACTTTGCTTTTAACCGCTTCAAGCGTGTTGACTGGGTAAACGATTACCAAGCCTACAGTAACCGCATTAGTGCAGACGCCACGCCACCGGAAGTGATTATGCTGATTGATGAAATATTGGCCGAGCTAAGAGATGGCCACAGCAGCTTTGTTTATGCGCAGGGCGAGGATATCAGTTATGACCCACGGGGTGAGTTAGAGCAAAGCATCTATACCTCGTTTTATGAGCAAGATGACATCGACGATGTAGATGACTATTTTGCTATCTGGATGCAAGCGCACCATCAGACCCGCGCCACGTATTTTGAGCCCAGTTTTGCCACCTTAGCCCCCCATAATGGCAAGCTGCAACTGAATATGCTGCAAGACAATATTGCCTACCTTAACGTTAGCGATATGCACAGTATCATTGGCGATGCGGGCCTGGAAGATGTTGAAATAGCCGATGATGTCGCTGCTATTCATGACATCATGAACCAGATGATCCCAACCATTAACGGTAGCCAAGGTTTGATCTTAGATTTACGCCTTAATGGCGGAGGCCATGATCATGTTGCAATGCAGTTGTTCTCGCACTTTATTGACGCAGAAACCGTGATTGGACGTAAACGCATCAAAACCGATGATGGTTTTACCGAATTCTTTGATATTAAGGTGAAGCCCGCACCAGGCGAGCGCTACTTAGGCCCTATCGTGGTGCTGACCAGTGAGTACACCGCCAGCGCTGCCGAGGTGTTTAGCTTAGCGCTATTAGCCAGAGACAAGGTGACTTTTGTTGGCGAAAACACCAATGGCTCGTTCAGTGACAGTTTGCCGAAAACCTTACCTAACGGCTGGTCTTTTGCCTTGTCTAACGAGCAATACCAAGACATCAAGGGCAACGACTATGAGTCCATCGGCATTCCAGTGCAGCACAGTGCGCCATTATTTGCGCCTGAGAAAATCGAACAAGGGATCGATGCAGGTATCGAGCAAGGCATCGCGATTTTGAAGTAATAACCGAACGGGCATTTTGTTTAAGCTGACTGGCCGTCATTGTATATTGACGATGCGGCTAGTCGGCTTAAACGCTAAACAATATCCCCACCGTGAAACAGGCACTCATACACTTTCTCTTGCAAAAAGAAGATCTGCTCACGGCCGCTAAACCAATTGAAATCCCCCTCGACCAAACAATGATAGGTGTAATCCCCTTGCGCAAATAACTGCGGCCCGCGATAAGGCAAATGGGTTTCAACGGCACTTAACGCCTGCTTTAGAAAGTCACTGGAAAAACGAGTTGATAGCACGCGCCCAACATAATTCATCGCCCAAACCGGGGTATCATCCAGCCAGATTGCTTCTTCACCCACAAACTTTTCATTCCCCAAATAAGTATCCAAGTAAGTTAACTGGCCTTCCTGATAACGCAAATCATGAGAGCCGAGGCGACAAGAAGCCACTTCAGCCCCTTTACCGGCGTAAGTTTTTACCTTGGCTCGACATAAAAATGCGATAAGTTGCTGTTGCTGATAAACCTGCTTAGCCTGCGCAGGCGTGCAATCATCGCTGCCATGAATAAGCACATCCAGCGGCACACCAAACACATTACTCAACCGAACCAGCTTTTCCAGCTCAGGCACGGCTTCACCCGATTCCCACTTCGCGACCGCTTGCCTTGACACCGCTAACCACTCAGCCAGTTGCTCCTGAGTCAGCCCGTTCGCCTTACGTAACCTGACAATCTCACCCTTAAGTTTCATACGCTTTCTCCTTTTAAGGGTTATCTTACTCGCCTTATAGAGCGGTGCTCTATCATGCTAGCGTTGCGTTTTGGCAACCGTTGGTTGCTTTATTACAAATAAAACCTATTGTATGGCATCACTGCGTTGATCCTTGATAAAACTAGCCAGTTCAGCAAAGTCTTTAAGTAGACCTTCGGGGTCGGTGTCCGTCCACTCATAAACCCCAAATAGCTCAAGACTTCCATCAGGCGCCTTCATAGATTGCGCTAGATTGCCTATTTCGCCGACACCTTGATGAACAAGAAAAGGGATGGCAAACATCCTATATTCACCTAAGGATAGATCATACTGATTAAGCATCTCTACAGGCCAATTGATATGCTCACCAAACGCCCCCTGAATAAATGTTGATGGAACGTGAATACGCGACTTGCCATTAGCGACCAGATTTAAAGCCGTCGGATCATTAACGTTAACGAGCGCATACATGGCCAGCCAAGGTGTTGTGCCTTTTTGATTAATCAGATATTGAGGCTCAACGGCAGTACCGCTTGAAATAACGGCGTTAAGGTTAACCATAGAAAGCAGGCCGCTCATTTGTGCCTGTGTTAAATCAATTTGATTGACCGACTGCTTGGTGATGCCGGCAAAGTACATATGCCTCCATTCAGTCGCAGACATCCCTATGGTCTCGCTCATTACTCACTCCTTGTTTCGCTCAATAGATAGGCAGCATATCATTACAGCCTATAATATAATGACAAACACTTAGGCTAATTTTTTGCGAGTGTGAATACATGAAATTATTTGTATTCATTAAACATCTCACGCTCTTGTTCGGTGATATCACAAGCTTCCCAGTTGATAGCTTCACAAATTAGATTAATCCGAGCGCAGCCCTCATATACGTTTATATGCCACAGCTTGTCGGGCAATTCATCATAGAAATCTACATGTATCATATCGACAAGGCTAGATTTTGACCTGCGTGTGATATCAGCTTCAAACACTGTGTACAGTGGTAATTCATCCGAGGGCTGATCCACACAGAATTTTGTTGGCTTACAGCACTCTACTACTACCTTTTTCCTGATACCGAACACGTAGAATGTCAGCGTTACCACACAACCATTTCTGCCCGTTTTAATGCTGATATCCAAATCAGCATTAGCAAGCCACTTTGTACAAATTTCTGAAAGGTTATCCATATTAAAATCCAAATGAATAATAACGCCGTTTATGAATCAGCTTTAAACAACTCGCCTGCCAAGCTGGCATTACCGAAGGTTCCCCAGCCATCACTTTTTGCACCATAAGGATTAGATATGTCATTCAATCGCTTTTGGATGTCAATAATCGTGGCGTATGCCGGAATGACCAAGATAAAACAATATAACGTCCAATCAGACGTTTCTTCATCTTGCTCTAAGGAACATTCAAATCCGAGCGGCTCAATTAATGGTTTTAGTAACGCTCCAATTTCAGGGTTTGGAACCGCGACAAAAAAGTCTATTTCCATTGGCTTGGATAAATTAGAACCATGCTCCCTAAGGTTTATCAATGACATTCCGTCTGCATCTTTTGGGATACTTTCCATATTCATTTCATCCTCTTCTAATAGTAGCCCTCGTCCAACTCAGACGCGGCGACTGCCAGTTACATTTAATCTTTTAGTCGATCATTCACTTAGGAAAACAGCTCATGCTGACAGGCCTCATTTGACCATTTAAATTAAACGCGACTTGTTGCCAGCTAGTTGCACCATTCGCATGATCTAACAACTTTATCACTCTACTATTTATCTCTGCCCAATTGAATTCTTCCAGGATCAAAGTTGGCGACATGAAGGTATTAACAGCACGAGATAACAGTGCGTTTGGTGAAGCCACATAAAACTCAAAAAACACACTGTCTACTTCATGCCCCTCAAAACAAACATCAACTTCAACTCTCACATCGAATCTTTCCCCATCTTTCGGAAGCTCTGCCCCTACCGGATTTAGCTCATCACTATAAATTCTTAATAGCTTTAATTTCATCGCTCAATTCCAAGTTAAACTAACGCTGTGCAATAGGGCTGACCATTGTGAGGTTCATCTCTCATATTGCATATGAATTAATGCTACCGGTTCAAGATTAACCCCCTCTCTTTGCTCAATAGCATAGGGCTTGAAGCCAAGCTGGGTATACATTAGCAGCGCACGCGTATTGTAATTAAAAACAGAAAGACGTGGCGTAGCTTGGTATTCATTCATACAAACCTCGCACATATATTCGGTGATCCTCTTGCCAAGCCCTTTGCCTCGCCACGCTTGTGAGACTAGAACATTTCCGATGAAAGCACTCTCTTCAGGGCAAATATGGTATAGATTAGCAAAACCAACCACTTCACCGTTTGCTATCGCGACCGTAAAATTTGAGCGAAGCCTGAACAGCTCATCAAGCTGGGCTGAGTCGAGCGGGTAACGCCCTTTGGGATAGAACAAGTAGAGTTCTTCAGGCGATGAAACCATATCAATGATTTGGTCATAATGAGCCGTTGTAGCAGAACAAAATTTCATTTAATCCCTCCTAACTCACCTGTAATTTCAATATTCCCATTACTTGTTATGGTCAACATGGCGTTTCCCCCCATACCATGAGTAATATAGCCGAACATAAGCCCTGTTTTAGCCACGCCGTTTAGCGAGAGCTTGTACTCTACTCCTCCTTCATATTTAAAACGAAAATACTCGGTGACTTCTTCTCCCGGCGCGATAGGCGGAAAGTGATAAGTGCGATCTCTTTCTTTTAGCACCAAATCGGTTACCTCAAATGCAGAGTGATTGAAAACCGTCACTACGCTTACGCTAACGATATACATGACAGAGAGCACACCCAATATCGCCGCAGGGAAATTGAATAGCAAGATCCCCAGTAAAATACCCACTTGTTTGATGGGATAACAATGCCCACTTTTTCGTGCTTGTAGCCCGTACACCATTAAGCAACCAAGGCCAGCGATGAACAGCACCAAACCTACCTGAATGTTGTAGATACCAGCCTGCATAAGCCAATCAGCTCGGCTAACGAGCCATGAAACAAAAATAAGACCGCCAGTCATTAACGGCGTTAATCCGCAAACCAATGCAAGTTTGTACCAGATGTTCATATCAAACAGAGCCACCCTTTCCCATCATTAAGGTGAAAACACGCGCTAAATTGAGGCCTGAAGCGAACGAGCGTAGAAGGCAAAAAAATTAATCACATAAAAGTCAATAATATTTTGCAGTGTACATACCTTTCTGGCAACCTAATGCTTTGAAAATAATAACTTAGTTTATTGCTTTAGGGATATTTTCCTGCGCTAAAGCTTAACTAGGCATTTACGTAGCAACAGACAACAAGGAGCAAGGATGAGTATTGAAGCAAGGCTCAGTGAGCTGGGTTTAAGCTTACCTAACGCCAGTGATCCTCAAGGTAGCTACTGCAATTGTGTCCGTACGGGTAATTTACTGTATGTATCAGGTAAGGGGCCTGTAGCCGGTTTAAGTGTGGTGCCTAAGGGCAAGCTGGGCCAAGAGTATACAGTGGCACAGGGGTACGATTTTGCTAGGGCAACGGGGTTAGACATTTTAGCCGCCGTCAAGCTGGAGTTAGGCTCATTAGACAAGGTGGCTCGCGTGGTTAAGTTACAAGGCTTCGTCAATGCAACCGCCGACTTTGAACAACATCCTAAGGTGTTAGATGGCTGCTCAGACCTGATGGCGGATGTGTTTGGCGAAAAAGGGATACATGCACGCTCGGTGTTTGGTGCCCTATCGGTCAGGGGCAACTTGCCCATCATCATAGATTCAATATTTGAAGTCGCAGATTAACCCAACCGATCTGCACACGGGAGTGAATATGCATATCCAACAAGTCGCTGCAACAGATTTAGAAAGCGTCACCCGTCTGGTGGCAGCAGTAGCAAAAACCGACATATTGCCGCACTTTAATCAGCAAGGGCAGCAAGAATTTAATGAGCGTGCATTGCCCGATCTGCGCAATGTGTTTGAGGGCGATAACTTCCTTGCCGTTAAGGCCGTGGCCGATGGCAAACTACTTGGCTTTGCCGCCCTGCGTGACGGCAACTATTTGACCCATTTATTTGTGGCCAATGAAGCCCGTGGCACAGGTCTTGGTCGAGAATTACTCCAGCATTTGTTAGCAACCACAGCGAGTGAAATCAGGCTACGCTCTTCGGTCAACGCGGTTGGCTTCTATCAACATAACGGTTTTGTGGCCACCGGCGAGGAAGCCGAGTTTAACGGCATTCGCTTTGTGCCTATGTTGTTATCGCCTGTAGGATCGCCCAATGCTTGTCCAACGACTATCGAATAACATTCGAATAGCCATTGGACGGCACAATGAAAAGACTTGAGATTACTTATCCATGCAGTTGGCGTAATAAGTCACCGTGGCTGGCCAGTCAGAGAATACACCAATGACTCCGACTTGTTGAGCCAGCACATCCAGCACTTCAAAGGTGTCACCCTCGTTGTCGATAGCGTTAGCGATGGACTGGTGATACCAACCACCGTTGGCTTTACTTAACAGGCCTGAGCGCTCTAAAGTCCAGGTGATGATTTTCAAATCTGCCGCTTTAGCCGCCTTGGCATACTCAGATGGCACTATGTTGTTATTGCTATCTAGAGCTAATAAAACCCATAACGGCGGGGCAATAATTTTAACGCCATCTGCGGTCAGCTGCGCCATTGAGGGCGACCAAGTATTGGCATCTTGCGGATCAAAATCGGCTAAATCGTAGCGATCGTCAAGGTAAACGGCTTGCTGCGCAAACTCCGGCGCGTTGGCAATCCAATATTTAACATCCTCTAGATTAAACGACTGCGGGTAAACATCGGTTGGAGCCACGCCCGCCGCGGTATATTCGTTAAGCATCTTTTGGGCATAATCTTGTTGGCTAAAACCATCGAACGGCATTTCGACACTGGCTGATTTCAGTTCGGGCGTCATTTTCACTCCTGCCGCTTTAAACATGGCGATGCTTTGAGCATGAGTCATTAGTGTGCCCTTAGCCGAATAGAGGTCAGTGCGCCATGATGGTGTGCCAGCCATAAACTCGGCCACCGTGGTTGCATTTAGGTTACTGCCGTCCATCTTGCCTTCTAAGGTGAGAAACTCATCCAAGGTAATGTCACTGGTACAACAGGTGGCACTGGCGGCAATGCCATTGGCTGGATCAGCAGGTGAAAATGGCACGCTACACTTGCTGGCCAACTCAGGCACAGCCAAAATATTGGTGGTGGTGGCTAAGTCACATTGCGAATGACGGCAAACCAACTCTTTGTCTTTGGTAAAGGTAACATCACATTCCAGTATTCCCGCACCGGTATCGATGGCGGCTTGGTAAGACTCTTTGGTGTGTTCAGGAAATTGCATGGCTGCGCCGCGATGACCAATAGAAAAATCACTGCGGTAAAACGGCCCTGTTTTGCATTGTTCTAACTTAGTCTTTAGCGCACTGTCCTGCATTTCTGCCACTAAAAATAACGGACGCGGGCCAACAGTAACCTTAGTCGCTTCAGCTGGCTTAACTGAGCCTTCTTGCTGTGCGCTAGATGCGACCTTGTCGTTATCATCGCACGCACTCAGTAGCAGCGCGCCACTTAACACTCCCAACACGCCCCATTTATTTGTCCCGTTGATTAACATAGTTTCGCTCCATGACCTGATTCAATCGATAATTGGTAAACCATGGCCAAGCTAAGTGATTAATATGACGACACTAACAACTACGCATGAAAGTTTTTTTAGTTTAACTGAGTGGTTTAATTGTAGCCATGATGCGTGGCTCAAAGAAGCGCCTTTACCATGCTGATGATGAGCTTTAATGTCAAAGCAGCAAGCAAACTTTGATTAACTGCACGTGACAACGATAGAAATAACAAGGGGCTAAACCTAGCCCCTTGTTCGTTTCAATTACGTTAATCAATTAACGCTGGAAAACGGTTTCCCCTCGGCTAATGGTTGCCTGCACTTGAAGATCTTTTAAGGTAGCGGGTTCAACTTTTAGCGGGTTTTTATCCAAGATGATTAAGTCCGCATTTTTACCCACTTCTAAGCTGCCTTTGGTTGCCTCTTCAAAATGTTGATAGGCCGACCAAATGGTCATGGCTTGCAACGCGGTGTAAACATCCACCCGTTGATCTGGGCCTATCACCTTGTTGGTGCGGCTGGTGCGATTGACCGTGGCATCTAAAACGCGAAATGAACTCGGCAACGCCACTGGGGCATCATGGTGCGACGTGAACATGAGTCCAGCATCGCGCACCGCTTTGGTTGGCGAGATAAAGTTCGCTCTAGGTAGCCCCAATACCGATTGGGTATGCCAATCTCCCCAATAGAAGGTATGCATTGGGAATAATGAAGGGAAGATGCCTAATTCGGCGAGGCGAACGATTTGATCTTGGCGTATGGTTTGGCCATGGATCAGCACCGGGCGACGGTCTTTTTTACCTAGTTTTTCATTGGCTTGGGCAACCGCATCAATGAACTGCTCGATAGCGGCGTCACCATTTGAGTGGGTTAATACCTGCCAATTGTTTTTAAACGCGGTCTCAACATATTGATACGCTTGCTCATCTTTAAAGGTTGGGTATCCGGCGTAAGTTTTAGTTTGACCATGTGGCGGGTGGAAATACGGCTGACTTAGCCAAGCGGTTTTACCTTGTGGAGAGCCGTCAAAGTTAAGCTTTACGCCGCCGATGCGAAAATGGTTGGTGTAATTGGGCGAATTATATTCCGAGCTCATAAAGTCGCTACTGGACACCATGTCGGCGTAAGCCACCAAGTCTATCATTAGCTTACCTTGCTGCGAGGCGCGCTTCATGGCTTCATAGCCTTCGGTGGTGGCACGACCTTCTTGCGCTGTGGTGTAACCAAATTCAGCGTACATTTTTTGCGCTGCTGCCAACATTAAGTCTTGCAGCTCCGTATCTATCACCTTAGCCATAGCGAATACCATGGCAAAGTGGGCGTTTTCTTCTAGCACGCCATTGGGCTCTTGGCTGCCATCCATTCTACGGATCACCCCACCCTGCGGGTTGTTAGATTCTGCGGTGATCCCAGCCAGCTCCAGCGCCTTGCTGTTCGCCACACTCAGATGACCGGAAGTATGAATAATCAATACCGGCAGCTCGGTGCTTACCTTATCGAGATCGGCCTTGGTGGGGTAACGATCAAGCTGAGCATCGTCATAGCCAAAACCTAAGATCCAACCGGTCTTTTCAATAAACTGACGTTGGGTGGGATCTTGATCCGCGGCTTTTAAAATTTGCACGATTTTATCGACCGAGTCAGCATCGCCATCGGGCGAAGGCAACACATTCGCCACCATGGCCTGCAGGCCAACACCATAAACATGACTGTGGGGATCAATAAAACCGGGCAGCAATGTCCTGCCAGCTAAATCGACCAGTTGGGTTTTACCAAACTTGTGCTGCATGGCTTCTTCTTTGCTACCCACAAAGATGATCTTTTCACCTAAAGTCGCAATGGCTTGGGCATATTGCGGACTGTCACCCGCCATGGTGAGAATATCGCCGCCAAAATAGATTTTGTCCGCAGCAGTCACTTGAAGTGGCTCAGCAACAGCTTGGGTTGATTTGTTAGGCTCTGATAGACAGCCGGCCAAGACAAGGCTAGCAAGGGTTAGCGGGATCCACTGCGATCTCATAGGTCTTCTCCGTCTAAATACATGATTAAGTTGCTTACTAACATGAGCCATAGGGCTAAGACCGCTTTAACTCGCCCCCATCGCTCACAACACAGCAAGTATGTCTAATTTATCAATAAAAACAAAAACCTCTACCTTTGTTATCGCGTTTTGAAAAAAATGAGTAGTTTGTACTAAGCGCATTTTCATGGCCATCAATAGTCAAAAAAATCCGGAGGCGATGGCACTCCGGATGTTTAGTTTCTTGCTTGAGCGATTACCCACTCAACATAACCATAAGCTGATTTACTTGGTTGGCATTGGCAATATTTCAAACATGCCATCGAACTTATCTAAGGTTGCCGCTAGTTGACCCAGTAATGCGGCGTCCCCTTTTACACTGGCCTGTTTTGACTTAAATAGCTCGTCTAGTGTGGTTTGACCTAACACCACTTTAGTAAAGTCCGCCTTATCGATGATAAGTTCAAAGTCCACTTTTGGTAGCTCATCCACTTGTATATTGGCCATATTGGCATTGGAAACTTCGCCGTAGTAACGCTCTTCAAGATCTGGATGGTACACGCCAAAGTTGAAGTTTAGCCCTGCCGTTTCCGCTTTGGGTGCATTTAAGGTAACAGCAATATAGTCTAAGAACATGCCCGTTGGCGTGTTAGCGATGACATCGGCAGAGGCTAACTTAATCGACTCTTGGATTTCGCCGGTACGAAGTTCAACCGCGCCTTGTAAGTAGCTGTTACGCCATGCCATTGTTTCTGATTGATAACCTTGCTGCTCAAAGCTGTCTGCTAACGCAAAGCGATAGGTAATATTGTCTGGATCACACTGCACCAAATCGTTAAACAGCTGAGAGGCCTCTTGGTATTCGCCAGCTTTAAAGTGTGCTTGACCCGCTTTGTAAAGCACATCTGCCCCTGCGGCATTAACATAAACACATGACTTATCTTTGCTCTGCAATGGGTTGGTATTTACCGGGTTCATATCATGGTAGCCAAGGTAGAGGTTAACCACCGCACGCGCATTGTGGCTGTATGAACCGTGGTAACCATTGGTGTGCCATGTATCAAGCTGCGACTGCGGAATGATCTTTTCAATCTCACGGCCCACATCGTGGATGGTTACGCCATGGTTTGCCAAACGCATTGCTTGGTTATGGATAAAGCCATAATTGTCACGTTGCAATGTCATGTATTGCGAGATTTCGTTCACCTCTGTATCCGGCTTGTTCCAAACCGGCGCCGAGTGTGCAGCATGAATATTGTCAACGAGACCACTGTCAACAAAGCGCAATTTCAGTTCTGTTAAATACTTGGTCCACACCAATGAGTCACGAACCTTAGCACCACGGAAGGTATAAATATTGTGCATACCATCGTAGGTTAACTCTGCGGTATTGAGTGAACGATACTTAGGTACATACAAAACAATCTCTGCAGGCGCTTCTGCACCAGGCATATTAATGGCGTGGAAATCTAAACCATCAATATTGATCACTTTCTCACGCTCTTGGATCTCGACCGTGGGCGCAACTAAGGTCACTTCTCCGCGCGAAGTGCCTAAGCCCAGTGCGTTGTCAACGATACCTTTGGTGTTATTGTCTAGGGTGGTGCCATATTGATAATTTGCCCGACGACCCATTGCCGTACCGGCTATCACGTTTTCATCGGCCAGCTCTTTGATGAAGTCTTTCGGCGCATAAATCGGTGCGTCTTTCACAAAGTCACCGGATTCATAAATACCACGAGAGCCACCAAAGTGATCGGCATGCATGTGCGAATAAATCATGCCGGTAATTTTGTGCTCACCGTTAATGGCAGGAAGATGCTGTTTAGCAAATTCCCAAGAAGCTGCAGAGGCTTGACGAGACAACAGAGGATCGTGAATAACATAGCCATTATCAGCGCGATAGATAGTCATATTTGAAAGATCCGCACCGCGAATTTGATAAACGCCGTCGGTCACTTCGTAAAGGCCACCCGCAGCATAATTCAACATGCCTTGACGCCAAATGGATGGGTTAACCGTTGATGGCAAGTCTTGCGGCGACATATCTGCCATGTATTCGAATCGGTTCTTAAGCTCACCCGCCTCATGGGTACCAAACTCAGCAATTAAACCCCGTGTTGTCCGCTCAAAAGCCGATGTATCTTGCCACGGAAGGCGCTTAGCTAACGCAGCGTTAGCAGTAACAGTGTGCTTAGATGCAGGTTTACCTTCGTAGGTATCAATTGAAGCGTAGTCATTAGCGACTGCACCAAACGAAACAACAATAGCAAGAGCAAGTACTGATGGAGTAAAACGCGTTTTCATAAGGAACCTCTTTGCGATTCGGTAATGGGTATGGCGTTACTTTAACGGGTTGACACATATTGATATATAAATGAAACTGTATTCAATACATCATGAATTGTTATGTTTGAGCGCCCATGCTAGCTAATATTGATTTGAATTTATTAAAAGTGTTTGTGGCGGTCTATCGCCATCAATCCATTACCTTAGCGGCAGAGGAAATGGGCCTAACCCAACCAGGGGTAAGCGGATTACTTAAGCGCTTACAACAACAAGTGGGCTGTCCACTGTTTATTCGCGCTGGACGTGGCATCGCTCCAACCCATAATGCGCAAGCCTTGATGCGCCATATTGAGCCGGCATTAGTGCAGATCAGCAATGCTCTGGAAAGCCTAGAAGGGTTTTCAACCCAATTTCCGAGAAAGTTTGTGGTGTATACAACTGAGCCTGTGATGCTGATGATCTTGCCTAAGATAGAGGCCGATACCCGCCTAGGAAATGTCACGATTGAATTACAGCCTACCCATAGTAATGAAGATAAGTTGTTCCAAACATTAAACCAACATCAGGCCGATCTTGCGATCGAGCTTTCTAACTATTCAATGTCTTCCTTTTTCACTGAAGCCTTGTTTGAAGATCAGATCTGTCTCATAGCAAGAAAACAACACCCCAGAATACAAGGCAAAGTCACAAGGCAGCAGTTCTATCAAGAAAAGCATATTACCTTGAAACTGCGCCGAGAAGATGCCTACATGGCCGACTATTTTACCGAAGAAACCATGGATGAACGCCTCGTTGCAGCGGAATGCACTTCATTGGTCTCGCAAATGTCCATGGTCGCGACCAGTGATTGTATTGCTATCATGACAGCCAGTATCGCGAGCTTGTTTGCCGATAAGCTGGATATTCAAGTTTTACCGCCGCCATTTACGTCTAAGCCAGTAAAATATCAGCTACTCGCTCACAACAGAGAGAAAAAAAGCCCTGCCAATATTTGGCTCAGAGATAAGATTCGCGCTTACTTTTAGCAGTGTGAACGCAATAAGAAGATTAGCGGTATGAAAGCCTATCAATCAACTCATAATGGTTGATTAATAGGCCATGGTTTTTTCACAGGTAAGCTAGCTAGGGCTTATAAACCGTCACGGTCTCCCCTTGATCACTAACAAACTCAACATTGGATTGTTGCTTTCTGATACCACTTAGGGTGCAAGTGTTTGCGCTGCAACTGCCCGCTCCCGAAGACCAAACACCATTTAGCTCATCATTGGTTTCGTAGTAAACAGTAGCCGTCCATGTTGAGCCATTGTTGCTACTTGATGTCAATAATGTGGGCGAGTTGACGTCACTCACGTGCACTTGAGCCTGAGCTTCACCTATTGCCGAATCATCATCTGTCACCGTCAAAACGATGTTATAAGTTCCTTCAACAGCATACGAGTGGGAGATATTAACACCACTGCCCGTGTTACCGTCGCCAAAATCCCAATGGTAAGATGTGATTGAACCATCACTGTCTGATGATGTTGTGGCATCAAAACTACAAGCTAACAATGAGCAAGAGGAGTTAAATAAAGCGCTTGGCGGGTTATTACCCCCACCCCCCTGCAACACCCACTTAGGTGAAAAAGTAGATGAGCTAATATCAAGCAAGGGCTCTAAAATACCGTCGCCCGAATCATCTAACCAATTATAATTACCACTGTTGATTAAGGTGTCCCATATCATTTGTGGACCATGGTTATGACTCGCGAGTAATGCTGCTGCCCCTGCGACATGGGGCGATGCCATTGAGGTACCAC
This sequence comes from Motilimonas eburnea, assembly GCF_021295345.1. Taxonomy (GTDB): domain Bacteria; phylum Pseudomonadota; class Gammaproteobacteria; order Enterobacterales; family CBDFNC01; genus Motilimonas; species Motilimonas eburnea. Next base: position 38,758 of record NZ_JAIMJB010000012.1, read on the forward strand.
TAATGGTGCCATAGCCACCTCTTTCTATTGGGTAGGTCGACAGAATACAAACGCCGGGAGCAGCAATGTCTACCTCAGCGCCCCAATTACTAAAACCAGCTAAGGTGTCGTCTTGGTCGCTGCGACAAGTTGGTGCGCCTAAATAGCCAGCAAGGCCATCAAAGTCAGCCAAAGCCGAGACGGTAATTGCTTTTGGTGCATTGGCTGGCGTAAAATTGGTGCTATCGGCATTGCTATTACCTGCCGCTACCACTACGGTTACGCCGCTGTTAAATGCCGAATCTATCGCTTGATTCATTGCACTGCTCGAACCTGAGCCACCTAAGCTCATATTGATCACTTCAATATCGCCTTGCGCCACCACCCAATCAATGCCCGCAATAATTCCCGAAAGCGAGCCTGAACCTTGTGCATCGAGTACCTTGACCGCCCAAAGCCGCGCTCCAGGGGCAACCCCGACCACACCTATGTTGTTATCGAGTGCAGCTATGGTTCCAGCCACATGAGTACCGTGGTAATGGTCATCGTCACCACCCAGAGATTCATCACAAAAATACGACCTTCTATGAGGTGGACCACCAGAGTGATAGAGACAATTTGCCCCGCCAATTACGTTTAAATCAGCATGCTCCATATCGATGCCAGTATCCAACACAGCGACATCAACATCGACACGAACATTATCGTTACCGTCAATGTCCAAGGCGGTGAGATCGGCATAAATACGCTCAACCCCAGTCGGCAACTGCTGCACAAATGCATTGATGGGAATATCGTCTTCGACATACGACACTTTGGGATGATGTAAGATGCCATTGAGAGCTTGCTCAGGCACCGCAATTGAGAACCCCTTAATGACATGTTCAAACACATACCCCACACGTCCATTCGCTTTTTGCGCTATCTCGGTGGCGACCTCTTGCGGTACTGCATGATCGTACACAACGACTATATAGCGTTGTAAATCAGGAGGGGAAGCGTATGTGAAAAGAGGCAAACAAACAGTAAGGATCAAAGTGGCATAAAGGGATTGAAATGAAGCTCGCATAAGTTGTTCCTCAATTAATACACAGAAACAAGCTTATTAAGTATAGTTCGATATAACAGGGCCCCAAAAAGCGAACAGAAGGACAGCGAACAAACTTTTCTAATTTTAAAGCAACATAAATGTATTTATGCCGCTTAACTAAGCGCTATCCTACTCATATATTAATCACTTTTACCCTTGGTGTTGCGATAATAACAACAATATTGACTGGCTAAGAACCATAATGACCAAGTCCAAGTCAAACGCTATGGCAAACAGGGGGGGCAATACGAAAACTAACCACCCATACCAGCGCGCAATGAATCAAATTAGGCGACAAATATGACGCCCTGCACATGACCAAATGAAAGTTTTATTGAAATAATTAAGCAACTTAATTGTAAACACTAGCATGGCTTTCGAACAATCTGGCCAGCCAACACTCAACTACCCACACTTTCTTCGTCAGGCAGTAAAACAACTAAGTCCGTCACCCCGATATCAAGATCAAGCTGTGTCAGTAATGTGCTCACTTGACCACGATGATGGGTTTGATGATTAAATAAATGCATGACTAAACTAAACAGGTTTTTACTGGCGGGGACGCCTTTGCTATTTTTATAGGTGATAGTCCGATGCAAAGAGGCTTCGTCTACTTCACGTGAGAGTGCCAGTAATCCCTGATCAAGTAATTCTCTTCGGCGCGCTAGCTCAGTCAACTCCGTAAACAACACCGCGTCGAGCGACCGAGGTGGCGGCAGTTGGCTAATCGGCGCTAATGCTTGTAAGCCGATCCCTGCGCTAAAGAAGCGTTGTAACCAGAGGGTATCTCCCACCACTAAATGATTTAACGTTCCCAGTATCGAATGAAAAAAAGCACCGCGATCTTGATTTAACGCTTCATTGGAAAGCGAGGCACAGGCGTGGTAAACCTGCTGATTCATCACTTGGTTATACTGCGCCATTTGTTGCACATGAGCTGTTAATTGCAAAGCTTTTACTCCTTAAGAAAGTGTTTTGCGAGGTCCTCTATTCGCGCGTTTATACTTGGCTTGATAATCACGTCTTTGCTTAGTTACTTCGTACAATACTATGCCTGTAGTCGTCGCTAAATTTAGGCTTTCTATGATGCCAAACATAGGAATTGAGACACAAAAGTCACTGCGTTCAACAACGATATCACTGATGCCACGGGCCTCATTTCCAAACCAAACCGCTAATCGCGTTTGTGTATAGTCGGCTTCATGAAGGATGTAATTTTCCTTCCCTTTAATATGAGGAGAAGTCACGATCGAAGTGAATCTATGCTTTTCCAGATGTGCTAGGCATGCTTCAGTGCTATCAAAGCGCTTCACAAAGGTCCACTTAGACGCTGAAACGGAGATTTTGGACAAAGATTTTCTTTCTCTTAACTCATCCCAATCATCTGGTAGCGATTTTCTGCTGTCTACGATATAGATTTTTTCTACGCCAAGTCCATTGGCATTTCTTATCACTGCACCAATATTTTTAATATCCATTGGGTTTTCAAGCACTGCGACAAGGTTTTTGCATTGATAGTCTTTAATTTCATCCGCTCGTTGACGAATTTTACTTTTTTCGTTTTCCATCAGACTTTCGCTCCTTCAACGTAAGTGCATATTGTACCCCAGCAAACTTGCATTGACTGCTGTAACATATTTATTTTATTGGCAAATATATTACCAATCGAGACAAAGCTTGATCCTTTCCAGCGCAAGCAGCAAAATATCGAAAACCCTTTATGTGAGATTTCTGTGATGAGGATCTTTTTCTTAGTACTGGCTGTTGTGCTCAGCGGCTGTGCACAACAGCCACGCTCCGACAACCCTAGCCACTACGGCAGCTACCCTTGGTGGTACGATGATTACTTATATTATTGGGATCACTATTACCCTTGGTGTTGTGATAATGACAACGACATAGCATGGCTGATCAAAGATTGGTGGCACAGCTTAGATGAAGGCCAGCAACAAGCCATTAAAGATAAATTTGACGACTGGCAAGGCGACCACCAGCAAGCTGATATCACTGCGTTAAAAAGCGAATTTCAGCAACGTTGGGCGCAAATTAGCCCAGAGCAACAAGCGAATTTGCGCGCTCGTCGCGATGAGCTAAAAAATTTACCGCGCCCGAGTAATAAACTAGTCGAGCATCCTAAGCTGCAAGAGCGGCCAGTAAATAAGCCTGAATTACCTAAAACACGACCCGCGACTAAACCCACCACCAGACCTGCGGTGCGTCCAGTTCATTTTCCCCAGCGACCCATGGCTCGCCCGGGGCGCCGACGCTAATCTGATTCGATGAGCTAAACCTTGCCCGGTGTTGTCGCCGCAATGGCGCGAAACTCTCGCGTCATATGGGCTTGGTCGCTAAAACCAAATTGCAATGACACATCGGCTAAACACACTTCTCTGTGGGTTCGCAAATACTCAATGGCCTGCTTCACGCGCAAAATGCGTTGGTATTGTTTCGGTGAGAGTTGCAACCAGCGTTTAAACAAACGCTCAATTTGACGCTGACTTAAGGGTACTTGCTGAGTAAGCTCGGCTTGTGAAGCGTGTAGATCGATTTCCGCTAACGCTTGGTATAACGAATGGGGCAAGATTTGACTAAGCTGAAAGGCTTGCTCTGCCCAATGGGTTATTTCATTGATGCGGGCTTGATAACAAGGCTGCTGTTGCAATGAGGCATAAAGGGCATCTAGCTTATCTAATTGCCCGATGCCACTGGTTAACAAGCTCGGCGAATTAAGGTGTTGGCCAAACACCCCATAACTCACAGCAGGATGAAAACGCAGCCCAGCCAATTGCGATCCGGGCATTAAGGTGACTTGCTGCGACACTTTACTGACGGGCAAGGCAATTACGCCATGGGGCAGCGAGAGTTCGCCAATGCAGACCTCTCCGGCGAGATGAAACAAAATGCCACTGCCCGCATCTGAATAAAGCGCACGCGTCACCGGCTCGGTTTGCTCGTCACCGACACTGGCCGACCATATGCCTTGCAGCAGCCCACCTAGCTGCCCCTGAGGTTGGGACAGCAAGAAATTAAGCGCTGGGGCCGAATGATTATGACTTATAACTACCTACCTCAGGTTTAAACATCTTAACGATGCGGTTCCAACTATTTATGGCGTTGATGGCAATGGTTAAATCAACCAAACCTTGCTCGCCTAACACGTCACGTGCGCGCTGGTAAGTGTGATCATCTACCGCCTTGCCTGAGCTTACATGCTCGGCTAACGCCAATGCCGTGGTTTCGATCTCGCTATACCATGGCATATCTCGCCATGCATTTAAACCAAGAATTCGCTCTACACTTTCTCCTTGGGCCATGGCCTCTTTACTGTGCATATCGATACAAAAAGCACATTGATTTAGCTGTGAAATGCGCAGTTTCACCAGCTCCCAAACCGTTAGGCTAAGGGTATTAGAGCCACTAAATTGCTCGCGTAAATACCCCTCTTGCGCCATCAAAATGTCCATCGCGGGGGCAGCTAAGGCCATGTAATTTGCTCGTAATGTCATGCTATGTCTCCTTCCTTTAAAGTTCTATGGCACAATAACAATGACCCATCATCTGGTATTGAATAATTTCGACACCGTAAAATTGTTCACTCAAATATCACCCTACTGACACAGTCTGACACTCCCTGCCCTTATGCTTATCTCGTTGATAACACAAACACAAAGGAAACAAGATGAACACAGTTATTGAAATGGTCAGCTTTAAATTGTCAGCAGGCGTCACTGAACAAGATTTGTTAGCAGCCACGAAACAAAGCCATGCTTTTGTCGCTGGTCTAGACGGTTTTCAATACCGTTCCCTTAGCTATAATGAAGCGTCGCAGACATGGACGGATATTGTTTATTGGCAATCAATGGAAACAGCAAAAGCCGCAGCTGAAGCCTTTATGGCCAGTGCTGACTGCCAAGCCCTCATTGCATTGATTGATAAAGACTCGGTGGTGATGCAGCACCAGACCGTGCAATTTTCATCCTGCGATGCGGCGTAGTTAAGTAAATCAGGCACGGGCTTTGCTAATCACGGGCTTTGCTAATCACGGGCTTTGCTAATCACGGGCTTTACTAATGTTGTTGGTTTGGCCCGTAATAAGGATGATAAGTGAGTAAATCAGAGCGGCTATTTGCATTATTAACCCTGCTACGCAGTAAACGCTATGCCGTCACAGCGGCGCAGCTAGCCCAGACCATGGAAGTCAGCGAGCGCACCATTTATCGCGATATCCAATCGTTGATCTTATCGGGTGTGCCAATTGCGGGCGAGGCCGGTGTCGGTTATGTGTTACAAGCAGGCTCACATTTACCGCCCCTGATGTTTAACGAGCAAGAAATGGTCGCACTAGAACTGGGCATGAGAATGGTCAGGGCATGGTCCGATCCTGAATTAGCCAGCGCCAGCACCACGGCATCCCACAAAATTTTGTCTGTCTTGCCCGATCACTTAAAGCGCCAACTGGAGAGCTTTCCGATCCTAGTACCGGATTATCACATCCAGTCCAAAACCGCCGCCCATAGCCAACAGCTTCGTCACGCTACCGATGCCATGCAAAAAATCTGCATTGACTACACGGCCGAAGACGGCGCATTAACCTCACGCGTATTACAGCCCCTTGGGCAAATATTTTGGGGTAAGGTTTGGACCTTGATCGCTTGGTGTGAACTAAGAGATGCCTATCGTCACTTTCGCATTGATAGGATCCAGCATCTTTCATTGCTACCGGATCATTTCACCACGGGGCCAGAAAAGTCTTTGCCTCACTATATAGCGCAATATGTGCCGCCAGATAGTTAAAACAGGGCTGCAAACATGGACTCTTCATTACTTTCAATATTGAGCGAACTCAGGCCGCACAAATTGATGCCATTGGCTGCCCATTACTCGGCATAAAAAAACCGCCTGAAATGGCGGTTTCTCTTAAATTCTATTGAACAAATTGCGACTACATCCAATCAGCGTTACGAATCACGCCTACCGCGATACCTTCCACGTCAAAGTGCTCGCTGGCTAAGTCCACTTTGATAGGGCTAAACTCTTCATTTTCTGCGTGCAGTAGCACTTGGCGTCCATCGCGCTGGAAGCGTTTTACGGTGACTTCGTCTTCAACGCGGGCGACAATCACTTGGCCATTGTGGACATCTTTGGTTTTATGCACAGCCAGTAAATCACCGTCCATAATCCCGATGTCTTTCATACTCATACCGCTCACGCGTAGCAGGAAGTCGGCACTTGGATGAAATAAATTAGGGTCAACCTTGTAATTACATTCTACGTGCTCTTGAGCAAGGATGGGCTCACCGGCCGCAACACGACCAATCAAAGGCAAGCCTTCTTCTTCGTTGGCGGCTTCTTCGACTTCAACAAGACGAATCCCCCGAGAGGTGCCCGGCATCATTTCAATTGCGCCTTTTTTAGCCAGCGCTTTTAGGTGCTCTTCGGCTGAGTTAGCACTCTTAAAGCCAAGTTGCTTTGCGATTTCTGCTCGCGTAGGTGGCAAGCCAGTCGCGGCGATATTGTCTTTGATCAGTTCCAGAATTTCAGCTTGGCGCGGTGTTAATGGTTTCATCATTTTAGCCTGTTTTTATATACAGTTAACTGTGAGTATATACAGTGAGGTTAAGCTAAGCAAGCTGTCGCCTTGATAAAAAGTGCTTCAAAAGCAGATAGAATCTAAAGTGTAGCTACAACAAAGCTCCCCGATGTGCAGATATACATTTCAATAACAGCCTCGGAATAACAATATATATCACGTTATTGGTTATTCCATTGTTGGTCCAAGTAGGTTCACACTCTAAAAATGATAAATTAATCCCTCACCCTCAGAACTATATAGCCCAAATATGACTAAAGACTTCAACTTGCTACGCTTATTATTGGTACTTAGCGAAGAGCAACAAACCATCACTGCGGCCAGGCGCTTGCATGTCAGTCAACCTTCTATCAGTGTGATGCTAAAAAAACTGCGCGAACAGTTCAACGATCCTCTATTTATTCGCAACAACAATAAGCTAGAGCCGACCCCTAGATGTGTTGACATCTTAAACCAGCTTCCCACATTGCTCGATCAGATGGATGCACTTTACCTCGATGATCATATTTGGGACATAAAAAACCTGAGCGGTGAATACACATTTATCTTTTCACCGCAGCTAATGACGACAATAGGTGTCCCCATTATTGAACAATTTACGTCTTTGGCTCCCAATATCACTTTAGATTGCTACCAATGGGGCTTTGACGCGTTAAGAGATTTGGAGCTAAAAACTAACTGCTGGGGCTTTTCTTATCTGCCAATGGAAACCAGCAAAAACATCATGAAAAAAGATATCGGCAGAGATGAATTCATGGCGATTGTGAGACAAGAGCATCCAATCGTATCCGAAGCCTTGGCTGAATTGCTCAAATACCCTCTTTGCATTAATTTAATCCATGGTGAAACAGAGTCTTCTCGTAGTGAAAAAATGATTAAAAAGCTTGGTCTGACTAAGCAAATTAGCGTCCGGACCAGCGACCTGAGTATGATGATGTCTTTGGTAGAAACAACCAACTACATAGGCATTATCTCGAAGCACAATATGACTCGATTACAGGGACGTTTCAGGTTTATTCCATTACCTCAAGAGCTAACAGATGAATCTCGCTATCGCGAAATGGCATTATTTACCCACCAGAGAAATCGCGCGAATCCTTTAACTAAGTGGCTCCATCAGCATAGCCATAAAATACTCCATGCGTATTAAAAATCTTAATAATTGATATAAAAACACTTCGATTCTTTAACGCGTCAAAGGGCTTTATCCTTGCCTATGTGTCTTATCAGCATATAAAAGGGTTAGCCATGAAAAAATCATTAATCGCACTTTCGCTCTTGTCTGCTTTTTGCTTTCCGACGCAGGCAGAAACAAACATCTCGCCTGAAGAGGAGCTAGCCTATCACTTAGGTCTACAAGCCTTTATTTATGGCGCGGGACCACTTACGGTTGCAGCCGTTAGAGAAACATCAACCGCAGTATCTGAGCCGATGGATAATGCCATGGCACCTTTAAATAAGATGGGCAAAACTCGCCAGCTATCTGGCCCACAAGATCGCATTGTACCCACGGTCAATAACGACACCATGTACTCACAAGCTCATTACGATCTCGATCTAGCAGGGCCTATGGTGATCGAGATCCCTCCGACAGAAAACCGCTACTATATTGTGCAATTACTCGATGCATACTCGGATTCAATTACCGATCTTTTTCAGGCTAATACTGGTAGCAAAGGCAGTAAGGTACTGTTAGTTAAGAATGACTGGGAAGGTGTCGTACCTGCCAACATAGATCATGTCGTTCGCTCTCGTACACCTATGGTGTGGTTAATTCATCGTACCGGTGTTTTCGGCCCTAGTGACCAAGCTGCAGCGCTAGAGGTACACGATCGTTTCATCACCTACCCACTTGACGAGCTTGGCAAGGCCCATGGTCCTATGAAACTGGCTAAAGCTAAAGGTCGCATTCCCCCAATGACAACACCTCAAGGCTTGGATTGGTATGCTTTGATAGATCGTGAACTACGTAAAAATCCCTTACCCGAAGCACAAGCCATGGTAGAACAATTTAAGTATATAGGCATAGGTGATGATGAACCTTTTGATGCCAACAAGCTATCAAGAGACCAACAACGAGGTTTGCTAAGGGCTTTAAAATCTGCTCAATCTATTATTCACTATGCTGGTCGCAGCGTTGGTACAAGCAACAATGGTTGGTCAATGATGTTTGAAGGTGGCCTCTATGGTAACGACTACCTCAGCCGCGCTAGCATTAACTTGCGAGCCGCAGGACTCAATGTCCCAGAGCGAGCACTCTATCCTAATCGTTATACTGATAGCAAAGGCAACCAACTCAATGGTAAGCACAAATACCGAATGACGATGCCTGCAGATGCCCCTGCTAATGCTTTTTGGTCTTTAACTATGTATGACGCCGAAAATCTGTTTATGGTCGAAAATGAAATAGATCGTTACTCGATTTCAACCAATCGTAAAGAAGAATTACGATACGCCGTCGACGGTACTTTACCTATATGTATTCAACACGATAAACCAGCAGATAAAACTTGTAACTGGCTTCCAGCCCCCGATGACGACTTCTATTTGCACATTCGTTTGTATGAACCAACACAAGCCGTACTCGATAACAAGTACAAGATGCCTCAAGTCTATAAGTTGTAATCATCACCTGCTACTTCACGCCTCCACTCGGGAGGCGTTGTTTTTCCAATCTAGTAAAAATCGGAGTGCCTATGTCACTTATTCTACCCAAGTTAAGCGCTTTAACCTTAGCCTTATTCACCAGCAATACTTATGCTGCTGCAACATTAGTAGCTGAAATGAGTCATTTGAATGTAGCAACCGCAGGAGCTGGATCAGCAATTTTGGCTGAAGATGCATCAACAGCCTACTCAAACCCAGCAGCAATGACGTATTTGAATAACACGCATATCTCGGTCAATTTGGCCACCATGGCTCTAAATGTTGAATATCAGGATGATAGAAATTCGAATTTGAGTAGTAATAACGCTGGAGGTGTGCAGCCTTATGGTTCAGTTTATCTTGTCACCCCCATTAATGACCGCTATCGTATGGGGCTCTCTCTCGTAGCCACAGGTGGCAGTGGCCTCGACTATGGCAATGAGTATGCCGGTAAATTGGGATTGAATGACCTTACATTGAGCGTTATGCAGTTCAATCCTTCATTTAGCTATAAAGTGAATGAAAAACTCAGCCTTGGGGCAGGCATTCAAATAGATAGAGCAACTTTTGAACAACGATTTCTCGCTAAACAAGCCTCCATTGATTCAACCTCTTACGCTGTGGGTTACAATTTTGGGGCAACCTATAAGTACACAGAAGATAATAAGTTTGGCGTAACCTACCGTTCAAAAATAGAACACGATCTTGAAGGTGAACTTGCACTGTTCACCCAGCAAATAGATACTCGGATTGGGTTAGTTAACGCAGCCAAACTTGAAGTTTCAGGTTTTCATCAATTAAGCCAGCCATTGGCGTTAGTATGGAGTGTCGGTAAGGAATTTTGGAGTGCTAACGAGGTGACCAGGCTTAGCGTTGACGATATCCAAGTCTCTAAAGCACGAAACTTCGAAGACGTATGGTTTGCGTCTCTTGGCAGCAAAATTGCGGTTAGTCCTAAACTGACTTTTGAGGTGGGACTGGGGTATACCGGCTCACCACTTGATGACGCCACATTTCAATCAACTGATCTCCCCGTTGATAAGCAAATCAGATATAGCACGGGCGCTCGCTATCTATGGAATGAATCAATCAATTTAAACGTCTATTACAGTTACGTTGATTACGGTTCACCAAAGATCAATAACGGCGCACTACAAGGTCGTTATGACAACCATAATCACTTTGTTGGTATCACGCTGGATTATCAGTTTTAACAGATCCTTCAACATCGCCGCCTATGCGGTGATGTTGAAGGATCTGTTAATTTTCAATTAAGCTAACCTTTCAGTATCAAAATCCCTAGCAATACCATCACACCAATATCTCTCAATTTTATCTATCATTTCATTCTTTGAAGAAAACAATAACCACCTACTGAAGCAGGTGGTTTAAGGCTGAAAAAAAGGCCCATCGTGGGCCTATTGAAATTACGACATATTTTAAAACGCTGACAGAAATGATTTTGCCGCGGTAAGTCGCAAGGTGGCGCCGCCTATAATGTCGATAAACCCAAGCAAGGGATGCGGTTTATTAGCACTGATCCAAGCGGAACCGGTTGCACCAATAGGAGCTATCGCCATGGTATCGGGATCCATTTCCAAAATCACGGTGCGCCCCACCGGAGCCGCACCACGTTGAATATGACTTGATACGGCTTGTTCTCTTGGCAACAAACTACCTTGCGCTTCGCCAGTGGCTTTCACCACACTGTGCACTCGCGTACGAAAGATCTGTCCAGGAAAGGCATCAACATAAAATTCACTAAACTGACCCGGTTCAATATTGCCATATGCTTGGTCTGGGATCCGCATCTCCACAAACTTCTTGTTGGTGTCCCATAAGTGTAAAGAGCCAACTCGAGTCCCATCTGCAACATATATATGTGTCACCATGCCATCAAAAGGAGCCTGTACCGTTAAACGAGATAAATCGAATTCCAGACTGCCACGTTTTGCAATTAAGCCATCGTACTTGGCTTGTAACACGTCCATTTCGGCTTTTAGAATTTCAACCAAATCTTGGGCATTCTCTAAATCCCTGATGCTGACATGATTTCCCATCGACTGATTACGTCTTAAATCGCGTTTGGCTTGTGACAACTGCACTTTTTTCGCCTCAATTGTCCGCGCGACCTCATTAAGCCCAGATTCTACTTCGGTGATCGCAGCAGAAATCTTGTCATCTTTAAGCCGATACAGCACCTCTCCCTTTTTCACTTCTTGGTTGTGTCTAACATAGATTTTCTCCATATGTTGGCCTAGAGCTGGTGATAAGACCGCATGGGGAGCTTTCACTGTCGTAGAGTTGGTCAAATCAATTGGTGAATAAAACCTATGGCCCAAAAACAAGGCCGAGGCAAGTAAGATACCTATGGTCGTGGTGATGAAGTAGTTTCTTGCTGTCGGTTTTAAGACGTTAAACTTAAACAGTAACCATACAACAAGAAGATAGGGCAGCATGATTTCTTTCATACACGAGTACCTCTTATCCAATGTTGAACTTTATCCCAATCAGTGACGATCGCGATCACAGCTAAAACCCAAAGAGGTTTAAACACTAATCCAAGCAAACATAACCAAAACACTAATTTTGCTTGGGCTAAGCCCCGCTCTTTTGCTAAGTGCTTTGGAATTGAATGGACTTGCCACAGTTTTGCAATAACCCAAACCGCGATTGCCACCGTCACAACAATGACAAACCACATAAAAACCATGGATTCTAGTAAAGGAAAGACGCTAGGGTATGCCTCATAATCTAGAGTGGTAGGATGTATTTTCATAATCGTAGCCTCTAATATGGTACATCCTTGTACATCTACTTAGATTGAATCTGCTCGTGCTTTAGAGCTGATAGTTAAACTCAATACGATGTTCACCCGCTGAAAAACGAGTGTGCTCACTCCAGTTTGCAAAGTAACGCATGTTGAAACGAGGAGAGATTTGATACGAAATAGCAAATTCATGCGCCAAGACACTATCGTCTCCCTCAAACCCATTCTCCTTATAACCATCTGAACCAGATAAAGTTTTCATGTACATGGGATTATAGTTAAGCCAAATATTTTCGCTAAGTTCCACTTTGGCGTAAGTACCGACCACAACGAAAGTGCCGGGCACCGAATACCCGCTAACCACTTGACCGTCATGGGTACTCACATTGTTACCAAACGCAACACCAGCGCCAGCAAGAGGAAATAACTGCAACGCCCCAAACTTAGGCAAGGCTTGAATCAAACTGTACGACGCTAAGCCAAACTCTTGGTTTAGGTCATAGCTCAAATCAATCTGAGAACCACGACCGTTGATTAAGTTGGCAGTGAAGTTTCTTATTCGAAAGGAATCGACACTATCATTTCTGAGCAATGGATTGTCATGCCAGCCCAAGAGCTCGCCGGCGATGCCTTTAATTTCTAGAACATTCATTCCAGCCACATTTTCTTTTCCGGTATCGTATGTTTTTCCAACTTTTAGGTTTAAACCTTTATCTGTTATCCCCCCACCTACTTGGGTATAAATAGCTAATGGATCAGACATATCTTGTACTTCATTGTCTGCAGCATAAACCGCACCTATGTCAACTAAGCACGCATACCACATTAGATAAATTAAGTATTGTTTCATGGTTCACCATATGAATCTGAACCAGCACACATTGGCTGTACTGGTTCGCTACGGGGGAATTATTTAGCTTGTAACCCAGGGACTGTCCAATCCATGTTGAGGATCTCTTTACCTGGAATATAGAGGCGAGTCAAAACGTAGAAACGCCCTTTAGGTGTTGGTAACCAGTTATTAATTTGCGTTTTGTTCTGGGGCTCTTGGTGCGACAGATGTAGCGAAAACGAACCGTCGGCATTTTTTGTCAAATCAGACAAGTTACTGATCGAGTACCGATCTATTGGATTGTCGACCAGCATCTTGCTTTGTGAGTCATACACTGTAACCGACCAGAAAGATCCGACTGGGGGCTCTTGATCAAACGTCATCACATAGTCATTTGCCCCAGTCAGTGGATTACCTTTGGCATCCACAGCGGCCATTGGATAGATAGCCTCTTTGGGGCCTTGACCGCCTAAGTATGGGTGAGCAATGAGTGAACGCATTGCGTTATCATCACCAAATGTGTCTAACGCGAAGGTATAGACCCAACCATCCTTCATCTCTAAATTAGCTGGGTTAGCCTGCTGCGCCATGACAATCTTGCGCCCCTCTTTTAAGGCATTAACAAGTGCTTTTTTCGTGGCATCTGATAGTTTACTCGCATCAAAGCCCTGCTCCGTCAGGCCAATTTTCGCAAATTGTCCTAGCATGGCTTTTTGTCTTTCATTGACTGGGTTATCTGCCAAGTAAGCGCCTAGCTCAACATAAAATCGAAGCGGATCACTTGCTAATCCTGGGCGAGGTGATAATGCAGGCTCAACTTTACTCGGCTGACCTGTTATGTATTCACCTAACGGCGTTAGTTTGTATTGGTCTTGTACCCCATGCGCTTTAACATAGTCATGTTCACCCATGACTTGAGTTCGTCCCCACAACCATACTTTTGTTGTGGGAGCTTCAATCACACTAAGCTCACGAGGAATATTTTGGTTTGGCTGCCAACCAGGAGGCACAATCAAGAATTGCTTTGCTAGACTACCAGTCTCGCGTGTGCCAACGTATTGAAACAAGTTGTGCCACATATCAAACATGTTGATCACGTAATAACGATCTGTGACCGCTGGAACTTCGAGCACTATAGGCTCTAGACTTATATCAAGTACCGCACTGGAGTACAGAGTATCTCGGTTTGCCGTCGGCATGTCAGTATCATCAGGCGTGCTAAGGCGTCTTGCATGGCCGAATTTATTCAACGGACCGCGATAGCTAGTGTCGGCTTGCGATTCAGAAACATCTGTATATTGACGGCTAATTTGCTCCATCCTAACCAAGGTTGAGCCCCAAAGATAAGCACTCAACCCCAAATTATAAGCCTCATCATGCAAAGCTTGTTGAATAGGATTAAGTGAAATGCCTTGAGTATCAGCATAGCTAACGGGAACGGCAAAAGCACATGAAAGTGCAATTGCTAAACTAATGGTTTTAAAAGATGGTTTTAACATAATGACCTCCAAATGTTTGAGGCCAATATACGTGAATAAGCGTTTAGGGTGTTTTATACCCTATATTAAAAATTTTAATAGTCAGGTCCTATTTTTAGCGTCCAACACCCACTCCAAAAATCGGTTAAAACAGTAAAATATCCGCCCACACATAAACCGTTAGGGTTAAGGCCACAAACACCGCGGCCGAGCCTAAATCTTTGGCGCGCCCTGCCAGTTCGTGTTTTTCCAAGCCAACGCGGTCAACCACGGCCTCTACCGCCGAGTTCAGCAGCTCAACTATAATGACAATAAGCAGACAGGCGATCATTAAGATGCGCTCAATTTGGCTGACATCTAACCAGCAAGCTAAGGGGATAAATATCACGGCAAGTAGCAGCTCTTGGCGAAAAGCAGCCTCATGCTTAAAGGCATGACGGAATCCCTGTAATGAATACATGGCCGCCATCACAATCCGCTTCAAACCGGTATTTTTTTCCATTTTTATGTCCTTTTATTCACAAATTAACACTATTTTTAGTGTATTTTAGCGCCATTGGATGCAATAGCTTGAAGTGCAGATATGACAAGCTGACGACAGCATGATCAGGTTAATTTGATAATAATGAAAACAAGAGGTTAAGGGAATAAATGAATTTTATGCAAGGTTTCTTCTTGAACCATCTCGTGACCAGCAAAACCGTCCCTGTTAACCCTCAGGCCGATCTGCATTTGGATTTAGACAAGCCCATTGTTTATGCGTTAAAAACCTTATCATCCAGTGATTTACTAACCTTACAGCGCGCTTGTGGCGAATTGGGGCTGCCCGACCCATTAGCCCCCATGGTCATTAACGGCCAATCCCTTACCCGGTATGTTTGTTTAAACAAGCCTAGGCGATTATTTTCACGCACACAGCGCAAAGCCTATCAAGATCAATTTAAAACCTTGCTGCAATTACATCAAGGCGATGCTGACATTGACGTGCAGTTAGTTCCAGTGACACTGTTTTGGGGTCGCGCGCCCGGTTATGAAGGCCATAAGCCTTGGTTTTCCATTCTTAAAGCCAGCTCGCCCAATTGGATCAATAAAGCCTTCACCATTTTGTTTCGTGGTCGCGATAATCTGATCCGCTTTAGCAAGCCGATTTCGCTGCAGCGCTTAAATCGTGATTATGGCGATGATCCCAATCTGGCCACCAAGTTAGAAAAGATTGCCTACACCCATTTTGCACGGCAAAAACTGGCGGCCAAGGGGCCAAAATTACCCGATAGGAATAAAATGCGCCGCGCCTTGTTGGCCTCTAATGAGATCCATCAAGCCATCGTCAAAGCCAGCCAAGAACAAGGTATTTCGCTGGCACAAGCCGAGCAAAAAGCCACTCATTATCTCAATGAGATCGCATCAGACTTTTCTTACCCTATGGTACGTTTTGGCGACAAGGTGCTGACATGGATTTGGCATCGCATCTATCAAGGCATTGTGGTGAATAACGCCGAAACCGTGCGCAATTTAGCGCAAAAGGGCCATGAAATTGTGTTTCTGCCTTGCCATCGCAGCCACATGGATTACTTGTTGCTGTCGTCGGTGATTTACCAACAAGGCATGACCCCGCCACACATTGCTGCGGGGGTTAACCTGAACTTTTTTCCGGCGGGGCCGATATTTCGTCGCGGCGGTGCGTTCTTTATTCGCCGAACTTTCAAAGGCAACCCCTTATACGCCAGCGTGTTTAAAGCCTATTTAAGTTACTTATTCAGCAAGGGCTATTCACTGGAGTTTTTCACCGAAGGCGGCCGCAGCCGCACTGGCCGACTACTGCCTGCGAAAACCGGTATGCTGGGCATGACAATAGAAGCCATGCAGCAAAGCCCTAATCGCCCCATCGCTTTAATTCCCGTGTGTTTAGGCTATGACCATGTGATGGAAGTGGCCACGTATGTCAAGGAGCTGCAAGGGCAGAAAAAGCAGAAAGAGTCGTTTTTACAAGTGCTTTCCATTACCAAGAAACTCGGAAACTTTGGCCAAGGCTTTGTCAACTTTGGTGAGCCTATTTTACTGAACCAATTTTTAGATCAGAGTCAACCGCAATGGCGCGAACAAGATGACCTAACCCAAAGCGCAGACTTTAGCCAAACCATTAACCAATTGGGACGCGCGGTAATGACAGGCATTAATAATGCCGCCGCCGTGAATGCCTTACCGCTATGCAGCTTGGTGCTCTTAGCCAGTAAACGCCACACCTTAAGTAAAGAGCAATTAGTTACACAAGTAAGTGCTTACTTATCTTTATTGAGTCAGGTGCCTTTTAGTGCGCAAGTGAGTTTACCCATTGACAGCGCCGCTGGTGACGACATCATGGACGAAGTCCACGCCTTACTCGATTCAGCACTGAACCTAAACAAGTTTCGTATTTACCAAGACAGCCTAGGCGATATCATCAGCATTGCTGACGACCAGAGCATGCTGCTTACCTTCTATCGAAATAATATCATTCACTTATTTGCGCTACCTGCGTTGATCACCAGCTTAGTTCAACACCATGAGGGGATCACACAAGACCAGCTGAAAGCCAAGTTAGATCGGGTCTACCCATTAATTCAGGCCGAGTTATTTTTACCTTGGAACACAGAGCAAATGTGGCAGCAAAGTCAGGGCTATCTCAAGCAGTTATTGGCCCTAGGCTGGTTAAATGAGCAGATCAACGACGCCGAACAACAAGTAAAATACGCCATTAATGCCAACCTTCGCACTCAGGCTTATCTGTTGGCCAATATTATTGATGAAACCATTCAGCGGTATCATATTGTACTGACCTTGCTGCAAACACCGAGCCCCGTTGAGCTCAACACGCTAGCCGAACAAAGTACCCAAGTGGCAGAGCGCCTTGCGCAAATTCACGGTATTCGCGCCCCCGAATTTTTTGATAAAAAAGTGCTGCAAGTGTTTATTGAGCAGCTGCAACAGCAGGCTTACATCAATCACGAAGGTAAGATAAATCAACTCGCACTGACCGAGCTGCACCAATTAACGCGCCAGTTATTGTCCGATGAAGTGCTCTGGACCATCGAGCACACCATAGACAATCAATATCACCAAGCCAGTTAAGCGCGCAGCGCCCAATCTAGTGCAATGCCAACAAAAATAACTAACCCAACATAGTTGTTATTTAAAAAGGCGCGAAAACAATCTGGCCCTTGGCGTGCACTGATTAAGTTTTGTTGATAAACAAACAGCCCCGCCGCAATCAATAAGCCCCAGTAAAAACTGGCGCCCGCTTGAGTTAGCCAAGCAAATATCAGCAAACACACTAAGGTGAGCGCTTGCAGTATGGCGGTGATCAGCTTGTCGAAGCGGCCAAACAAAATGGCGGTAGATTTAATGCCAATTTTCACATCATCATCCCTGTCGACCATGGCATACATGGTGTCGTAGGCAATGGTCCAAGTAACATTGGCAATAAATAACAGCCATAGGCTGGCGGGTAAGGCATTGGTTTGCGCAGCATACGCCATGGGGATTGCCCAACTAAATGCGAGCCCTAACACCAGCTGAGGCAAATGGGTGTAGCGCTTCATGAAGGGGTAGCAAAACGCCAACGCAAGCGCGGCAAAAGACAATAAAATCGTCTTGGTATTCAGGGTTAATACCAAGGCAAACGCGGCCAAACAAAGCAGGCCAAATAAAGTCAGTGCTTCCTTACTATTCACTAAGCCCGATGGCATTGGGCGATGTTTAGTTCGCGTAACATGGCCATCCACTTTACGGTCGGCAAAATCGTTAATAACACAGCCCGCTGAGCGCATTAAAAAAACACCCAACACAAATACCAATAACACCCATAAATCAGGTACACCTTGCGCCGCCGACCACAGTGCCCAGCAGGTTGGCCACAATAATAATAAGCTGCCGATAGGGCGATCAAAACGGGTTAGTTGAATATAAGCTTGGCGTTTAGGTGCCGACAAAAAAGAGAGAGCCATTATTCACCTGTTGAATGTTTATCTTGATGATTAGGTCGATACGCTAAGGCGGACGGTAAGAAAATCTCATGCACCAATAGGGGTTTATTGGCCAAATGGAACAGCGATCGCCGGCCCCACAGGCCAACTGTTGGTAACTCACTCACCGCCTTCACCGCCGCAACTATGTTGGCATCCTCGGGCAAAGCCGCAATCACCAAATCTTCACGAGTCATATTTGGCGAATTAAATAAAGTGGCTCCCAGTGGTTGCTCACCCAGTTGCGCTAATTTTTGCTCTTCCCCGGTTAAGGTACTCACTGGGATCACGGTGCGCGCATAAACCCAAGGCGCACCATCGCAGCACAATAACACTTCGCGAATCAGGTGCTCAGAGGTAGCGATATAGTGAGGCGACAAAGCCAGGGCTTGCTGCTCTTGCTCGCTTGCACACAGGAAAGCTTGGCCAATCACATGCACGTGGAAATCCCGACTATTGGCAATCAGCCGCGCCGTCAGCGAGCCAGAGTCTGTTAGCCAATCCAATAAACCCACAGGCAAATCGGGCTGCTGCGTATGCACCTGCCAACTTGCATCTGCACCAAGAGGAAAGGCCCCTTGAAGGTATGTGGTGAGTGACAATGGCGACAAAAGACGTCCTTGTGATTTAGCAAATAGTATTGATGGCAGATTTAGCTTAGTTTCAGCGGCAAATTGTAACCTGTGCAGCCAAAATCTTCTATGCTAATACTTAACAGCAGCAAGACTTTACCCTAAACTGCTGGTATCTATTTGTTTTCTAAATACCGACTGGAATTGAATCATGAAAAAAGGGCTGCTTTGCTTATTTTTACTCTTGTTTATCAGTGCCCCTAGCCTAGCCGAAGAAGAGAAAGCCGGCGGCATTGCTTACTATGCCTTCGAACCCGATATTATCACCAACTACATCAAACCCGGCAAACGCATTGGTTATGTTCGCGTTGCCGTGGAATTTCAACTCGCGAGCGCCAGTGATTTAGCCGTGATTGAACATCACGATCCCTTGCTGCGTGATGCCATGATCGAGATTTTTGGCCGCCAAGATGAGCAAAAAATTAAATCGTTAACCGGACGCGAAGAAATCCGTGATGCGTGTTTACAGCAAGTGAACAAATTATTAGTGCAAGAAGCGGGGATCAAGGGCGTCAGCAATGTGATCTTCACTAAGTATATGTACCAGTAGCAGCCGCATCTTTCGCCGAGCGAGCTCGCCTCCCACAGGCTTCTAGGACCAACTAAACCTTTGCAGAGTATTTAAGTGGGTGATGCACGTAGGAGCCGCAGTAATGCGGCGATAATTGTAAGCGAAAATAGTAATGGTTAGAACACAAATCGCCCCATCACTGGGGCTCCCACAACATCCTATCAAAACCAGATTAATCGGTTGTTAGCTTCCACAAATGCCTACCAAGACAAGATTAATCCGTGGTTAACACACGCAAAATTTCTAAACACGCCCCTATGGTGTGATAGTCAATTTTTGCGCCAGGGCGGGCGATAGTTGGATCTAACACTTGATTATTCGCATCCAATAAGCGCCACCAAGGCTGGTGTTTTTGCTCACAAAAATGCTGCCAGCTATAATCCCAAAGCTGATCGTAACATTGCCAGTAAACTTCTTTGTTGGTCGCTTTTGCTAGCAGCGCTGCCGCTGCCATGGACTCGGCCTGTACCCAAAAGTACTTGTCATCATCACAAATATTACCATCTGGGCCAAACCCGTAATATAGGCCGCCATGCTCTTTATCCCATGCCGTGGTCCAAGCGGCATTAAACAAACTTTCAGCCGTGATCAACAACCAAGGCTGTGCACTATGGCGATATATCAGTAACAGTAATTTAGCCCACTCGGTTAAATGGCCGGGCTGAAAGCCCCAAGGGCGATATAAATTTTTAGGATCGTCTTTGTTATAATCCCAATCTACTTGCCAGTGCTTGCTGTAATGCTCCCAAATCAGACCATTGGTGGTTTGCGTTTGGCGGATACAGATGTTTTCAGCAATCAGTAAAGCACGATCGAGATAGCGCTGCTCCTGAGTGGCTTCATAAGCCGCTATCATAGCCTCACAAGCATGCATATTGGCATTTTGACCACGATAGTCGCTGTAGTTTTGCCAATCCGTGCAGGCCTCGTCGGCATACAAACCATATTCGGGCTGCCAAAAACGCTGCTCAAGTAAGTCAAAAGTCGCTTCTAATCCTTGCTTAGCATCGCTTAGACCGGCATTTAACGCGCCCGCATGCATCAACAAAACAAACGCCAAACCGTAACAATAGTTATCTTGATCTTGGGCTTGCTCGCCCTGCATCACCCAATTGTAGGCATTGCGCTTAGGATCAAAATGCTGCTTGCGCACATAATCAAAGCCGTGTTGCGCACTTTCAAGCCATGAAGCTTGGCCAAACTCCTTGGCACAAGTTGCAAACACCCAAGTGAGGCGCGTTGAACTCACCAGCTGTTTTACCTCACCCTCTTGATGTTCTCCGGTGGGCAACAAGGTTTGGTAAAAACCGCCTTGTGGATCAATCGCGTGTTGTTGGTAAAACTGTGTAAGTTGTTCTATGTGCGTTTTGATAAAGCTAGGATCACGAAACTGACCTGTCATGCATTTCTCCCCAGTGTGGAATAATGGTTGCGATACCCAGTGAGACCCCATCAAGGGATCGTGTTCTATTGAATATCGTTTAAGCTAGGTAAAGCACTCCATGCTCCTTGATGGGTGACAGCAAACGCGCCGCCCATCACGGCCGTGTTCATCGCCAACGACCAAATTGAATCACTGTTACTTGCAACCGCATCATGCAAAGTGGCCTTATTCACTAAGTTATTGGCCAACATGGCATACAACCAAGCACCAATAAAGGCATCCCCCCCGCCTGTGGTATCCACCACCTTCACCTCAGGCGTGGCTTGACTGAGCTGACACTGCGGCAGGTAAAGTTGCACTGGATTGGGGCCATCGGTCACTAACACTAAACTTGGACCTAAGGTTAACAAGTATTGTGCAAACGCGTCGCTAGTTTCATCACCGGCTAAAAATGCCAGCTCTTCTAAGCTAAGTTTGACCATGTCGCAGTAACAAATGCAATCTAGCACGCGCGAGCGGATCCGACTTGGATCGCGCCACAACGGCAGACGCAAATTGACATCAAAGCTAGTTAAAAAGCCGGCCTGCTGAGCTTGCTGTAAGCCACGCAAGGTTGTATCAAATAAGGTTTCATGGGTTAAGGTGTTAGAGCAGATATGGAAAATACCTTCACCCTCAAAAATCCCCTGATCGAAATAGTCAGGATCAAAATGCAGATCGGCAGTGTTTTCACGAGCGAAGGTAAAAGAGCGCTCGCCGGATCCGTCTAACGAAACAAAGGCCATCGGGGTCGCGTGTTTTGGATCGCGACATAAATGTTGGGTATTGACCCCCATCTGCGCTAATGATTGGCGTAAAAACTCACCGGCATCGTCTTGGCCCACTGCCCCCACAAAACGCGCATCAACACCTAGCTTGGCCAAGGCCACCGCCACATTAGCAGGGGCACCACCTGGGAACTGACCTTTGACTGGAATACTTAATTCACCAAATTGACGATTTTCAAGGGGGATCCAATCAACTAACAACTCACCAAAGGTAATCACATGGGCCATAAACAACTCCAAATAAAACGCTACTGACCAAAGATAGTATCACTTCGCCAGAATATAAAAGTCGATTAGATTAATTTTTTACATAAAAAAAGAGAAAGTTACTAACTTTCTCTTTTTCCGTTTTTGTTTTAGCACAATCGTTTGTTACGACTGAATTTGCGTTATTCGCGTTTCCCAATAAGCTTGACCCAAGCCTATTAACAAGCCAAATAAATGCACCATATTGGCAACCGATGGACCAACTAAATCAAAGAAGCCCAACACCAGCCATGCTGCCATAAAGATCATCAAGGGGTTGGGCAAACCTAAACCACCAGCAGGATTACGCACCCCAGTTAACCACACATACCCGGCTAACGCATACACTACCCCTGACAAGCCACCAAAGTTTGGCCCTTCCAGATAAAACTGAATGGTATTGGGAATGATGGAGGCGATTAAAAACAGTGAGAGTAGCTTGGCACTGCTTTTGTGTTTTTCTATTAACCCGCCTAAGTGCCACCACCATAATAAATTGAATACGATGTGTAACACGCTGAAATGCAAGAGACTCGGGCTAAAGAATCGCCAAATCTCCATCGAGTGAAAACTACTAGCATGAGGGAAAAACTGCAGTGCTTGATATATTGGGCGAAAAAATCCCGAAATGCTGAGCAAATATATCACTAAACTCGCGGCAAAAATCACTAACGTTAAAGGGCCGGCATGAAACAAGAAATCACGCAGCAACAAGGCGCCACCACCTTGATAGCCTAAATCATCCTTAGCTTGTCCCACTTCCCAGCTGGCTTTTAAGTATTTATCTGCATTGGGGTTTTGCACAAACAAGCGCAACTCGGCTAACGCCGCTTCATAATCTTGTTCATTAACATCAATGGCGACCGAGGTTTCATCCCGTCGGATCCGACACGTCACCCCTTGGGTTTGCATGTAATCCACATAAGCCTGTGCCAGCCTAGGGTTATCTAATACGATTAGCTCAATCAAGTTCACCTCAACGTCAGTCTATTGCGCCGCAACAACCTCAAAGCTACGACGCCAGATATCCATACCACCGTCCATGCTGTAAACCTCATCATAGCCTTGGTTGAGCAAAAACTGCGCCGCCCCTTGGCTTGAATTACCGTGATAGCACACCACGATCACCGGGGTCTCAAAATCAACCTGCTCAATAAAGGCACCCAGACGCTCATTGGTTAAATGAAATGCCCCTTCGATATGCCCCGCCTTAAAAGACTCAGGATCGCGAATATCCGCTATCACCACCTTGCCTTGTTTAATTTTTTCTGCCGTTTCCGGTACCGAAATATGACCAAACTGATCCATCATGATTGATTGCTCCCACTTTTTTGCCATCAGTTTAACATGGCATGGAAAAAGCCCAACCCTGAAGATAATGGGGATATCACAAAGAAATGAGGGTTAGCTAATAGAAATTTTCACTATTAGTATCACTGCGCTCCGCAATTTTTATACTTGGAAAGTACACAACGCTCAGCCATGCTTTCAGCTATAACTATTTCTTGCTGACTTAACCCCAAAAAAGCAGATTGAACAATAGGATAATCAAACACACCAGAGTTTACACCGCTTTTCTGTAATACTAACAACCACATATATAATAATTTCGCGTCTGGTTTCAGTAGAAAACTCTTGGAAAATATGGTGTTTATCATGAATTGAGCTTGTGGGGTCCCTTGAGCTGCAGCCAATCTAAACCATTTCTTCGCTTTAGTGTAGCTTTGAGGAACGCCTAAACCTTTATAATGCATAAACCCAAGATTGTATTGTGACTCAGCACTTCCTTTATCGGCAGCAAGATTAAACCACTTAAAAGCCTCTGACTCGCTTTTTTTGATGCCTTTACCTGTAAAATATAGTGTTCCAACAGCATGCATAGCGTGTTCATCCCCTTGCTCAGCAGCTAGTAAAAACCATTGAAATGCTTTTTGAAAGTTTTGTGGCAATCCAACACCATCATAATACCTATTTCCAAGGTAATACTGTGCAGTCGGATCCCCATTTTTCGCAGCAAGTTGATACCACTTCAAAGCCTCTTCAGGATCTTTAGCTCCCCCTTTTCCAACTGACAACATCCACCCAAGGAGAGCCTGCGCTTGAACGTAGTCCTGCTCAGCTGCAAGCCGACACCATTTCAAAGCAGTATCATACTCTTGAGGTACTCCCGTACCTTTAAGATACCTGCGAGCAAGCGCGTATTGTGCATTAGCCACACCTTGATCAGCTGCAAGACGATACCATTTCAGTGCTTCTTCGTGATTTTGTGCCTCTCCTTTTCCTTCAGCAAGCATCCATCCTAGATTTGTTTGAGCTTGGGCTAAACCTTGGTTAGCCGATAACCGATACCATTTAATAGCCTCTTCATCGCTTTGGGGGACTCCTTCACCCTTTGCAAACATCAACCCTAAATTGAACTGTGAATCAACCCAGCCCTTCACCGCAGCAGAATGAAACCAATTAGCAGCATGACTTAGGTCTTTGTCTACACCTTGCCCCTCTCTATATATAACACCAAGATTATGCATAGCTGGCACATGCCCTTCCTTAGCAGCTCGTAAATACCACTTCAATGCCTGCTCATAACTTTGAACTAGCCCAAAGCCATTGTAATACCTGTTTCCAATTAAAAACTGTGCATTCGTTATGCCTTGCTCAGCTGCAAGCAGGTACCACTTCGAAGATTCTTGGAGATTTTTTGGCTCTCCTTTCCCCTTAGCTAACATCCAGCCCAAATTTGCCTGAGCCAGGGCGTACCCTTGATTAGCTGAAAGCCTATACCATTTGATAGCCTCTTTATAATCCCGAGGGGTCCCTAAGCCATTAGCATAGGTTATCCCCAAATTGTATTGTGATTTGGCAAACCCTTTTTCTGCCGCAGAGCGAAACCATGCTATTGCGTCAGGATAACTTACTTTTACCCCCATACCTTCGGTATACATTCTCCCGAGATTATGCATGGCTTTAACATTACCTTGTTTAGCGGCCAAACTAGACCATTTTAAGGCATTTTTGAAATCAGGAGGAACTCCATCGCCGTACAAATAGATCCATCCCAGTTGACCTTGAGCTAAGCTGTTACCTTGTAAGGCAGCAAGTCGATACCACTTAATAGACTCATCAATATTTTTAAATACTCCAATGCCATTCCAATACATATAACCCAATTTAAGTTGAGCCTCAGCCAGTCCCTGATTTGCAGCTGAAAGGAACCATTTAGCTGCCTGCTCATCACTCTGCGGAACCCCATTACCTTCATGATAGTCCTGACCGATTTGAAGCTGGACAATAGCATCACTTTGTTCAGCCAATAAATGGCGATTTGAATTAACTACCGACTTAGAAGATTGAACATTTCCTAGTCCGAGAAAGTAAATAAATATAAACAGTAAAATTCGTTTCATTGGGTCAGGCCTTGAGGTATATCGGGAAGGGTTGTGGGTAGAAATTGCTAAGAATGAGTTGCACAATTCAATTTAACCAATAGGGAATAATCAGTTTGAGGTAATGTAACGAGACAAAAAACCAGTCTAGCCTCGTTACACATATTTGTCGCCTCACCCGCTACTCAGAATAATAGAAGTAAAGCAAAAACTTAGAACAACCAATTCGCACTATCTTCGTTAAAATTATTAGTTTCGCCACGGTGATCTATTAAACCATCATTATCGACATCAAGATCTAACACTACGTCAGAATAATAACTATCATACGCTCGTGTTACGGTTAGCTTGCTGTTATCACCGGTAAAAGTTACGCCTTCGGTATCGGCATCATAGCCTAACTCTACTGATCCATATTTAGTGCTCACTAGCTTACCCGAAGCCGCCACGGGCACCACATTACTCTGGCTCGAATTAAAGGTCAGATGCACATTTTCTAAAGCGACCGTTTCGTTCAGAATATTATTAATTACTTGAGTATTAGCACGCTCTTGATAAAGATTGGCCGATTGACGAGTGAAAACTAAGGACCCCATATTTGTAAAGTCAATACCATAAGATGTATCTTCGGTGCTAATACGGTAATCAAGATAGCTAGCAGACGCATAGTCAATAACACTATCTGAGTTTTTATCTTCAGCAACTATCTTAATTGCCCCCGACGTAACAACTACAGGGTTGCCTTCCCTACAGTCAATAAATTGCATGTTCACAGTAGCCTTAGTTTCACTGCCTTCAAGATCCGTTACAATCTCACCACCTTGGGTACAAGGGTAGATTGAACTATTACGCGGGAACTGGCTCATATTAAAAAGCTCACGAACCTGCTCTCGCAAGTCACTTTCATACAAAGCCGCCTCAGCAAATAAATACGATGCTTCTTGATCTAACTTCGCTGCTTTAGCCTCAACCGGTGGAAGTACAATCTCGGCATCCTTACTGCCAGATCCACCCGAACCACCACACGCAACCAAAGCCGACGAAAGCGCAACAACTAAAACAGCCTTATTCATAAATCCCTCAAAAAATAGTCAAACAACTTCGCCGCGCAGTCTAGCAGACTTGAAATACAAAAACTTGATAAAAAATAAAAAACGATGAGCTGAAAGGTAACCCAATCGGATGCCAGTGAAGATTAATTAACAAACAAAATAAACCTGTTTTGGCATATGTGATCCAACATATAGAACAGCCCCCTTTTATGACATAATATGTCAAGGTGTTAGCACTGAAGCACAATGCCGCTGATTATGATTTAAGCCCTAAATAGAAAGATTGGAACCGCCCCATAACACAACCAAAGGCCATACCATGAAAATACTACTATTTTTCTTCGTCTACTTTGTTTCTTGTTATGCTCACGCTGCATTCAAAGAACAAACCGTCCACTTAGATACGGAAACAGGCCACCTTGTCGGCAGCTTGCTTTATGACCAAGCAGCAACCAACGCCCCCCTTGCCTTGCTGATTGCGGGCTCTGGTCCAACGGATCGCAACGGCAATAACCCGAGTATGCACAACAACTCACTGAAAATGTTGGCTCAAGCCCTAGCGCAAGCCGGTATTGCCTCACTACGCTACGACAAACGAGGCGTGGCAGAAAGTAAAGAGGCAGGGCTAGCAGAAACGGATTTGCGCTTTAATCAGTACGTTAACGATGCCGCCGCTTGGTTGAATCTTGCTCGACAAGAATATGGCTTTAAACATCTGGTAGTGATAGGCCACAGCGAGGGCTCGTTGATCGGCATGCTGGTCTCACAACAAGCAGAAGTCAGTCAATTTATATCCATTGCCGGAGCTGGACAGCGCATCGACAAGATCCTACTTCGCCAGTTAGCGACTCAGCCCGCTGTTGTGGTAAAGCAAACTTCGACTATCCTAGAGCAGCTATTAAAAGGAGCAAGCGTGGCCGATGTACCGCCCTATCTCAATGCTCTATTTCGTCCTAGTGTTCAGCCTTATATGATCTCATGGCTAAAATACGATCCACAGCTGGAGATCGCCAAGCTCAAGCAACCGGTATTAATTATACAAGGTACAACCGACTTACAAGTGACTGTGGAAGATGCCGAACTGCTTGCCCAAGCAAATCCCAAAGCAATAAAGCAAATCATTCCAGAGATGAACCATGTGCTAAAAACCACTCCTCTTGAGGGTGAGCAAAATATCCAAAGCTACAATCAACCGGATCTACCGATCAATAGTGAGTTGGTGCAAGCCATTACGACCTTTATTAAACAATAAGGTATATTAATCATGTCATTAGAGGCACCCGTTCGGGGAAGCGCGCGTTGTTTTTCGCCGAGCAAGCTCGCCTCCCACGGGGTTCAGGTGGTGATAAATGTAGGAGGCCCTGTCATGGGCCGATAAATGACTTAAAAGTAATCTAAGTAGGTAGCGTATCACTGCCATTATCCCTCAAGGTGATAATGGCAGTGTCAATGATGAGCCCATAGCCAATCAAGCACTAGGCTTATGGGTTAATTAACCAATGATCTGGGTAACCATCCATATTTTTGTCGCTGTTTTGCTCACCTTGACTGGCTGATAATGGATTAAGAGAATTGTCCCTTTCAAACTTATCATTGATACCATCACCATCCGTATCCCAACGGCCTGCACTGTAACATGCCTGCTCACCTAGATTATTATAAGGGGTTGAACAACTTGCCCATTCGGTCACATTCGTGATGCCATCTCGGTCACTATCTAAGCTTGCATTTTGGGTTAGGCTAACATTGGTTATTTGAGCAGCAACCGCACTCGTGTCACCGCCATTACCGCTATCGCCCCAAGTAATAACCGAACCATCTTTGCGCAGCGCAGCCATAACATAGTCACCGGCGAAGAGAGCCACCACAGCGACATCACCATTGAGTTCGGTCGCCACACTTGAGCTATCTCCTGCATAGTCAGGATCACCCCAAGTGATCACCGAGCCATCTTTACGCAGTGCCGCAAAGGCTTCACTAGCAGCGACCACATTAACGACATCGAGATCATCATTGCTGCCATCAAGTTGCGCCGCTACGGCACTACTGTCACCACCAGAGCTGCTCCCGCCCCAAGTGATTAACGAGCCGTCGGCGCGTAATGCAGCGAAGGCATAATATTTACCGTACACCTTAATCACATCTTGCGCATCGTTTGAGCCATCTAATGCGCCAGCCACACTGCTACTGTCTCCACCCCAGTTGGCTCGGCCCCAAGTGACTAACGAGCCGTCGGCGCGTAATGCAGCGAAGGCATTATTATGAGAATAGAGCTGAGTCACATCTTGGCTATCATTGGTGCCATTAATCTCGAGAGCCACCGAGCTGCTGTCACCGCCATAATTAGATTGCCCCCAAGATATGACCGAGCCATCGGCGCGCAGCGCAGCAAAAGCAGAAGAAGTGCCGGCCACTTGCACCACATCCTTAGCATCTGTACTGCCGTCAATTTCACTGGCGACCCCTGTACTATCCCCCCCGTTACTTGCATTACCCCAAGTAACCAATGAGCCATCTTGGCGCAAGGCAGCAAAAGCCGATGAAGTGCTAAAGACATTCACCACATCTTGCGCATCATTACTGCCATCAAGGGCCGCAACCGCTGTGTTATCACCGCCAAAGGCATTATCGCCCCACACAATCACAGATCCGTCTTTGCGCACAGCAGCAAAAGCTCCTTCTGTGGCATAAATCTGCACGACATCTTTAGCGTCGTTACTGCCATCTAGCTCCGCGGTTACGCCTGTGGTATCACCGCCGCTTAAGGCGTTACCCCATGCCACCACTGAACCATCCTTGCGCAAAGCGGCAAACGCACTATCATTACTGTAGATCGCAACAACATCTTTAGTATCATTGGCGCCGTCAAGCTCAGCGGCAACAGCACTTAAGTCTCCACCAACACTGGCACTTCCCCAAGCGACCACCGAGCCATCGGCTCGTAATGCAGCATAAGCATTATCGGTTGATTTAACTGAAATCACATCCTGCGCATCATTGCTGCCATCAATTTGCGCCGCAACCGCGCTGCTATCTCCCCCTTTGGCTGCAAAGCCCCAAGTGATCACCGCACCGTCTTCTGCTTGAGCGGCAATCGCCCCAGTATTGAAGATAACATTGGTCATGGCCGCATGAGTGACATTAAGCTGATAGCTGGCTTGCAGTGCAGGAAAACCACTATTAGCCCCTTGCTCGGCCGTAATGGTTGTAGCGCCTACTTTGAGCAGGCTGACTAAGCCATTTTGATCAACAGTGGCAACCGTCTTATCACTGGAATCGTAACTGATTGCGCCACCTTGACCGCCACTGGCAACGCGTGTAAATGAAGTATCACTTAAAGCAACCTGAGTATCAGCCCCTAAGCTTAAAGCGGGTGCAACCGTCAGTTCATAGCTGTCGCTTTGTGCTTGGTAATTATCGGTTTCAGCTTCTGTTACGGTAATGGTTGCACTACCCGCTGCGACCACAGTCACTAAACCCGCTGCGTCGACCGTGGCAACACTGCTATTACTAGAAGCGTAGCTCACTACACCGCCATTACCGCCACTGACAACCTGGCTAAAAGCAGTATCACCCAGCACCTTTTTCACGTCAGCGCCAGCATTTATCGCGCTGCCATTAAGGCCTGCCGCTTTAGCTACCACTAGGGTATAACTGTCACTTTGCGCGGAATAATCAGTGGTGGCTGCCTCTGTGGCCGTGATTTCGGTTGTTCCTGCACCCACTATGGTAACTACACCTGCATCATTAACCGTTGCAACGTCAGTATCACTAGAAAGATAACTCACATCACCACCATTGCCCCCCGTCGCAGTGCGTGTAAATGAGGCATCACCGAACACTTTATTGATGCTTGCCCCCATATCCAAAGCAACCGAAGGCGCAGGCGTTGGCTCAGAAGTTGGTGTGGGCGTGGGGGCAACTGTCGGCTCAGGAGAAGGCGTTGGCGCGACTGTTGGCTCTGGTGTAGGAGTTGGCGTCGCCGTTGGTGTTACTGTTGGTGTTACTGTTGGCGCTATTGTCGGCGCTATCGTCGGAGTCATGGTTGGCGCAACAGTTGGCGCTAGCGTGGCTGTTGGTTCAACCGTCGGCTCAGGTGATGGTAGAGAAGTGGGAACGATAATAGGTCCAGATGTGGGGACAATCGTCGGGACAATCGTTGGTTCAGTCGTCGGTTCAACTGGTGGCAAACTCACTTCAACAGTCGGTGCTAAAGTGGGCGCTAAGGTAGGCGCAACCACCGAAGGGGTTTCTGTATCAGCTGGAGCATTTGAGTGACTGTCATTGTTACAGCCACTCACTAACAGCACAGCTCCACCAATTAATAAGGATTTAGTTGTAATTGCTATCGACATAGGGGGTGTTTATTTCTTTATTATCACTCAGAGGAGTGGGTATTATTATGTTAAATAAAACCGGATGCAAATTTTTGCCTAAAGTTTGAACAGTTCGCTGTCGCAGATTGAGTGGCACTTCCCCATTACAGACCAACACAGTTCATGATTTATCAACAGCATTAGTTGTTTATTACCAAATGACCATGGTGGTTAGCTTAAAACTGATCGTCAAAGCGATTACCTTCTATTGGACGCCCCCCATAATTACCACCGCCCAACACCACACAGCTAACAACAAAAAGAAACAGTGAGATGATGGCAAGTAGTGGCAACCAGCCATTGTAAAGAGGGAGCTCAGAGCGGACATCCGTATAAATACAAGCGACCGCAAAACTGACCAAACTGATCACTAACAACCCAATCCAATATTTCATCTTTGCCTCACAAAAGTAAAAATAAAATCAATATAGCAAGTTTTAGCGTGTGACGGGAGGCCTGACTATGGGCTTACTAAACTTGGTAACTTTAGCGAAACATAGCGGAATTAATTGCAGCATGACTGCTGCTCCCACAAGGACCTTGAAGCCCCTGTGGTTGCATTAAGCTCACCTTAATGGGACAAAAATAGTTTATACGCGGGGTTTTGGGTTTCTTCTTTCACTTCATAGCCCAGTTTGTCTAGGTGGCCATTAAATTCGTCATTGTCCTGTGCTGGCAAACTAAAGCCCGCTAGTACACGGCCGTATGCGGCGCCGTGGTTACGGTAGTGAAATAAGGTGATGTTCCAGCGAGTGCCTAAGGTTTGCAAAAACTTCATTAACGCGCCCGGCTGCTCGGGAAATTCAAAGCTAAACAAGCGCTCTTCGATGGCGCTGTTAGGTCGCCCGCCCACCATGTAGCGCACGTGCAACTTGGCCATTTCATCGTTGGATAAATCCACCACGGGGTAGCCCGCTTGCACTAGATTGTCGGACAGTTGATGCAGCTCGTCAAAACCGCCCGGGATGCGCACGCCAACAAACACATTGGCTTGTTTATCGCTGGCATAGCGGTAGTTAAATTCGGTGATGGCGCGGCCACCTAACATATTGATAAATTCCAGAAACGCACCGGTGCGCTCAGGAATCGTCACCGCCAGCACGCCTTCTTTTTGCTCACCGAGCTCACAGCGCTCCGAAACATAACGTAGGCTATGAAAGTTCATATTGGCGCCGCTTAGGATGGCTGCCATGCGCTGATCCGCTAGCTGATGCAGTTGAGCATAGCGCTTTAAGCCAGCGAGAGACAGTGCGCCTGAAGGCTCAGAGATGGCGCGCGTATCTTCAAATACATCCTTCACCGCGGCGCAGATTTCATCTGTGCTGACGGTGATCACTTCATCTAGGTATTGCTGACACAAACGAAAGGTTTCGGTGCCGATGGTTTTTACCGCCACGCCATCGGCGAATAGGCCGACTTTTTCGAGCTCGGTCGGCTGGCCCGTTTCTAACGCGACTTTTAAACAAGCCGAATCTTGAGATTCAACACCGATCACCTTGACCTGTGGCATCAGCTGCTTCACAAATACCGCCACTCCAGCGGCTAAACCACCGCCGCCAACAGGCACAAAAATATGGGTTAAATGGGTATCTTGCTGCAGCAACTCCTTGCCAACCGTGCCTTGGCCGGCAATCACTTCGGCGTCATCAAACGGTGGGATCAAGGTATAGCCTTGATTGGCAGCCAGTTGCTTAGCGTGCTGACTGGCTTCATCAAAACTGTTGCCCACCAGCTCTACTTGTGCGCCCAGTTCGCGCACCGACGACACCTTAATATCTGGGGTGGTTTGCGGCATCACGATAATGGCTTTAATGCCCATTTTCGCTGCCGACATGGCGACGCCTTGGGCGTGATTACCTGCCGATGCGGCCACCACACCTTGGCTTTTTTGCCCATCGGATAGCGAAGCCAGCTTGTTATAAGCTCCGCGCAATTTAAACGAATGCACCGGCTGCTGGTCTTCACGCTTTAGCAACACTTGGTTATTAATGCGCTGGCTGAGCTTTTTTAACGGCTGCAGTGGGGTCTCAACCGCGGCTTCATAAACCGGCGCCAAGAGTATTTTCTTTAAGTATTCTGCTGCACTATGCATTTGCTCTGCCATCTTAACCTCGTTAGCTGTCACTCATTTGCTGCGATTTACTTCCATATGGACAATCAACGCAGACAAAAAAGGGCCGTTACAGGCCCTCTATTATTGCTTTCTAAGCATCTTATTTCAGGCCATGACTAATGAAAAGCGCTTTCCATCATCACAGCCGCCATAAGATTATTCGTATTTCGACTTATCTCGTACTGCACCTTTGTCTGCTGAAAGCGCATTAGATGCGTAAATTTTCAGAGATAGCGGCACGTTACGATCGCGGCTTTCAGGCTTCCAAGCTTGCTTGCCCTTGGCTTCCATTGCCACGCGACGCGCAGCGAGCTCGCCCGCAGGCACATCTAGCTTAATTGAACGGGTTGGAATATCGATGTCGATGATATCACCGTCTTGCACCAAGCCAATTTCACCGCCCGATGCCGCTTCGGGTGACACGTGACCGATAGATAAGCCCGACGTACCACCCGAGAAACGACCGTCAGTGATCAATGCACATTTAGCGCCTAAGCCCATGGATTTTAGGTAAGTGGTTGGATAAAGCATTTCTTGCATACCCGGGCCCCCTTTTGGCCCTTCGTAGCGGATCACGACCACTTCACCCGCCACCACTTCACCGCCTAAGATGCCTTTTACAGCCGTATCTTGGCTTTCAAATACCTTAGCTGGGCCACGGAAGGTAAAGTTATCATCGGTCACACCTGCGGTTTTCACCACACAGCCGTCAACCGCTAGGTTACCCGTGAGTACCGCTAAACCGCCTTCTAGACTAAAGGCGTTTTCAATAGAGCGAATACAACCACCCGCGCGATCGTCATCTAAGGTATCCCAACGACAATCTTGGCTAAAGGCCTTAGTGGTACGAATGCCCGCAGGACCTGCGCGGTAGAATTTCTTCACGTCTTCGTCTTGGGTCACCATGATGTCGTACTTAGCTAATTGCTCGGCTAACGTCATACCCAAAACAGTGTGAACTTGGGTGTTAAGCAAACCAGCGCGATCTAGCTCGGCAAGAATAGCCATTACGCCACCAGCGCGGTGTACGTCTTCCATATGGTAAAGCGCGGTCGATGGCGCTACTTTACAAAGCTGAGGAATACGGCGTGACATTTCGTCCATGTCGGCCATATCAAAATCGATGCCGCCTTCTTGTACCGCCGCTAATAGATGTAAAATGGTATTGGTCGAGCCGCCCATGGCGATATCTAGGGCCATGGCATTTTCAAATGATTCACGACACGCAATATTGCGTGGCAATACCGACTCATCATCTTGCTCGTAGTAACGCTTGGTTAGCTCAACAATGCGCTTACCTGCGTTAATAAATAAGGCTTCGCGATCGGCGTGAGTGGCTAGCATAGAGCCGTTACCCGGTTGAGCTAAGCCTAATGCTTCGGTTAAACAGTTCATGGAGTTAGCGGTAAACATACCTGAACATGAACCACAAGTTGGACACGCGCTGCGCTCCACTTGTTCACTTTCCGCATCAGACACGGTAGGATCGGCGCCCTTGATCATGGCATCAACCAAGTCTAGCTTGATGATTTGGTCAGAAAGCTTGGTTTTACCCGCTTCCATTGGACCACCAGAAACAAAGATTACCGGAATGTTGAGGCGCATCGACGCCATTAGCATCCCCGGAGTGATCTTGTCACAGTTAGAGATACACACGATAGCATCGGCGCAGTGCGCGTTAACCATGTACTCAACCGAGTCGGCGATCAGCTCACGTGAAGGTAGGCTGTAAAGCATGCCGTCGTGACCCATTGCAATACCGTCGTCTACCGCTATGGTGTTAAATTCTTTGGCAATACCGCCGGCTTCTTCCACCGCGCGCGCCACCAATTGGCCCATGTCTTTTAAGTGCACGTGGCCCGGTACAAATTGCGTGAAAGAGTTAGCTATGGCAATAATCGGCTTACCGAAATCATCATCTTTAACACCGGTGGCGCGCCACAAGGCTCTGGCGCCGGCCATATTACGTCCATGAGTTGACGTTGCACTACGATACTTAGGCATAACAATACTCTCTCACATTCATATTAAATTCGTTTATTCAGCCCTTCGTGGCTGAATAAGAGGCCCTAACATAATCGAATAGGGCGTGGTTGTCTTGTTTTTCTCCACCGCTTTTTGGTTACCACGTTACGTGGCAGCAGTGGCGATAATCTTTATTTAACGGCGACCAACTTGGCTGCGCTGGCTTGCTCTAGTACTTGCACCGAAGTCACGCCAATTAGTTTAGCTAATTGGTTGGTTAATAGCTCAATGGCACGCTCGCTGGCCAGTGCCACTTGCAGTTCCACTTGGCGGTTTTCGGTGACTAAGTTCATTTGCATGTTTTGAACATGAAAACCACGATGGCGCATTACGCGTAATACGCGCTCTAACAATTCTGGGCTGTGCTCAGCCGATACACTTAGATGATGTAACATTATTCACACTCCTCCATCATTTTGTCGTTAGCAGCACCCGGTGGAACAAGGGGCCAAACGTTTTCTTCTTCACTGATAGCAACGTGTAAAATGTACGCGCCTTCACTGTTTAACATGCGCTCAAGGGCTCCTTGCACCTGCTCTTTAACCACGATGGTTTCGCCCGGAATATCAAACGCCGCCGCCAATGCCACAAAGTCTGGGTTGTCGGTTAAAATGGTTTCGCTATAACGACCTTCAAAGAACAGCTTTTGCCATTGACGCACCATGCCCAAACGCTGGTTGTCGATCAGTAAGATCTTCACCGGCAATTTACGCCGCTTAATAGTGCCCAGCTCTTGCACATTCATCATAAACGAGCCGTCACCCGACACCGCAATCACGGTATCTTGCGGACGCGCCACTTGGGCCCCTACCGCAGCGGGCACACCAAAGCCCATGGTGCCTAGACCCGAACTAGAAAGGTGATCGCGTGGGCTATCAAATTCGATGTGCTGCGCCACCCACATTTGGTGCTGGCCAACATCACAGGCGACAACCGTATTTTTCGGTGCCATATCAGATAACTGCTTTAACAGCAGCGGCGCATAAATGGCTTCACCGGGATGGTCATAGCGCCATTGGTATTCTTGCTTCATGGCCAGTACATGCTGCTGCCATGGGGCAATATCCAACGGCATGGCCAATTGCGGTAATACTTGCTTTAAATCCGCCGCAATAGCGACATCGGCTTGACGTAATTTACCCAGTTCAGCGGCATCAATATCAAGATGAATGACTTTGGCGTTAACGGCAAATTCATCTAACTTACCGGTCACGCGATCGTCAAAACGCGCACCTGCCACCACTAATAAATCCGCTTCTTGCACCGCATAGTTGGCGGCCTTAGTACCGTGCATGCCGACCATGCCTAAAAACGCATATTGGTCCGGCGCTATGGTGCCTATGCCTTTTAGCGTGGTCATACTTGGCATCTTAGTTTTGGCTAAAAAGTCGCGTAACTCAGCTTCGGCATGGGCCAGGGTTACCCCGCCGCCCACATAAAGTAGCGGCTTTTTAGCTTGGCTGATTAAGGTGCGAGCCGCATCGATATCGGCTTGCACCGGCGCATCTGGCTCGGTCACTTCATGAGTAATACAGGCGTGCTCGATGGCTGCTAATTGAATATCTTTTGGAATGTCGACCAATACTGGGCCGGGGCGGCCCGAGCGAGCCACTTCAAAAGCTTGTGCGATGACCGAGCCTAAATCTTCAGCTCTTTGCACCATAAAGCTGTGCTTAGTACAAGACAATGACATGCCCAGCACATCCACTTCTTGAAACGCATCCGTGCCAATTAATGGCGAGGCCACTTGGCCGGTAATGGCAACAATCGGCACCGAATCAAGTAAGGCATCGGCTAAACCTGTGATCAGGTTTGTCGCACCTGGGCCTGAGGTGGCAATACACACACCCACACCGCCGGTAGAGCGCGCATAACCTATGGCAGCCATGGCCGCGCCTTGTTCATGACGACATAACAAGTGGTCTACACCACAATCATACAATGCATCATACACCGGCATGATGGCACCACCTGGGTAGCCAAATACTTGTTTCACGCCTTGTTGTTGTAATGCCTTAACCACAAAATGGGCACCATTCATAACCACACATCCTAAGTCAAAAAAAAACCCCCGAGCCTTTTCAGGTCGGGGGTTTAAAATGTTTGTCTGAGTTATTTTATCTTAGCCAACATTCCCCCGAGCGATGGTTGAATGACCACCACTAGGACTAGAATAATTAGGCTAATTTTTTTAAACATTGAGTACTCAGTCACGAAATTGTTTAGAAACTGACTACATAACTATCATAAATGCCCATTTGCATCAACACAGGCAAGCAGCAGAAAAACCCTAGTTTTATCAAGTTTACCCGGCTTAGGTAGATATAAAATAAAGCCAAAAACCGGATTAGAGGTATATTCATCTAACTTATCGATAATACACAAAAGATAGGGGAGGCATTTTGCCGATTAGCCCGATCCATTTCTTCGACAAAAATTGACAAAAAAATCCGTATTAATTTTGCTCAGATCAATATCTGACCAATACTGAACTTACGCGAGTTTATCCAGCCACGGAGCCAAACATGTCACTTGCAATTGTAAATTGCCGCAGTCTATTGGGAATAGCAGCCCCTGAAGTGACCGTAGAGGTGCATCTAGGGCGCGGATTACCCGCCTTTAATCTTGTTGGTTTGCCAGAAGCGAGCGTAAAAGAAGCCAAAGAGCGCGTGCGCAGCGCCATCCAAAACAGTCAATTTGAATTTCCCAGTTCACGCTTAACCGTGAACTTGGCGCCCGCTGATTTACCCAAGCACGGGGGCCAATTCGACTTAGCCATCGCGTTGGGTATTTTAGCGGCTTCCGGCCAAATACCTGCCACTCACTTTGAGCAATATGAGTTTTATGGCGAATTAGCCCTTTCCGGCGACTTACGTGCTTGCAAGGGCATGATACCTGTCGCAATGGCGGCACGCGCGGCGAGGCGCACCTTGGTGCTGCCCGAGGCCAATGCCGAACAGGTCAGTTGTGTTGAAGGTGAACATAAAGTGGCAGCCAATTTACTGCAAGTGTGCCGCTTTATTTGTGGTCAAGGTGAACTAGCCAACGCCCCAGAACATCAAGCGCCCTGCTTTGCCAACGACCATGGCGATGTGACCGACATCATCGGCCAATATCAAGGTAAACGGGCGCTAGAAATCGCCGCCAGTGCCGGCCATCATTTACTGCTAGTGGGCGCTCCCGGCACCGGAAAAACCATGTTGGCCAGCCGTATTCTAAGTATTATGCCCAGTTTAACCGAGGCCGAAGCGCTAGAAACAGCCGCGATTTATTCCATCAGTGATGTGCCTTCGTTAGCCTGGCAAGCCCGGCCTTTTCGCCAGCCTCATCACAGTTCATCGGCTGCGGCCTTAGTCGGTGGAGGGGGTAAGCCTAAGCCGGGTGAAATCAGCCTAAGCCACAATGGCATTTTATTTTTGGATGAATTGCCGGAGTTTTCTCGCGCCATTTTAGATAACTTGCGCGAGCCGATGGAAAGCCAGCAAATTACGATTTCAAGGGCAACGGCAAGGCTTAACTTTCCCGCCAAATTTCAGCTCGTTGCAGCCATGAACCCTAGCCCCTGCGGTTATCATCAAGGCGAACTATGTCGCAGTACGCCCGATCAAATTCAGCGCTATTTACAGCGTTTATCAGGGCCGTTACTCGATCGTTTTGATCTGTCGGTAATGATCCCCATCTTACCTAAAGGCAGCCTAAGCCAAACCAACCAAGAAGGTGAATCCAGCGCCACCATCAAGGCGCGCGTTGAAGCCAGCCGCACCATTCAATTACAGCGCCAAGACAAGCTAAATGCCCATTTAACCGCGGCGGAAATCAAACAGTTTTGCCCATTGCAGCAAGCCGACGCCGAGTTTTTAGAAAGCGCCATCGAAAAGCTCGGCCTATCTGTGCGCACTTGGCACAGCTTAATCAAGGTGGCCCGCAGCATCGCCGATCTGGCGCAGGTTGAGTATATCAATCGTCAACACTTGGCCGAAGCACTGAACTATCGCGCCATGGAGCGATTGCTAGCCAGTTTGCAGCGTTAAAGTGATTGGCAGTCATTAGTTCGCCATTAACGCTCTTATTTCTTGAAATGAAATCAGCTGAATACCCTGTTGCTGGATATAGCTTTTGAGCTCTGGGCTAAGCATGGCCTGATAATCTGCGACCCTAATTTGCCAATCGGCACCGGGACAAATGGCGCGCAGCTCGGGGGTATCCAATGAAGGGTGCAACATGAAAAAAGTCACACCGGCAGGCAGCTCGGCCAAAACGTGTTTGATTTGACCAAGGCGATCACCGGCATCGTTGTAGGGTAAGCCACACCAATGATCAAACAGCTTAAAACCTTGCTGCTGCATTTGTGCCGCAGTGGTTGTCACCTCTGGCCACGTCGGCACTAAAGGAGTGTTGGTACGCTGCATTTGGGTATGTTTGATAAACTGAGGGGTGCGTTTGAAATAATCCAAGTGCATGGCCATGACAGGCAAATAATAACGCTGCGCAATGCGCTGAAATATAGGTAAGGTTTTTGCCGAAAGCATGGCGAACATATGGGAATCTAGGTGACTGATTGGCATCCCCACCTGCAATGCCGCTTCGATTTGAGCTATCACCTCTTGCTCTACGGCTTCAGGTTTAGCATTAAGCCAACAATCATATTCGCTGCGATGTAAAAAACCGTCTTGATCAACCAGCCCAGAATCTGCGCCTTGATTAGAAATAGGCCGCCAGCGATATTCTTGCCACTCCGAGGTCAGCATCAAGTGCACACCTAAATCCGCATCTGAGTTGGCTTTGGCCAAATTAGCCGCCGATAAAAACCAAGGGCAATTCACCATCACCGAACCAGAGCGCGCTAAGCCAAATTCTTTGAGCTCTTGATAAGCCTGAATACTGCCATGATTCATACCGATATCGTCACAATGAAACAGCACCACTTTGTCGGTTGAGGCAAAGCCCAGTTCGGTGAGTAACGTGTTGTTCATTCGGTTTAGTCCATTTACCATTATTTATCAGCATATAATGAATAATAGCTTGTATTGGTGAAATGTTTATATAATCAAAACAGCTTAATCTCATTTACCTGATTCGGACTAAAACTTAAGCTTTTGTTGCAACCAAGGTAAAACACTTTGCTTGAACTGGGCTTGCCAGATTGCTTCTGGACTGCCGCTATACGTAATGTATTGGTGATCTAAATAAGCCTGATTAAACATCTGGTGCAACGCTTCACAGCCTTCTTTAAACCCCGGCGAGCTACCACTACCACAGCCTAATAAGATATCACTCTCGGGGTATTCTCGAAAAAATAATGCCATTTTTTGTTCCCAGTTTGCCATGCCCGCATACCAAGCCTGCTGAATATCCAAATCGGCTTGTGAATCATTAAATTGCGGCAACACACCATAAGTTTCTCCCGCTACCGGGGTCACGACGGCAGAGTAGGCATGTAAAATGGGCCTTGGGATCAAGGGTAAGAACTGCTTCATCAGTTGGGTTTGCATCAGCATCGGGCTAAGCGCAGCCACACGACTGGCTTGACTTGGATATTGCAAACCAAGATTCATCGCTGCAAGTCCGCCCATACCAAACCCCACCCAAGCCACTCCAGAGGGATCGTTGCGAACAGCAAGTTGCTGAGCAACCTGTGATGGCACATCCCACAGCAAATAATCTTGCCAGTCACCTGTTAGGCTCGAATTCAAGTAGAAGCTACCGCCAAACTGGTTGGTGCCGGTCACAGCAACCAACACAAATGCTTGATGGCTTGGTTTTGCAAACCACAAATCAAGCTGCTGCTTCAAGGATTTGATGGCATAGATGCCTTGGTTAAAATCAAGCAGCCAATACACCACAGGATAGGGCTTGCTGGGTTGTTTTTGATAGCCAGGGGGCAGATAAACCATTAATTGTTGTTTCGCATCGGTTGCCACACCATTGCCCACCAAGGCGGTGGCAGAGATGGTTAACATATCAAGTTTGCCACTCGCAGGCGCCAAGCTGTCCGCCTTACAGTGCAGAGCACCAAAGCAGAGAACAAATACGAGCAGCCATTTGTGTCGTAATTTGCACAGCAAGGTGCCAAGGTGCGTGGCGGTCACGAAATACGGTGCGCGGGTATGGTCGAAACAACATCTGATTTGATTGGCTTGCTTAGTCATATTCACCCCCTTTCTAAACAAGCATTAGCCTAAAAAATGAACGCGACAATAGGCATTAACGGAATTAACACTATCATCAAAACCATCAATATGTGATCAACAAAAAAGCAGAAAAAATAACATTTTTAACGTCAATTCGGTTTGATTTGTGATTAGGGCCTGTTTAGTTAAAGTTCAGCTATAATTAACGGAGACAGTTAATAATTCTTTCTCATCAAGAGGTTAATTGAGCAAGATCACGAATAGTTGAGTTAGAAGTTGTTACTGTATCTACGCGAGTTATTCCATAAATCGTCGTTAAATAATAAAGCTACTCTGCTAGCCTAAGGGGAATAAGATGAACACACAATTTATAGCAACCATTGCCGGCGAGGACCGCCCCGACTTACTCAAACTATTAGCTGGCAAAACCCATGCGCTAGAAGGACGCTGGCTTGACAGTAAGATCAGCCGCTTAGAAGGTCAAATTGCCGGTATCATCAAAATCGATATTCCCGGTGAGAACCTCTCAGCGCTGAAAGCAGATTTTAACAGTATTCCTAATTTCCATGTCAGCACCTCTGAAATCAAACTGGTCACGGTGACAGAATGTGAAGAGCTTGAGTTGAAAATTGAAGCCAACGATCGCCCCGGTATCATCAGCGATATCATGCACTTCTTTGATAGCAAAGGCGTGGCTATTGAACACATGGAAAACCATCGCTTTGGCGTTATCGGTATTGGCAGCACCGTCTTCATTGCTGAAATGACCTTGATGGTACCGGTAGACATGGGCAAAGACATGCTGGTTGCAGAGCTCGAAAAGCTCTCTAATGATTTTAGAATTGAAGTGGCAGAAGTCGCCTAACCCCCTCTTCATTGCATCAAGCCATCGCTTATGGCGATGGCTATGATGATGGCTTGATGGTTAATGCCAGCTAATCTCACTCGCTAAATCAGCAAACAGCGCCTTATATTTAGCTTCAAGTTTGTGACGTCGGATTTTCAACGTCGGCGTTAACAAACCGTTTTCAGGTGTCCATGCATCACCCAACACAACAAGATGTGCCAACCGCTCATGGGACTCTAATCGTTCATTAATATGAGTCAATAATTCACTGAGCTTCACTTCAAGCTGGCCTCGATCCAATGCTTTTGCTGACTCAGATAAAATCACTAAAGCAAGGGGTTGCGCTAATCCATCACCGGCCACACAGACTTGTTCGATTAAGTAAGAGTCCTCGAATTTGGCTTCAATGGGAACAGGCATCACATACTTGCCTTTGGCCGTTTTAAATATATCTTTGATCCGCCCCGTAATACGAACATACCCATCCGCATCAATCTCTGCTTTATCACCGGTATGGATATAACCGTCTTTAGTGAAAAACTGTCGCGTCAACTCGGGCTGTAAAAAATACTTGTCCAACAGCGCATCACTTTTAAACAACAGCTCGCCTTGTTCTGAGACCTTGATTTCAGCCCCCGGCCCCACTCGGCCTACGGAGTCAATCTTATCTTTATTAAAGGGCACATTTAAGGTGCCATATGCCAAGGTTTCTGACATGCCCCAAGCTTGGCAAATATTGATATCTAACTTGGCATACCATCGCAGTAGCTCAGTCGATACCGCAGCAGAGCCACAACCAAGTAGACGGGCATGTTCTAAACCTAGGGCTTGTTTAATTTTTCGCTTCACTAAGGTATTGATGATGGGTAACTTTAGTAGCAGGTTTAATTTTTTCTCCGGTAAGTTTTGCCAAATGCCTTGTTGAAATTTCAACCATAGTCGCGGCACCGAGAGAAACAGCGTGGGTTTAATGGCACACAGGTTATCGTTAAAGCGCGCCAAAGATTCAACAAAGGACACGGTGACTAACCCCGAAAACAAGGACGAGCCTTGTACATAAACCCGTTCGGTAATGTGAGCTAACGGTAAGTAAGAAACCGCTCGCTCTGATGACTGAATTTGTAAGATGTCGATAAGGTGGTAAGCCGCCCTGGTATAGCCCGCAAAGCTCATGACCACCCCTTTTGGATCCCCTGTGCTACCTGAGGTG
The DNA here is from genome assembly GCF_021295345.1 of Motilimonas eburnea. Taxonomy (GTDB): domain Bacteria; phylum Pseudomonadota; class Gammaproteobacteria; order Enterobacterales; family CBDFNC01; genus Motilimonas; species Motilimonas eburnea. The sequence goes on from NZ_JAIMJB010000012.1 coordinate 81,941, forward strand.
TAGATGATGCTCATTTTCCCTTCAGGATCCAACGCAACTGGGTAATCAATCGGGGGATTATTTTGCACCAACTTTTGCCAATGTAGTGCGGCAGGCATGGTATCTGCCGTCATGGCAATACGCACCACATCACTTTCTATGCCTTTTTCTTGGTCTGCCCAATGGTCGAGGGCACCAACAAAAATAGCCCGAACCTCACTGTGCTTAAGGATGTAGTGAATGGTTTCGCTGCTCGCGCTAGGATAAATTGGCACACTCACATAACCTGCCAACATAATAGCTAAATCAGCAATAAACCATTGTGCGCTGTTTTTAGCCAAGATGGCCACTCGTTCGCCAGGATCAAACCCCATCGCCTTAAGCGCACTCGCAATACACCTCGCCTGATCCGCGACTTGTTGCCAAGTGTATTCTATAAATTCATCACCCTGAGGCTGCCTAAGATAAATTCGCTCTGGTTCATTTTGTTGCCAATGTTGTAGTGCGGCAATGGGGTGTTCAAATGTCATAATTATCTCTTAACCTTTATTATCTTGCCGATCTTAGGAGATCCAAGGCAGAACGCAACTTACAAAAGTGAAGATTAACTTAATTTAAGATTAGAATGGGCATCCCCAAACAAAGCAGAAAGCAATAGAGAAAATAAGAATGAACAATTAATGGGCACATTTCGATAGGAAGATCACAGCAGACCGATTCTGTAATTGCTTCTCCCTGCTGGCTAGTTTTTAATGCGCATATAAAAAAAATAAAACTGTTATTCTACAAGCTATTAATTAAGGAAGAAGCAATTCATTATGCGTTCTTTGTGGATCATGTTAGCCATCTTGTGCAACTTGTTGTGGGTGAACTTAGTTGCTGCAACTGAAAACACAGCAATTATGGCGTACTACAAGCAATGGGGAATTTACAGTCCTAACTATCACATCAAAGATGTTCCCGGTACCCAAATAACTCACCTCGTCTACCAAAGTGCCAAATTTGACTCAGAAGGCACCGTCGAGGTTGGCGATGAATATGCCGATCTCAACCTGCAATACCCTGATGCTGATGAAAACTTACCTTTCAGTGGCAACTTTGGCCAAATGGTCAGTTTAAAAAAGATCTACCCTCATATTAAAACCATTATTTCCATTGGTGGCTGGGGCCGCTCCGAACACTACTCAAATATTGCCGCCGACCCGCAACTGCGTGCTGATTTTGCCAAATCGGCCATTGAATTCATGAAGTATTATCAATTTGATGGCATTGAAATCGACTGGAACTTTCCCGTTATCACCCAACGAGCGAAACAGCATGGCCTTGAAGCAGATAAACAAAACTTCACCCTGTTATTGGCCGAATTAAATGAACAGCTTTACCTCGAAGGACAAAAAGATCGTAAGAAGTACTTATTGATTAGCACCATCCCCGCCGCCGTTGGCTATGAGCATAACTGGCAGGTTAAAGAGGTTAGCCAATACCTAGATTTGATTAGCCTATCCACCGCTTACATGCATGGATACTGGGAGGAAATCAAGCTCACGAACCATATCACTCCACTTTACCTCAACTCGGCAACCCAACAGCATTTCAAGCAAACCAATACCGAAGCCAACTCCGTTGATATTGCGGTGCGCAATATATTGCAACAAGGTGCGCCAGCAGAGAAAATCGTGATCAATATTGCCAGTTTTGCGACCGCATGGGATCAGGTACCGCGCCAAGATAATGGGTTATATCAAGTTGGGACAGACGTCAGTTGGGGCAGCTGGGATACCACCAGTTCGGGCAGAACAGGGCTTTATAATCGCGGTCACTTGGTCGGCTTTTTAGACAATCCAGCTTATCAAAAGCATTGGGACAATAGCGCTAAAGCATCCTGGTTGTTCAACCCTGACAAAAATGGCGGCCACTTTGTCAGTTATGAAAGTGAAGATTCCCTAAGTGAAAAGGTGTCTTACATGGAGCGGCTTGGTTTAGCAGGGATCGCCATTCGCCAGGTACATAACGACCTAAAAGGCCAAGACTCATTAATTCGTCAAACCTACGCCGCCATTTATCCTTGGCAAGCGATCTTGTTTCAAGCCGAGCTGTTCTATACCAATTATAAAACCCGCATTTTACTCACCATAGCCTTTACCTTATTGATGATCTTGCTACTGATACGCGTGAAATATATTCAGTACAAAGAAGAGGAAGCCGATGTAAAAGATAGGGATCAATACCTAAAATTAAAGTCTCAATTGCAACAGCTCAATACTCCGCTGCAAGGCATCGCTGCCTTGTCGCAACGCATTAAGGATCATCAAAACCTACTGGCCGAAGAAAGCCAGATCCGTTTACACCAAATTGGTCAAACCGGCTTAGAAGTCAACCACTTGATTCACAGCCTGCTCCATGACACCAACTTGGCTCAAAGTCCGAGAAATGCCGAACTCGGCCCGGTTAATTTTAAAGATATTTTGAATGTCAGTATCAACATCTTGTTGCCCTATATCGACAATAAAGGGGTACACATTGACAGCTCAAAACTCGATGACAACACAACCGTCATTGCCGATCCTGTGTATTTGCAAAAGCTCTTGATAACCCTTATTTCGTGGGCAACAGATAACTGTGATAAAGGTAAACATATTTACTTTAGTGCGAGCCCACAAGCAGGAAGCACCTGTATCAGCATGCTAACCGAAGGGGCACCGCCCGTGGTCAGCTTGGCGCAAATGCCGAATATCTCTCTTATCAAACAATGTGTAAGCTCACTTTGTGCCGATATTAAGTTTGATGCGCAAGCTCATCAACATAGCTGTCATTTACTGTTGCAACAAGCACTGCCTCCTCAATTAGCGGTGCCAAAAGTCAAGGTGTTGCCCGCCGACCCACACCAGCAAGCGTCGAAACAAACCCAGCTGGAAACCGCTAATGAGCGCCTACAAAGCTTACAAGCCTTTTCGTCCCACGCTTGCAAGCTCAAAGACATTAATGAACTGATTAAAGAAGCTTTTGATGTGTTCATTAATGATCCGAGTCAGCCTACAGTGAAGGTGTATCAAGGTGATAACGTGATCCACACCAATGAAGAGGACAACGACGAACACCAAGACAGTATTACCATCGCGCACCCTGATTTAGGCGAGTTTAGTTTCGAGTTATACAGCAAAGAGCCATTGACCGAGGATGATGTCTATTACTTCCACAGTTTGGTGACACAAATCCAAATGGTGCGTCGTCAGTTACACGAGATCACCAAAGAGCCACAACTGTTATCTGAGCTATATGACATTGCCTCACGCAAAGACAAGCTGCTCTATATCAAAGCAGAAAAAGGCTACAGTGGTATCTATTTACCCAATAAATCAGATCCTATTTATCTGACGCTACGCCTTAAAACCATTAAGCTTTACTTTGACGATGAAGTCTTATTACAGATTCATCGCTCTTGGCTGATTAATCCGAAAAAGGTAGTTAAGGTACATCAGGTCACCAAGCTGAAATACGAAGTGGAAATTGACGATAAGCGCCTGCCTATCGCGCGCCCTTATGTCCCTGTGCTCAAGCAACACTTCCCTCATTGGTTTAGCGCTCGCTAAGCTAAGGATGCAGCTTACACTGTGCTTAGATAGGCTGTAAGCTGCATAAAAATTCGAACTTACGCACAAATCCTGCCCCTATTTATGACTAACTGTTCACAATTTCAACGCCATCTGTAATCATATTTGTACTTGGCACGGATAGCTAAGTACACAACATAACAAGGAAGGTTATTATGAAATTAAAACAGTTAGCGCAAGCCATTGCGTTTGCTTCTCTATTGGGTACGTCAGCTCAAGTTGCTGCGAGCGCCGCAGACTTTAAAGTGGTAGGTTACTACCCTTCTTGGCAGGGCTCTACTGCTGAAGTTCAATACGACAAACTGACCCATATCAACTACTCGTTTTTGCTACCTAATGCCGATGGCTCATTGAAGCCCATCGATGCGCCGCAAACCTTAATTGACTTAGTCAGCCGCGCCCATGCCGAAAATGTTAAAGTCGGTATCGCCATTGGCGGTTGGAATGGCGGTAATGACTCCGCATTTGAAACCTTAGCCGCCAACCCTGCTAGCCGCGCAAACTTCATCAATAATGTGATGGCGTTTGTAGAGCAATACAACCTCGACGGCGTTGACATGGACTGGGAATACCCCGATCCAGGTGCAAGTGCACAGCGCTACACCTTACTGATGGATGAACTAAGTAAAGCACTGAAGCCTAAGGGTAAATTCTTAACCGCTGCCGTTGTTGCCTATGGCTACACGGGTGCTGGGGTTGAGAGCGCGGTCTTTGATGACATCGATTTCTTAAACTTAATGGCTTACGACGCGAACAACAGTGATCATTCCACTTACCAAGTCGCTGTTGAGTCGATTAATTACTGGAGTGGCCGTGGCCTAGCCAAAGAAAAAATTGTCTTAGGTGTGCCTTTCTACGCGCGCCCAACATGGCAAAAATACCGTGATATTGTTGCTGCGGACCCAAGCGCTGCATGTCGTGACCAATCCGGTGGTGGCTACTACAATGGTATTCCACTGATCAAAGAAAAAACCAAACTCGCCTTAGAGCAAGCAGGCGGTATCATGAACTGGGAACTCACCCAAGATGCCCCAAACCAATACTCACTGCTCAATGCGATGCATGAGGTGATCCATAACACAGGCACAGGAGAATGTGGCACGGGCGTGATTAAACCGACGCTAGAGCCAACGCTAGAGCCGACCCTTGAGCCAAGCATTACCCCAACCAGCGAGCCAACACCCGTTCCAACCACTGAGCCAAGTGGCGAATGGAATGCGTCATCGGTTTACCTTTCAGGTGATATCGTGACCTACCAAGGCAAAACCTATAAGGCAAAATGGTGGACACAAGGCACTGAACCCGGCAGCACCCAATGGGGGCCATGGGAAGCTTTAGATGGCGTAGTTCCAACAGTTGAGCCATCGGCGGAGCCAACACCGTTACCGACTGCAGAGCCGACTGCAGAGCCAACGCCGTTACCGACTGCTGAGCCGACCGCAGAGCCAACGCCGTTACCGACTGCAGAACCGACCGCAGAGCCAACAATCGAACCGAGTCAAGCGCCTCAAGATGCTTGGTTAGCCACCAGTATTTATTTATCGGGTGATAAAGTAAGCCACAATGGCAAGCTTTATGAAGCCAAATGGTGGACCCAAGGCGAAGAGCCTGGTGTGGCACAGTGGGGACCTTGGAAACAGCTTTAAGGTAAAAGCCTTAACCTAGAGATAAAACGGAAGCCTTGCTTCCGTTTTTTTGTTTAGTACGTTCGCTCACCCAGAGAGTGTCGTCATCATTAACTTGCCTTATCATCACCTAATAGCAAAACCATGTCGCCTTTCTCCAGCACCATTAGCAATGCCAGCACCATTACCAATTGCACCATTACCAATTGCACCATTACCAGTTGCATCATGGTTGTTGCTAAGCTAATTCTATACAGTATCATCACCTCGATACGTTAACCCTAGGTGCAAAATTCAGGCGGACTTAATCGAACCCTAGCGCTCAGAAGGTTGCGGCACCAAAGCGCGCTAACAGAGAAAAAGACCATTAGTTCCTCATGGAAACTTACATTATTCTCATCATCTTCTCAGTTAAACCGATCGATTCATCGCGCATTTCGTGAAATAAAGCGAACAAATAACAACCTAAAACCATACCGTAAAATTATCTAAACCATTGTTTATTATGAACTTGAAATTTCATCCTGTGTTTTTTCATGATCATTTCGTGAGTCAAACGGGTCTGCGATCAAGATTGTCATAATGCAACAAATTGCATTTCAAAACAGATCGAGTGGCCATCACGTAAAAAAGCAGACCCTGCTCACAAAATCCCATAGACGTAGATCCATGCATGATGAAAAACACCCGACAACTAAAGTTAAGGCACTGTTTTTAAATGATATAAGTTGAAGTTTCATGAAAAGCCATGAACCTCCCCCTATTTTTTACTGGCTAACTCTGACAACATGTTTCTACCACGACAACGGACCACGAGAACCCACTTGGTACTCGGATTAGAAGGGAAGGGAATAATGAACAAATTTAAACTTTCGTTATTAACCAGCTTACTGGTTGCTGCAACCGCTGCTCCAGCTTTAGCAGAAAGTTCAGAAAACCATCGTTATGTACAAGCTCCAAAAGCGAAGCCTTATAAAGTAACGCCGAACACGTCAGGCAAAGTGGTTGCAAGTTATTTCCCCGATTGGCGCCTCCAAGGTGACGTTTACACCGTTCGCAATATTCCGGTTAAGAATTTAACTCACGTTATCTATGCTTTCCTTTCTATGTGTGCACCTCATAACTATGTCAACGACGGCCTCAAAAAAATGCTTGAGGAAAACTGTAAAGGTAAAGAACCTTTCACCGCGACCATAGTTGATACCGAAGCTGCACTTGATGTTCGCTTTGATAAGAAACCGGAAAAACAAGAATACTATGGCCACTTCGGTGAGCTTAAAAAGATCCACCAGCAAAACCCAGATCTCGTCATTTTGCCTTCATTCGGTGGTTGGACCATGTCGGAGCCTTTCCGCGCCATGGCAAAATCAGAAGAAGGCCGTAAAACCTTTGTTAAGACAGCGGTTGAGCTAATTGCTAAGTACGACTTCTTTGGTGGTATCGATATCGACTGGGAATACCCTGGCGGTGAAGATAACTCACACGTCAGCTGGCGTGGTAATTCTCTGACCGAAGAAGAAAAAGCCCACGAACGTGAAGTATTTACCCTGCTCATGAAAGAGCTACGCGCTGAACTGGATAAGTTAAGCGAAAAAACCGGCCGTAAATACGAGCTTTCTGCCGCAGTGAACGGCACCCCAAGTAAAGTTGCTAACATCGACTTTGCCGAAGCACAAAAATACATGGACCACGTTTACGCCATGACTTATGACTTCTTTGGCGGTTGGGGTCCACAGGTAGGCCACTTAACTAACCTACACTCAACGAAAGACACCTTATGGGGAATGGGCGTCGATACCATGCTTAAAACCCTAGAAAATGCGGGCGTTCCTAAGAACAAGCTCGTCGTAGGTGCAGCCTTCTACGGCCGTGGTTGGGAAGGTGCTAAGTGGGAAGACCAAGCTAAGTTCCCAGAAAGCGGCACAGAGGGTAAAGCGCACGCCAGTGATACAGGCGAAGCGGGATACTTTTCTTACAAAGAAATCATGAATAAATTTGTTGACCAAAACGGTTACCAATACGGTTATGACGAAGAAGCGGAAGCGGCTTACGTTTATAACAAGAATACCGGCGCATTTATCAGCTTTGATGACCCTCGTTCAATCGAAGCCAAAGGTAAATTCGTTGTTGACCAAGGCTACGGCGGCATCTTCTCTTGGGAAATTACGCAAGATGACGGTACCCTCCTACGCGCCATGAACAAAGGCCTTGGCCATAAAACCAAATAGCTTTTCGTGAGGCACTAGCCTCACCGCTATACTTTGCTCCCTTATTGATCCCAGGAGCCCTTTTCCGGTGTAGGCCCATTCACCGGAAAAGGATTTTTTTTATCCATCCAAGCATGCTTATTTTACTCACCCATATCGCAATCTGACTCTTGCGCAGCAAGCTAAGATTAATTTAAACACATGTCTTATACTGCACACAGCAACGACCGTTCCACCGAAGAAAATCATTCCTGAAATCACAAAACACAATAAATCATCAAGCTTTATGGGGCCCACTCAGCCCAACAGTGGCAAAATAACCCTGTAAAACCCAATGTATTTTCAACCAGACCATAGAACAATGGGAGTCCATATGGGCAGGCTGCTACTTCTCACCTTACTGTTTACCGGCAATGTCTTTGCTGCCAATATCACAGTCACAATCAATAACATTGCCAATAGCCAAGGAGATATACGACTGGCTCTGTTTGATAAGGGAGAAAAATTCCCCGCTGCGCCGGCGATGCAAAGCCTCATCGTGACCGAGTTTACCCCACCCAATGCCAGCGCCACCTTCAGCGATATCCCGATGGGCACTTACGCCATCGCCATCATGCACGATCAAGATCAAGACGAAAAGTTAGGCACTAATTTTCTCGGTATACCCACAGAGGGATACGGGTTCAGCAATGACGCCGAAGCCAACTTTGGTCCGCCGCCTTTTGCAGAAGCCGCGTTCGAGGTAGATGAGCCAGCATCCCATATCACTATCAACTTAGTTTATTAACGCTTGCTAACAGGAAAAAGAGCGAGCAAAAAAAACGCACCGCTGTGGTTCAACGTGTGCGTTTTAAAACAAGCTTCAAATAGGGTTATCTTAGGTGACTATTTCTCCACTTGGGTAAGTAGGTAGTTTAGCAACGCAGAATATTCGTCAATACTGCGTACAGAGCTTGGGTTAATCAGATATTTACCATTAACGACCACAGCCGGTGTACCACGAATTTTGAAGGTTTCGGTGTTACGTTGCATTTGTTTGAGCATGCCATTAACTGGGAAGCTATTGGCCGCCGAATCAAATTTGGCCTCGTCAACACCAATCTCAGCAAACACCGCCTTAATATCATCACGATTGGTCATTGGTTTGCGCTGATCATGGATAGCAGCAAACATGGCGCTCGATAATTCTGGTTCCACTTTTAGCAATTCAGCAACGGCGAAAGCACGCGCCATCTCAGGGCCCATAGTGTCGCCAAGAAATTCGACGTGGTTTTTCTTAAACTTCACCCCTTCTGGCGCGCGTTTTTTTAACTGCTCCATAAATGGCGAGAACTTGTAACAATGGGGGCAAAAATAGGAGAAAAACTCGATGGCCTCTGGTTGTTTGGTGCCTATTTGTTTGACGATTTCGTAATGAGTGCCTTCTTCATATTTAGCGGCTTGTGCTGCCAAAGGCAGTAACACCATCGCAGCCAACATCAAAAGATATTTTTTCATTGTGCTTCCTTATCAGATCTTCCGTGATAGATTTTAGTATTCAGGCATTAGGCTAAGGGGAGGCTCAGCCAACTGTGCCAATTGTTCTTTCAATGCCAAGACCTGCTCTTCCCAGTAACGCGGCGTATTAAACCAAGGAAAGTTATGAGGAAAAGCGGGATCTTGCCAGCGTTTGGCTAACCATGCCATATAATGCACCATTCGCATAGCACGCAGCGGCTCTATTAACGATAATTCATCGTGATTAAAGTCGCAGAACTCGCTGTACCCTTCCAAAATAACATCCAGTTGTAATTGCTGTTCTTGGCGTGAGCCCGACAATAACATCCATAAGTCTTGGATCGCAGGCCCCATTCGGCAGTCATCGAGATCGACAAAAATCGGCTCATCACGCCACAAAATATTGCCAGGATGACAATCACCATGTAAACGTAACAACTGGTTAGGGCGATATTGTGCCTCACAGGCTGCAACCACCTGATCTAACACAGTGAAAAACGCATCTTGAAGATAGTCTGGTATAAAACCCGACTGCTTTAACACCGCCTTAGGCTCATGTAAATAGCTCGCCAGATCGATAGTCGGACGATGTTGAAATGGCTTAGCCTTGGCCAATTGGTGAGCCCGCCCCAAAAAGCGACCAACCCATTCCAATTGGTCAAGGTTGTCGACCTCAAACTCACGCCCACCCGCACTCGGAAAAATCGCGTAATAAAAGCCTTGGTAATGGAGTAAGCTCTCACCATTAAAACGCATTGGCGCCACCACAGGGATCTCCTGCTCGGCTAATTCAAAGCTAAAATCATGCTCTTCTTGAATTTGCTCGGCCGACCAGCGCTGCGGACGATAAAACTTAACCACATAGCGGCTGACCCCCTCACCGCGAAACTGATAAACTCGGTTTTCATAGGAATTCAGGGGCAACAGCCCAGATTCAGGATAAATGCCCACCGCTTCGATGGCATCTAACACCAAATCAGGCGTCAAATTGGCGTAAGCAAAATCCATATTCGTGGTCATTAACGGCTCTCACTGAAAAAGCGACTTTCTTGTTCGATGAACTCATCACTGTCGCTATCTTGGACTTTAAATTGGATCACCTGAATCGACTTTTCTAACTCATAAGGGTCCACCGCGATACTAATAGGCTGCGTAAACACTTCACCCGGTGCGACCGAGATATCGCTTGGCCCAGACCATACAGGTGCAGGTAAACCAGACACCGACAAACTATATTGCTGTGGCAGCATGGTTTTGTTGATAATTTTAAAAGTGTAGGCATTTTCCACTAAGCCTTCATCGGTCACCCGATACAAGGCATTACGGTCGCGCAATACTTCAAAACCAATGGATTTGATGGTCAGCAAATTCCACACAAACAAGCCACACATAATGGCCAGCACCACACCGTAACCGATAATTTTAGGTCTGATGACATCGGTTTTTTCGCCTTTTAACTTATGCTCCGTGGTATATGAAATCAGGCCTTTGGCATAGCCCATGCGCTCCATGGTTTGATCACAGGCATCAATACAAGCGCCACAGTTAATACATTCATACTGCAAACCATCACGAATATCGATGCCAGTTGGGCACACCTGCACACATAAATCACAGTCAATACAGTCGCCTAAACCAAGCTCTTTCGGGTCGGCTTTGCGTGAACGCGGGCCGCGATTTTCACCACGTTTGGCATCGTAACCAACAATAAAGGTATCTTTATCAAACATCGACGACTGAAAGCGGGCATAAGGACACATATGCGTACAGACAATGGCGCGCATCCAACCCGCATTAATGTATGTACAAGTGGCAAAAAACAATACCCAGAATGTCAGAGCAAAACTTGAACTGAAGGTAAAAAAAGAAACATACAGCTCCTTCACCGGTACAAAATAACTGGCAAAGGCGAGCCCAGTTAATAGCGACACCACCCACCAACTGGCATGTTTGGCGGTTTTTCGCCATAACTTATTGGCATCCCATGGCGATTCATCCAATCTTTTACGCTTGTTGGCCTTACCTTCAAACAACTCCTCAAACCAAATAAAAATAAAGGTCCAAACTGTTTGTGGACAGGTGTAACCACACCAAACACGGCCTAGGTAAGTGGTAAAAAAGAACAAGGCAAAGGCGGCAATAATAAAGATCCAAGCCAACAAGGTCAGATCTTGAGGAAAGATGGTCAAGTTAAAGATGTGATAGCGATTATGTTCAATATCCAGCAACACAGCTTGATGGCCGTTCCACGGGATCAACGGCAACGCAATAAACAATAACAGCAGAAACCAACCCATAAACTTACGCAGTCTCTGATAAACCCCAGTCACACTACGCACATAGATGGTACTACTGGGATCAAATCGGTCGACACTGGCCTTACCGGTTTTACGTCCTGCTTTTTTTGTTGCGGTGACGTCTTTTACATCAATCTTTCGATCCATCACTCTTCCCTCACTTGCCACACATTTGCTCACCCATAGGGCAGATAATAATTATTTTGGAAGCTGCCCTTCGATTTGTTCTTATTTCACTAAACCCCGTGCTTTTAGCAGCGCAGTTTTAAAGTCATCTTCACAGTCTTTTTTGATGCCTGGGATCATGTCGCCTTCAGGCGTCTCTCGCATTTTTAGATGGTAAATAATCAAGTCATCAGGCACCTGACTGAGCTCACCTTCATGGCCCGCTTCTTTGGCAAGCTGAGCCAATACCTCCACTAAGCTTAGTTCGGCATGTTTTAGCCAGTAGGGCTGTAATAATTCAATGACTTCGTTTACGCGGTGACAATGCATTTTGGTATCTCCATCGGCAATAGGTATAAGCCTTAGCTGAGAGCAGAGCTCAAAGGCTCATTGATGCGGACATTGTATAATTTGCACCAAGTAAGATCTATTTTTAACCGACATATCTGGAGATGTTTGATTTGAGCAAGAATTTATCGGCGTTTAGGCAAGGCATTGGTTGTCGGCAATGGTTTTTCCCCTATCAAAATCAAGACAGATCAAGCAAATAGATAGCACTAACAGGATGATCACAACCGGCAAGGGGGCCACCCTCACCGGCGCTCAATTTTCCGTATCCCTCATGGCGAAAAGGTCGCTAGAGGGCTGAATGAGACGGGGGGGCACGGGTCAGGGGTTTGACAAAATATAATGGGACAGCGAGCGACAACACAGCCAAATGTTGTCGCAACAGGTAAGAAGCAGCCAACCTCTCACCAAAAGTCAATTGGGGTAAATTATCAAAGACAAAATTAGCCACCAAACACAGGGCACAATAACGGCTGGTTTGACTTGAGCCATCTTCAGCCAAGCTAATACTGTAGAAGCCGGCCTGAGCACACACTAACACACCCGCCCCACTCCCCGAGGCGGATCCGGAAGCAGCTAAGGTCATCAGTAACATGGTCACCGATAACAGATAAGCCGAGTTTTGCTTCCAGCGAGCAGTCATTGCATTCATCCTTGATTAAGGCAATTAAATTTACCGTAAAAAAGCGTTTTCTCCTAACAAACTTACCCAATTGTCTCTCTTGCTGACATATCCTTGCTAACCAGCCCGAATAACGACAGGTAGAATCCTGCACCCTATGTTGTGATAGAAGTGATAGAGGACTCCCATGGATATATTCTGACATATCCTTGCTAGCCAGCGCGCATAACGACAGGTAGAATCCTGCACCCTATGTTGTGATAGAAGTGGTAGAAGTGATAGAGGACTCCCATGGATATATTCTGACATATCCTTGCTAGCCAGCGCGCATAACGACAGGTAGAATCCTGCACCATATGTTGTGATATAAGTGAAGAGGACCACCATGGATATATTAAACATTCTGCTACTTTGTGGCGGCGAAAGTGCTGAGCACGAAGTGTCGTTACGTTCAGCCGATTTTATCGCGCAGCAACTCTCGCAACACGAACATATCCGCCTTCATCGCATTACAATAAGCAAAACAGGCCAATGGCTTAATGATCAACAACAGCTTTGCCAGCTAGATATGCAGAAATGCTTAACGGTCAATACTGACGCTGACCCCATCCGCCATGTAATGGATTTTGCGATTCCCTGCATTCATGGCTATCCGGGTGAAACGGGCACCATTCAATCCTTTTTTGAAATGATAAAACTGCCCTATATGGGCTGCGGCCCCGAAGCCAATACCTTATGTTTTAATAAGATCAGCTCAAAAATGTGGTTTGATGCTTTAGGCATCCCCAACACCCCGTCATTATTTATCACCGAACTTAATGACGCGACCTTAGCGCAAGTTCAGCAAGCATTCGATAATTGGGGCAGCGTGTTTATCAAGGCGGCATCACAAGGCTCATCGGTGGGCTGTTATCTGGTACGCGACAGGGCCGACATTGGCGCTAAGCTCACCGACGCCTTTAGCTATTCCGACTATGTCTTAGTTGAAAAAACCGTACAAGCTCGCGAGCTCGAAATCGCCGCTTACGAGTATCAAGGAGAAGTGATCGCAACCGTCCCTAGCGAGATCATCTGCCCAGACAATACCTTTTATACCTATGAAGAAAAGTACGCCGCCGACAGCCATTCGCTAACTCAGGTCGAAGCACAAAATCTCAGCCCGGAGCAAATCGCGCAAATGCAAGCCTACGCCGTCGCAGCGTTTAAAGGATTGAAATTACAGCATCTATCACGCATTGATTTTTTCTTAACCGAGCAAGGCGAGATCTTACTCAATGAAATCAATACATTTCCAGGCATGACCAAAACGTCCATGTTCCCACAAATGCTGGCTAACCATGGCCATCAATTTAGCGACTACCTGAACGATGTGATTGAACGGTCAATATCCTCTTAATATGGACATTAAAAAGGCGCCGATAAAGCGCCTTTTTAGTCTCTCGATTCAATACTTCTACTGAGAATGGCGGCTTTGCTGCCACTTATCGAGATCCGTTACCTTAGTTGAGCCAGTTAACTCAGCCAAAGGTGATTCAACAAATTGACTGCCTCTCACTTGAATTAAGAACTGCTCATTATCTTTACCCAGCACCATACTTTGATACAAGTCTTGCACTTGTTTCAACGTCGTCTGCTCGATCAAAGCTATACGTTTAGCCTTGGTATTCAAATCGGCCTTTTGGTCATCCCATTGTCCTTGAATATAGCCAAACTCTTCACCAAGATTACTTGGTTTTTTCTGGTAGTTGGCGATGTGCGCTTGTTTGATTTTGGCAAATTCGCCTTGATCATAGTCAGCCAACTTTTTAGCAAATTGTTGAATAAAGAAGTCATAACGCTGTTTTAAATGCTTAGGCCCCTGCTCTGGGCTTTGGGTAAACAAACCAAAGGCGGCATAGTCATCCACAGGGAAGCTCAAGGTAAAAGGGGAATAAGACAATTGATCTTGAGTGCGGATCAAATCATAAAAGTCCGAGTAGGCAATTTTATTGAGTAATTCAGCTTGCACTTGCCCCGCTTCACCGGCCTTGGTCGAGATAAAAATATATGCCAAAGCAGCATCGCCCATTTCACTGGCCAATGACCAGGCTAAACGCTGGTTTGGCTGCGGCGTAATGCGTGTCAGCTTATAAAAGTCTGGTTTAGCAATCGGGGCACGTTTAACGACTTGCTGTTGCAAGGCGATAGCTTGCTTACTGGTAAAGTTACCCGTCACTAGCATACGCAGTGCGCTTTGGCTAAACATGTCATCACGCAATTGGGTTAACTGAGCTAAGCTCACCTTATCTAACTCAGTCAGTAAGGTTTGGTCTGACCACGAGGGTAAACGCACCAGATTACGAAACTCAGCAAATGCCAGCGACATACTTTGATCTTTCAGCTTGTTTTCGATTAAACGGCGAATTTCTACTTTCGCCAAATCTAACGCTTGCTGACTAAATTTCGCCGATTTCACCGTATCAAGCAGAGTCAGCATGAGTTCACTTTGCTTATCGCTAAAGCCCCCCGTCGTGAATAACAAGCCATTGCTGGTTGTGACCGACAAGGATAAATTCGCCTCACCCGCTTCATAACTTAACCCAACCAGCTGCTTGGCTAGGATCTCATTGAGCAAGGCCCCTGTAATACGTTGCTGCGCACTGCGATCCAATAAATCATTATTGAGCTCTACGGCAATGCTGCCCTTTGGCTCTTGGAAGAACGCACTTTGCTTAAACCACAATGACAAACCCGGTTGCTTAACTAATTCTACTGCTTGTTGCTGATGTTCAGGCTTTACGATGGATTTGTCTTCCGGCAACCAGCGGTTACCTTCGGGTAAATGCATGGCTTTAGTCAACACAGGTAATTGCTGCTGCCATTGTTTCATTCGGCTTGCGCTAATAGGGGCAACACGATAGCTATCACCATAGGAATACAACACCTTGTCACCCACGACTTCAGGGTGAGCCACAAAGAGTCGCACTCGCTCGGGCGTGAGGTAGCTCAATGTTTGCTTGACGAGTTCAGGATTAAACCCATCAAGGCGAAACGGCGCAGAGATCACTTCTTCAGTGGGCAAACTGAGCATATTGGCCACCAGCACCATGCTGTAACTAAATCCGCCTTTTTTTGGTAGATACGCAAAACTGTTGGTGAGACTTTGCTCCAAGGCTTGATATTGTGCTTGGGTAACACCGGTTTGCTTGATTAACTCAATGTAGGCAAACGTGGCCGCAATGATCTTATCTTGCTGGCGTACCCCAGCATCGGTCAGCTGAAATTGAACCGTCATGCTACTGTCAGTAGGGCTATAACGGGCATCAAAGCCCGCCATTAACGACTCAATTAAGCCCGCTTGCTGCAGATAATCGGACAAGGTGCCGCTGCGATCTGAGCCTAAAATACGCGAAACAAAAATGCCCGGTTTGTAGGGGTAAAACTCGGCAAAGCTGGGCATAACAAAGCTCATTTTTAATACCTTGATGTCAGAGCTTGGTTTGAGGCTTGCCTCGATCGCCAGCTCTTTTTCGGTCACCAAGGGCGCGAGGATCAAAGGCGTTTTCGCATCTCGATTGGGGATCTGAGTTAAATACTGTTTGGCTAACTGCTCTTGAGTGGCTAGATCTCGCGGCCCATACAGCACCGCCTTCATTAAATTAGCGCTGTAGTAAGCATTAAAAAAGGTCACCAGTTCGTCTTGTAACTTACTGCCGGGCTTATCTTTTAAGGTTTCCAAATCGCCCGTACTAAAGCGTGACATGGGATGGTCAGGGTTAAGGGTAAATCGCTCAAGGGCGTATAACTTGCGACCATCATGACCTTTATAAGTCTGCTGCTCAGCATTGACCGTGCTGCGCTCTTTGTCGGCATAGTGCTCATCCAATAGCGGTGCTCGCATGACATCGCCTAAACGATCAAGTGCCTCACCATAAACCTTGTCATTCACTTCAAAACCATAGACGGTGCGATCTTGAGCGGTATAGGCGTTGGTATAGCCGCCATTTAACCGCATAAACTTACTGTAATCATTAATTTCAGGGTAACGCTCAGAGCCCAAAAACAGCATGTGCTCGAGATAGTGGGCTAAGCCCAGTTGAGTGTCGGGATTATGCATACTACCAACAGGAACGGCGATGGTGGCAGCGCTGTTTTTGGCACTCGGGTCAGATACCAACAACACCTCTAATTGGTTATCTAAGGTGATGACCTTATAATCGCGATCATCATTGGGGCTGGTAATAATCTGCGCCTGTAATGGCGCAATCAATAAACAGCAACATAACAGCAGAAAACGGCTAGGTGCTAACACGAATCTCATCAAGTAAACCTCAAATTAGTGACCAGCCTTCATGTTAACGTAAATCAACCCCAGCTCAAGCGCTGACTGTGCAATTTAACGTAAAGACCTAAGCGAGTTTTTGACGCTTTGGTTTACAATTAAGTCACCCCTACTGATTGGAGTTAGCCATGGTCGCTATTCACAAATCCTTATTAACCCGTTTAGTCCTCTTCTTTGTTGGCAGTTTGCTGCTGGCAGGGCAAGTACATGCCAAAAACGACAAGCATGACAAACAGCAAAAGGTCTTGCCCCCAGGCCTTGAGAAAAAAGTAGATAGAGGGGGAGAACTACCGCCCGGCTGGAAAAAAAAGCTACGCCGAGGTGATATCCTAGATTGGGATATTTACCGTTTCGGACACAAGCGCCCAGGCAACAAAAATGATAAATATGAATGGATCGACATAGACAACGACACCATTAAGGTGATTAAAAATACCCGTGAAATTGTTGATATACTGTCACGCTAACGGATTAGCATTGAGTTAACGATGGCGCCATCAAGCAAGTCGAACCTATTTTTTATTGATTTTTTGCGCTGTATTGCCGCCATCGCCGTTGTGGCCATTCATGTGCTCGGGCCTTGGCGTGAGCAATTTGGCATAGTTGATGAAAACCAATGGCTCGCGGCTGTCAGTTATAACGGCCTGTTACGTTGGGCGGTGCCGGTATTTTTTATGATCAGTGGCGCCTTGCTTATCACCCATCAGATCACGGCCCAATCACCATTTGATTGCCACCATTACATTAAGCGCCGCGTAGTTAAAGTGCTGTTACCTTTTGTCATATGGAGCCTGATCTACGCCATGATAGGTGGCATGGATACCACGGGTTGGCACTGGGAGCAAACTCGCACCCTCTTAAGCCAAGCCAACAATCATCCGACTTGGTACCACCTTTGGTTCTTTTATTCATTCATCCCAATGTACTTTGTCATTCCCTTGCTGGCCCCTGTGCTCAGGCAAATGGCTGAACAAAGAATTAAATTCTTACTGTACGCTTGGTTTGCTCTAACGCTACTCCATTGGCTGGAAGTGGACACTGTGCTGCGCCAACCTTTGCTGCTTTACAGTGGCTATTTAGTGCTGGGCTGGTATTTAATCAATCGAAATAACCGCGATGACCTGCCCTTATGGTTTTGGGCAGGGGGGGCAATGCTGGTATTTAATCTGGTGGGTACTTGGCAGCTTAGTCACGAGCACGGTCGATACGCCATCTTCTTTATGGGTTATAAGAGCTTTAATACGGCCATTATTGCCGCAATGGTGTTTGTCTTAGCTCAGGCTTATGCCGATATGATCGCAGGTAAGTTGAGGCAGGGGATCAGCCTGGTCGCCCGTTATAGCTTCGGCATTTACTTAATTCATCCCCTGTTTTTAATTCCAATACGCAATATCGAAGCGGGATATTACACCTGGTTTGCGAGTAATTGGCTGGCCATCCCGTTACTGACGCTGATAGTCGTTTTGCTCTCGCTCCTTAGTAGCATGATGTTAGCCAAACTGCCCTTGTTACAAAAACTGGTCCCCTGACAAGCTTATACCTGCAGCCAAAAAGTCACCGGGCCATCATTGGTGAGTTGAACTTGCATATCAGCAGCAAACACCCCATTTTGAGTGTTCACTCCCGCGTTTTTGCAACACCTTGTAAAGTAATCATACAATTGCTCAGCCTCTTGCGGATCCGCGCCACGAGAAAAGCCCGCACGGGTGCCTTTTTTGGTGTCGGCAGCAAGGGTAAATTGCGATACCACCAGCACACTGCCGCCAACTTGCGCCACGTTTAAATTCATCTTACCTTGCTCATCGCTAAACACACGATAGGCCAACACCTTTTCACACAGGCGCTTGGCTTTAGCTTGGTCGTCGCCTTTTTCGACACCAAGTAAGATCAGTAAACCTTGGTCAATGGCGCCCGTCACTTGTTGTTCCACTGTGACACTTGCGCTGCTAACCCTTTGAATGAGAGCGATCATAAATAATTTTTGCCATGCTAGAAGTTGCTTTACACAGAGCATCAATCATACCTTGCTCCATTGCACTATGACCAGCGTTTGGCACAATTTGCAGCTGAGCCGTAGGCCAATTAGCCACAAGGCTAGTGGCGTTTTCAAGCTTACACACCATGTCATAACGACCATGAATTATCATGGCAGGTAAATGCGCTATCTTGGCCATGTTTTGTAAGATGGGGGTTTCTATAAAGCTTTGATTAACAAAGTAGTGAGCCGAAATACGTGCCATCGATAAGGCTAGGTGAGGCTCGCCATAAGTCTCGGTAACATCTTCTTTAGCATGTAAAGTACTAATACGCCCTTCCCAGATACACCAAGCCTTAGCTGCCGCCAATCGCTCGAGCTCGTTGTCGGAAGTCAGCAACGCATGGTATTGGCCTAACCTATCTTGCGCGGCCAATTCGTGGCCAAGGGGAGTGGCAAACTCTTGGTAATAGTCAGGAAATACTTGCGCCGCACCGCCATCACCTTGATATAACCAGTCAAAGTCTTGCGGTCTAGATAGAAAAATACCTCGTAAAATCATGCCGGTAACACGCTCAGGATAAGCTTGCGCGTACAATAAGGCTAAAGTACTGCCCCAAGAGCCGCCAAATAATAACCAAGCGTCGATGCCCAAATAATCGCGAATTTTTTCCATATCGGCGACCAAAGCTTGACTGTTGTTATCGATTAAACTGGCATGGGGAGTCGAACGGCCACAACCACGCTGGTCAAATACCACAATGCGATAAATTTCAGGGTCGAAAAAACGGCGACTATCAGCACTGCTGCCCGAGCCAGGCCCGCCATGAATAAATAACACAGGGATCCCCTGACGATTGCCCGACTCTTCTACATATAAGGTGTGTAAGTCACTGACGGGTAATTGGTGCTCTGCGTAGGTCACTATGGTTGGATAAAGGGTTTTCATAATTTTTCCTGCGGTTCTGATGGCGAGGTTAAGCCTTGATGTTTGTGATCCAGCTGGGTCAATACACTCAGTCCCGGATAATCGCCTAACGCTGCGGTTAGCTCAGCGCCAACTAACACGATAATCCAACTTAAATATACCCAAACAAACAAAATGGGGATGGTGGCCAGCGCACCATAAATGGCTTGGTAAGAAGGAAACTGAGTAATGTAAAAAGCAAAGCCTTTTTTTGATAACTCAAACAAGATAGCCGCCACCACGGCTCCCACAATCGCATGGCGGATCTTCACACGCGTGTTGGGTACTAAGGTATACATGCCAAGAAACATTAAGGTAGAAATGGCCAAAGGCAGTAAGGCAAGCATCTTTTGACCATGGGTTTTTAAATCAGGGTCAGTGATAAAATTCATCGACACCACATAAGAGCTCATTGCGATACTGGCTCCCGCAATCACGGGGCCTAAGGTCAACACCATCCAATACATGGCAAAGGCGCTCGCCATGTTACGTTTTTTCTTCACCCGCCAAATGTGGTTTAGATTTTGGTCGATAGCCGAAATCAACAGCAAGGCCACAAACATCAGGGCGGTGATCCCCATTGCAGTCATTTTATTGGTGTTAGCAATAAAGCCAGTGAGGTTTTCTCTCACGGCTTCACCGGCGGCGGGCACAAAATTAGCGTAGACAAAATCCTCAATCAGCACCTGCATCTCTTGAAACACAGGAAATGCCGACATGACGGCAAACACCACAGCAAGCATGGGCACCAAAGACAATAAAGTGACATAAGCTAGATATCCGGCGGTCACTTTCACCCTGTCTTCACTGGCACGATGATAAACATGAATGGCAAATGCCAAGGCATGGCGGCCTAAAGCCATGAATTGCTGTTGGTAATGCAGCTTCCCTGTTGACATGACCCCACCTTAACCCGATCACAAATACAAAAAACATCAAATAATTAGCACAAAAACACCGTATTACATCATAGATGGCGTGCTTGGGTTAAGTATAATGGCATTTTCCCAGTAACTTGAGAACATTATGTATTACTTAAAGAAATCGTTAATTTGTCTAGCGCTTCCTCTCGTAACCTTAACGGCTTGTGGTGGCAGTAGTGGTTCTTCTAGTACCGAGAGCAATGGTGACGTTGCTGAAATCCCAAGCTCCCAAGCGAATATCACGACCAATAACGCATCAGAATTAACCCAAGCGGTACTGAGCAATAGCAGCATAGGTAATAGTTCATCAAATATGGTCAATCTTATCTCAGATCAGATTTCACCTCGTGGAGCGGCTAGAGCTAGCCTGCTTTCAGGTAGCGAAGACTGCCCCGGCGGAGGTACTCTTAATTATGATATGGCCAACGAAACTAGCGGTAAGTTCTCGTTTAGTCACTGTGAATTATCCAGTGAGCTTTCCTTTGATGGTGGATTTAGCGTGAACGGCATCGATATCACTAAGGGCATGCTCATTAGCTATGATGCCTTTAATATGAAAATGGCGGCCAGTGCACTCAATAATTACCAAGCAATGGATGACACCATTAGTGGCACTATCCGTCTTAGCTTATTTGGCGATGCTGGTATAACTAGCGTACAAAACTTAGTACGCCAACATAATCCAAGCGGGATTAGCATTAGCTCGAACAATCTGCAAATGAGCTTTAATGGTAATAGCTTATTGCCAGATCAAGCGAGTGGCACCTTGACCCATAGTGACTATGGTAGCGTTAATCTATCAACATCAGGTGCCAGCCTGTTACTCACTGGCGAAGCAAGTACATTAAAGGTTGAGCAACAAGGCGGTAGCTATGTACTGTCTCTTGACGAAGATAACGATGGTAACTTTGAACAAACCACAACAACAACCAACCTTAATGCTAACGATCTAGTTTGGGCCGCCATTTAAAACCACTCCATGCGGGCAGTGATACTGCTCGCATTCACTCTTTATCATTATTCAATCCTAATGCAATTTTAGTAGCCAAATAAAACACCCCCATGCGGGCAGAGATACTGCTCGTATGCATTCGTTCGCCTCATTCAATCCTAATATAATTTTAGTAGTCAAATAAAACACCCCCATGCGGGCAGAGATAATGCTCGTATGCATTCGTTCGCCTCATTCAATCCTAATGTAATTTTAGTAGCCACATACCTCGCTCATCCGTATTTGACGCTTGCTTGCCATAATCTGCCATTTTTGCTCCCCGATATTGCCCACATTATTTGTTTTACTGATCAACATGTTCACTAACCCAGAGCCAACAACATGAATGATTATTATCAAGTGTCAGCCCAGCCCCCCTTACAAGGCCAAATCGATATTAGTGGCGCCAAAAATGCGGTATTACCTTTGATGGCCGCCACTTTGTTATGTAAGGGCAAATCCATCATAAATAATGTGCCACAACTGGATGATGTCGCGACCATGGCGCAGGTAATGCGTTACCTAGGCGCTAAGGTTGATCACCAAGGATCCCGTTTAACCATCGACACTCAGGCTTGCCATGGCCACCAAGCCCCTTATCATTTAGTGACCAAAATGCGCGCTTCTATTTATGTGCTGGGGCCCTTGTTAGCCCGATATGGTCGAGCGAATGTTGCTTTACCGGGCGGCTGCGCATGGGGGCCAAGGCCAGTCGATCTTCACTTAGCAGGCATGCAAGCACTGGCTGCTAAGGTTGAGCTAACCCATGGCAATATTCACGCCTACGCAGGGAAATTAAAAGGCGTCGATTTTACTTTTTCCACCTCATCAGTGGGCGCCACCGTTAATATGCTACTGGCATCGGTATTGGCCGAGGGCACCACACGTTTATTCAATGCGGCTATTGAACCCGAAATTGATAACCTGATTGACCAGCTCAATGCCATGGGAGCGAACATTTTTGGCAAAGGTACCACAACCTTATGTATTGCAGGTGTTGATCAACTTGCGCCCACTGAAATCAACGCGATCCCAGATCGTATCGAGGCTGGCACCTATTTGATCGCCGCCGCCATGACTCGAGGCCGCGTTCGCCTAAACCAGGTTATTCCAGCGCATTTAACCGCATTACTCACTAAGCTAAGTGACTGCGGCGCCGATATCCAATATGACCAAGACTCGATAACCCTTGACGCTCAACGCCAAGGGTTGCGACCCATGTCCATTAAAACAGGGCCATATCCACAATTTGCAACGGATTTAGCACCGCAGTGGATGGCCTTGTGCGCCAGTTTGCCGGGCATTACTCAGATCACCGACCATATCTACCCCGATCGCTTTCAACATGTTGATGAGCTTAATCGCCTGGGGGCCAACATCCGGGTCAAAGGTAACAGCGCTTATATTATCGGCAGCACAAGCTTATCTGGCGCACCGGTCAACGCCTCTGACCTACGCGCAGGCGCTGCTCTCGTATTAGCCGGACTGGTGGCGAATGGCACCACTGAAGTCAGGCAAATCCATCATTTAGACCGCGGCTATCACAATCTAGCCAGTAAACTAATGCAGCTGGGGGCCACCATACAAAGAGACGCAGATGATACGAGTGTGAATGTCACCCACCTTTCACTATGTGGGTAGGTGAAGTGAGCCACCCCCCAAGTTGAGGTAGCTTGGGGGTCACCATGCTTGTCAGCACGCGAGAAGTATGAAAAGCTCTGATTTTTAATTTCCAGAGGCGCATCCCTTGTTTCGCAACCTACTCGCTATCGGCTTTATCATCGTTACTTTATTTGCCACCTATTCTCATGCCGCCCCAAGTCAAAAGCATTTACAACTCGCATCGGTCAGCGCTTACGTGGCCGATTACAAAACCGGTAAAACCATCGCGGCCAAAAATGCGGATCTGTTGATGCCCATTGCGTCCATTACCAAAGTCATGACAGCCATGGTGATTTTGGATTCAGGGCAATCATTAAAAGAAAAAATCACCTTCACCAAAAATCATCGCGCCCTGATTGAATACGGCCATTCGAGGATCCGCACTGGCTCACAAATTAGTCGAGGTGAAGCCATACGCTTAGCCTTAATGTCATCGGAAAATTTGGCCGCAGCCGCCCTCGGTGCTACGTACCCCGGAGGGTATACCGCGTTTGTAAAAGCCATGAACGCTAAAGCCAAGATGCTGGGCATGGAGCACACTCAATTTGTTGAAGCCACCGGCCTATCACCCATGAATCGCTCAACCGCGCGAGATTTAAGCCGCCTCGTGGCCGCCGCTTATAATTACCCCTTAATTCGCAAGTACAGCACCACAGCGACGCATACTGCGAATTTCAGCAAGCCACGCTACGTGTTGGGCTATACCAACACCAACGTATTGGTGAGAGGCGATAAATGGGATGTGAGCCTGAGTAAAACCGGCTTTCTAAATGAAGCGGGACGCTGCTTAGTGATGGTGACAAAACTACAAGGTAAGCAAACCATTATGGTCATGCTGGATTCGTACGGTAAGCGCACCCCGGTGGGCGATGCTGGACGAATTAAAAAGTGGCTAGAAACAGGCCATAGCGGCAAGATAAGCGACTCAGCCAAACAATACCAAAAGACCAAATTAGCGCAGCGTAAACCCGCTTAGCCAAAATCCAATGAAAAAAAAGCCAGCTTAATCGCTGGCTTTTTTTTGCGGCTAAATCAGCTTAATTAAGCATCTTTAGGGGCTCGAGACATACGCTTACGCTCATTCTCAGTCAAGTAACGCTTACGAATACGAATCGATTGTGGGGTGACCTCAACCAATTCATCGTTATCGATAAACTCCATCGCTTGCTCAAGAGTCATCTTGATTGGTGGCGTTAATACTTGCGCTTCATCGGTACCCGATGCACGAACGTTGGTTAGCTGCTTACCTTTAAGAGCGTTTACGGTTAGGTCGTTGTCACGGCTGTGGATACCGATAACCATGCCTTCGTAAACCTCGGTGCCGTGTTCAACCATCATACGGCCACGCTCTTGTAGGTTAAATAGTGCATTGGTGAGGGCTTTACCCGTTGCGTTAGCAATCAATACACCATTCTTACGCTGACCAATCACGCCACCTTTGTGTGGACCGTAGTGAGAGAAGGTGTGGTAAATCAAACCAGAGCCAGAGGTTAAGGTCATGAATTCAGTTTGGAAACCGATCAAGCCACGGCTTGGGATCATGAAGTCCATACGAATACGACCTTTACCATCTGGCGACATATCGGTCATTTCGCCTTTACGTAGGCCAAGCTGCTCCATGATAGAACCTTGGTGCTCTTCTTCTACGTCGATAGTCACGGTTTCGTAAGGTTCTTCTAACTGACCATCAACCGTGCGAGTAATTACCTCTGGGCGAGAAACCGCAAGCTCGTAGCCCTCACGACGCATGTTTTCGATCAAGATACCTAGGTGAAGCTCACCACGGCCAGATACGCGGAATTTATCCGGATCATCTGTTTCTTCAACACGTAGGGCTACGTTGTGTACCAATTCTTTTTCTAGGCGCTCTAGAATGTTACGAGAAGTAACGTATTTACCTTCTTGGCCAGCAAACGGTGAATTGTTTACTTGGAAGGTGACGGTTACCGTTGGCTCATCAACCGAAAGGGGTGGTAGCGCTTCAACATTATTTTGATCACAGATGGTATCAGAAATTTTTAGCTCACCTAAACCAGACACGGCGATGATGTCGCCCGCCTGCGCTTCTTCAACATCATGACGCTCTAGACCCAAGTAACCCAATACTTGGCCCACTTTACCGTTGCGCTTCTTACCGTCTGCGCCGATAACCGTGACTTGTTGGTTTACTTTCACTTTACCGCGAGAAACACGGCCAACACCGATTACACCCACATACGAGTTGTAGTCTAGCTGTGAAATTTGCATTTGGAATGGACCTTCAGGGTCGGCATCCGGCGCGGCTACGTTATCAACGATAGCTTGGAACAGAGGCTCCATGTTGTCAGACGGGGTGTCCACGTCTAGCGTGGCAAAACCATTCAATGCAGAAGCGTAAACCACTTGGAAATCCAACTGCTCGTCGGTTGCACCTAGGTTATCAAATAAATCAAATACCTGATCCATCACCCAGTCAGGACGGGCGCTTGGCTTGTCTACCTTGTTAATAACAACAATCGGCTTTAGGCCTTGAGCAAAGGCTTTTTGGGTTACGAAGCGCGTTTGTGGCATCGGGCCATCGGCTGCGTCAACCAATAATAACACCGAGTCAACCATAGACAGAATACGTTCAACCTCACCACCGAAGTCGGCGTGTCCGGGAGTATCTACGATGTTGATGTGGTAATCGTTCCATTCAATCGCGGTGTTTTTAGCTAGGATGGTAATACCACGCTCTTTTTCAAGATCGTTAGAATCCATAACACGCTCTTCAGCGTCACCACGGCTCACTAGTGTGCCAGATTGTTGCAGCAGTTTATCAACCAGTGTTGTTTTACCGTGGTCAACGTGCGCAATGATTGCAATATTTCTTAATTTTTCTAACACAGCTCAGTGCCTCAAAATTGGTTTGGATAAAAATTCGGCGTTATTGTATAGATCAATTGTCAAATAAAATAGTTTTAATGCGATCACATTTCATCACTTAGTTAAATTACCTAACGATCACCCCCGCATTTGCTGGAAATTTCACCATCCCATTACAGGCCCATCAAGTTGAGAAGATAGCCATTAAGCATAAACAAAAAATATAGCAGCAAGTCACACTATTGAGGTTAAAAATACCCCTTCAACACAAGCTATCATCAGATCGTTACTTTCATAATTTTTAAATAATTTATCGCTACCATAAGCGGTGAATAATTGCTCACAAGCGCCCCATCTGCTATTAATAACCAGCCTTAACTGATTGTAACGGGATTTGCACCACAAAGATCCATAACTGCACCAAGTTAGGGCAATCGATAATAAGATTCGGCATCAACATTTGCGTTGAAGCCCTATTTGCAAGGGATGACAAATTTGGCACGCTTTTAGCATTAAGCAAAACCAGTTTATTTTGTCTATTTACACAAGCCATCAATATTGATGACACCGGAGGTTATAAAGCATGTCCGCACAAAGCGTTTTAGCTCTACTTAAAGAGCATGATGTTAAATTCGTTGATTTACGTTTCACTGATACTCGTGGTAAAGAGCAACACATCTCTATCCCTGCGCATCAAGTCGACGAAGATTTCTTCTCTGAAGGTAAAATGTTCGACGGCTCTTCAATCGCAGGCTGGAAAGGCATTGAAAAATCAGACATGGTCATGATGCCAGACGCATCTACTGCTGTTATCGACCCGTTCACTGACGAAACAACTCTTAACATCCGTTGTGACATCCTAGAGCCAGATACAATGCAAGGTTACGACCGTGACCCACGCTCTATCGCTCGTCGTGCTGAAGACTTCATGCGTAGCGAAGGCATTGCTGATGACGTATTCATCGGTCCTGAGCCAGAATTCTTCCTATTTGATGACGTACGTTTCGGCAACTCAATGGGCCACGTATTCTACCAAGTAGATGACAAAGAGGCAGCTTGGAACACAGGTAAAGAATACGAAGACGGTAACATCGGTCACCGTCCAGGCGTGAAAGGCGGTTACTTCCCAGTAGCACCTGTTGACTCTTCTCACGACATCCGCTCAGCGATGTGTCTGGTAATGGAAGAGATGGGCCTAGTAGTAGAAGCGCATCACCACGAAGTAGCAACAGCAGGTCAAAACGAAATTGCTTGTCGTTTTAACACACTTGTGCCAAAAGCGGACGAAATCCAAATCTACAAGTATGTTGTTCACAACGTAGCACACGCTTACGGTAAAACAGCGACTTTCATGCCTAAGCCACTTGTTGGTGACAACGGTAGCGGTATGCACGTTCACCAATCTCTACAAAAAGATGGTAAGAACTTGTTCTCTGGCGACCTATACGGCGGCCTATCTGAAACGGCTCTTTACTACATCGGCGGTATCATCAAGCACGCTCGTGCAATCAACGCTTTCACTAACGCATCGACTAACTCGTACAAGCGTTTAGTACCAGGCTTTGAAGCACCTGTAATGCTAGCTTACTCAGCACGTAACCGTAGTGCGTCTATCCGTATCCCAGTGGTACCTTCACCAAAAGCACGTCGTATCGAAGTTCGCTTCCCTGATCCAACAGCTAACCCATACCTAGCGTTCTCTGCGCTACTAATGGCTGGCCTTGACGGTATCAAGAACAAGATCCACCCTGGTGATGCAATGGATAAAGATCTATACGATCTACCAGCTGAAGAAGCAAAAGCAATTCCACAAGTTGCTTACTCACTAAAAGAAGCACTAGAAGCGCTAGATGCTGACCGTGAGTTCCTAACTGCTGGCGGCGTATTCTCTGATGACTTCATCGATGCTTACATCGGCCTTAAAGGTGCAGAGCACGAAGAAATCAACATGGCAGTACACCCACTAGAATACCAAAAATACTACTCAGTATAATTTCCCGGTATCGATTGGTAACACGCCAATAATCCGTAACAAAACCCGCTTTATGCGGGTTTTTTTGTATTCCCTGCACTATTTTTAAGTATTAGTCACATTTGTATCAACTACCTGCTTGCCATCTTTTTGTGCATCAGAGAAACTGTGCTTCCATTAGAAGGGATGCATTCATGAAATACTTATTTTTGTTGCTAGGATTTTGCACGCTTAACCTCAGCGCTTCACAAACCGATACGGTTTATCGCTGGGTTGATAAAAATGGGACGGTCCATTATTCGGACAAAAAAGTCGCAGGCGCAGAGAAAGTCAGTATTCAAGTCTCGCCCAGCCACAAGGTGCCAGTGACGCCCGTCACCACAACAGCCAAAAATAAGCCCGCTGGTAAGCCAGTGGCCGAGCAATCGAAAACACAATACCGCACCAGTATTACCTCACCCGTTCATGACAGCACCCTGTACGACAACAACGGTAACATTAGCGTGAGTGTTGATGTTAAGCCAGAGTTTGGCGATGGCCAAACCTTACAATTATTGATCGACGGCACCCCAGTGGGTGAAAAACATCAAAGTCCCACACTCCTTGTCACCAACATTGATCGTGGTAGCCATAATTTACAGGTTCAACTTATTGATAAAAACGGCAAGATAATTGCATCATCAGAAATTATAACCGTACATTTACGCCGCGCATCAGTTAGATAGATCTCGCTCACCTTTTCAGCTTTGTTTTCTGGTGCTGGGCGCGATTCGTTCTAAGCTAATGCACCAAAATGATGCAAAGAAAAATAGGTGATCCCTTGCAACCATACCCTCATGCCGAGTCTGTTTTAGAGCATCTCGTTTCTGCTGTTTTTTTGCTCGATGATAGCCTAAAGATTAGCTATGCCAATCCAGCAGCCGAACAGCTATTGGCACAAAGCGTAAAACGACTAACGGGATTACGCTTCGATCAATTACTCGAGCACACCTCGCTAAACTTTGCCTTAATTCAAAAAACGTTACACTCTGGCCATGGGTTTACCGACAATGAAGTCACGTTAGTCATTGATGGCCAAGCGGTATTGGTTGAGCTTACCGCCACCCCTTATTTTCAAGCAGGCTTGGGCTATGCCTTGGTGGAAATGCGTCAGATTGATCAGCAGAAGAAGATTAGCCAAGAAATCTACCAACACGCTCAGCAACAAGCCGCGAAGGAACTGGTACGCGGCCTTGCTCATGAGATAAAAAACCCGCTCGGCGGTTTGCGTGGGGCCGCGCAATTGTTAGAAAAACAATTGCCTTCTCCCGAACTGAAAGAGTTCACCGAAATCATCATAGAACAAGCCGATCGTTTGCGTAACTTGGTTGATCGCCTACTTGGACCACAATGTCCTGGCCAGCAAGAAATTCATAACATTCATAGTGTATTAGAGAAGGTACGAAAGCTGGTTGAGCTCACGAAGGGCGACAACATTAAGATCAAAGTTGACTATGATCCCAGTATTCCTGACTTTGAAATGCAGCAAGAACAAATGCAGCAGGCCTTTTTGAACATTATTCAAAATGCCATTCAAGCGCTGGCTGACACTGAACAGGGTGAAATCAACATTATCACGCGCACTGTGTTTCAAGTCACCATTCATGGTCAGCGATTTCGCTTAGCCGCCGAAATTCGCATTGTCGATAACGGACCGGGCATACCGCAAGAGCTAAAAGATACCTTATTTTACCCTATGGTAACGGGACGCGAAGGAGGCACTGGCTTAGGCTTATCCATCGCACAAAACCTCATTAATCAGCACAAAGGTCGGATAGAGTGTAATAGTTGGCCGACCCACACCGAATTTATTATTCAATTACCACTGAGGAAGTAACAATATGGCTAATAAAGTCTGGATCGTCGATGACGATAGCTCTATTCGTTGGGTACTGGAAAAAGCCCTTGCTCCTTCAGGTATTGCCACACAAAGTTTTGCCGATGGTGAATTGATGTGGCAACAATTAATGGTAGAGCAACCGGATGTCATCATTTCCGATATCCGTATGCCAGGTATTGACGGCATCGCTTTATTGCAACAGGTACAACAAGAGTTTCCTGACATTCCTGTTGTGATCATGACCGCCCACTCGGATCTTGATAGCGCGGTCAACGCCTATCAAGCTGGCGCTTTTGAATACTTACCTAAGCCTTTTGATATCGACGAATCCGTGGCGCTCATTGAGCGTGCTTTGATCCATGCCAAAGAGACCAAGGCCAGCAAGGAGCCAACGGCTCCCACTTCACCCGCACCTGAAATTATCGGCGAAGCCCCCGCCATGCAAGAGGTGTTTCGCGCCATCGGTCGTTTATCACGCTCTAGTATCAGTGTATTGATTAATGGCCAATCAGGTACAGGTAAAGAGTTAGTGGCACACGCGCTGCATAAGCACAGTCCGCGTAAAGATAACGCCTTTATTGCGTTAAACATGGCCGCTATCCCCAAAGACTTGATCGAATCGGAGTTGTTTGGCCATGAAAAGGGCGCATTTACTGGGGCCAATTCGGTGCGCCAAGGCCGCTTTGAACAAGCCAATGGCGGTACCTTATTTCTCGATGAAATAGGCGATATGCCCTTGGACATTCAAACTCGCTTGTTACGGGTGCTGGCTGATGGTCAGTTCTATCGTGTCGGTGGTCATTCCTCGGTTAAGGTGGACGTGCGCATTATTGCCGCCACTCACCAAAACCTCGAACACAAGGTGGCTGAGGGTGATTTTCGTGAGGATTTGTTTCATCGCCTTAATGTGATCCGAATTCACATTCCTTCACTCAATGAACGCCGTGAAGATATCGTCAAACTCGCCAACCACTTTTTGTTACTGGCAGCAAAAGAACTGTCGGTTGAAGCCAAAACCCTTCACCCTAAAGTGCAAGACTATCTGGCCCAACTGAATTGGCCCGGTAACGTTAGGCAACTTGAAAACGTCTGTCGTTGGTTAACCGTCATGGCAAGCGGACAAGAGGTGTTACTAAGCGATCTGCCACCGGAGCTATTGCAAGCCCCTAGCAATGATGAAGCAACCACGTCGAATCAACAAACGTGGCAACAACAATTACGGCTTTGGACTGAGCAACAATTAATGGCTGGCCAAGTGGATATTTTAGCCAATACGGTACCCGAGGTTGAACGTATCATGTTATCTGCCGCCTTGGCCCATACCCATGGCCATAAGCAAGAAGCAGCCCGCTTACTCGGCTGGGGAAGAAACACCCTAACTCGCAAACTGAAGGAACTAGAGCTTAATATTTCTTAACTTTTACTCGGTGCCTAGGGCTCATTGACTTCAGGGGCCTCGATGACCGCAGGCTCTTCGATGACCGCAGGCTCTTCGATGACCGCAGGCTCTTCGATGACCGCAGGCTCCGCCATATCGTCGGATACAGGCGCGTTCACCGTGATATTGACAGAGGCGTCCTCAGGCGTCTCCTCTGGGGCCGCCAAATCGGGTAAGGGTTGTACTATGGGTTGTACTTCAGATTGAGCCTCAATTGAGGGACTGATAGTGGCCTCCACAGGCGCTTGGGTAACACGCTGTCCCTCGCTTTCGATATTGTTGTCAGCTTCAATGGGAAGTACTACCGCGGGGGTATCGACCGTCACTTCTAGCTTAGGAACGGAAGTATTCGCATCTGCTGGGCTAGCGGGGGGATCTAACTCTAAACTAAGGCTGAGCTCATTAATACGGGCATCTGCGCGGGCTATTTGCTGATCTAACCGTGCAATTTCAGTTTTAGCATCGGCCAGCGCCATCACAAGTTGCGCCTTGTCAGAGGTTTCAGAGTCAACACTGGCTTTAAGTGCTTCATTCTCGGCCATCAAGGTATCAAACTGCTGCTTTAACACTAACACCTGTTGTTCTGGAACGGCTTTTTCTAATTGCGCATTTGCCGCCGCGAGCTGCTCATTGAGCTCGACTAACTCGTCATTCATGTTGGTCATTTTGGCTTGCGCTTGTGCCAGCTCATCTTGTTGATGGGTCAGGTTGGCTATTTTTTGTTGCCAAGCCTGTTGTTTTTGCTGCCATTCATTTTGCTGTTGCTCGGTCTTTTGCTGCAGCTGAGCGAGGGTATCTTTCAATTGAGTAAAGGCTTGCTGGCGCTGCTCGAAATCATATATCGCCGTATTGAGCTGCCTTTGTAACTCACTCTGCTTAGTCAAACTGCGTTTTTCTATCTGTTGAGCCGTTTGCGCTCGTTGCACAGCAGATTCAGCTTGGGTAAGGGCGTCAGAATACAAATAAAACCCAATGGCGGCCAAAATCAAGCTTATCGCGGTCATTGGCCACGCCAATGATGAAAACGCAGAAGGTTGGCTCATGTAATCCCCTTTGTCTTGTTATTACTTTTACTAATAGCTTAGCAAGTCCAGCTCAGGCTACAACTTGTTCGAGTCTACACATAAATGACACCAAGCAATGGGATCTTTGCCAAGAATAATGGCATCGAAATCTGAGCTTAAGGCTAAATAATCCCCATAATAAGCAAAAACGCATACCGCACTATTTAAAATTCATATACAAACTGTTGCTTATGATTTATTGATGATATGGTAGTGATGTTTCTATTTATCTTCGCTTTCTTTAGAGAAATCGAACGATAAATTTGTCCAGCACATCCCAGTTGGTTAGGCAGGCTTTTAAGCCTGCTTTTTTTTAAGTGCTTGCCCTGGTTTTGATTCTAAAGCCAATACTCTTGATCACTGGATTACGCTGCGAATGATTCAGTGCATCCAACAAGCTTTGCGCGGCCTCTTTGCCTACCTCTGCATAAGGAATATCCACTGTGGTTAAGCTGGGTTGCAAGGTGTTACACAGGTTAGGGTCATCAAATGTGGCGACGGCGAGTTGTTCAGGCAGTTTAATCCCACGCTTATTGGCCTCCAAGATTAAACCCGCAGCTAATTCACTGTGGCTGCAAATCACGGCATCAATATCCGGCCAACGCTCCAGCGTGGAGATCAAACAATCCGCGCCCACCGAAAAGCTAGCTTGAGGTAACCCCAATACCAAGCGATGGCTGGCCAAATTATGATCTAGCATGGCTTTTTGCCAGCCAGCCAAACGCATGGCAAAACGACCAAAGTTAGTATATGCACCAATAAAGCCAATTTGGCGATAACCTTTCATATAGAGAAACTTAGTTAACTGATAGGCAGAGGCATGGTGATCAACGCCAACATTGATGTGGATGGGTTCATAGGTTAACGCTGAAATTTCCACCACGGGCAAATTGATATTGGCAATGTACTTAAGGGTCTGTGGTGTGTGTGGCGTACCCGGCAAGATCAAGGCGGCGGGGGAGTGTTGCAATAACGCCCTGACCTGTTTTTCTTCCTCCATCGAATCATAATTTGACGCAGTAAAAATCAACTGATATCCCGCAGGCTCAAGTACTGACTTTAGGGCAAGCACCATTTCATTGGTTGCAAACTCCGTTAGCGAAGGCAAAATCACCGCGATGGTATCTGAGCTCGATGACGCCAATGCGCCTGCCGCCTTGTTGGGTAGATAACCCAATTGAGCCACCGCGGCATCGATGCGCGCACGTAACCCTTCAGAGACCAACTCGGGGGTACGCAGCGCCCGCGATACCGTCATTGAGCCCACACCAGCTAATTTAGCGACATCAGCGAGCGTCACTCGACCACTGTTCTTTCGTTTCCTGCCTTGGTTCATGGTACCTCCCTATGCGTTAACCCGATAGTACCATTGACCAAGGATAACGTGATAGCGCGATAGGATGGCTTAGTTACCTAAATCCATCAGGCTCAAGCCTGACAGTGCATTCGATCTCAGGCTAACTACCAAACTGGGAGTAATCAATGCGATGCAAGGCTTTGTTGTGCATTTCTTTGAACATCGCTGGCGCGATGCGCGTGTATTCTCGCCAAGGCGTCAGCTCTTCTTGGCTGAAAGATTTGGCCGCACGTAACTGTTCAAAAATAGAAAAGCGCAACCCAGAAAAAAGCGCCTTGCCTAATGTACTGCGTACGTCGTAACTGAGGTCGTCCACTTCTTCTTGTAATGCTGTAATTAGCTGCGGTGCGCCTTCTTGAAAACCTTGTTTAGCAAGCGCTAAACCAATTTCGAGTGCACGCTCTTGTAAAAACTTTTCTAAAATTCGCGGGTCGGCTTCCACATCAAAGAGTAAATCATGGAATTTTTTGTCACCTTTTTGTCTGGCTTCATTAAGGCAGTCAACCATGGTTTCATCGAAAGAACGTAAAAACTGATGCAAACATGCCATGTGGCCCAAAAACAGCAAACCGCCTAACATCATTCCTTCAGCTGGACGCTTGTATCCTTGTTGCTCAAGTAGATAAGACGTGGCTAAACCTGTGGTCAAAATGTGTCGCCATAACTTCTTGCCAAGGCCCGGGATCACAGCATTGTGCATTTTGATACGATACTTAAACACCATGGCTGGCACAATTTGTTTAAGGATTTCCACACCCAATAAGCCAACGGCAGCTTGCGCATCTTTAACCGCCCTAGGTTTACGGCCGAGCAACTCCATAAAGCTATCACTGCCAACAAGATAGAGCAGGCGTCTCTTCACTTCAGGGTTTTGTTCTAACATGGCGCCAATGGCCGATAAGCGTGGAAAGGGCAAGGTCAAGCTAAGCAACAAATCCGTTGTCGATGACGGCATCCGCAATAAATGCGTCATCACTCTCTCAGGCTCAGACAATTGCCCTAGCATATCGTTTATATGGCGCTTGTTAAAATAGCTGGCTGCGACTTGTAGGGCTTTAGCCCGTTGACGCTTGGCAGCTTGTTCTTTTTCGACTCTGGCTTTTTCAACATCCAGCAGGATCCGCTGACTCCAGCCTGATTCTTTTACTTCCTTATCTTCTTCTTGCTCAAGTAACTCTAGCTCCAAGCCATCATTGAAGTCTTCGTCACCCAAAACATAATTTTTACCCACTAGAAAGTGATCGAACCGGGTATGGATCCGCTGCGCTAATGTTAAGTTGTTAGATTTTTGAACAGCACTCATAAAGGGAGATTAAACCTCAAGCAAATGTAGGTTAAGGATAGGCCATATCACTCAGTGAGCTCAAGAAGCATGATTCTTTGCCCTCCACTATTTTTCACTTAAGGTGAGCTGACTGGATAGGATTCACTCATTGGGTTGCCATATATCCCCCCTCCACCAAATAAGTTACTTTTATAATCCCTTGCCAATATTGGAAAAAAATGGGCAAAGATCACACACTACGTACAATATATAGACAGATATTGCGATTAATATCACCAATTAGGTATATTAATTTGCGTTAGCGGCACAGAGCGTGCCGGTAACAAGGTTTATGATCAGATTCATACCCCTCTTCTTTCAGGATTTATGCCATGGCTATTTTTCTATATGAAGTGGACGCCTTACTTTCGCAAAAGGAATTGCAAAACATCAATGCGGCTTTAGCCTTCAACAGCGTAGATCAACTTACGCTAGCTCATTTTTCTCACCTGCAACACAGGTTTGATTTTCTTGAGACAGAAGAATACCGATCTTGGTTACGCTATGAAGGTGCCGATTACCTTCATAATCCTCGATTATTAATCAACGCCCCGCTTTCAGCATTATGTGGATTAATTGCTTACATCATTAATCACACCAACAAAAGTACCGATTCAATTCGGTGCCACCCTGATTTTGCTGAATTATTATCCAACCGGTTAAAGGCATTTATTTGCCACTAAACTGACCCACGAATAAAAGCACATTTTTCACACAATAATTGTGCTTTTTTTCATCGAACAGACATAAAAAATTAAAAAAGTTAGTATATTTTTCAACCAATTAGGCTAACACCATGTTTTTAAAGGTTAATTTATTTTTTGCAGGGTGTTGACAAAGACAGGCGAAATCCTAATAATGTGCGCCATCGGAGACACGGCGACGCTTACAACGCCTTCTAGTTAAAGCCTAAGGCATTAACTTTCGAACAGAGAAATCTGAAACAGATAAAACCAAGTAAGCACAGTCGGTGATTAGCGCAGCCTGGTAGCGCATCTGGTTTGGGACCAGAGGGTCGGGAGTTCGAATCTCTCATCACCGACCACTATTCCTCCTTAGCTCAGCTGGTAGAGCGACGGACTGTTAATCCGCAGGTCGCTGGTTCAATCCCAGCAGGAGGAGCCAAATTCGGAACGCTTGATATATAGATCAAGGTTCAGATTGTAATGCGGAAGTGGTGAAATTGGTAGACACGCTAGATTTAGGTTCTAGTGCCGCAAGGTGTGAGAGTTCAAGTCTCTCCTTCCGCACCATTACAATTAGAGTTTCCGGAGGGGTGGCAGAGTGGCCGAATGCACCGGTCTTGAAAACCGGCGAGGGTTAATAGCTCTCCGAGAGTTCAAATCTCTCCTCCTCCGCCATATTCAGAGTTAGCACTCTATAAATAGCTAGGTAACAGAATGAGTTTCGGGTTCGGCTCCGATACAAGTTCGAATTACCGAGAGAGAAAACTCTTAAAAACGTGACAACAGGGATATCGCCAAGCGGTAAGGCACCGGGTTTTGATCTCGGCATTCTGAGGTTCAAATCCTCATATCCCTGCCACATTCCACTAACAAGATAATCTTGTTGGTAACAAATCTTGGGGGGGTTCCCGAGTGGCCAAAGGGAGCAGATTGTAAATCTGCCGCGAAAGCTTCGATGGTTCGAATCCGTCCCCCCCCACCATATTTCCCGAATACCGGTGAGGTGGCCGAGTGGCCGAAGGCGCTCCCCTGCTAAGGGAGTATGGGGTTTGTAGCCCCATCGAGGGTTCAAATCCCTCCTTCACCGCCATATTCCTTTCTCCTATATATCTTGTTTCAAATCATCTCTCGCTTATTTATTCCTTTTTCATCCTGTTGCAACCATAAATAGTTCTAGCCTTACAGACGTCTAAAATGATAGATTTAGTGCTTATCTATTCATAACTCCTGCATAGGGTTCCTTGTAGGGGTTATCAGTCTCGTTTCGATAATGTAAGGAAGTAGAAACGCCATGAAAAAAGTAGGTCTAGTTGGTTGGCGCGGTATGGTGGGCTCAGTCCTCATGCAACGTATGTCTGAAGAGAAAGATTTTGATTTAATTGAATCGACTTTCTTCACCACCTCACA
Organism: Motilimonas eburnea; assembly: GCF_021295345.1. Lineage (GTDB taxonomy): Bacteria > Pseudomonadota > Gammaproteobacteria > Enterobacterales > CBDFNC01 > Motilimonas > Motilimonas eburnea. The sequence goes on from NZ_JAIMJB010000012.1 coordinate 119,102, forward strand.
GGTTGGTTTACCTTCTCCAGATATTGGCAAGACCAGCACCACTCTGCAAGATGCTTTTTCTATTGAAGCACTAGCAGAAATGGATGTGATCTTAACTTGTCAGGGCGGTGACTACACCAAAGAGGTTTACCCTAAACTTCGTGAAAGCGGTTGGGATGGCTACTGGATTGATGCCGCTTCTGCACTGCGCATGGCTGATGACAGCATCATTGTTCTTGACCCGGTTAACAGCGACGTGATCCAGCAAGGCATCAAAGATGGCGTTAAAACTTACGTCGGTGGTAACTGTACCGTATCGCTGATGTTAATGGCATTAGGCGGTTTATTTGAAAAAGGCCTAGTTGAGTGGGCAACGCCTCATACATACCAAGCCGCTTCTGGTGCGGGTGCGCGCAATATGCGTGAACTGATTAGCCAAATGGGTGTGATTGAAGACAGCGTTGCGGCTGAGCTTGCTGATCCGGCATCTGCTATTTTAGACATTGACCGAAAAGTGGCTGAGACCATCCGCAGTGATGAATTCCCTACCGAACAATTTGGTGCGCCCTTAGCGGGCAGCTTGATCCCATGGATCGATGTACCACTGCCGTCAGGTCAAAGCAAAGAAGAGTGGAAAGCACAAGTTGAAGCGAACAAGATCCTTGGCCGTAGCGACAACCAAATCCCAGTAGATGGTATTTGTGTGCGTATCGGTGCAATGCGCTGTCACTCTCAAGCCATTACATTAAAACTAACCAAAGACATTCCGGTTGCTGAAATTGAAGAAATTTTAGCTAGCCACAATGATTGGGTAAAAGTGATTCCTAACGATCGCGAGATCACGGCACAGGAACTCACCCCAGCTAAGGTGACAGGCACCTTGAGCGTCCCTGTCGGTCGTATTCGTAAACTGACCATGGGCCCTGAATACATCAGCGCATTTACAGTAGGTGACCAACTACTTTGGGGGGCTGCAGAGCCACTTCGTCGTATGCTACGCATTCTACTTGCGGCTTAATGCAGACAAACGAATAAAGGGCTTTAATAGCCCTTTATTTTTGTTTAGCTTTAATGGGTCGGACAATGGCTTTCCAAATGCCTATGTGCGTCCGACATATCTACGCTAAAGCGCCGGTCTAGTTGTCGTCTTGTTTCACCGGAAGGATCAGAGGCAATAATATGTAACATAATTTCCGTCGCTTTTTGCAAATTGCCACCTTGAATTTCGCGAACATAATCATCAACCAACTTCATAATAAGCTCCCGCTTTGCCATGCCCTAAACTGCCCATACCGGCACACAGCATCACTCAGTCAAACCAACAAATTAGTATTTCTCTCTCGAACATTTATCGCTTGCTTGTTATTCGTCATCGGCTGACTCAACCTAAGTGTCCCATCAGGTATTGCCCGCCTGACCATGTTGATATATTTACAACCAACATCACAAAAAATAGCTTACTTTGATACTTATTTGTTAATTCGAGGCGTGAATTATTAATCAGTCACGAGCAGATATAGCCAACTCGCTGTTTAAGTTATTATTTGCCAGATATAAGTGTTTTCTTTTGTTTAGATGAAATATTTATATAAGTGGAGACTTAAGGACGACCTGCAGCCAAGAAGGTGTCAATAGCCCTTTCTCTGGCAGGCTGTTACACAAAGAAGCGACGTTTAATGAAGACGATGACAGACAACACCAATAGAATAATAACCAGGTGGGCAGGATCCACTAAGTATTGATAAAGTCGTTGCAGCCAATGTATTGGCCAACTTAATTCCCCCTCGCTCGATGAGTGCACCCTAGCCCTATCCCAACGAAAATCATCTTTAGGTTTAGAAACTAACACAGGGTCAAAAACCAAAGCTTGGTTGAGGCCTTGTTGGCCAGATAATCCCATCAATGCGGTAAAGTTGTTCTTGAAATCTAACCATTCTGACTTCACCAAGGGGGCACTGGCGCCTAGCATTTGCTGGATAAGGGTCAGCTCTTGATGCGAGCTACTCGACAAGGGGTGTCGTGGGCTCACTACCGCAGGCTCATTCGACGCCATTAAGTGTGTGTCTATACCTATATGATGGGTAGCTGCAAGGGCATCTTTCGCCTCTGCAACCAAAGGTGGCAGCAAGGGCTGTTCCCCATAGGCAGAGGCTAAAGTGGCAATATCTAGGTGAGTATAAGACGCAAACAACCTTGATTCCATCGTGTAATCATTCACTATCAAGCCTGCATTGCCGCCCCAGCTAGTGAGGCTTATTAACAACCCAAGAATCGCTTTTTTCACCTGAACCTCGTTATCCTAGTGCTACTTTTATTCTAGTTGCTAGATGGCAGAGGTGCTACTGAATCACCCAGACATAGCCGCGTGCGGGCAAAGGGTCAGTCGATTTTTGCTAATCAACGGGGATGGCCCGTGCATCTTAAGGGGGCTTGGGGTTATACTGGCGAACAAAGGAGGCAAGATGATTATCTTTAAGTGCCACGGCCCTGCCAATGAGTTTGCACAAATCCAGATCCAGGCACTCCATGCCACTCAGGTTGGCGCGGTGAGCTTTAACGCCAATGATGACCAATTTGCGGTGAGCCTACTCAGCCATTGCCGCAGTGATTCAGGCGGCCACTTTAATATGCTGGCTGGCACCAAACCCTTGTATGTAGAACAATGGCTGGATTACTTGCAAGAGCAAGGGGTGATTCATCATTATCAACAGCAAACGATACCTTTTGAGCCTACGACCTATGCCGAGCAACTTAAGCTCGATGATGAACAAGCCGAGCATTTACTCAACCTCGTTTATGCCGTTGGCGGCTTTAATAAACTTCAAGTGTCACGCTTTTTGAAGCAACGCCGCAACCTTTCATCCATGTCAACCCGTTATTCCAAAGAAGACTTGGCACGATATTTAAAGCTAGGAGAAACCATTAATTTTATCCTCCAGCTAAAAAAAGCAACATCATCGGACTAAGCCAAGCGGAATGTTTCGGCCAGAGCGTTTTGTACTTGCTGTTTGATCTGAGTCACCTCAGCTGAGCTATAAGATGATTGAGCAGGCGCTCCCCATACAACCCCAGGCCAAGTCGGATCGTCCTGAAACCGAGCAACGATATGTATGTGCATTTGTTGCACCACATTGCCGATGGCAGCCACATTGAGCTTAGTTGGCTGGTAGTGGGTATTCACCATTTCACTGATTGTATTGATTTGTGCTAGTAAGCCCAACTGTAAGGCATGGCCCAGTAGAAATAGCTCGGTTTGAGCCGTTTTTGGCACCAAAATAAACCAAGGGTAATCGGCATTTTTAGACAGTAATAAGATACTGATATCAGACTCGCCGAGCATATGGCAATCTTGGGCAAGTCGTTGATCAAGGGTAAACTCAGGCATCATTCAATCCCACAATGCAAACAAGATGCTCAGTATATACCCAATCAACTTGAAGATGCATGTTTCAAGCATATCTAGGTTGACGGGCATAGGGCACTTTGCAGTCAATTATGCAGCCTGATAACGAATGATTTCTTGGCTAATTTCTGGATGTTGGTCGCGATGAATTTGAAACAGGTAATCACGCAGCGCGCCTGACTCCATCCCACCTTGTTCGAGTTGATAAGCAACGGTATGACTGTCTACAAAGCGACTGATTTTACCTTTAAGAGCTATTTCAGTGCCATCCGGTAACAATAAGCTGTGTTGCTCAAGCTGTAATGGTACATGTTGATCCGGCTTGGTGATGCTCAATGATAAGCCTGATACCGATAAATCGATCACCTCAAAAGGCAAGGCTTCCCCTTGAGGGGATAATAAGGTAACGCTTTGTGCCTCGGCTCGCCAATATCGCAACTGCTGCCCTGCCTCATAGATTTCAGGGGTAGCGAAACGTAAATAGGGTACTCCTAGATCGTTTACGCTAATTTCGAGTGGAAACACGAAGTGATGGGCGCCAAACCTGGCGACGACTTGTAGTGTATTTGCTGTCCCTAACTGCGTTAAAAAACCACTTTGGTCAGCAACCACCTCAAAGTCTAGACTCTGGGGAGGGTTACTTGGTGGTTTTTCAGACATTAGCTCCGCAAGAAAATCCATTTCTTCCGGGTTCAGGACAGCGTGAGATTTGTCCTGTTTCATTGCTTTGGCCCATTTCTCCCATTCATTGGGAGTTGTTGTTATATTATCGTTGATATTTTAACCAAGCGTAAAAAATGAGCAACTGAGGAAGGAGGCAGAGGTTGATTATTTATAAAAGTTTGATTGTTTTTTAGACATTTACTGCTAGGAGTGAGGTTCCCATCCACTCGCCTGATTTGGTTAGCCGTAATGAAACAAAACTGAAACTAGTAAATATAGCTAGCGGTAGCCACCGCAATGATCGGCAGCAGCACCATCATAACGGCACTCACACTTAGCCAAAAACCTTGCTTATTAACTAAACTAACGGCCAATGCCAACACCGCACCGACGACGCTAATGGCCACCGTCACTAGGCTACCCGAGCCATCATCACTGACTTGATAAAAAAACAAACTGATAATCCAGCCTGCCAATAGCAGGCTGGGAGGAAGGAGGTTTTTAAACATAAAACGCCTTATCGTTATTGTTCGTCATTAGGGCCTGTTGATCTTTGATGGTTGATTTTTGTTCGAGTGGGAGACACCCTGTCTAAAAGCGTTTTGGGCAAGGCGAGCAGTATGTAGCTTAGCAATCTAAGTAAATACTGCTCAACGACGAACAAAACGCTTTTAGCCGAATCCGTAGGACAGCGTTTGTTGGTCATTTCTACTGCATTAGCGCCTTTTCGCGTAGGTAACTATGCCACAAAGTCGCTGCCTGGTATAAATACCCAACAAATCGCTGCAAAAACCAGCACGAAAGATCAACAGGCCCTAAGCAAAATGGGGGAATTACTCTTCTGGATCCATTTCCACATCAACCACATAATCACCTTCGAGCCAATTACGGCCAATCAGCAGCTTATATGACATCTTTTTACGGTCACTGAGGTTCACCAGTACCTTTTTCGTCTCACCTCGCCAGCCAAGACCAAGCTCCACCTGATATCGTCGTTCTTTGGCGATAGCGTTTCGGATAGTCACCACATCAACAATCTTAGCCTGAAGGGTACGAAACTCTTCCTTTTCATTCATGGTCGTAAAGGTAATGGTTTTACCAATATTGTCTTTCATTTCACCCGCATCATCATCCACTTTAATATCAAAGGCATGAATTGAGGTGGTATGCGCACCTGTATCGATACGCGTTAGATACTTGAGGTTATCTAACTCGGCGACTTTGATGTATTCAACAGGCCCAACAGAACGCTTCTCCGCTGCACTATAAAAAGTCCAGAAAAGGCTTGATAAACAAAAGAGTAAAACTATTTTCTTCACAATACTTCCTATCATTTGATTAAGAAACGAATAACCCTCAAAGCTTAAGCGCTGGATTTACAAATATCAACGTAAGCTTTAACAGTGCGCTCATACCCTTGGAGCAGCGATTCAACCACCAAGGCGTGGCCAATCGACACTTCTTTGATATCAGGAATAGTTAAAAATAAATCCAGATTTTCTAGACTCAAATCATGTCCCGCATTCACCTCTAACCCTAAATCTTGCGCAGCTTTAGCTGCTTCAGCATACTGAGCCAACACGTCATCTTGCTGTTCGGTTGCAAAAGCATGGGCGTAGGCTTCGGTGTAAAGCTCAATACGATCGGCCCCAGTAGCGTGGGCTAACGCCATGTCTTCAGACACAGGATCCATAAAAATGCTGGTGCGGATGCCAGCCGCTTTTAAGCGTGCCACTACGTCTTTTACCAGCGCAAAGTCTTGGTGTAAATTCCAGCCATGATCTGAGGTGATTTGATTAGGATCATCGGGAACGAGGGTGCATTGATGAGGCTTAGCATCGAGCACGACGTTTAAGAATTCTTCACAAGGATAGCCCTCAATATTAAGCTCAGCGCCAGGGTATTGTGCAGCGACTTGTTTTAGCTCATAAACGTCACTGTAGCGTGCGTGACGCTGGTCAGGCCGAGGATGTAAAGTCAGACCATTTATGCCGAGGGCTAAACCTTGGCGAGCAAATTCAGCTACGCTGGGATAATCTCGTCCACGAGAGTTACGAAGAAGGGCGATTTTGTTGAAATTAATACTAAAAAACGTGCTCATGTAATTCGTCTAACCAAGCCATTAAAATAAGCCTAAACCATAGCATAGCTGGTATCTAAAGGCAGGTATTACAGGCATAAAAAAACCCGGCAAGCCGGGTTTTTCGCTTCTTTTCGACAATGATTATTTAATCACGTGAACCGAAGAAGTGTTAGTTGTACCCGAATCAACTAGGGCACCAGAAACCATCACTACGTTGTCACCCGCTTTAGCAAGGTCTAGATCTTTAGCAATCTTCATACCTTGGCTGTAGAAGTCTTCCGTGTTGTCGATTTTCTCAACAACCACTGGCGTCACACCTTTGCTTAGACATAGCTGTTGAGCTGTCTTAGCGTTGGTAGTAATCGCTAGGATTGGTGCTTTAGGGAAGAATTTACGTACAGAACGTGCAGACTTTCCGCCTTCAGTCGCAACAATGATTAGACGTGAATCTAATTGCTCAGCTGTCTTAACCGCACCACGACAAACCGCTTGAGTGATGCTCTTAGCATCTGTGTCAGCGCTCGTTTCAACACGAGAAGGCATACGCTCATCGGTGCTGTTACAGATAGTCGCCATGATTTGTACAGATTCAGCTGGGTATTTACCCTTAGCACTTTCACCAGAAAGCATTACTGCATCAGTACCGTCTAAGATAGCGTTTGCTACGTCACCCGCTTCTGCGCGTGTTGGACGAGGGTTTTTGATCATAGAGTCAAGCATTTGCGTTGCCGTGATAACTGGCTTACGCGCTGCGTTACATTTCTCGATCATCATCTTTTGCGCGAAGATAACAGCGTCAACGTCGATTTCAACACCTAGGTCACCACGAGCAACCATGATGCCGTCAGACGCTTCTAGGATAGCGTCAAAGTTATCAACACCTTCTTGGTTTTCGATCTTAGAGATGATTTGAATGTTTTCACCACCGTTTGCCGCTAGCAGCTCACGGATTTCTTGTACGTCTGCAACTTTACGGATGAAAGAAGCCGCGATGAAGTCAACGCCTTGCTGACAACCAAATACAAGGTCAGCTTTATCTTTTTCAGATAGTGCTGGAAGTTGTACGCTTACGCCAGGAAGGTTAACGCCTTTGTTCTCACCTAGCTCACCGTTGTTTTGTACTTCACATTTAACTTCAGTATCTGTGATAGCAGTAACTTTAAGTGCAATTAGACCGTCATCGAGTAGTACAGTGTTACCTACGCTTAGGTCTTTAGTTAGACCTGGGTAAGTAACTGCAACGATTTTGTTGTTACCAACAACGCTTGCGTCAGTCGTTAGAGAGAACTCTTGACCTGCAACCAGTGCAACGTCGTTACCGCCTTCTAGCTTGATAGTACGGATTTCTGGGCCTTTGGTATCAAGTAAGATAGCGACTTTCTTACCTGTAATTTCAGAAACTTCGCGGATGGTGTTGATACGACCACCGTGCTCATCGAAGTCACCGTGAGAGAAGTTAAGTCTCATCACGTTCATGCCGTTAGCGACTAGCTTAGTTAGCATTTCTTTAGATTCTGATTTAGGACCGATAGTACAAACAATCTTAGTTTTTCTCACTTTTCTCTCTCCGACAGACGCATCGCGTCATTGTAAATACAAAACTTGGACTCATACATTTCCCTCAATGGGAATGCGGCGATAAATTTTAGAAGCTGAATTGTACTCGAAATTTGTTGTGAAATTACAACTTCAGGTCAATAAATTTGGCGAAAATGGCGAAATTGACGTAATTAATAAACCTTGCCACACACGCTGGTGACAGTTTAGTCAACGTTAGCTTGTTTCTCATCCTGTGCCGCGAATCCGGATCATATCATGGCCTTTAAAACCTTGCGCTAGCACCATAAAACCATGGTTTTATGATGTTTCAACGAGATCGCCTCAAATCCACATCTGCAACAGAATTAGACGCTATTGAAGCAAAACAAAGACAGCTGAATCGTTTTTAACTTTGAAAATTTACAACCAAACTGAAAGCTTTGCTTTCAGTCAGCTCTTTTATTCATCATAACCATCAGGTAGCATGCGTGGCTTTTTCTCAGGGCAGGTTACTTATGTTTGCAGGTTTTGACTATGGCACATCTAACTGTGCAGTTGGCGTAATACAACACAAGCAAGCGAAGCTGGTCCCGCTTAGCCAGCAAACCCCCTTACTGGCCTCCACCTTGTATGCGCCCGAGAGAGAGATTATCCTGCCTTGGCTCGCTCATGCATTACCCGCATCCCCATTAAAAACCGAGTGGTTAAAGCAACGCGGCCCAGCCATATTAACTGCGCAGCGGGTACAGCAAGAATTAACCCTAGATGGCATAGATACTCAGCTGCACTTTGGTGAAGCGGCATTAGCAAAATACCTCGAAGAGCCCGAAGAAGGCTACTACATCAAGTCCCCGAAGTCCTTCTTAGGTGCCAGTGGCCTAAATCAAGTGCAATTAGCCCTGTTTGAAGACATCGTCACCGCCATGTTTTGCCATATCAAGCAAACGGCTGAGCAGCACCTAGCCGACAGTCTAGAGCAAGTGGTGATAGGCCGACCGGTTAACTTTCAGGGCCTTAAAGGTGAGCAAAGTAATCAACAAGCACTGCAAATCTTAACCCAAGCAGGCCACAAGGCTGGCTTCAAAGCCATTGAGTTTCAATATGAGCCCATCGCCGCTGGCTTTGCCTTTGAGGCCACGTTAGACCGCGAGCAAAAGGTGTTAGTAGTCGATATCGGTGGCGGCACCACGGACATTTCGTTAATGCAGATGAGCCCAGAGTATCAAACTTCATCGGAGCGCCACCAGCATATTTTAGGCCACAGCGGTGAACGCATTGGCGGTAACGACTTTGATATTCATTTTGCGCTGCGCGGCCTGATGCCCTTGTTTGGCTTAGACTCGCAATTGGTTACCGGCAAGCCGATGCCAGCCAAGACCTTATTTGATGCCGTCGCCATCAATGATGTTGGCAGTCAAACCCGCTTTTACAGCCGCGACAATCAACTTATGTTAAAAGAGCTGCTCAAAGACAGCTGCGTCCCTGAACAATTACAGCGCCTGATGCATTTACAGCAACACAAGCAAAGCTATCAACTGGTTAACACCGCCGAGCAAGGCAAGAAGCAATTGTCAGAGCAAAGCCACTATCTGGCGGATTTAGGCTATATCGAGGCAGGCTTAGCGTGCGAGCTAGCGCAAACCACGTTAAGCCAAGCCAGCGCTCCTTTATTAGCTAAAATTCAAAATCTTATCGATGAAACACTAGCTCAGGCACAGACCCAGCCCGATGTCATCTTTGTCACCGGCGGTAGTGCTAAATCCCCTGTTATTACCGAATTTTTGCGTCAAACCTACCCTAACAGCCCACTGCGAGCCGGCGATCACTTTGCCAGTGTGGCGACGGGATTAACCCGCTGGTCGCAGCTTTGCTTTAGTTAAACCTTGTGAATCGCTAGGACGATGCGCGCTAGGCTAGCGCAATTGGGATAAAGGGGTTAATATAACTGTATATATAACCAGCTAACATCTTACTGTGAAACTATACATAGCTGAAAAACCTAGCCTTGCCCGCGCCATCGCCGCGGCCTTACCTAAGCCGCAAACCAAGGGCGATGGCATGATCACCCTCGCCAATGGCGATTGCATTTCTTGGTGTATTGGCCACTTACTTGAGCAAGCTGAACCCGATCAGTACGATGCACAATATCAAAAGTGGCGCCTTGAGCACTTGCCTATCACGCCCCAGAAGTGGTTACTTCAACCAAAAAAAACCACTAAGAAACAGCTAAGTATTTTAAAGAAACTTATAAAGCAAGCCGACACTATCGTACATGCGGGCGATCCCGATCGTGAGGGTCAGCTATTGGTTGATGAGGTGATCAACTACGCCGGCATTAGCCAACAAAAAAAACAACAGGTGCAGCGCTGTTTGATCAGTGACTTAAACCCCAGCGCGGTTAAACAAGCGTTAGCCAGCTTGCGCAGCAATCAAGATTTTGTGGCCCTTTCCACATCAGCACTTGCCCGCAGTCGCGCAGATTGGCTATATGGTATGAATATGACTCGTGCTTACACCCTTCAAGGTCAAAAGTCGGGCTATCAAGGCGTGCTTTCCGTAGGCCGAGTACAAACGCCATTATTAGGGTTAGTGGTGCAGCGCGACCAAGAAATCGAGCACTTCGTCAGTCGCCCCTTCTATGAGGTACTGGCCCATATCAGCACCGACAATGGCGCCACCTTCACCGCCAAATGGCTACCCAGTGAAGCCTGCCAGCCTTACCAAGATGAAGAAGGCCGCGTACTGCTAAAAAAGCTAGCCGAAAAAGTGGTCGAAAAAATCCACCAGCAGCCAGCGTTAGTGTTGGCGAACGATAAACAAGTTAAAAAACAAGGTGCACCGCTGCCCTTTAGTCTATCCAGCTTACAAATAGAAGCGGCGAAACGCTTTGCCATGAGCGCGAGCCAAGTCCTGGCAAGCTGTCAAAAACTCTATGAAGAATACCAGCTGATCACCTACCCACGCTCAGACTGTCGTTATTTGCCCAAAGATCACCATTCACAAGCGCCAGCCATAGGTCAAACCCTGATCAACAATTTGCCCGATTTACAATCACAAATCGAGCAGGCCAACTGGCAACAACGTAATCGCTGCTGGAATGACAGCAAGGTCGGCGCTCACCACGCTATCATCCCAACCAACAAAACTTATGATGCCAACAAGCTAGGCAAAAGCGAACGGCAAATTTACCAATTGATCACGCTACAATATTTGGCTCAGTTTTATCCTGATTTTCGCTACCACGAACAAACCATCTTGTTGGAAATCCAAGGCGGACAATTTCGTGCCAAGCAAAAAAGCACCTTAGATTTAGGCTGGAAGGCGCTGTTACATAAAAGCAACCAAACCGAGTCAACCCCATTACCCGATGTGGCCGTTGGTTCACAGCAACTTTGCCAGCAGGGTGAATTAATCGAGAAGCAAACCCAGCCCCCTGAATATTTTACCGACGCCACCTTATTAGCCGCCATGACGGGCATCGCCCGCTTTGTTGTCGATAAAGAGCTAAAGAAAGTGTTAAAAGAAACCGATGGGCTAGGCACAGAAGCGACTCGCGCCAGTATTATCGAGTTGCTATTTAAGCGCGGATTTTTACAACGACAGGGTAAGCAAATTAGCGCAACCGCTATTGGCAAGGCGTTAATTGCTAGCTTACCCGATAGCGCCACCCGTCCAGACATGACTGCCCACTGGGAAGCGCAATTAGATAGCATGAGTCAAAAGAAATTTAGTTATCAGCAGTTTATGAGTCAACTACAAGCTCAGTTACAGCAACTGATCGAGCAAGCTATTGCACTGCCGAGCGCGGCATTAGGTGACTTAAAAAACCTCAGTCCAAGCAAGCCAGCATGGCGGGGTAAAAAACGAAAAACCGCAGCGAAATCCCGTGCGAAAGCTAAGCTTAAAACATCCTAAGCTTACTCAAGGAATCACATCGTGGCCGACTTACCTATTCTCGCCGAAGGGCAGCTAACCAATGGTGAATACCTCACCGCGTTCGCCCTCGATAATGGCGGGATCAAGCTGCAAACACATACCAATCATGTCATATTAGAAGTGCAACCCGCTAGCTTATCACTGTGCCATGAGCATAATGATCATTGGCTAAAGGTGCATCTTGGTAGTACTGAGGTCCATTTTGCCCTAACGGCAGAATCGGTGGCTGACTTTAATGCCCTGCTGGTCGTGACTTAAAAGAAGTGGAATAAAAGAAGGCCCGATACAAATACTTATGTATCGGGCCATAGTCATCTCACCATTCCATGATGATCCAAGTGCTCCCTGCGTTCCCTGACTTATGCCTTCCTAGGCTTTCCTTCACTCATTCCGTGAGTTGTCCCTCTGTCATCCTGACTAACAAATCTTCCTGATTTGTCCTACTCTCCTTCCTGGAGGTGTCCCTTGCAACGGCCCTGTTGCTGTCCACTTTGCTTTCCTTAGCGGGTCAATTTTTCCACATTAACCCTAACACACCATCCTAGTGTGATCGCAGTTTATCCTTAAACCGCTATCGGCCTTCCCATGCCACCTCATCATCCTGATAAGGGTTACATCGTCCTGATGTTTCCTTGCTGACTAAGCTTGCTTGCTAAGCATAACTGCCATGTAATCCATAGCATTTCTCCGCCAAGCTCCTCTCTTGGCTTGGTAGAACAAGGCGTCTTGCTTTGCCCTACATGATTAACTATACGCCTTTCCATCTGGGAAAGTACCTAGTTAAGGAGTAATAAGCCCATACAAAAAAATTAAAAAAGCGATATAAACATTATTTTTCATTAAGTTAGATTAAGCATCTCGTTTTTTCTCTGCCATTAAAGCGTAAAAACCAAAGCCAAAAAGGGAAAACATTCACAACCGCAATGGCTAATATCTTACAGCGGTCCACCTTGCTGAAATCTTAGCTAACTATCAGCGCATAATTTGTACCATTCTGATCCATGGTATAAGCTTAAATTGCCTTGTTTGTTAAGCCATTTGCTTAACACAAGTTAACTGTGCGTAGTTTGCTGTGGTATTGCCTTGGTATTACCTTAACCCGCTTGGTTTACTTAAACAGTGGTGATGTTAGTCGCCAGCTCTGCTGGTTATGTATCGTGTTACCCAGTAACAAAACGTTAAGTAAGAGAGAAATATGTCAGATTTAGTTGAAGGTACCGTTAAGTGGTTCAATGATGAAAAAGGGTTTGGTTTTATTGAGCGTGAAGGCGGCAAAGATGTGTTTGTTCACTTTAGCGCCATCAATGCCGGGGGTCGCAAAACCCTAACTGAAGGCCAAAAAGTAACAATGGAAGTGGTACAAGGCCAGAAAGGACCACAAGCCGAAAACGTTACCTTACTATAAATAATCAGCCGAAGCTAAACAGGATCCCCGACTAGCTTCGGTTATTTATGCCAAGTTTTTTCAACATTTCAGTCTCTATCACCTTCCTTCTCCTCTCCTTCCAACCCTGAAGTTAAGTGAAGCGCTCGCATCTAAGCCAACTTTGAGTATAATCCTGCGCCAAATCACACTTTCACTGCACAGCAAAACCAATGAATCCTCTGAGTACCTTATTCGCGACCCTTGCCAGCCTAGCCATCGTTGCCAGTTTCCAAATTTCAGCCCAAAGCCCCTTAAAACAAGAGATTACTCAGCTACTGCTTGAATTTGATAAACAGCAGTGCCAAGTGCTCCAGTCACAAGCGCCTCTCTCAAGTGGCGACAGTAAAAAGCTATTCAAAAAGCAATTTAAGGTATACAAGCAAGACATAAACAGCACGGCAGACTTTATTCGCTTAGCGGTTTCACGCCATCACCAAGATGAGCAACCTATTTACCTGTCTTGCAATAAGCTACCGCACGTGCTGAGCGAAGACTGGTTTAACGAACAATTAGTGCGCTATCGATTAACCAAGGCCAATAAAGGTAATATGTTTTAAGGCTCATCACCCAACAAATAAGGCCCTAACTCTTGCTCTAATTGGGCCTTCAGCACACCCACCGTCACCTCAACCCCAGCTCGCTCTAATATCGCAATGCCTTTGCCTTGATTGCGAACATGGGGATCAATCAAGCCAACAAACACCCGTTTTACCCCGCGCTCTACCATGGTCTGGGCACAAGAAGGCGTGCGACCAACAAAAGAGCAAGGCTCCAGAGTGACAAAAAAGGTCACCTCGGTGACATCTTCTAACTGGGCTAACACCATGGCCTCAGCATGCATATTACCTGGGGGTTGCGTATGGCCTTTCGCGATGATCTCGCCATTTTTCACTGCCACACACCCCACAGGAGGGTTTGGGCGGCAGGCTGGCAAGGCTAAGCGCCCCTGCGCCATGGCCTGTGACATAAAAAAGTCGATTTGTTCAGGTTTCATCTGTAAGCCACTTTAAGATATCTGGATAAATGAATTGATAATCGAGTTGCTGCACCAACTTTTGGCACGATACGCATCGATGTGGCTGGCTCCCCTCATCACTGAAGGTCGGCGCGGGAAGACCCAACTGCTTCGTCGCCAAGGTATATAGCTTAGCGCGACTTGGGCCATTCTCAGTACTGGCATTGTAAACATTACTTTGCCAAGGCTGCGCCAACAAACCAGTCATCATGGCAATACAATCTGCCTGATGAATGAGATTGGCAGGTGTCTGACCCGCTGATAACTGTTTACCCGCTAAAAAACGTCCCGGCGTTCTATTTTCATTCACTAAGCCAGAAAAACGTATCACTATACTAGAAAAGGCAGCTTGTATCGCTTGCTCAGCAGCGACTAAGGGAGAGCCATCTTTTAACGGGCTCAACTCGGTCAGTTGATAATCGCCTGAGGCATATACACCCGTACTGCTAATAAACATGACCTTGGTGATGGCTTGAGATTTAAGCCCAATAACAAGCTGTTGAATTTGCTTGATATACACATCACCAGCCTGAGTTTTACTGCGCGGGGGCAACATTACGATAGCAAGTTCAGCGTTTGCTGCCCACCCGCTTAAGTCACCGACTATACCAGCTTGATCCACTTCAATGGCATAGGCATCTAGCCCTTGCTGTTTAAGGCGCTCCACTTGCTGCGGATCGCGTCGACACACACTGACTTGAAAACCTCGCTGCATTAATTTCATTGCCAAGGGCTCACCTAGCCAACCACAGCCAAATATCGCTATTTTTTGTCGTTTCATCGACTTCCTTATTCATTACCTATGTCTAACTTAGGTATAGTAAGCATTACGCTAACTCTTCGCATTATTTATGATGACACCTATAAACGCCAAGCATATCTGTTTTTCTATTACACATCACGGCTTTGGCCATGGTGCCATTAGCACCTCAGTGATTGCTGCTCTGCAACAGCAAGACCCCACTATCAAGATAAGTATTCTTTCCACCTTACCCGATAACTATTTTCGCGCTCGTTTAAGCCAAGATTACACCCTGATCCCAATCGGCTCTGATTTTGGTATGACCATGCACAGTGCTATTAGTGTCGATGTGCCAGCCAGTGAGGAAAAGTACTTAGCGCTGCTGGCCAATTGGCATGACAAGCAAGCGCAAGAGCAAGCCGTATTAACCAAGCTAAAGCCCGATTTAGTAGTCAGTAACATTTCGCCGGTCACACTAGCGGCAGCGGCAGAGTTAGGCGTTCCCAGTATTAGCCTGTGCCCTTTTAACTGGAGCCAAATCTTGCAAAGCTATAGCCAGCATCCGGTGTTAGCCAAGGAATTGATTCCCTTGATGGATCGTGCTTATCAAAAGGCTCAACTCGCCCTCAAGCCAACGCCTCATGTCCCCAACCCTAAGCAAGCTAATGAACAAGAAATTGGCCCAATTGCTCAACACGGCCAACCAAGAAAAGTCGATTTATGGCAAGCGCTTAGCCTGTCGAGCACCACTAAAATAGGCTTGATCGCCCTAGGCGGGTTAACCGTGCCGATAGATTTAACCCGTTGGCCTAAGCATTCAGGTTGGCTTTGGTTGGTTGATCAAGCCATACCTGACTCACGTACTGACATGTGTCATTACACAACTCCCAACATGGCCTTTCTTGATTTGGTATTTAGCGTTGATTTAGTGATCACTAAGCCCGGCTATGGCACCTATACGGAATTGGCAGCGGCAGGCACCAAAGCCATTACCCTGATGCGCCCCGATTGGCCAGAAACCCCTTATCTCAATACCTATCTCGCTGAGCATGTGAGTTGCGCCCAAATAAACCCTGAGCAACTGACTCAACCGGCGTTTATGAGTCTGATCGAGCAGGTGAGCAACCAAGCCAATCCGCCATCAAAGCAGTCAGAGAATGGTGCCCTCAAAGCCTGCCAGATCATTTTGGCGCAGCTTAACTCGACGTGCCGTTAAGTCTGAGGAAAAACCTTATCAACATCTGAGTGGATATAAGGTCGCCCAGAGGCATTAAGTGAGGTGCCGGTGATTAATGCGGTTAACACTGGCTTATTATCACTCAGGCGCACGATGGTTTGACGAAAAGCAAAACGCACCTTACTTGGACGCTCAGGCAGCACCTCAATATAGAACTCATCACCACTGGTGAGGGAAGCTTTGTAATCCAACTCTGCCTTGACCACGACTAAATGGATCCCAGCAGCGGTAAGCTCAGCAAAGTTGACACCTTGGTCGAGCAAAAATTCATGACGCGCATGTTCGAGGTAATTAAAATAAACACCGTTATTCACGATACCTTGCATATCGCATTCGTAGTCACGAACTTTAAATTGCAGACGAAATGGCTTCATGCTTTTCTCGCTCCTTAGCGGCATTAAATTGCAGATAACGCACCATCAAACGACGCTTGATACGCTTATGAACCTTGTACTTGCGTTGGTGGTACTTCATTTTCAAATCACACTGTAGAAATTTCAGTGCCATTATACCCAATCAACTTGAAGATGCATGTTTCAGAGCGCCACCGTGCTTTCAATACTAGGCACGCTAATGCAGGAATGTAAGCACCTTCTAAATTAGCGTAACAACGTAGTGGAAGTACGGTGGCGCTCCCAAAGGGCAAGTTTTACAGGCGTTTATGCCGCGTTATTGATTTTGATAAGGGAACAACCATTACCTGCAATCAATGCCTTGCCTAAACGCCTGTAAATGCTTGCTGAAATCAAGCATCTCCAGGTTGATTGGGTATATCAAACAGGTTACAAAAACATGGACAATCCACACGCTGCCACCCTGTTGCGGTTGTGACAAGGCGGAGTTAGCATCAACAGCTTGCCGCCAAGGCACTTAGGCGTTTTTGTTCACGTTGATTTGCCCATTGATTCAACGCCACCGAGCCAAGAATGATCACCAAAGCCAATAAGGTGGTGTGACTGATTTGTTCATTAAGCCACAACGCACCGAGGATCATGCCAAACAAAGGCACCAAGTAATTGCTAAACGACGCAAACGTCGGGCCGCTCAACTGGATGAGAGCCATAAATAAGAAATACACTAAGCCAGTACAAAACACCCCTAAGGTGAGTAAGGAAAGCACTGGGCCCGGCGTTGGTGTGATGGCACTGAAGTCTTGGGTTACCAAGGATAACGCAATCAGCTGGATGGCTGCACATGCAAGGATGTTGCGTGCGACTAATAAGGGGGCCTCATTAGCAAACCGCTTGATCATCAGCATACCTAAGGCAAAGCAAGCCGCGCCAAATAAAATCGCTAATATAGGCCACAACAAACTAGACGCACTGGCCAATTGCGGCGCAAACAACACTACGATTCCCACAAAACCTAAAGCCACACTGACCATTCCCCACAGCGAGATCCGCTCTGATTTGATCACCAGTGGTGCCAGCAATAAGGTCATAAATGGTATGGTGCCCATGGTGACCGCTGCCACCGCGCTATCCACATACTGCTGCCCCCAAGCCACTAAAATGAAAGGTAAAGTCGCGTCAAGTAAAGCTATACTCATGTAAACAGGCCAGTTAAACTTGCTGCTGCGTAGCCCCAATACACGACACACGATAACCAGTGTGATAAAACCACAAAGCGCTCTGCTCGCAGCGACGACCATCGGCGGAAAAGCTTCAAGCGCCTGATGCATAAAAATAAATTGCGATCCCCATAACAGGCCAATCGCTAATAAATAGCCATAACTTTTCATCTTTATACTTTTTACCAATAGAGTTAAACCGGACGTGATTGTATTTATGGCAAAAGTATTAATAAAATGAATTATCAGCATTCAGGTATGGTCAAAATGAATACCAAATTAGCCAATACCCTAGACCTTAATTTATTACGGGTGTTCAATCAGCTTATGCAACAGCGCAATGTTACAGCGGTAGCGAAAACCATGCATTTATCGCAATCAACCATTAGCCATGCCTTGAGCCGCTTGCGCAACCAACTCAATGACCCCTTATTTGTTTTAGTGGGTAAGGAAATGCAGCCCACCGAAAAAGCCATGCACATGGCGCCTGCAATACAACAAGCCCTGTTACTTATTCAACAGGGTGTTAGCACTCAGCCACATTTTGATCCCAAACACGACTCACGCCATTTTAAAATCGCGGTAGGCGGTGCCATTGAGCAAACCTACATCGCCCCTATCATTAAGCGATTAGCGACATTTGGTCCACACCTGAGGCTGGATGTGTTTGAGCTAACCAACAGTGATTATGAAAAAGAGTTGGAGCGCAACACCCTTGATTTAGTCATTGGTTTTGCCGGCAGCGGCCATTTAAGTGACAAGCTACTGACAACCCATTTAGTGGAGAACCCATTAAGCTGTATTACCGATCTGAGTTTTACCCCGAGCATACCAGGGAAAATAACCGCCGAAGAGCTGGTTAGTCGCAGCCACATCTACACTTCAAGCTGGGGTCATTCACAACAATTAATGGATAACTATTTTCAGCAACGGCAACTAAAGCGCCAAGTTGCCGCTCAAGTCCCGACCTTTACCGCCGTGCCTAAACTACTTATGGACGGTCACTATTTGGTAGTGATGCCAGAAATGGTCGCGACAGAGCTATGCCTGAGATACCCTTTGCAACAATTGGCAATCATTGATGACCCAATCACGGTAAGTTATGAAATCGCCCAACACCCCCTTACCAGCCATGACATCGCTATCAATTGGCTCAAATCACTCATTATTGAAGTTTGCGCGAGCACCCATTAAAAAGGCAGCCAAATGGGCTGCCTAATAAAATAAAACGAGCATACTAAAAAGTGAATCAGCTATTATTTATTGGTTTCTGCTTCCGACTTCTTTAACTCTGCCATGGTCTCTGCCGCCGCGATACGACGGCCAAAAGTGGCAAAAATGGTTAAGGTTTTTGGCATATCAGCAAATACATCATCAACCACAGGTAACTGGTCTTTGGGTGTATCTTTTAACATAGCAGGTAGCTGTGGATGCCCTGACAACACCATCGCCCCTAACAAGGTTTGCGATACTAAGGTCTTAGATTCATTATCGAGCTTTTCAAGACGGTCTTGCCACAGGTCAGACAACCAATGATAACCTTGTAAGAAACCGGCGCAAAAAGCCATCAGTTCAACATTGGTGTTGTTATCTTTACAGTCGCAAACGTCTGGAAATTGGAACCCCTCTGGGCTTTTTAAGGAATCAACGGCAGCTTTAAAATAAACCATGATTTCCTGTAAGAAAGCGTCTCGTGCTTGCGGCTCAATATCAGCACTGATTTTTTGCTCTACAAATAGCATTGGCCACCAATCTTTGGTTGGAATCAATGCCGGCGCACTCAATACAGCAAAAGTGAAACCTTGTGCTTGAGTGGGCCCCATCACTTTGTCAGTTAAAGCCGGGTGATTAATTGCTTTGATAAGTTCTGCAGTGCTATACGACATGACTAGTCCTTGTAAATTCAGTTGTCACCGATAATAAAGCATGGACATCGACTCCCCAACATCAGCCATCAATTCTGCGAGTCGGATCTCGCCCCTTCATAAGCGCAAATGATGAATTGACTAAAGATCAGTCACGCCTTATCACTGATGTGCAGCACTCGCAACTAAACTGAGCAAAAAAACAACAAACGCGGCAAAGTAGGTTAAACTTTAATCAGAAAGCAAAATGCTGGATAAGCAGGTATTCCTGCCGAGCGGTGAGATCATAAGATAATCAAGAGAAAACAAACGGTATTGGCGAGTTTCAATGATTTTTTCACTTTTTTTGTGACCTACAGCATAAATATCGAGCATTTCATGAACAGATATCCTATAATATCGCGCTTTTTTTAATTACCCACTCGCATCAGAGGTTACATGTCCATCGAAACTCCGTCATTTAATGATTTACACCTTCCTGAACCTATCTTGAAAGCCTTGGTAGAACTAGGCTATGAAACCCCCTCTCCTATTCAGGCTCAGTGTATTCCATTGTTAATGGACGGCCAGGACGTGTTAGGTATGGCCCAAACGGGGACAGGTAAAACGGCTGCGTTTGCATTACCTTTATTGGCTAACATAGACCTTAAAAGTAACAAACCACAGGTATTGGTATTGGCGCCGACACGTGAGCTAGCAATTCAAGTTGCTGAAGCCTTCCAAGCTTATTCTCGCTACTTACCTAATTTCCATGTATTGCCTATTTATGGTGGTCAAAACTACAACCTACAGTTCAAGTCACTGAAACGTGGTGCTCAAGTTGTCGTTGGTACCCCAGGCCGTATCATGGATCACTTAAACCGTGGCACCTTAGATCTAGCTGAATTAAAAGCCATGGTGCTGGATGAAGCCGACGAAATGCTACGCATGGGCTTTATTGATGACGTTGAAACTATCATGGCAGAAACGCCTGCCGAGCGCCAAACGGCCTTGTTCTCGGCAACCATGCCTGAGCAGATTCGCCGCATCACGAAACGTTATATGCGTTCACCTAGCGAAATTAAAATCAAAGCGAAAACCTCAACGGTTGAAAATATCGAGCAAAAAGCTTGGATGGTGAGCGGCGTTAATAAATTAGACGCCTTGACGCGCATGCTAGAAACCGAAGATTTTGACGGCGTGATCATCTTTGCTCGTACCAAAACAGCCACCGTTGAACTAGCAGAAAAACTTGAAGCCCGAGGCTATCGCAGCTCAGCCTTAAACGGCGACATGAACCAAGCGTTACGTGAACGCACTGTTTCACGCCTAAAAGAAGGCACCCTAGATATTCTGGTCGCAACCGATGTAGCAGCCCGTGGTTTAGATGTTGAACGCATTAGCTTAGTCGTTAACTATGACATTCCAACCGATACCGAATCTTATGTTCACCGTATCGGTCGTACCGGTCGTGCGGGTCGCACCGGTAAGGCAATTCTGTTTGTAGCACCACGCGAGCGTCGCCTATTAGGTGCAATCGAACGAGCAACACGTCAGCCGATCACCATGATGTCATTACCGACTCGTGATGAAGTAACACAAAAACGAATTGAGTCGTTCCAAACGGACATCCAAAAAGTCATTGAAGCGGAAAACCTAGAGTTTTACACCGAGTTGGTAGACCAAATGTCTGCCGAACTTGAAATGAGTAAAGAAAACATGGCTGCCGTATTACTATACATGGCACAAAAAGATAAGCCATTCCAGCTACCTGAAGAGCCAGCGCACGAGCGTTTTCGCAATGATCGAAATGACCGACCTAAACGTGAGCGTACGCCTCGTAACGAACGCGGCGAGCGCCGTCGTCCTGACGTTCCATTAGAAACATACCGTATCGAAGTTGGTCGCAGCCACGGTGTACAAGTTAAAAATATCGTCGGCGCTATCGCCAATGAAGGTAACATCAACAGCCGCTTTATCGGTGATATCGTACTGCATGACGACCATTCCACTGTGCAATTGCCACAAGATATGCCAAATGACTTATTAAAGCATTTTCAGAAAGTCTACATTTGCCAACAGCAAATCAAGATGCATAAGGTAGATGAAGCGGGCACCTTCAACAAGCCAGCGCGTCGTCGCGCACCAAGAAAGCGCACCACACGTAAAGACTAAGTCATTACAGACCCGTTGTTACCAAGGCCGTCGAATGACGGCTTTTTTGTGTATGATGATAAATATTGTGTGCTTGGTCAGATAGATGCAAATCCATTCTATCGGGGCGTAGAATGTATCTATACTAACAGATAGAATCGTTTTAAAGGTTAGGCATGATCGCCGTTAACCATCTGGATTAATCAATCATATTGAGTACAAATTATGGTTATAGACAGTGAAGGATATATACAACTTATTCATTTCCTAACGGACAATCTAAGTTTGTTTGAAAATAAACCCTGCCCATCAAACGAGGGCTCGGTTGCTGAGTATGTATCTGATCTGATAGCTGAAAATGTCATGAAGGTGTGCATTCAACATGAACATTTAGACAGCACCCACCGATTCGAAGTCGTTAGGGAGACTGACGCCATTGTCCACGATCTTGAAGAAGTGCTTTCAGCCGTTTGGCATCAAGCACCCACTTCACAGCAAAAAGAGTTTTTGACCGAGTTTGTTGGTCTCATCAAAAACCTTTTCGATACAGAGTTAACCAAATTTGATTAACTCTGCTGTAAGAGTTTAGGGTACCGAGTGACCCATTGACGCCTGCCAAATACTGAACCATTGTTGGCGGTCCAAAGTAATCGCCTCAGCCTTAATGGTGCTTCTCGTGCGCTCAATCCGGCCCGAGCCAAGAATGGGTAACACTTTCGAAGGTAAAGCAAGGATCCAAGCATAGACCACCTGATCTATGGTTTCCGCATCAACTTGCTCTGCAATATCAACAAGAACGGATCGTACTCGTTTAGCCTTCTCCGATTGCGAGGTAAATATCTGCCCACCGGCTAGACACGACCAAGCCATAGGCAAGATACGATGCTGCTGACAATAGTCTAGCGATCCATCAAACATCGCCTTCATTTCAAGGGGAGAAATTTCAATTTGATTTGTTACCAACGGCATATCGAGACGTGACTGCAACAACTCAAACTGGGCCGGATTAAAATTGGACACGCCGAAGTGCTTAACCTTACCCTGCTGATTTAATTTCTCGAATGCTTGTGCAACTTCATCGGCTTGCATTAACGGATCAGGACGATGAATTAAGAGCAAATCAAGGTAGTCGGTCTTTAAGTTTGTTAAAGACTGCTCAACGGAACTAATGATATGCTGCTGACTTGTATCATAATGATTAACATATCGCTCAGGTAAGGTATCAAAGGCGGGTTTAATACCACATTTCGATACTAATTCCACTCGATCGCGAATACTTGGTTTAAGTGCCATAGCATCACCAAATGCAGCCTCACAACTATATTGACCATAAATATCCGCATGATCCATGGTCGTGACACCCAGCTCGATGTTTTGCTCAATAAAACTAAGTAGCTCTTGTTTACTCTTTTCCCAACTGAGAGCACGCCAAAAGCCAGCTACAAATCGAGAAAATTCAGGCCCGTTATCACTTAACTGCACCCTAGTTACTGTCATACTCTTCCCCTATAAATTAACCGATATCAACAGCCTAGCAGTTGAAAATAACTGCAGTTATATTCACAAAGAAATGAATCGAAATATGTGCGGCAGATCAAGGGGCGAAATATCCAATAGCGATCAAGGTTGCTCAGGGAATGATGTAGGTGGTGTTTCGAGGTTTCTATTTTTCAGCAGACATAAAAAAGGCCTAGTCGTTCAACTCAGGTTTAGTTTGGGAGCATGATAAGAGGGGTGCCCTACTCTGCTTTGTTGCTGGTCTTTTAGGAGGGATGTTGTTTTCTGTTTTCTGCAGACGTAAAAAAGCCCAAGTCGCTAGACTCGGGCTTTCTTGTTTGGAGCTTGGCGGTGTCCTACTCTCACATGGGGAAGCCCCACACTACCATCGGCGC
>NZ_JAIMJB010000013.1 GCF_021295345.1 Motilimonas eburnea
AATGTTTGAATTCAAAGGTGCGTTCATACAAAACAACGCTGCGACCATTGACGGCAATGGATGCGCGCAATGTCATCATTCGCAGCTGTTCACGCACGTCAGCCCAGTCGATAAGGACAAATGGAAAAGGGTTGAGACTGCAAGTTAGCTGCGCATGCCAGCGATAAATATCGATGCGCTTGCGGTGCAACTGTGCATTACCAAGCAACCTATCAACACGCTTAATGGCATGTTTAGGAGATGTCTTACCCGCCATGAAACGGCCAAGTTGAGTTAGGGTGAGACGGTCACCTTGAAGCAATGCATGGGTGGAATCAATGAGGGAATTAAGTCGCTTTTTGTGAATGAAAGGGCATTGATTTTGTAGCTGTTGGTGTATGATATTGAGCTCACGCATCTCGTTGTAATCTGGTTTGTTTTTGGCGAAATTAATTAGTTTACACAACGAGATGCGTTTCTATGTATTTGATAGCGAAAGATATTTTTTGGGGATTCGCTAGAGCAAGGCGTTATACGCAAAAAGGAGATAACAATGCGTAAATTATTAATGGCAATGGGAACTGCTTTCCTTGCTTCTTGTGCTTCAACTTCGCCTAGTGGTAGCGTTACCAGCGTTAATGTTGAGTTGCCTCAAAATGTTAAATGGTCGGTTGTGTCGGATCGTGCTGATAACTCTCAATACATAAAAGAGTGGGTGCCGGAAGGTGAAAACCCGATAACATCCAAATGGATAATCACCGAACAAATGTTAACGCTAGGCTCTAAAACTTCAGCAGAGTCATTTCAAAAGCAAATGTTCTCTCTATCCAAGCAAAGTTGTACGGATGTTTTGTTTAATGGTCCTCAAGAAATTGATGTTAGTGGTCACAAAACTTCCGTCGGAAGAATCATGTGCGCGAATCAGCACGGCAAACCATTTGGCACCTTTACCGACCAGCGAGTGGTTGTTGATGGAATTACTGCGTATGTTGTTACCAGTGAGCTAAGAATTCCAGCATCAAAAAAAGCAGGTGTCTTAGCGTTTGGCAAAGATCAACTTGAAGAAATGAAAGAATTTATGGCGTTACAAAGTGCTTCTTCAAAGCTTGTTCGTGAGTCTGTAAAAATACAAGTTCAGTGATATTTGCGTATAACAAAGCCATTATGAATGGGACGTAAAAAGCTCGGCTACGTCACTTCGTTCCTATTTTAGCCAAGCTTTTATGCGCCCCATATTGCGGAGTTAGGCATACATATAATCAGGGATAGTATACTAAATGAAATCAAAACTAATCATCGCCGGCTTACTTGCGTCGCTAATCGGATGTGCATCTACATCACAGCCATCAATAACACAAAACTCAGGGCTCTTTGAGAGCAACAGTCTGGAGGTAAGAAAAGTAGGCATCTACGTTACCCCCTATTACAGTGCGGCGGTAGCCGCATCAGAAAAGCCTACTGTATCTGTTGCCAAGAACTATGACTCATTATTATCGTCGAATGATCCTGCCGACATTCTTAAGGCAGAAGAGCTTATTAAGCAATCACCAGAACTAATAACTCCAATGACCCTCATGGTATTATCAATTCGCCTCTATGATGTCGGCCTCAGAGACAAGTCAGTTTTTTGGTTCTATGTCGCTAAAGATAGGTTTATAACGCTGTCTGAGGTTCTTGATCTTTCACACCCAGCATTAGCACAGGTTGAACAAGCAACAGCCGATTTTGCAACGTTAGCAGGCCCTGTTATCAACGGATACGCTTTCTGTAGCATCGAAAATCAGCAAACACAGAGAAGCTCTGCTTTCGATTGGGTGTCAAATAACCCTTATCAGGCTATGTTTATTGAACAGTTACCTGCAAGAGGACCAAATAGAGAAGAGAGCTTGAATCAGGCTTTACGAAAGATCGAACAAATGATATCTCAAGAGCAAGCCTTCTTATCAGATCCTGCAAATATCGAACTAATGAAAGCAGCACGCGACACCAATAATGTAGATGCACAGTATTGCTGGCGTTAACCTCGCAAGAGCCTAACAAGAAAATCCAGGGGATAAAATAAGTCGCGCTCCGCGTGAATACACTTATTTAGCTCCTTCTTTAATGCGTTATGTGTTTCTCATGATGATAGCCTATGCGTGTTTTGTGTGCGCATAAATTATAGGTGCAAGATAAGCATGTATACGGACGCCAAAACGCTGGCTATACTTTGCTCCTCCGTCGCGAAGTATAGCCAGCCATTTTGCGCCGATTGATGAGGTGTTACGCATTTAAAAAAATGAGAAAGGAGCAGGACATGAATCAGCATGAAAAGTTAAATTATGTTGAGTTTGGTGCAAAGGATTTGGAATCAACAAAGTCATTCTTCTCATCTGTTTTTGGTTGGGATTTCGTTGATTACGGCCCTGACTATTCAGCATTTTCCAATCAGGGCTTAGATGGTGGTTTTTTTAAATCAGACGCTTGCAGCCAGACTCAAACTGGCGGGGCGCTTTTGATCTTCTACAGCGCAGATATCGAGTCTACCTTGGCGAAAGTGGTTCAAAATGGTGGTGAAATTGTTCGCCCAATATTTGAGTTTCCTGGGGGTTGTCGTTTCCACTTTATTGAGCCAAGTGGTAATGAGTTTGCAGTTTGGTCGCCAGCACGCGTATAACAAATAAGAATAGGTGCCGCGCAGCCGACACTTATATTCAACCCTTGAACAAGACAGGGAGCACGGTAGCTGCACCCTGTATAGGCTAAGACTCGCTTTTCATTTCTGATAAAGGCCCAACACAAGGGCGCTCGGCTAATTGTTTGTTTTTTTGCTTAAGATAAAAGTAAGAGACCAGCAATAACACACCGCCGATGGCCATAAAGGCCACGACTTTTTGCACCAAAGCAAAACCTGCCATGTCCCAAAAGATCACCTTGATAAAAACAAATGCAAATAACGCACTGGCCAGCCTAATTAAGCGTTGTTTTTGTGGCTGTAAGCTCAGCATCATTAACCAGCTGCCATGTGCCACAAGGGCTACCGAACTAAATGGCGCATATACCTCAGAGCCTAAGCTGTAACCGATTAACAAATAAGCAGCGATAAACAGCCCATGCCAAAGCAGTAGCAAGCTTAGATAATGGATTCGCAGCACCCGCTTAATGGGGGTGTAAAACAACAGTTTACCCAAGCCAAGTAATGCAAGGCCATCAAATATGGCGAGTAGTAAGATTTCGCGTGGAGCGCCGTGCAATGTTGGATCATACAGTGCCGCCCCATGTAAGCCGATTAAGCAAAGCGTGGCCATGACAACACTGGCCAAGGCCAAACGCCAACTCGGGCGAATGGGTCTGTGCAGTGGCCAATGGTTCAAGTCTTGCCACAAGCAATAATAAGCAACCAGCAGCGCAGGGGCAAGCCAGTCGGTAACATAATAAGTCGTAGCGAACCCAACCATCGCCATGTAATAAGGCTTTACCGGATAGGCCATGGCTAATGGTTTAAAGCGGGTAAGGTAGCGCTGGCGACTTGGATAAACATAGCTGTATGCCATTATCGCTGCTAATCCAATCCCTAAACCTAGCACACCATTAACATCATCATTCAAGCTGAGGTAAAAGTTATATCCGCTTGCCAACACCAGCAACATCATTGCTAAGGATCGCAATAGCACATGGCGGATGGGCAGATGCAAGGCGAGAGCAAACGCAGCGCAGCCCCATAAACTAAACCAAAGGGCGTCTGGGAGCTTAGTGGCAACATAAACACATATGGCCACGACCAAGGAGAAATAATAAGGCACACTCTTACGTAATAAGGTGAGGGGGTGATGCCTAAACAACCAACCGCGCCATTGCGTTAACCTTAGTCGCAACGCGCTAAAGACAACCAGACTGATGCCTAAGGCCAGCCAACCTTGGGGTAATTCGGCAAATAAGCTGACTACCATGGCGATATTGGCCGACCAAACCAGCGCCAGTAATTGATAACGAAACCAAAGATGCGCCAGCCAAGCGTGCAGTGCAAATACCACCAGCGCGCAGCCCCAAAGGGATAGGGCAATATGCTGTGGCCAATGCCACGAGTAACAAAACAGCGCCACCACCACTAAGGTGAAATAGGCCGGCGTCAGTTTGAGTAACTCAGGCAAAGGCGCTAATGCACGCAAACGTGCTCGGCAGCGAGCAACATTGTGTTCAATCGCGGCAAACATAACGCAGCCAAGTCCTAAGCCAAGCCAGCCTTGCCACATGCCCTCGTCCGCAGCTTGCCAAACGGACAACAAGACCGCGAAAAAGAACAGCAGTAAGGCTTCCATGCGCAGTATTTTGTCTTTGCGCCAATAATCTAAGGTTAACGCAATCGCCATGCTTAACCAGGCGGCCAGTGCCACCCAATCCCCTGCCACCTTACCCACTTTAATCGTAACGTAAGCCGGAATAGCTAGGTAAACCAGTAAGTTAACAGCCCTTGCTACGGGCAATAACGAAGAGCTAGGCAAGTAACGACAATAAACGCGATAACTCAGCCACATTAAAACAAATACACCAACACGCGCTAGCTGTGCCTGCAAGTCTTGCTCAAAAAAGCGCCAGCTATGGGCTTGATATACACTGATTAAAATCTGAATCAATAACGGCAAATAGGCTAGCCAAGACAAGATCTCGGTAGCAGGCAATACTTGGCGTGTGGTGCGCCACAGCAGCATGGGAATAACTAATATAGAGGCAACCAAGAGATAATCTGGCAGCCAAATATAACAGCTGAAATACACAAACAGCGCCAACAGCAGCGAGAGTAATTCTGCCAAGCCCCGCGTCACGCCTTGCTCGGCTTTACCTAAGTCAGCGCCCGCTACAGCAACATAATGATGAAGTAAGCGTTCACAGCCGTGCACAATCGCCAAGGTGATAGCAAAATTCAGCCAAGGCGCCGTCACGGCAAATGATGCAAAAACAAACAAGGGCGCAATCGCTTCGCTTGGGATCAGTAATAAATTAACGCAAGCATAGGCGGTGCTGAGCAAACCTATCACTAACAGCACATAAGCTTCACCGCGAACGCCGACATAACGATGGCGTAACCCTAACCAAAGTAACAAGGCGCCTTCCAGTGACCAAATAACCCCTTGAAATTCAGTCGAGACTAAAATAGTGGCGGCGAAACCCGCGAGCACACCAGCAAACACTAAACACAGGTGTTTCACTTCATCTTGCTTGCGCCAGTAGGCAAATAAGCCAAGGAATAACAAGCTATTGAGGGCTAAGACTTGGCCTCCCCAGTTATCCAGTTGCAGCATTGCCAAGATAAAGAAGGCCAATTGCGCCACTGGAATAGCCAACAAATGCTGATCCAATTTCAGTTTACGCAACTTCACTATGCCTGTGAGGGTATAGAGTAAAAACAATAAGTTAATTGACAATAACACGAACAAGCTACGCCAGATATCAAGCTGGGCATGAAAATCAATCAACAAAATAAACGCTTCAACACTGGCGATATGGGTCATGCTTGCCAAGGTGAGTAGGCCGTGCCAGCGTAGCTGCTGACAGATCCGCCAAGCAAATAGCGCCTGCAATAAAATATAGGGTAAATACAAGGCGGGGTAGTCCTGCTCAACCCCAAACACCAAGGGAGAAAACGCACCGCCGAGCAAGGCTATTACGGCCACGATTTTGGTTTCCAGCTTTTGTGCTAAGCCATAACCCGCTAAGGTCACCGCGACTAACCAAATAAGCGATGATAAAGGGCCAAGGATGCCAAGATAAGGCCCTGCAAAATAAGCACATAAATAATTTAAAATGATGGCCAGCCCCACGAGCCCCGAGCCATATTCAGACATATCCGGTTTCTTTTTATAAACCCACAGGCCCGCCGCTAAAATTGAGTTGGCGAATAGCACAGAGACCGCAATGCGCATGCCATCGCTAAACACATGGTGCCATGAATATTGCAGCAAATAGCCAAATCCTAAGGTTAACGCCGCAATACCCGCCAAGGTCATCAAAAACACCGGGCCAAGGCCGCGCTGCTGGTAATGGCTATAGAAGCCTTTTAATTGTCGAGCGACTTTGGCAAGCGGTCCTAGTAAGGCATCGAGCCACTCATTACTGGCCTGCTCAAGGGCATTTTTTTGCATTTTTTGCGGCAAGGATTCGGTAGGCGCTGTGCTCGTTTGCTTTATCTTGACAGTAGTGCTGGCTTGAGCGGCGGCCGAGTGAACGACTTTAGGCTTTTTAGATAGGTGTTCAGTTGATGTTGCTACTGGTCGTGGGTTTTCAATTGGCGCAGCTTGCGGTGTGATGTTTGTGTTTGCTTCGACAATCGGGGTGTCAACCTCGGCTGGCTTACTCGGCTCGGGAGTCACGTGTTTGATTTGCGGCTGTTCAACACCGGCTATGACTGGCGCAGCGGTGACATTAGGCTCAAGGTTGGCATTGACCATTTCGCTTTTAATATTAGCTAGCTTACTTTCTGCTTGGTCAATGCGAATGGCTAAGTCGATTTGATGATGCCGCAACGCTTGCAGCTCGTTTTCCAACGCGGTAATTAAATGCTTCAATGCTCACCTACTTAAACAACCGATGTGTGCTGGCCTATCGAACCTTTTAGCTACCCGTTACGGTCTGTTGTGTCTGAACGATCTAAAAGTAGATAATACCGATTAAATAAATAATTTATCAATTATCTTATGCAGGAACCCTGCGCGATATCGCTTATAACTTGCGGAAAATAGATGAATACGGGGTTGAACTTTGAGGACTCATTTTTTCTAAATGAAGTTATCTAGCCTAACATGCCAAAATAGATGAAAATGTCTGTCCCATCTCTCGTTCTATCTTTCTTTATGAACTCACCATGGTCATCAGAGGAGTTATAGTCAGGCTGCTGGCAAATGTGGAGCGCATAAATAAGCAAATAAAAGATGTTGAAGGGCAGTTAAATGAGCTGGTTCGGCATAAAACAAATTACACATTGCTCAACACTATACCTGGCATTGGAGATAATTATAGTGTCTACCATTTTGGTTTCTGTGGGAGATGCAAGGGCTGTTAATAATGGCAGGCCGCTAGCTGGATAGGGTTGCCCTCAAAGCAATATACCAGTGGGGAAACCAATCGGTTAGGCAAAATAAGCAAGCGAGGTAATGCCTCGTTGCGTAAACATCTGAGACATGGTGCTCGAACGGTTTTAAACTGGTGCAATAAGAAAGACGATACACTCAGTCTCTGGTTGCAGCAGCTCAACCAGCGAATGCATGGTTGCAAAGCCGTGGTTGCATTAGCCACTAAGCTGGCTCGAATTATCTGGTCGGTATTGTTCAACAGGCAAGCGTTTGATATATCCAAGGCCTGC
Organism: Motilimonas eburnea; assembly: GCF_021295345.1. Taxonomy (GTDB): domain Bacteria; phylum Pseudomonadota; class Gammaproteobacteria; order Enterobacterales; family CBDFNC01; genus Motilimonas; species Motilimonas eburnea. The sequence goes on from NZ_JAIMJB010000013.1 coordinate 7,316, forward strand.
GTCTGAGCGCCTAAACCAGAATTAGCAATAAATAAAAACAACCAAGTACAACACTAAGCGGTAGAAAGCATTGATGATTTAAACGGTTTTGTCTTATTCGGAACCTCAGCGTGGACAGCTGCCAACAAGGCATCGTGGGTGCAAAGCTGAGTAAGACATCTTCTGAAACTCATGAGGCGGGGTTCCCTAGAGAGAGCCTTTAAGACGCCGGATATATGTCCTAGCTATCTTTAGCTACAACGACAGCGAATGAAATCAGGCTGCTCTCTTCGGTCAATGCTGTTGGCTTCTACCAACATAACGGTTTTTTGGCCACAGACGAAGAAGCCGAGTTTAACGGCATTCGCTTTGTACCTATGATGTTGGACGTAACTAAGTGATATCTAGAGCCGTTGCCAGCGGCTCGTTCGCACTAGAGCAACACTATCAAGAGTGCGGCTTGAAGCACAAATGCAATAGCATTTGTTACTATGATGGCCATGCGTTTAAAAAACAGGCCATAGGATAACCAAAATGCAAAAACCAGCAGATAGCCAATTACAAATCCTAACGATAGCCCGCTGGGTTCAGTGCGTTGCCACTCGGCGATAACTTGGGTCAGCTGGGCTAAACACCCCATCAACCCCACTATCACACCCGCTACATCCCATACCGTTTCGCGATCCCATTTTCTTTCTTGTACCGCTTCCATTAACACATCTCCAATAGCTGCAAATTCAATTGGTGGTAATCATCAAAACGACCAATAATACGCGGATGTGCTATGTTGCATTCTCGGCCAATCACCACCACATCACACCCAGCCGCTAACGCACCGGTAACCCCATTGTTAGAGTCTTCAAAAACCAAGCAATCCGCTGGATTTGTATCAAGCGCATGAGCCGTTGTGACAAAATGCTCGGGATCGGGTTTACCAAAAGCGATATATTCCGATGTGATAAACACCTTGGGCGGTGTTACCTTGATCAGGCCCAAACGCAGCTCAGCAACGGCTTTAGTACAAGAGGTGGCGATGCCCCAGGGGATATTTTGCCTCGTTATCCTAGTCAAGAAGTCCTTTGCTCCAGCTATTTCAACGATGCCGGTTTTGATGGTGGCCTCTAATGCAACCAAGTTGTCATTTTCCAGCTGCGCATCCAAATGCGGGGCTAAATCTGGCAAAAAATCGCTCAACCTTGCACCTCGACCTCGGTCTAATACCAGCTCTAAATCTAGGTTTTGTTCCTTGCACCAATCTTGATACACCAGCCGTATGGCTTCGGAGGAATCAACTAAGGTGCCGTCTAGGTCAAAGATCAAAGCTTGATAATTGTTTAGGTTTATCGTCATGTTACTTCCTCCAGCTGTGTCGGGTATTGCGGTTGAAGTGCCGATATGTGCATGAAACTCTGTTGGTAAAGGCGTAAAACCGCAAAATAATGCATTCATTGCGCAGTATCGCTTACAAAATAAGATGCGGCAATAAAAACATGCAAAAAAGTGCACTTTAATGCAGAATACCGAAAGGCACTTCACCCTACCGCTAAGGAGAACCTGATGCTATTAGCAGAACGCCAAACTCTGATACTTGAGCAACTTAATCGTAAAGGCCGAGTTTACGCCGCTGATCTTGCTGCACAACTCCAGGTGTCAGAAGACACTATTCGCCGTGATTTAAACAAGCTAGGTGAGCTTAAAATGCTGCGCCGAGTACACGGGGGCGCATTGCCTTTACAGTATGATGTGCCCGATTATGCCGACCGTTTGGAAAACCTAGACACAAACAAGCAGAAACTGGCAGAGGCCGCCTTGGCTTACATTCAACCAGGCCAAACGGTACTGATTAACTCAGGCAGCACCTGTCGTTATATGGCAAAGGCGCTACCAAAAGACATTACCCTTACTGTGGTGACGGCCTGCCCACTGATCGCATGCGAGTTGACCAAACATGACAAAATCGAAGTCATCATGATAGGCGGAATATTCTTTAAACCAGCACTGCGCTGTGTCGGCACCACGGCCACCGAGATGATTCGACGGATGCGCTTTGATGTGTGTTTTATGGGGTTATGCGCTTTGCATCCAGAGCGTGGTTTTTCTGCTAAGTATATGGAAGAAGCCGATATAATGCGGGTATCGATCGAGCAAGCAGATAAAACCGTTGTAATAGGTCGAGCCGATCGTTTAGGTGTGGTCGCCGGCCATCAGGTTGTCGCGGCCAACGAGTTAGATGTGTTGATCACAGATAACCAAGCTAACGGCGATATGGTGAATGCATTACGTGAACAGTCTATAACCGTTGTTACGGTTTAATGGCCACGCTTATGCCTTTTAGTGGGTAGAAGTAACTGGACGCTCATCGATTTACAATTTGCACTAACTCACTCCTTGTTATGGGTGAATTTGTTGCGGGGGCTCAACATCACAACGTTCGACAGGGCTTGGGCGTAAATGGCAATAATTTAAGTGGGGGTCCTAGCTTTTGTAGCTTTTGCTTGGTTATCGTTTTTAACAGGGTAATGCCAACAGTGAAGAAGGATTGCCTGATTTAGCGGGGAGGTGGCAAGGTGAGTGTTAAGGTACTGGTTTTTAGTAAGGCACATTTTGTTTGCAGTACGGTGTTATTTGCTGTGCTCGCTTACATTGCACTTTTTGTCAATGATCAGTTTGTGCGTCCATTTTTAGGTGACGTGATTGTGGTTGTCTGGCTTTACACCGTACTCAAATCATTTCTTTTGATTAAATCGTCTTGGTTAGCGCACTTTGTGTTGCTGTTTTCCTATGCCGTTGAAGTGGCCCAATATTTCAAATTAGTCTCGCTCCTTGGCCTTGAGCATATCAAGGCGGTGCGCATTATATTTGGTGCTACCTTTGATTGGCTAGATCTACTTGCTTACACCTTAGGTTGGTTGTTGATTTTAGGTATCCAAGCCGGGCTAGCGAGAGGGAAACACCTATCTGCACCGAAAACAAATCATTAAATGATGGGCACAGAATCATGATGGCAATTTTGAAGGGAATTTTCAGGACAATTGTCAGGACAGGCACATTTTAAATCATTATAGGGATTTCAATGTTTCAAGATATCTATTTTAAAACTGCGCAGTTTGATGTGACCAAAGAGAGCGAAAACCCAATTAATCCCATCTTTGGTGAATCGTTATTACAATGGCTGTATGCGGAGTTAAATGGTAAGTACCCAATGTCAGAGTCTGCGCCAGAAGATTGGGGGTGGTACAGCGAGCTTAGTTTTAACGGTGATGAGTATTTGCTCGGCGCGTGTGCGTATTTTGAAGTGGGCGATGATCCGAGTGCGGAAATCGAGTGGGTGTTTCAAATTCATAAGTATCGCAGTTGGAAAGAAAAATTGTTTGGCCGTACTAAAATGGATGCCAATGACCCTTGCCTATTATTCTTTAAGGCATTGCTTGAGCAAAATACACAGTTTAGACAAGTCAGGCTTGGGTGATTCGGTAGGGCTCGCCCGGTTAGCTGCGGGGATGAGCTTTACTTTGCTTTATAAATTGTTGATTTATTGAGTCCAAAGCGTCAGATTATCACTTTATCGTTGAATTTAGTGGCGGCGCAGAGATGTCGATACCTTCCCAATCACAACTATTCGACTACGCCAAAGGCGCGTATTTTGCCGATAGTTTTACCCGTGAAATTTCTTATCAAGGTCAAACCGCCCTTGATATTTACCTTGAAGTCGCAAGCCAAACGCCAGCTTGGATTGCATTTTTAATGGAATTGAGAAACCGCATTGTTGCCACCCTTGGGCTTAAGCACTTAGGCCGATTACAAGATGCAGCTTTGCCTGAAGCTGGTGTGCAACCTAGGGTAGGAGAGCGGCTTGGCATATTTAGTTTAATCAGCATCAGCGACAGTGAGATCGTGCTCGAAGACAATGACAAACACTTAGTGGTGAGGGTGTCTTTTATGATTGATGTGAAAGGCGATATCGCCACGGTTCACGCTAATACTGTGGTTCATGTGCATAATGTTTGGGGCAAGGTATATATGTTTTTTGTCGCGCCGGTGCATAAGCTTATTGTGCCAAGTTCACTGCAAACGTTAGGGCAAGTGGGAGCTTAAAATGGATATCATCTATAAAGTAAATGAGCCGATTTCGGTTGATACATTTGTTGATTTATTAACACGTTCAACCTTAGGTGAGCGCAGACCCGTCACCAATACCGTTTGTATGCAGGGCATGTTAGACAACAGCAATCTAATCGTGAGTGCATGGCAGGGTACTAAATTAGTGGGGATAGCGCGTTGTATTACGGATTTTCACTATTGTTGCTACTTGTCGGATTTAGCCGTCGATGCGGCTTGTCAACGGCTGGGAATGGGTAAGCAATTGCAAGCACAAGTGTTGGCCCAACTGGAGCCAACTTGTAAGCTGTTATTGATTGCAGCACCAAAGGCTAAAGATTATTACCCTAAGCTCGGGTACAGCAAGAATGAGCGCTGTTGGGAGTTGCCAGCAGGGCAGGCGTTGGCCAACTAGCCTATTCGGATGTGGTGATTTATATGCAAGATGGTCAGCTGCGGGTTGGTTTTTTTCAGGTGCATTTTATTGATAGAAAGTCGTTCCAAATCGATGACTCAAGGAGGCTAAGATGCCAAGAGCTCAATCTAAGCAAGAGTTAATCACACAATCCGAGCAGAGCTTTAACAAGCTTTGGCAATGTATTGAAGCTATGTCGGAGCTGGCATTAGCGACTGAATTTGATTTTTCCCATCAAGCGAATAAAAAAGAGCAACACTGGCAGCGCGATCGTAACTTGCGTGATGTCTTGATCCACCTTTATGAATGGCATCAGTTACTCATTAACTGGATTGGATCCAATTCGTCAGGTAAGCAAGCGCCTTTTTTACCTGAGCCCTACAATTGGAAAACATATGGCAAGATGAACATCGTCTTTTGGCAAAAGCACCAAGCCACCAGTTTAGCGAAGGCCAAAGAGTTGGTTCAAAATAGTCATAAGGCCGTGTTGGCCAAGGTGGAACCTTTTAGCGATGAAGCCTTATTCACTAAGGGATACCTTTCTTGGACAGGCACCACCACATTAGGCAGCTATTGTGTTTCCGCTATGCCCAGCCATTATGAATGGGCATTAAAGAAACTACGCGCTCATGTTAAACAGGTTAAAGGGTAAATTATGCAGTGCGCATTTGCTCGTTGGTCATGTGTGTTCTCGTGTTTTCTTGGACAGCCCCCCCATTATGAGTGGGCATTAAAGAAACTGCGTGCTCATGTTAAGCTGGTTAAAGGGTAAACTGTCGGTGCATTTGCTCGTTGGTGATCACGTTTACTTTTTTCGTTGGGCTTTGCAACGCTTGCGCTAGCATGGCTTTGGCAACGGTTTCGCCAGAGATGGGGCGCACCTTAAGCAAAGGGCCATTAAAGAGTGCTGCCGCTGGTACAAATACACGTTGGCAAAAATCTTCTAACGCCCGTTTGTGCGTGCGTTGGCCGAGCAAGAGGCAAGGATGAAACAAATGGAGCGAAGCTAAGCTCAGTTGTTTAAGGTGATCTTCCAACTCGCCTTTCACCCGATTATAGAAAAACCAAGATCGAGAGTTTGCGCCCAAGGCAGAAACCAATAAAAAATGAGGCGGTGTAGGCTGTGCGGCTATTTGGCCTTTGGTAAAGTTAATGACGGCTTGTTGATCGATGGCGATAAACTGCTGTTTACTGCCTGCTGCTTTTAAGGTGCTGCCAAGGCAGCAAAATAGATGGGTGAGGTTATTGGGTAATTGCTGGTGCAGGGCTGGCGTACCAAATACATCGATTTGCGCTTGAATAAAATGGATCTTGCCTTGCGCTAAAGGTGTACTGGCTAGTTGCGGGGGCGTGCGTCCAACGACCCAGATCAGCTGACAACTTGGCTCATTAAGTAATTGATGAAGTAATTGCTGGCCAATTAAGCCTGTGGCGCCTAACACTAATGGGATCATAGGAATACCCTAACAATTTAACCTATGTAGGGATGTTATCAGAATAGTAGGCCATGGGGGATGTCGGCTATAAAAAAACCAGCCGAAGCTGGTTTTAGGGAGTTGGTCGGAATAGCAGGATTTGAACCTGCGACCCTCTGCCCCCCAGGCAGATGCGCTACCAGGCTGCGCTATATCCCGAATAGTGCTCATATTAAGCATTTCACGTTTTAATGCAAGTGTGAAATAAGCAATTGAATGCTAACTGCTTAGCTTTTGTTCAGTTTGTTTGAATTGGCTTGGGCACCTTTTTCTACCAGCACTAAAAAATCGCCATATTTGCGCTTAGTTACTGCGCCGGATAAAAACGTCTTAGGTCGTTAAGTACCTGCATTAATACGGAGACATCCGGCTCCACATTAGGGACTGGGCGGTAGTTTCTATCAAGCACATGGGCGTCGCCTTTATCATTTAGCTCAATGATTTGCTCTGGTTGATAGACAACATACTCACGCTCATCACCCAATAACACATAGCTGCGTTTTATTGGCTCTGCGAGGTTTTTACCGGTTGAGAAATACCGGCTAGGAGTGTCAGTGAGATTAAGCTGCTCCATTAAAGTGGGCACGATGTCATTATGGCTTGTGTCTTGCTCGACAATCCCACTGGGTTGCAAAGGTTGATAGATAACCATGGGAACTTGAGTTTGTGGCCAAGCATAGCTGGTATGGCTGCCCCATTGGTTGGTATTTCTGTCATTAAACTCTTGGCCATGGCTGCCCGTAACAAGAATCAGAGTGTTGTCTAGCCCCTGATTGGCGGCCACCTGCTCAACAATACGGGCGAGTAGTATATCGGTATAGGAGACGGTATTTTTATAACGTCTAAACAGAGGGTGGTTGTCATCAAATTGGTTTGAATTGAGCATGGCATCGGCAAGGTTTCCATCGTCATCTGCGTTGGCCGTGTCACTAAAACGAGATTGGTAGCCTGTGGGGACTTGCATGTCGGCAACGGAAGTGAGGTGCACCAGACTAAACTTAGGTACCTGAGATTGATTTAAATACCAAGTTTTCCACGCATCAATCACACTGTGATCTGCTTCTAGGCCAGATTGCTCGGCTACATAAACAGGATCTGCGTGCGAGTTCAATAGTGGGGAAATACCTAGATCGGTGCCACTGAATACGCCAATTTGGTAACCCGCCTGGTGTAAACTGGTGAGTAACACAGGGGCAAGTTGGTTTGATTTAATGTCAGGCCAATAGCGGCTGGGAATACCATAAAGTAAGCCAAATAGACCAAATTCCGCGTCGTTACCTGCACTAAAGTGATGATGATACTGAGTGGAGATTGCTGCCAGCTGAGACAGGCTAGGCATGATATCGGGCTGTAACATATCGGCACGTAGCGCATCAACGACGACCATCACCACGTTGAGTTGTTGATGCTGGGGATCGAGTGTGACCTCGCGCAGTGGATATTTGATGGTGCGGCCACTTAATTTCGCATCGTTTTGGTGCGCCTTGACTTCGGCTTCGTCTATCCAGCCTTGCTTGATTAAAAACGATTTCGCCGTCATTGGATAAGATAACGGGAAGTTAGCGTTTTGCATGGTGATGGGACGGTAGAAAGTGGCATCCGCCCAAATGTTGATCAAGTGGGTGAACAAGAAACAAACAAAGAACAAAATGGCAAATTTGGGGCCAATGCGCGTCAGATAGAGGGGTTTTAATTTTCGCCACACCAGTTCAGAGGTGGTTAGCTGTACCAAAAACAGAAATGGGATAGCAACAAACAGCAAATTAGCGGTTTGCGGGTTGTCATCATTGAATAAGTATTGCCAAGTGAGCGGATTTAAGTGAAACCGAAACAGATTGAAACTCTGACTGTCGAGCAGCAGTAGGGTGAGCCCGGCGGTGCTGGCGAGCACCGCAATCAGACGTAGCACTCGTTCAAACGGCACTAAAAAACTGATCGGGAATATAAAAATCAGGTAAAAAGCAAACGTGAGGAAACTAAAATGGCCTAACCAGCTAATGATCAAATAAGCCTGGCCCAGTAAAGAGGATGGCCACTCTGCCGCCAGCAAGTAGCGGGAGGAGATGATCAAGACAAACAGTATATTGACAAAACTGAACCAATGTCCCCAATTGATGATTTTGGCAACATTGTCCATGTATCGATTACCCGTTTCGACCATAACGCTCTAAAAGTTCCATAGTTTTGTTTCAGTATTGTACAACTAAGCTCGCCTTAACAGTAACTTAACATTATTTAACGGAAGCTGTGAGCGCTTTTGCAAATTTGTCAGCCACGGCCGCTCGCTGCTCAGGTTTTACGCTGCCGTTGATCAGCTCAGTGGTGGCATTGCCTAGCACCATTAATGCAAGATCAAGAGGGGTTTGCTCGCGCTGTAACACCTCAACCACTTCATTAATAAGTGTCTCAACCCGTTCATTTGAATATTTAGAAACAACTGGCATAAGTATCCTTTGCTGTAAGTTTTAACAAAGCGGCATATAATACCCCACAGGTTTTCTTAACACACTTTTTTTCTATGAGTCTTGAATTAAGCAACATCATCATCCATTCCTTGGTAATGGAAAATGAAGGGCAGTTGATCTGCCGTACCCGAGATCAGGAGCTGGCGATTAATGCCAGTGTTAACGGTCTTGTTGAAGAACTGCAAACCAGTTATCAAAGCAAAGCGGGCAAAGGGTTTGGCTACTTTTCGCAAGATGAAGAGCATAACAGCGAGTTTGCTTCGCTACTGCGCCAGCAACTGGACCATGAACTGAGTTTTGTTGATTTCTCAAAGTCAGCTGCCCACTTACTGGCTAATGAAGTGTCTAAGTATGAGTTTGCAGAAGAAGGCGTGTTGCTACTTGCTAAATATACTTGGGTGGCCAGTGACTACTTATTATTGGTGATGTTAGCCAATAAAGACACCGTGATGGTGACCGATGAGCTGGATATTAGCAGCAGCCGTCATTTAGATTTAAGTAAAGCGCAATTAGCGGCGCGTATTGATCTTACTCAATTTGAACGCGAGCCAGAGAGTAACCGCTATATTTCTTATGTGAAAGGGCGAGTAGGACGTAAAGTAGCTGACTTTTTCTTAGATTTCATGGGTTGTCAGCCGGGCCTTGATGCCAAGGTACAAAACGTAGGCCTTATGAAAGCCGTCGATGAGTATTGTGAAAAACAAGCCTTGCCTGCGACCGAGAGCAAAGAGATCAGGGAAAATGTGTTTAACTATTGCGCCGAGCAACTGAGCCAAGGCGAGGAAGTTGAATTAAAGAGCTTGGCCGAGGTGTTGCCAGAGCCAAGCGCCGACGCGAGCTTTTACGATTTTGTGACCGAAGATTATGAGCTAGAAGAACGATTTCCGGTGGATCGCAGCACCATTCGCAAATTGACCAAATATGTTGGTTCGGGAGGGGGGTTAAGCATCAGTTTTGATCAAAAGCATTTAGGTGAACGAGTCACCTATGATGAGCAAACCGATACCTTAACCATTGTCGGGTTACCCCCTAATTTGCGCGAGCAGTTAAAACGAAAATAGTACCACGCCGACTAAATAAGGGGTTAATTAACACGGTGGCCACATCAGCGGGCCACTTGAGCGCCATTTTCGCTTGATTATCTAACCTTTTTAGCAAAATCAAAGCTGGGCACTTGTAATTAAATCCGTTTATGCGATAACCCAATGTTAAAGGCTGATCCAATCCAGCATGGCGCGATAAGATCGGCTGGCAAGCTTCGCGAACCACCCAAGCTAGGTTGATAGCTGGGTTAAAACTCAAGGATGAGATGACATTGAAGGGCGGCGTGTTAGGTTTACTGGCATATGTGTGTGGCTTGGTGCTGATCATTAGCACCAGTTTTGCCGTGAATGCTAAAAATCCCCCCCAACCTTTGGTCATTTGGCTATCCAATGAATTTTCTGTTGAAGCCGTCAGTGCGATTGCTAAGCGCTTTACGCAAAGTTCCGCTATTCCTGTTCGGGTTGAGTCGCCGCCTTTTGCTCATGCTAAGTTTCCTTTATTTGCGCCAAATGGTAATGGCCCGGATATTTTCATTGATTATCACCATCGACTAGGCCGCTGGGCCAACCAAGGCTTGCTGGCTTCTGTTGACTATTTACCCACGAGCATGGCGCAATATGTTCCCTTGGCAGTGAACAGTCTGAAATATCAAGATCAGTATTACGGTTATCCTTTAGGCATTGAAGTGCTGAGCTTGGCATACAATAAGAACTTGGTGGCTAACCCGCCAACGAATTGGTACCAAATGCAATACTGGCAAAAGATATTAATGCGCCAAGGTTTCCAGTCTTTGGTTTGGCCGGTTGAGCAAACTTTTTATAGCTTTCCTTTTGTAGCTGCATTTGGTGGCTACAGCTTTGCGCACTCTGGCTTTGCTTTTGATGCCAAAAGGTTAGGCCTCTCGGAGCCGGGCGCGAGCCGTGGGATTGATTTTTTGCGTGCCCTCATTGCGCAAAACTGGCTTAGTTTAAAAGCCAATCCCGCACAGATCATGAAAGACTTTAGCCAGCAACAACTGGCTATGATGTTGGTGTTACCCCGCCATTGGCATGATCTGAAAAAGCTCGGTTTCAGTGTGGGGTTAACCTCGCTACCCAGCATTGAAAATAAGCCGTTACGATCATTTATTAATGTGTCAGCGGCTTACATTAATCAACACAGTCAGCAACAAGACATTGCTGCCTTTTTTATTGAAAATTACCTGACCACAGAGACAGGCTTGGCGACCCTAGACAAGCATGTGGCCTTGGGGGTGCCGGCATACATACCTTATTTAAACCGGGTGGCGAGTAACCCTTGGGTGCAGACCAGTTTTGCCAGTTTACGAGATGCCCAATTAACCCCTAACATCCCTGAAATAGGACGCTTTTTTGATGTGATGTCGATGGTGTGGCGCCAATTGCCCAGCGATAAGTCATCGACCCTGATATTACAACAGGCTCAGCAAAGGGTGGTGCAATGAAACGAATCGCTCCCTTGCCTTATTTAACCTGGCGTTTTGGCGTTAATCTTATCTTGGTGATTGCCTTACTGGTTTTGTTTGGGGTGTTAGTTTGGTCTCAGGAATATGTCTTTGCTTTGGTTTGGCTTGTGTTGAGTGTGTCGGCCATCTGGGTTTATGGCGTTAAATCCGGTCAGGCTTATCGCATGTTATTTCCCGCCTTGGCTTTGATAGCTTGTTTTGCGCTGTTGCCACTTTTATTTACTGTCTTTATCAGCACCACCAATTATTCCAGTAGCCATCTGCGTTCCCTTAACAGCACGGTTGAGCAGCTGTTGCAACGTACATTCATCGGTGAGCACAGGTATCAGTATCAGTTATTGGTGGATGGGGATATTTTTCGCTTAAAATTGCGCTATGAAGACCGGACTTATTTAAGCCAGTCTTTTGCGATGAAGGCGGCGCCAAGTGAATCATTACGCCTCGCGGCAGGTGGTGCAAACTTGTTTTTACCCGAAGCAGAGCTGGAACAACAGGTGCTGTTTCGTCAAATGTACGGTGATTTACCCTTGCAATTACCGAGCGGCTCGGTGTTAACGCGTATCGATTTTAAACATTATGCTCAGGTGTTGCCCAAGTACCGCTTGTTAGATCAAGGTCTGATGCTCAGTAATGGCCAGCTCGTCAATGATGCCGTGACCTTGTTTGATAATCAAACAGCGCATTATTTGCGACCAAACTTACAGACGGGTTTTTTTCAGGCCATTGATGGTGAGGGTAAATTTATCGGCCCGCAGGTTAATCCCGGTTTTGTTGTTTGGCAGGGGGGAGAGCAGTATCAAACCATTTTTGCACAGCAAAGCTTATGGTTACCCTTATTGCGGGTGTTATTTTGGACCTTGCTGTTTGCCGTGGTGTCGTTACTTGGCAGCTTTATGCTGGGATTGTTATTGGCTCAGTTGACGTTGTTACAACGAGGCTGGAAGGGGTTTGCTTATCGCTTAGTTTTGTTGTTACCTTGGGCGATTCCCTCTTTTATCACCATATTGAGTTTTAAGGTTTTGCTGATGCCTGAATCGGGCGAATTAGCAATACTATTGAATCACTTGGTGCACTTTGCGCCTGATTGGTTGAATCAACCGAGCAGTGCTCGGTTGGTGTTATTGGGCATCAGTATCTGGTTGGGTTACCCCTATGTCATGTTATTGGCACTGGCATGCTTAAGGCGATTACCTAACGACTATTACGAGTCGGCAGCGTTATCGGGCTACGGGCCAGTACGGCGTTTTTATTACCTGACCATTCCATTAACCTTTAAGCCCTTGAAGCCCGTTTTATTGGCCTTATTTGCATTTAATTTACACAACTTTTCCTTGGTGTATTTGTTTAATCAAGGCATGCCAGTGATGGCCGATGCATTACCCCTTGCGGGTCACACCCAATTATTGCTGAATTATGTGTACAGTATCGGTTTTAGTGAGCAACAAAACTTTGCTTTGGCCAGCGCTATCACTACATTTGGTTTGTGCTTACTGGGGGCCATTGCTTATGGTGCTTGGCGCTGGTTAGGTAAAGATCCAGCATGGGGGAGCCAGGCTTATGAGTAGGCGTGTTAATCATGCTCGCTGGTGGCACCATCTTATCTTGGGAGGCATGGCCTGTGTGGTGCTGACCCCCGTACTATTGATTATCTGGGTGTCGTTTGGCTCTCCCGGAGCTCAAACCGGTGAGTTTACCCTCAACCACTGGCGGTTAGTATTGGGTCTTGGCGTAAAAGAGTCTGATGGCAGTTGGACCTTTTCCCCTTTTCCTGCACTGACTTGGCTCGGCAACAGTGTAAAAATTTCCTTAATTTATGCCAGTCTAGCGACGTTGATCGCTGCTTTAGCCGCTTACGGTTTATTGCGCAATCAGCGTGCTAGTGCCCACTCCTTAGCCAATATGCTATTGGTGTTACAATTTTTGCCTTCGGTGTTAGCGATAGTGGCGGTGTATATTCTATTGCGCAAGCTGGGTATGTTTGTGCCGTTATTGGGGGTTAATACCCATGGTGGCTTGATATTGTCTTATTTGGGGGGGGTGGCGTTTTATATTTGGTTTTTAAAAGAGCAAATTGCTTATTTACCGAGGGAATATGAAGAAGGTGCGCGCGTCACTAACGCCAGTGCGTGGCAGATTTTTGGTCATATTGTGCTGCCTTTGTTAGCACCGGCTTTTTTAGTCACTTTTTTAATCGCTTTTATGACCAGTTTTGGTGAGTTCCCGTTGGCTTCCATCTTATTGCAAAAGCAAACTCAATATACCTTAGCAGTCGGCGCACCAAATTACTTATCACCGCAATATTACCATTGGGGGGAGTTTGCGGCTTTTGCGGTGCTGTCATCTATGCCAGCATTACTGCTTTTGGCCATGATCCAGTATTGGCTCCTTTACCTGATACCTAAGTGGAAAAAAGAGAAATAACATGTCGCAGCTAGTGTTAAGCCATGTCAGTAAATCGTATCTGAGTAAACAACGCCCTGATACCCTGTTAGATGTTAACTTGTATGTTAACCAGGGTGAATGTTTAGGGGTCGTTGGGCCATCGGGCTCTGGGAAATCAACCTTGCTGCGTATTATTGCCGGGTTGGAAACGGTGACCAAGGGGGAGGTGCGGTTTAATCAACAGGTGATGACGGACACCGCGGCCACGAAACGAAACTTGGAAATGGTGTTTCAAAAACAAGCACTGTTGCCCCATATGAGCGTGGCGGACAATATTTTATTTGGTTTAAAAAACAAAGGACTGAAAAGAGCAGATCAAAGGCTTAGGTTAAAATGGGTAAGCCAATTGTTTGATATTGATGGCTGGCTAACTAGGCTCCCTGGCCAGTTATCTAAAGAAGCAGTCCAGCGATGCGCCATTGCCAAGGCGATGGCACCGCAATCTGAGCTGGTGTTATTTGACGAGCCATTTACTGGCTTATCAGGTGATGCTCGTAGCCAACTCAGATTAGAATTAAACCGGATCCAGCGTCAATTAGGCACTACTTTTGTCATGGTCACTCATCAATATCAAGATGCCATGGCCATTGCCGACAAAATGGCGGTGTTAAGCCATTTAAGAGCGAATGCACAAACGAATTTGGAGCAAGTGGGGCCCCCTTTAGAGTTGTACCATAACCCGCGCAACAGTCATGTGGCGAAAATCATTGGAGAGCCACAAATGTGTTTGTTGAAAGGCACCTTGGTGGATCTCAGTCATAATTTGACCACCATTGAGTTGGCTACGGGTGGCACGGTAAGAGCACAGGTAGATACCCGCCAAGGTGAAGTCGGTAACTTAGTCACCCTAGGTATTAGAGCCGAGCACATGCAGCTAGCCAATGCTGACAAGCTTGTCCATGTTACGGCGCAAGTGGTCGGAATTGATAACTTTGGTTGTGAATCTGTTGTCCATTTAATGCGTCAAGATCAAAAAATGGTGATGCGATTAGCCGCGACCAGCCATTTACCTAAGGTGAGTGATGTGGGTTTGCACTTTCCAAGTGAGCATTGCTATTTATTTAATCATCAGGATATCGCGTTTCCTCGCACCTCGGCTAGCTTGATATATTAGGGGCGATAAACCTTACTTTTTGTCCCTTGTTGCTCGCGTCGAAGTCGCTATAATAGCGCCTTGAATTTTGATTGGGCACCCACATGAAACTCTTTGTTAAATCACTTACGGTTATTGACTCCTCTTACCTTGACAGCCAGCGAGGCATGGTAGGGGAGAGTTACCAAGTAGACGTTGAGCTTGATGGTCGATTGAATGACCAAAATATGCTGCTCGATTTCTCATTAGTGAAAAAACAAATCAAAGGTATTATTGATGAGGTGGTTGATCACAAGCTGATCGTGCCAACTGAAGTGGCGGGGTGTGTATGTGAAGGTAAAGAGCAAATCGCCATTACCTTTCCCCTTAGCTCCAAGCAAAGCATTGTATTAAATGGCCCTGCTGAGGCTTATTGTTTGTTGCCTTCTGCCACTGTCAGTTTAGCGGCTTTGACCGAGTATTTGGAGCAGGTGATATTGTCTCGTTTGCCGGACAACATTACCGGGCTTAAGGTAAGCTTGAGCCATGAAGTGATCACAACGCCGTTTTACCATTACAGCCATGGCTTGAAAAAACACGATGGTAATTGCCAACGTATTGCCCATGGTCACCGCTCTCGGTTAGATATTTATCTCGATGACGTTTGGAATGAGTCGCTTGTGGCCAAATGGTGTGACCAATGGCGAGATATCTATTTAGGAAGCCAAGAGGATGTGGTTAGTCTTGAAAAGCTATCTATTGCCTTGCCTACTTGCGCCCTTGCTGAGCAATATATTGGCTTCCAATACACTTCGTCTCAAGGTTTATTTGAACTGATCATGCCTTCGGATTTATGTGACATCGTGCCTCTCGATACGACAATAGAAAGTTTAACCCAATACTTGTGCCAACAGATCAAGCTGCAATATCCAACGCGTAAGGTCAAGGTCATGGGTTATGAGGGGATAGGCAAGGGGGCGATAGTTGAAGCTTGATAAGTTAGGATTAAATTAACCCGTTTGGCCTCGCCGTAGGCAATAAAAAACCGAGCTAAGCTCGGTTTTTTATTGCCTACGGCGGGTGTTTAGAGTTTAAACCGGGTAACCAATTGGTCTTGGTTGTTGGCCAGATCTTCAAGTACATGACCTGTGCTAGCCAGCTCTTCAATACCTTGGTAATTGACATCAGAAATATCAGAAATCCGATTGAGGTTGTTGGCAATTTCTGCACTGGTGGCTTGTTGCTCTTCGGCCGCTGCGGCAATTTGACTACTCATGTCCGAAATCAAGGTAATGATCCCTTGGATTTCTTCCATGGCGCCATTCGCTTCAGAGCTTTGCGCTATGCTTGCTTCCATTTCATGAGAACATTCAGACATCACCTCTACGGCTTTAGCGGCACTGGCTTGTAAGTTCTCGATCATGGTTTGAATTTCGGTGGTTGAATTCGTGGTCTTTTGGGCAAGGTCACGGACTTCATCGGCCACCACGGCAAAGCCGCGTCCTTGTTCACCGGCTCGGGCTGCCTCGATGGCGGCGTTCAGCGCGAGTAAGTTGGTTTGGGCCGCAATGCCACGGATCACGTCTAATATGCCGCCGATGTTATTACTTAAGTCGCCTACTTCGGCTATTACCGTACTCGAGTCTTGGATCTTACTCGACAGTTGGTGAGTGGTTGAAATGTTGTGAGCCATCACCTCACGACCTGTATTAGAGGCATGTTCAACTTGGTTCACTTGTTCAAGGGTTGAATGGGCGGCATTGGCAACCTCGCGAACAGACTGTTCCATTTCCGTCATTGCAGCCGCGACACTGGCTGTTTCATGGCGTTGATTATCCAATTCATGTTTAGATTTATCCATGGTGGATTGATTCAGTTTCGCGAGTTCAGTTAACTTGTGAGAGGCCTCGGCCAGCTCTGACAATATGCTGCGCATTTGCTTCACTAAGGTGTTAACTTGTTCAGCGAGTTGGCCAAACTCATTTTTACTGCGGTAGCTGACCTGTTGTGTCATGTCACCTTCGGTCACGGCGGTTAACACTTGCAAAATAGATTGCAGAGGTTTGCGAATACTGACTGCGACACTAAAGGCCACCACGAAAGCGACCAACAATGAAATCACCGCCACAATGATCAAGTTACTGCGACTGGTGGAGAGGGCGTCTTTGGTATTTTGCACGGCCCGCGCCACCACGTTTTCTGCGCTGTTGTTGATCTCAATGAGCATGTTAATGGCTTGATCAACCTGCTCTTTACTTTGTTCTACTTGTGAAAGCACGCTGGCTTGGGTGATCATCAACTTTTGATAGTCGGCTAATAAACCGCTTTTGGGGTCGGTGGTGTCTTTAACTAACTGAGTAACGAGCTCACCTGCCTGAGAGTTAAAGTCAGGGTTAGCTTTGGCTAAGGTTTTTGCCGCGTTTTGAATAGAACGAATTTGTAGCTTGTTACGTCTAAGTGTGGATTTTACTTTAGCTGGATCTTCTTGGTTTAATGCATCATTGGTGCTGAGTTCAAGGATGGATATTTTTGAAACTAAGGTATCTGCGGTGAATGCTGCGCTAGGGTCATCCTTGGCTAGGCTCACAATTTTTTGTTTTAAATTAGGGGTCATGACCGCAAATTGGCTTTTCTGCTGGCTAAACTTTTCCCGTTGGTTAACAAAGTCTATCCATTTAGGCATTACCTCATTGGCGGTGGCAAAGTACGATTGCTCCTGCTCAGAAATGCCCGCAATTTGGCTAGATAGGCTAGTTTGACCTTGTGCCATTTGCGACAGTTCGTTGAGCTCGGCTTGGAATTTTTGCTGGCCTTGCTGAAATTGGTTGAGTAGTGCATCCAACTCGTCGGCTTTATCTTTGAGCAAGAAGTATTTGAGGTCGTTGTCTACCTGTAATAGCGCCACAGCGGCTTTACTGGTTTGTAAGACCAGTGGGGTCGCTTTTTCAGTAACGTCAGACATTGAACGTTCAAGCTCATTACCCGTTTGTAAGGACATGAAATTAGTGAAAAGTAGCATGATCACTAATAAAACAAAGCCCAAACTTACCTTGCGTATAATTGAGAGATTGTTCCAAAAATTCTTCATAAATTACTCGCGCTTTGCATTTAGAATAAGCGGCCCTGCCGCGGCTGTTGCCGGTGGCGATTGCCATTGTTATTGCTGATATGATCACTCAGTGGACTAGACTGCCAAAATAAAGTCTTTGTGCTCAATCAGTAGCGTACTTCTATTGTTATCGTTTAATTGTGATTTATCTTTAACCTAAACATAAGTTTAGTCAGATTTTTTAATAATTTTGGCCTGAATCACCCTTTATTGCGGTAATTGATTGTCACAAAAAGTACATATAGCCTGTTACCATTGAAATTATCACTAGAAATAGTGATTAGCATCTCAAGGTTTAGGCAGTAAGGTCAAATTGCTCTCAAGATATGGCGTTAAGTCTTGTCTAGCGCGGACTTATAAAATGATGCGTTTCCCGTGTGCATCTGTCATTATATGCGCTCAGTCACATTGGCTTATTATTGATAAGGAGCAGATCATGGCCGAAGAAACGATTTTCAGTAAGATCATTCGACAAGAAATTCCCACCCCATTGTTATATCAAGACGATTTAGTGACAGCCTTTAGTGATATTGCTCCCAAGGCAAAAGTACATATTTTAATTGTGCCTAATGAGCTGATCGCCACTGCCAATGACATTGAAGCTGAGCATGAGCAAGTGATCGGTCGTATGTATACTGTGGCGAAACGTCTAGCTAAAGAGCAGGGCATCGATCAGTCTGGTTACCGTTTGATCATGAATTGTAATGATCATGGTGGCCAAGAGGTATACCACATTCATCTGCACTTATTGGGCGGTGAGCCCCTTGGGCCTCTGCTAGCTAAGTAAACAACATTTATGCGGTTATTGTTTTTGGTATGGGGACTTGCTGTTGCAGGTACCCTCTCTGGTTGCAGTTCAACCAGTTTGCGTAATTTGTTTATTCCTTATAACGAACAAATGATGCCTGTTCGAGCGCAGGTGGCGCAAGGCCAATTTACTCAGGCAGCAGCCACCATTGAGCCAACCGAGCCCGATCAACATAATTATGTCTTGCTGCAACTCGAGCGAGGACGGGCCTGGTTTTTGGCGGGAAAGTATCAGCAAAGTTTAGCCAGCTTTAACGCCGCCGATCAGGCGATTAAAGCGGATGATAATGCCGCCGAGTATCGTTTATCTGCGGGGATGAATCAGCTTGGTACTGCCATCACCAATGACAATTTGCTGCGCTATGCGTTACCGTCATACGAGCGGGTTTTTCTTCATCATTACTTAATTTTAAATTATTTGGCTTTGGGTCAATATGACAGTGCGTTGGTTGAAGTGCGCCGGGCTAATTTGGCTCAGCAACAAGCGCTCAATGAGCACAGCGATGAATTACAATCAGTCGTTGTGCAGGCAAATGACCAAGGTATTTTGGCTGATACGAATGCTGCTCTTAATGGTTACCCTGATATGTCTGGTACCTTAGGTGAAGTGCAACAAGGGTTTCAAAACGGTTACACTTTTTTGTTGTCGGCACTAGTCTATGAAGGCGCGGGCGAATACAACTCTGCGTACATTGATTATAAAAAGGCACTGCAACTGACCCCTCATAATGCCTTTATCCAAGGCCGAGTATGGCAATTAGCAAAACAGCTGGATATGCAAGATGATCAGGCGGTGTTTAGCCAGACCTTGCCTGTGTCAATCACTCAAACCACGGCGATGCCTTCCGATACCCAAGTGGTACTCCTCGTTGAACAAGGGCTAGTGGCAGCGAAACAGCAGATGCACTTGCCTGTGCCAATCCGCTCGAGTGATGGTTACTATGGTATTTTCAACGTCGCTTTACCTGTTTATCCCGTAGGCGATACTGAAACTGAGGTGCACCTCAGCCAAGAGGGGAAGGCGGTTGCGTTGTCACCTGTTGCGCAGGTTTTTCCTTTGGCGGCAAAACAGTTGCAACAAGACTTACCCGCCATTTTATTGCGTCAGGCAATACGTACCTACAGCAAAGAAATGATGCGCCAGCAAATGGCCGAAGAAGGCGGGGATTGGGGCAATGTGTTAGCCAACTTGTATAATATGGCGACCGAAACAGCCGATACTCGAAGTTGGAGCTTGTTACCCAATCGAGTCGGCGTCAGTGGTTTAACGGTGAATGGGACGTCGACCTCGCTGGAGATTAAACAAGGAATTAATCACAAAACTATCAATTTGTCCGTAACCAGAGGTAAAATCAACTTGGTTTGGGTGTCAGTGCAAGGAAATGGCATTGCAACACAAGTATTCTCTTTATAAAAATAACAGGAGAGTGGGTGAGATGATGGTGTTGAAGTGGACTCTGGTGATGGTTTTGTTGGCGGGGTTAGCCGCTTGTGCGCAAATGCCGACCACGGGAATCGGCATCGATAATATCAACCTGGAGCCTAAGGTAAGAATCGATAATCGCGAGCTTGCCGATAAGTTGGAATTAGGCAATGTCAAAACCAAACGGACAAACGACCTACTCACAGTACAAGCTCGCGTGGCAAACCTGTATCCTTATGAGCAGACACTGCAGTATAAATTTTATTGGTTTGACCAATTCGGGTTTGAGGTTGAGCACCAGGGCCAACCTTGGTTACCTTTGACTCTACATGGTGGGCAAGTTGCCCATATTCAAGGGGTGGCACCTAATTCTGCTGCCCAAAATGTGCATGTGTATATTCGTGAAGTATTGAAAAAATAAGGCTTTTCAAAATGAAAAAAACACTGATGGCGGTTTCTTTAGGCGTTGCTGCGTTGACCTTAGTGGGTTGTTCTAATCAAATTAGTTACGGTGATGCCACGGCAGTTGAAACCACGGACATTGGATTTGGTTCGACCGATCTCCAAAAAATCGCGCAAGAGATGACCGATGACATGTTGACGTTTCCTGCCATCGTTGCGTTAACCGCCAATGATCGCCCTGTGGTGTATGTGGAGCGGATCAAAAACAAAACGACCGAACACATAGACACGGAATCCATTTCCGATACTATTTCTACCAATCTATTACGCTCTGGCAAGTTCCGCTTTGTTGATATGGGACGCGTCGAGGCGGTGAGGCAACAATTGGAATTCCAAAACGACAGTGGCATGGTTGATCCGACCAGTGCCATTTCTTTTGGCAAGCAAATTGGGGCTCAATACATGTTGTATGGCAACCTGTCGAGCATTGTGAAGGACAACGGCAAGAAAAAAGACGTCTATTATAAATTCACCCTGCGTTTAATGGATCTACAAACTGGCATTATTGAATGGGCTGATGAAACTGAGATACGTAAACAAGAGCATCGCAAAAAGTTTGGTTTGTGATTTGCGTCGTGCCTAGCCAGTGCCCGCTCTGCGCGGGCATTGTTTTTTAGCTTTTTTGAAAAACATGCGCTTAGCTGAGTTGATGGTTTCTTGCGCAGCCCTACATTTTAATGTGAAGTAAGTGTAACAAAGCCACAAATTGCAATTGACCTCAGTATTGATTGGGGTAAATTGATAGGTATTCAAACAGATAAAGGCTAAGCTCACAGAGATGAGTAAGTATGCCCCATAGGAGAGGTTTATGATTATCTATCTACACGGGTTTGATGCGACCAGCCCGGGTAATCATGAAAAAGTGATGCAATTGAAGTTTATTGATGATGATGTACGTTTTGTACATTACAGTACGATCCATCCTCGTATGGATATGAGCCACCTGTTAAAAGAAGTGCATAAACATATTCAAAATTGCGATGATCCTGAGCCACTGATTTGCGGTGTTGGCTTAGGTGGCTATTGGAGTGAGCGCATAGGTTTTCTTTGTGGTATCAAGCAAGTGGTGTTTAATCCAAACCTGCATCCTGAAGACAATATGGTCGGCAAAATCGAATGGCCGGAAGAGTACACGGATATCGGGAGTAAATGTGTTTCTGATTTTCGTAAGAAAAATTCAGGAAAATGCCTATGTATCCTTTCAACTGGCGATGAAGTATTAGATAATAGTAAATCTGAAACGGAACTGAAAGATTATTACGAAATAGTGTGGGATGAACAACAACAACACAAGTTCCGAGATATCTCCCACCACTTACAAACTATAAAGAAATTCAAAGCTCAGGGAAGCCTCGCTTAAGTCTGATTACTCTACTAGGACTCAATAGTGCAGCCCTTGTTGCTGTGTTTGAATTCACTGGAGTATTATCATGACCAAGATCATTGTTGTTGGTGGTGGTGCGGGCGGATTGGAGCTTGCCACCAAGTTAGGTCGTAAATTAGGCCGCAACAAAAAAGCGCATGTCACCCTTGTCGATAAAAATCGCACCCACCTTTGGAAACCCCTATTGCACGAAGTGGCAGCGGGCTCTTTGGACGATGGGGTTGATGCTTTAAGCTATCGTGCTCATGCCAAAAACCACGGTTTCTATTTCCAGCTTGGCTCATTATCGGCCATTTCTCGTGAGCAAAAAAACATTACCTTAGCGCCAATGTATGACGAAGAAGGTAAAGAAGTGTTAAGCGAGCGTCAGCTTAATTATGACATCTTGGTGATGGCATTAGGCAGTGTCAGTAATGACTTTAATACGCCAGGGGTTAAAGAAAACTGTATCTTCCTTGATAGTCCGGACCAAGCCCATAAATTCCACCATAAAATGTTAAATAAGTTTTTGCAGCTAGGTGAGAAACAAACCGCTGCCGTCAGTGTGGCGATTGTGGGCGCGGGGGCGACGGGGGTCGAATTATCAGCTGAGCTCTATAACTCGTTAAAACAAGTTAAAAGTTACGGTTTTGATGATATGTCACCAAGTGATTTACGGGTGACACTCGTTGAAGCGGGTGAAAAGATTTTACCGGCCTTACCGGTTAGGATCTCAAGTGCCGCTCATCATGAGTTATCGCAGTTGGGCGTTGATGTGCGCACGGCGACCATGGTGACAGAAGCCACTGAAAAAGGGTTAGTGACAAAATCAGGTGAAGTGATTGAGGCAGACTTAATGGTATGGGCTGCGGGTATTAAGGCGCCCGATTTTATGAAAGAAATTGCAGGCCTTGAGACAAACCGTGCCAACCAGTTAGTGGTCAAACCTAATCTGCAAACGACACGCGATGAAAATATTTATGCGTTAGGTGATTGTGCAGCCTGCACCTTGGCCGACGGTAAGCAAGTGCCGCCTCGGGCCCAATCGGCTCATCAAATGGCCAGTTGTGTGTATGACAATATCCTTGCTCGTTTTAAAGGTAAACCCGAAAAAGACTATGTTTACAAAGACCACGGCTCTTTGGTTTCGTTAAGCCAATTCAGTACGGTTGGTAGCTTAATGGGTAACCTGATGCGCGGCTCTATGATGGTGGAAGGGCGCATGGCGCGCTTGGTCTATGTCTCGTTATACCGGATGCACCAAATTGCCTTACATGGCTACTTTAAAACGGCACTCATGACCGTGGTGGGACGCATCAACCGTGTGCTCAGGCCGAGGTTGAAGCTACACTAATAGAAAATCGATTAAATACCTGCGTTATGCAGGTATTTTTTTGCCAATATGATAATTGTTAAAGGCATCACTCAGGCGCTTACTTTTGAGGGTATAAATAAGGATCCAGCAAACTAATACCAGCTGAATGGCGCTGGCCCATGAAAAGGCAAAATGATGCTGGCTGATAGCATTCAGTAAAAAGGCCAGATCGATACCCGCGCAAGCCAATAAGATAAGTTTTCCTTTGTGCCAAAATGGCGCAATCCATTTATTATGTTTGCGGTGGGCGATGAGAAACAGCAGTACTGCCAAAGTGCCACTGATCAAGCCCAGAAAAAAATGGGTTTTTAACGGATAAAACAGCGCCATTATCTTACTGCCATCTGGGCGGATGGTTGCTGACATGATCCAAACGAGCCAAGTGCGAGCAAGAAAGAGTAAGCTTAGATAAAACCATACGGGAGGCTTTAAATCACCTGCATTGTCGTATTCAGAGATGGGGTATAAACGTCGCATCGCGGATATCCTTATACATCTTGCCGCTTTCGTAACCAAGTATATGAGGATGTTGACGCTTGAATTCAAGTAAGCAGCGTCGCGTCCACCTTGGTCACAACATAAAAAATGACAGATTTAGCCAATTATGTTTAAACAAGTGACTCATTTTTATGTTAATTTTACCTGTGTTAACTATGGTATTTATAAAACTAAGTCGATAGTCTGAGAATGACTTGGTTTTGCCACAATGCTGGGAGTAATCATGAACCATCCTAAGGTGGGCAGTTTCTTATTTTTATGCTTGGTACTCTTGTTGTCAGGCTGTTCAGATAAAGTTGCAGAGGCGATTGATGCCAATAGTCGTGTCGCTAAGCTGCGCATGGACACATTAGCCAGTGAGCTAGAATCGGGCCAAATTCGCAATGCGACACTACTTAAACAATATGCCTTGTTGTTAAAACAGCAAAAGCCTGACTATGGCCCTTTGATTGATGAGTTGGCCAAAGATGCGACTCGCCAAGGCCCTCTTTATCAAGGCTTGCAAAAGCGCCTTGATGATGCGCTTCACTCCCCGGAAAAATATGTCTCTAGCGAAGAGCGCTTAATTGAGTTAGAAAACATCGTTGAAGCGGCCAATCCCGATCTATTTAATGACGCCTTATCGGATCCGGTTAATGTGTTAGCGGATATGTCCGACGGTAAACTGGCGCGGGTAAACGCCGTCAGTAAAGCGGCGAGTATGCAAGCCAATGGTGCGCAAGACTTTGGTGATGGTAGCCAATTAGTGGGCAACCCCAACTACGGTCAATGGAGTCAAAACAGTAATGGGGTTTCGTTTTGGGAATGGTACGGCATGTATGCCCTGTTCTCTAACTTATCACGTCCTGTTATGTATGACTCTTGGTCGCGCAATCGTGACTACAGTTACTATAACGATTATGGGCGTTCGCGCTACACCAGCCCGACCCAATACAAATCTCAAGAGCAACAGGTTGCGCGCAGTAAAAAGCAGTTTGGTAACAACAACAGCAAATTTACTAGCCCTTATGCTAAAAGCCGTACCGGTAGCAGTCAGGTATCCAGTGCGAGCCAAAAAGCCAAAGCCAGTTCTCAATTTGCTAGTCGCTCAAGCTATGCAACTAAATCTAAGAGCACACGCTCTAATTCAACTAACAGCAGTTTTCGCACTAACCGCAACACCAGTTCGCGTAGTCCACGACGTGGTAAATAAGGAAAGGTAAACAATGAACGCTATCAGTCCTATCTTAGAATTTAACCCCGAGTTACTCGTATATCTCGCGATCGATGTCATTATTGCTATTTTGCTACTCACCACGATGCGTTATGTCATGGGGCTTACTGGCAAAGTCAATACCACCGAGGAGCTGTCTCAACGGGATAACTTTGCTTATGGTATTAGTATGGCAGGCAGTGTATTGGCCATGGGGATCGTATTATCAGGGGCCATTACGGGTGAAGAAGCCAATAACTACGTCAATGAAGTGATTGGCATGTCGGCTTACGGTTTGGTGGGTTTGTTATTGATCAAAGCGGGTCGCTGGGTACATGATCAGTTTTCGTTGAATCAGTTTCACAAGACCCAATTGATTCTTGAGCGTAACAAAGCCGTTGCGATCACCGATGCAGCCAGTGCTATTGCTACGGCAATTGTGGTGCGAGCAGTCCTCATCTGGGTAGAAGGGTTCGATGTGAACACCTTTATTGCTATTGTTGTGGGGTGGTTAATAAGCCAGTTTATTTTGGTGCTGGTGTCGCGGATTCGCGAGCGACGATTTAACCTTGGCAATGTGGCTGGTTTTCAGCAAGCGTTAGTTCAGGGTAACGTTGCCTTGGCGGTGCGTTATAGTGGCCACTTGATAGGTACGGCGATCGCGGTGACGGCTGCCAGTCATTTCATCATCTATGATCCACAACACTTGGTTGCAGGCTTACTGTCTTGGCTAGCCATCAGTTTAATCATGATGTTATTACTTAAAGTATTGGCCACTGTTGCTAAACGCATCGTATTGATGAAGATCCCTCGTGAAATCGAAATAGAGCAGCAGCATAACGTAGGGGTGGCAGCGATAGAATTTGCCATTAACGTTTCTATTGCGCTGGTACTGAGTGCATTAATGGCGTAAGCGTTATGTTGAAAATGTGGCGTAGCAACCCAAGGTTGCTACTTGATGACTGCCTGCTGATCATGATTATGGCGGTGCTGGCTGCTTGCGGCTTAATTTACGAATACCTCTTGTCCCATTACAGTGCGCGCGTGCTGGGCAGCATGGAAACGGTTATTTATGCCATGATAGGTATTATGATCGTGGCCATGGGCTTAGGTGCTTTTGCTGCTAAGCAAGTTAAAGACCCTTATTTTGGCTTTGCTTGGCTAGAAGTGTCTGTTGCGCTGCTTGGCTGTAGTGCTACGGTGATATTAGCAAGCTTGATTGGTTTTACCCAGTATTTGCCTCAAGTCATCGCCGATACGTTTAGTATCCCTCAAGATATGCTCCCCCTTGGCGGGGTTTATGCCAGCTTAGTGAAGCTAAGCCAGTTTATGCCT
The DNA here is from genome assembly GCF_021295345.1 of Motilimonas eburnea. GTDB lineage: Bacteria > Pseudomonadota > Gammaproteobacteria > Enterobacterales > CBDFNC01 > Motilimonas > Motilimonas eburnea. Next base: position 33,353 of record NZ_JAIMJB010000013.1, read on the forward strand.
TATGTATTTGGCTTTGTACTTGGTTTTCTTATCGGCATGGAAATTCCGCTCATCGCCCGTATTCGTGAAGATGTCTATGGTAAACACTTAACCAATAATGTGGGTACCATTTACGGCGCAGATTACCTAGGGGCAGGTGTCGGGGCTGCCGTTTGGGTGCTGTTAATGCTGCGAATTGAAATCAACCAGGCGGCGGCGTTGACGGCCAGTTTAAATTGGGTGGCTGGGGTGATCTTTTTCGTGCGTTTTCGTCGCCAGATTAAGGCTAAGCTTTGGCTGATAGTCAGTCACCTTGTATTAGCTGTAATGGTGTATTTTGTCTTTGCATTCGGCGGACAATGGTCGAGTAAGATGCAAGATCTTTTGTATCTTGATAAGGTGGTACACCAACAGCAAACCCGGTTTCAAAACTTAGTGTTTACGCGGCGGGATATGTCCGGTGGTTTACCCTCCGTTTACAGTTTTTATATTAATGGCCGTTTACAGTTCTCCAGCGCTGATGAACATATCTATCACCAAATGCTGGTGCATCCCGCCATGGCGGTGTCAGCGCGTCATGACCGTGTATTGATTGTTGGCGGGGGGGATGGTTTAGCCCTGCGAGAGGTACTAAAGTGGCCTGTTAATGACGTCACCTTAGTTGATCTTGATGATGAGCTGGTGGACTTATTTCGCCAACCAGAAGGGCTCTTAGCCCCGTACTTAGTTGAAGTGGTTGAAGATTTAACACAAGGGGCATTTAGTGATCCTCGCGTCAAGGTTATCAACAATGATGCGTTTGTTGAACTCGATAACTTTCTGAGTCGAGGCGCGCAGTTTGACACCATCATCGTAGACTTGCCTGATCCCAGTCATCCTGACTTAAATAAACTTTACAGTAAGTACTTTTATGCGCGTTTAGGCCAGCTATTATACGGTGATGGTGCCATGGTGGTGCAATCCACTTCGCCATATCATGCTCGCAAGGCGTTTATTTCCATAGGTAAAACCATTGAAGCAGCAGGCTTTGCCCATGTTGAGCAATACCAGCAAAATGTGCCGAGTTTTGGCCAATGGGGTTGGAGTATTGCGACTAAGATGGGGGCTGCTCCAAGCGAGAGAGCAGCCCAATTAACGCCCTTTTTACCGTTTCAATTAGATTGGTTAAACCAAGATGTTTTCGCGGCGGCGTTAGTCTTTCCGCAGCAGTTTTATGCTGGCAGCGAGCAAATTGAGGTGAACGAGTTAGGAACGCATACCTTGTATCAGTATCATCACCTTGCATGGCAAGCCGAGTTGGGACTAAGCGCTCAGTGAATGGCTTAAAAGTTGATTGAACCATAGTGATAAACTTGATAATGAGTACGACTCCCCAACCAATGACGAATTTGCTTAACCCAGTTACGTGGTGATTTAGTGATATCAATGTCGGTGACGTCAATTAATTCTAGGGCGTGATGCAAATCATTCACCGGCCAAGATCCCATGTTTGCTTTTAGTTGCTTGTCGATCAACAAGTCAATGCAGGGCGCCCAAGCAATTAGCTCATCAAGTAAGCGTGTCAATTGCTCAAAGCTGTGCTTTTTGTTTTCGCTGACCAGTATAATTATTTTTTGATTTGTGGTTTTATTGAGTTGCTTTAACCAAGAAAGCTCTTCTAAGTTACCATTGATCACCTGACCACAGCTCAAGCGCTCCTTGCCTTTTATATTGATATCTAACCATTTTACCGTGGACGGTAAAGCGAAACTAAAGCGATGTTTAGTTAAATTTAATACCATGGCTTCGGGGTAGTTCTCTATTAATTTAATGATGGGTTGGCATAAGGTAACGGTTTTTAGCTGTTTTCTGGATAGGGTGTTCAACGTACGCATACTCTCTCATTGTGTCATCACGTAGAAAATATAGGCTTGAAAGGCGAATTTATTGTTAAACTTTTGTGACAGTTTTGTTTTTCCTGCGTGTTACTCGGTGTTGCTTTGCTCCGTTTGTAGTGAAGGAAGGGTGATGCGATAGCCTAATCCATGTGGTTTAACGTTATACACAGCAATATCCCCAGCGAGCTTTTGCTTGACTAATTCCTTAACCATATTTAGCCCCAGCCCAGAGCCGCCATTGGCTTTTTGGGTGGTGAAAAAGGGGGAGAACATTTTTTCTTTTACCGCTTGTTCAACCCCACTGCCATTGTCTTCGTAACAGACGATGAATTCTTCGGCTTGCTTGTGCACGCTAAGAGTGATGACACCATCGCCTTGATGTTTAAACCCATGGCGAATGGAATTGAGGACCAAATTGGTGAAGACTTGGCTTAAAAAGCTGGGGTGAGAGTGAAACCTGAGCGTGTTATCAATCTCTAATTGATATGTGACCTTGGCTTTTTTTAACTCGGGACTTAAGCTTATGAAAATACAATTAAAAAAGTCATAAAAATTGATCTCTTGCAAGGCGTCTTGACACTGGTTGATGGTCATGTCTTTAAAGCTTTTGACTAAGAGTGCTGCTTGGCGCAAATTGTTTTCTATGATGGTGCTACTCTCGCAGACTTGATGAATGTAATGGCTGATTTCTGAGCGCTTAATGCTGTTTTGTTTTACCTTGTCTTTTATTTGGTGGTTCTCATCGCGCAAAAATGTCACAGCGGTCAGGGCAATGCCTAATGGGTTGTTGATATCATGAGCAATGCCGGCCACTAAGGTAGAAGCGGTTAATGCCCCTTGGTTTTTAACTAATTCGTCTTGCGTGCTTTTTAATGAACTAAGGGCTTGATTAAGGGCATCGGTTCGCTGGAATACCCGTGCCTCTAGCTCTAGGTTCAGATCTTTTAACTCGTGGCTGACTTGACGGAAGTTTTGTTCGCTGGCAACAAGCTCGGCTTGGGTTTGTTCTAAGGTGTCGAGCATGATGTCCATGGCGGTACCAAGCCTTGCGAGTTCATCATCACCTGATATCCCCACTCGGCAGTGAAGATTCCCTTGGGTAATATCCTTGGCTGTGTCGAGTAGTTTAGCCACATTTTGATGGGTTCGGCGATAATTCAGAAACGCACATAACATCATCAAACCGATAAAAGGAAAGACGATCATGGCAATTTCTTTGCGCACTTTAGCGGCTTGTTGTTGCAGGTGGGCGACATCATTTTCCATGACCACGTAGCCTGCTATGTCTCCTTGTTGCCAGTCATTGCGTTGACCTATCAAGGTTTGGTTGTGGCATTGCAAACAACGGGTTTCGGTGAGTCGAATAGGTTGCATTAACACCGTTTGCTTAGCGTTATCCGCGCTATGCCATTCAAACAGTGTGCTAGCGGGGCGGGTGGAAAAGTAATGGTTAGCCTCATTCACCAACTCAGTATCTTTAAGGTATGAAGGGAGAATTGAAAAACCGCTGCTGGGTTGCTGCGTCTGCTCGGGAAAGTGATGATAAATATAGTTATCACCGGCTTCAGTGACTGTCGCTTGGCGAGTCAGGTAATGGCTTAACTTTTCTAATGTGTTGGCTTGGTCTTGCTTTTGCAAAGACACGGTCAGCTCTGGCACCCAAAAAACCAAGAGAAGGATCATTACGCCAACGGCCAAGGTCGTGGGTAACAAGAGTTTGATAAGTAACCGCGTTTGATATCGTTGCAATGGCGTTCAAAACAGGTTGTATTTTCTTGAGTATAGGAAAGAATGGGCTAATTGAAAGGGAGGCAAGTAGGGCGACGAGGCGATGTCTGATAAAAAATTAAGCAGCTAAGGCGAGCAATATCACAGCGTACTCGCCGGCCATCGTTGGGACAGCACCCAGCCACCGGTGTATCGATGGCTGGTCGAGCCTGATCAGGCTTTATCAATGCGTACAAGTAATCCCATTAAAGGGTGATCGAGATAATAGATTTTACCCAGACTGACGGCGCGTCGGTGTTTGATGGGATACTCTTTTAATGGCCCTTGCTTTGTTGCCAAGGTCGCTGTTCCGTCATACGCCGGTGCATCACGTAGCACTAACTCAGTTTCCAGTATTAATTGCTGATCTTGGTATAAGGTGATCAGACCATCTAATTCAAACAACGAGCCTAAGGCATCTAGCCCCACCATGCTTGAGCTGACTTGATATTGTTTTTGGAAGTTTTGACCCGCGAGCAGCCTAACGGATGGTGCGCCTTGCGGGCTGACTTCAACAGACCAAGCGAGGTGGATTAAAGGCGAAAAAGCAAGGTGGCGAGTAAGCCGCTTCATTTCAGTTTTCAGTTGTAAGCTGCTGGCCGGCAACAAACTGACTTGTTGAAACGAGGCCGATACCTTAGTGCTATCGATTGTGATAGGCAGCTTATCGGTTGGCAGCAAGCTGCCGAGCAAATTCAGGCCTTGGTTGCTTTTAGCAAGTGGCAGCCGATAATCAAAGTGCTCGGGAATAGATTGCTCGGATTCATAGTTTTTAAACGCAATTAATTCGACTTTATAGCGTTCACTGGCCACGACACTGAAAGTGGCTAACATGACACACAAAGCCAAGATTAAACGACTCAACATTTTGCTCCTTTAGAGGGTGTTTTCTGAGAACGCGGTTAACATGGTTTCAACCAACTTGATGCGCTCGCTTCGCTCTGGTGCTGGGATGGTAAAACGCAATCGCGTTGGCCCTTCCATCCGATATACCTGTGGTTGATTTTGCAGTAACGATATCAGATATGCTGGATTTAGCTTAGTTTTTTCTGCGAAATCTATGTATCCGCCAGCGCCATTGGCTTCAATCTTATTGATACCTAGGCCAGATGCCAAGAGTTTAAACTCAGCGATTTTGAGCAAATGCTTGCTGGGATCGGGCAATAAGCCAAAACGGTCTATTAGTTCAATCTGCAAGTCATCAAGTTGCTCCTTACTATCGCAACTGGCGATGCGCTTATACAAGGACAAACGCATATTAACGTCACCGATATAATCTTCGGGCAGTAGGGCTGGTAAGCGCAGCTCTATCTCGGTTTGCTGGTTGAGTAATTGAGTGAGATCGGGCTCTTTGCCTTCGCGCAGTGCGGCAACGGCTTGCTCTAGCATCTCCATATACAAGCTAAAACCGACCGAGTGGATTTGACCGCTTTGCTCATCGCCTAACAGCTCACCCGCGCCGCGAATTTCAAGATCGTGCGTCGCCAAGGTAAAGCCGGCGCCTAAGGCTTCAAGGGATGCGATGGCATCGAGGCGCTTTTGCGCATCTTTACTCATTAACTTTTTATGGGGCGTCAATAAATAAGCATAGGCTTGGTGATGAGAGCGTCCAACGCGCCCCCGCAATTGGTGCAACTGGGCTAAGCCTAAATTGTCGGCGCGATCGATAATCATGGTATTGGCGCTAGGCACATCTATACCTGTTTCGATAATGGTGGTACAAACGAGAATGTTATAGCGCTGGTGATAAAAATCCGACATCACCTTTTCCAGTTCACGCTCGCGCATTTGGCCATGACCCACAATGATCCTGGCATCGGGTACGAGTTCGGCGAGATCGGCGGCGGTTTTTTCTATAGTATCGACGGAGTTATGTAAAAAATAAACTTGTCCGCCGCGCATAATTTCACGGGTAATGGCTTCTTTGATTAAGGCTTCGTCGCGTTGACGGACGAAGGTCTTCACCGCGAGGCGTTTAGCAGGAGGCGTGGCGATAATAGACAAATCACGCATGCCGCTCATTGCCATGTTTAAAGTACGTGGTATCGGCGTGGCGGTTAAGGTGAGTATATCGATATTGGCGCGCAGCGCCTTGATTTTTTCTTTTTGGCGCACCCCAAAGCGGTGCTCTTCGTCAACGATCAATAAGCCGAGATCGCTGAAATTAATATCGCCGCCGAGAAGTTTGTGAGTACCAATTAAGATATCTACCTTACCTTCTTGCAAGCGATTGATAACATCTTTTTGCTCTTTGGCGGTTTTAAAGCGCGACATCACCTCCACTTCTACCGGCCAGTCGGCAAAGCGGTCTTTAAAGTTTTCGTAATGTTGCTGGGCAAGTAATGTGGTGGGAACCAGCACGGCGACTTGTTTACCGCCATTGACGGCCACAAACGCGGCACGCATGGCCACTTCGGTCTTACCAAAACCGACATCGCCACAGACCAGTCTGTCCATGGCTTTGGGCTGGGACATATCGCCTAATACCGCATCGATGGCATTGATTTGATCATCGGTTTCTTCAAACGGGAAATCGGCCGAAAAGCTGGCGTATTGACCCTTGTCGATGGCAAAGGCATAGCCGGGTTTCACTTCGCGATTAGCATAGACATTCAGTAGCTCAGCGGCGACATCACGCACTTTTTCGGCGGCGCGGCGTTTGGCTTTAGACCAGGTTTCACCGCCCAGTTTATGAATGTGGGCGGTGTCGTCATCGCCACCGCTATAGCGGCTGATCAAATGCAAGGCGGTCACGGGCACATAGAGCTTGTCGCCACCGGCATATTCTAAGGTTAAATATTCCGTGGCCATACCGCCAATGTCTAAGGTTTGTAAGCCTTGATAGCGACCTATCCCGTGGTCAAGATGGACGACGGCTTGGCCTATGGCCAGCTCTGCAAGGTTACGAATGAGGGCATCACTGTTAACGGTGCGCTTACTGTCTTTGCGACGACGCTGGACCACGCGATCGCCAAGTAGCTCGGTCTCACAAATAAAGGCCAGCTGAGCCTCTGGCATCATAAAGCTGCGGCTGACATCACCGACAATCAGGCCTATTTCAGCCTTGCTTTGATGAAATTTTGCAATGCTATCAAACTGCTTTGGCTTGATTTTGACCTTATCGAGCAGGCTGAGTAAGGTTTCTCGGCGCCCTTGCGACTCAACGCAAAATAGCGCTTTGCCGGCAAAATCAGTGAGAAAATCCGTTAGCTTGGTAAGGGGCTCGGCTTGATTATGGGCAACGGCAATATTAGGCAGTGGCGCGGTGTTGGCATTGCTGATACCGGCTTTGCTGTCATCTTGGCCGTCCGCAGATAAAAACAGCCTAGGGTATTGTTTTAGTAGGCTAAAACATTCTTCAATGCGCAGGTAGAGCTCAGCCGGAGGCAATAAAGGACGCTGAATATCATGGCGACGGTTTTCGTAGCGCTGGCTTACGTCATTAAGAAAGTGACTCGCTGCATGCTCAATATCGCCGACCACGGCAATGGCCATGGAATCGGGTAAATAGTCAAATAAGCTGGCCGTTTGCTCGAAAAACAGCGGCAAATAATATTCAATACCGGCTGGGAAGGTGCCTTTAGACACTTGTTGGTAAACCGATTCGGCTTCACGGCTGGCATTGAAACGCTCGCGATATTGGCTGCGAAAACGCTCGATGGCGGCCTTGTCGGTGGGAAACTCGCGTGCAGGCAGCAGCTCAATGGCTTTTACCGTGTCGGTGCTACGTTGGGTTTCGGGATCAAATTCCTTGATGGTTTCGATTTCATCGTCGAAGTAATCCAGTCGATAAGGCTGATTGGCCCCCATGGGGAATAAATCAAACACGGCGCCGCGGGCACTGTATTCACCGTGCTCCATTACTTGCTCAACTTGATAATAGCCCGCTTGCTCTAGCTGCTGGCGCAGGCTTTGAATGGAGCGCTGTTCGCCTGTTTGGACCAATAAACTATGCTGATTTAAATAGCTGGCAGGCGCGCATCGAAGTAACAAGGTGCTCACCGGAACAATTAACACACCCGTGGTCATTTGTGGCAAACGATAAAGGGTGGTTAAACGGGTGGAAATAATGTCCTGATGAGGCGAGAAACTGTCATAAGGTAAGGTTTCCCAATCGGGCAGACTCAGCACGTTTTTTTGCCCTTGTAAAAAGAAGTTTACTTCTTGTTCAAGGCGTAGGGCGCTCGGCGTGTCGGCTACCAGTAGCATCACCATACCACTGTGTTGTAAGGCGAACTCGGCGGCGGCTAAGGCAAGGCTAGATCCATGTAATTGGCCAAGAAAACGTTTGTCACCCGCTTTAGTCAGAGCGGGTAGCGAAAGAAAAGAGCTGGTCATGGGTTAGTTTTGTTCCTGCTGGCGCAACTCCGCGCGCCGCTTTAGTTGTTTCGATTGGATATGTAGGCTGGCCTTGATCAAGAGATCACGATCGGTTTCGCGAATGCTGATAAAATTCATCTCTATCTCGTGTCCTTGCTCAGCGGGCTGACAACCTGTTACCTGACCATAACAAAAAACGGCCGAGGCTTCATCGACTAAAAAGATTTTCAGGGTAGCCACTTGCTTAAGTGGCCAGGGCGATTGATGAACAAATCGGATGCCACCGCCGCCAAAGGCACTGGTGTGATGACGATACTCGGCTTTATCATCTTGGGCCATCATATGGCAAAGTAACATATTGATTTTTCGAGATTGTAAGGTCAGGTAGTTGACTAAGTCTTGTGTTTGCTCACCCAGTTGGTTTAAAAATCGCAAAGAATTCGCATCGACTTGGGCTATTTCACTGGCGATTTGAAAGGAGGCCGGCATGTGCGCCACGAGCTCATCTGCGCTTGGGATCACGGCATCACTTGGCAGTGGCTCAATATTAATTGTCAGGGGGTGTGTCACACTAAAATAGGATTCTGTATCCATTAATCAGATTGCCCTTGTTCGTTACCTGTGTTCCCTTTATTATCCTTTATCTTTGTGCTTTCGCAAGCTATTGAATAGACACTTATGTTTTATCCACTCAGCCTCTTTATTGGGCTTAGATATACCAAGGCTAAACGCAGCAACGGATTTGTTTCGTTTGTTTCACTCTTTTCGACCGGCGGTATTTTACTCGGTGTAATGTCGCTGATTATAGTGCTGTCGGTGATGAATGGCTTTGAAGCCAAACAGAAAAAACGCATTCTGGATGCTATCCCCCACGCTGTTATGTCCAATCCGGCGCAGTCCGTTGCCCATTGGCAGCAATTAGCGGCTGACTTGCCCAATATTCCCGGTGTGCAAGCCATTATTCCCATGGCCAATGTTGAAGCGCTAGTGCAAACGGCCACGCAATTACGGGCCGTTGAAATTCAGGGGGTATATCCTGATTTGTGGGTCCCCCAAACCCTAAGTTCGTCTCTATATTTAGGTGATCTTAATGCCGTTAAAGCCGGTGAATATCAGGTGCTCATTGGCAGTGAATTGGCGCAAATTTTGGATGTGGGGCTCAATGATAAATTACGCCTTATTTCCACTCGGGGTTCAATGTTCACGCCTTTAGGGCGAATGCCCAGCCAGCGAAACTTTGTTGTGGCGGGCATCTTTACCCTTGGCTCCGAAGCGGATCTTAACCAAGTCTTTGTTCATGGTGATGATGCGACGCGGTTAATGCGCTTACCTGCCGATAATGTGACGGGGCTGCGTTTTATTTTAGATGATCCGTTTAATTTGCAGGGGGTCAATGATGCCTCTTTACCGTCAGGATTTGAATTAACCGACTGGCGCAGTAGCCATGGCCAGTTTTTCGCAGCGATCAAGATGGAAAAAAACATGATAGGGATATTACTGTGCCTGATTGTTGCCGTCGCCGCCTTTAATATTCTTTCGTCTTCGGTGATGTTAGTCACGGATAAAGAAGGGGAGGTAGCCATATTGAAAACCCTTGGCATGCACAATCCCTCGATCATAGGTATCTTTATGGTACAAGGAGCGTGGAGTGGCATTTTAGGCGCCATTTTTGGTGCGCTCTTGGGCCTAGCGGGGGCTTACTTTATTAATGATATTATGGCCTTGTTTGGCGTTAACCTTTATGCCGCGGTTGGCGGTCAACTTCCTGTTTTATTTGATGGTTGGCAAATTTGCCAGATCATTTTCGGTGCTATGGCCCTTAGTCTAATGGCCACTTTTTATCCCGCATGGCGGGCTGCACAAGTCAATCCTGCCGAGGCTCTCAGATATGAATAATTACTTACTCAGTTGTCGCAATATCACCAAGCAATACCGCGATGGTGATGTGATCACGCCAGTGTTACACGGTGTTAATCTCGATGTTCAAGCGGGCGAGTTATTGGCCATCGTCGGTAGTTCGGGCTCAGGTAAAAGTACCTTGTTACATTTATTGGGCGCATTAGATACCGTCACCAGCGGTGAAGTGTTGTTTAATGGTCAAGATATTCACCAAATGAGTGCCAAGCAGCAAGCTAACTTACGCAATCAAGAAATGGGCTTTGTTTATCAGTTTCACCATTTGATGGGGGAATTTAGCGCCATTGAAAATGTCATGATGCCCTTGTTGATTGCTAAAATGCCGGTCAAACAAGCTAAGCAGCAAGCGCAGCAGATGTTAGAGCGCGTCGGTTTAGGTCACCGTGTTGAACATCGGCCCGCTGAGTTGTCGGGGGGGGAGCGTCAACGCGTGGCCATTGCCAGAGCCTTAATCAACGAGCCGGCTATTTTATTAGCGGATGAGCCAACGGGAAATTTAGACGCCCAAAGTGCGCAGAACATTTACCAGTTAATGCGCGAATTAAATCAAAGCTTAAATACGGCATTTGTGGTGGTGACGCACGATCTGAAGTTGGCAGATCAACTCGATCGTCAGCTTCATATGCGCGATGGCAAGTTAGAAGGTGCGTTAACCTTAACGAGTGAAGAGGTCTAGGGTGATATCTTTATCGGCTTTTATTGGCCTGCGCTACAGTCGAGCGAAGCAAAAAAACCGCTTTATCTCGTTTATCTCTCTTTCGTCCCTGATTGGCATCATGTTGGGAGTGGCTGTGCTGATCATTGGGGTATCAGCCATGAATGGCTTTGAACGTGAACTGCGTGAACGTATTTTGTCTGTGATCCCTCATGGTGAAATAGAAGCGGCGAAAGGGCCATTCTACCACTGGCCTGATGTGGTAAGACAGGTGGAGAATGATCCGCAAGTGATTGCGGCAGCCCCTTACATTAATGTGACTGGGCTGCTACAAAAGGGCAATACCATGAAAGGGGTGGCGCTGCGAGCGATCGAGCCGGAAAGGGAAGACAAGGTGACCAATATGTCACGTTACATCAGTGATCAAGGTTGGCAACGTTTGTCTGAGCCAGGACAAAACTTGGTATTAGGTAAAGGCATTGCCAATAAATTGGGCCTTAAGGTTAATGATAATGTGACCCTGTTATTGCCAAATTTAGCTAAGGGCAACAAGTTGGCGGCGCCTAAACGAGTCAACTTTACCTTAGTTGGCATTTTGGAGATGGGCGGACAGTTGGATCATAGCCTAGGTTTTATGTCGTTAGCCACAGGTGAGTCACTCACCGAGGGCGTGAACGGCGTAGCTTTTAAGACCGATGATGTGATGGATGCGGTGACTATTACGCGTCGCGTGGCCTTTGATTCCGGGCTACTTGTCTATATTAAGCCTTGGGTCTTTACTCAGGGTAATGTCTATCAAGACATTCAGCTAGTTAAAGCGCTGATGTACGTTATCTTGTTTTTAGTCGTGGCGGTGGCCTGTTTTAATATCGTATCTACCTTAGTCATGGCCGTTAACGAGAAAAAGGGCGATATCGCTATTTTACAGACCATGGGCGCGAGCCATGCTTTGCTACGCAATGTGTTTATTGTTCAAGGTTTGTTAAATGGCATTGTGGGCGCGGCCCTAGGGGTGATTTTAGGGCTAGGGGTCGCACTGAACCTAACCGAGATTTTCAATCTGGTTGAGCAGATCCTTGGCCGTAAGGTATTGTCTTCTGAGATTTATTTTATCGATTTTATGCCTTCCATGGTTGAGCCCCTTGATGTGGTGATCATTGCCGTTGTCGCGGTGATCATGAGCTTACTCGCAACCCTTTACCCTGCTTGGCGAGCGACTCAGGTGAAACCTGCTCAGCAGTTAGGGCATGGTTAATATGCTAAACAATGCCTTGGATTAGTAGCCAAGGCATTGTGTTTAGACAGAGCTTATTTAGCTATACCGCTATTCATACAACCTTCTTCAGCTGTTTTATGCCTTTTTATTCTATTGTTATTTAAGCCCCTCAGGCTTCGATATATACCTGTCCATTATACTGTTATATGAGCCGCTTAAGTCTTAGGCTATTCATCATTACCGATAATTTGGTCAGTGGTTTGCGCCATGGTGGCGTCAATATAGCGGAGCTATCATCTTATAATAGCTGAGCTATCATTTTATACGGCATTTGAAATGAGGGGGGGGTCAACCTTGGAGGGAAAATAGTGCTCTCATTGGTCATGGGGTAGGGGAAAACTCGGGCAAAAAAAATCCTGCCGAAGCAGGATTTTTAATCTAGCCAAATTGAATTTGGCAATGTCTAAGTTTAACTTAGAACTTGTAAACAGCTGCTAGAGCAAGTACGTCTTCAGCGCCCTTGATTTGGTCAGCTTTGTATTCTGTGTAAAGTTTGAACTGTTTGTTGAACTTGTACTCAGCACCTACAGTGAAGTAGTCAACTGTGTCTTCGCTGCTTGAACCAGAAGCTTTAGCTTCTTGCCAGTTGTAACCTGCTAGTGCGCTAAAGCCGTTACCGAAGTCGTAGCCTAGAGCCGCTTCAACTGCTGTGTAATCAACGTTTTTGCTTGTTGTTGCTTTTTTACCCCAGTCATCACCGAAAGAGTAAAGAACTGCCGCGTATACGTTGTTTGCATCGTAGTTGATTGCAAAAGCAGCTGTTTTCGCATCACCAGCACCGGCAGTTAGACGCTCACCTACGTTGTATGCCGCACCGATGTTAACACCAAAGTCAAAACCGTAAGTTGCTGCGATACCGTAAGATTGTGCAGTTTTATCGCTGCCGCTCTTGTCTGCTTCGTAGTTGTTGTCAGTTTGGAAGTTAGCGTGGATTTCAGCGCCGCCAAAGCTTACTGCGTATTTTAGTAGTGCGTCAGATTTACCTGTACCGAAGGTGTCAGTACCTGTACCTGAAGCATCGCCACCGAATTCGTATAGTACGTCAGTGAAGTCAGCAACTAGCGTGTAAGCGCCGTATTGACGACCGTAAGAAAGCTCACCTAGTTGCTTGTCACCTAGACCTGCGAAACCAAGACGTACATCGTTGTCTGAGTCACGTGTTGCAGCATACTCAAGCTCGAAGCGTGCAAATGCGTACGCCGTTTCTGTGATAGATGATTTAGCTTTAACACCGATGCGGAAGTAGCTTTGATCGCCGTCTTCACCTTTGTCATCAGAGCTGTAGTACATAGGTTGGATTTTACCGTAAACATCCACTTTGTGTGTTTCGTCTTTGTAAACTTCTGCAGCAGAAACAGAACCAGATACTAAAGCAGCAAGAATAGCTGAAGATAAAAGCGTTTTTTTCACAATAATTCCTTAATTTATAATAGGAGCAAGAATTTAATTGGGCTTATTGCCTTGGCCTTAGCCCAAAATTCAGGACAAATATAATGATAACGGCAATGATTATCAATTATTTTTGTTCCTAATTTTCAGTTTGAAGCTTAGTTGAGATTTGTGAACTTAATATTACATTTGTTAACTGGGGTAGGATATAGATCACAGAAATAGATTGAAATCAGCTAGAAGTCTTAAAAAAACTAATAAAAAGTACCTTTTTTGTAAAGTTGAACTAGACCATCAAACCCAGTTTGATGGTACTGATCCGTTAGCGCTGGGGTTTGCCACGTGACCGGCGTTGGGAGCGATTGCGTATTACCGACAGCTTCCAGATCCAATGCACCGTAAAATAGCCGAGCGCTGCACTGAGCACCGCCAACACGGCACAGCCTGTGAGTAATGCCGGTCCTATGGTATTCACGATATCAAATAGCCATTGCCACGACAGTTCAAAGTGCCACTGCTGAACGGGCTCTTGTAAACAATAAGCGCCGACTAAATAGGCAAAATAGAACATAGGGGGCATGGTTAGTGGATTAGATATCCATACCAAGGCTACGGATAAAGGCAAGTTAACACGAAATATGATGGCTAAGCCCGCTGCCATGATCATTTGCGACGGCAAGGGCACCCAACACATAAACAGGCCGATGGCAAAGGCACCGGATGCTGAGCGACGATTGAGATGCCATAAGTTGCCATCGTGCAGCAGATCACCAAAAATTTTCAAATGTTTATGGTTTTTTAGTGTGTCAGGGTTGGGTGTATACCGCTTAATCAGCTTTTTTGGCATATAGTTAACTTATCTAATCTGGGTGTTGGGCAAATGCGCAAAGGGTACGTGTGTCTTGTTACAGGTATTGCATCTGGGTTGTTTTTACCTTACCTACTGAGCTTACATCTCTGTATTTTGGGCAGCATTTTTGCCAGCTTGCTATGTTGTTTTAAACGCACTCGCTTTCTTAGCTATTTTTTTGTTGGGCTGGTTTGGTTCAGTTGCTATGCCCACTGGCAACTTAATTGGTTACCTGCGTCGTTCACATCGGGGCAAGAACATACCATAGTTGTGCAAATTAATTCACTAAATTCACATCGAAATTCGCATATTTATCAGGCTAGTTTGATTTCTATCGATGACTACGCTCCGATTGTTAGCAAAAAAGTGAAACTGACTTGGTTTAGAAGTGAGCAGCGTCTGTTAAGTGGCCAGATAGTGACGGTGAGCGCGAAGATAAAGCCAATCTGGGGCAGAGGTAACACGGTGGGGGTTAATCAACGAGCGTATTTATTTAGCCAGCACATAGGTTATCAGGTTGATATAAAGCGCTTAATTAGTATGGACAACAAGAGTCCATCATGGCGAGTGAGCTGGCATGAAACCGTCAAGCGTTACACCGAGCCCCTCACGCATCAAGGGATGCTATTGGCCTTAGTGTTTGCTGATAAATCCAGTTTGGATTGGCCATTGCGGCAAAAGTTTCAGCAAATGGGGCTAGCACATATTCTGGTGATCTCGGGCTTGCATATTATGCTGGTTGGCTCATCGGTGACGGCGTTGGCTTGGTCTGTATTCTCTGTGTTCAATCACTTAACCGGGTTACGATGGCATACCTTAAGATTGGCGAGCCTTATCGGGTTAGTGGCTGCCATCATTTATGCTTGGTTAGCTGGTTTTACCGTGCCTACCCAGCGGGCATTAATCATGTACGGTGTCGTTGTGATGACGCTGTTTTTACAGCGAAAAATAAATCCGTTGGATGGTATTTTATTGGCCATGGTGTTGGTGGCGTTATGGGATCCTTTAGCGGTATTAGGCATTGGGTTTTGGCTTTCATTTGCTGCTGTGGTGAGCATCGTGATCATTGCGCGGTTTGTCCCGCGTTCGCCTGTTGTCGGTTTGCGTTGGTTAACCTATATCTTGCTTTTTCAAGTGGGGTTATGGTTATTGATGATGCCATTGCAAATTAGTCAATTCTCTGGCGTGAGTTTACTCTCAGCCGTTAATAATGTGTTATTTGTGCCGCTGATGAGCGTGGTGGTGATCCCAGCTTGTCTACTGACTGCCTTATTGATATTGCTGTTTGGTCCTTGGGTTGCGCCAGGTTTAGTGCTAATGGAGTGGTTATTAAACGTAATGGTCAATCTTGTGTTTTACTGGCCAAGTGCGTGGATAACGGTGACCGCAGGTCAAGCTTATTGGTTGTTTATCTTAACCGTGGGATGCTGGCTTAGCTGGCAATATCACCATAGCCTATTTCGTTGTGGCAAGGTGACAGCCCTGATGGCAGTGGCGTTTGTGATCATTATATGGCAGGGCGAAAAAGCGAGCGTACCGTGGCAAGTTGTGATTTTTGATGTTGGCCAAGGGCTAAGTGTTTTGGTTGAAAGTGAAGGTGAGTGGCTGCTCTATGATACGGGGTTTGCAACGGACACGGGATTTAGTATTGCCAAATCGGTGATCATGCCTTTTTTGAATAGGCAGCAAGTTAAACAACTGCATCATTTTGTCGTCAGTCATCAAGACAATGACCACGCTGGTGGGGCTCAAGATATTTTTAGGTCGGTTAATGTCAAGCAGGCATGGCATAATCAAGGGGGTGGCGTTTATCACTATTGTCGACGTCATCAAGAAATTGAGTTGGGCGCCTTTACTGGACGTTTTTTGAGCCAAAATAGCAGTGAAGTAGGTAAGCGTCGAAATAACACTTCCTGTGTGCTGCGTCTTGAAACAACTGGCTTTAGCTTACTCTTACCCGGGGATATTGAAGCCAAGGCCGAAGCGGCATTAATCAGCCAAGCCGAGCAACGTAAATGGTTAAAAAGCGATGTGTTACTGGTGCCTCATCATGGCAGTCACACGTCGTCTACCCTTGATTTCATCACATGGGTTGCTCCCATATATGCTATCGTCAGTGCTGGGCGTTATAATCCATGGCAGCACCCTGATGAAAGGGTCGTTGCACGCTATCAGCAGCTCAAGGTTAAACTGTATAATACGGCAACGGATGGCATGATCATGATCCAACCGACTGAGTCGGGTATCAGTGTTAAACGCTATCGCCATGATTTCGCGCCATATTGGTTTAACAGAGCGCTTTTACCTTTTGCTCCTTAAAGGTTAAAATACCTTTTTTTCCCAAAGTAGCCATTATGACAAATTCGACACACTCTTCTCTCGTTACTTTTAAGCGTCTTATTTCTTATGTTAAAGATAAAAAACTCGGGATTATGGGTGGCATCTTGGGGATGCTTGGCTATGCCGCGGTAGACGCGACCTTTATTTATTCGTTAAAGCCACTATTGGACGAAGGCCTGACAGGTAAAAATCCCGATGTTCTGACATTTATGCCTATCTTCGTGTTGATCATTATTTCGGCCCGAGGCTTAGCCGCGTTTTTGAGTAGCTATTGTATGGCGTGGGTGGGTAATCACGTGGTGATGAAACTGCAACGGGCGGTGTTTAATCATTTAATGATGATGCCGGTGGCGTTTTTCGATAAGAACAGTACCGGTGATCTCCTTTCCAAAATCACTTATGACTGTAACCAGGTGGCCAATGCGGCCAGTAATTCCCTCGTCAGTATTTTTCGTGAAGGTGCCATGGTGGTGGCGTTACTGACCATGATGTTCTATCAGAGTTGGCAGCTATCTTTAATCTTCTTTGTGGTTGGCCCGCTGGTGGGCTTTGTTATTAATAAAGTAAGCAAGCGATTTCGGGGTCTTGGCCATCAAATACAAGCGGCAATGGGCTCGGTCACGACCTCATCCGAGCAGATGCTTAAGGGCCATAAAGAAGTGTTGATGTTTGGTGGTCAACAACTTGAACAGGAAAAGTTTGCTCAAGTGAGTAACAAGGTTCGCCGCCAAAATATGAAAATGATTTCGGCCCAAGCCATCAGTGTGCCCGTGATCCAATTTCTTGCCTCGATGGCGCTGGCGTTTGTACTTTATTTGGCGACCTTCCCACAAGTGATGGATACCTTAACGCCGGGTACATTTACCTTGATTATCAGTGCCATGTTCGCGTTAATGAAGCCGATTAAAGCCATAACTCAAGTCAACAATGAAATACAAAAGGGCTTAGCCGCGTGTGACAGCCTATTTGCGATTCTAGACAGTGACACGGAAACAAACAGTGGCACCAAACCCATGGATAAGGTGCGCGGCGATATTGAGTTTAAAGACGTGTGCTTTGCTTACAGTGGTAAAGAGAAACTGGCACTCGATCACATCAGCTTTAATGTCCTTGCGGGTAAAACCGTGGCATTAGTAGGGCGCTCGGGCTCAGGAAAATCGACCATCGCGTCAATTTTAACCCGCTTTTATGACGGCATTGATGGCGACGTTACCATTGATGGGCAAAGTATTTATGACTTTCCATTGGATAATTTACGTTCGCAAATGGCGTATGTATCGCAGAAAGTACATCTATTCGATGACACCATCGCCAATAACATTGCCTATGCAACGGGTGATCAATTTAGCCGTGAACAGATCATTGCAGCGGCGCGCACCGCCAATGCGATGGAGTTTATTGAGCAATTTCCCGATGGTTTAGATACCTTAGTCGGTGAAGACGGAGTGATGCTTTCCGGTGGTCAGCGCCAACGTATCGCCATTGCTCGGGCCTTATTACGCGATGCGCCAATTTTAATTTTAGATGAGGCCACATCAGCGCTAGATACAGAATCCGAGCGTCATATCCAATCGGCTCTGGAAGCATTGCAAAAGAACAGAACCGCGATTGTGATAGCTCACCGTTTGTCCACCATTGAAAAAGCGGACCAAATCTTGGTGGTTGACCAAGGGAAAATTGTTGAGCAAGGTAATCACCAAACCTTGAGTGAACAAGATGGCATTTATGCCAATTTATTGAAAATGCAAACGGCGGCCAACTGATCATGGCTTTTTGGTATAGCAAGAATATCTGGGCTTATTTGCTGCTCCCTTTAACCGCCTTGTTTGCTTTAATTACGGCTTTTCGCCGCTTGGCATACCGTTGCCATTGGCTTAAAAGTGAGCATGTAGGCGTGCCCACGATTGTCGTGGGTAATTTAAGTGTAGGTGGGAACGGTAAAACGCCCGTGGTGATCTGGCTGTGTGAGCAATTAACCGCTGCTGGCTTTAAGCCGGGGGTGATCAGCCGAGGTTATGGCGGTAAAGCCCCACATTATCCTTATTTGGTTGAGCCTAACACGACAGGGGCGCAAGCCGGCGATGAGCCCGTGTTGATTTATCATCGTTGCCAATGCCCCGTGGCGGTTTCTCCAAATCGGATTGAAGCGGCTAAGTTATTACGCAAAACCCATCAAGTGGACGTGATCATCGCTGATGATGGCTTACAACATTATGCACTGCAACGTGACATCGAGTTGGTTGTGGTTGATGGAGAGCGCCGCTATGGCAATGCGTGGTTGTTACCCAGTGGACCCCTTAGAGAAAGTAAGGCGCGCTTAGCTAAGGTGGACGTGGTGATAAATAACGGTGGCCAGGCTGAAGCGGGTGAGGTGTCTATGTCGTTAGTGGCGGGGTCGCCATTACCTGTGACGGCCTCTGTGGCTGAATTTGATAAAGCGTGTCATGGCAACAGCATCAATGCTTGTGCTGGGATAGGGCATCCTCCCCGTTTTTTTAGAACCTTGCTCGGGCTAGGATTTGAGGTTGAAAAGCAAGTGCCTTTTGCCGATCACCACGGGTTTAATGAAGCGGAAATACAAGCCCTAGAGCAAGCAAGACCCCTGTTTATGACCGAAAAAGATGCGGTAAAATGCCGCGATTTTGCCCTTACTCAATCTTGGTATCTGCCTGTTTCTGCAAGCATCAACGAATCGGTGGCGAACCAAATCATAGCTAAAATAAGAGAAACAACATGTTAGATCATAATTTGCTCGAAATCATTGCTTGTCCTGTGTGTAAAGGCAAGCTGCATTATGACAAACCAAAACAAGAGTTAGTGTGTAAGTTTGATCGTCTTGCGTATCAAATCAATGACGGTATTCCTGTATTGATTGAAGAAAAAGCGCGCGAGCTAAGTTTGGATGAGGTCAGTTCATGAGTTTTATCGTGGTGATCCCGGCTCGGTATCAATCTGAGCGTTTACCGGGCAAGCCGTTGCTTGAGCTTGGCGGTAAACCCATGATAGCGCATGTTGTTGACCGAGCAAGGGAAAGCGGAGCCGCACGGATCATTGTTGCAACCGATGATGCGCGCATTGCCGATATGGTAGATTGTGAAGTCTGTATGACGCGAAGGGATCATCAATCGGGCACCGAGCGCTTAGCCGAAGTGGTTGAACAATGCGGCTTTGATGAGAATGACGTGATAGTTAATGTGCAAGGTGATGAGCCGATGATCCCGCCCAGCATTATCAAACAGGTGGCCAAGAATCTTGCCGAGCAAACCTTAGCGCCGATGGCAACCTTGGCGACGCATATCACCTCCATTGAAGAGGCATTAAATCCCAATGCGGTTAAAGTCGTGACGGATAAAAATGGCTATGCCTTGTATTTCAGTCGTGCCAGCATTCCTTGGCAAAGGGAACACTTCCCTGAACAGTTAGATAGCGAGCACGCCTTGCTGCGCCATATCGGCATTTATGCTTATCGTGCTGGATTTATTCAACGCTATATTGGTTTATCTGAATCGCCACTAGAGGGAATTGAAAAGTTAGAGCAACTGCGCGTGCTCTGGCATGGTGAGAAGATCCACCTTGCAATCGCTGAGCAGACACCCGTTGCCGGCATTGATACGCAAGAGGATTATTTAAGAGTAAAACAACACTTAGGCTAGCCTAGGTTAGCACCAAAATGAATTGGGTCATAAACCCAATTCATTTTACTTGGTTATTGAATGTCTTTTACTTCTAACTTGCTGATAATTTTGACCAAGGTATATTTTATGCTTGAGCCATCTGCAGGAGGGTTCGCTACCGTTTCTTTGTTTACTTGCAATTGATATTGATAACCGGGCTCAAAGTCGAATCCTTCAATGTCTTGATAAAACAACTGCCAATCTTGGTCTTCTGTGGTTCTTACTTGTAAACAAGTCATGGGTCCAACGCCGCTACACTCTTTGGTTTGAGCGTTAACGTAGAGCAATGAATCTTGAGTTAAAGTTTGGTATTGCATGCTACATGCCGATAAAAGAACAGCGCCAGCAACAAAAGCCATTTTTTTCATGTTTCGCTCCGCAAAAAAAAAGAGGTCATTAGTGACCTCTTTATTCTTATGCATTTTAGCGCAATAGTCTAATATTTTTCAGATAGTTAGACTTATCTCTCGTCAATCGATTTGAAATCACGCGCAGTATGGCCAGTGTAAAGCTGACGCGGACGGCCAATCTTTTGACCTGGTTGACTTAACATTTCGTTCCAATGTGCAATCCAACCTACGGTACGAGAAATCGCGAAGATAACCGTAAACATTGACGTTGGGATCCCCATCGCTTTGAGAATGATACCTGAGTAGAAGTCTACATTCGGGTAGAGTTTCTTCTCGATAAAGTAAGGGTCTTCTAGGGCAATTTGCTCTAGTTTCATTGCAACATCTAATAGTGGATCTTCGATGTTTAGCTCTTTTAGCACTTCATGACAGGTTTCACGCATGACGGTTGCGCGTGGGTCGAAGTTTTTGTAAACGCGGTGGCCAAAGCCCATTAGACGGAAAGGATCGTCTTTGTCTTTCGCGCGTGCAACAAATTCTTCAATGCGGTCAACGCTGCCAATTTCTTCGAGCATGTTTAGACAGGCTTCGTTAGCACCACCGTGAGCAGGACCCCATAGAGAGGCAATACCTGCAGCGATACATGCAAACGGGTTAGCACCTGAAGAGCCTGCTAGACGTACTGTTGACGTCGATGCATTTTGCTCGTGGTCAGCATGTAAGATCATGATGCGATCCATTGCACGCTCAAGTACTGGGTTAACCACATACTCTTCACATGGCACAGCAAACATCATGTGTAGGAAGTTACCTGCGTAGCTAAGATCGTTACGTGGGTAAACAAAAGGCTGACCCATTGAATACTTGTAACTCATTGCTGCTAGGGTTGGCATTTTTGAAAGTAGACGGTAAGCCGCGATTTCACGGTGTCTTGCGTCAGAAATGTCGAGTGAATCGTGGTAAAACGCGGATAGGGCGCCTACCACACCACACATGATCGCCATTGGATGCGAGTCACGGCGGAAACCTGAGAAAAAGTCTGTTAGTTGCTCATGAACCATGGTGTGATGCATGACAACGCGATGAAAGTCATCAAACTCTTTACGGTTGGGCACCTCGCCGTTCAGAAGTATGTAACAAACCTCTAGAAAATCAGATTTTTTTGCTAATTGGTCAATCGGATAACCACGGTGTAGAAGTACACCTTTTGCACCATCAATAAAGGTAATTTCAGATTCACATGAAGCGGTTGCTAAAAAACCGGGATCGAAAGTGAAGTAACCTGTTTTACCCAAGCCGCGTACGTCTAGTACGTTATTGCCCGCTGCTGCTTCTAAAATTGGCAGCTCTACAGGCTCTTGACCTGGTAGATGTAGAGTGGCTTTTTGATCAGCCATAGCACGTCTCCTTTGCTCTTTATATGCGAGTTGGAATAACAAACGCCGCTCATTTCTACAGATCTTGCCTTCGTTTGTCAATTTTGTTGTGGTTATATGGGTGCTATGTTAATGAAAAAATGAGTGCCAGTTACTATTTCTTAACAGAATGTGATGCAAAATGTTGAAACTTCATTGTAAAAGAGAATAGCCCTTCATATAATGTCGGCGTGGTCTCCTGATGGGTTGGTTGGCCAGCGTTTACGCCATTTTCAGGGTAGTGGTGATAACGCTATCTTGGACAAATGAAACGAAATACTGCAACAACCAGTTAACAACTTGGCGTGTGCTATGTGTTGTGCCATCTGGGGAAGATAACAATAACAAAAATGCTCTCAAATGGAGCTGAGTGGGCAACACCGTGAAAAAGCAAAGACCTGTAAACCTCGACCTACAGACAATAAGCTTTCCAGTAACTGCTATCGCATCGATATTGCATCGGGTTTCTGGGATTATTGTATTTGTGGCTTTGGCTATTTTGCTATCGCTACTGGCACAATCCCTGAGCTCAAAGGAAGGATTTGACACCGTCGCCAGCCTTGCCGACAACTTCTTTATCAAATTTATCCTTTGGGGAATTCTGACTGCATTGGCGTACCACATTGTTGTGGGGATTCGCCATATGATCATGGATTTGGGGTATTGGGAAGAGCTTGAATCTGGCAACCAAAGCGCCAAAGTAAGCTTCGTTATCGCAATCATCCTTTCACTACTAGCAGGGGTATTAGTATGGTAAAAATCGCCTCAGGCCTAGGACGTAGTGGGGTACATGATTTTGTACTGATCCGTGCTTCGGCCATCATTCTAACACTATACACGCTGTATCTTGTTGGCTTTATCGCTACCACAGATATTACCTATGAAACTTGGCAAGCCTTCTTCTCAGGCACATTTACCAAAGCATTTACTATGCTAGCCCTGGTGGCTATGTTGATCCACGCTTGGATCGGAACATGGCAGGTGCTAACGGATTACATCAAATGTGCTTTATTACGCGGTAGCTTGCAGTTTGTTCTGACATCTATTGCCTTCATCTATATGTTCGTTGGCTTTTCTGTATTGTGGGGTGTGTAGTGAGTATTCCAGTTCGCGAATTTGACGCCATCGTCATTGGCGCCGGTGGTGCAGGCATGCGTGCCGCACTGCAAATTTCAAAAGAAGGTAAGAGCTGTGCGCTGTTATCTAAAGTTTTTCCAACACGTTCGCATACCGTATCTGCTCAAGGTGGTATTACCGTTGCGTTAGGTAATGCCCATGCGGACAACTGGCAGTGGCACATGTACGACACGGTTAAAGGCTCTGATTACATCGGTGACCAAGACGCCATTGAATACATGTGTAAAACGGGCCCTGAAGCCATTACGGAACTTGAAAACATGGGGTTACCTTTTTCTCGTTTCGATAATGGTCGCGTTTATCAACGCCCGTTTGGTGGTCAGTCAAAAGAATTTGGTGGTGAGCAAGCGGCGCGTACCGCAGCGGCAGCCGACCGTACCGGCCACGCTCTTTTGCACACCCTTTATCAGCAAAATGTTAAAAACAAAACCATGGTGTTCTCTGAGTGGTACGCTCTGGATTTAGTTAAAAACGACGATGGCGCTGTGGTAGGTTGTACCGCCATTGATATTGAGTCGGGCGAAGTCGTCTACTTTAAGTCGAAAGCAACCGTACTAGCTACCGGTGGTGCAGGGCGTATTTACGCTTCTACGACGAATGCGCACATCAACACAGGCGATGGCGTGGGCATGGCACTACGTGCTGGCGTGCCAGTTCAAGATATGGAAATGTGGCAGTTCCACCCAACCGGGATTGCCGGCGCGGGCGTGCTTGTTACCGAAGGCTGTCGTGGTGAAGGTGGTTACCTGCTAAATAAAGACGGCGAGCGTTTTATGGAGCGTTATGCGCCAAATGCGAAAGACTTAGCCGGTCGTGACGTGGTAGCACGCTCAATCATGATCGAAATTCGCGAAGGCCGCGGTTGTGAAGGTCCTTGGGGCCCACATGTTAAATTAAAACTCGACCACCTAGGTAAAGAGATGCTGGAATCTAAACTTCCAGGCATTTGTGAATTATCACGTACCTTTGCCCACGTTGATCCAGTTAAAGAGCCGATTCCTGTTATTCCAACTTGTCACTACATGATGGGTGGTTTGCCAACACGCGTGACTGGCCAAGTGCTAAAACAAGACGCCGATGGCAAAGACATCGACGTGGTTGGTTTGTTCGCTGTGGGTGAAATCGCCAGTGTATCGGTACACGGTGCTAACCGTTTAGGTGGTAACTCACTGCTTGATTTAGTGGTATTTGGTCGTGCAGCGGGTCAACACTTAGGCAAAGCGCTAGACCAACTTGAAGATGTTAAAGGGGCAACTGAAGCTAATATCGAAGCTTCATTAGCGCGCTTTAATCGTTGGGAAAGTGGTCAAGGTACGGAATGTCCGGTTCAAATCAAAAAAGACATGCAGCAATGTATGCAGAAAAACTTCTCGGTATTTAGAGAAGGTGAAGCCATGGCACAAGGTTTGGCTGAACTTAAAGCCATTCGTGAGCGTTTACACAATGCCAAGCTGTCTGACACCAGTTCAGAATTCAATACTCAACGTATTGAATGTTTAGAGCTAGACAACCTAATGGAAACGGCTTACGCCACCGCATTAGCAGCTAACTTTAGAACGGAAAGCCGTGGTGCTCACAGTCGCTTTGACTACCCAGATCGTGATGATGCAAATTGGCTGTATCACTCTATTTATAACCCTGAAACCGAGCAGATGAGTAAGCGTGACGTCAATATGACGCCCGTTCATCGCGAAGCGTTTGAGCCTAAAGTAAGAACTTATTAAGGGGTTATTAAAATGAAAGTGGAATTTTCGGTATACAGATACAACCCTGATGTTGATAACGTGCCATATATGAAAGACTACACCCTTAACCTTGAGGATGGGTCGGATATCATGGTACTGGATGCCTTGTTACTGCTAAAAGAGCAAGATCCAACCTTGTCATTCCGCCGCTCGTGTCGTGAAGGTGTGTGTGGCTCTGACGGCATCAACATGAATGGTAAAAATGGTTTGGCTTGTATCACGCCATTATCGGACTTGTCTGGTAAAGATAAAATAGTGATCCGTCCTTTGCCGGGTTTGCCTGTGGTGCGCGACCTCGTTATCGACATGAGTCAGTTCTATACCCAGTACGAAAAAATCAAACCTTATCTCATCAGCGATAACAAGTTACCGCCTGCCGGGGAAAACTTACAATCGCCAGAAGACAGAGCTAAGCTTGATGGTTTGTACGAATGTATTTTATGTGCATGTTGTTCAACGTCTTGTCCATCATTTTGGTGGAACCCAGACAAGTTTATCGGCCCAGCAGGTCTTCTTGCTGCCTATCGTTTCTTAATCGATAGCCGTGATACGGCAACGGATGAGCGATTAGCCGGGCTAGATGATGCATTCAGCGTATTTCGCTGTCATGGCATCATGAACTGTGTGAATGTGTGTCCAAAAGGATTAAATCCGACTAAAGCCATTGGCCATATCAAGTCAATGCTGCTAAACAAGGCTGTTTAGTATAATTTGTTGCCTAACTTTATGTTTTGTAGCAAAAACTGAATAGCCATCTCTGGAGAGGTGGCTATTTTTTTGGTAAAACTACCCTACAACCGCAATAAGCGGATCGGTTTGCTCAAGAAGTATAATAAGGGATAATTGATGCAAAACAGTGCGATGAAAGCTTGGCTAGATTCTTCTCATCTGGCTGGTGCTAATGCAGCTTATGTTGAAGAGCTGTATGAAACCTATCTGCAAGACCCTACACAAATAGACCCCACGTGGCGCAGCATTTTCGATGAACTTCCTGGTCTTGATCTTACAAGCCAAGAGCAGGCGCATTCAGCAGTCGTTGAAGAGTTTCGCCGCTTAGCAAAATCACCAAAACGTTTTACATCACCTTCGGGTGAAGTGCATAACGATGAGAAGCAAGTTAAAGTGTTGCAGCTGATCAATGCCTTTCGTTTTCGTGGTCACCAGCAGGCTCAACTTGATCCCCTGCGTCTATGGCAAAGAGAAGCCGTTAAAGAACTGGACCCTTTTTTCCATGATTTAGAAGGCTCAGATTTTGACGCTAGTTTCAATGTCGGCTCTTACGCTGTTGGCAATGACACCATGGTGCTTAAGGAGCTGGTTAACTCCCTTAAGAAAACCTACTGTGGTTCAATTGGTGCTGAGTACATGCACATCACCAATACCGACCAAAAGCGTTGGATCCAAAATCGCATTGAATCTTGTGAAGGTAAGCCTTCATTCAGTGTTGATGCCAAAAAGCGCTTCCTTGAAGGCCTAACCGCGGCTGAAGGCCTAGAAAAGTACATAGGCTCAAAATTCCCAGGTGCGAAACGCTTCTCTTTGGAAGGTGGGGATAGTTTTGTGCCTATGGTAAAAGAGCTCATTCGTCGTTCCGGCGAGCAGGGCGCCAAAGAAGTCGTCATTGGTATGGCTCACCGCGGCCGTTTAAACATGCTGGTTAACGTATTAGGTAAAAAACCCGCTGATTTGTTTGATGAGTTTGCCGGTAAAAAAGTCTACGATGACAGCGCCGGTGACGTAAAATATCACCAAGGCTTTAGCTCAGACTTTGCCACACCTGGCGGTGATGTTCACTTAGCGCTAGCTTTTAACCCATCGCATTTAGAAATTGTAAATCCAGTTGTACTGGGTTCAGTTCGTGCTCGTCAAGAACGTTTAGGTTGTCAAGACGGCTCATCTGTGGTGCCGATTACGGTACACGGTGACTCAGCTATCGCAGGCCAAGGTGTCGTCCAAGAAACCTTTAACATGTCGCAAGCACGCGCATTTAAGGTGGGCGGCACGATTCGCATTGTGATCAATAACCAAATTGGTTTTACCACATCAAACCCAGAAGATACCCGTTCAACCATGTACTGTACTGACATTGCGAAAATGGTCCAAGCACCAATTTTCCATGTTAATGCCGACGATCCTGAAGCGGTTATCTTGGTGTCACAAATCGCCCTTGATTTTAGAAACACCTTTAATCGCGATGTGGTGATTGACTTGGTTTGTTACCGTCGTCATGGCCATAACGAAGCCGATGAGCCAAATGCAACGCAGCCTTTGATGTATCAAAAGATCAAGAAGCATCCAACGCCGCGCAGTATCTATGCTGATCAACTTATTGCAGAAGGTGTTATTGACAAAGCAGAGGCGAAAGCGTTTGTGAATAACTACCGCGATGCCCTAGATAAAGGGGATTGTGTTGTTGCCGAGTGGCGACCAATGCAGAAGCATTCCGTTGACTGGACGCCATACTTGAAACATGATTGGGACACGCAATACGATTCACAATATCCCCTTGAGCATTTAAAAGCACTGGGAGAAAAAGTGTGTGAATTCCCAGATACCCACCCACTGCATTCACGTGTCGGTAAAATCTATCAAGATCGCATCGCGATGATCCGTGGTGAAAAACTCATCGATTGGGGCTTTGCCGAAACCTTAGCTTACGCCACCTTACTGGATAGCCAATATAACGTTCGTATTGTGGGTCAAGACTCAGGCCGTGGTACTTTCTTCCATCGTCATGCTGTACTGCACAATCAAAACGATGCCAGTACTTATTTGCCACTTGCCAACATTAAAGACGACCAAGGACGCATCGAAATTTACGACTCGGTGTTGTCGGAAGAAGCAGTACTGGCGTTTGAATATGGCTACTCAACGGCAGAGCCTAAAGGCCTTGCTATTTGGGAAGCCCAGTTTGGTGACTTTGCTAACGGCGCTCAAGTGGTGTTCGACCAGTTCTTAAGCTCGGGTGAGCAAAAGTGGGGCCGTATGTGTGGTCTAACACTATTACTACCTCATGGTTACGAAGGTCAAGGTCCCGAGCACTCATCAGCTCGTCTTGAACGTTACTTGCAGCTATGTGCTGAACATAATATGCAAGTGGTGGTGCCATCAACGCCGGCTCAGGTATTCCAGATGCTACGTCGTCAAGTGGTGCGCCCAATGCGTCGTCCATTGATTGTGATGTCACCTAAGTCATTGCTACGTCATCCTCTTGCGGTTTCTAGCCTTGAAGAGCTTGCCAACGGTCGATTCTACAACGCAATTGGTGAAATTGATGATCTTGATCCCAAACAAGTTACGCGCTTAGTGATGTGTAGCGGTAAAGTCTATTACGATTTACTCGAACAGCGTCGCAACGGTGAGCTTAACCATGTTGCTATTATCCGTATCGAACAACTTTACCCATTCCCAACGGAAGAAGTAGAAGAAATTCTGTCGGCTTACCAACATGTTAAAGACTTCGTCTGGTGCCAAGAAGAGCCACAAAACCAAGGTGCTTGGTATTGTAGCCAACACCACTTCCGCAATGTCTTGCCGGAAGGGGCGACCCTAACATACACCGGCCGCGCAGCATCGGCTTCGCCAGCGGTGGGTTATATCTCTGTACACTTAAAACAACAAAAAGCGTTGGTAAATGACGCACTTGGTCTGAAAGAGTAAAGGAAAGCTAAATGGCTATCGAAATATTAGTTCCTGATTTACCTGAGTCTGTCGCGGACGCAACGGTTGCAACTTGGCATGTTAAGCCAGGTGAGTTTGTTGAGCGTGATGAAATCTTAGTCGATATCGAAACCGACAAAGTTGTATTGGAAGTGCCTGCATCGGAATCAGGCATCCTTGAAGCCATCGTTGAAGAAGAGGGTGCAACCGTACTTTCAAAACAACTGCTTGGCCGAATTCAGCCGGGCGCTGCTGCGGATGCTCCCGCTGAGCCCGCTGCAGAGGAAGCGCCTTCAGCACAAGGTCCTGCTGATGCAAGCCCATCTGTGCGTCGTTTAATGAACGAGCACGGCATTGATGCTAGCCAAATTAAAGGCACAGGCAAGGGCGGCGTGATCACTAAAGAAGACGTAGAAAACTTCCGCAATGCAAAAGCAGCGCCTGCGGCGGCTGCACCCGTTGCTACGACACCTGAAGCGGTTGCTGCGCGCAGTGAAAAGCGTGTCCCTATGACGCGTTTACGTAAGCGTATTGCAGAGCGTCTACTGGAAGCAAAAAATTCAACGGCGATGCTGACTACGTTTAACGAAATCAACATGAAGCCTATCATGGACATTCGTAAGCAATACCAAGAGGTGTTTGAGAAAAAACACGGTATTCGTCTAGGCTTTATGTCTTTCTACGTAAAAGCAGTGACTGAAGCCCTAAAACGCTACCCAGAAGTGAACGCGTCAATTGATGGCGATGACATCGTTTATCACAACTTCTTTGACGTGAGCATTGCTGTGTCTACGCCACGTGGTCTGGTAACGCCAGTATTACGTGACTGTGATACCTTAGGTTTAGCTGACATTGAAAAGAACATTCGTGAGCTAGCCATTAAAGGCCGCGACGGTAAATTGACCGTAGAGGAGATGATGGGGGGTAACTTCACCATCACCAACGGCGGTGTATTTGGCTCACTTTTGTCTACGCCTATCATCAACCCACCGCAAGCGGCTATTTTAGGTATGCACAAGATCCAAGAACGCCCAATGGCCATCAATGGTAAGGTTGAAATTTTACCTATGATGTACTTGGCGCTGTCATACGATCATCGCCTAATTGATGGTAAAGAATCAGTGGGCTTCTTGGTAACGGTTAAAGAGTTACTTGAAGATCCAACACGTCTACTGCTGGATGTATAAGTAGTAAACGAACAGTTTATAAGTTTGGGCTCACTTGAGCCCATTTTCGCAGGGTGGTTCACACCTAAAGAACGTTGCATAAAAAAACGGATAAAACATCATGAATTTGCATGAGTACCAGGCAAAACAGCTATTTGCTGATTTCGGATTGCCAGTTCCAGAAGGATACGCGTGTGATACACCGCACGAAGCCGCAGAAGCAGCCAGCAAAATTGGTGGCGAGAAATGGGTTGTAAAATGTCAGGTACACGCCGGTGGCCGCGGTAAAGCGGGTGGCGTTGAGTTACATACAACCAAAGATGGCATCAAAGGCTTTGCTGAGAAGTGGTTAGGTAAAAACCTAGTCACTTACCAAACTGACGCTAACGGTCAGCCTGTTGCTAAAATCTTAGTTGAAGAAGCATCTAACATTGCTAACGAACTGTACCTAGGTGCGGTAGTTGACCGCGGTTCACGTCGCGTTGTTTTCATGGCATCGACCGAAGGTGGTATGGAAATTGAGAAAGTAGCTGAAGAAACGCCTGAGCTGATCCACAAAGCGGCGATTGACCCGCTAGTAGGCCCACAAGCTTACCAAGGCCGTGAACTTGCTTTCAAACTAGGCTTAGTTGGCGATCAAATCAAACAGTTCACTAAGATTTTCTTAGGCCTAGGAAACATGTTCATCCAGCATGATCTAGCGCTACTAGAAATCAACCCGCTAGTGGTAACGGGTGAAGGTAACTTGTTATGTCTAGACGGTAAAATCAACATCGACTCAAACGCGATGTACCGTCAGCCTAAACTTCGTGAAATGCACGATCCTTCACAAGAAGACGAGCGCGAAGCACACGCCGCTAAATTTGAACTTAACTATGTTGCCTTAGACGGTAACGTAGGTTGTATGGTGAACGGTGCGGGCCTAGCAATGGGTACCATGGACATCGTTAACCTACACGGCGGCAAGCCAGCTAACTTCCTAGATGTAGGCGGCGGCGCAACCAAAGAGCGCGTAGCGGAAGCATTTAAAATCATTCTATCTGATGCCAACGTGAAAGCAGTTTTAGTTAACATCTTCGGCGGTATCGTACGTTGTGACATGATTGCAGAAGGTATTATCGGCGCTGTTAAAGAAGTGGGCGTTGAAGTACCAGTTGTGGTACGCCTTGAAGGTACCAATGCTGAATTGGGTCGTGAAGTGCTAGCTAAATCTGGTCTAGATATCATTGCTGCTACAAGTCTTACTGACGCGGCTGAGCAAGTTGTTAAAGCTGCGGAGGGCAAATAATGTCTGTATTAATTAATAAAGATACTAAAGTTATCTGTCAGGGTTTCACTGGCGGCCAAGGTACATTCCACTCTGAGCAAGCGATTGCTTACGGTACACAAATGGTGGGTGGTGTGTCTCCTGGTAAAGGCGGCAGCGAGCACTTAGGTTTACCTGTATTCAATACAGTGCGTGAAGCCGTTGAAGCAACAGGCGCGACAGCAACCGTTATCTATGTACCAGCTCCGTTTTGTAAAGACGCTATCTTAGAAGCGATTGATGCCGGTATTGAACTGATCGTAACCATTACCGAAGGTATCCCTACACTTGATATGCTTGACGTTAAAGTTAAGCTTGAAGAGACGGGCGTGCGCATGATTGGTCCTAACTGTCCAGGTGTGATCACTCCAGGCGAATGTAAGATTGGTATCATGCCAGGTCACATTCACAAGCCAGGTAAAGTGGGTATCGTTTCTCGCTCTGGTACATTAACGTACGAAGCGGTTAAACAAACGACCGATGCTGGTTTTGGCCAATCTACTTGTGTTGGTATCGGTGGTGACCCAATCCCAGGTACGAACTTTATCGACGTATTGGAAATGTTCCAAAACGATCCAGCAACCGAAGCCATCGTCATGATCGGTGAAATTGGTGGTACTGCGGAAGAAGAAGCAGCTGCTTACATCAAAGAGCATGTAACCAAGCCAGTTGTTTCTTACATCGCGGGTGTGACTGCGCCTCCGGGTAAGCGTATGGGCCATGCTGGTGCGATCATCTCTGGTGGTAAAGGCACGGCTGAAGATAAATTCGCAGCCCTTGAAGCGGCAGGTGTGAAAACCACTAAGTCGTTAGCCGAAATTGGCAGTGCGCTAAAAGCGGTAACAGGTTGGTAAGCAAGGCTTAGCAAGCTATATATGATTGAAAACCCGCTTAGTGCGGGTTTTTTTCAATCTTAAACTGGCCTATTTGACTCACGGCTCATGATTGGCCTTTTAGCATGATCTTCTCGTTATTCTTTTACCATTGCTGATATATATCTTGCTGGTTGAGTTTTGCTTCCAGTAAAGCATCCTGTGCACGTTGTAAGGCTTGCTCCACCGAATCCCCTTGATGGCTTTGCGTTAATCCTAGTCGGCAGATGATTTCCATGCTGTTAAATAACTCATCGACTATCGCGCGATGGAGCTTTTTCGCTAATTGCTGTGTTTGGTGCACATCATACCCTTTGGCAATGACGATAAATTGCGCGCCAGTCCAGCGGGCACTAAATCCCTGCTTAGTGCAATATCGTGCCAAGATCGCGGCTTTTCTTACGAGAACCTCGTCGCCGATGTCGTAGCCAAAGCTTTCATTAATTTGCTTAAAGTTGTCCAGATCAATCAGCAACAAACCAAACTTCGCTTGTTGTTGCTGTAACTTACTTAACTCTATTATGGCGGCTCTGCGGTTGTGGCCTTTAGTGATGGTATCTTGTAAAGAAAGCTTTTCAACAATGAGATATAGCCCCTTAATTTCGCGCCAACGCCGCCAAGAAAACCAAGCAAAGCAAAAAGACAGAAACACAGCAAAGGGGATCAGTTCATCGAGCTCAAGGCTTTCATAATTTCGCGTGGTGGCAAAAAGCCATTCGGAAAGATCATATTGGAAGGATACGATAAACACCAAAGTAGATAGTAAGGCGATGATGATTAGATCACGCTTGGCTGAGCTGGTTAAGCTAATTGAATTACTAAATCGTCTCATCCTTAGCCTCCTTGCAAGGTCTTCTTTACTTTAGCCTATTTCACCTTGTTAATTAATTCTCAGAGCACAAAATGTGTTAAAACGTTAGCGGTGGCGCATATTTTCCGAGCGAATTGCCTAAAATGATGACCTGAAACGCAAAGTGTTAGTGAGTGTGTTGCACCAGTGAACTGTGAAGATGGCAGCATTTTCGTTACCCAATGAGGTTAGCGCTTTAGCCTTTGATGCAAGTTTGCCATACTGGGTATAGGCAAGTACTAGGGATACCTATGTCAAGAAAAACGTTTCACTGGCAGACACTCATGCATATGGAAACATGGGTTTCCATATTTTACTATGTCGCTGTGGCAAGTGTGTTTTCGACCCTATACCATGAGCACCAAGTTTATAACTACCTGTATGTTGCTTTCCCTCTTTTATTGATTTTTGCCAAGCGTTGTCAATTTTATTTATTCAAGTGTATCAGTGCTGTGCTGGCGTTATTACTCGTGGTAATAGGTGGGCTGTTTGATCCCATACACTTTGATGCGGTAGAAGAAACCTTCATCTTGCTACCCTTGGTTTATGTTATTTTATTTCCTCATTCACTTTGGCCCATTGCCAGTGCGCTTGTGATGTTGCTGGTGTTTTATCTCCACTTGCCAGCAGCGGAATTAGATGAATATATTGAAGACGCTATCGAGCTGATTGCGATCACCTCATTTGCTTCTGTGATGGCCTTTTTTCAACAAAAGTTAAAGCAGCAAATGTTGAACTACCGTCGTGAAAGTATGACGGATTACTTGACACAATTGCCTAATAGAAAAGGATTTTATGCCGATTTAGCCAAGTTTAAATTACAGGGGCACCAGTCTGAACAACGTGCTGCATTGTTACAAATTGATCTTGATGGCTTTAAACGTATAAATGACAACATGGGGCACAACATTGGCGATCTTGTGCTGCAAGAGTTTGCCAAGCGGCTACAGCAAACCCATTCTAATTGGGTGTCCAGTTATCGTATCGGCGGTGATGAATTCGCAGTGTTGGTTAAACCACGCAATGATTTGGTCAGCGAAGCAGAGGCCCTTGCTCACCAAATTCTTGGGTTTTCAACGCTTCCTTACACCTTTATGAATCGAGAGTATCATTTAACGGCCAGTATCGGCATCGCCCTCTATCAAGATGCATCTGGCCTTAATGATATTTGGTGTCGTAATGCCGATATCGCCATGTATCGCTCAAAAGAATATGGCAAAAACACCTTTCATTGGTTTGATCACCAATTGATCCAAGAAACCATCCGCCGTTACCAATTGGAAAAAGAATTACTACTCGCACTCGAGCAATCCCAGTTTTATTTGGTTTATCAGCCTAAGGTCAGCATTGCGACTCATCAAGTTGTCGGTGTCGAGGCCTTGATCCGCTGGCATCATCCACAATTGGGCTTGATCCCGCCCGCTGATTTCATTCCTATTGCCGAGGATAGCCAACAAATTATTGTGTTAGGGCGATGGGTGATGGAGGCGTCATGTCGACAAGCCAAACGCTGGCTAGACTCAGATATGGAAGTGGTGGTTTCAGTGAATGTCTCCGCAGTGCAATTAGCCCATGACGATACCTTTGAGATGATATCTCAAGCGCTGAGTTTGGCTGATTTGCCCCCTCGTTTGTTGCAAATTGAAATCACCGAAACGGCGATCATGGAAAATCCCGAAACCATCATAGTGACATTAGCCCGTTTGCGTGATTTAGGCGTTAAAGTGGCCATCGATGATTTTGGTGTGGCCTATTCTTCCCTTAATTATTTACGTCGATTACCCGTGGACGTGCTTAAGATAGATAAGTCATTTGTCGATGATTGTGTGACGAACCATAAAGACAAAATGATAGTGCGGACCGTGGTGCAATTGGGCCATAACCTAGATGTACAAGTCACCGCTGAAGGGGTAGAAGATCAAGCTCAATTAGCCTTACTGGCAGAAGAGGGTTGTGATATGTACCAAGGCTACCTGTTTTCACCGCCGGTTTCCGCTGAGCAAATCATTCTGATGATTCAAAATGAGGCGCCATAAGGGAGTAAGCCTTGATAGCATGAAGCGCCAATATTGAGTTGTACTCCCTAAGACAATGCCTGATATACTGGCCCAATACCTTAATCTATATAAGTTCTGTTGTCCTGATATGATTTTTCGTGGTGTGTATTTTGGTAAGTTGCCCCCGGCAAGGGCCCCCCAACAAGGTGCCCCTGAAAAGGAAGCTGCCGAAATAGCGTAATCCACTAGAGCGAAAGTCAACCGTCATGCGTCAATAGGCCAAATGTCTTGTTACCACTTGGGAACTTAGTTTTGACTCAAACCTCTTTTTCTTCACTCGCGCTGCGCTCTGAATTACTGACTAACTTAGCGTCATTAGGCTATGACTCGATGACCCCTATCCAAGCCATGAGCTTGCCGGCCATTATTGGGGGTAAGGATGTGATTGCCCAAGGTAAAACTGGCTCGGGCAAAACAGCTGCGTTTGGTTTGGGGTTATTGCAAGCCTTAGATGTAAAACGTTTTCGCATTCAAACCTTAGTGCTATGTCCCACCCGAGAGCTGGCCGACCAAGTGGCGGTTGAAATCCGTAAACTAGCCAGAGCGATCCACAACATTAAGGTGCTCACCTTATGTGGGGGCATGCCGTTTGGGCCACAAATTGGCTCACTAGAACATGGTGCACATATCGTGGTGGGTACGCCGGGCAGGGTGCTCGACCATCTCAATAAGGGGACATTAGTGCTCGATGACATCAATACGTTTGTATTGGATGAAGCCGATCGCATGCTGGATATGGGGTTTCAAGAAGCCCTCGATGCCATTATTAACAAGATGCCGCCTCAGCGTCAAACCTTGTTATTTAGTGCGACTTTTCCGCCTGAAATCAAAACCATCGCCGATCGCATTATGCGCGATCCCGACATGGTTAAGGTGGAATCTAAGCACGCCACCAATACCATTGCCCAGCACTTTTATGAGGTCGATGGGCAAGATGGGCGCGTGTTGGCGACCCGCTTATTGTTAATGCAACATCAACCGCCATCCTGTGTCATTTTCTGTAACATGAAAAAAGATACCGACGCCTTAGCTGATGAATTGCGCCGCTATGGTTTTAGCGCACTTGCTTTGCATGGCGATCTTGAGCAAAAAGACCGCGACCAAACCTTAGTGCGCTTTGCTAACAAGAGTGTGTCGATTTTGGTCGCCACCGATGTGGCTGCGCGGGGGTTAGACATAGATGCACTGGATATGGTGATCAATTTTCATCTTGCCCATGATCCCGAGGTACATGTTCATCGCATTGGTCGCACCGGTCGCGCAGGCAGTAAGGGCATCGCGTGCTCGCTATTTACCAGCAAAGACGTTAACAAGGTGATTGCCCTTGAAGACTATTTAGCCAGTACAATTACGCCAACCCCTTTGCCAAATGTTCAGGTGCTCGATGCTGATATCCCCAAACCTGAAATGGTCAGCTTACGAATTGATGGGGGTAAAAAGCAAAAAGTCAGGCCGGGTGATATTGTCGGCGCCCTGACGTCAGATAAAAGCATCACTTTTGCCAGTATTGGCAAAATTCAAGTGCTAGATCACTGGGCTTATGTTGCAGTGCATCGTGATATTGCGACCAAAGCGCTAAAGACATTGGAGCACGGCAAAATTAAAGGCCGCAAATTTCGTGTTGCCCGTATGCGTTAATCTGTTAGCAAGGTTTATCGCCAGCTTATAGAAAGGTATCTCGTTGGTTTAATGTAAATTAGGTGTGTTTTTTGTGAAAGGTCGAACATAGCTTTTCGTTCCCTTAGTGTATGCTAAGGAGAAACAAAACCGACAGCCGAAAATACAGCTTATGAGCCAACGTAACTTAAACTTGCTTTTTAAACCCCAATCCGTTGCTGTGATTGGGGCATCAACGCGCGAGCAACGCGCTGGTAACGTGGTGATGAAAAACCTGCTGGCGGGCGGTTTTTCCGGTCCCATTATGCCAGTCACCCCCAAGTACAAAGCGGTGCTTGGAGTGTTGGCTTATCCCAATATTGAAGCGCTGCCCCAAGTGCCTGACTTAGCCATCGTCTGTACCGCTGCGCAGCGAGTGCCGCGCATTGTCGAGAAGCTAGGCCAGCACGGCTGTAAAGCCGTTGTGGTGGTTTCCGGTGGCTTTGATGAGTTGTGTAATGAAGATGGTATTGCTCTCAAGCATCGGCTGAATGACTTTGCCAAAAAGTACGGTATTCGTATTTTAGGCCCCAATAGCCTGGGCCTGATTTTACCTGGCATAGGGCTTAATGCCAGCCTCGCCCATGCCGGAGCGCAGCAAGGTAAACTCGCTTTTGTGTCACAATCTGCGGCTATTTGTACCACGGTGCTTGATTGGGCTAATAACAAAGGTATCGGTTTTTCTCACTTTATTTCCCTCGGTGATGGCATCAATGTCGATTTTGATGAAATGCTGGATCTATTAGGCCGCGATGGTAAAACCCGTGCCATCATGCTTTATGTCGACTCGGTTCATCAAAGTCGAGATTTTATGTCAGCCGCGCGCGCGGCCTCGCGCAACAAACCTATCTTGGTGATTAAATCCGGTCGCAGTCACGAAGGGGCCCGCGCAGCAGAGCTGCATACCGGGGGTGTAACGGGCAGTGATGCCGTATATGATGCCGCGTTTAAACGCGCCGGTATGTTGCGGGTAAATGATTTACATGAACTATTTGCCGCGGTAGAAACCTTAGCCCATTCAAATCCTCTTAAAGGAGAGCGTTTAGCTATTGTTACCAATGGTGGAGGCCCTGGTGTGTTGGCCGTTGATGCCTTGATTGAGCGTGGCGGTAAATTAGCACAATTAGATGAACAAACCTTGGCTGAGCTGGATAAGGTGTTGCCAAGCAATTGGTCTCGCGCCAATCCGGTGGATATCATTGGTGACGCTACGCCAGAACGATATGCGCGAGCCGTCGATGTGTTAATGAACTCTAAAGAAATCGATGCTGTGCTGGTGATGCATTCTCCTTCGGCCTTGGCACATAGTGAAGAGACTGCAGAAGCCGTTATCAGCGCGGTAAAACTGCATCCTAATCAAAGACGCTTTAATATTTTAACCAACTGGACGGGAGAGCAAGCGGCTTATGAAGCCAGAAGGCTGTTTTCTGCAGCAGGTTTGCCTACGTATCGCACGCCGGAGGGGGCCGTGGGCGCCTTCATGCACATGGTTGAATATCGACGTAACCAAAAACTCTTGATGGAAACGCCGCAGTCGATTCCCGCCGATTGGCCGGCCCATGCCGATATTGCGCGAACCCGCTTACAAGCCGCCCTTGATAATGGTAAAAAAGTGCTTGAAACCCATGAAATGCAGCCCATTCTTGAAGCCTATGGGTTAAAAACGATTCCAACTTGGTTTGCCAAAGATGCCAGTGAGGCGGTAGAAACCGCCAATCGCATTGGCTATCCCGTGGCATTAAAAGTTCAATCACCCGATATTCACCATAAATCCGATGTTCATGGGGTGATGCTCAACCTCAACTCTCAACTTGAAGTACTGCAAGCGGCACAATCCATCAAGCAAAGGGTGAAGGACAGATTTCCACAGGCTAATATCGACGGCATGATAGTGCAAAAGATGGCGCTGACAGCGGGTGCTCAGGAGCTGCGTGTGGCGGTTAAAAACGATCCTGTGTTTGGCCCGGCCATATTATTGGGGGAAGGGGGCTCTGAGTGGGACATCAGTCGTGATGCTGCCGTTGCACTGCCTCCTTTAAACATGGCGCTGTCGCGTTACATGGTGATTAATGCTCTTAAGAGCCAAAAAATCCGTGATCGCCATTTGCCCTCAGGCTTTGATATGGAAGCCCTGTGTGTGATGCTAACGCAGGTGGCACACTTGATCATAGATTGCCCCGAAATCCATGAAATCGACTTCAATCCTGTCTTAATGGCGGGCAGCAAGATCACCTTGCTCGATGTCAATGTCAAACTGCAAATGGTGGAAGGTGATGCGGCTGCGCGTTTGGCTATCCGGCCTTATCCCAAAGAGTTAGAAGAATATGTCACTATTCGTAACGGCTCTCGGGTGTTGGTGCGGCCTATTCTGCCCGAGGATGAGCCAAAACATCGCGTCTTTGATTCGGGGCTATCACCCGAGGACAGATACAAACGCTATTTTGGTGAGCGGGCACAAATGACCCATGAAGAAATGGCCTTGTTAACCCAGATTGACTACGCTCGCGAGATGGCCTTTGTTGCTGTTGCTTGCGATGAACATGACGAGGAAGGGGAGACCTTAGGTGTGGTGCGGGCATCAACGGATCCCGACAACACCGAAGCGGAATTTGCTATGGTGGTCAAAGGCGATATGCAAGGCCAAGGTTTAGGCCGTTTCTTACTGGATAAACTGATCCGCTACTATAAAAACAACGGCACACAAACCTTAATGGGTTTTACCATGTTACAAAACAAAGGCATGGCAGAGCTTGCGCGTAAGCTAGGGTTTAAGGTGACCATAGAGCTTGAAGATGGGCTCATTGAAATGGTACTGCCGCTGCAAGCTGAGTCATTGGATAATTAACCTGAGTGTAAACAACCAAGGTCTTACTGCTTATTAGCCAAAATCAAGACTAACTAATTTCAAGACACCACTCCCTTAAATGTTGGCAAATAAAGCGAGTGGTGTGAGTAATTCCATAAACGCTAGAACGAGCCGTGCTGTAACTGTAAATACTGCCGACTCAGCTCGTGCCTGTCAGCCAGATCTAATTGGCTCGGATAGCCTGTTAAATGCGTGAGTAACTCAGCTTCGCTTAGCCCCTTTTGGTGCACCTCGCGATAGACAGGCGCTAGCTGAGCTAGACTATTTAACGCATCTTGTTTGATCAATTGATTAATGAGTTTGCCCGGCAGTGCGAGCTTGTCTGCGGTGTAACGCAATTGCAGTTTAAACCTTTGCTCACAGCCAAAGCTTGCTTTAAGACATAGCCCAGGCTTAATGTAGGGCAAAGCGTAAGAGGAGATATTGTGATCCACTTGGTCTTGCGCGGGTGTTGTAACCTGCTCAATTTGAGCAATGGCACTGCCTGCGATGGCTATGTTTACCTCACTGCCAATATTGAGTTGATGCTTGGCAAGATAATCCAGTGAATAGCCAGATACCTTGGACACGGTTTTATTGCCCAGCTCCACGGGGGCAAAATGCAGCAGCGGCGTGATTCTCCCTGTTCTACCTACCTTAAAACTCAGCTTTGCTATGGTCACTGATAGTGGTTTGGCTTTGGGTTTAAACGCCATTGCCCAATGGGGATATTGGCGGTTTTCCCCTTGCTCAAGGCGAGCATCTTGGCGACTTAGCTTAACAACCACCCCGTCAATGTCGGCATCAAGCGGCGCGTTATCTTGCCAATGGGTCAGCCATTGCTGCGCTTGCTGTGTCTGATTTAAGGCTTGGGTTAATCCGATGACTTGAGTAAATCCAAATTGGCGTAAGCTAGCTTGTTGCTGCATTTCGTTAGTGACGTGATTGCTGGCTAAGCCATAAGGATAAAAGTTCAGCCAGCGGCCATGGTGCTTTGCGGGCGATTGCTGCTGAGCAAGGGCTGCGGTGAGCTGACGTGCGCTGCTGTAGTTATTTTGCGACTCTTGATTGATTGCCTTCCACCCCTGTGTTGGCATAAACAATTCACCATAGATGACCGCATCTACGTCCTGGGTTAAGCGAAGTGGGATCTGTTTAGATAAGGTGATTAACTGCGTGATCTCTTTGCCGCGCTCGCCGTCGCCTCGGGTGCTGGCATGGTGGAGTTTACCTTGACGATAAACTAACTCGACGGCGATGCCATCTATTTTAGGCTGAATGATAAGGGATTGATCAGAAGCTAATAGCGGCCTGATGAAGTCATCTAACTCACTCATTGTTGTGGTGCTATTGAGACTTTTCATTCTGCGGTGGTGCAAAATAGTTGGCCCTGTCACTGGGTTGTCTAAGCTCGATAGGGGGCTGGTGAGTAGCTGGTTCAATTGGTCAAACTCACCGTCACTTAGGCAAGGCTGGCCCCTCTCATAGGCCTGGTTTTGCGCCATTAAATAGCCCGCTAGGGCTTGCTGACAGTCGGCTGCGAGTGTCGTGCCAGAGCAAAGGGCTAACGCTAAACCAGAAGTCAGATAAGATCCCATGTTTCGATTGGTCAGATTCATCTTGATTACCTGTTTTTTTATACAGTTTAAAGGTTAGCTGGCTTATCGAGCTTGGCCAGAGTGACCAAGGCGTTTAATTAATCAGATTTCATCATTTAGCCTAAGTGCTTGGTTTAACCTGCGTTTAATTCTAGGTATGATGGCGCTTTTTATGGTGGGAGAAGGCGCATGGCAAAGCCGATGATGATGATGGGCTGTACCAGTGATGCAGGTAAATCCTTGCTGGTTGCTGCGGCGTGTCGGGTATTGGCGAATCGCGGTATGAAAGTGGCGCCGTTTAAGGCGCAGAACATGAGCAACAACGCTGCCGTGACACCTGATGGCTTAGAGATTGGCCGAGCGCAATATTTGCAAGCCTTGGCGGCAAGAGCCGTGCCAGACGTGCGCATGAATCCGGTGTTGCTCAAACCGAGTGCTGAGACCTTTAGTCAGGTGATTGTCAATGGTGTTGCCGATAAGGCCATATCTGCCATGCCTTGGATGGACAGAAAGTCAGTGCTTTGGCAACATGTCACACGTGCGTTAAGCAGCTTACAAGCCGATTACGAACAGCTGGTGATAGAAGGTGCGGGCAGTCCGGCAGAAATAAATCTGCGAGCTGGCGATATAGTGAACATGGCGGTGGCGCTGGAAACGCAGGCCGATGTGTACTTGATTTCTGATATCGATCGCGGCGGATCTTTTGCTCATTTATTAGGGACTTGGGCTTGTTTAGCCGAAGAAGAGCAACGTTTAATTAAAGGCTTTGTGCTGAATAAATTTCGCGGCGATCCTAAGCTGCTCGGTAATGCCATGGATTGGTTAGAAGCTAAAACCGGCATTCCTACGGTGGCCAATATTCCTATGTACGATCACCGTTTACCCGAAGAAGATGCCTTTCGCGGCCAAGATACTTATGTCAAAGGCGAGTTAAATATTGCCCTGCTCATTTATCCTTATGCGGCCAACATGGATGAATTTGATCCCTTGTTTCATCAAGTAGGGGTGAATGTGTCGGTGATCCGCGAGCCGCAAGACTTGTCGCGCTATGATGCCGTTGTGCTCCCGGGCAGTAAAAACTCGGGAGCCAGCATGGCTTATTTAGTGAAAACGGGATTAGCTCAGTCCATTATTATGGCTGCAAAATCGGGCAAACTGGTGCTGGGCATTTGCGGCGGCCTACAAATCTTAGGCGAGCAGCTACTTGATCCTAACCATTTGGAAGCAGGGGATTTTGCCGGTTTAGGCCTACTGCCACTGACCACAGAGCTAGCCGCCATCAAAGCCACTTCACAGGTGCATTTTGAGTGGCAGGGCCAAAGGATATCGGGTTATGAGATCCATCACGGTCAAACCAAACAGCATGGCGCTGTCAGCGATTTTTTACAGCCTAACTTAGGTTGGCAACGCGATAACGTAGTTGGCATTTATTTACATGGCGCGTTTGATAATGCAGCCTTTATGGCTTGGTTTGTCAATCAATTAGGCCAAGACTTACCGACTCAAGACTGGCATCAGGTGATCGATGTGGAATTGGAAAAATTAGCGACTCAGTTTGAGCGAGATGGCTGGTTGTAATACCGCAAAGCCCTAGCTCAGCTCTTTAGCTGAGCTGGGCATTGACTAGCTATTGATTAGCCATTATCTAGTCAATGACTTGGATGGTGACATCAAGTAAGCCTTCAGATGTATTGCCAATACGACTAAAAGCGGATTTAGATAAATCTATGATCCGACCGCGAATGAAGGGGCCGCGATCGTTAATTTTCACCACCACAGTTTTACCATTTTTGACATTGGTGACCTTAACTTTTGCACCAAATGGCAGCTCGCGATGGGCGGCGGTGCTGTATTTATGGTGGTAGATTTCACCGCTGGCGGTTTTTCGGTTGTTGTACTTATCGGCATAATAAGAGGCTTGTCCCGATTGAGTGAAGCCGCGCCAGTTTGCCTCTTTACCTGATGGGGTTGAGCTACATGCGCTTAATGCCAAAGAAAAAGCGACGAATAGGGTAGCCTTGATTAAATGGGGCATGTTTTATCCTCGGTATAGCTTTAACTCTAACTTTTAGCCCAATCTTATCGATCAGGGATTCAACCTGACCACTTTCCAGCCATCGCCGTCTTTTTGGTAATCAAATCTGTCATGGAGGCGGTCTGCTTTGCCTTGCCAAAATTCAATGCGCTCAGGGATCACCCGATAGCCGCCCCAAAATTCAGGTAAGGGCACTTCTTGGCCGGCAAATTTTTGTTCAAAGTGTTTTACCTTGTCCATTAATTCTTGACGGCTTTGCGCTACCTCACTTTGATGAGATGCCCAAGCGCCAATTTGACTACCGCGACCACGAGAATGAAAGTAAGCTAGTGACTCTTCATAGCTAACACGCTCAATCCGGCCTTCGATGCGCACTTGGCGTTGTAAGATATTCCAATGGAACAATAACGCGGCATGAGGATTTGCCTCAAGTTGCTGCGCCTTGCGGCTGCCATAGTTGGTATAAAACACAAAGCCCTGCTCGTCGACTTCCTTTAGCAGTACCATACGTGAAGAAGGACGCCCCTCTGGCGTACAGCTAGCTACCGACATGGATTCAGGCAAAATAATCCCAGCTTCCTCGGCTTGTTTTAGCCATTGTTTAAAAAATTCAAACGGGTTGTCGGTTGCTTGTAATTCGGGCATGTCGAGTAACACGCCTTGGCCTAGGGTGAGGGCACACTTAAGTTTGGTCAGAAAAGACATAGTTTGGGTCTAGATAGGGACAAAATAAGGCTAACTATAAGTTTAAACTTGGCTTAAGCCAAGGATTAACCGGTTAATTTCAGCGGTAATTTGGCTTCTGCTATGGTGAGATCAACGTCGCTGGTGGCAATGGCGCAGCAGGTGAGCACTTGACCTTGGCGTACATAAGCCAGTGGCGCTTTGCGATATTGCACCGAGCCACTGTTAAGTTGACATTGGCAAGCGCCGCAATGGCCATCCCGACATTGGTATTCGGTTTGAATGCCTTGATGTTCAAGGTTTTCAAGTAATGTGCGCGAGCTTTCTGCGGTAAAGCTCACGCCATTGATGACCATTTTTGCCATTACAGTTCAAAGTCCTCTAAGTCGTCAGCGTCAAGGTCTGCATTGATCTGGCCCACTAAGT
The DNA here is from genome assembly GCF_021295345.1 of Motilimonas eburnea. Taxonomy (GTDB): domain Bacteria; phylum Pseudomonadota; class Gammaproteobacteria; order Enterobacterales; family CBDFNC01; genus Motilimonas; species Motilimonas eburnea. The sequence goes on from NZ_JAIMJB010000013.1 coordinate 77,199, forward strand.
AAGAGCTTATTTCAGATTCTTGCGGCGCCACTTGTACATTGTCACTCACCAACCAGTTATTGATCCATGGGATAGGGTTGGATTTAGTGTCAAACGGGGCTTTAAAACCAATGGCTTGCATGCGCACGTTAGCGATGTACTCAACGTATTGACATAGGATGTCTTTGTTAAGGCCAATCATAGAGCCATCTTTAAATAGATACTCTGCCCATTCTTTTTCTTGCTGGGCTGCGCGCATAAAGATGTCGATGGCTTCTTGTTCACACTCTTTGGCAATTTCGGCCATTTCAGGATCGTCAACGCCATCGCGCCACAGGTTAATGATGTGCTGCGTTGCATTTAGGTGCAGGGCTTCATCGCGGGCAATTAGCTTGATTATTTTGGCGTTACCTTCGAGTAAATCACGTTCGGCAAAAGCAAATGAACAGGCAAAGCTGACATAAAAGCGGATCGCTTCTAATGCGTTAACCGAGTTCATGCACAGGAACAATTTACGCTTGATTTCACGTTGGGTGATTTGCTCAACGCGGCCATCAGCGTGGGTATATTCACCTTCACCGTGCAGCTGATAGAACTGGGTTGCTGTGATCAAATCATCATAGTAGCCCGCAATGTCATCAGCACGTTTTAAGATTTCTTCGTTGCTGACGATATCATCGAACACTTCACTCGGGTTCGTGAACAGGTTACGTATGATATGGGTATAGCTGCGGCTATGAATGGTCTCAGAAAATGACCAAGTTTCAATCCAGGTTTCTAACTCGGGCAGTGAAACTAACGGCAAGAGTGCCACGTTAGGGCTGCGACCTTGAATTGAATCCAACAGGGTTTGATACTTTAAGTTGGAGATAAAAATGTGCTGCTCGTGTTCGGGCAAGTCTTGAAAATCAACACGGTCACGGCTGACGTCGACTTCTTCGGGACGCCAAAAGAATGAAAGTTGTTTTTCGATTAGTTTTTCAAAAATTTCAAATTTTTGCTGATCGTAGCGTGCCACATTAACCGGATTACCAAAAAACATGGGTTCGGTTAGGGCGTTATTTTGTACTTTTGAAAAGGTAGTGTACTTATTCATTCTGTTTATGCTCAAAATACAACAATATTAAGGGAGGCTAAGCCCCCCGAGTGGATTAGATCTTACACGCGCCGCCTTCACAACCATCATCGGCTTGCAGATCTGACTGGTCGTCTGCTGCGCCATCACGGGTGTTGTGGTAATAAAGGGTTTTAAGGCCCATTTTATAAGCGGTTAGCAAATCTTTAAGTAGCAATTTCATGGGTACTTTGCCGCCTTCAAACTTGGCCGGATCATAGTTAGTGTTGGCAGAAATGGCTTGGTCAACAAATTTTTGCATTAGGCCAACGAGTTCCAGATAGCCGGTGTTACTTGGAATGTTCCACAGTAATTCGTAGTTATCTTTTAGGCGATCATATTCCGGTACCACTTGCTTTAAAATACCGTCTTTGCTGGCTTTTATACTGATAAAACCGCGCGGTGGTTCAATACCATTGGTGGCATTTGAAATTTGACTCGATGTTTCAGAGGGCATTAATGCCGACAAGGTTGAGTTACGTAGGCCGTGGGTTTTAATTTCTTCACGTAAGGCTTCCCAATCTAAATGCAACGATTCAGTGCAGATCTGGTTAAGATCGGCTTTGTAGGTATCTATGGGTAAAATACCTTGTGCGTAAGTGGTTTCGTTGAAAGCCGGGCAGGCGCCTTTTTCTTTCGCTAAACCATTGGAAGCTTTAAGCAGGTAATACTGAATGGCCTCAAAAGTGCGATGAGTGAGGTTGTTGGCGCTGCCGTTTGAGTAGTACACGCCATTTTTCGCTAGGTAATAGGCGTAGTTAATCACGCCTACACCTAAGGTACGACGATTCAAGCTACTGGTACGAGCAGCTGGGATGGGGTAGTCCTGATAATCAAGTAGGCTATCGAGGGCACGGACGATCAAATCAGACAGCTCTTCAAGCTCATCAAGATTCTCAAGGGCACCTAGGTTAAATGCCGAAAGGGTACAAAGGGCAATTTCCCCGTTCTCGTCGTTAACGTGCTCAAGGGGTTTGGTCGGCAGTGCAATCTCAAGACATAAGTTGCTTTGACGAATCGGTGCCACCTTGCTGTCAAACGGACTGTGGGTGTTACAGTGGTCAACGTTTTGAATGTAGATGCGACCTGTGCTGGCGCGCTCTTGCATTAGCAAGGAGAATAAGTCAGTGGCTTTTAACGTCTTTTTACGGATGCTGCTGTCTTGTTCATACTGCAAGTACAACTGCTCAAACTTATCTTGATCTTCAAAGAAAGCGTCGTATAGCCCAGGCGTGTCCGACGGACTAAATAAAGTAATGTTGCCGCCCTTAATCAGGCGAGTGTAAAACAGCTTACTTAGCTGTACACCGTAATCTAAATGGCGCACACGGTTTTCTTCAACGCCGCGGTTGTTTTTAAGGACAAGTAAAGACTCGACTTCTAAGTGCCAAATTGGGTAGAACACGGTGGCAGCACCACCACGTACGCCGCCTTGCGAGCAAGACTTAACGGCCGTTTGAAAGTATTTATAAAATGGAATACAGCCGGTGTGGAAGGCTTCACCGCCGCGAATTTCACTGCCTAGGGCGCGAATGCGGCCTGCGTTAATGCCGATACCGGCGCGTTGTGATACGTATTTCACCACGGCACTGGCGGTGGCGTTAATCGAATCTAGGCTATCGCCGGTTTCAATCAGAACACAAGAGCTAAATTGACGCGTTGGGGTACGCACGCCCGACATAATTGGCGTAGGTAACGACAGTTTGAAGGTCGAGATAGCGTCGTAGAAGCGGCGAACGTAGTCCATTCTGATGGATTTGTCATAGTTGGCAAATAGGCAGGCGGCAACCAATACATATAAATACTGGGCACTTTCAAAAATATCGCCGGTGACGCGGTTTTGTACTAGGTATTTCCCTTCAAGTTGCTTGACCGCAGCATACGAAAAATTCATGTCACGCCAGTGGTCGACAAAGTCGTTCATTTGATTGAACTCGTCTTGGCTGTAGTCGCTTAACAAGTGGCGGTCGTATTTGTCCATTTCACACATTTTGACAACGTGGTCGTATAAGTGTGGTGGCTCAAACTGTCCATAGGCCTTTTTGCGTAAATGAAATACCGCGAGACGTGCAGAAAGGTATTGGTAATCAGGCGTTTGTGGGGATATTAAATCCGCAGCGGCTTTGATAATGGTTTCGTGAATATCTTCGGTTTTGATGCCGTCATAAAATTGGATGTGGGATTTTAATTCTACCTGAGAAACAGATACGTTATTTAATCCCTCTGCTGCCCAAGTGATTACGCGGTGGATCTTGTCTAGATCGATCGCTTCTTTTGTACCATCACGTTTGGTGACCAACAGATTTTTATTCATCGCATAACGCCTTTTGAAAATTTGAGTTGTCGAAAATGCAGCATGGTTAAAACAAAAAAATCAACCAGGCTAAACAAATTAGGGTTGATGTTTGATGTGGAGCGCTAGTGTCTTAATTATGCTGCAACCACAATATATAGTGTTTGTATTTTATTTTAGTACAAGATAATGAGGTGAAGCGGTTTTTGCAAGAGGGTAAATTGATCACAACTTGTGGATAAAGTGTGAAAAGATTACTTAGGTTAGTAATGACTAACCATTGATCTCCAAGCAGGTTTAGAACAAGTGAATTTCAAGTCCTTTTTTAGCAAATATTGAAAAAAATATTTATTTTATCCGGTTGCTTAAAAAGCCAACAACCAAGCCCAATGAGTAACCTAAGAGGCAACAGGACTTGGCGAAAGGGCATGCAAAAGTTAGGGGTAATTGGCTCGCATCAGTAAAATCAAAATCTGTGCGCATTATCAAAATTTGATGTTTTGCTTGGTTAAGCCAAGGGTTTTGTCATCAGCATGTAGTTGACGTCAACATTTGGCCCTAAATAGAAGCTTTGACTGAGGGGGTTGTAATGTACCCCCGTTAAATCTTGGCATTGTAACCCTGCTGCATCGGTGTAGCTGAGCAATTCAGAAGGGCGAATGAATTTATGATGTTCGTGCGTGCCTTTAGGGACCCAGCGCAATAGATACTCAGCGCCAATAATCATCATGAGGTAAGATTTGGCGGTGCGATTGATGGTTGAGAAAAAGACCACACCGTCGGGTTTAACTAAGGCTTTACAAGCGCGAATCACCGAAGCGGGGTCAGGTACGTGCTCTAGCATCTCCATGCAGGTCACCACGTCATAGCGGTGAGGGTGTTCCTTAGCATGTTGCTCGACTGTGGTTTGAATGTAATCAAGCTGAGCGCCGGTCTCTAAGGCATGCAGTCGTGCCACTTCTAACGGCTCGGTGCCCATGTCGAGCCCGGTGACTTGAGCGCCTTTGTGCGCCATGCTTTCGGCTAAAATGCCGCCGCCGCAGCCAACGTCGAGTACTTTTTTGCCAAATAAGCCCTGACAGCCCCGATTGATGTAATCAAGGCGGGTTGGATTAAGCAAGTGAAGGGGTTTAAATTCGCCGTCTAAATCCCACCAACGACTTGCCATCGCCTCAAACTTTGCAATTTCTTGTTCATCTACATTCATGATTTCTGCTGCTTTTTTCATCATTCTTGGGTGTGGACATTATTATAAGCGTGAGCAGATCGGAAAAAAGCCATTTTTTCAAAAAAGTTGCAGGTTATGTGTTCTACCTCCCTCTGTCTCTGCCATGAAAATGTGCTAGAATCCCGTCCTCGTCAAATCAGACCGAAATTTTAGATTTAGGGATTTAGGCTTATATGAGCGATCTTGCAAAAGATATCACGCCGGTAAATATCGAAGATGAGTTAAAAACCTCATATCTAGATTATGCCATGAGCGTCATCGTTGGACGTGCACTTCCAGATGTACGCGATGGATTAAAACCGGTTCATCGCCGCGTACTCTACGCCATGAATGTACTGGGCAATGATTGGAACAAACCCTATAAGAAATCTGCCCGTGTGGTAGGTGATGTAATAGGTAAATATCACCCTCATGGTGATACCGCGGTTTACGATACGATCGTCCGAATGGCGCAAGACTTCTCGTTGCGCTACATGCTCGTTGATGGTCAAGGTAACTTTGGTTCGGTAGACGGCGACTCCGCTGCGGCGATGCGTTATACCGAAATTCGCATGGATAAAATTTCCCATGAGTTACTGGCCGATTTAGATAAAGAAACCGTGGATTTTGTGCCTAACTACGATGGTACAGAGCAAATTCCAGCGGTACTACCGACTAAGATCCCCAACCTGTTAGTCAACGGTTCATCGGGTATTGCGGTAGGTATGGCAACCAATATTCCGCCTCATAACTTAACTGAAGTGATCAATGGCTGTTTAGCCTTGATTGACAACAGTGAGTTGACGGTTGCCGAGTTAATGGATTATATCCCAGGCCCAGATTTCCCAACCCATGGCATCATCGCAGGGCGCAAAGGCATCGTTGATGCTTACACCACAGGCCGCGGTAAATTACGCATTCGTGCCCGTGCTGAAATTGAGACCGATGCTAAAACCGGTCGCGAAACCATCATAGTGCAAGAGTTACCTTATCAGGTAAACAAGGCCAAGCTGATTGAAAAGATCGCCGAGCTGGTCAAAGAAAAGAAAATCGAAGGCATTAGCGCCATCCGCGATGAATCAACCCGTATTATTCGTGTTTGTATTGAAATTAAACGCGGTGATGTGGCTGAAGTGGTGCTGAACAACCTCTACGCACAAACTCAAATGCAAGTTTCTTTTGGTATTAACATGGTGGCATTGGAAAATGGCCAGCCGAAAATCTTTACCTTAAAAGAAACATTAGAAAGCTTTATTCGCCATCGCCGCGAAGTGGTGACACGTCGCACCGTATTTGAATTGCGCAAAGCGCGCGATCGCGCTCACATCTTAGAAGGTTTAGCCATTGCACTGGCCAACATTGATCCTGTGATTGAGTTGATCCGTGAATCTTCTACCCCAGCACAAGCGAAAATAGCGTTGCAAGCGCGTGGTTGGGAGCTGGGTAATGTGGCGGCGATGCTAGAAAGTGCGGGCGTTGATGCCGCGCGCCCAGATTGGTTAGAAGAGCAATACGGTATTCGCGATGACGGTTACTTCCTTACCGAGCAACAAGCGCAAGCCATCCTAGATTTACGTTTACACAAGCTAACGGGCCTAGAGCACGAGAAGATCCTTGATGAATACAAGGCCCTGCTCGAGCTTATCGACGAGTTATTGCACATTCTAAACAGCCCTGAGCGTTTGGTTGAAGTGATCCGTGAAGAGTTGGAATTAGTGCGAGATCAGTTTGGTGATGAGCGCCGCACCGAAATTACCGCCATGAGCGGTGATATCGACATGGAAGACTTGATCCCCGAAGAAGATGTTGTGGTGACCCTGTCACGCGAAGGTTACGTTAAATACCAACCATTAACGGACTATGAAGCGCAGCGACGTGGGGGTAAAGGTAAAGCGGCGACTAAGATGAAAGATGAAGATTTCATCGAACGTTTGCTGGTGGCCAACACCCATGACACCATCTTGTGTTTCTCTAGCCGTGGTAAGTTGTACTGGCTGAAAGTGTATCAATTGCCATTGGCGTCGCGTGCTGCACGTGGTCGACCTATTGTTAACATTTTACCGTTAGACGAAAACGAACGTATCACCGCTATCTTGCCGGTGCGTGAATACCAAGACGATAAGTTTATTATCATGGCAACGGCATCAGGTACGGTGAAGAAAACAGCCTTAAGTGCTTACAGCAAGCCGCGTAGCTCAGGTTTGATTGCGATTAACTTGCGAGATGACGATGAACTGATTGGTGTTGATATCACCCATGGTGACAGCGAAATCATGCTGTTCTCCGATGCGGGTAAAGTGGTACGTTTCAAAGAATCTGAAGAAACCCCAGTGATCGATGAGAACGGCAATCCAGTATTGGATGAGAACGGTCAGCCGGAAATTAAATTCCGCGGTGTTCGTCCTATGGGCCGTACCGCTACCGGTGTGCGTGGTATCAAACTGGGCGACGGCCAAAAAGTGGTTTCATTAATCGTACCTAATCAGTCTGGCGATATTCTGACCGTCACCGAAAACGGTTACGGTAAACGTACACCTCAGTCTGAATACCCAACTAAAGGTCGCGCGACCCAAGGTGTGGTTTCCATTAAGGTGAGTGAACGTAACGGTAAGGTAGTCGGTGCAGTTCAGGTTGAAGCATCAGAAGACATTATGCTGATTTCTGATAAAGGTACCTTAGTTCGTACTCGCGTTGATGAAGTGTCGGTTGTGGGACGTAATACCCAAGGCGTGACCTTAATTCGCACCAGTGAAGGCGAGCACGTGGTTGCCTTACAGCGGATTGAAGAAGTCGAGCAGGATGAGTTAGAAATAGAGCAAGCCTCTGCAGAAGGTGGCGCTGAGCAGCAGCTTCCACCGGATGATGAACCATCTGAACAAGCATAATTAACAACAATGAAAAATGAGCGGCTTATGCCGCTCGTTTTATTTTTCGGAACAAGAGAATGACTCAGGTTTATAATTTTTGTGCGGGTCCCGCCATGTTGCCAACGGCTGTTATGGAGCGGGCGCAAGCAGAATTTCGTAATTGGAATGATTTAAATGTATCGGTGATGGAGGTCAGTCACCGCAGTAAAGACTATATTGCACTGGCCGATAAAGCAGAGCAAGATCTTCGGGATTTACTCAATATTCCAGATAATTATAAAGTACTATTTTGCCAAGGCGGTGGCCGTGGCCAGTTTGCAGCCGTGCCTCTTAATTTGTTTGGTGAGCAGCTAGAAGCCGATTACATCATCACAGGTCAGTGGGCTCAGTCGGCCGCAGCAGAGGCGAAAAAGCACGGTAAAATCAACGAAATTGATATCCGTGAAACCAATGCTGCCGGTCAAGCATCATTGCGCGATAGCAGCCAATGGCCACTTAACCCTAACGCGGCTTATGTTCATTACTGTCCTAATGAAACCATTGAAGGGCTAGAGATCAGCACGGTTCCTGATACGGGTGACGTGCCTTTGGTCGCGGACATGAGTTCGACTATTTTGTCTCGTCCTATCGACATCAGTCAATTTGGCGTGGTCTACGCGGGTGCGCAAAAGAACATTGGCCCATCGGGGTTAGCTTTGGTTATTGTGCGAGATGATCTCATCGGCAAAGCGCGCCAAGCCATTCCTTCTATCTTAGATTACAAGGTGCTTGCTGAGTCCGATTCCATGTTCAATACCCCGCCGACTTACAGTTGGTACCTAGCTGGTTTGGTGTTTGAATGGTTAAAACAACAAGGTGGCTTAACGGCCATGGCCGAGCATAACGAAACCAAAGCTCAGCTACTTTACGATTACATCGACAATTCTGACTTTTATCAAAACCAGGTCGACCCGCAATACCGCAGCTGGATGAACGTGCCATTCCAATTAGTGGATGAATCGTTAAACGATGCCTTTTTGGCGGAGTCTGCAGCGCAGGGGCTATTGACGTTAAAAGGTCACCGCATTGTTGGTGGCATGCGCGCCAGTATCTATAACGCCATGCCAAAAGCCGGCGTTGAGGCCTTAGTTGCCTTTATGGACAAGTTTGCAAAGCAACATGGGAAGGGCTAACAATGAGCTGTGATTATATTTCCTTAGCCAATACGGGTGTGCAAGGGCTGCACCCATATCAAGCGGGTAAGCCAGTGGAAGAGCTCGAGCGTGAGTTAGGCATTAATAATATCGTTAAACTGGCCTCTAACGAAAACCCGCTAGGCCCAAGTCCAGTCGTGACCGCGAGCATGTCAGCGCAATTTGCTGAATTAACCCGTTATCCCGATGCCAATGGCTTTAATCTAAAACAGGCTTTAGCGGAAAAATACAACGTCAATGCCAATCAAATTACCTTAGGTAATGGCTCAAACGATGTACTTGAAATTTTAGCGCGTACCTTTGTTAGTCCACACCACGAAGTGATTTTTTCGCAATATGCGTTTGTGGTTTATCCGCTAGTGACGCAATCCATTGGCGCTAAAGCGGTCGCGGTTCCAGCCAAAGACTGGGGCCATGACTTAGACGCCATGGCGGCGGCTATCACGGTTGATACCAAGATGATTTTTATCGCTAATCCAAACAACCCAACGGGGACCTGTTTGTCGTCACAAGCCATTTTGGACTTTTTAGCTAAAGTACCAGAGCAAGTGATCGTGGTGTTGGATGAAGCCTATTATGAATACGCCGATGAACAAGCCGACAGTGTGGCTTGGATCAAGCAATACCCTAATTTGGTGATCACCCGCACCTTTTCTAAGGCCTATGGTCTTGCCGCATTGCGAGTCGGCTATGCCATTTCTAATGACGTGATTGCCGATTTACTTAACCGTGTTCGCCAGCCATTTAACTGTAACAGCTTGGCCCTAGCGGCTGCTTGCGCGGCGCTAAATGACAGCGATTACTTAGCCAAAAGCGTGGCGTTAAATAATCAAGGCATGGCGGATTTTGAGCAGTTCTTTACTCAATATGATTTGCCATACATAGCGTCAAAAGGTAACTTTATTACTTTTGATACTGGCCGCGATGCCATGCCGGTTTATCAAGCCTTGTTACAGTTAGGCGTTATCGTACGCCCAATCGGCGGCTATGGTATGCCGAATCATTTACGTGTCAGCATCGGCACAGAACAAGAAAATCAAACCTTTAAAGCGGCGCTGATCCAAGTGCTCGAGCTAGGCCAATAAGTAGGATATCAATGGAATCTTTAACTCTGAATCCCATCGCTAAAGTTGATGGAGAAATAAACCTTCCAGGCTCTAAAAGCGTATCAAACCGCGCTTTATTACTGGCCGCCCTCGCTAAGGGCTCCACGACGTTAACCAACCTGCTCGACAGTGACGATATTCGTCATATGTTGAACGCATTGAAAAAGCTCGGCGTGAGTTACGAGTTGTCTGCAGACAAAACGACTTGTGTGGTTGAAGGACTAGGGCGTGCCTTTAATACTCAAGGTGAAATGGAACTGTTTCTGGGTAATGCGGGGACGGCAATGCGCCCATTGTGCGCCGCCCTTTGTTTAGGCCAAGGCGAATACCGATTAACAGGTGAGCCGCGAATGGAAGAGCGTCCCATTGGTAGCTTAGTGGATGCGTTGCGCCAAGCGGGCGCCGATATTGAATACCTGAAAAATACCGATTACCCGCCGCTGCGCATTAAAGGCACTGGACTAAACGGTGGCAAGATCCAAATTGACGGCTCGGTTTCTAGTCAGTTTTTAACGGCGTTTTTAATGGCTGCGCCATACGCCAACGCTGATACCGAAATTGAAATTGTCGGTGAGTTAGTTTCTAAGCCTTACATTGAAATTACGCTGCATATCATGGCGCAATTTGGCGTTGAAGTTGAAAACCAAGATTATCAGCGCTTTGTGATCAAGGGAAATCAAGTTTACACCGCACCGGGGACCTTCCTAGTAGAAGGTGATGCGTCATCGGCTTCTTACTTTTTAGCCGCGGCGGCCATTAAAGGCGGCACGATCAAGGTGACTGGCATAGGTAAAAAGTCGGTGCAAGGTGATGTGCAGTTTGCCGATGTGCTTGAAGCCATGGGCGCTGACATCGAATGGGGCGATGATTACATTAAATCATCGGTGGGCGAGCTTAAGGCCGTTGATCTCGACATGAACCACATACCTGATGCGGCCATGACGATTGCAACCACTGCTTTATTTGCTAAAGGCACTACCGCCATTCGCAATGTGTATAACTGGCGCGTGAAAGAAACCGACCGTTTAGCTGCAATGGCAACTGAGCTGCGTAAAGTAGGCGCCGAAGTGGTAGAAGGACATGATTTTATTGAAGTAACGCCTCCTGCTCAGTTAACCCATGCGGCGATTGATACTTATGATGATCACCGTATTGCCATGTGTTTTTCACTGGTGGCGTTAAGTGACACGCCGGTCACCATTAATGACCCGGGGTGTACCTCAAAAACCTTCCCTGACTATTTCGATAAGCTGAAACAAGTCAGTCAGTAACAATAAGGAGCCAAGTGGCTCCTTTTTTTGTACCAAAAATTAAGTAATTTTGAGCACTTAGCTCACACACTAGGTCAAGGTTGATACTAGGATTAAAAACGAGGGAAACGTCATTCAATAATCGAGAAGGTAAACGTAATGTCACAGCCAATGAAAACTTTAGGTGAATTTATTGTTGAGAAGCAACTGGATTTTCCTGATGCGTCGGGCAGCTTAAGTCAGTTGTTGGGGGCGATAAGGTTGGCGGCAAAGGTGGTCAATCGTGAGATCAACAAGGCTGGCCTAGTGGACATCGTCGGCAGTGCAGGGGGCGAAAATGTTCAAGGTGAAGATCAGCAAAAATTAGACGTCTATGCCAATGAGAAGTTTAAAGCCGCGATGGAAGCGCGCGGTGAAGTGTGCGGTGTGGCGTCAGAGGAAGAAGAAGAGTTTGTTGCTTTTCAAAGCACCAAATCTAAAAATGGCAAATACGTGATCTTAATGGATCCGTTAGATGGCTCCTCAAATATCGATGTTAATGTCTCCGTAGGCACCATTTTTTCTATTTATAAGCGCATTTCGCCTATCGGGTCGGAAGTCACCTTGGCTGATTTTTTACAACCCGGTCATAAACAAATCGCCGCAGGCTATGTGATTTATGGCTCATCCACCATGTTGGTCTATACCACAGGCAATGGCGTACATGGGTTTACCCTTGATCCCTCTATCGGCACCTTCTGCCTGTCCCATGAAAATTTAACCATGCCAAAACAGGGGCGGATATATTCCATCAATGAAGGTAACTACATTAAATTTCCGCTGGGCGTAAAACGCTATTTGAAATTTTGCCAAGAGCAAGTGCCAGAGGATGATAGGCCTTACACCTCACGTTACATTGGCTCGTTAGTGTCAGACTTTCACCGGAATTTACTCAAAGGGGGGATCTATTTATATCCAACCACAGCCAGTGCGCCGCAAGGTAAATTGCGTTTGTTATATGAATGTAACCCCATCGCTTTTTTAGCTGAGCAAGCTGGCGGCAAAGCCAGTGATGGTTCTGTGCGTATTATGGATATTGTGCCCAGTGAACTACACCAACGCTCACCCTATTTTGTCGGGTCAACGGACATGGTCGATAAGGTGGAGCAGTTTTTGGCTGAATGCGATCGGTTTGAACAATCATAATATTTTCGGACAGTGCATTTAGCCTTAGTGCAAGGCATATCCTTAGGATAGTGTAAAAAATCCATATGCCTTCACATAACTTGGTTTCAATCTAGCTGATGGTGAGGGGCTTGGGTATAATCTGCCGCGATTATTTCAGTTTGCCTTATTTCCGTGATGTTTTCTTATTCGGCAAGCTCCATTAGCAGGACAAGATACGCTTAGATTGAGCGTAATGGAGGCGTTATATGGTGGCGAAGGCCCCAGTAATCACAATTGATGGACCAAGTGGCTCAGGTAAGGGTACCTTGTGTCAAAAGTTGGCAGAAAAATTCAACTGGCATTTATTAGATAGCGGTGCAATTTATCGTGTGCTTGCACTGGCAGCACTACACCACAATGTTGAATTAGACAATGAAGATGCCGTGTCTTTACTGGCTGGGCATTTAGATGTGGTGTTTAAACCCACCGCAGAGGGGGTTCGTGTATTTCTCGAAGGTGAAGACGTGAGCCGAGAATTGCGCACCGAAGAAACGGGTAATGCGGCATCAAAAGTGGCGGCTTTTCCTCGCGTCAGAGAAGCCTTGTTGCGTCGCCAACGCAGTTTTCGTGAAGCCCCCGGGCTGATTGCCGACGGGCGTGACATGGGCACCGTGGTATTTACCGATGCCCCGGTAAAAATCTTCCTTGATGCCAGTGCGCAAGCGCGCGCCGAGCGACGTTATAAGCAATTGCAAGTCAAGGGCTTTGATGTTAATATCGCGCATCTTTTGGCTGAGATAGAAGAGCGAGATCACAGAGATAGAAATAGACCTGTGGCGCCGCTGAAACCAGCCGATGATGCATTGGTCATCGACTCAACAGAACTTGATATTGATCAAGTTGTTGCAAGGGTCGTTGCCTTTGTGAATGAGAAATTGAATCTCAATATGGCTTAAGCTGCGTGTTTAGCGTGGTGTCAGCCTTATTAATGTTTGTTCTAAGGATGGAACGAACTTTGTACAGCAACCCCACTCGCGATGGAACATGAGTGGTTGTCATTAACTAAAAGTGTCTAATAACATGACTGAATCTTTTGCTCAACTCTTTGAAGAGTCTTTAAACGAAATCGAAACGCGCCCTGGTGCGATCATCAAAGGTACTATCGTTGCTATCGAAAACGGTATCGTACTTGTAGATGCAGGTCTTAAATCTGAATCTCCTATCTCTGTTGACCAGTTCAAAAATGCGGCTGGTGAGCTAGAAGTAAGCGTAGGTGACGAAGTTGACGTAGCGCTAGACGCAACTGATGACGGTTTCGGTGAAACTCAGCTATCTCGTGAAAAAGCGAAGCGCCACGAAGCGTGGATCGTGCTTGAGAAAGCTTACGAAGAGCAAGAAACTGTTATTGGTGTTATCAATGGTAAAGTTAAAGGCGGTTTCACTGTTGAACTAAACGGTATCCGTGCTTTCTTACCTGGTTCTCTAGTAGACGTTCGCCCAGTTCGCGATACGGCTCACTTAGAGTACAAAGACCTAGAATTCAAAGTTATCAAGCTTGACCAAAAACGCAACAACGTTGTTGTTTCTCGTCGTGCTGTTATCGAAACTGAAAACAGTGCAGAGCGTGATGAACTACTTGAAAACCTACAAGAAGGCCAATCAGTTAAAGGTATCGTTAAGAACCTTACTGACTACGGTGCATTCGTTGATCTTGGCGGTGTTGACGGTCTACTACACATCACTGACATGGCTTGGAAACGCGTTAAGCACCCAAGCGAAATCGTTAACGTAGGTGATGAAATCAACGTTAAAGTGCTTAAGTTTGACCGTGAGCGCACTCGTGTGTCACTAGGTCTTAAGCAGCTAGGCGAAGATCCATGGGTAGCTATCGCTAACCGTTACCCAGAAAGCACTAAGCTGACTGGTCGCGTAACTAACCTAACTGACTACGGCTGTTTCGTTGAAATCGAAGAAGGCGTTGAAGGTCTAGTTCACGTTTCTGAAATGGATTGGACTAACAAAAACATCCACCCATCTAAAGTGGTTAACGTGGGTGACAATGTTGAAGTTATGGTTCTTGATATCGACGAAGAGCGTCGTCGTATTTCTCTTGGTCTTAAGCAATGTATTGCTAACCCATGGGAATCTTTCTCTAGCACGCACAACAAAGGTGATCGTGTTAGCGGTAAGATCAAGTCTATCACTGACTTCGGTATCTTCATCGGTCTTGACGGCGGTATCGACGGTCTAGTTCACCTATCTGACATCAGCTGGAACGTAGCGGGTGAAGAAGCAGTACGTGAATTCAAGAAAGGCGACGAAATCGAAGCTGTGGTTCTACAAGTAGATCCAGAGCGCGAGCGCATCAGCCTAGGTATCAAGCAAATCGCTGAAGACCCATTCAACAACTACATCGCTGACAAGAAGAAAGGCGCAGTAGTAGTAGGTAAAGTTATCGAAGTTGACGCGAAAGGCGCTAAACTTGAGCTTGCTGAAGGCGTTGAAGGTTACATCCGTGTAGCTGATATCTCTCGTGACCGCGTTGAAGATGCAACCACTGTTGTTTCTGTAGGCGACGATCTAGAGTCTAAGTTTGTTGGTGTTGACCGTAAGAACCGTGTTGTTAGCCTATCTGTTCGTGCTAAGGATGAAGCTGAAGAAAAAGCAGCTATCGAAGGCCTAAACAGCAAGCAGCAAGACGAAGGCGCATTCAGCAACGCAATGGCTGAAGCTTTCAAAGCGGCTAAAAACGACTAATTATAAATAAAGGGTAAATTTTTATACCCTGTTATTTGTAAACTGGGCTACTTAGAGTAAACTAAAAAATAGTTACTGAATAAGTAGTTACAGAGTCAGAAGAGGGGCTTTGCCCCTCTTATTGTTTCTGCATACACGTAACTATCAGCGTAAGCTATGCGTAGCTATCATCGCAACCAGTAGCATAAACAGTTTTTAACCCATGGGAGCCACTATGACAAAGTCAGATCTCATCGAACGACTCACTAGCAAACATTTGCAACTTTCTGCTAAAGAAGTTGAACTAGCGATCAAAGAAATCCTAGAACAAATGACTGAAACTCTCGCCTCAGGCGATCGCATCGAGATCCGAGGTTTTGGTAGCTTTTCTCTACACTATCGTGCCCCTCGCGTTGGCCGCAACCCTAAAACGGGTGAGAAAGTAGAGTTAGATGGTAAATATGTACCACATTTTAAACCTGGCAAAGAGTTAAGAGAGCGTGTCAACGCTAGCCTAGGTGCATAATACAGATTACTGAGAAACGGCCTAGTGCCGTTTTTTATTGCCCAACAATAGGATACGAGCTGGATTTAGTGTAATCTAGCGATTCTTTTAGTGTTACTTTTTGATGGGCTTGGGGAGGCCAAGTGAAAGCGCTATTAACCTTTATTTTTCTCGCACTCCTATTTGCTGTTGCTATCTTCGTTGGTTTAAAGAATGACGTGGTAGTGACCTTTAATTATCTCATTGCACAATCTGACATTCGCTTATCCGTGCTGATCGCCATTACCTTTGGTATTGCATTTGCGCTAGGAGCAGGGATTAGCAGTATGCTGTACCTTAAGTTGAAAATCAGCAACCGACGCCTAACGAAGAAAGTGACCCGGCAAAGCGAAGAATTGGCACATTTAAGGAAGCTTCCGCTTAAGGATTAAACCTCAATGCTTGAGCTGCTATTTCTGTTGTTACCCATTGCCGCGGGTTATGGCTGGTATATGGGGCGGCGAGGGCTTCATCAGAGTGAGCAAAGACATTCCAATAAGCTCAGTCGCGATTACGTGACAGGGCTTAACTTTCTACTGAGTGATCAGCCCGACAAGGCGGTTGATCTTTTTATCGACTTACTCGAAGTTGACAGTGAAACTATCGAAACCCACCTGGCCCTTGGCAATCTATTTCGTCAGCGAGGTGAGGTCGATAGGGCCATACGTATCCACCAAAATTTGATAGCACGTCCTTCTTTGACAGCAGAGCAAAAGCATTTGGCGATGCTGCAGTTAGCCAAAGATTATACCGCTGCGGGCCTAATTGATCGCAGTGAGGCTTTATTTCTTCAGTTAGTGCTTGAGCCGGACTATAAAGTTCAATCATTACAGCAACTATTACAGATTTATCAGCAAACCAAAGAATGGCGTAAAGCGATTAAAGTGGCACAACAACTACAGAAGTGCCAAGTGAAGACCGCGGTTCGCGATATTGCGCATTTTCACTGTGAGTTGGCAAATGAAGCCCATCAAAATAAAGAAAATAAGCAAGCCATTGCTGAACTTAAAAAAGCATTGCAAGTCGACCCAAGGTGCGTACGTGCCAGCATCGGGTTAGCTGAT
Source organism: Motilimonas eburnea (assembly GCF_021295345.1). Lineage (GTDB taxonomy): Bacteria > Pseudomonadota > Gammaproteobacteria > Enterobacterales > CBDFNC01 > Motilimonas > Motilimonas eburnea. The sequence goes on from NZ_JAIMJB010000013.1 coordinate 93,698, forward strand.
CTGTATATAGAGCAACAAGACTATAAGCAAGCCGTAAAATACTTGTCTCAAGTAGCTGAACAGGATATTGATTTTGTAAGTGAAATAATTGAACGTTTGGCGCTGTGTTTTAATGCTTATGATGATCAACCAGGCTTGATTGAATGGCTCGACCAAGCATGGCACAAAGGGGCAGGAGCGAGCGTAGGCATTAAAATCGCGCAATATATTGCTGAGCATCAAGGCCCTGAAAGTGGTGAGGATGCGGTAGCCAAACAATTAGTGAAAAACCCAACCATGAAAGGCTTTTATCAGCTGATGGTTTATCATCTTGAACTCGCCGAAGAAGGCCGCGCTAAAACCAGTTTAGATAGTTTAAGAAAGTTAGTATTAGAACAGTTAAAAATGAGCCCTAAATGCCGCTGCCGTAAGTGCGGTTTTGCCACTCGTTCAATTTTTTGGCAATGCCCTTCTTGTAAAACTTGGGGCTCAGTAAAACCGATACGTGGATTAGATGGAGAATAAAATGCAGTTAGACCCAAAAGTAGTCGTTGCCCTTGATTATGCCGATCAACATGCAGCGTTAAATTTTATTGATCAAATTGATCCAGCCAGTTGTCGTTTAAAAATTGGTAAAGAAATGTTTACCCATTTTGGACCCAGTTTTGTTAAACAAATTGTCGATCGAAAATTTGATCTTTTTCTTGATTTGAAATTCCACGATATTCCAAACACAGTGGCAAAAGCCGTGGCTGCTTCAGCGGATCTCGGGGTTTGGATGGTTAACGTGCATGCCAGTGGTGGCCGACGCATGATGGAAGCGGCTAAAGCATCCCTAGAAAGCTACGGCAAGGATGCGCCTTTGCTGATTGCAGTCACCGTGCTAACCAGTATGGAGCAGCAAGACTTAGCAGAAATCGGTATTAATGTTACGCCGCAAGATCACGTAAAACGCTTGGCCAGTTTAACTCAAGAGTCGGGTTTAGATGGGGTTGTGTGCTCGGCGCAAGAAGCCAGTATGTTGCGTCAAACCCTAGGCGCTGATTTTAAGCTGATCACGCCAGGTATTCGCCCAGCTGGCAGTGATGCTGGTGATCAACGTCGTATCATGACGCCAGCTGAAGCCATTGCAGCAGGCTCTCATTACTTAGTGATAGGTCGTCCAATCACCCAAGCCGCGAATCCCGCGCAAGTCTTAGCAGAAATAAATCAAACATTGAGCGTGTAAACTCGCCGCGCTATTTAATCAGGCGATAGCTTAGTCTTTTGACCTGTTAAATAGCGCATTCCAAAGTAGTAAGCCACGCCAGCGATGGCGCCATATAAATGGGCATTAACCAGCACATTGGCGTCAATCATCTCCGCCATTGCCTGCTGCGGCGGCCCCCATTGCTCTAGGGCCAATTTTATGGCGACGCCAATACAAAGCAGCCAACCAAAGCGAATTTTGCATTCCACGTCTTTACATGCACCGTAACAAAATAAGCCATGTAAAGTGCCCGACAAGCCCACATACCAAACTACATCGGGATCGAATAACCAAAGGGTCAAGCCCACAGCTAAACTAGTCAAAATAAGCAAGCTGGTCAGATTTAGCCAATTAAAATGACGCTTAAATAACAACCAAATTATCACTAAACCTAGACTGTTGACCAGTAGGTGGTTGGTATTGGTATGGCATAGCGAAGCGGTTAAAAAACGCCAAACTTGAGCTGGCAGCTCAGGGCGGTAGAATATCAGCCAGTGTTCGCTCCAAGGCTGAAAAGCGTGGGTTAATCCCATCAGGGCTAGGGTAATACCAAGGGGCAACAGGCAAGTGCGCATTAACTCGTTAGCTCCAGTAAGGAATGTCATGTCTCAACGGCCGTGGTGTGTTCGCTGCAATAAGGCACAAGTTGCCTGTATTTGTCAGCTTATTACCACCATCAACAATCAATATAAGTTGCTCATCTTACAGCATCCCAGTGAAGCAAACAAAGCAGTGGGCAGCGCTAGGATCTTAAGTCTGAGCTTAACTAACAGTGAACTGATTTGCAGTGAAACCCTGCCGTTAACTTATTTAGAGGCCGCGCCCACTTACTTATTGTATCCCTCCACTGAGCCAGTAGTGAGTGCCAGATCTGGTCAGTTTGGCAGCAACAGCCAGTTTATTTTACTTGATGGCAGCTGGAAAAAAGCATTTCGATTGCTCCAGCTTAACCCTGCCTTACAGCAACTCCCCAAAGTTGGGATAGAGGTGAAGCAACCCAGTCAATATCGCATTCGTAAATCAACCAAATCGCAGGGCGTATCCAGTGTGGAGGCGGGTTTCTACTTAATGAGTCAGCTTGAAGGCAGTGAAAGCAAGTTTACGTCGTTATTGAGTGCGTTTGACGCCATGATAGATTTTCAGCTACAGCAAATGCCGCCAAGCGTGCGCCGAGAGAGGTATAAGTAGGAGCTGCAGTCATGCAGCGATAAAATTGTGAGATTCAGCCACAAAATCGCCCCATCACTGGGGCTCCCACACATCAAAGTTGTTCCTACAAAACTATTTCAAAAAGCGCTATTCGTAGGCGAGCGGATCGGTTTTGCCTTGACTAGCAAAAGCGGCAAGGCGCTCCTTACAAGCGCCGCATTGACCACAGGCTTTTTCTCGGCCGTTATAGCAAGTCCAAGTGTATTGGTAATCCAGCCCCATGCTTAAACCATCTTGTAAGATATCGTTTTTGCTCACAGTGAGGTAGGGCGTGACAATTTCAATGGGCTCGTAATTGGCAATCAGCGCCACATCATTCATGCGTTTGACAAATTCAGGGCGACAGTCGGGGTATATATCGTGATCACCGCCATGAGCGCCATACATGACTTGCTCTGCCTTGATGGAAACCGCATAGCCAATCGCCATAGACAACAAAATCATATTGCGGTTGGGCACCACGGTTGAGGTCATATTGGCTTTATCATAATCGCCTTCGGGGATAGCAATATCAGAGGTCAGGGAAGAGCCACCGATAAGCTCATTGATAGCAGAGATATCAACCACTTTATGGTTAATGCCTTGGCGCTGGCAATAATCGCTGGCAACTTGCACTTCTTTGACATGACGCTGACCATAATTGAAGGTTAACGCATACACCTCATGGCCCTGTTGAATGGCTTTGTTTAATACGGTGTAAGAATCCATGCCACCCGAGTAAATGACGACTACTTTTTTGCTCATAAGTCTTGAGTTTCGCTTATTATTCACATATAACCCTCGATTTTACGCAAAACAGGTGTATAAACCAATGGCTCAAGCATATCGGATCAACGAAATCTTTCAAACCATTCAAGGCGAAGGGGTATTTACCGGTGTGCCAGCTATTTTTGTGCGCCTGCAAGGGTGTGATGTTGGCTGTCCTTGGTGCGACACCCAACATACTTGGCAAATATCCCTTGAGCAACAAACTCAGCTTGAGCGTGTGACCGACAAGAGCAATGAGTCCGATGCTTGGGCCGATGCCAATGCTGAGCAAGTATTAGCCGAATTTAAGCGTTTAGGTTATACAGCGAAACACGTGGTGATCACAGGCGGTGAGCCTTGTATGTATGATCTAACCGAGCTAACCCAGCACCTTAGCGATCTCGGCTATCAGTGCCAGATAGAAACCAGTGGAACCTATGAGGTTAAGGTTGATGATCGAGCTTATGTCACCGTGTCACCTAAGGTTAAGATGAAGGGCGGTTTAGCCGTGCGTCAAGATGCACTGCTTAGGGCCAATGAAATCAAACACCCTGTTGCCACCGACAAAGACATCGACGCGTTGGACGCGTTACTGGCCCAGTGTCAATGGCAGCAAATGCCGCAGATTTGTCTACAGCCTATCAGTCAAAAACCTCGCGCAACTAAGCTCGCCATGGACACTTGCATCGAAAGAAATTGGCGACTCTCAATTCAAACCCATAAATACTTAGGTATCGATTAATGGACCAGCAAACGATTGCGGCGATGAAACAAGCCTTGCTACAAACCATGCCCTTTGGCAAGTATAAAGGAGTAAGGTTAATCGATTTACCTGAGCCCTATTTGGTGTGGTTTTCTCAGCAAGGGTTTCCGCAAGGCTTACTGGGAAAACAACTAGCCTTGGCTTATGAAGTGAAGCTAAACGGCTTAGAAACCATGCTAAAGCCTATCTTGTTAGGCCAGCAAAACTAACCTAATGTGCCGCGGGTATTTCGGATGCACTAGTTACATCATCGCCGAGCTGTAATACAATCAAGTTAAAGTCAAATTGGTTGCAACCTTGAGTTCGCGTTGCTGGCGTTGAGCTGACCCAGCCATTTTGTCATTTCCAATACACATATAAACGGAGAGATAAGTGAGTATTCTAATCACAGGTGGCGCCGGCTATATCGGCAGCCATACCTTAGTAGAGCTATTAAATGCAGATTATGACGTGGTGGTGATTGATAACCTCTGCAACTCAAATGTCGAATCTCTCAATCGCGTTGAAGCTATTACAGGGAAAAACATACCTTTTCATGAATTAGATATTCGCGATCAGGCCGGGTTAGATAAATTATTTAGCCAATATCAGTTTGATAGTGTGATCCACTTTGCTGGTCTGAAAGCGGTCGGGGAATCAACACAAATACCTCTGACTTATTACGATAACAATATCAGTGGTACCGTGACCCTTTGTCAGGTCATGGCAAAACATAATGTCAAAAATATCGTATTTAGTTCATCGGCCACCGTTTACGGCGATCCCGCAACGGTGCCTATCACTGAGAATTTTCCTACTTCAGCCACCAATGCTTATGGCCGCAGTAAACTCTTTATTGAAGAAATACTGGGTGACTTATATCGCAGCGATCCGCAGTGGAACATTATCAACTTGCGTTACTTTAATCCCGTTGGCGCGCATATTAGTGGCACCATCGGCGAAGATCCCAACGGTATTCCAAATAACTTAATGCCGTATATTGCCCAAGTCGCAGTCGGTAAATTACTCCATTTAAATGTATTTGGTAATGACTACGACACGCCAGACGGTACGGGGGTGCGTGATTATATCCATGTGGTCGATTTAGCCAAGGGGCATGTTAAAGCGGTTGCGAAATTAGCACAAAAACCTGGGCTTGCGACTTATAATCTAGGAACAGGACAAGGTTATTCCGTATTAGACATGGTGGCGGCATTTGCTAAAGCCAGTGGCAAGGAGATCCCTTATCAAATATCACCGCGTCGCCCTGGTGATATTGCCACGTGTTATGCAGACCCTCAATTTGCTAAGCAAGAGTTAGATTGGCAAGCGGAAAAAACCATCGAAGATATGACCTTAGATGGCTGGCGCTGGCAATCAAACAACCCCAGCGGGTACAAATAAAAAAAGAGCAATAAAAAAGGCCGAAAGGCCTTTTTTTATTGCTGACGAAACAGGTTAATTAAATTAAGAAGTCGTCAAGGGTTTTACCTTCATCAATTGCTTTTTGAATTGGTTTAGGCTTGCGACCCTGACCTGTCCATTGGCGTAGCTCACCTTGCTCATCACGGTATTGGTATTTGGCTGGGCGAGGTTCGCGCTTTTTAGTCTCTTTTACTACAGTGCCTAACAGCTCAGTGGGATCAATGCCGTCAGCCTTAAGCATTTCTTTATATTCTTCTAGTTTACGTAGCTTTTCTTCATTAGCAGCACGCGCCGCCGCTTCTTCAGACTTTCTTTCTTCTACGATTTTAGTGAATTTAGCTAATGATTCTTCTAATTGCTCTAGCGTAAGATCTTTACTTGCTGCCTTTAAGCTACGGGCATTTAATAGTGCTTTAATTACATCGCTCATTTTAGTTACCATTTATTAATGTGAGAGTGCCTACAATATAGAACGAAGTAGTGATAATTTCTAGTCTAAGTAGACTGAATATATTCTGTTTTTTATGATTTAGGATAATTCCATATGGATTCATTTAAATTGGGCTAATGCATCAGCCTAGTTGTGGTGTTGTTGTCAGTTTAATTACCAGCAAAAGTAGCAAAGTTTAAATATCATTTTGCTCTTTACCCTTAACCCGTTTTAGTTAGGTTAGTAGTCAATGATTGGGACTTTACAATCATTCATTCAAGCAAACTACACGGATATATCTTTGTTTAATCGTGATGCAAGGATGAGGAAAGGGAGCCCAACGGGCTGCGTAATATAAAGTATTTACCTCGCAAACAAGTATCATTTTTCAAATCGATTTAAAACCGTTTGTCTTAATTAGCCGTTGGCTTAACGATGAACAACCCATGGTTGAGGGATATGCATGCGTTTTGCCGGGGGCCTTTAGATTCACAAAGTGAATGAGGAAACCGAGACGTCGTTGTACTGGCTAGATACCAATTTTTATATTATAAAAATATGAATAACGGAATTATTCTTTGTTTTTATTCTGCTTTGGTGTTACTTTCTGGTGTTATATCGTAGAGGTGCGTGCTTTATTAGTCGCTTTAGTTAGGGTGATGCCGTTGAGCTAGAGTAAAAGGGAAGCACGCCGAAGTTAAGGCAGTGATCAACGCTACTTAGCTGGGGATACATTGAATAAGTCTATCCCTGTCATAGTGTCCACTATGGAGAGCTACCGCGTCTAATTTGCTTGGCTCTTCATTTAAAAAAGTAAGTTGCCAATGGAATTAACCAGTCTAGCCGAATCACCCTTATCGCTAATCCCTCCTGTATTAGCGGTTTTTCTTGCCATTATTACTCGTCGTGTCTTATTGTCCTTGGGTTTGGGCATCGCCGTAGGCGCTGTTTTGATCGTTGATTTTGACCTGCTCCATTCGATGGAATATGTAGGGACGACCCTGTTGTCACTATTCTGGCAAGACGGCGCGCTCAACAAATGGAACATCGACATCATTGTTTTCTTATTGCTACTAGGCATGATGACCTGTTTGATGACCTTTTCGGGAGCGACGCAGGCTTTCGCTTGCTGGGCTGCAAAGCGGATTAACGATCAACGCGGAGCTAAGATCCTGACGGTATTGTTAGGGATTTTCATTTTTATCGATGATTACTTTAACAGTTTAGCGGTGGGCAGTATCGCTCGACCCATCACTGACCAAAACCGCATTTCCAGAGCTAAGCTTGCGTATTTGCTTGATTCCACTGCAGCGCCTATGTGCGTTCTAATGCCCATTTCCAGTTGGGGGGCTTATATCATCGCTATTTTAGGTGGCTTATTGGCGACTCATCAGTTAACCGACCTTAACCCGCTAACCGTCTTTATGACCATGGCCCCCATGAATTTTTATGCTGTGATAGCCCTATTGCTAGTGCTCTTGACCGCATGGTTTAAGTTGGATTTAGGGCCAATGAAACAACATGAGCAGGCCGCATTGACGGGCCAGCTTTATGCTAAGGATAAAGGCACGCCGGCGGGCGAAACCTTGCCTAAAGATCAAGGTGTACAAGCACATATGCTTGATTTATTGCTGCCTATTTTGACATTAGTCGGGGCAACCGTCTTCAGTCTTGTCTACCTGGGTGCCAAGGCAAGTGAAGGGCCATTTAGCTTGATCGAGGCGTTTGCCAATACCGATGCGACCGGTGCGCTTGTGTACGGTGGGTTAGCAGGGTTAGGAGTCACGCTTGTTATGGTGTTACGCAATCAATTACCGGCTAACACATTACTGGGAGCATTAGTGACGGGCGCACGCTCTATGCTACCGGCCATCGTGATTTTGCTTTTTGCTTGGTCTATGGCCAGTGTCATCAGTCAGCTAGAAACCGGTAAGTATTTGGCCTCTTTGGTGACCGGTAATATTAGCACGGCCTATATTCCTGCATTACTGTTTTTGTTGGCTGGCTTTATGGCCTTTGCTACGGGCACCAGTTGGGGCACTTTTGGGATTATGCTGCCCATCGCTGCTGATTTAGCCATGGGTGCAGACACCAGTTTATTACTGCCTGCCATGGCCAGTGTGCTTGCTGGCGCGGTGTTTGGTGATCACTGTTCACCGATTTCTGATACCACCATTTTGTCATCTACTGGGGCAAGCTGTCACCACATCGATCATGTTGTTACTCAGTTACCTTATGCGCTTTTAGCCGCAAAAGTGAGTTTTGTCGGCTACCTTGTATTGGGCATGAGCGGCTCTGCATGGTTAGGATTAGGCGTGGCAGTCGCCTTAATGTTGCTAACGGTTGTAGGGTGTTTATACCAACTCAAACGTTCACAGGCGAAATTAGCCCAACAAAACTAGCTTGATACTTGGCAGCCACACACGTTTAGAGTGTGGCTGCCGGTTTATTAGTCGATAAAGGAAAGGGATATTAGGGCCTGTTTATCTTTGATGGTTGATTTTTGTTCGAGTGGGAGACACCCTGTCTAAAAGCGTTTTGGGCAAGACGAGCAGTGTGAAGCTTAGCATTCTAAGTAAATACTGCTCAACGACGAACAAAACGCTTTTAGCCGAATCCGTAGGACTGCGTTTGTTGGTCATTTCTACTGCGTTAGCGCCTTTTCGCGTAGGTGACTATGCCACAAAGCCGCTGCCTAGTATAAATACCCAACAAATCGCTGCAAAAACCAGCACGAAAGATCAACAGGCCCTATTCAGAAATATGAAACGTTTTAGCCCAAGACAACGATTCCAAATAAATCTGGGCTAACTGCTCTTGTTTCAATCCAATCAATTGGCCACTTTCACTAATTTGTTGCCACCTTCCATGTTCGAAGTGCTCGATGCAATTTAAACAATGGCCTAATGGCCCCTGGCGTTCAGTAAGGGCTTGAGTGATCGCGGCGTTTAATTGTACTTCAGCCAGTAAGGCTGTTAATGGTTGATCTAGTAAGCTGTCCAGTAATGAAAATAACCCGGTTAAAAAGGCTTGTTGTGCGTCATTTGGGTTGACTTCAGTGAAGACACGTTCGCAAAATCGGGCGCGTATAACCGACATTAAATAGAGCTCGGACGGTTTATCTTGTTTAGATAGGGACGTTGCCACCAGAGAAATAAACTTTTTCAGTTGTTGCTCACCTAAGTAAACGGCGGCCTGTTTAAATGAGGCAATGGGTTTTGCATTGGATTTGATTTGTTTATTAACAAACATCAGCAGTTTGTATGACAACGTGACATCACGAACAAAAATACCTTCGATTCTGTTAAAGTTTAAATCTGGTTTAGCGATTTCATTTAATAACTCGAGCACAACCAATTGACTGGGCGCGAGGGCCTTTTGTTTAAATATCTCAGGACGGCTGAAAAAATACCCTTGAAACATTTCAACGCCAAGGGTTTTAGCCTGTTCAAACTCATCAAGGGTCTCTACTTTCTCGGCTAGGTATTTGATGTCATATTGACGCGTAAAGGCGATGACCTTGCGAATTTCTTCAAAGGATGACAGACGAATATCAAACTTGATGATGCTAATATAGGGTAAATATGGCAGCCACTGAGTATGGTAATGAAAATCATCAAGGGCCAATTGATAACCCAGTCGGTGTAGTGCGATGACTTCTTCAAGTAATGATTCACAAGGCTCAATGTCTTCTAATAACTCAATGACCAAGTTGTTTTTACTGAGTAGGCGAGGGAGCTGTTGTAATATGGCTTGTTTTGAAAAGTTGATGTAGCAGGTTTTTTCATCGGCAATCTTATCAAACCCAACATTGAGCACATTATCGGAAACCAACTTTTTAGTGGCATCATCAGAGTCAATATCAGGAAAAATATTTTCTGCACTGTCGCGAAATAATAACTCATAGGCAATGACCTTTTTTTGAGTATTAAGAATAGGTTGACGTGCAATAAAAGAGTACATAAAACACAACACAGCTAGGGTTTAATGATAAAAGCATAATATAATATTGTGAATTTAAACCAAACTGAAAAAAGCAGAGCTGGCTCTGCTTTCTTAACTTTATCATGAATGATTGCGGTTAAATTGACCAATTAATACTGCTTTCGAGTTTTTGCTCTAGTTTGGCGACGGGCTCTGCTTTGTCTGCCACGATCACTAAGTTGGCGTTTTGCACCGGCATCACCATGGCGCGCATGTTGCCTTTGATAAACACGGGGTCGATGGACAAGCCCGTTGATTTAGGCACTACAAACAAGGTGACTTTACTTTTCTCCCCCGCCATCACGATGTGCAATGCGGGCTCACCATTAAATGAACAGTGATTGACATAGTAAATATGACCTAGCTCTTGTTGCAGTGCGCCGCCATATTTAACCAATTTGGCATTAACCGCATTAAGATCGGCATTTTCATTGATTTGCTCGGTAAACAGCCATTCATCTTGCACATGTTGTATCGCGACTTCACCCATATTAGGCGTATTAGGCAGTTGGATCAGGTTGACACTTAAGCCGATAATAAACGCAATGGACGCTGCGAGTGCGATATGCCAACGCTGGGTCTTTTGTTTATCTTGAAACTGCTCAAATGACTGGTTTAGCAAGATCCGATCAGCCAAGCCCTCTGGCACAGGAATGTCTTTTAAGCCTGCTTCAAGCTGCTTATCAAACTGTTTCATGTCGTCAAGGTACTTACGCTTATTTTTATCCGCAAGGGCGGCATCAAGCAATTCTTCATCGAGATCATGAGGGTCACTTAACACGCGCCGACGAAATTCTAACTCATCCATTATTTTGCCCTCCCGATTTGTTTGTTTTTAGGGTCACTGTCAAGCGCCTCTTTTAATTGATTGCGCGCACGGAACAATCGTGTCATCACGGTGTTTTTATTCAACCCAAGCTGGTCGGCGATTTCATCACCGGACAACCCCATCACGACTTGCAGCAACAAAGGCGTTTTATATTCTTGAGGCAACTTGTCAATTTGTCGGTGAAGCCATTCACTTTCCATGGTGTGCTCGCTGCCTTCTTGTTCGTTATCCACCATGGCTTCCGTCTCAAGATCAACCAGCTCAAATTGTTTCCGTTCAAACCGTCTGGCGTTTTCACGGCGTAAGATGGTGATCAGCCAAGCTTTAGCTGCCTTTTCGTCTTGTAAAGAATCCAATGCCCGCCAAGCTCGCAGAAAAGTGTCTTGCACTATGTCTTCTGCAATATGCTGGTCGCGGCACAACCAGTACGCGTATCGGTAGATATCGCTATGATAGGCCTGTACTAGGGCCTCGTAGCGTTTTTGTTTATTAGCCATATCATCTATGACCGTGCGACTGACTTTTTTCTTTCCGAAAAATCCATTTAGCATGTAAAAAAACGCCTTATGCCTAAGTAGGGTTCATTGGCGGCAGTGTAGCTGATGCACTGCGCTGTTTTGACTGCTTAAGCGCAGCGAGCATAGCTTGGTTTTGCCAAGGCTGATTTTTGGCAATACACAGTTCCAACTCTTGTATGGCCAATTGTAGTTCAGCTGACACGGGTAGTTGGCTGACGCCGTTGATGTTGGGCCAGTGGTGCTGTGCCCAAGGTTGAAGTGCTTGCCAAGCTTGACGTGGATCATTGGTTTTCACTGCTACCACTAACGCCTTATCGACGTTATCAATATGAGCATGTCTTTTTGCTGATTTACCCTTCGCTGATTGAGTCGCAGCGTTTATACCTTGGCCATGCCTTTGGTAAAGCCATAACGCTAAGGTGGCTAACCAAAGTAGAGCAAATAAGAGAGTGGTATAAGGCCAAAAGCCCGGGCTGCTTCCTTGTGTTGTGGTAGGTTGAACCGACGGTATCGGCGTCTCGCTAGCATTAGGGTTGGGTAACACTTGGATGGTGCGCGCTGGCACAATGGCGTATTCCAGTTTATCGGTTTCGCTGTTCCACCAAGGGACCGACACTTCGGGCAATACTAGCTCTCCGGCCTGCTCGGCGATAATCGCATGGCTGCTGATGCGCTGGGCAAAGGCGGTGCCTTGATGAATAAAGCTGCTGACTTCATCTTTATCCGGATAAATGCGCACACTAGCCGGGTAATTAAACGCGATCTTGGGCAGGGCTTGCTCGCCTGTATTGGTGGCGATCAAGGTAAAAGTGCGGGTAATCGGCTGACCCACGGTTAAGTTAACGGCATCGTCTTGTAATTGCTCACTGAGTAAGACTTCACTACTGACTAACCAGTCCTTGTCCTTGATCTCACTGGGTTTGGCTTTGACCTTAAGGGTGACATCACCACTATTAATGTCTACCACTTGCCGCACGGTGCGACTGCGAAAACCGTTCGTAGCAACGGTTTTATACAGCTCACCCGTTAGCCTAGCACCCGTAATGGTCACGTCACCGGCTTGTTTTGGGGTGATGGCAAATTTACGGGTAATTTTTTGATACTTCACGCCATTTTTGACCACCATTTGCTTCTCGTCGCTGCCTAATTGCACCACTTGAGCGCCTGTTAGGCTAGGTGCTTGTAAGTTAGCATTTTCCAGCATGGCGCCAATATATAAATCAACGGTGTAGATCAGTTGTTGACCGACATAAACTTGGTTGTGGCTGACGCTTGATTCCATCCAAACATCGTCCGCTTGTTGATGATTGGCTTGCTGCTTCTCATCTAACACCGTGAGCTTAATTGGCTGCGTGGTTTCCCCTGCTATGGTGAGAGGGGGGATGATGACTTGTCCTGCTTGCTTAGCCAGTAAGGATATGGTCCAGCGGGTACTGCTGGTTAAGGTGCCATTGACGTAAGATTTTTGCCGACTCACGGAAGGGCGAAAGACGTCAAAGCTGGCTTCAAGCTCCTTAGTGCTGAGTTCATCAGGATCGAGACTTTTATCGCTGGCTACTTCAAGGGTAAATATTTCTCCAACGTAGACGGGATTTTGGCTAACACTGGCTTGCAGCGCCGCCCAACTGTAGCTAGCGCCAAGTCCACACCAAACTAATAAAACATACGTTACTATTTTGATTGCTTGTTTCACGGATATTTCCTTGCTGTTAGCGGTTTTCACGTTGACGTCTTTGATATTCTAAGCGCATTTTATTGCGCAGCAGCACTGCGGGATCATCTGGCATTTGTTGTAGCAATGCAGGGATCTCTGGGCCTTGCTCTTGGCTTGTATCTTGCTGCTCTAGCTGAGCGTTTGCCTCGCTAGGCTCTGGGCTCGCCTGCGGCTCGTCATCGAGCTGATCAATCCCTTGCTGTGCGTTTTGCGTTGAATCAGCCTCATTGGTAGGCTCACCACTTGGGTTAGCTTGAGCTTGTTGTGACGCTGCGCTTTGCTCTGTTTCCTCTGCTGAAGATTCATTCTGCGAAGCTGAGTTTTGTCCTTGATCTTCACTGCTTTGCTGATTGTCTTGCGGCTGGTTTTGTTCTTGAGCTTGCTGTGAATCTTGTTGCTCAGATTGATCTGCGTTTTTGTTTTCTTGACCTTGTTCTTGTTTATTTTCTTGTTGTTGATCGTCCGCTGAGCTTTGCTCTTGCTGCTCTTGCTGCTCTTGCTGCTCTTGCTCTTGTTCTTGTTGTTTCAACAATTCTTCAATTTTTGCTTTATTTTCCTTAGCCTGAGCCATGTCGGGCGCAAGGGCAAGGGCTTGATCATAAGCCTCTATCGCAGCTTGGTATTGCTGCGACATGGCCAGCGCATTGCCTAAGTTGTAATAGCCTTGAGCCGTTTGCACTTGAGCAAACGCCTTTGCGGCATTTTCATAGTCTTTAGCGCGATAATAAGCCGCGCCTTGCCACAGAGGATCACTAAATTGCTCGGCGGCTTGGGGATACGCTTGCTGCTGAAAATCTTGGTAAGCTTGGGTTTGCTCGTTTTGCCACCAACTGGCCATGGCGGGATCAGACTGGCCTAGGGCAATGACCATGAAAATACAAGCTAATTGCCCACGGCGAAATGCCAACAATAAAAAGGGCAAAATTAGCCAAAGAAGCCAGTAGCCATCGTCAACCTGCTGACTGGTGGTTTGGGCTGATGTCTCTTTTTCGCTATCTTTAATCTTGCTGTCCAGTAAGTGAATTTGATTTAACCGCTCAACATCACTGCCATCGGCTCGGATAGTTAAATATTCTCCACCGCTGAGCTGCGCCACTTTAGCCGTGGTAGCCGCATCGAGTTGCGGGATCACGATATTCCCTTGGCTGTCTTTAAGTAGATCGCCATTAGCCAAGCTAATGGGCGCGCCTTTGGCCGTGCCGACCGCGAGTACAGAAACGCGCCAAGGTTGCCCTACCAATATTTCTTGCATGGCCTCAACTTGAAGATCGGTAAAGCCTGCGGTGATAAATACGATATCGCCTTGCTGGTGGCCAGCATTGGTCAGTAACTCAATGGCCATGGCTAAGCCAGCTTGGGGAGCATTACCCATGGCCGGCATGATGTTGGGGGCTAAATTAGGGATCAAGTTGCTTAGGTTGCCACCATCAAAGGTTAGCGGACTAATACTAAAGGCATCACCGGCATAGGCAACCAACGCTTGCTCACCTTCATCACGCTGTTTCACTAGATCTAAGGCTTTAAAGCGGGCTTGGGTGAGTCGATTGGGTGGTAAGTCCGTTGCCAGCATATTGGCCGACATGTCCATTACGATCACGCGAGCGGGACTGATTTGTTTGACGGGTAGCTCTAAACTTCTAAAACTAGGCCCCGCCAAGGCGATAATGGTGATAATTAAAACACAAGCAACTAAGGCAATATGGCGCGGCTTGCCCGTTTGTCCGCTAATCAGGTGCTTGGATAAATGGGGGGCAATCAAGCCAGTTAAAGACTGCGCCGGTTGACTGCGCTTCATCTGCCAGACAATCAAACCCACGAGAGGTAATAGCAGTAGGAAATAAGGACGCAAAAACTCCATCTTATTGAGCCTCCTTAAGCCAAATTAAACGGATGGAAAATAACATTAATGCCGCCAGCAAAGGCCAGTGAAACAAAGGCTGCTCTGGGCGAAAGCTTTGCTCTTGTGCGCTAATGGGCTCAAGTTTATCTAAGGTTTGATAGATCTGGCTTAGCTCTTCGCTGCTGCGGGCACGAAAGTATTGGCCGCCTGTCATCTTGGCAATCTCAGATAAGGTTTTTTCATCTAAATCGGCCGATGGGTTAACTTTATGGCTGCCAAACAAGCTGCGCTGGATCATCACATCGGCGCCTAGGCCTATGGTATAAATCTTAATGTCATGCTCTTTGGCCAGTTCAGCCGCTTGAATGGGCGTTAAACTGCCCGAGGTGTTTTGGCCATCGGTCAGTAAGATCAAAATCTTTTGCTCATTTTGCGCTTCGATAAAACGCTTAACTGCCAAGCCTATGCCTTCACCAATGGCGGTTTTATCGCCCACTAGGCCAATTTGGGTTTCCTGCATCAAGGTTTGCAAGGTGGTGAGGTCAAAGGTCAACGGCGCTTGAAGATAAGCGTGATCGGCAAACAAAATAAGCCCCAAGCGATCGCCTTGACGCTTAGCAATAAATTCACTGATGACTTTTTTACTCACATCCAAGCGATTAACTTGGCGCAGGCCTAACTCCATGTCCTCAATTTCCATACTGCCGGAAAGATCCACCGCCAGCATTACATCGCGGTGCTCTTGGCTAATGCGCACTGGCTCTCCTAGCCAAATAGGGCGCATTAAGGCCAGTACAAAACAAAGCCAAGTCAGCCAGAGTAAGCTAACAGGCCATCTGCTAGAGATTTGACTGGGCGCGTCATTACCCACTTGGGCAAGGGGTAACCATAACTTGATTTGTTGCTTGTTTACGCCAGGCAAAAAGCGCATTAATAAGGGGAGTGGTAATAATAAAGCCGGCCATAGGTAGCTAAATTCAAACATGCTCACCTCGCCATGATGTTGCTGCGGGCAGGGCGTGCTTTAACCAAATACGCGCAAGCTGAATATCAGATGCTTGAGCTAGGCTGTCTTGCTGGTAAAGAGCGGTTAACCAGCGGGTTTGCTCGGCACTGAAGTTGGCTTTATGAGCGCTGCTTTGGGTTAAAAAATCAAGCCATTGCTGGCCATGCAATGAGGCAACCTGCTCACGAGGGTAATATTGCAACGCTGCTTGCTTGAGCAAGGTATTGAGCTCTGTGAGTGTGATATTGGACTGCTGATTAAGGTGCTTAATCGCTAAGCGTTGCAGTTTGCGTTTGTTAAAATAGCGAACGCCTGCCACCGCCACAAGTACGCAGCTAATCAGTAGCAACAGCGCAACTAGGCTTGCCCAGATTGAAGGTGGCCACCAGCTGGGTGGGGGCGGTAATATAATGTCATGCAGGCCTAAATCAGGCACCGAGGAATTTCCTTGCATTTTCGTTATACTCCAAACAAAACAGAGTTATCATTACGCGTTAACTTAACCATCGACTTACTCATACTTGGCCTAATAGCGGCTGTCCGGCGCTGATTTGGCGCAGGCCAATGGCGCGTCTGGTTAAGCGAGCGAGTAAATGCTGTTGGCGCAGTTGCGCTTGTTGTTGGTAGTTTTGATTGTCTTTGCCTAAACGTAGCCAGCCCGCGCCTCGCTCAGTGATCACGTTGAAACTCAATCTTGCACCTAAGCCTTTGGTCTTGGGCAATGCTTGCTCAAGAGGATCAAAAATTTGCCAAGCAGTGACTTGATTATGGCGCTTGATCAAGGCTAATTGTTTCTCACCCGCCTCATCGAGGTGCGCAAAATCACTGATCACATGCACCTGACTGCCGGGTTGGGCTAGGCGTCTTAACCGAGTCAATTGTTGAGTAAAGTAGTCTGCTTGGTTAAGGGATACGGGCTCTTGACCTTGCTCGAGTTGCAATAAGGCTTGGGGCTGATTGGTGTAAAGCTGCTTTAATTGATGTAGCCATTGCAACACCCCGCTGGCACGGCCTTTGGGGCGCAGCTCTTGATGCTGGCTTTGATTAAAAATCACCCCGCCAATCCGATCGCCGCGTTGCTTGGCTTGCCAAGCAAGATAAGCACCTAGGTGGGCGGCTTGCACCGATTTAAGTAGCAGCTGCGAGCCAAAGATCATGCTGTCCGATAAATCCACCAGCATCAGCACAGGGCGCTCTTTTTCTTCTTTAAAAATCTTGGTATGAGTACTACCGGTGCGCGCCGTGACGCGCCAGTCGATGGCGCGCACATCATCGCCGGCTTGATATTGACGAACTTCATCAAACTCCATGCCGCGGCCTTTAATGGTCGAGCGATAGGGCCCCGCCATGGCATTTTTGGCTAAGCCTAGCTGCGAGCGAGGCTTAGTTTGTTGTTGATAAAACAGCAACTCTTTTAGTGTTAGATTCAGTCCATCACTATCAGTTAAAGCTGAATGTATCATGCGGTTAATGCCACCTGTTTGATGATTTGCTGGATCACCGTATTGGCATTGATGCCATCGGCTTCGGCTTCATAGCTAAGTAATATGCGGTGCCTAAACACAGGGAAACAACAGCGAATTATGTCATCAGGCGTCACAAAATCGCGCCCTTCGAGCCAAGCTCTGGCTTTTGCAGTTCGCGCTAGGGCTAAGGTGGCTCGGGGGCTCACGCCATAGCTTATCCAGCTCGCCAGCTGATCGGAATACTTCTGTGGCTGGCGGGTTGCCATCACTAAGTCAACGATATATTGCTCTAAAGCAGGGGCGAGATTGACTTGCATCACGGCATCACGCAGTTTGAAGATATCGTCAGGGGTGAGCTTCGTTAACGGCGCTTTCGCTGCCCCCATGATTTCATCTTGGTTTAGGCGCAAGATGGCTTTTTCTGTCTCCGCGTCTGGGTAATCTAATTCCAGATGCATGATAAAGCGGTCAAGCTGAGCCTCTGGCAACGGATACGTGCCTTCTTGCTCTAATGGGTTTTGTGTCGCCATCACCAAAAACAATTCTGGCAACGGGTAGGTTTGCTTACCGACCGTCACTTGATGCTCCGCCATGGCTTCAAGCAGTGCCGATTGCACCTTAGCGGGCGCACGGTTAATCTCATCGGCCAAAATAAGGTTATGAAACAAAGGCCCAGACTCAAAAATAAATTCACTGGTTTGTGGGCGGAAAATATCCGTGCCGGTGAGGTCGGCGGGTAATAGGTCAGGGGTAAATTGAATACGGTGAAAATCCCCCGCAATGCCATCGGCAAGGGCTTTAACGGCGCGGGTTTTGGCTAACCCCGGCGGGCCTTCTACAATAATGTGGCCATCGGCTAATAGGGCTATCAACAAACTGTCTACTAACTCGCTTTGGCCCAGAATTTCGCTATTGAGGTGCGCTCTAAGCGCTTGAATATTTTGTGCTGTCATGAGAAAAACTTAAGTCTGTTAACTAGGTGGCAAGATACTACCCAAAAGCAGCAAGTCTGAAAAGACTGGCTATGATTAAATAATTGAAATATAAAAAACATTTACATTAATTTACCATTATTTACCAAACATATAGCCCAAGGTGTCCATTATGCGCAATGTTGCCAATCGCTTGACCCGTCCACCCAATGAGGCCCCCGCCATTGCCATCGTGGCCGGATTGCGTACCCCCTTTGCCAAACAAATGACCAGTTACACCGATATTCCAGCATTACAGTTAGGTAAATTAGTGGTCAGTGAAATGCTGCAGCGAACCGACATTGCCCCCGAGCGGGTCGACCAATTGGTATTTGGTCAAGTGGTGCAAATGCCCAGTGCTCCCAACATTGCAAGAGAAATCGCGCTCGGCACCACGCTAGGGCCAACAACCGATGCTTATTCTGTGTCGCGCGCCTGTGCCACCAGTTTGCAAGCCGTCGCCAATGTGGCTGAATCTATTTTGGCGGGCAGCATTAGCGTGGGTATCGCAGGTGGCGCTGATTCAACTTCGGTGCTTCCTATCGGTGTGTCACAGCACATGGCCAAACAACTGACCAAGTTAAATAAAGCCAAGTCCCTTAGGCAAAAAATTAAGCTAGTGTCGCAACTCAAGCTAGCTGACTTAGTGCCAGTAGCCCCCGCCATTGCAGAATATTCAACCGGGTTAACCATGGGGAAAACCGCGGAGCAAATGGCAAAGTCGTGGCAAATCAGCCGCGCCGATCAAGACGCATTTGCTCACCGCTCTCATCAATTAGCCCATCAATCTTGGCAACAAGGCTGGCAAGATGAATGGGTTATGCCCACTTGGGTGGCGCCTTATAAAGAAGGCATAGTGGCCGATAATACCATACGCGCACAATCCAAGTTGGACGATTATGCGAGCCTGAAACCGGCATTTGATAAACGCCACGGCACCGTCACGGCGGCCAGCTCTACGGCGTTAACAGATGGTGGAGCCGCGGTGATGTTAATGTCACAACAGCAAGCCGAGGCTTTAGGCTTACCCGTGCTTGGCTTGATCCGCAGCTGGGCTTTTTCGGCCATCGATGTGTGGCAAGATATGCTACTGGGGCCTGCTTATGCGACGCCAATGGCGCTGGCAAAAGCGGGATTGACCTTGGCCGATATTGACTGCATTGAAATGCACGAAGCCTTCGCCGCTCAAGCCCTCGCTAATATCCAAATGTTTGAATCAAGGCGTTTTGCACAAAAGATAGGGCTAGCGTCACCCATAGGTCAGGTAGACATGACGAAATTTAATCCGCAAGGGGGCTCCATTGCTTATGGTCATCCTTTTGCCGCGACCGGGATCCGTTTGATTCTGCAAACCTTAGGTCATTTACGTCGCCAAGGAGGTGGGCTAGGGTTGTGCACCGCCTGCGCCGCGGGTGGTTTAGGCAGCGCATTTGTATTGGAGGTGAAATAATGGCGGATTTAACCTTAGTGCGCACTGCAGAAGATATCGCACAAATATGCATTGCCGTTGAACACGAATCGGTGAATACCTTGTCTGAGCAAACCATCACCGAGATGACCGCCATCTTAGATCAGCTCGAGCAAGATAAACAAATCAAAGGATTAGTCATCTACAGCGGTAAGAAAGACTGCTTTGTAGCGGGCGCCGATGTCAAGATGCTCGATGCTTGTGATACTGCAGAGCAAGCGTCAACACTTGCAGCGACGGGGCAAACCTTGTTTGCGCGATTAAGTAAACTACCGTATCGCGTAGTCGCCGCCATCGACGGCAGTTGTTTGGGCGGTGGCTTAGAGCTGGCATTGGCCTGTGATTATCGTCTTGTTAGTGACAACACGAAAACCCGCTTGGGTTTACCTGAGGTGCAATTAGGCTTGTTACCCGGTAGCGGAGGCACACAGAGGCTCGTAAAGCAAATCGGTTTAAGTCAGAGTTTGGGGCTGATATTAACGGGCAAACAATTGCATGCTAAAGCCGCTGTTAAACTGGGTTTAGCAGATGACATGGTGGCGCAAGATGTCTTGTTGTCAACAGCCTTAACGATGGCCAGTGAGCCTAAAAAAGTATCGCGGCGCCGGGCTAAACCCATGGCGACGCGATTGATGGATTCGTTTGTATTTAAATCTTTGGTTTTAAAGCAAGCAAAGAAACGTGCTTTAAGCCAATCCAAAGGGCATTATCCCGCCATTGACGCTATTTTAACTGTGCTTAAACAGCGCAACATGAGTAAAGCGGGATTTAAGCTTGAGGCTGATCAATTTGGCCAATTGGTCATGACCTCGCAATCAAAATCGCTGCGCAGGTTATTTTTTGCTTCTACAGCGGCGAAAAAGAAAAGAAAACTAAGCGAATACAGTCAGATCTCACAAGTGTGGGCGCTAGGTGGTGGTTTGATGGGCGGCGGGATCGCTTATACCTGCGTCAATCAAGCGAAAGTGGCGACACGCATTAAAGATATCAATCCGCAGGGGGTAGCTAATGCATTGGCATACGGTCATCAGATCTTGGCACAAAAACGCCGTCGTGGTCATCTTAATAGAGTGGCTTATGATCAGATCATTAATCGCTATTCAGGTAGTTTAGACTATCAAGGTTTGAATAAGGCTGACTTAGTGATTGAAGCCGTGTTCGAGGATCTTAAGCTGAAGCAGCAAATGGTGGCTGATGTCGAACAATATGCTAAACCAGACACGATTTTTGCCAGTAACACTTCATCGATTCCCATTGCGGCTATTGCAGAGAACGCGCAGCGACCTGAAAACATCATAGGTTTACACTACTTTAGCCCAGCGGAAAAAATGCCCTTGGTTGAGGTGATCCCTCACGCTTTAACATCCGAGCAAACCTTAAATCGCACCCTTAATTTTGCCATTAGCCAAGGTAAAACCCCGATTGTGGTAAAAGATGAGGCGGGTTTTTATGTTAACCGGATCTTAGCTCCCTATATCAATGAAGCGGCCCGTATTCTATTAGCGGGTGAGCAGGTGGTAAAAATTGATACGGCGCTGACTGACTTTGGTTTTCCTGTTGGCCCGTTTCGTTTGTTGGATGAAGTAGGACTCGATGTGGCAGCCAAAATTGCGCCTATTTTAACTCAGCAATTAGGCAAGCGTTTTACTCCGCCGGATGTATTTCCGCATTTATTAAATGACCAACGTTTAGGTAAGAAAAGCAATAAAGGGTTCTATCGATTTGATGACAAGAAGTCACGCCAACTAGGCGATGATAGGGTTTATGATGTGCTAGATATTCGCCTTAATGCCAGTTTGAGTTCGGATGACATCGCATGGCGCTGCGTGTTGCAGATGGTGTTAGAGGCTTGTCGCTGTTTACACCAAGGTGTGGTGGCCAGCGACGAAGATGCTGACGTCGGCGCGGTATTTGGCATCGGCTTTCCACCCTATTTAGGTGGGCCGATGAATATGATCCGTCAATTAGGGGCGGGGGCTATTTTAGATAAGTGCGAAATCTTCGCCAAGCTTTACGGCGAACGCTTCGTGGTAGAGAGAGATATAGCTAACTTGATCAATGAAATAGCCAAAAACTAGCGTAAAATATTGTAAAAGTCGGAACTTAAACTAATTAAATGCTGATATTTTTATTTCGGCTCTTGTTGCGCTTTGCCAATGTCGCTATCGTTAGCGCAATCGCATCAGCTTTGGAAATCAAATGACATTACATGTAAGACCTTATCAACAGGATGATCTAGCTGCGCTGTATCAAATATGTTTGTTAACAGCCGATGGGGGCAAAGACGCCTCGCATTTATTTCATGATCCTGATTTAGTCGGTCATTATTACAGTGCCCCTTATGGTGTACTTGAACCGCAAACTTGCTTTGTTGTGACCTTAAATGGCCAGGTGTGTGGTTATGTCGTGGGCACGCAAGATTCATCTAACTTTGCTAAGCGTTGCGAGCAAGAATGGTTTGGGCAATGGCGGCAGAAATATCCGCTGCCTGATTGTCCTAGCACTAGCTTAAGTGATCGCCTTGTTAGTCATATACATCAAGGCTACGCCCCGCGCCCTGAATATGCTGACTATCCGGCTCATTTGCACATCAACTTACTACCTCAGACTCAAGGCCACGGAGTCGGGCGCAAGATCATGAAGGCGTTTATTGATAACCTGAAGCAAAATCGGGTAACGGGTTTGCATTTAGAAGTGTCGGCGAAAAACGCGAGCGCCATTGCTTTTTATGAGCGAATGGGCTTTAAGCCCATCGCAACATTTGAGCATTCGATTGGCTATGGGATGAAGTTGTAACCTATTTGTAACCTATTGTTGCAAAAACCGTTTGTTATCTATGCTGACAACGGGGCAGTTGACCACAATATTGGTGCGCTCTATTTCTACCCAACCTTGGTCTTGAGCCTCAAAGATGGCTTCTTCAGAGCGCAATGATTGCACTGGATGCCCCTTTAGCCAGTTCACCTTGTAAAGTAACCAAATTGGGCTGTAGTTAAGATCTTGACTGTTTGGCCCAAGGGGATTTGGGATGGAAGCCAAGACGTTTTTTTGCTCCTTGTTGGGAAAAATATAAACTCGCTCAAGAATGGTTTTCTGTCCCGGTGGTTTGGGGTAATCGGGAATGGCGTCGAGTAGTCTTGGCGTATAATTGGCATCCATGGCCTTGGCCATCTCAGCGTCAGACACATCTGTGGTGACATAATACACCGCTTGGTCTTCGTACCAACCTTGCTGTAAATCTAGTTTTGCCTGATCCGATACGTTGGCGCAGCCGGTCATTAAGACAACCAGTAGTAATGCGCCTGTGAGAGCGGTGGTTTTAAACATGGGTTCATTTCTCGTCTAACACATTGATAGTTAGAGCTTAGTTGTCACTAACATTAGCGCAAATCTGATATCCCAAAAATGCGATGTGACAACTAAATTGGCTTGATATCACCCTATGGGGTCACGCTAAGGTTGAGATTAAATGATCAACTTGTTTGATGAGCTTAGGCACGGCAACATAGACGGGCTCGACATGCACATCGCCCACGTTTAGGTAGTTTACTTTATCTTTAACTGGGATATAGTCTTGTGACACCATTGGTAGGTGCTCATCTTTATCCATTGCAATGATAAGCTCGGCGTTGGCAAAGTCATCTGCCGTGACCGACAAAGGCGGACGATGCTGACTATGACAAGGGATCTCAAGGCCGGTTAAAATTTGCACTACTTCGGCTGCTAAATTTCCTTTATTACCATTGCCTTCTAACGCTTGGCTTAAGGCGCGAGAGTCGGCTTGATAAGGCAATGCCAGTTTAGCGCACCAGTAATTAAAATATTCATGAGCAAGGCGGCTACGGTAGTAATTACCTGTACAAAGAAATAGAACGTTTTTCATCATTGGGTTACTCATCAGTTTTGTTGGCTAAGAGGGCGTGTTTAAGGGATGTGATGACATCTTGGTCTGGCGCTAAATCGTTTAACGTGAGTAGCTCACGGATCCGGTCTTGCGCTATGGCATAGGCTGCGACGTTGATGTAGTTCCCTGTGCCAACTGATCGTGTGATCACGATAAGTTCAAGCTGTCCGTTTTCGTTAAGATCGATTAGCTCGATGGCGCCAAGGGTGCCAGCGCGCTCAGCAATAAGGCCACTTGCAAAAAAGGTGCGCTTGTTTTTATCTTGAGTGGCGTGATAAAGACGCACACTATAACTGCCGATGGATTGCGCTTCACCTGCACCGGTTTCAACGACCAGGGTTTGGCCTTGTGGTAATTGAGCTTCTAGGGATAACGGTGGGTGGCTATCGGCAAAGACGGGGTTAACAAAACTCATACTGGTTGCCAGCAGAGTAATAATAAACGTGATGTTATGCATAGTTCTACCTTAATTAGGGCTTGGGAGAAGTCAGTTCGATGATCGGCCAGCCGTTGGCGTCATCAGCATCATGGCTCACCAGAATAGCAGGTATATTAGCTTGTTGAATATGACTTAGTACAAATTGACTGAAACTGCCTTTTAGACTTTTATCTAACTTGGCATAGGGCTCATCTAATAATAATAATGCTGGCGCAGCCAACAGACAGCGTAGCAGGCTGACTCTTGCCCGCTGTCCACCTGATAAGGTGGTAATATCGCGTTGTTCAAACCCTTTGAGATCGCCATGGGCGAGGGCCGCTTGGATCTTATGTTGACGCTCGGCGCGGCTTAATGCGGGTGGAAGGGCAAACGCGAGGTTTTGTTCAACGTTAAAATGAGGAAATAACAGATCATCTTGAAACATCAAACCAACTTGGCGTTGACGCAAAGGAAGCGCCAGTAGATTTTGTCCATTGAGTGTGACCTCACCTTGGCAATGGAAAACAGGATCTAAGGTGCCGGCAATGGCGCTTAGCAAGCTGGATTTACCCACCCCACTAGGCCCCATGATGGCAAGCATTTGTCCCTTTGCTAGGTCAAAGCTCAATGGCTGAAATAAAGGCTTACCTGCCTTAGTGATTTGTAATTGCTGACACTTGAAACTCATTGATTCTCCTTGAGTTAATGCGCCTAACTTTCTCAACGGTGTTAGGGCCTGTTTATCTTTGGTGGTTAATTTTTGTTCGAGATAAAAGCGTTTTGGGCAAGGCGAGCAGTGTGTAACTTAGCACTCTAAGTAAATACTGCTCAACGATGAACAAAACGCTTTTAGCCGAATCCAGAGGACAGCGTTTGTTGGTCATTTCTACTGCGTTAGCGCCTTTTTGCATAGTTGACTATGCTACAAAGTCTCTGCCTTGTATAAATACCCAACAAATCGCTGCAAAAACAAGCTCAAAAGGTAAACAGGCCCTAATCCAGCATACCAAGGCGATGACGAAACAGCCATTTCGGCAAGCTTAATGCCGTTAAAAAGACCAACATGGGGAGGGTTTGTAGTATTAATGCGCAGACAGCGATAAGCCGCCTATCAGCCCCTGCGACTAAGGCGACGAGCTCTGTGGCTAGGGTAGGGTAGCGGCCAGCACCAATAAACAAGGTGGGTAAATAGAGCATGATACTAACACTAAAACCGATAGCGACACTGGCCAATATGGCAGGCAGCAGCATCGGCAGTTTGACCCAAAAGTAACTGCGCCAAGGGCTTTTACAAAGCAGTAATGCTTGCTGCCAATAAGCTTGATTGTAGCGGCGATAGTAAGGGGCAATGGACAAAAACGTATAGGGTAATACGTACATTAAATGTCCCCAAAGTAAAGCCACAAACCAGCCGTCCCATTGCAAATAAATAAGGCTCACCTGAATACCGAACAAATAACTCGTGTCAGGGATCAGTAAAGGTACATAAAACAAAGGTAACCAACGAAGTGGTTGCCAAAAGGTTAATCTTGTTCCATGTTGCGCTTCAATTTCCAAGATGATCAAGCTTAAAACGATGGCGATGACACAACTTGCTGCACCCAGCATAATGCTGTGCTTAATCAGCGGTAGAAACGTATCCCAAGAGGATTGCCAATGGCTCAGTTGCCATAGGGAAGGAAGGCTATCAGGAAAGCGCCATTGGGCACTCATCGACCATAATACCAAGACAATAAAGCTCAAGCTGATGGCAAGGATAAATAGCCAAGTGATAGCAGAGGCAAAGTGGTTAAGTCGCGCCAAAGCAGTGCTGCGTTTGCCATTGCAAAACCAGTGAAGCCCACCACGATATGCAAACCTGGCCAATCCTAGCATTAAACCAATTGAACCTAGGTTGATAAACAGTAACCAAAGGGCGCCTGCCGCACCTTGCAAGCGTAGGGTGATATCGGCATCATTAAACCAAGATAACACTAACACCGACAGCGTCGGTGGTGTTGAAGGCCCTAAAATAAGGCTGACATCAACCGCACTTAATGACCACGCGAGTACCGCGCTTATCGGCAATCTCAATTGGCCGAGCAACTGAGGAAAGATCAGTTTTAGCCAAGCCGTTGCGCGGGTGTATCCCATGCTTTGCGCCAGGGTTAAAGACGCTTGAATGGGTACTTGTTTCGCCGCCGATATTAGCATCAGCAATAAAAAAGGCACCTCTTTAAGGACCATTAGTAACACCAAGGAGAGCCCTTGGGGATCTTGGGTCGTTTGCCAGTTTGGCGGATAGTCAAAGCCCGTTAGCTCAGGTGAGACTAGTCTTACCAGCCAGCCCGACGGCGCAATTAAAAAACTTAGGCCCACGGCAAGGGCCGCATGAGGAACCGCAAGAATAGGGCTTAAACTCAAGGTGAGCCATGGCCATCTTGGTTGTTGGTAAAAGTGAGCAAACAACAACAACGCAATAACGACAGACAAAAAGGTACTTAACCAACCTACTTGTAAACTTAAATAGGTGGCCGCAAGGGTACTAGGGTGCTGCCATAGCCCCAGAACGGGCTTTAATGAAAATGCGTCTTCACCTAATGCAGGAAGGTAATTAAATGCAGGTAATAAGGTGCCAAGTAGGCCAGCCAAAATGGGTAAGATAAACACCGCGATGAACACGCCGGTGATCATCAAGGTAGTGGCGTGACGAACCTTTACACGAGCGCGGGCGGTGAAGACGAGCAATAAGTCAGTCCTCATCATAAACAAACCGAAAAGGCGCCTTGGTTCAAGCAAGGCGCGAGCAGGGATTAGTCTTTTGCGACAGGCTTAATGTCTAACACATGCAGCAAGCGCTCAGGGGTGTCAGGCCAAACCACGGGGATAGCCTTAGGATTGTTCGCGCTAAACCAGCCTTTGAAGCTCACATCGTCATACTGGAAGTTAAAGTTGGAACTAAATACCGGCATGGTGATTTGACGCTCGCCTATGTATTGCTCAATGGCGTGCATGATTTCCAGTTTCTTTTGTTCGTCAGCGGTTTGGTTGAATGAATCAATTAACGCGTCAAGATCTTGATCCACGTAATGATGACCACCAAAACGGGCCTTGTCCATTTGCTCAGAATGGAAGCCTGTGTAGTAGTATCGATGTGGGTTGGCGCCCGCAAAGTAGTTAGTAAACGCGGCGTCAAAATCAGCACTTTTAACCCGCTCGTTGAGATCGGCAAAGTCTGGAGTGCTGACCTTGGCATTGATTCCTATTTTGTTAAGGCCTTCAATACCAATTTCAACGGTTTGGATATGATCCGACCAACCTTTAGGCACTAAGATATCAAATTCAATTTTACTGCCATCGGGGTTTTCTAGAAAGCCATCGCCATCGACATCACGATAGCCCGCGCTTGAAAGCAGTATTTGTGCACCGGCGATATCAAAGGTATTAAACTTGCCGTATTTGCTTTTCACTGTTGGGTCGGCCCAGGCTTTAAATTGATCGCCTAAACCCGATGGGTATTCGTTAACCGACCAATAGCCCGCCCCTGCGACATTGACAATTTTTTCTCTGTCCATGGCCATTGAAAAGGCACGGCGGAAATTAATGTCGTTGAATGCCTTGCGGTTATTTTCATTAGGGGTTTTGAAATTGACAAGAAACGACGCCGAGCCCGCGGCAGGGAACCAGTACTTGGTGCTTTGGTTTTTACTCAATAGCACTTCTTCGATGTTAGGAATAAATGAAGAGGTCCAGTCAAGGCGGCCCTTGATCGCGGCGGCCAGCAGTTGTTTGTTATTTTGGATAATGGGGCTTTTCAAACAATCAATTTCTAAGTTCGCGTTATCATAGTAATGGGGGTTACGACACTGGGTATAAACCTGCCACGAAAACACTTCGATCTCGGTGAAAGGGCCTGTGCCGACGGGGTTTTCGTTTTTAAACGCCACCAAGTCGCCCGCTTGAGAAAAGATATGCTTAGGCACGATGGGCGCGCGCACGATTTGCGTGTCGATACCGGTATTAATGCGATTTAGTTTAACTTCCACCTTGTGTTCGGAAAGTTTGTGCACACTTAAAATATGGCCGGATAAACCTTGAACGTCGGTTTTGCCTCCCTTCGCGGCTTGATTGAGTGAATACACCACATCATCAGCAGTAAAAGGTGTGCCATCGGACCATTTCACGTCGTCACGTAACTCAAAGAATAGCGACATTAAATCTTCAGAAAAATAATGCTTTTTAGCTAATCGGTAATGAGGGGCACCGCCTTTCATCTCATTAAATATAACTAAAGGCTCGTAAATAAACTGCATGGTGGTGGGCAGTTTGTTGGTTGCTGCAAATGGGTTGAAGTTGCGTTGCCAAAGAGGACGAAACTCAGACACAATGGTGAGGGATACCTTGTCCGCCGCACTCGCCATTGGTGCAGTTAAAGACAAAGCAAGAGCAAGTGCAGTAGATAGTTTAGTGATCTTCGCGAGCATTCGAATTCCTTTTGACCCTTAATCGGTGATACAGCCACATTCTCTGATTAGGAGAAATCATCGGTTTGACACAAATAAGCTAAAAGTATTAGCTTAAACCTTATAAATCACACCCAGTAATAATACTAGCCTTATTTATTGTTTATCGTCTTCACTGCGATCAATCTCACTGAATATAAATCTATTTATCAGTTAGTTATAACAGCTTGTTGGATTAATGTAATAAACAAGTAATGGCAATGTTTTGCGATTAAGTTGTTCCCAAATGCAGTGGACAACTCATAGCAACCCTTTAGTAAGTAGGTACAGGTTACTGGTTTGGTTGGCAAATGCAAAACAACCCCATAAAATTGCACTACAGCTCAAATTTTAGTGCAAAATTCGACACTTGCGCGATTCAAACAGCATGAAAAATTAATGAAAGATCACATTTCCCACGGCAATAATGGATGTGGTTAAGATTGTAATTTTGAATGATTGCCGTATCTTATCGCCCTCAATCAAGCGTAGCGTGATGATGACCATGATAAAACTAATTTTAGGCGGGGCCCGTAGTGGTAAAAGTCGTTTCGGCGAACAACTCGCGCAGCAATCAGAGCTGAACGTCAATGTGTTGGTAACGGCGCAAATATTTGATGAAGAAATGCAACAAAGGGTGGCTCAGCATCAACGCCAGCGACCGGCTAATTGGCAAACCACAGAGGTGCCATTTGAGTTAGGTTCGGCCATAACAGCGCAACATCAACCGGGCACTTGCTTATTGGTTGATTGTTTAACCTTGTGGGTGACCAATGAGTTGTTGCGTTTTGATATCGAACATCAACGCGAGCAGCTAGATGAACACTGGCAACAACAAAAGCAGCAGTTACTTAATGCGCTATCGGCAGCGAAACAAACCACCCGCGATAACCCCGTGAGCGCCGATATCATCATGGTCAGTAATGAGGTGGGCATGGGCATCGTGCCGATGGGAGCGATTAATCGCCGTTTTGTCGATGAAACAGGCTGGTTACATCAAAGTATTGCGTCGCTAGCCGACGAAGTGTATTGGGTTGTGGCAGGGTTGCCACAACGGATCAAATAACGAATTAAGGGAAACAAATGAGCGAATCAAACGACAAAGCACAACGCCATAAACAGCGCCAGCAACGCATTAAGGAGCAAGTTGATGCCCGCGTTGCCAACGCCACGGATGAAAAAGGCATTCTGATGGTGATAACGGGCAATGGTAAAGGAAAGTCTACCGCAGGCTTTGGTACAGTAGCTCGCGCGGTGGGACATGGGTTAAGTGCCAGCGTAGTGCAATTTATCAAGGGCACTTGGGACTGCGGTGAGCGTGATTTGCTCTCTCAACATGGCGTGAAATTTCATGTCATGGGCACCGGCTTTACTTGGGAAACACAAGACCGAGAAAAGGACATGAAAGCGGCGGCGCAAGCTTGGGCTGATGCAGAAAAGCTGCTTCAAGACGAGCGCATCGACCTTGTTCTTCTTGACGAGCTGACTTACATGGTCACGTACAAGTATCTTGAGCTGGAGCAAGTGCTGACGGCCTTACAAAACCGGCCTAAACATCAACATGTGGTGATCACTGGGCGTGCTTGTCATCGTGGTATCATTGAAATAGCCGACACCGTCAGTGAAGTCCAAAGTATCAAGCATGCTTTTGAAGCAGGAATCAAAGCCCAAAAAGGATTTGATTACTAATGCTGCGCCGCCAAACAAGCTGTTGTGGTTGGCGGCGAACACGCATGGCGCTGTCATTCGTGTTCGTCACTTGCCTATGGCAACAAGCCAGCGCAGCGTCTTCAACCGAAAGCTCAATCGAGCCCTCAATCGAGACCTCATTTGAGTCAAGTAAGCCAAATATCTCACGCATTATCACTTTATCGCCTCACTCAGCAGAAATGCTATTTGCGATTGGTCAAGGTGATAAGATCGTTGGCACAACACGCTTTACGGATCACCCAGAGCAAGCTAAAAATATCCCTGTGGTGGGGGGATACAATGGCCTGAACATAGAGCAAATTATCGCTCTCAACCCTGACGTTATTATCAGTTGGCGCAGTGGCAACCCGAGTCGCGAGTTGAATCAATTGGAAGATTTGGGCTTTACCCTCATCGACAGTGATGCCAAAACCTTGGCAGAAGTGGCGGACGTTATTCGCATGTTGGGTAAATTAACCGGCGCAACGGCTCAAGCCAACCAAGTCGCAGATACTTACCTCACGCAGTTAAATGCGGCTAAGGCGAAGTACCAAGACGCAGAAAAAGTCACGGTGTTTTATCAGCTTTGGCCTAACCCATTGCGCACCGTTGCGAAAGGCAGCTGGGTGCAACAATACCTTGATGTTTGCGGCGCGCAAAACCCATTTTTTGATAATCCCGCTGAGTATCCTGTTATCAGCATCGAAAGTGTGCTGGCGAGCGCACCGCAGGCTATCATCACCACAGATGAAGTGGGCCAAACGCCCAGTGTTGACTGGCAAAAATGGCCCATGTTACCGGCGGTAAAAAACAAGGCGATCATTAAATTACGTGCTGATTGGGTGCACCGGGCTACGCCACGCTCCGTACTTGGCGTGGAACAATTATGCAATGCGTTACAACAAGTGCGTGAGCAATTGCAGCCATAACGCGGCTAGTCATGTTGTGATGAGCGCTAGGCTAGTTGGCGTCGTGAGGGCGGCTCCAACTGTCGGCATAGCGTTGCAGCGGGTTATCTGGGTGGGTTTGGTAGACGCGATCGATGGCCTTAATCACTTCCTTACCCAGTTCAGTTGGGGCACAACCTATGTGTACGTTGAGCTGGGTACCCGATTCGGTCATGGCCACCGAGCCTAACGTTTGCTGATTAAAATCTTGCTCTGCTTGCTCATATTGGATGATCCAAGGGTATTCGATAATAAAATCGAGGCGCCCAACTAATAAACGGGTAATAAATTGTGAGCCAAGGCGATACTGAGTCGACACCTGCATTTTGTCATGATAACGCTTAAGAATACGGTCTCGGTTTGCACCGTAACTACGCCCATAGGCGACAGCAAAGTTAAGCTGATCAAGGTGCTGCATAATGAGCTCGAGTGAGACAGCTTGGCTTAAGGGCTGTTTGATAATGGACTCAAGCTTGGCCTGATTGCGCTTTAAAAAATACAGGCGATGGGTGTCGAGTACTTGAATGGGTTGGCTAAACACTAATAGCGCTTCTCGCTCTGGGGTTTTTAATAAGCTGCTACAAACCGTTTGCGCGTTTTTGGCCATGGACAACATACGCGCAATACTGCCCAGTCGATTATCGTGTTGCCATTGAGGCAGTTGCGCTTGCAGCCAACGATTGGCTAAATTAGCAAACCCCTTACCTTGATTCTCACCTTGGTAGATATAACCCGGTGCCAGATCGTACTCAAGCCAAGTGATGGCAGGTTTAGCCATGGCAAGAGCGCTGTAGCCCATGACACTTGCAACCAATAAAGAGAGCGCTAAAAGCAGCCTAGCATGCATACCTAAGAAACCTTATGAGCCATAATAGGTTAAGTGTAGACAGTATTTATAGTAATGAGCGAAACAATGGCAAGCTTGATCTTAGTGCGGGGATTACCCGGCAGTGGCAAATCCACCACCGCAACGAAACTGGCGCAAACGCGCGGTGCTATTCATATTGAGGCCGACCAGTTCTTTGTCGATCAAAAAGGGGACTATTGTTTTGATGCCAGCCAGTTGCCAGAGGCACATGCTTGGTGCTTAGCACAAACTAAAAGGGCCTTAGAGCAGGGGCAATCTGTGATTGTGGCCAATACCTTCGTCCAACACTGGGAAATGCAGCCCTATCTGGATTTGGCAAACGCCTTAGGGATCGAGCCAGAAGTGCGGGTTTGTCGCGGCCAATATCAAAATATCCATGGCGTACCTCAAGCGACCATTGCCTTGATGCGCGAAAACTGGCAAGACTGAGTTACCGACATAATTTTGTGATGGGCTAAACGCTATCACCTTGGGCCACTTGTAATCCTGTTGCCTATCTACTTTAGTGGCGATAGCCAATCTTAAAGAGTTAATTCTATGGATAAATATCAAGAGTTTGTTGCCTGCGTCTCGCAATTTATTAACCCCGAGCGAGTGGTCCTAGATGAACTAAGGCGGATTGCCCAGGGGGCGGATGCTAGCTGTTACCGCTTAACCCCCAAGGTCATTTTACTCATAGACACTGAAGACGAACTGATCCGCGTGTTGCAATTAGCAAGGCAACTTGAAATCGCGGTGACCTTTCGCGCAGCCGGCACCAGTTTATCAGGACAAGGTGTCACGGACTCCGTATTACTCAAGCTAACCCCGCGTTGGCGCCATCATCAAATTATCGACCAAGGGCGTCAAATACAGGTTGAGCCGGGCTTGATAGGTGCGCAAGTGAATCAGCTATTAGCGCCATTTAAGCGTAAAATAGGCCCTGATCCTGCCTCGATTAATACCTGTAAAATAGGTGGCATAGCGGCTAATAATGCCAGCGGCATGTGTTGCGGCACCGCGCAAAACTCTTACAGCACGGTCGCTGCCATGCGCTTAGTGTTAGCCGATGGTGCTGTCCTAGATACCAGTGACAGTGACAATGTTGCGCAATTTCGCAACAGTCACAAATACTTACTCAACGAGTTGGCCACCCTCGCGCGCTCAACAAAACAAGATGCTCAGTTACGCAGCCATATTCAGCACAAGTTTCGATTAAAAAACACCACAGGTTATAGCATTAATGCGCTAATTGATTTTGATGATCCCATTGATATCTTGACGCATTTATTGATTGGCTCTGAAGGCACCCTTGGGTTTATTTCCAACATCACCTATCACACCATTGCATTAAGTGACTTTAGTGCCACAGGCTTATTTGTTTTTAACGATCTGGCCACCACTTGCCACTGTGTCAGTGCGTTAAAGTCAACCTCAGTGGCCGCTGTCGAACTCATGGATAGAGCCAGCCTAGCGGCCATTGCCGATAAACCAAATATGCCGAGTTTTTTAACCGAAATAGGGCCAGGGTCTGCGGCGTTACTGGTGGACGTTCAAGCCGAGTCTCAATCGCAGTTGGACAAGCAGTTGGCCGAATTAATGGCATTGATTGCTCAATTTGGCTGTGCACACCAGGTTCCCTTCAGCCAAGATAAAGCCTTATGTGAGCAGCTATGGGCCATTCGTAAGGGGTTATTTCCGGCCGTGGGGGGCGAGCGTGAAACGGGCACCACGGTGATCATTGAAGATATTGCCGTGCCGGTAGCCCAACTGGCGCAAGCCACCCTAAAGTTACAAGGCTTACTAAAACAATTTGATTATCACGAGGCCATCATTTTTGGTCATGCCCTTGATGGTAATTTGCATTTTGTGTTTACCCAGCATTTTGACAGCCCTGAGCAAATACAGCGGTATCAGCAGTTTATGCAAGCCGTGGTGGAGCTCGTGGCGATAGAATACAAGGGCTCACTAAAAGCGGAACATGGCACGGGACGCAATATGGCCCCCTTTGTTGAGCTGGAATGGGGTAAGCAAGCCTACCGATTAATGTGGGAAATAAAAAGCATCTTAGACCCCAACAATATTTTGAATCCGGGTGTGATCTTAAATGACGATCCAAACACGCATTTACAACATTTAAAGGCCATGCCCAAGGCAGAGCAAGTCATCGATAAATGTATCGAGTGCGGTTTTTGTGAGCCCGTTTGTCCAAGTAAAGAGGTGACCTTAACGCCAAGACAGCGCATTGTATTATGGAGAGAAATCCAAGCCAGACGGCAACAAGGACAAAGCGAACAAGATCTCGCGCCGCTGCTGGCCAGTTTTCAATACCAAGGGATAGATACCTGCGCGGCTACCGGCTTGTGTGCCCAGCGTTGCCCCATCGGCATAGACACCGGCGAGTTTATTAAGGGGCTGCGAGCTGAGCAAGTGAGCACGGCCAACACCGTTAACATCAAGTTTAAAAACAAACTAGCCCATTGGAGTGCTAACCATTTTGAAGGCGCCGCCCACTTGGCCAAGCACGGTTTAACCTTGGCGCAATTGGGTCGAGATTTATTGGGTGAGCAAGGCTTTATTCGGATCAGTGAATCCTTGAACCACGCGCTTGATCATCATATGGTGAAATGGAGCAAATTTGCGCCGTTGCGCAATAACGACGAAGTGCCCAGTCTCGATGCGTTAACCACCAACTCAAGCTCTGCCCCTTGTGTGGTGTATTTTCCAAGTTGTAGCAGCCGTGTAATGGGGCCCGATAGGTTAATGGCCGAACAAGGCGAGCAAAGCTTAATGACCACCACCATCAAGTTATTGGAAAAGGCTGGCTATCAGGTCATTATCCCTAATAGCTGTGAGCAGCTTTGCTGTGGCATGGCGTTCAATAGCAAAGGATACGTTGAGCTCGCAAAGCAAAAGGCTAACCAACTGGAGCAAGCCTTGTTTGTTGCCTCAAATCAAGGCCAATATCCTATCTATATCGATTCAAGCTCGTGTGCGTTAACGGCCATCGCTAATAACACCAAGCCATTAAAACTTTACGATCCCATTGAATTTCTTGCTGACTTTGTCGCCCCCAAGTTAAGTATCACCCCATTAAAGCAAAGTGTGATGCTACACATCACCTGCAGTACCCGAAAACAGGGGTTAGCAGACAAGATGCGTCAACTGGTTGAGCGGTGCGCTGAGTCGGTGATTATCCCCGCCGACATTCAATGTTGTGGCTTTGCCGGCGACAAGGGCCTATTTTATCCTGAGTTAAACCAAGCCGCCTTAGCCGATCTAAAATCAGCTGTTCCTGCTGGTTGTGAGTTTGGCGTCAGTAGTAACCGTAGCTGTGAAATCGGGCTCTCTGAGCACAGTGGTATTAGCTACAAGGGCGTGGTGTATTTATTGGATCAAGTTAGCTCAATGTAAGCAGGTCTTAATAATCCGTTGACAAACAGCCATGTAAATAGAAATTAGAAATGGAGTGTGTTAATGATGAAATGTTCTGTTTTCATAGCAACGAGCGCAGATGGATTTATCGCTTCGCCTGAGGGGGATGTGAGTTGGTTACATAGCGCAGGGAATACGCAAGCCGATATGAGTGTGGATCCTGATATGGGGTTTAAGGATTATCTCGCACAGGTTGATTGCATGATTATGGGACGAAAATGTATGGAAATGATTTCTAGCTTTAATCTGTCTGATGAGCAGTGGCCTTATGGGAATTTAAAGATCTACGTTTTAAGCCAAACGGTAGCTAAGGCGCCAGAGAATTTACAAGCTAGAGTCGAAATGTATGCCGGCGATGTAAAAACACTCATCCGAAATCTTGAACAACAGGGTTATCAACATGCATATATAGATGGAGGATCTACGATCACCTCCTTCTTAAACTTACAACTCATCAATGAAATGACCATTACCAAAGCACCTGTTTTGTTGGGTAAAGGCATTGCGCTGTTTGGGGAAACAAACGGGAGCATCAAGCTCTCTAACTCCCAGACGATTGCTTTCCCGAATGACTTTATTCAAGTTAAATATGACGTCTGCTACGAATAAACCGTGCTTAACACGAGCGAGTCTGATTATCGTCTTGTTTGTTTGCGCAAAACCACAAACTGTACAGGCAGATAAAACACATTAAACTAACTAGAGTTAGCTCAATGGTGCCAGCTACGATAATACTGTATACAAAGATCACACTGTATTTACTTAGCCACCAACTGACAATATCGAGCCATAAAGCGCTCCAAGCTAGCGCAATTAGGCTGTATTTCACCTTAGCATGAAGCTTTAACTGAGCGACTAACAGCGTTAATGGCAGAATAACCAAGGCAATACCGAATAAATGAATATGCGCTGATTTGGCTAATCTATGCCAAGAATAACCAGCAGTAGTAAACGCTGTAACATCGGCATAATTGCTCAAGGGCAACTTAGGCGCAGCCCCCGTTTTGGTGGAATTGGGACTATGACAGCTTTGGCAATCGTATTCGAGAATGGGCATCACCTGCTGGCTAAATACGTCATTATCGGCAGCTCCCGCGTTAATCCAATTCTCAATGATGACAATATCATCGTCATCGGCGACATAGGGGTACATAGAGCCTTTTAAGGAAGCAACAAGTTGAGATTGATGATAATGGGCGATCAGGTGTTCAAGTTTAGGGATAGGTAAGCCGGCCGAAGGCCCTGAAAATTGTAAGCAAATTAAAGCTGCTGCGGCAAATGTCGCAAGTAATACGCTAACCAAGTAGCCACTAATTGCAAGTTTGGTGGCGCAATTGCTTAAGTTCATTTTGGCCTCCGGTTTTTATCTAACGAATCATCAGGCATCCTTGCCATGACTTATTTTGCAAACTTGAGTACAAGTACCCCCTCGTGATAGATGTGATTAATTTGGGCATTATCAAAAATGGCGATACCAAAGTGATAAGGCTGGGTGAGATCGGAAAATTGAACATCTTGGGTTGCGGCATTACTGCCATCCGTTTTGAGTAGACGTTTAAACTCTAAGTGCCATTTACCATCTTGCCAAACACCTACTGCGCTGATATCGCCACGGGATCCGGTAAAGGCCTCTACGATAATGCCGGGCACCGCATCATCTACCTTAAAGTTATCGGTGAAAGGAATTAACTCGGTAATGGCATAATGAGTTTGTTGATCGAACATAGCATTACCATAGGCAGGGCCTGTTTTGTCTACGTTGATATTATCTTTGTAACCACCACTTAGTTTGTCATCGCCTTTACGGCCCCAGTTTCTGTTACTGGCAGGGTCTTTGGTTGAATCAACGAATTGATCGTCAAATTGCTTGGTTGGCCCAGTGCGGACGGATTTCCAGTGCCACATATCGATGGTTTGGCCTTCGCTACGGGTGTATTTGCGTCCAGCAGATGTTTGTTTAATGCCGTTGATCATACCTGCTTCGTCAGCCATGTGGCAGGCAATATCACAGCCTTTTTTACTAAAGCCTCGAGCATTGATATCCCAAAATATCGCAGCCTTGTCTTCGTAGTAGGTGTTCTCATGATCGGTCTGATCTTTATTTTTTAGTTGCTTCCAACTGTCATCGGCTTGTTTTATCCATGGGTAACGATATAGGCTATGGGTTGGGTCTTGCCACTCCATATAGAAATAGACAAATTGATCATCATAAAGCGATCGAATGCTGACTTGTGTTTGCGTTATCCCAGGGTAAGGATTAGCGATATAGGGCATTTTATCGACGGTGATTAATAAAGGTTTTGCTTGTTGCCACTGTGACTCAGCTATGCCATCGACAACGATGGCTTGATTGGTTGAATAGCTAGTGAGTTCATTTTCAGAGGTTGCAACGGCGTTTAAACTCACCAAGCTTGCGCCAATCACTATAAGGGTGAGCGTTGGCTTAATTTGAATGTTCATCTTGGCACCTTAATAACAGTGTGTACTCAATATAAGGGTAGTGGTTATTGGCAAGACAGGGCTGTTTAAACCAAGGTATCTTGATTTAAGGCAGTACTTTTAAGGTCAAATTTTCGTACTTAAATCAAGCTTTTTTGCATGCTTTGTTTAATTGTTTTTAGATCAATAGGCTAGTTGGGCCAAAACTAAGAAGTTAAAGATAGAGGAAATACCGTGGTTAAACACAAAGTTTCACCCCAAGTGGTTGAAGAAGCCATGCAAGTGGCCAAAGCAACTCAACGACCGGGGCAGACCAAAGAGCAAACCAAATTAATTGCCCAAGGCATTCAAAAAGGTATCGAAGAATATAAAAAACGCCATAAAGAAAAAGCCCGTGAATTGGATAAGCAAAAACGCAAGCTAGCACAGCAGCAAAGTCATGATGCCAAAGTTCAGCCCCAGTCGCTAGCAAGCCCATCAGAGTCAGAGCCTGACAGCAGGCCAGGTCAGGGGGCAAGTCGGTTACCTTGGTTGCTCCTTGCGTTAAGTTGGCTAGGCTTCATTGGCTATTTTCTGTTATTACACCCATAGGCACCGTATGAGTATCAAATTACAAAACTTAGTTACCGAGACGCGAAACCCAGCCAGTGAGGCCATTGATACCTTGTCGACCATCGACATGTTAAAGGTGATCAATACCGAAGATAAAAAAGTGCCAGCAGCGGTAGCCAAGGCCTTACCTGACATAGCTCAAGCCGTTGATGTGATAGCCAAGGCATTACAAACAGGTGCGCGACTCATTTATGTTGGCGCGGGCACCTCAGGGCGCTTAGGTATATTGGATGCCAGCGAATGCCCGCCCACCTTTGGCAGCGACCCCAATCAGGTGGTGGGGCTGATTGCCGGTGGTCATCGCGCCATTTTAGCCGCAGTAGAAAACGCCGAAGACAACCTCGAACAAGTCCAGCAGGATTTAGCGGCCATTAACTTTAATCAGCAAGATGTATTAGTGGGCATCGCGGCCAGTGGTCGCACCCCTTATGTACTTGGCGCCATGGCCTATGCTAATCGCTTAGGTGCAACCACCATCAGCGTGGCGTGTAATCCGGATTGCGAAATGGCGCAACTTGCTAACATTGCCATATGCGCCGTGGTGGGGCCAGAAGTCGTGACCGGCTCATCGCGAATGAAAGCGGGCACAGCGCAGAAATTGATTCTAAATATGCTGACCACGGGCGCCATGATCCGCATTGGCAAGGTGTATGGCAACTTAATGGTAGACGTGGAAGCCACCAACGCTAAGCTGGTGGAGCGGCAAAAAAACATTGTGATGGCGGCCACAGAGTGCAGCCGTGATATTGCTGAACAAGCTTTGCAGGCCGCTGATGGCCACTGTAAAACGGCGATAGTGATGATCTTAGCTCAATTAGATGCTGAGCAAGCAAAGGCGCTACTTTCCTCGCATCAAGGCTTTATTCGTCCGTGTATCGTCTAGGCCTATTTTAGTAATTCATGATCGGCCGGTAACATCCGGCTGATCCAGATGATCAATTTATGTTTTAGCTGCTGGCCGTCTTCTTTGTCGGCAGGGATAGGGGTGATTTGTTTGTCTTGCACCAGCAAGCGATAAACCACTTCCACTTTGTCTTTTTGTGAAATATGGCTATCAAGCTTGCCGTAGCCACGTTGCTCGGCGTACTTTAATCCTATCTCTAACGCCTTTTTTAATAGTTGCGCCTCATTTTTTACTTTTTTCATATTCAGGTCCTGCTCTTATTGGGCACGGGTGATAAAGTCACTATAACTAAACCTTGTGTTTAGCCAAGCATTTTTTTATGCAATTGAAGATCTTAACCTAGAGCCTGATGTAACTATGAAATTAATCTACACCCATGAAAGTCTGTTGATGGTTAATCATGTTAAAAACTTAATGGCACAGGCAGGCATTGATACGGTGATTAAAAATGAGTTCAGCCAAGGCGCCTTGGGTGACATTGCCGTGTTTGATTGTTGGCCCCAGTTATGGCTTACCCAAGAGGGCAAGTGGCAACAAGCCCAAGGGGTGATCGCGGCCCTGAGTCAAATAGCGGCCCAACCTGACTGGATTTGTGGCCACTGTGGAGAAACGAATGACGCCAGTTTTGAACTGTGCTGGCAGTGCGGTCAATTGTTGTCTGAACAGTGAAAAAAACTGGCGTCAATCACGCTGTTTAGCTAGTCTGTAATTACTTTTAACCCTTTGAATTAAGGTCAGTATGAAAAAAGTATTATTAGCTATTCCATTATTGTTAATGAGTATATTGGTGTTTCCCTTGGCTAATGCAGCCTCGGTGCAAGAGCAACGTGATGAGATAAATACCATGGCAAAAGAAGCCATCAGTAACTTATACCAAGCCCATCCAAGCGCCAAAAAAGCCATCAATAAATCTTATGGCTATGCGGTGTTTTCTAACACGGGTATTAACCTATTACTGCTTTCGACAGCGCGTGGGGGTGGTGTCGCCGTTGAGCGAGCCTCTGGCAAACGTACCTACATGGACATGTTCTCTGCCGGTGCTGGATTAGGGTTAGGCGCGAAAAACTACAACGGCATCTTCATTTTCAAAACCAAATCTGCGTTTAACAATTTTGTTGAAAATGGCTGGGACTTTTCTGGTCAAGCTGATGCTTCGGCGAAAAAGGGCGAAGAAGGCGGTGCCATTGATGAAGCTTTGAGCATTAACCCCGATGTGCTTTATTACCAGCTAACCCAAAAAGGTTTGGCATTACAGGCAACCTTGCAAGGCACTAAGTACTATAAAAATGACGATTTAAATTAATCGCTATTGATAGGAAAAAGCCGCGTATGCTTTGGCAACGCGGTTTTTTTTATGGCTAGAATTGCGCTTCATCGGCACCGATATCGGGCGCTTTTGCATCTCGCGTTTGGCCATCTATATCGGTTGTCACCCCTTCTAACGGTGTGCCTTTACCTAGCACAGAGTCGATGGCTTTAGTTAAATGCAAATCACCCGCCACTGCATTCACAAACCAGTCATTTTGTGCATTGGTCTCGTTAAACTCTACCGTGGCTTGACCGCCATTGCGTTGACGAATTAAGCCATTGGTTAAGTTGTTAGCAATATGATTATTCACCGAATCGCTAAAGCGATATTCAATGGCGTTGGCATAGTTACTGTCGAGCCAAACCGTGTTGTTATACACCTGCGTATTGCTGGCATGGGATAAATAAATGCCCACGTCCTTGTTGGTCACAATAAAGTTGTTACGAATAATACCGTCATAGTGGCCGCTGGTGCCTAGGCCGAGCATAATGCCGCGGTCGCAATTGATGATCACGTTGTTTTCAATCAAGGTGCCCTTGGAGTTTGACCAAAAGTGAATGGCACCTTCGGTCAATGCGGTATTTTCACCCGGTTTAGGGTTGTTATTGTGAATGTCTTTAAAGGTGTTGTTACGCACCACCCAGTTGTGGGCGCGGTGGGCATCAATGCCGCCGGTGTACCACCACAAGGCCTCGCCTGTGGTGAATTCAAATAGGTTATG
This sequence comes from Motilimonas eburnea, assembly GCF_021295345.1. Taxonomy (GTDB): domain Bacteria; phylum Pseudomonadota; class Gammaproteobacteria; order Enterobacterales; family CBDFNC01; genus Motilimonas; species Motilimonas eburnea. The sequence continues at coordinate 134,981 of NZ_JAIMJB010000013.1, forward strand.
CTCAATTAAACCAAAATCCGAAGCGACATCTGGATTACTGGAATCCGTTGACACCTTGATCATCTGCTCTTGGGAATCAATGATACGACTATGGCGTAAGGTAAAGTAGTCGGCATTACGCTCACCTTGAATTTGCACCACATGGTTGCGGATAAAGCCACTTTCACGCAGCGGCGCACCGCCTATGGTGACATATTCAATTTTAAAATGACTGTCGCGCACTAAAAACATATTGTTGTATTGCGGGCCTGCAATGTGCACCTTACTGCGATCCCCCGATTTACCCCGAAGGGTTATATTAGGCGTATTGACCACAAAGGTGCTATTTAGCAGATAATCGCCATCGGCCAGTAACAATAGAGTATGGCCGCCTTGTTGGTTGGCCTGTGTAAAGGCTTGATGCAATTGTTCATTGCTGCTGATATCAACCACGGTTTGGCTATCTTCAACAAATTCGGCAACCAAGTCTAAGCCTTGACTCACCACAAGCTCACTGGTTTGCAGCTCACCTGAGCTATACCCATTGAATATAAAACCTTCTCGGGCTCTCGCTTCGATGGTGATGGTTTCGCCAATCTGATATTCGCTTTTCGCTGGGGTGATGATCACATCGCCGCCGTTGTCTGGGATCGGCTTGATCTGGATCTTCACCGCATCGGGCTCAGGCGTGGGCGCGAGACTCGGCTCTGTGGAAGGCTCCAAGGATGGCTCCAAGGATGGCGCGACAGACGGCATCACTGTGGGTGTTACCGACGGTTCGATAGAAGGGGCAGGGGTCGGTGTTTCACCTTCACTTGGGCTAGTTGACGAGCCACTCCCGCCACAAGCGGTGAGCGTTGATGTCAGGCCAATTAAAGCCAAAGAAAGTAAAGAAAGGCGCATACAAAATTCCACACTAACGAAAGATGCAGTGAAGATAACCTGTAATTAATTAATGAGCAACAAGTTGCATATTGTTGAGGTGAATATTGCGACTGGGATTAAAAAAAAGCCCTGTTGGATAAACAGGGCTAGAGGCGTTTAGCGGCCTTGTCGTGACGGCTTTTTACTCGGTGGCGCCGATTTTTTTGGTCGGCTATTTGGCTTAGCCCCCGATTTTGCTACCGGCTTACTCGTAGGTTTACCGGTAGGCTTGCCATTAGCTTTACCCGTCGGTTTACCTTGATAACTCGATTTGATGGTCGCGCCCGCCGGCTTTTTGCGCCCCTTGTTTTGGCCATCTTTACGAATATCAGGTTGATTAGGGTGCTTAGTGGCAAAGCGATTACTGCCGTGACGGCCAGATTGGCGGCGGTGGCCACGCACATTGATGTGCTCGGCTTCGGCGGATGGGATCAAACATCCCGGCTTTTCACCAATTAAGTGTGCTTTACCCATCTCGGTTAAGGCTTCGCGCAGCAGCGGCCAGTTTAGTGGATCGTGATAGCGCAACAAGGCCTTATGCAGACGTCGCTGGCGCTCGCCCTTGGCTACCGTTAATGGCTTACGCTTTTTGTATTTAACGCGAGAAAGTGGGCTGGTTTCTGCGTGATACATGGCCGTGGCATTACACATGGGCGATGGGTAGAAGTTTTGTACCTGATCGCACTCAAACTCGTTTTGCTTAAGCCACAGCGCTAAGTTAAGCATGTCTTCGTCGGTACAGCCCGGATGCGCGGCAATAAAGTAGGGGATCAAATACTGCTTCTTACCTGCTTCACGGCTGTACTTTTCAAACATTTCCTTGAACTTGTCATAGGCGCCCATACCCGGTTTCATCATCAGATCTAGGGTGCCTTTTTCGGTGTGCTGAGGGGCAATTTTCAAATAGCCACCAACGTGATGGGTCACCAACTCTTTAACGTATTCCGGCGACTCAATGGCCAGATCGTAGCGCACGCCCGAGGCTATCATCACGTTCTTCACGCCTTTCACTTTGCGCGCTTCGCGGTATAGCTCTATGGTGTGCTGATGATCCGTATTGAGCTTTTCACAAATTTTTGGAAACACACAAGACGGACGGCGACAATTCACCTCGGCCTTAGGATCGGAGCATCCCAAGCGATACATGTTTGCCGTTGGCCCGCCTAAGTCGGAAATGGTGCCGGTAAAGCCCGGCACTTTTTCGCGAATGTCTTCCATTTCTTTAATGATCGACTCTTGCGAGCGGTTTTGGATCACGCGGCCTTCGTGCTCTGTGATACTGCAAAATGAACAGCCACCAAAACAGCCACGCATGATATTGACCGAGGTTTTGATCATGTCATAGGCAGGGATTTTCGCCTTGCCGTAACTGGGATGCGGTACACGGGCATAGGGAAAGCCAAATACCCGATCCATTTCCTCTGTGGTCAATGGAATCGGCGCTTGGTTCACCCAAAGCTCACGCTCGGCGTGTTGTTGCACTAGTGCGCGACCCGACCAAGGGTTGGTTTCAAGGTGCATAACTCGGCTTGCATGGGCATATAAAATGCGATCGTTTTTTAGTTTTTCAAACGATGGCAAACGCACCACGGTATGTTTGGCATCGTGACGCGAGGTTTGCACGCGAATGGGTTTGGGCTTTTCTTCGGCGGCACTGGCATCGCTGGCGCACTCTGGCTCAACCTGATAGGGGTTGGCCATTACCATGGCTTTGCCCGGGGTGTCGATGCGTGATGAATCCACTACCTTATATTCGCTTGGCACTTCTTTTAGCATCACGGCGGTGCCGCGAATGCGGGTCATGTCAGTAATGGGCTCGCCTTTACCTAAACGATGGGCAACCTCAACCAAGGCGCGCTCGGCGTTACCGAACAATAAAATGCTGCCCTTGGCATCGGGCAAAACGCTGCGGCGCACCTTATCCGACCAATAATCATAATGGGCAAGGCGGCGCAAGCTGGCTTCAATGCCACCCAACACGATAGGAATTTCTTTATAAGCTTCGCGGCAGCGCTGAGAATAGATAAGCACGGCGCGGTCGGGGCGTTTGCCGCCTTCGTTATTCGGGGTGTAAGCATCATCACTGCGTAATTTGCGATCCGCGGTATAGCGGTTGATCATCGAGTCCATGTTGCCCGCGGTGATGCCAAAAAACAGATTAGGGCGACCAAGGGTCATAAAGGCGTCTTTGCTGCTCCAATCGGGCTGGGCAATAATGCCAACGCGAAAGCCTTGTGACTCTAGCATACGGCCAATCACGGCCATACCAAAAGAAGGGTGGTCGACATACGCATCACCGGTCACCAAAATCACATCACAACTGTCCCAACCTAGCTGCTTCATTTCCCGTTTTGACATGGGCAAAAACGGCGCAGGCTTAAGATCGGGGCGATATTTGGGGTAATCAAACAGGCCGATTTCGGCACCCATTTGAATTGACGTTGTTTTTTGAATTTGGGCTGGCATAACTTGGTCCACAACTTTTGGGGCGCAAATTATACCCTAATTTGTTGTGTTAACACTATGCTAAAAAACCCCTCACTCATGCTTTGATCATTCTTTTACCTAAGCCCATGAGTGTTCAATATTTAATCGCTTGGTCTAACGGTTACTTTTTAATAATCACTTGCTGCGCTTTATAGCTAATTTTCTTTTCTGCCTCGTTATTAAAGGGTAACAATTGGCCAACACTTTTTAGGCTGCTGCTATCGCCAGCGATCAAAATGGGGGTAGCGTTGGTGATTTGCTTGGTTTTGCTTGATAGATGCAGGGGCTGCTCGGCAAAACGTAAATGGATCACCGGCGTGGGCGCCAAGCGGCGGCGAAACGACACGCTTTTGTTGCGATCTTTGGCGATATTGGCCGCGAGCACCTTCACCTTGGCTTGCTCTTCAATGGCGGCATCGGCTGGCAAAATTTGCGCAGCTTGGTGTAGCGCTTTGTCGGTATTGGCGCGCACATTGCTGGTTTTAGTCGCCCAGCTAAAGCGAATGCTGGTTAAGGGCTCGATGCAATAATGCACCTTGCGGGTAATTTGCAAGGTAATGGCATGGGGACGCAAGGTGTGCACCTGATTAAACCGTACGTGGCGACTGCTCAATGAGCTTAAATAGTCTTTTATCGCCTGCTTGGTTTGATTCACCCGTTCGCAATGCTCGGCCAATACCTGAGGCGGGCAATCCAGCCAGATAAACCCCGCTGCCTTGCGCGTCACTTTTAAATTGGTATTAGGATCGCCGCTGTATTGCTTAATGCGCGACCAGCCCAGTTTACGGCCAGCCTCACCACCGCAATAGCTGATCGGCACTTGGTTCGGAATGGTGTTTTGCGCCTTGTCATAAACGGGCAATTCATAAATATCCACCCGCCGGCTAGGGCCGTTAAGCACTAACTGCTCAAGCTGGGCAAGTTGTTGATCTAAAGTGTCGAGTAAATCGGCAAGCTGCATCGTATTTTAACGTATTAATGAAATATTGCATGTTAGCATTTATCAAGGCCAGCAGCACTGCTGCTCCTTGAACAACAATCGCTTGGTGGGCCTAAAGTGGGCTTAAGGCAATCAAACTCTTTTCAGCAATTAATAACACCTCTTAATTGCTAGGTCACGGCTAACGATACTCAAAAGTACAAGGTTCAAGATACTTAAGATCGTTAGGCATTATCTTTGAAGTCAGGATTATGTGTCCAGAGGATGTCTCCCTCTCTTGAAAGCTTCCCCAATGACTGATGATTAAAATGCAAACTAACCTCTCCTGGATTAAGCCCAGTATAGTCCTCAATTACAAATCGCCTTACATGGGAGACATATAAACGCTCTCTGGCAAGCTCAGCGCCAATAGCTAGGTTCATAAACCTACCAGAAGCGCCAGGGATAGCACGCTCCACTGCACATGATGGATAAGCAATGACATTTTTATCTGTGTAATTGTTGTTCGGTATATTCTGATGGAGAAACAATACGTCATTTGCTATGGCTGCTGTTGACAGGTAGCGGTGCTGACGCCCTTGCTCTGGGTTAATTAAAAACTCACTTATCAAAAAATCGCTGTACCAGTCTCTTTTACTAGGAAGATCGCTGGGACGTTTGATATCCGGGAATAATGCACTGGAAATTGGGATAGTCAGTTTCATTCCCCTTTTGAGCTTATAGTAGATGGCTACAATTGTTTCGCCTGGTTGGATGGCCAGCTCTTCTAACAGTTGTAATAGCGAGCCTGCATTGTCTGTACTGAACGTTGTGTAGAGGAAAGCCTGACCTGGATAGTTCACGCGTCCAGCAGTTTGGATCAGTTCTGGTGGAAGCGTCCATAACTCATGATCCAGGGCAAGATCGCGAACATTTTTTAAACAATTATTAGGTTTTATTTGACCCCCAAGTACGATCGTGATCTTATACTCATTTTGCGCGAGTATGACATGTATCTTGAAGCCTTTACCTCTCACTTTAGCTCTATAGCTGATCAAAGACAGTCTGCTAAGGTTACTTATCCTCTACATGATGTGTTGTTTGTAACCCTATGTGGAGTAATCGCTGGTGCCGAAGGATGGTCTGAAATCCACGACTATGCTGAAGGCCACCACGATTGGTTTAAAGAGCATGGCTTTCTCGTTGATGGAGTGCCGGTAGACGACACTATCGCCCG
>NZ_JAIMJB010000014.1 GCF_021295345.1 Motilimonas eburnea
TCAGTTTCAAGCCAACACCATCAAAACCCGCCATGTTTTATCAATAACACGGCTCGCAAAAGAGGTGCTAAGACGGCGAGACCACCAAAGAAATTTCGCGGATATACAGTGGGCAATCTGCGAATACATACGCGTGATCCATCAAACAGCGATGCTTAAATTATGAGGGGATCCGTCAGCACCTCACTAAGCAATGTTCTTTAGCTCAAATGTTTCAGGGCTGACATAGCCATTCGCACTATGCCTCCTCGTTTTATTGTAATCAACTTCAATATATTCAAATACCGCTTGGCGCATTGTTTTTCGATCCATAATTGGCTCGCCATGAATCGCTTCTACTTTCAATGAGTGGAAGAAACTTTCGGCACATACGTTATCCCAACAATTCCCTTTTCGGCTCATGCTTTGTTGTAATTCATGCTTTTTCAGCAAATAACGAAAGTCCCCGGAGCAATATTGACTGCCGCGATCGCTATGAACAATAACGCCTTGTGGCCGCCCTCTACGGAATATGGCCATCTTTAATGCATCACACACGAGATCGCCTTTCATGTGAGGACTCATTGACCAGCCAATCACTGCTCTCGAAAACAGGTCGATAATCACTGCTAAGTAAATCCAGCCTTCGCTAGTCCATAAATAGGTAATGTCCGTTACCCACTTCTGATTCGGTGCCGTGGCCGTGGCCGTAAAATCGCGCTCAAGTAGATTGGGCGCAATGGGCAATTGATGATTGCTGTCCGTCGTCACCTTAAACTTACGAGTAGCCTTGGCGTCTCATGCTATCGCTGATCGTCTTAATACTCGCGGTTTGCTGTTTGTCTTCTAATTCAGCTTGGATACGAGTGGCGCCATAACGCTGCTTCGAATCAGCAAAAATCTGTTGTATTTGCTCATCCCTGCGCAGTTGTTGCAATGCTCGCTGACTCGGAAGCTCACCGTATTTCAGCCAATGATAAAACCCACTTCGCGACACATTAAGCACCGAAGCCATGCGTGACACCTTAAAATCTGCTTGGTGCATTTGCATGAATTTGAATCGTTTTATTTTTGATTCTTCGCGAAGTAGGTAGCCGCCTTTTTTAATATGGCTAAGTCCTCCGCTTGCTCGGCTAGTTGACGTTTTAGTTTGGCTACATCGGCAGCGAGTTCAGCTTCCCTTTGGCTCGAGCTTTTCTTTTGCTGTAGTTTGTTACGCCAATCATAGATTTGCGATTCATAGATGCCTAGGTCTCTAGCGGCTGCTGCAACACCGATTTTGGCAGCTAGTTGAACGGCTTCTTGTTTAAATTCAGTGGTATGGGTTTTACGTGGTTTATTTGTTTTCATAAGTACCTCAATGGTGATTGTACTTACTTAGTGGAGTGTCTAAAAGTAGTGGTAGGGATCACTTTCTTAGGCAAGAAAAAATGTTCAACATACTACTTGCCATTTTTTCTCTACTGTAAGAGGCTGATGCTTCGACACTATTTTGAACTAAATCATTATACAAGGTTCTATTTTTGTAAAGCTTGCATATGGCATCAGATATCTGCTTAACATTTTCGCTTTCGACGGTAATGCCACACTTTGAGTCATTAATGATTTTAGTCGCCTCGCCATCGGGAACGCTCATCACGGTAGGAATCCCCATCCCCATACACTCAAATATCTTGGATGGAATAACAGTTCTAAACAAATCGCTATTAACTAAAGGAACCAACGATATATCACATAGTGACCATAGTCTTGGCATCATTTCCTTAGGCTGTCGATCAATCAAAACAACATTATTTAGCTGCTTCTCGCTCACTAGCTCCTCAACCATCCTTCTCGAGGCGCCACCGCCAGCAAAAATGAATCGAATGTTATCATGGTGCTTAAGCTTTTCAGCAACTGATACAATGTGTTCAAGTCCATGAGCCATACCATGAGTGCCGATATAGCCAGCCACAAACTTACCTTCTAAACCGTAACGAGCGACAAGTTCCTCGTCCTTAGACGTTACTGGTTGATACTTATCTAGGTCGACACCGTTTAATACAACTTCGATCTTATCGCCGACGATCCCCCGCTCGATGAGATCACGTTTAAAGGAATTAGTTACCGAAACGATAGATGTAGCCCTTCGGTATAAGAAAAGTTCTATCTTTTCCAGTACCTTGATAGCCATACTGTCTTTCATTGCGCCCACCGCAGTAATCGACGCAGGCCAGATATCTCGTAGTTCAAAGACAAAAGGCTTACGCCTTATCGCAGAAAGCGCCCACCCGGCACAAGCGCAAAAGAACTGAGGAGACGTTGCAACGATGACATCAGGTTTCTTTTGGAATAAGCCTGCTATAAAGCCTGAAAGCATAAAAGACATATAGTCCAATATTCGCTTTACAAAGCCTTCATTCGCTGTGATATAAGTTTTAACCCTGACGACTCGAATCCCATCCATATCTGATACCTGATAAAGCTTATTACTGAATCCAGGAAATACCTTTCCCTCTGGAAAGTTGGGGGCGCAAGTAATAACCGTTACCTGACATCCTTTCTTCACCCAACGGTAAGCATGTTCATACGTTCTAGTTGCTGGAGCATTACCTTCAGGAGGGAAATTATCGGTAAGAAATAAAATATGCATACAGAACTACTTAGACTCTAGAATTTTTAGAATAGAAGACGCTACGGAATTTGGTGAATACTGTTCTAAAACAGAAAAGGAATCCCTATTAGATATAAGTTCACTGAAATTTATTTTTGATTTTATATTTTGAAAAACGATGCAACGTTGAGAGTCTAGGATAAAGGTGGATACATCATCATGTAAATCTTGAACTAGAGCTAAAATAGGTAAGTTAGTTCCAAAATAGTCGTAAAGTTTACCTGGAATTTGTGATGTTCCCGCTGCATTACCTAAATAAAGTAATGCATCTGATGATTTAAAGACATTGAGAACATCCTGAAGGCTAACCTCGCCATGATACTCTGAAAATGGGCAAGCCTCGATTAAATGTTTTTGCTCAACTGTAGCTCTTCCAAAAACATCTAAACTCACAATTACTGATGAATTACTATTAAAACACTCGATAGCTTCGAGAATTGGCTCAACATCACGACCATTGAGAACTCCTGTGTATGAGATCTTAAAAATGTGTTTTTGGGTAATATTTTTTTCAACTACACTGAAAAAATTTCGAGGGATATAATTAATTTTATCCAAGAGATAGGGGAATTTATCTTTCATTCTATTGGTTGTTGGCAAAGAAACATATCCTATATAATCAGCCCCGTTAAGTAGTTTTTCCTCAGCCAAATGAGCCCTTAACTTTACAAAAAAGTTTTTTAAACCTATATCGTCAGCCCAGGGGTCACCCCAGATTTGTAGCCAACGAGTAGGAGTATTTTTAATAATTTTTCTAGCTACAAAATGAGAAGTTTTTGTATCTGAAGAACTAATAATAAGATCATAACCAGTAAAATATTCACTATTTATAGCACTTATCCACTTCTTATCAACCCCTGGGAAGTAAAGAAATTCTTTAATAACTTTTTTGAGGATGTTTGTTTTATGGACTGAGTTGCCTTCGTTTCGATATGTTGTAGGAATATAAGATGATATAAAACCGGAATCAACCTCAATAACATTGATATCTTCATTTACGGAGGACATCAAGAAAGGGTCAAGTACCTCAGGAGGGAATTTGACAGTAAGAACACTAACGTCACACCCATGTGACGATAGACCATTAGTTAAAGCAACATTTCTAATTGATGCTGAACATGACCTCTTTCGATATAGGCCAGCAATGTATAAAATCTTCACTTTCTAACGACCTTATTATAGATACTTATCAAAGTAGGTTCATCAATGATTTTCCAATTATAGCATTCAGAAATAAACCTTATTCCATTGTGAGCCATATTGTAGTAGACAGTGGTATTAGAAAATATGGAAATTATATTATCAACTACTTTATCAGTGACATTCCTGCTGTCTAAGAATATACCAGCTTCTTCAGAAGCAATTAAGTCTACCCAGTTTTTAAAATCACTAGCAATAAAAGGTATACCAAGCATCATATATTCAAATAACTTGTTTGGATTTGTATCCTTGTAATCAGCTACATCATCTAGCATAATAAGACCAAAGTGACAAGTAGCTGCAAAATTAAAGGCTTGAGATTGTGGGAGAGAGCCATTATAGGAAACGTTATCATACTTACTAACTCTTTCAATAATTTCATCTTGCGTCATAGAGTTAATCGTTGGGCCAATAAGGGTAAGTTGAGTTGGAATTTTTTTATTAAGTTTTTTAGTGAGTTCAAGCATATTAGTTAACCCCCTGTCTTCACTCACCCCCCCAATATAAACTAACTTCATAACATTGCTATGACGATATTGTTTCGAAACAGCTAGATATTCATTGCTATAAAGAGGCGAATTACCGACTAGAAAGGAGCGCTGATATTGACTCAATTGCTCTTTTTGCGTGACTATCGTAGCATCAAAAACCATAGTCAATAGCTTTTCTAAATAGAATACACTGCTCGCAGTAACCATACGAAGAGCTTTTGGAATCCAGTCTCTTAGTAGAATTTTCTTCTTAAAATTCTCATGAGTATCGTATATAACTTTTTTACCAGATAATTTTAAAGCTAGGCCGATAATCAAACAATCAGGGTTATGGATGTGGTAAATGTCCGCATTGAACTTTAAAGCTTTAATAAATATTTTGGGCTGGAAAAGGAACCTAGAAAGTCGGTTAGAATAATTTAATAAAAAAAGATTGACATCATTGTCAAAAACTTGCTCTGACTGGCCTGACCTACAAATTAATAAAAACTTTCCATCCGAGAAGGTATTTATGAGTGATGAAAGCTCTTTCTTAAATACTCTAATATCCTCCTGAGTATGTACCGGGCTGATTATACAGATACGACATGACATAAAAAACCTCTAGAAATATTAGCACTTCTTACTCCAAGATATTTTGGAGATTATAATAAAAAACAGTAAAGGCAGCCAATAAGCAGCTCGACCTAGAATGATAGATTTAATCTCTAAAGAGGTAAAAACCCCCATCATGAAAAAACCCGCCCAAACGAGTAGAACTCCATGAAAAGCTGTATCCCCCTTAATAAAGAAATTATCCAAGACAGCTAAAAACCAACCAAATATAAAAGAAACAAATACTACACCGAATATAGCAAACTGATAGTAACCATAGGTAAAAAGGTCAACAATAATTCCAGTACCAGGTGGTGGGGAAAAATTAAAGGTATTAAGTTTCGTTGGATTAACTGTATCTTGCCAAATTTCTTTCTCAATCCCACCAGGTAAAATCTCTAACATAGAAACTAATAGGTCTTGAAAATAGAGAATTCCAGTATCACCTGAAAGGGTAAAGCTATCGACCTTTAACAAATTAACATAAACATGAGATAGCTCTCTAGTCAAGCTTAAAGAAATTCGAAAAAAATCAGTTTTAAATGCTGCTTCTTCTCCAGATAAAAGGGTGAATATCTCATTCCCGAAGAGAGCTAAACTTAGACCAAGTAAAACGAATGGGAATAGTTTAACAATAGAGAATGTATTTCTATATGAAAGCCACCCAATAAATAACACTCCGAAGAAAACAACAACATTGGATCTCCCGGCATTCACAAGTAAAAAAACTATTGAAGCAATAAAAAAAACAAAAAAAAGAAATAAATCAGTTTTTTTGCGAGCATGAAGAAATAGACAAAAGAAAAATATAGCAACAGACTGTACCAAAGGGTATATGTAGCGCAAAATAGTAAATGAAGAAGTCTCACCATCGTGTCGTCGAATCAAACTAGCACTAACAATTGCCTCAGTAACTCCACCAAAACTATTAACATAAACAAAAAGAGCTAATAGTGAAAAACATCCGAATACATAACAAAACAACCTAATATAGACAACATTAAAGCTATTGAAATAGTTTCTTTCTTTCACTGTTGATTTTGATTTAAAGAATAAAAAGTATGATACCACTACTGCCGTGTAGCCCAACAGTATAACAATTGATGTAAAGAGTGGATTATCAACTGAAAAGTCCGTCACAGCGATGTGTGCAGGAGTATAGTAAAAAGTTGTAGAAAAATATGGATAGAGTGTAATGTACGCTATAGGTATTAGGCCCAAATATAAACCCAAAACAGAGTTGATAATAAAAAATGCATTCGCTTTTTTAGTTAAAGATGAACGGTATATTTCCAAACAAACAGAAATAAAAATGATAACAAGATGTACACCAACTGCTAGCTCTTGATTTAAAGACATAAAATTACTATTCAAAAACCTTCTTAGCTGAAAGAAGAGAGGCAACTTGGAGCTTATTAAGAGCACTTCCGTTATCGAAAAGTGCAGCAATATCCGATTTTAATTCACCATCCTGAAACAAAGAAATATTCTCATTATAGTAATCATCAATATATTTACTTAATGAGCGATTTTTTCTCAACCAATATTCATATGGATTCATATGCCTTTTAGAGTCAACACCTCTGTATTGGTAACCTGTAGTTTTATAAAATAAAATATTAAAAAACTGTGATATAGTAAACCTCTTCCCTTTGAAACAAATGGTTTTAGCTGCAATTTTTTCTCCCGTTTTCTCCCAAATATAATTAGCAGCGTTAGGGTGCCTTGCTTTTATCCATTCCTTATATAAATTATGTCCAAATCGAATTTCAGGTGGAATTTTCAAACAAGCTTCAAGAAAGTTTTTTTCATAAAAAGGAGAGAAGGTTTCAGTCTTTTCCTGAATTGGCTTAAGACCACAATTGATACCAGAAAATCCTCGATTATAGAAATTAAAAAGCTCTTGATTGGGGTATTTATTAATGTCGATATTTACCTTATCAGAAAAAGTTTTGCTAAAAGCGCCATCGCCAGAAGCGATTCGTTTGTCAAAATCATCTGAACTATAATATGTCCCGAGAGCTACATCTCCTAGTTGTCCAGTATGTAATAAGCCAAATTTTTCGAAATTCAATAAGCTATATATACTCAGGCCATGTGATAAACCATAATAAAGCACTTCTCCACCAGAAATATTAGTTACTTCATCCAAGTTTTTTAAGAAGCTTCCATTATCGAGGAATTTGAATATCCATTCATGCTGTAAATCAGATGCAATTTTTTTGGCGATGGACTCATCTAAATAATCACTCTGGGAGAATGTAAAGTTAGTTTGGTCGATATAACCTAGCTCATTAGCTACCATTGTGACCATTCTAGAATCGAGACCACCACTAAGACCCACCAGATGTGCGTAACCATATTCCTTATCTTTCTCAAACTGTAGCCTAACAGCAGTAGTAAAATACTCGTCAACTATATCAATTGCATCACGAAATGATATGGATGGGTCAGGATTATTGCAAAACCTAAAATAAGAGCTTTCAGTAAGCGAGTTAAAGTCTCGCTTTAAATAGCTTCCTGGTGATAACTTGGCTACGTTTTGAAAGAGGGTTTTCCCCTCTAAGGTGAAACCATATGATAGCAAACTATATGCAGACTCATCCTCAATCTTTAATTTTCTGTTGAACTGTGAGTTAAGAATTGTACGAAGTAAAGATATTTTGTTTGACAAAATAAAATCATTATCTTTTAGGTAAAAATAAACAGCTTTACTTCCTATATGATCATTAAATGACATCAAAACTTGACTTTTTTTGCAAAAATATAGACCACTAAAAGAGCCATTAAACTTATCCCATAATAACTGCTCTGAAGTCATAGAGATCTGACTATTAACAAAACTTTCCCAAGAATCATAATTTTTGGATAAGCTTTTCTTATTGAGAACAATACCCTCCAAAAAGAAAAAGTAATCTTCGCAATCAATAGTTATGCAATCATCAACAAACTTACTCTCACCATGTATACATAACAAGTAATCACCAAATGAGAAAAGCTTAAATTCACTAAAATTAGAGATTTCAGTTGCCCCACGTGTTAGGTGATTAGAATATAAAGAGTATGTTATCATGTTTAACCAAGCTTCTTTTTTAAAAAAAATAAGGATACGATACTGGATATGGAGATAGTTATTGTAGTTGCGATACTAGCTCCCTCAATACCATATTTTGGAATAAGAATAAAATTCAAACCCATATTAACTATAGAGAAAAATATCGCAATACCAACATTAATATTTGCATAGCCCCTAGCACTTAAAATATTACCAATAGGAGTACGGATTAAAAAGGAGAAAAGTAATGCGATAGAGAAATATTTTAGGCAATCACTTCCATTAATGTAGTTCTCACCAAAAATTGTATACAAAATAAATTCCGGAATAAGAAGCAATGGAAGAACCATAATAGTGACAACCGGAAACATAACGAAAAAATATGATTTATAATATATCCTAACTTCTTTCTCGTTACACTTAGCTATATGGACAAAATCCGTCGTCATGTATACGGAAGGAATAAAGAGCAAACTAATAAAAACAAAACTAGCAGCACTAAAAATCCCAATATCACTTAATTCTTCACCAAGAATAGATAACATAAAAGTGTCAGCAACGAGCATAAGTTGCGATGCGAGTGAACCTAATGCTACCACGAAACCATACTTTATATGATTAGAGTCCGCAAAGCCGAATCGTTTAAAGTAAGAAATCTTAATTAACCCTTTACAGTCAGACCAGAAAAAGCAGAGAAGAGAAACAGAAAAAATAGAAGACGATAAAAACTGTGCTATAAAATAGCCTTCAGCATCGGCCTTAAAACTAACAAAAGATAAAATTACAAACAATGAAAATAACGAATAAAAAGAGTTGATTTTCGAAAATAGTTTATTATCCTCACTTATTCTATAGTAGTTAAGAAAACAACCAAAGCAAAACAAAGAAAAGTAAGAAAAAAAAGCATATGTGAAGATAGTTGTACTAAAATAAAAGTTTGGAATGAATCTAGCTACTAAATACAACAAAAGAAACACAATCGGTAAAACGAATATTGCTGTTATTAAACACTTCAGTAGCAATAAGCTCTTTTTTGCTTTGGTTCTATGCTTGCTACCATAATAGAGCAAAGAATGATTTAAGCCTAAGCCAAGAAGAGGCAATGCAATCAAAAAGAAATTCTTATATATTGAGATTATTGCAAACTCTTCGATTGATACCAATCTAACAACTACTATTGATAAAATAAAGGCTAAAATTTTTACCAGAAGGCTTGATCCAAAAACCCAAGCACCACCTCTTTCAATGAAGCCTTTTATAAAGTTAAGACTCATTAGCTCTAACTTTCATTTCAATTGTTTTGTCAAAATTTTCAATATCTAACACATCAATTTTCTCATTAGAAAATTGTTTTTTAAATCCGACTGGTGGTTCATATAAGGTATTTTTTTTTCGACATCTAGAGATATATTCTTCTACAGTACAAACAAACTTCGCAGGGTTGCCCGCTACAACAGTTTTTGGTTCCACATTTTTCGTAACTACTGATCCGGCACCTATTATTGCATCATTCCCGATGTAGACTCCTGGGAGAACTATAGCTCCAGCACCTAAAAACACATTGTCTCCAATTTTAGTTTTTTCAACTCGATACAAACCACAATGTATATATAAACTTGCATCATGAGCTAATATGATCGAATTAGGAGCAGAAATAAAATTATCTCCAATTTCGACCTGAGATGGAACCAAACTATCTATTAAGCTATTGTGAAACTTTTTATTTCCAATTTTATATTTAACCCCTTCCTTTTTTCTATTAAAAAAAGCTTTAATTAACTTATTCACCAAACACATCTCCCCACCCTTTAATACAATTTTCCCAGCTGCTAATTCTATAAATTACTTTAGCGTTTTTATCATCTCTTTCCTTTAAACTTTCAACGTCAAAAAGATAGCCAGCTATTGAGTCAATGCTGTCAACAAATGTAATGTTAATTCCCTGATCAGTTAGCGTTGTGTAGTTTAACCATGAACCACAAATTACCTTGCTTCCTGCCATTATATGTTCTTGTAAAGCTCCAGATATCGCATCAGTGGGTTGAATATTGATGAAGAAATCTGAACAGATTCTGAGTTTAGCAACTTCTTTTTCAGTCATGAATTCATCAAAAAACAAGCTATTTATCCCATTTCCTTCGCATACAGACTTTAATTTTTCTAGGTATAACTCATCTCTTCCATAAGTAACAGGGAAAAGAAAAAATAACTTTTTAAAATCATATTCCGGTAGCGTATCTAGTAAAGCATGAATAAACTCTAAATGTCTTTGTCTTCTAGCCCCGTTATAACCTACTGCAATAGTAATCTTTTTATCACATATATCAAAGTACCGTTTAGCCTCGGATTTAGTGCTAGTATCTTTCCTTATTGCTTCTAAAGGTTCCAAGCCATATTTTATTATATTTACTTCAGTCTCTGTTAAAGCTTGAATTTTATTTTTTATGAATGAGGTTGCGCAGGTTATTTTACCGACCTTACTAAAAATGTTTATTTTTTCTTTTTCAGTAAGGTGTTGACCTAACAAATCACTCCCCCATACTGAAGCGATGATTTTTTTATGCCTTAAAAAAGGTAAGCTGAGCAACTTAGAGTATAACGGCCTTAAAAACTGTAATGATATGTACTCATAACGGTGGCTTTTCGTAAGTAAAAAAGCGTAAACCCTTATTAATATATAGAGGACTTTGAACGTATTAAAAGTGAGACGAGGTGGTTTTATATCATATATTTTATCGAAAAAAGTTTTTCCATCTTCTACTTTATAAAAAGAAATGACATCTACAGAATACTCTAAGTCTCTTCTCAAATATTTCGATAAGTGCTTATTAAACTGATGGTTCCCATCACCGATTATTAGAATCCTTTTTTTCATCAGTTATAAACCTAAAAAGTTGAGATTAGGCTCTCCATCGAGCTGAGAAACTGACTTTATATATTCTGGCCACTCACCGATATCAAGCCAAGATTTTTCACTTATTGGAAAAACACCTACACGCCCAGCGCGTCGTCGAACCTTCTCTATTAAATCAGTAATGTGGTAAAACTGATCTTTAGGGATTTCATCAAGTAAGTGAGGCTCTAGTATATATACACCAGCATTTATCTTGAATGACAAATCCGGTTTTTCTTGCATACCTTCCAGTAGGCCATCTTTACCAGAGAGCACGGTACCATACGGTATTGAAATTTGTTTCATTGCTGCAACAAGCGTTATTTCATTTTTGTTTTCGACATGATAGCTATATAGTTCACTAAGATCTTGATCAATTAAAATATCACAGTTCGTTACATAGAAGGTGCTATTTAACTTTCCTTTTAATAGGCTGAGTGACCCCGCTGTACCCAAAGGCTCAGTCTCAGAAAAATATTCTATGGATTCTGACTCCCCGACACTCTCTAAATAATATTTTATCATTTCTTTTTTGTAATTAACCGATAGATAAAAGTCTTCAGTCCCGGCATTCTTGAAACGATGAATAATTTCTTCTAGTATCGTTTTTTCTCCAATCGGAACAAGAGGCTTAGGAATTACATTCGAGAGTGGTTTTAAGCGAGTTCCCTTTCCCCCAGCCATTACAACCACAGGAATATTATTCTTAGTCCTAGGATAAATCTCATCATTTTCAGCTACATCCTCCCAAAAAACCACTGAGTATAAGTCTCTATCCCCATTCAAAACAGGCATAAAATCGGCCCTCATAGAAGTCATAAGGGACTTTATTCTTTCATCCGAATCCTTAGTAGTTGCTGTTATTTTTTCATCTATCTTAATTTCACTTAACGTGTCATTTAGATTATGGCCTTTGATAATAGAACGCTGAATATCACCTATACTAATTAAGGTTAGAAATTTTCCATATTCATCTTTTATTATTAACAATTTTTTTTTGATAGCATCCATCTTATTCAATGCCATCAGTAAACTACAATTTGTGGAGATGCATAGATCGTCTATATTCATGGTTATTTTCTTACAAATATTGAGTTTGCTTTAACAAAATGCGAAGCAGGCACAGATACAGAGTTTACAACCACCGCCCCACTACCAATAAAAGATGAATGACCAATACAAGCACCTCCATTTACTATCGCTCCAGTAGATATATGGCAATCAGAATCAACAAAAGAATCGTGCTCGATCAACGCCTTACTATTAATAATACAATTTTCTTTTATTCGAGCATTTGCATTAATTAAAGCGTCATGCATCACTATTGTTCCTTGGCCAATTGAGGCAGAATTAGCTATGTATGCTCGACTAGAAACGACAGTGGCAAATTTACCTCCACACTTAGTAATTTCTATAAATAGTTTTCTTCGAGCCTTATTACTCTTTATATGACCGATAGTGATTAAAAAAAAGTAATCTTTTCTCACATACTTTAAAATATCGTTATCAGTTCCTAAAATTGGATACCCCAAAACAGTCTTGCCAACATTTTGAGCGGTATCTAGAATCCCATGTATTTTGTATTTTGATTCACTCTCAATAACATCAATACACGAAACACAATGGCCACCGCCACCAAGCAAGATGAGCTTTTTTTTCATCAGAATGGACTACTAGGTAAATTTATTAGATGCGCTTCAATAAATTCTGAATACTTAAGGTCACCGCGTAATGCATTCTCATACATAGGTAATCTGTGCATTAGCTGCCAAATCGGCCGAGTCATCACACCTGAACCATTTGTGCTTGTAAGTACTTCTTCACGACTTACCTTATCTGGACAAATGATCGCGTTTAACCAGTAGTTTGACTTTGCATACTCTGGTTCAGTGACAAGTTTAATATCTGTACCTTTGAAGAAACCGTCGTAGCTTTTTGCAAGTAGCCTCTTCTTCTTCAAATACTGTTCGATGACCTCCATCTGAGCACAACCTAGAGCGGCATTCAGGTTTGGCATACGGTAGTTGAAACCGGGTTCATCATGAAAGAACTCATAAGGGTGAGGCACTTTCGCTGTCGTTGTAACATGCTTAGTACGCGCACCTAATTCTTGAGTCTTACATAAAACCATACCACCACCACCCGTGGTAATGATCTTATTACCATTGAAACTGACAGCACCAAAGTTACCTATAGTTCCCGTATGCTTGCCCTTATAGAAAGACCCTAGGCTTTCTGCAGCATCTTCAACTAAAGTAAGATTCCATTTTTGGCAAACAGCAACTAATTCATCAAGCTCTACTGGGTGGCCGAATGTGTGCATAGGCACAACAGCCTTAATTCGCTTACCGGTTGGTTTATGAATACAACCCGTTTCTGTTACCTCAGCGAACTCATTTAAAAAAGCCTCTACGGCTTTAGGACAAAGACCTAAACTGACAGGAGAAACATCCACGAAAATCGGCTCTGCGCCCATATGGTAAAGAGCATTACAGGTTGCGACGAAAGTCAGTGCTTGCGTAATGACAAGATCACCTCTTTGAACATCAGCCATGTACAATGCAGCATGCAATGCCGCCGTTCCATTTACTGTCGCTACCGCTTTAGCGGTAGCAGTGTAAGCTTCAATTTTTTTTTCAAAGTCATCAACAAACTTACCTACGCTAGAAACAAAAGTACTTTCAATCGTTTCCATTACGTAAGATTTTTCATTACCATCAAATTTTGGAGCATGTAATGGTATAAACTCGTTGGTTTTGTAAATATCTCTAACAAATTCAACTATAGATGTCGCGTTCATTACTTACTCCACTTACATCTTACTATCGAGGTATTTGCCTGTTTCTTTGTGTCCAAAATCAGGGATCATAGTGAAGAACAATTTCACAATACCTTCTTTAGTCCAAGCTTGCTCACACTTCATCTCAGCAATACGCTTTTCAAACAAAGTAAGTAGCTCTTGCTCATAAAGAGGTTCATTTTTGATGATGCCCAAATTCTCAAATCGAGACATATCCAGCTCTTCTTTATCAGTAAAGAACTCTTCAAAGTCTTTCTCACCCGTTGTGTCACTCGCTGTAAACAAACATGGCCATTTACCCTGCTCTGGAAGTGTGTGTGCAAGTTGGCGGGCTTCTTCTTCTGTTTCACAAAGGTGAGGTTCAAAACCAAGTTGCTCTAAGTATTTCACCGCAATGTCGGCAAACGAAATAAGGTGTAGCGCTTCACTCAGTTTAGGGAAGAAAATGTCACGGTTTTCACCAAAGATGCAAGACATTAAACAAAGCTCACCCGATTCTTGAGGAGTTACAAAGTAGCGTTTAATGTCATTTGGCGCCACGATAGGCTGACGCTTTTGAATGCGCTGGTTAAACCCGTGAAGCAGCGAGCCATCAGAGAACGCAACGTTTGCAAAGCGGGCAGTCGAGATTGGCATTTGCTCACTTTTACGCATTAAGAACATCTCCATAATACGCTTTGATGCCCCCATCATGTTGACTGGGTTTGCTGCTTTGTCTGTCGACACACAGAAGTATTTTTTCGCACCAGCATCAATTGACTGCTGAATGGTTTTATCTGTATTAAACACATTCACATCAATCATGCGCATCAAGGTATATGGGTCTTTTTCACTTCTAACATGCTTAAGCGCAGATAAGTTCAATACATAGTCGAACTTACCGTCAGCTTTAATGAATGCGTCATATTCTAGAGAACCGATATCCAAAGCAAATGTTTGGAAATCACCATCAATGTAACCAAATGAACTACGGATATCTCGAACTAGTTCGACCATGTTGTTTTCACTGATATCAACAATATGCAATTTCTTCGGATTACGTTTGAAGATTTCTTTAGTGACAGCTTGGCCAATTGAACCAGCTCCACCTAAAACAAGGAAACTTGATTCAGAAACAATGCGGGATAGAACTGCTTCATGACTTTCAATGTCTTTGGTGAATAAGGCTTCAGTACGGCCAATTAATGGCAAAATAGCATTCATTACCAAATCCCCTTGGTATCAACTAAATATGCTGAATTGAGTGACTCCGCTTTAAATTCTTTATGATCAACGAGCATTACGTGGATGTCCGCAGTCGACTTTGCAACGTCAAAGCTCTGAAGCTCAACTTGCTCCAATGAACTTGGCAATTGGTGAATATTAGGTTCAACTGCAATTACTTTCCCTGTGTGGAAAGAAGCAATTTCATGTACTATTTGCATTGCAGGACTTTCACGCAAATCATCAATATCAGGTTTAAAAGCTAAGCCATAACATGCAATTGTGATTTCTTTTGCGGTCTTATCGCTATTTTCCTGTAAGAAATCCACAATGGCCATTTTGGTTTTATCTACTACCCAGCCAGGCTTACTATCATTAACCTTACGAGCAGTATGTATAATCTGAGCTTCAATAGGCGTTTTTGAAACAATAAACCAAGGATCCACAGCTATACAATGGCCACCCACACCCGGTCCAGGCTGTAAAATGTTAATGCGTGGATGACGGTTAGCCAGCGAAATCAGTTCCCAAACGTTAATATCTAGTTTGTCACAAATCAATGAAAGCTCATTGGCGAATGCGATTTGAACATCACGACAACTATTTTCTGTGAGTTTTGCCATTTCTGCAGTACGTGCATTGGTAATAACACAATCACCTTGTACAAATGTCTTGTAAAGTTCTACTGAACGCGTTGAACATCTAGGTGACATACCACCGATGACACGGTCATTTTCAACCAACTCTCGCACCACATGCCCAGGTAAAACACGCTCTGGACAGTGAGCTACATTAACATCCGCCTCATCACCAGCGTCTTGTGGGAAAGACAAATCCGCACGAGCAGTGGCGAGCCATTGCGCAACTTGCTCAGTTGCCCCAACTGGTGACGTTGATTCGAGAATAACTAAGTCACCTTTTTTCAATACTGGTGCGATAGCATTACAAGCTGACTCAATATAACCTAAATCAGGCTCTGGGATTTCACCTTCGTTACATGGCTTAAATGGCGTAGGAACAGCAATTAGAAATGCATCAGCTGGCTCTGGCGTTGTTACCGCTTTTAGATACCCTTCGGTCACCGCAGCATGAACTATCATATCTAGATCAGGCTCTACGATATGTATTTTACCTTGATTGATGGTATCAACTGCATGCTGGTTGACATCAACACCAATGACTTTTTTTTTGCGCGAAGCAAACATAGCGGCAGTCGGTAAGCCAATATATCCTAAGCCGATGACTGAAATTGTTTCAAATGACATACTTTTTCCTACAAAACTTATTTAACTAATTCGTTCAAAATTCGTTGGCAAGCCGCGCCATCTCCGTATGGATTATGGGCAAAACTCATTTCTTGATAAGCAGAATCATCGGTTAGTAATGTATTTAGGTTAGATACGATTTTTTCTATATCTGTCCCAACCAATTTAACGGTGCCTGCTTCCACAGCTTCTGGTCTTTCCGTAGTATCTCGCATAACAAGCACTGGCTTACCTAACGAGGGGGCTTCTTCTTGTATGCCGCCGGAGTCGGTTAAGATGATATGCGCTCGACTCATCAGATAAATAAACGGTAAATATTGCTGAGGCTCTATCAAATGGATGTTATCCACTCCACCTAAAATGCGGTTAACTGGCTCTCTTACATTTGGATTCAAGTGCATCGGATAAAGAATTTGAGTTTCAGGATGTGCTGTGGCTATTTGAGCTAATGCTTCACAGATCCGTTCAAAACCACCACCAAAACTTTCGCGGCGATGCCCTGTGACTAATATTAATTTTTTAGTTTCATCTAAGAAGGGAAATTGTGCAGCAAGTGTAGTCTTTAAATCTTCGTCAGTCTCAATCTTCTGTTTGATCATCAACAAGGCATCAATAACAGTATTACCTGTGATTATGATATCTGCTGGATTGAAGTTTTCTTTGGTGAGGTTTTGTTTTGACGTTTCTGTAGGCGCAAAATGATATTTTGTTAACACCCCTGTTAAGCGACGATTTGCTTCCTCTGGCCACGGTGAATAAATGTTGCCCGTACGTAAGCCCGCCTCTACATGACCAACTTCTATTTGCTCATAATAAGCAGCTAAGCTCGCCGCGAATGTGGTCGCCGTATCACCGTGCACTAGGACCACATCAGGTTTAAATTCTTGTAACACAGACTTAAGCTCCTTAATGATACTTGCCGTTACATCATTAAGAGTTTGCCCAGCCCTCATCAGGTTAAGATCATAATCTGGTACAATCTCAAATAGCTCTAGCACTTGGTCCAGCATTTCACGGTGCTGAGCGGTCACACAGCACTTAGCATCAAAGCGTTGATCTAAATCTAACGCATGGACTAAGGGAGCCATTTTTATGGCTTCAGGGCGAGTACCAAACACGATAAGTACTTTCTTTTTTGTCATAGCCTTAGCCTACTCCTTACATATTTTGTCTTTATTCGTATTAAACTATCTAGCTCAGCGCTTTAGCCATCTCCAATGTGCTATTGCCTACTATAGAAACGGAATTCTTTCTAAAGCCTTGATCGTTAAGTATCACTTTACACATAGCCCATGACATAAATCTTTTGGGAACATCATATGAACTTTGCTATTTTCTAAATAAATAGCATGCTAGGACAATAACACAGCCAAGCATTCCACCTAGTAATGTTCCTATAACACATATCAGTGCTCGCCTTGGTTTACTCTTTTCTTCTGGTACGACTGCTGGATCAACTATTTTAAATACATATTCATCTTGCACTTCAGCTAACATTCGGTTCTTTAGTTGCTCTTCAATCAACTGATAGAAAACACTTTTCATATCAGCAATGGTGGTATTTTGTAGTTGTCGCTCTAGGTAGTCGATATTACGCTGCGTATCGATCAACTCACGTTCTTTCATTACCTTATTTAGATCTTCTACAAGAAGTTCTACCCATTGTTTCGCCAAAGTAGGTGAGAGATATTCCGCCGAGACAGTGACTAAGCCACTCTCTTTATTCTGTACAGCAGTAATAATTGTTGAAAAAGCTTTATAAGCTTCCCAGTCAGATGGCTCAGGATTTTTGTTAGGTGTAACTTCACGTACCCACTCCATTCTTAATTCATCATAAATCTCTGAATTTAATAATAACTCACCACTAATCGAATCCCACTTTTGCCCAGCGAATAGAGGCACTTTAAGCTCATTTTTGTTGATAAAGCGGGTTTGGAATTCACGTGATTTTAATACGGCTAAGGCTAGTTGGGTTTTATCGTCTTTTGCGCCACCAATATTAACCCCCGCTAAAGCTGCAAGTCCGCCTAGACCGCCTAGAGCGCTGCCGCCACTGTCCCCCGATGAAGGTGCAAGTAACACTTGAGCCTTGTAGTAGTTGGGCTGGTTAATAGCAAAGGCCACGGCACCAGCTGCAAAGATAATGGTACATAGGATGATTAGCCATTTGCCTTTCCAAAGAGCGGCAAATAGTTCGCGTAGGTCGATTTCGTCATCGGTAGGTTGAGGTTGCTGCAGTTGTTGTAGCATCTCTGGGGTTAAGTAAAGCGGCGCTTGTGTTGGTTTGTTATCTATGGTCATGTTTGTTGTTCAAAGCCATTTGAAAGTAGTTGTGTTTTTGTAGGAGTACCAGTAATGGTGTGATTAATTCTATGTCTATATCACTGCATTACTGCAGCTCCTACAAAGCTCATCTTTTATTAAGAGGGCATCTAGTTTGTGTGTTTGTGAGAGTATCAGAGATGGAGTGATAATTATTTGGCACCTGCACATCATCGCTGTATTCGGTTTGCCTTTTTTAGGCGATTTTTACATCGGAACAGTGAGTAAACCTCAATATTCGCGGCTTAAAAGCCGCTCCTACAGTAGTGCAATTCGCTCAAGATTGTGTTTATTAGTTCACTGAGCGAGTTTCTCTCACACAAGACTATATTTAGTTTGCATTTTTCTGTAGGAGCACCAGTAATGGTGCGAGCCATTCATCTTTTATCGCCGCATTACTGCGGCTCCCACAAGGCTAAAGCTCCAAATAGTCCAATGCGCGCTTTGTTCTTGTTGCTTATTCGGGGAGCGAGCTCCCCTCCCACAAGGTTCCGGCCCCGCACGGTTTGGGCTAGGTTAGTCTTTGATTGCGCTCCACGCGACACCTAGCTGGTAAAGGATTTGAGTACCCGATGTCCACGCATCTAGCGCATCTAGGTAGTTGGTATCCATTGGCACCACTATGGTATCGCCCGGTTGCAGCGGCTCTTCCCCACGCTTAAACCAGTATGAATTGTTCGGCATCATGACAGAGCCATTGGCGCGGATCACGTAGATACGGTCGGTGTCGGCTTGTTTTTTCGGCCCACCCGTGGCATCGAGGTAATCTTTTACCGACATGCTGCTGTCGTAAATTTGCGACGATGGCATTTGTACATGGCCCATGACGGTGATCACGTTACGTTTAGGTGGCACGTAGATCTTATCGCCATTTTCCAGCATTACATTTTGTTGCTGATTGCCTTCGATTATTTGGTCTAGGTTTATCACCATGCGCCCAACCGGCTCTGCCACACCGAGCTGGTCAACTATCATCATGGCGTCACCCGCAGATGACGATGAAGATAGTGGGTTACTAGATGATTTGCGTCTAAAGGCCAAAGTAGACACTTCTTGGCGAAGCTGCTCATGTAAATAGGTCAGCTTTTGCGCTTCTTGTTGGCGTAAGGTTTCACGCGAGAATACCGCGCCTTGTGGATAAGCAAACTCAGTTAACCCACCTGCGCGTTGAATGATATCGTTAATGGTATCGCCGCGAGAGAAGGTATAGCGGCCTGGAAACATGACTTCACCGCCCACTTCGATGGATAAGTCTTCACGCCATTCCGCTCGGGTAAAGATGTTAATGCGGTCTTTACTTGCGAGGTATAGCGCGCTGCTCACATCGCCATTGAGTAAATGTTTGAGGTTCAAATCACGATGAACTAAGTTTGCCTTACCGCCCTGCTCTACCATACGCGTCATTTCTCCGCGCATTAAGTCAGCTGATTCTTTTAACCCACCGGCAGCGGCAATCAAATCCGCAAAGGTTTGCCCTTTTGCTAATGGGTAAACGCCAGGGAATTTCACTGCACCGCGAATTTCAACAATTTTCACCGGGGATGCTGGGCTGGATTGCGCCAATAGCTGCGCCACGATAGGTTGCAATAAACGTTCACGCACTTGTTGCGCTGAGCGAGTCAGTTCATTAGAGCTGTCCACTTCGCTTAGCTTTAAGCTTGCTTGATCTTGGATATTTAATTCTTCATCGGAAATTTGACCAATCTCGGCATTTTTAGCTTGCTCTAAGCGCTGTTGGCGTTCACGTTGTTCTTCTTGTTTGGTTTGTTGAAAGTTGACTTTTTGCTGGGCGCTTTTGCTGCGGATATTCTCTAACTGCGCCGTGGTGGTTTTACTTTGTTGCGACAACTCTTCTAAGCTAAAGCCCAAGTCTTTATTAAAAATCACCACCTGGTCACGCTTTTGCAAAACCGGATCATCCACTGAGCCTTTGGCCTTTAGCGCTTTACTCAAGTTAAACTGCAGGATCTCTACATCACCATTGAGGCTTTTTTCACGCACAATCAAGCCGTAGTTTAGATCGGCTTCTTTGGTGAGATCACGAGACACATCGCCAACCAAGTGACTTAAACGGATACCTTGACGCCAAGGGTAAGCGCCGGGGCGAACTACCGAGCCAAGTAGCGCAATGGCATTGTTAAATTGTTTGGTCACTTCCGCTACTTTAATTCGGTCGCCTGCGCGAATGGTGAAGTTGCGATCTTTTGATTTGGTGTAATCTAAGTGAAAAATATCGGTACCGGACTTGGTCGCACGAGCCACAATGATTTTTTGGCTATATGCACGCTCTGAAAGGCCACCCGCTGCACGGATCACATTGCCAAGCGGGGCAGTCTTTTTAAGTTCGTATATCGCGCGGCGACGCACCTCACCATCCACAACCACGGTTGCACCACGCGGGGCGATATAGATAGAGTCACCGTCTCGCAGACGGATATCGGCAGAAGTATCACCATTTAACAGCAAATCGTATAAATCAACATGGCGAATGATTTTACCGTCGCGCTTAACTTGAATGTTACGCAGCGAGCCCAGAGTATCAATCCCCCCTGCCGCACGAATGGCTTGCGTTACCGTTGATAGCGAGCTTAAAACATATGTTCCCGGCTTATAAGCATCACCCAATACAAACACTTGCATGGTGCGAATGTTGCCAAGACTCACGGTCACATCCACACCGATGACTTTACGCTGCACAAACTCGGTGATGGTTTTCTTCACTTGGTCAAAGCTTTGCCCCGCCACATTGACTGGGCCAAGCTTAGGAAAATCGATAGTGCCATCTCGGCCGACTTTAAAACTATGAGCTTCGTTATCCTTGCCGTAAACTTGTACTAGGAGCTCATCACCTGGCCCCATGATGTAATTTGATGGCGCCGGCATATCACTTTGTGAAGGCGCCATACTGGTTGGCTCACCGGCAAACAAACTATAACCAAAAAGTTCTAACTCTTGGGTAGTGTCAAAACCTTTTAAGTCCATGTCCCGTTCGGGCTTGGCGTTGACTTCACGTTCATTAATGGTCGGCCCGGTTTGACTCTGTGTCTGCGTCGTCTGACCTTGTTGCAAGCTCGATAAATCAAACCCATATTGCTTAGCTAGT
The DNA here is from genome assembly GCF_021295345.1 of Motilimonas eburnea. Lineage (GTDB taxonomy): Bacteria > Pseudomonadota > Gammaproteobacteria > Enterobacterales > CBDFNC01 > Motilimonas > Motilimonas eburnea. Next base: position 21,559 of record NZ_JAIMJB010000014.1, read on the forward strand.
GCCTCTTGCTGCGCTTTTGGTAATGATTGAAATTGCGCAATTTGTGCAGGCGTTGGATTAGCCGCATGCAGCCAACCAGAAAATCCCGCACTTAATGCCATCAGCGAAAGGAATTTGCCCGCTTGGCTGAGTTGATAGCCTAACTTCTTGCTTATTTTGGTTCGTTGAGTTCCATTAACTTGCATTAACTAGAGTTCCGCTTGAGTCAAAATTAAAATCGGTAGTCCCAACTGCTCGACAGTTGAACTTTATCTTGTTGCCAATCGGCATCACTGGCATGCAATGCCACACTGAACAGGCCATTAAATAATGGCAGGCGGTATTCAGTGGCAAGGCGCTGATACGATTGGCTGAATTTTTCATGGTGATAGAACAGGCTTATTTCATGGTTGTTGGCTAATTGCAGGTAGCCGCCCACCGAAGTCTGATCGGAAAGTGAGTTCAATTGAACAATTTTACCGCGCCCCAGCTCATCTAGCCCGGTCAGCATGGCGTTGAGCTCACGATTATCGGCCAGTGGGTTATGTCGATATTCCACCACAAAGCGGGCCAGTACATCCCCTACCATGGTTTGCCCATCAATGCCGACCAAGTAGGCATTCTGCTGGTCTAAATTATCATTAATACGGTATTGGCCGTAAACACTTGGGGTGATAGCGAGCTGGCGGGCATGATTAACCCAAGGGGTTAAACGTAAATCAAGGGTCGTTTGGTGGCCTGTTTCTTGTTGTTTACCTAAGATTTCTCGCCAAAGCCAACTTTGTCCGCGGTTATCACTGTGGCCATCGTAATATGCATGCGTCACCCCCAACTCTACTTGGGGCAAGGGGCGAGTCGCCAAGCGTGTTAGCCAACCTTTTTCCCAAGGGGATGCGTCTTCTAACCATGCCCCGCCTGTTTCAATGTAGATATTATCAATCACGGGTATTTGGTTGCGGCTATAAGTGATGTAACCCGCTGGAGCCGGCTTGCCTTGTGGCATAAGTGCCAACGACGATTGCCAACCTGGCCCCCACCATTTGTGCAGAGCGCCGCCCACAAAAGAAAAATCACCTAAGTTAACCGCTAAAAAGCCACCATCCCAGTTCATTTCAGGGCTTTCGCCATGATAGTAGCCATAGTTAGCATTAGCACGAAAGGCAAAGCTGCGCTCTGTCATGCTGTATGAGCCTTCGGTTTGCCAACGGCTAACGTTATATTGACCAAAAGCACTGGGCGTGGCCGCCGTTGCCCCTTTTAATTTCACGCCCGATTGGCCGCGCATTAACTGCGCACTTTCTAAGGCGTGGCGCAAATGCATATAAGCTACACGCAGCTCTTTGGATAAAGTATGAGGCTGAGTTTGCTTTAGCTCTTGGCCTATCTCGCGCCAAGGCAAGGGAAAGGTGTTCACCGACGAAGTGATGATCCCGGCTTCTGCTAATCGCTGAAGATTGCTACGTAGGTATACGTCATCGGGTTCAAGCCAAGGTGAGGCTGCCGCAGACGTCGTAAACAAGCATAAAATAACCGCAGAGAATAAGCCGTTTTTCCACCAATCCATGGAAATAACATCACCTAACAATGGACATTAAAGTATACCCGGTATTTTTGGCACGCTACCGCCCCTAAGTTGTAGCTCTTAGAGTGCTGTGCATCATGATAATCGGGTTGTAAAAAGCGCTGCTAAGATGCCAGAAAGCGCTCAAAAACTCAAACTATTATCAGCAAGTTTGCGCCTTTTGAGGTATATCTGAGGCCAAGTGGTGATTTTAACAGCGAAGAGGATCTTACTATAAGCAGCGCGTCTAAAAACGCACAAAAGCATTTAAAAGGGAAATAACCTTATATCTAACTGATAACACAATCACACTCAATAAGAATCAGTCAAAATACTTTACAACCGAGCAACCTAGTCTATGCTATTTCATTCACAAAAACTTAATATTTGCGCCCTTGGTCACCTCCATTATGGGGGGGATTCTGGCTCACAAAGCTAAATCGCGATTAGCAATACTCACTTCATTTTCTTGGTTGAGCATCTTAATCAGTAGCATGGACCGCTCTACCCCATCAGACTTTTGAAAGATCCCTGTTAAGCCCTTGAAAGGGCCATAGCTAATTTCGACTTCTGTGCCCGCATCAGGTAACTGGCAACGAACGCCTAGGTGGTGTTGACCGCTTTTTAGCTCGGCGACTAAAGTTTCCGCTACCTTCATATAGGCGGCACCGCACTTAACAAAGTCGACCACGCCACGAGTGGATCTCACTGCATTAAAGTTGCTGCTGCTGGTATCCAACAAAACAAATAAATAGGAAGGGAAGAGGGCTTCTTCGAGGCGGACTTTTTTCCCGCGACGGATTTTTTCTACCTCAATTTGTGGAAAATAGCTTTCAATACCTTGATTGGCTAAATTCTCTTGAGCTCGACGCTCATCGCGCGCTTTGCAATAAAGCAAAAACCACTGCTTGTTAGATTGAAGTTGGGGTTGTTGGCTGGACATGATGACTACCTGACAGCAGTGTTAATCTAACACATTAATATCTAAATGGTTATTACAAGTACACTCGAAAATCGCTTTACGCTTACGTGTTAACTCAATAATAAGGGCTGCAAATATACCAAATCTAGTCCGTAAATACTTGGGGTTTGCCCTGTTTTTCTAGTTTAACTGGCGCATTAATCACATTGGAATGTTTATCCCTTGTAACATAGCAGTTATAATCTATGAAAATTCGAGCAATAATTGGGCGCCATGCCCTTATACAAAAACCGAAAAAGGAAGCCTGTTCAGGCGTGACAGATTGGAGCAAATCGTGAGTACACTTAAAGACTTATTAACATTACCTAAGCTAACCGTGGCAGCTTTTGCCTTGTTTTCAACACTCAGCTTTGCCAGCACAGCCGACATGTCTGATGAAGCGATTGCTGAGCGCATTAAGCCTGTGGGTGATGTGTACTTAGACGGTGAGCTACCCGATGTTGCACCTGCAACCACTGAAGTGGCGGATGCCGGCCCTCGTGATGGTGAAACCGTTTACAACACCAAATGTATGGCTTGTCACACCAGCGGAGCAGCGGGAGCACCGATTAAGGGTGACGCAGCAGCCTGGTCTGCACGTATCGCTCAAGGCAACGACACATTATACAAGCACGCAATCGAAGGTTTTAATGCCATGCCAGCCAAAGGGACGTGTATGGATTGTTCCGATGATGAGATCAAAGCCGCTGTTGATTTCATGATTAGCGGTCTGTAAGACTAAAATCTTTAGGGGCTGTAGCAGCACCAGTAATCTGTGGGAGCACCAGTAATGGTGCGATTTAGTCTCAAACTGTATCGCTGCATGACTGCAGCTCCCACAAAAGAACATCTCCCACAAGGCTGCAGCTCCCACAGAATTGATAGTGTTTAAGATTTCTTTAACAACACCCTTAAGTTAGCTATCCCCTTTTGTCCCTTCTCTTGCTTTTGTTCTTTGGTTTGCGTTTGCTGACCACTACGCTCCCACACGACATCATCTTGTGGTAATTCATGTAAGAAACGACTTGGCTCGGGACGAATTGACTCACCGTATTGGCGTCGTTCTCGGCATAAGGTAAAGGTCAGTTCTTGCTGGGCTCGGGTGATGCCCACATAAGCCAAGCGCCGCTCCTCTTCGATATTGTCTTCGTCTATGCTGGTTTGATGAGGTAAAAAACCTTCTTCCATACCCACCATAAACACGAAGGGGAACTCCAAGCCTTTGGAGGCATGTAAGGTCATTAGCTGTACTTGGTCGGCTTCGTCTTCACCTTCGTTACGCTCCATCATGTCGCGCAGCATTAAGCGATTCACCACTTGAGGCAAGGTCATTGGCTCTTCTAGATCATCACCTGCCAACCAACCCGTTACCCAGCGAAATAGCTCGGAAACGTTTTTCATCCGCATTTCTGCGGCTTTTGGGCTGGGGCTGGTTTCGTACAGCCAATCTTCATAATGAATATGGCGCACCATATCACGTACCGCCTCGGCAGCGTCACCACGCTGGGCTTGATCGTTTAGCTCAACTAGCCAACGGGTAAAACTGCGCACCGCTTGTAAGCCACGCCCCGTTAGGGTTTGCTCAAGACCAAGTTCAAAACTGGCCGCAAACAAGCTGATGTTGCGTAAATTAGCGTAATTACCTAATTTTTCCAGCGTTGCAGGGCCAATTTCACGGCGAGGCACATTCACCACCCGTAAAAAGGCATTGTCGTCATCGTGATTGGCTAATAAGCGCAAATACGCCAGCATGTCTTTAATTTCAACACGGGAGAAAAATGAGGTGCCACCGCTAATTTTGTAAGGAATGCGGTTGGTCATCATGGCTTTTTCTAACACCCGACTTTGATGGTTACCGCGATATAACACGGCATAATCCTTAAAGTTGGTGTTGTTCATAAACTTGTGGCCCATCAATTCTGCCACTACCCGCTCGGCTTCGTGCTCTTCATCCTTGGCATAAAGCACCCGCAGCGGCTCACCGTAATGCAGCTCACTAAACAGGGCTTTTTCGTATTCATGGGGGTTGTTGGCAATTAAAATATTGGCCGATTTAAGAATGCGCTGGGTGGAGCGATAGTTCTGCTCTAGCTTTATCAAGCGTAAATTCGGGTAGTCGGTTTTCAATAGCACCAAGTTTTGCGGCCGTGCGCCGCGCCATGAATAAATGGATTGGTCGTCATCGCCCACCACGGTAAAACGCGCACGCTCGCCCACCAATAACTTCACTAACTCATATTGGCTGGTGTTGGTGTCTTGGTATTCGTCTACCAGCAGGTATTTAATTTTTTGCTGCCAACGGCTGCGTACTTCTTCTTTGTATTTCAGCAACATGGTCGGCATTAAGATAAGATCATCGAAATCAAGGGCGTTATAGGCCGTCATGTGACGTTGATACTTATAATAAGCTTGCGCAAACAAAACCTCCTGCGCGCCGCGGGCAATCTTGATCGCTTGCGTTGGTAAGATCAGATCGTTTTTCCAGTTGGAAATTTGCGTGACCAATTGCGACAACAGATCTTTATCTTCTTTGAGTTCTTTTTCCGTCAGCTCTTTGAGCAGCGCTAATGAGTCTTGATCATCAAACAATGAAAAGCCCGGCTTAATGCCAATCACCTTATGCTCTTTGCGGATGATGTCTAAGCCTAGTGTATGAAAGGTCGAAACCATGACGCCCTTGGCCGACTTTTTACCTAAGGTTTGCGCGACCCGCTCTTTCATCTCACGGGCGGCTTTGTTAGTAAAGGTGACCGCCGCGATGGTTTTCGGATCGTACTGACACTGCTGCACCAGATAAGCAATTTTATTGGTGATCACCCGGGTTTTACCACTGCCCGCACCCGCCAATACGAGGCAAGGGCCAGAGATGTATTTTACCGCCTCATCTTGGCGTGGATTCATTTGCATATCTGCTTAACCTTAGATTTACACTTGGTAGAAACACCTGCCCTGTGGGAGCAGCAGTACTGTGGGAGCTGTAGAACTGTGGGAGCCGCAGTAATGCGGCGATAATTATTAAGACCAAATCGCACCATTACTGGTGCTCCCACAAATTACTGCGGCTTCTACAAAACCGGCACACCACTATGGAATTTAAAGTCCGTATCTGGGCTGCGAATTAATTCAGCCTCTGCTTTACCTATCAAGGCAACACGCTCAGTAATGTCATCAGGGGAGATTTGCTGTGCTAAGGTTAAGTAATCCTGATAATGGCGGGCTTCGGAGCGTAAAAGGGATACATAAAACTTGTTCATGTCGTCATCGAGGTGCGGCGCTAGCTTAGCAAAACGCTCACAAGAGCGCGCCTCGATATAAGCGCCAATAATTAGTTTATCCACCAGCGCTTGTGGCTCATAACTGCGCACTTGTTTTAGCAATCCCTTGGCGTAGCGACCTGCGCGAATGTTCTCGTAAGGAATGCCACGCGCATCCATGATCTCTAGCACTTGATAAAAGTGGTGTAATTCTTCTTTGATTAACAGCACCATTTTATCGATCAAGTCTTGGCTATAGGGCGAATCGCTTTTCGCCATAATACTTTTCGAGATATTGCTCTTGCCTTTTAAGCTAGCGAGATCGCCTTTTTTGCGATAAGCAAAATCTTCATAGGGACCAAACCAATCCAACAAGGTTTGCGCACTTTCTGGGGTGACCGCATATTTACGGATCAAAAACATCGCTGATTGGCCCGCTTTAAGCTCACACATCAAGTGATCCAGCAGCAAGATCTTTAAATTCTCAGGCTTAATCGCTTCTTCTACCCACGCATCTGGGGTGGTGCATTGTAAGAATTGATGGATGGGCGCTAATAACTCTTCATTTTCGCTCACGGTACACTCCGACGGGGTAAAAAATTGGCGCAAGATTATCATAATCTCACCCCTGTAGTGAAATGGTCAGCCCAGATCAAAACGTCTCGCACCTCTATCTTAGGATCATGCTAATGGCTGATAAATTACTGTTATAGATCACAAAATTGTCACACTTGGTGCTTACCATGCGCGCTGTTACTTAACCACAAGGATGTAAGCAGATGAAGCTACCAAAATTATTATTAGGCTCGTTAATCGGCCAATGCTTGATTGCTGGGTTGTTGGTGTTAACTTTTATTAAAGGGGCCAATAACTTGGAAGCGCAGCAGGATGATGTACAGCGTTACCAAGAGATCAAAGCAAAAATTGCTATCGATATAAAACAAACGGTGATCGACTACCTCAACACAGGTGATGCGACCATCTTAGCCAAGGCCGAAGCCCAGCTTGAAGTGTTAGAAAACTCACTGCGCCAAATCAACAACGATAAAACCGCCAGCATCATTTACCAAGTCGCCTTGCTACGCCTTGACCTTAGCCAAAAATACCGCGCCGCGGGTAAGCTAGGTAACAATGCGCAAGCGGTATTGGTCAACGCCGAGCGTGAATTAGCCGATAACATCAAATCATTGGCTGAATACGGCGAAACCGGAATGGATATCAACCCAGGTGTGGCCATGCAATACCAAATGCTGGCGGCCGAAATGGCGCAAACAGCTCATGTGCTCAGTTTATTACGTAGCCAATATTTGGACAGCCGCAGCGAAACAACGCAAAGCAGTATCGCGTTTCAGCTAACCCAACTTAAGAACCAAGTGAAGCAAACCCAATCCCTTGCTCCCCTTGGTTTAATGGAAGAAAGTCTCGACGTCGATGATTTCTTTGGTACCGATGAAGACGCAATCGCTAACGACAAGATCATCACCATCACCGACAACTTAAATAGCTTAATTCAACGCTATCCCAAAGAAATTGACTACACACAGCAGCAGCTGGCACAAACCCACGTGCTAAAAGATGAGCTACTGACTCGCACCAATCAGGTTGCCCTCAATGTTAAAGCCATTGAACATAGCCTGTTCGGAGTGAAATCCAATGCCTTTGTTAATACGCAATATACCTTGTATGCACTGATTGCCATCTCGGTTATCTTGGCCCTTGCACACTTTATTAGCCAGCACCGCTTGTTCCTTCAGCCTTTGCAACAGTTTCATCAAGCTATTCGTAAACAAGCAGAAAACGGTGGCGTATTCAGTATTGAACCGCAACGGTTTAAAGGGGATTTTAGCCAGATTGTCAGTGACTATAATCGCTTGGTTGAACAAACCAAAACCAAGATGTCGCGGTTAAAACTGCTGTATCAAACCACCTAGTGGGAACTGAAGCCTTATGGCTGCTGCAATCCTGTGGGAGAAGTAACCCTGTGGGGCAGCAGTCATGCTGCGATAATTACTAAAACCACATCGCCCCATCACTGGGGCTCCCACAGGGATCTGGGATGATAAGCTTGCCGCCAGTATCAAAGTTAACGATACTGGCATTTTTGGTTATGAGGCTTGCTTATGTCCCTCGAGCTTTGGTTTACCCTGTTTCTGATTTGTTGCTTGGGGGCAATGAGCCCCGGCCCTAGCTTAGCCTTGGTCATGCGCAACACCCTCAATAGCGGCCGCCAAGGCGGTATTATCACCGCATTCAGCCATGCCTTGGGTGTGGGGGTATGGGCATTATTAAGTGTTTCAGGCGTGGCCTTGCTCATGGTCAATTCGCCGTTATTGTTTAACCTAGTCAAATTTAGCGGTGCGCTGTTTTTACTCTATTTGGGTTGGCAAACCTGGCGCTGCGCAAAAAAACCAACCAATCCACCATCCCATCACACCCCAGCCGAAACGATTCAAACTCAGCCAAATCAAGTGGCGGAAAAAGTAATCAAGCCTTGGTCCGATGGTTTTCTGATGGCTCTGCTGAGCCCTAAGATAGCCTTGTTTTTTATCGCCTTGTTCAGCCAATTTATTAATGCAGACAACGCGCTGGTGAGCCAGGTGATCATCTTCCTCACCGTATCTGGGGTCGATTTTATTTGGTATTTACTGGTCGCTTGCGCCTTGGGACAGGCGCAGGTGCTCAACCTTTTGCAGCAAAAACAAACCTTAATTTCGGTCAGTACCGCACTGATACTGACCGTTTTTGCTTTATTTATGTTGCTGGATTCAAGCTATAGCTTGATAGCATAGGTCAAACGCTAAACCGTTTCCGATTCACTTTGGCGCTTTTTATAAGGCTTTAAAAAACTGCCCTCAGGGGCGGGCTGGAATAAAAACTTCGGCTTCACTGGCTTAATCACACTGCCATTGTTTATCCCAACAATAGAGTGAGTTAACGCCACCTTGGTTTTCATAAAAGAGCCTGTGGGTGGGGCATTTAATGCAGCAATATCTTGTGGCTTGCCGCTTCTTGATAAACTTGGCGCTTTGTAGCCTCCCACTGATGCCGCAGCACCCGAGCTTCTAAAATAACTTTTAGCCATTATTATCTCCCTATATTGTTTGCACCCGTTGCTGTCAACCCACCTCGTCGTCACGCCTTAAATGACGTAATAAGACGCGCACCGAAGAGGTAAACCGCAATCTTGGTTGTCTAGGTGCCGATCTGACGTCTGCATCCTAATGTTGTGCATGATAATGTTGTGCTCAAAATTTGTTCAAAAAAGAACATATCCAGCCTAGCACCATCTTGCACAAAAGTAAAAAAACACCAAAATTTACAGTAACTTAACAATTTAAAAACAAACTTATCTACGACCTAATGGAAACCAAGAAAACCTTGAAAATTTAAACACTAATCAAAATTCATTAAGCATAAACAAGTCAATTACAGGTTAAAAAGCGATCCTGAGGTCGATTTATTGTTAACAAGGCAACTTTTATTTAACTGGCATTTATCGGCGTGTAATGTTAGCAAGTAACACATTTTAAATTATTATCTTGATAGTTTAAAACATACTTGAGTATGCTAACTTATCTAACCTGTTTGAGATCGTCCTTATGTCATTACGTCTTTTTCCTCAACCTAAATCTTGGCAACCTAGTGCGGGAGCATTTTCGCCGGCTCATCAATGGCAGCCTGATCAGATAATACTGTCGACGCCAACGCCGACATGGCTGAAACTCAAGGAAAATTCCACACTACCTGCACAGGGTTATGAACTGACAATCCACCCTACAGGGGTCGACATTCACTATGCTTGCCCACTGGCGAAGTTATATGCATTGCAAACCTTGCAACAGTTATGTCAGCAGTATCAAGCACTTCCATGCGGCACCATCACTGACGCCCCCGATTACTCGGCTCGTGGTATCCTGCTCGATATCAGTCGCGATAAAATCCCAACGTTGGCACATCTTAAACAGCTTATCGATTTTTGGTCACTTTGTCGTATCAACCAGTTACAACTTTATACCGAGCACACCTTTGCTTGGCGTGAGCATCAGCGAGTATGGGCCAATAAATCGCCGGTGACGGCAGAGGAAATACAACAGATAGATGAATATTGCCAACAGCGCGGTATCGAATTGCTCATCAATGTCGCCACCTTTGGCCATATGGAGCGCTGGCTAGCTCACCCCGAATACAAACATCTTGCCGAGCAAACCACCGGCTTTTATGACCAGCGCGGCGATTTTCGCCCCTTTTCATTTGGCTTGAATCCGTTAAGCCAGCAGTCAGTTGATTTTGTTAGCGGCCTGATTGATGAGCTGGTGCCCAACTTTAGCAGTAAAACCATCAATATAAACTTTGATGAAACCATGGACTTAGGGGTCGATGCCAGTAAAGCCGCCTGTGAAGCCAGCAGCAAGGGGCAAGTGTATGTCGATTACCTGAATAAGATCCTCACTCTCACCCAAGCCAAGGGACTGCACACGCAAATATTTAGCGACATGTTGTTTCAATACCCTGAGATTTTAAGCCAACTGCCCGCTAACCTCACCCTGCTTAACTGGGGCTATGAAGCAAATCATCCTTATGACGAAGAGCATCAGCAACTGGCTGCCACCGGCTTGCCGTTTCATGTCGTGGTATCCACCTGCTGTTTTGCTTCTATTTCAGGGCGTTGGGATAACGCCAAAACCCATATGCTGCGCGCAGCCAAGTCAGGCCTCGCCTTTGGCGCCAGCGGTTATCATATTTCTGAATGGGGCGACATGGGCCATGCTCAGCAAGATATCTTTCCGTATGCCGGATATATTTATGGCGCCGCCTTAGCATGGGGCGTAGAAAAACATGCCGAGATGGATGTAGAGTATTGGCTTAACCATTTAATTTGCCATGACGAGCGCGCGGCCTATTGGGCGATTCGCTTGCAAAATATCTATCTTGATCTAGCTATCGAAACGCCTAATGCCTGTTTTCTTGGCCCATTATTGTTCGACCAAAAATTTCGCCGCCATTTGCGCCGCTCAAACAATTTGACCGAATCAGGTTTCGCCAACGCTCTGCAAGTGGTGCAAACGTGCCTTGATGAGCTAACAGCAGAGCATGATTCAGCATGGCGCCAACAATTGATCTTCACCGCTAAATTGCTACAACACGGGATCAAACTTGGCCAGCAAATGCTGCATCAACAAACCCGTGAAATAGAGCAGTTTACCCCCGCAAGCAAGGCCGAATTGGCCGCTCAACTTGAGCCATTATTGGAGCAATATCGCCAATTATGGCTGCAGTGTAACCGCAGCGGTGGATTACAAGACAGCACTGCTAGGCTTGAATACTTACACCAGCTTTATCGAGCATAAACAACATCAGAGTAAGCTTAGGTTCAGCAATTAAAGGCTAACATCGCCCCTTTATTGATTTTCTCACTGGGAGGCACGATGCACAAAGCCAAAAAACTGAGCCTTGCTTTGCTCACTCTACCTGTTTCTGGGCTCTCTTTTGCTCAAAATAGTGCGGGGTTTAGTTACAGTCATATCGATCTAAAAGCGGGTTTAAGCCCCAGCGCATTAGAGCTCAATATCAGTAAACCTTTAACGCCTCAACTGGCTTTTATTGGTGGCTTTGGCTCCGAACTCGATAACGACTACCTTCTCGATGGCGGGGTGCGCTTTCACACGCCCATCAACGCCAGTATGGATTTTATTCTCGACGGCAAGGCCAACCTCAGTGATAAGGGCAAGCATGCCAGTACTAACTGGGGGCTAGAAGTACTGGGAGGCGTTAGATTTGCCCCTGCCAACAATATTGAACTCAATGCGCAAATTGGTATAGCCGATTACGGGTGGAGCAGCCAAACCAAAACACAACTGGGTGGCATGTACCAGCTGACCCCTAGCTTGTCGATTGGCGGTCAAGCCGAGTTTAATGGCTTTTATGGCGATCAAATGATGGTCATTGGTCGGCTTGCTTTTTAATTCAAGTTTGCGGGAGTGGGAGCTGCAGTCATGCAGCGAAATTGTTAAACCTTAATCGCACCATAACTGGTGCTCCCACAAAATGCTGAAATCAAATCGCCCCATTACTGGGGCTCCCACAGCATGGGAAACACCTACAACATGGGAAGCTTACCCACCAAGGTAAGCTTTACGCACTTCTTCGTTAGTCAGCAGGTTCGCTCCCGTATCTTCAAGCACTATTCGGCCGTTTTCGATAACATAACCGCGATCAGACAGACGTAGCGCCTGATTGGCGTTTTGCTCGACCAAGAACACGGTAATGCCACGCTCGCGCAGCTTTTCGATAATATCGAAAATTTGCTGAATGATGATGGGCGCTAACCCTAGCGATGGCTCATCAAGGAACAACAGCCTAGGTTTGCTCATTAAGGCGCGCCCCATTGCCAGCATTTGCTGCTCACCGCCCGACATGGTGCCGGCGCGTTGATGCTTACGCTCTAAGAGGCGCGGGAACAAGCTATAGACCTCTTGCTCCAAATGCGCAAACTCGGCCTTGTCATCCAAAAAGAAACCGCCCATGTGCAGGTTTTCTTCCACCGTCAGGCGAGCGAATATCCGCCGACCTTCTGGCACGATGGCAATGTCTTTACGCATGATTTGCGAGGTCGATTGCAAATGGATAGGCTCGCCCTCAAATAAGATCTCCCCCTGGCTTGCCTTAGGGTCGCCGCATATCGTCATCAACAAGGTGGTTTTACCCGCGCCATTGGCCCCAATTAAACTGACGATTTCACCCTTGCCTACTTGGATATTAACGTCGTGTAGGGCTTGAATTTGGCCATAATGGGCCGATACATTTCTCAGCTCTAACATTAAAACTCTCCAAGGTAAGCTTTGATCACATCTGGGTTAGATTGGATTTCTGCTGGCGTGCCATTGGCCAAGGGGCAGCCTTGGTTGACCACATATATCCGATCCGATATGCCCATCACTAGCTTCATATCATGCTCAATCAACAGCACCGAAATCTTATGCTGGTCACGCAGCTCTACAATCAATTCATCCAGCTCGTCGGTTTCCGCAGGGTTTAAGCCAGCGGCCGGCTCATCCAACATCAATAAGCTAGGCTGAGTCATCATACAGCGAGCGATTTCCAAGCGGCGCTGCTGACCATAAGCCAGATTACCCGCTTGACGATTAGCAAACTCCGCCATGCCAAGGCGCTCAAGCCACACCGCGGCTTTTTCCAATCCCTCACGCTCCGATTGACGAAAACTTTTGGTTTTAAATAAACCAGACAAAAAGCCGGTATTCAGGTGACGATGCTGAGCCACGAGTAAGTTTTCCACTACCGTCATTTCTTTAAATAACCGCACATGTTGAAAGGTGCGCACCATGCCCTTGCGTGAAATCACATGACCGGGTAATTGCTGCACTGCTTCACCGCGATAAATGACCTCACCCGCGGTGGGCTTGTAAAAGCCCGTTAAACAGTTAAATACCGTGGTTTTACCGGCGCCGTTGGGGCCTATCACAGATATAATTTCACCTTCGTTAACATCGAGGGCCACGTTATTCACCGCTAATAAACCGCCAAAGCGCATGGTCAGGCCAGATACGTGTAACAACTGATTATCCATTGCGCATCTCCATCTTCGGCCTTGTCATGGGCAGTAAACCTTGTGGGCGCCATACCATCATAAACACCATCATTAAACCAAACATCAACATGCGATATTCATTAAATTCACGCGCCATCTCGGGCAAAATCGTCATGATAATGGCCGCCAAGATCACCCCAATTTGTGAGCCCATGCCACCCAATACGACAATGGCCAATATAATCGCCGATTCGATAAAGGTGAATGATTCTGGACTGATAAAGCCTTGTCTGGCCGCAAAAAAACTGCCCGCAAAACCAGCAAAGGCCGCGCCAATGGTAAAGGCAGATAGCTTAATCAAGGTTGGGTTTAACCCCAAAGAGCGACAAGCAATTTCATCTTCACGCAGCGCTTCCCATGCGCGCCCTAACGGCATACGCAACAGTCGGTTAATCACAAAAATGGTCAACACCACCAATAGCACCGCCGCCAGATAGACAAAAATCACCTTATAGGTCGAGTCGTAATCTATTCCAAAAAAATCATGAAACAGGGTCACGCCTTCTTCCTTTGCACGGCGATTAAACTCAAGACCAAACAAGGTAGGTTTATCAATTTGGCTAATGCCATTGGGGCCGCCCGTTAGCTCGGTCATGTTGTTGAGCATAATCCGAATAATCTCACCAAACCCTAAGGTGACGATGGCCAGATAATCACCGCGAAGCCGCAATACCGGAAAGCCGAGTAAGAAGCCAAACAGTGCCGCGAAACCGCCAGCAATAGGTAAGGCCGTCCAAAAACCAACGCCAAAATAGGTGTTTAAAATGGCGTAGGTGTAAGCGCCCACGGCGTAAAAACCAACGTAACCTAAATCGAGTAAGCCCGCTAACCCCACTACCACGTTGAGGCCTAGGCCTAACATGACATAAATCAGGGTTAGGGTCGCTAAATCCACCGCGCCGCGCGAGGCGACAAACGGCCAAATTAACAGCCCAGCTAACGCGGCGATGGTGATAAAGCGATACAAGGTTGGCTTTTCTTCCGGTGCCGGTAACTTAAAGCCCGCATCTTGGCCTTTGGATTTAAGCTGACCAAACACGCGGCTAATGGGCGCTTTAAACAACTGAGTAAAAAACACCAGCAAGACACCGATAATCACCCAATTGGTGTGAGCGGTATCATTAAGAATAATGCGCAGGCCATCGGGTTGATTGTCTAGCTGCAAGCCCAGCAACCAGCTGGTTAAGATCAGCATCACCGCAGAGGCGATCAGCGCATCAATAAAGCTCGATTTGCTCATACTTTTTCTACCTCCGGTTTACCTAAAATCCCCGTTGGCATAAACAGCAACACAAAACACAGCAAGCCAAACGCTACCACGTCTTTGTATTCAGAGCTAAAATAGCCCGCGGTAATGGCTTCGGTGATACCTAACAATAAGCCACCCAACACCGCGCCGGGTATACTGCCAATGCCACCTAATACCGCAGCGGTAAAGGCTTTGAGCCCCGCCATAAAGCCAAGGTAAGGGTTGATCACGCCGTAATACATGCTCAGTAACACACCCGCTACTGCCGCCAGCGCAGCACCGATAACAAAGGTAATGGAAATCACCTTGTTAGTGTTGATGCCCAGTAAGTTCGCCATGCCTAAATCTTCGGCGCAAGCACGACAAGCGCGGCCCATTTTCGATTTAGAAATAAACGCGGTAAGCACCGACATGGAAATAAAGGTCACCACAAAGATGATCACCTGCATATAAGACAAGGTCACGTTAAAACCATCAACCGGCCCTATCACCCACCCACCTGAAATCAAGCTAGGCATGGCAATATCACGAGAGCCTTGAGCTAAACGGACAAAGTTTTGCAAAAAGATCGACATGCCGATGGCAGAGATCAGCGGGATCAATCGGTTACCGCCGCGCAGTGGTCGATAGGCTACCCGCTCGATACTCCAGCCATAGGCACTGGTGATCACAATACTTAAGGTAAAGGCGGCGATTAGCATTAGGGCTAAACTGTCAAAACCTAACATGGCCAAACCAGCAAGCACAAAAAAAGCAGCGTAGCTGCCTATCATATACACCTCGCCGTGAGCGAAGTTAATCATGCCGATAATGCCGTAAACCATGGTATAGCCAATGGCAATCAGAGCATAGGTACTGCCTATGGTGACGCCATTGAGGATCTGTTGAAGAAAATAGTAAAACTGCTCAGACATAATGTCCTCAACTTATAGCAGACTCAGCCTGACATTCAGGCTGAGTTATTAGGCAGGCATAACACCCGCCATCACGGTGATTATTGGTTTTGCGTAGAGGTGCCGTCTTTGTGCCAAGTGAAGACACCAAACTCAAAGCCTTTTAAGTCACCCTTGCTGTCCCATTGTAGGTCGCCCATTACGGTTTGAGCCGTGTTAGCACGAAGGTACTCGGCTAGCTCAAATGGGTCTGTTTTACCGGCTTTCATGCCTTGGGCCATGGCTTGGATCGCCGCATAACCTGTCCACACAAATGGGCCGGTTGCGTCTTCACCTTTAGCAACGATGTGGTCTACAACGGCTTTGTTAGCAGGGTCTAGATCGTATTTCTTCGGTAAGGTAACCAATAAGCCTTCCGAGGCTTCACCCGCAATAGCAGAAATGTCTTTGTTACCCACGCCTTCTGGGCCCATGTAAGTGGCATTTAGGCCTTTTTCTTTTGATTGGCGCAGTAATAAGCCTAGCTCAGGGTGGTAGCCACCGTAGTAAACAAAATCCACGTCGAGTTTTTTCAACTTAGCGATAATCGCCGAGAAGTCTTTATCGCCCGCCGTGATACCTTCAAACGCCACCACTGGAATGTTAGCCGCTTCTAAGCCCGCCTTAACCGACGACGCAATGCCTTCACCGTATTGTTGTTTATCGTGGATCACCGCGACTTTTTTCGGTTTAACGGTATTAATAATGTAGTTAGCCGCTGTTGGACCTTGGTCGCTATCTAAACCTATGGTGCGAAACACAAGTTCATAACCGCGGCTAGTGATTTCTGGACTGGTAGAAGCCGCGGTAATTAATAGAATACCTTCGTCTTCATAAATGTCGGATGCCGGCTGCGTAGCACTTGAACATAGATGACCCAGTACATATTGCGCGCCATCATTTACGATCTTGTTGGCCACGGCCACCGCTTGTTTTGGATCACAAGCATCATCATAAATCACGGCTTCAAGTTGCTTGCCGTTAATGCCGCCCGCTTTATTGATCATCTCAATGGCGGCATTACCACCGGTAAACTGCATATCACCATACTGCGCAACGGGGCCTGTTACTGGGCCTGCCATGGCAATTTTAATGGTGTCAGCGGCATGTGCTAATGTTGCGCTGCCTAATAATGCTAATGAAGCGGCCACACCTGCCGCTGTTTTTGTCCACTTGTTCATGCAACCCTTCTCCGTCAATGCTGTCATTTGTTTAAATGCGCTAAAATAAGTTCATCATTAACTTAGTTAGCTTTTTATTACTCATCCGTTTTAACACCATGAATAATAGTTGAACAAACTCAACAACGTAAAATTTGTGTCGGATCAGATCTTTACCATCAAGATATTGCGTCACAGCAGTTACAGGTAACAGAATAAATAACTATATAAAGATGAAATATACTAGCAACATCTTGTTAACACCATTTCATCACAAGATAAAAAACCAAAAATAAAACTTTAGTCACAACTGAAATTTTATCGACTTCCAGTGCAGATTGTTAAATGCATAGACTCAAGCAGATGATATATTCATAGAATAGTCAATTTACAACCATTAACGCTATTAAGGTGGATAAGGTGTGGCAGCGGTTCATTTCAATTTTTGCTTGCTTGATAGTCATCCCAACGGCTTTATCGTTAGGGCTGCAAGCTTGTTCTCCCACGCCAGTGAAAATCGCTTTAGTGGTACCGGATTTAACCAACCCGTTTTTTCAAACCATGGCAAACTCGGCAACCCAGCACGCTAATGCCCGAGGCTATCAACTGATATTGATTAACAGTAAGGGCAGCAGCGACAATGAATACAAGCAAATTGTGGCCGCCCATCAAGCCGGTGCCCAAGTGCTCTTATTGGTGCCAAGCAAAGCCGACAATTCGGTTAAAACCTTAGTCTATGCAAATCAGCACCACTGGCCTGTGATCAGCATAGATCGTAACGTTAATGGTGGAAAAGTGGCACAACATATCAGCAGTGATAATTACACAGGCGGTAAAATGGCGGGTGAATATCTACTGGCCTTAACCCAAAGACAAGGCAACCTGCTTGAGCTCACCGGGCCGATGGATATTTCCGTAAGCCAAGATCGCAGCCAAGGATTTGCCGATGTACTGACGGCCTACCAACAACCCAGTAGCATTAAATCGGTTGCTAACTTTAATCAACTAAAAGCCCAGCAAATCACTGCCGCTATGCTTGAACAACACCCCCACATTCGCGGTATTTTTGCCCATAATGATGAAATGGCATTGGGCGCAGCCGCCGCCATCGCCGCGCGGCCTTCACAACATCAGTCAATTGCCATTGTGGGCTTTGACGGCACGGCAAGTGCCTTGGCTGCCATGCAACAAGGGCATATCCATGCCACCTTGGTACAACAACCCGAAGCCATGATCACCACAGCCATCAATAGCGCGGTAAACATTATTAATGGCGCGACACCAGCGCCCTATTTAAAAGTGCCCCTGCGCCTTGCTCAACACCATTAGGCGGCTTATTTCGAGTTCGGATTTATCGCAATTAGTGATAAACTTACCGCTTTTATGCCACTATTTTGGTGCTGTGTTTATTCATGAGCCGTAGATGCTCTACTAACGCCTTAATTTGAAATCTGAGACAGTATGCAAACTGAATTTGATCCTAAAGCTCACAACCCCCAATTTCATTGGGGTATGCTCAAGCCTAAATATTGGGGCACTTGGTTAACCGTGTTGACCTTAACGGCAATTAGCTTATTACCTTTTGTTATTCGTCGCGGCTTAGTCTTTGTGCTGGTTAAGATTGCGATACGTTTAAACAGCAAAGCCAACAAGCGAGCCAGAGTGAATCTTGCTATGTGCTTTGCGGATAAATCCGAGCAAGAGCGCGAGCAAATTTTATTTAATAGCCTGATGGTGGGTGGCAACTACCTCTTTGCTTACCCCGGCTTAAGCATCCGCAGTAACCGCTGGCTAGAGCGCAATACCCAGTTATCGGGGTTAGAAAACCTAACCCAATATACAGATAACAAACAAAGCGTGATTTTATTGGTGCCTCATACTTGGGCTTTAGATGTGCCAGGGGCTATCTTCGCATCACGGCAAATTCCCACCTCGGCCATGGCAAAAAAACAAAAAAATGAAGTGATGGACTGGTTAATCAATCGTCAACGCATTCGCTACGGCGGTTATGTTTATGAACGAGCTCAGGGCATTAAACCGTTTTTACGCTCGGTTAAAAATGGCTATCTCGGTTACTATTTGCCCGATGAAGACTTGGGCGCAGAAAACAGTGTATTTGTCGATTTCTTTGCCACCGAAAAGGCCACCATCAAAGGCTTAGGTAAACTCTCTAAACTGACCAAAGCCAAAATTGTCCCTGTGTTTGCCATGATGAACTTAACCACAGGCAAATTTGAATTAGAAATCCAACCGGCATTATCGCCTTTTCCAACCGACAGCGAAGAGCAGGACGCTCGCATGATGAATGTGTGCATTGAAAATTACGTCAATCAACATCCCGAGCAATATATGTGGATTTTGCGGCTGTTAAAAACCCGCCCTAATGGCGAGCCCAATCCCTATAACTTGTGAGTTTCTCATGCTAAAAAACCTTGCTAACGGTTTCATTTATTTGCCTTATGTATGGCTTTTTACAGGCCTTTTCTGGCTTAAGAATGGCCATAAAATCATGGCTGTGTTGGTTGCCATTGCTTGTCTTATTGCGTGTATTTATCGCAGCCCACATGTCAGCCTAGATGCAATCAAGGGGCGGCTGTGTCATCCGTTTGTTTTACTAATACTGATATACACTGTTTTTGCTATTGCCTCCTACACGTCTTACGGTTACAGCTCGCGAGAAATGCGCGCCCTGATTGCCACTTGTGTACTTTTGGTGTTTGTGCCTCTAGATTGGACTCGCTGCAAGGCTTGGTTAGCGCCACTACTGATAGTGAGCAGTGTTGGCGCATTAGTCTATTTGCTGATTAACGTACATATCTTGCATCTAGGACGTGCGAGTTGGAGCATTAATGCCATCCCGTTCGCCACCTATTGCGCAGCGCTTGCCTTACTGGCTGGCGGTGGCTTACTTACCGCTCAGAATAGACAACAAAAAATATTCTTTGCGATCAGCTTTTGCTTAAGTGTGATTGCCGTATTTTATAGCCAAACTCGAGGTATTTGGCTTGCGCTGGGCGTAGCCCTCGTTATCTTGTTTGCTAATCAATTTCGCCATCTTAGGGTGTCTCGCCAAACCTTCATTGTCGTCGCCATTACTGGCGTACTCGCCTTAACCTTGATAGGACCAAAGGTATCCCAGCGCTACCAACAAACGGTGAAAGAATATCAAGCGATTCAAGGCGGCAATTACAATACATCAATTGGCCTGCGCTTTCAGATGTGGCAAGCCGCTGTTAAGCTGGCACCTATTTCCCCTATATTGGGACACGGTGATGATCACGCCAACCAACTCAGGGCCATGCATCAAGCCGATCAAGTATCGAGCCATTTAATTCGCTTTAACCCTGCTCATTACCACAATCAATTTTTGGATAAGCTCGTTAAAGGCGGGGGAGTTGGACTTGGGCTATTGATTACTTTATTGCTGCTGCCGGTGTGGCTAAGCCGAGGGCAACCTCAACATAAATTGGCACTCTGTTTATCAGCCTTATTCGCCCTCGCCAGCTTGACTGATGTTCCGTTCAACCATCCACAAATCGCGTATTTATACTTTATCGTCATGGCAATATTGCTCATTGGGGCTAATGAAAAATCGCCCGTTGGCTCCGGCCCTAAGCGCCAAGAGGCGAGCCATGCCTGAAATAGTCATCGTTAATCTGCCCCAGTCGAGCGAGCGCCGCGCGCAAATTTCAGCCCAACTCAATCGGCTCGGTTTGCCATTTCACTTTTTTTCCGCCATTGATGGTCGAACGCAAGGTAATCACCCATTAATGCAACACTACAATGCCAAGCTCAGTATTCAAGTTCGAGGTCGAAAGCTGAGCGCAGGCCAACTGGGCTGCTTTGCCAGCCACTACCTTTTGTGGCAAGAATGCGTCACCAAACAGCAAAGCATCATCGTTTTAGAAGATGATGCCATCGTCGATGATGAGAGATTTAAGGCGTTCTATCAGGTTTGCGATCAATTCCCAACACATATGGGCTTTATTCGCTTACATCAACACCGTCGAAAATCTTATCGCTCACAACGGATATTTGAACAGCAACAGGTTTGCGTGGCACGCTTTAACAAAGGCCACATGGGCACCATAGGGTATTATTTAACGCCGACCGCCGCAGCCAGTTTGCTCAAACACGCCAACACTTGGTACCTGCCCGTTGATATTTATATGGATCACTTTTGGATCCATAAAGTGGATAGCTACGGCCTTGAGCCGCCTTGCTTATGTCATGACGATGAGATTGAATCAGAGATCGGCTATAGCAAAAAACACAAACATTACACTCTCGCGCAAAAAGTCAGGCGTGAAATGTTTAACGGCTACAATCTGCTCGCTCGACATATTCACAACCTTAAATTTTACTTTTGGCACCGAACACTAAGGAAATAAGCCCTTTTTGTGCCACAATACTGAGCTTATAAAAATAGGCGTACATCGCCATCCAACTCACGAATTACACAAGCGGAACGTGGAACACAATATGAAAAAACTCGTCGTTGACTTAGATGGCACCATCACCTTAGCCGATACCAATGATTACCCCAATGTCGCTCCCAATATGGCCGTGATCGAGCAACTAAGAAATTATAAAGCCCAAGGCTTTAGCATTTGCATTCATACGGCCCGTAATATGCGCACCCATCAAGGCAATGTCGGCTTAATCAATATTCACACTTTGCCGATTATTACCGCTTGGCTGGATAAACATGATGTACCTTACGATGAAGTGACCGTGGGCAAACCTTGGTGTGGCCACGAAGGCTTTTACATTGATGACCGCTCCGTGCGCCCCAGTGAGTTTGCCAGCATGAGCTTCGAGGAAATTGAAGCCTTACTCGCCAAGGAAAAAGCATGTTCTTAATTATGTCAGCGGCGTATATAAGCCAAGAGTTAGAATCGGAATTCGGTACTATTCCTCCGGCTTTTTTACCCCTTGGCAATAAACGCTTGTTTCAACATCAGGTGTTATCGGCGCCTATGGGTAAGCGCATTTATTTAAGTGTGCCCGAAAGCTACCAACTCAATCCTTTTGATCTAGCTTGGTTACAACAACATCAGGTAACGGTATTGCCCATACCCGATGGCATTTCACTGGGCGCTTCCTTAATATCGGCATTAAACCTAATGGGTCATGATCTTGACCAACCATTGAGTATTTTATTTGGCGATACCTTGATCCCAGCCTTACCTAACGGCGATGATATTGTAGCGATCAGCGAAGTAGAAAATAGCTATAACTGGGCAGTGATCACCCATGATGAAACTGAGCTACTAAAAACCAATCAAGTGCGTAGCGAGCTCGACAGTACTAACGTGGTTAGTGGCTATTTCAAATGCAGCCAGCCCAAACAATTACTGCAATGCCTTATCAAAGCCCACTGGGACTTTAATGGCGGGATGAATTTATACCACCAAAAAGTCGGCCTCAATACCGTGAGAATTGAAAACTGGCTTGATTTTGGCCATGTTAATACCTATTACCGTTCCAAGGCCAAGTACACCACCCAGCGTGCCTTTAACGAACTGACCATTACTCCAAGATGGATTGAAAAATCCAGCCAGAAGAGCGTAAAAATTAGCGCCGAGGCCCATTGGTTCGAAAACCTGCCAGCTATGCTACGCACATTTACTCCGCAGTTTCTTGGCGCAAGACAAACACAAGATCCACCTAGCTGCGCCTATCGTTTAGAGTATTTGCATCATACCGCATTAAATGAGTTATATGTGTTTTCAGCCCTGCCCGATATGGTATGGCGACGCATCATTAATGGCTGCTTACATTTTGTCAGCGAATGTGAGCAGCATCCTGCTCCCGCACAGGCCCACAGCGCCCAGCTGAGCCAATTATTTAGCAATAAAACCGCTCAGCGTTTGCAGCAATATTGCAACGAGCAGCAGCTGGAACTGGGCAAACCTTGGCGCTATAACCAAGCCTTGTCTTTATCTTTAAACCAATTACAGCAATTCAGTGAAGCGCATTTACCTAAAACGGCGCGCCCTAGCTCGGTGATGCACGGCGATTTTTGCTTTAGCAATATTTTGTACGATTTTCGTACCAACAGCATAAAAACCATCGATCCACGCGGCCTTAGCCCAGATGAGACCTTAACCATCTATGGTGATGTTCGTTACGATCTCGCCAAACTAAGCCACTCGATTATCGGCCTCTATGACTGGATCATCGGCGGCTATTTTGAGCTAGAGCTGGCCGACTATGAGATCCGTTTTGAGCCGCTGCAGCCCAAGGAGCTCAAAGCCACTCAACACTATTTTATGAGCCAAGTAGAAGCCCAGTTTGGCCTAAGTCGCGCCGAGCTCTATGCCATGCAAATTCAATTATTCTTGTCTATGCTGCCACTTCACAGTGATGAGCCAAGACGTCAGCAAGCCTTAATGGCCAATGCGTTTCGCCTATACCAATTATTAACCGAGGAAACCTCATGATAGTGATCCCCATGGCAGGGCTAAGCTCTCGTTTTTTCAAAGCTGGTTACCAGCAGCCGAAATACATGTTAATGGCCCACGGTGAAACCCTTTTTGCTCATGCCGTTAACAGCTTTAAGGCCTACTTCGACAGCGAAACATTTTTATTTATCGTCCGCGATTTATATGAAACTAAAGCCTTTGTTACCGAGCAAGCGCAACAGTTAGGTATTAACCAATTTGAAATCGTTGAATTAACCCAAGCCACCCGCGGCCAAGCGGAAACCGTGACCTTAGGTTTAGAGCAGGTTAAGCATCAAAATACGCCAATTACCATCTTTAACATAGATACCTTTCGACCTGGCTTTACCTTTCCTACTATTCAAAGCCAATGCGATGGTTACTTAGAAGTGTTTCAAGGTAGCGGTGATAACTGGTCATTTGCAAAGCCTGAGCAAGCCAACTCAACCAAGGTCGTGGAAACGGCAGAAAAGCGCCCGATTTCAGATCTTTGCAGCACGGGGCTGTATTATTTCGCTAACTGCCAAGACTATCTCGACGCCTATTATCATTACGCTAATTTGCCAAAAGAACAGTGGGATCAAGGCGAGCTGTATATCGCCCCCTTATATAACTATCTGATTGAGCAAGGCCGTGACATTCATTATCATTTGATCCAGCGTGATGACGTCATTTTCTGCGGTGTGCCCGCCGAGTACGATGCCTTTTTAAGCCGAGATTAAGCTGCCAGTCAGTATCACAAAAGGAGCGCCATGAGCCAGTTTGAACACATCAGTGTGGTGGTCCAAGGGCCGGTACAAAATAACTACCAAGGTCGTAGCCACCATGAAGAAGGGATCACCCAGCGTTGCTTAGCTAGCGTGCGTGAACACCTTCCTGGCGCCACCTTAATCCTATCCACTTGGCCAGAACAAGACCTCAACGGGTTAGAGTATGATCAACTGGTGATTAGCCCAGATCCGGGTAAAAACCAAGATGGTTACTGCCCCGATAATTACTATCGCCAAATCACCTCGACCAAAGCCGGTCTAGCCAAGGTGACAACGCCTTATGCCGTTAAGCTGCGTAGCGATAACTTTCTGATTGGCAATCAATTTGTTGAACTGCAACAAAGGTTTAATAAAACCAATCCAGCCGACCAAGTATTTGATGAAAAAGTAGTGATTAACGCTAACTTATTTCGCAAGTACTCTCGTGGCCATAAGGTGATCATGAGCCCGAGTGACTTTTTTTACTACGGCAAGACAGCGGATTTACAGCGCATTTGGCAACAGCCTGAGTTTTTAACCCAAGCTTTTGCCCAGCAATTAATTGACCTGAAAAATCATAGCCAGCAAAAGTATGCCCTAGAAGCAGAGCAGGTTTATTGCCAGATTTGGCTGAGAAGGCTCACTGAGCAAGCCCCGTTAATGGCCCATCGATTTGACTTTAACCAAGCCGACTTAGCCTTTTGGCAGCGCTTTTTAGCCTGCAACATCATCATCGCCGAACCAGAGCAAATGGGGCTAGGGCTGCGCAAAGCGTCTATTCGCAAATTTAAGCGGGCCAATGAATACAGTCATATTGATTGGTTAAAGTTGTATCAAGAGTATTGCGATCCCAATACTCATGTCCCATACCAATGGGAACAATTAAGGTTAATGGCGATACGCGCCATTAAACAATGCCGGCCAAAGCCTTAAACACATCACGCCGACTTAGCAAAATAAAAAGACTGAAAGAAGATTGTAGGAAAACATGAAAATACTGGTTGCTAGTTCATATCGCCATGCTTGGAACAGCGTGCGTCCCGAAGCGGAAATGTTCATTGAAATGGTGCGTCAAGGCCACACCGTCACACTCATGACACAGCCTGATTGCGAATATTTACCGCGCTTTAATGAACACGGTATTAAAACCATTGCGTGTTATCCGACTAAGAAAATTTGTCTCAAAACCATTAAGGCCATGCGCGCCGAGCTGCATCAAGGCGATTACGACATCGTCTACGCGTTTAATTCCAAAACCATCCCCAATGCCATTTTGGCCAGTATCGGCCATCGCGCTAAAGTGGTGCTGTATCGCGGCACCACAGGTGGCTTGTATCGACATGATCCAACGGCTTATTTAACCCATTTAAGCCCTCGGGTTGATGGCATCGTTTGTGTTTCCAACGCCGTCACAGAAGATGTAAAACAACGGGTTTGGAAAAATAAAGACAATGTAGTGACCATTTACAAAGGCCACCAACTGGATTGGTACTTAGTGCCACCGGGCGATCGCAGTGAATTTAATCTGACAGATAACGACATCATTGCCATGTGCGCCGCCCATGTGCGTCCAAGTAAAGGCATCGATGTATTAATCGAAGCAACTCACTACATCGATAACCCCAACTTTCACTTAATTTTAGCGGGCAGCGGCTTTGAGCCGTATTTTGACGCCATGAAAGCCAGCCCCATGGCAGATCGGATCCATTACATAGGTCATCGTAGTGATGTACCTTCATTAATGGCCATGGCCGATTTTCAGGTGCAACCCTCAAAAAGCGGTGAAGGCCTGCCGCGCACCATCATTGAAGCCATGGCTAATGGCACACCGTCTATCGTCACCACTACGGGAGGCTCACCTGAGTTGGTAGATGATGGTAAAACCGGCTATATCGTCCCGACCAATGATGCTAAAGCCTTTGCTGCGGCAATGAGTAAGCTCATCGACGATCCGGCCAAAATTAAACAATTTAGCCAAGCGGCCAAGCATAAATTAGATACCGAAATTAACGCCAAGGAAACGGTGCGAAAGCATATCGAGTATTTCAATCGTTTACTGGCGCAATAAAATAGGTAGTGACCATGGAACGGCATATTTTACATATACATGATCAAGCGCTGCCCCCGACACCAACCAGTGGTGGCTCTAATCGGTTAGTTGATTGGTTAGCCAAAGAACAAAGTTTACTCGGGCATATGGTGAGCGCATTATCGCCACAGGGCCATACTACACCTTACTATCAACATATCCTCGCTGATATTAAACAGCTGGATTTTCAGCAACTTTGCCAGCTGATTCCTGATTCTGTCACCGATATTGAATACCACGGAGGGCTAACTGCAGAGATAGCGCATCAACTTTGTCAGCGCTACCCTCGTTTTATTTCAGTGATCCATTCCACCTGCGGTAAAACATCCCCTAATCGCGTTTATGTTTCAGCATCACATGCACGCCACCATGACGATCAACGCTTTATTTACAATGGTGTGCCAGTGGATGAAATTGAGTTTTCCGAAGATAAAAAGGATTATGCGCTCTTTTTAGCGAAGGTAAAACGCAGTAAAAAAGGGGTCCAAGATGCTATTGATATTGCCAAGCAAACCAAACACCCATTATTAATCGCCGGTGGCAGACGATTTGGTAGCCCAGAAACTTGGTTCCCTTGGCACCCTAGTATTAAGCCCCTTGGTTACATCAATGGGGCTCAAAAACAAACCATTATTAAACACGCTAAAGCCCTGTGGGTGCCGATACGCTGGGAAGAGCCATTTGGTTTAACCGTGGTTGAAGCCATGCTCGCGGGAACGCCTGTCATCGCATACAATAGAGGCGCGATGAAAGAGCTCATCCATCATGGCGTTTCTGGATTTGTGTGCGACACCAAAGCAGAATTTATAGATGCTCTCAATCTGGTTGATAAACTAGATCCAAAGATCATTCGCCAACATGCGCTCGATAACTTTTCTGCCTTAAAAATGGCCACTGCGCATCTAGACATGCTCACACTCGCGGGCTCAGAGCCATGGTAAGCACAACCCACACATCGATAGGTAAAGTAATGGACATGCGTGACATCACTGTGGTGGTACAAGGACCGGTACACAGTTATCAACAGCGAGCAATGGATGATAATATCACCAAACAATGCCTCGCATCTGTGCGCCAATTTTTACCTAAGGCTCACATTATTTTGTCTACCTGGCCTGAACAAGATCTCAGTGGCTTGGATTATGATGAGCTCATCATCAATCCAGATCCTGGCAGTAATATTCGTTATTACACCGATAAGCACAAGCCAAAAGGGCTGAATAATAACCGCCAGATCGTCTCTACCTTAAATGGGTTAAAGGCCGTTAAAACCAAATATGCGATCAAGCTTAGAAGTGATAACTACCTGACATCTGCTGAATTTGTAAACTTATTTAACCGTTACCAAACGCGTTGCGATGGCCCATCTGTCTTTAAACAACGCATTGTGATCCCAAACACCTTCAGCCGTAAGTATGCCAAAGGCTTACCTGTCGCGTTTCATCTTAGTGACTTTTTCTACTTTGGATTAACCGAAGATCTACTCAAGCTGTGGGATATTCCACTGCTAAAAAATTATGATCTTGAGGCCCAAGGTATACCTAGCCCCGGTTACCCTAACTATCCCATCGACTGCACCCAAATGTTCTGGCAAGAAGGCTTGAAGAACTTTACATTCAATACCCAGCTGGGCCACCTACATGATTTATCTCATGATAAGTTACATCTAAGTGAACAATTTATCGCAAACAATTTGATCATTGCAGCCCCAGAGGAAATAGGCTTGGGTTTATGTGATAAATTTTTAGGTCAAGCGCGTGTGAACCGTGTGAGAGGAAAGAGCAGTTTTTATCAATTGAGCGATTGGCTTAACTTATATCGCCAATATTGCGATGCCCAACAACCAATGAAAGTATCAGCAAGGCTACTTCTGTGGCTACAACGCTTAGTGTATGTCTACCCGGTGATGCTTGAAACCCGATTTAAACTAAAAAAGCGCCATCGGCGCTTCAACAAGAGGCTAAACCAAACGGACGACAGTTCAATTTAGCTTTACAGGCATATCAGAACCGATAACGCAGCGCCACCGTTCCCCAGACAAATAAGTCTTTGTTATGGGTTAACTCGGGGTTCCAGTTATCACTGGTGTCGGTATCGGTCCAGTTAATGTCCGCCGCAATCGACAGGTTGTCATTGAGGTAGTATTGTAAACCACCACCAACGCCATAGCCCCACGCCGAGGTTTCACGGTAATACCTTGCCGCCCCGCCGTAGCCATTAATTGCCCAGTTAGGGCTGAATTGATATTCAAAGTTAGCCACTCGCCACATCAGCAAGTTCCCTGAATCACCCCAACTGGCAATGTCTTTAACTAAAACATCAACCCCAGTACCCATGCTCCAATCTTGATTAATTTCTCGCATCACACCAAACTGCAAGGTTGGGCGTACTTTATTTTCTTCAATATCGATACCGCGTTGGCGATGATGCATGTAAGAGGCTCCCGCCCCGACATAAGGCCACCAACTTGCTAACGCCGACGAGCTGAACGTCATTAGCCCTAGTGCTAAAAGTCCGTATTTAGTTACCAATGCCAATTTAGTTCCCCTCTAATAAAATCATCATCCAGAACCGTAGTACCGCCATAAATGCGATAGCCCCAGCTTTGCCCCGCTAGCTTACCGTAATATTTTAAATCTAATTCATGGGCCATTTTGTAATCATGCTTATAACCGCCGCCATCATATTGGTTATCCTGATTGCGATAGGTCAGCTCGTAGCGTTGCTCAGCGCCAGCTTGCCAACCTAGCTTAGCCACATGAACCCGCGCCCCGACAGGATCGCCAAAATAACGATTATCCCCAGCCCAGCTGCCCATAGCGACGCCGTCATTGGTATACCCATTTTTAAACACGTGGTGTACATACCAAGCATGCATAAATTCGGTGTATTCATAAGTAAAAGAGAAGTTCGGACCTAAAAAGGCCTGTGGCATAAAGGGAATAAACAAACCCGCTGAAACAGCCAAATTGCCTAGGCGCGTCTTAGAGAAATTAACCGTGTCTTCACCGCCGTATTCGGCATAAATCGAAAAGGGGGTTTCACCTTGAAAGTTAATCCGACTGGTGACAGAAGCGATTTGGTTATCGATGGAGTTACCATTTTGATCCTTAGTCGGATCCCAAAACGACTTGAGGATCTCTTTAACGGTGAGATCACCATTATCAACTAACTGTTGAGTACGATTCACACCTATGGTCCAACCCGAAATGGGCTCAACACTCATATGAAAACCAAGTAAACCAGGTCGACCACTAATATCTTCACCATTCCAACGCATGCCATCGGTATGCTCTAAACGGCTAAAAAACACGTCGTATTTCAAGTTCCACAGTGACTCAAACGCCACGGGATTAGAAAAACCAATGGAGACAGAGGGTCTGGCATTGGTTGACAACAACATGGCTGACTCTTGAAAGGGCGAAAACCAATGCTCACGATAGCCGATATCAACTTGAAAGCTGTCCCACCCGATCACGACATAACTGTCGACCGGAATCGCCGTTTCGCCATCGTAGGCTAAACCACCTACCGACACCGCGGCGTATTCACTTGGGTTCCAAACACCCGTTGCCGCAACGCGAAAATTTGAATCTATTTTTTCGCCACGTGCATTGGGAATCACTTTACCGCCATCGGGTTTATTAGCACCGCCTGCCGCCACTTCAGCATAAGTGAAACTGTAATCCTGTTCATAACGCTGTAAACGGGTGTCAATAACACGAAACAAAGCCGGATGGCTTTGCTTAACTTGTTCTAAGTGCTGCCTCACTAATTTGACACTATAAGGTTTAGCTAAGGTAGGCATATTGGTGACAACACTGAGCTGTTCAATACGGCCGTTAAGGTAATCATCTTGCAGAGAAATAAAGGGGCTTGCCGCAGAAACACCAGCCGAAGCCAGTAATCCGAATAGGGGGACAAGGTACTGCCAATCCCGTTTCATACATCACCAATCCATGAGAAAAAAATCAGTAGCAAAATATAATCTAAATCACGCGTCACAACAAGGAAACGGCGGATTATTGTCGGTAATCAGGTATATCTCGCTTCCCTTTACAATCTCTCTATTTAACTTGGCTTTTTATGCTGTAACAGCCACAAGCCCATGTGTTTGTTGTAGTTAGCTTGGGCATAACTCATGGCGACAATAAAGCCGATGCTGCCGTCTAAAAAACCACGTCGAATAAAATAAATTAAAATAAAGGTCCACACGCCACCGAAAAATATCATTGGAAATGGGCGGGCTTTTTTGCCTTTACGATTGTACTTTTGGGCGCCAAGCCAAGCGTATTTCGCTGTCTTTTCAAGACCGTGGCCATAATCCCTTTGGGTATAGTGCAACAACAAACCGTTGAGTTTGCCTTTTTTGCCTTCAGCAGGCACCACGGTTTCATGCACTTCATCTAAGGTGTAACGCGCCCCTTCGCGCTGGAATAAACGCAGTACCGCACGAGCACTGCGGCCATATTTTAGGGTCTTGCCATATATCGTCACCCCCCAAGGCAAACGATAAGAAGTACAAGGGATGGTCTCTTGGGATAATAATGACAGCAAACTTTTTTGCATGGTTTCATCCAATGCTTCGTCGGCATCAATTGATAGCACCCAGTCACCCGTCGCTAAATCTAATGCGCGCTGCTTTTGTTTACCAAATCCGGGCCAATCAGTGATGCTGACCTTGTCGGTGTAGCGCTGACAAATCGCCACCGTATCATCGGTTGAGCCACTGTCTAACACAATAATTTCATCGGCAATGGGGGCGACGGATTGCAAACAACGCTCAACGCGGTCGGCTTCATTTTTCGTAATTAAGATAACGGATAAGCTGTGTTTTTTGCTCATGTTTAAATCTTCCAATAGCCCAATTTCTTGCGCATTTTTAAATGGCGGATAAGGTTGCTTGGTTTGGCTTTTAAATGAGATGTGCCTTTAGCTAATAATCCATCCACCGCGGCCAATACGCGCTCGCTGGAATGGCCATCACGATACGGGTGCAGTGACTCAGTATAATCGCGGATCCCTTGCATCAAGTCTGCAGGATGAGTCAGCGCCTCGGTTAAGGCAGGATGTACTTGATCTGTTTGGGTAATATTATAAAGATGCGGCCCCGGCATCTTATTGTTAAACGTGACCACCGGCTTTTGTAGCATTAAATACATCAACACAATCGATGAGGTATCACACAGCATCACATCAGCCGCCGTTAGCAAGGGCAATACATTGTCGGTTTCAACAAATTGGGCATTGGGCATACTGGCACATAATGCTTGATACATCTGCACCACTTCTGGCTCCATTTTTGGGTGGAACTGAATAAGCCAATGCCACTCCCCTGTAGCCATCAGGCCTTTTACGGTATCAAACAAGGTGCGAGCACAAGAGATCTGCTTAGAAAAGGTGGAGCACATCAACACGGTTTTACGGCCATCTTGACTTAAATAGGGATTGTCAGCCATAGGCGTAAACAAAGGATCCAGCGCCGCCCAACCGGTTTCAACCACGTCAAAATGGCCATGTTGTTTGGCTAACTCTTGAAACCGCCCCGTGGTGCTCGGGCCTTGAGTGCAATATAAATCAAAGCAATTACGGATGGCAAAATGGCCCTTGTTACCTTCACTCTTGCGCTTGCCGGTATCAAAGCCATGAAATAAAGCGACTTTTAGTCCGGGAATAAAACTGGGCACCACGTTACCGGGGACAAACACCGCATCCGGCTGCCAAGCTATCACCTCCGCTACCGAATGCCAGCGTTGCTCGTTTGGCTTAAGGTGTTTAGGGTCAACTTCATTGCCTTCCAAAAACCAATAAACTTGATCGCCACGCGCCAAAATCGCCGTTTGCAAAGGGCGTAACATGGCATAGGCATAATTTTGCGCAATGTAAAATAGATAACGCTTAGTCGACAATCCCAGTTCCACCCTAACATTAAAAACTCAGCGCATAATAACAAAAAGCCGCCTATACCCAAACTAAGACGCACTGGATTTATGCCCGATGGCGTAGCAATTGATCCTATTTGCGCGCTAAAATCCTCTTTATTGCCAATACTTAGTGACACCGCCATGCTTATCCGCCTGCTTTATACCTTGCTGATGTTAATCGCCAGTCCCTTTTTGCTCTTTGGTTTATACAAAAGTAAGCCCGGCAAACCTGCCTTTGGCAAACGTTGGCGCGAACACTTTGGTATAACTCCGCCACTGACCGATTCCCGTCCGGTGATTTGGCTGCATGCGGTATCCGTGGGCGAATCCATTGCTGCTTTACCCGTATTAAAAGCCTTAGCCCAAACCTACCCGCAGTATCAACTGCTGGTCACCACCACCACCAGCACAGGCGCAGCGCAAATAGCCAAACACAGCGATTGGCTTAGCCATCGATACATGCCCATCGACTTACCCATTTGCCTTAATCGATTTCTTCGCACTATTAAGCCGGAATGCTTACTGATCATGGAAACCGAGCTGTGGCCCAATACCTTGGCCTGCGCCAAGCAAGCTGGCTTGCCCATCGCGGTAATTAACGCGCGCTTGTCGGCGCGCTCGGCAAAGCGTTATGGCCAAGTGCCATGGGCGTTTAATCAAATTGCCTGCCGATTAGATAAGCTATTTTGTGTGGCCCAAGATGACGCGCAGCGCTTTGCTCAATTAGGCATTAGCGAACGATCACTGACCGTCACCGGCTCGATTAAAAACGACATCCAAATAAGCAACACTGTGATTGAACAAGCTAACCACCTACGCCATCAGTTAGGCGAGCAACGTCCAGTGTGGGTCGCGGCCAGCACCCACAAGGGCGAAGATGAGCAAGTATTGGCTGCCTTTAACACCTTACTCAAGCAACTGCCACAGGCCTTACTGATTTTGGTGCCGCGTCATCCCGAGCGCTTTGATGCCATGGCGCAGTTATGTGTCGATTCCGGTTTTAGCGTGCAGCGTCGCAGTGCTGGTTTTGATACTAATCAGACTTGTCAGGTGTATTTGGCCGATACCATGGGAGAAATGCTCGTCATGCTGGGCGCCAGCGACGCCGTATTTATGGGCGGCAGTTTAATTGGCGAAGCCGTGGGCGGCCACAATATGCTTGAGCCCGCCGCTCTTGCCAAGGCCACGATTACCGGCCCCAGCTATTACAATTTCACCGATATTGCCGAGCAACTCATTCAGGCGCAAGGGTTATGGGTGTGTCACGACAGCCAGCAACTGGCCGAGCAAATGACACAACTTTTGCAAGATCAGGGTTTAAGGCAACAAGTCGGCCAAGCGGCGCTTAAGGTAGTACAACAAAACCAAGGCGCTGTCGCTAAAACCGTGCAAGAATTAGCACCTTTGTTAACCGCTCCCCCGTAGGAGCACCAGTCATGGTGCGATTTAGTCTCTTTTGTGCCCCCCAGTGATGGGGCGATTTAACCCCCTTCTGTGGGAGCACCAGTCATGGTGCGATTTAGCCACCTTCTGTGGGAGCCCCAGTGATGGGGCGATTTAGCCACCTTCTGTGGGAGCATTAGTCATGGTGCGATTTGATCATATAGTTTATCGCTGCATTACTGCAGCTCCCACAAATGACTGCAGCTCCTACTAGACATTGTTTCTACGGGGTATGATACCCCTCTAGCAGGATCTGCCAATTAGCTTGATTAAAGTGAATATTACGTTTGGTCACTTCTTTATTAAATGAGCGCAGCAGCCTAGCTAAGTTGCCTTGCTGCCAGCCCTCACCTGTTTGCTGATAGCATTTATCAAAATCGATCAGCCACACTTGTTGCTGCTCATCAAGCAGGATGTTGTGTGAGTTTAGGTCAGTATGATTCACTTGCGCGCGATGCATTTGGGCGACGGTTTGCCCTATGCGATACCAAATATCATCGGCCAAGACTTGCTGACTCAATAAACCAACCAGATCTTGGCTGTGTGGGATCTTTTGCTGCAAGATATCGGCGCGATAGGTTAAACCTGATTTGATCGCCCTTGCCGCAATAGGAGCTGGTACATTAACGCCCTGCTCATGTAGCTTTTGTAATAAGTTAAACTCTTGAAAACTGCGGGTCTTTTCCCAGCCAGTAAACCAATAGCTATCGGCAATCAATTTGCCAAATAGACCGCCGCGGCGATAATGACGCAGCGCCATTTCAGTATTTTCGCCTTTAACAAACCAAGTAGTCCCCCGACCCTGAGCCGAGCCAATCACCCGATTTTGCTGCTGCCAATAAGCAATATCAAAACAAGCAAGGGGATCTTCGCTCAATAACGCTTCGTTAAACCAAATTTTGCCATTGGCCAGATCTCGCTGTTGCATCGGGTTTCCTTTTACACTTGTTGAAGCAGCCGTATTTTACAAATACCTGAGTGACCTGCATAATTCTCGATTCTATCACGCGATTATGATTTGGGATCGGCTAATGGCTTTATTTACCAGCGCACCTGCTTCTTTATGTATTTTACGTTTATCGGCCATTGGCGATGTTTGCCATGCCATCAGCGTAGTACAAGCCATTCAGGCCCATTGGCCCAGCACGCAAATCACTTGGGTTTGCGGTAAAATTGAAGCGCAATTACTGGCAGATTTGCCCGGAATTAAGCTGGTTGTGTTCGATAAGAAGCAAGGCTTTGCTGGCATGCGGCAAGTTTGGCAAACCTTAAAGGGGCAAAAATTCGATGCTTTGTTGCACATGCAATTAGCCCTGCGCGCCAGCGCCTTGTCGTTAGGCATTAAAGCCAAATATCGGGTTGGCTTTAGTAAAGATCGCAGTAAGGAAGGTCAATGGCTGGTGACTAATCGCCACTTACCTAGCTCCAACAGCGTGCACGTAATGGATAATTTTGCCGACTTTGCTCGTTATATTGGCGTGCCTTTTAGTCAACCTCAATGGCATATTCCACTGAGTCAGGCCGATGTCGATTTTGCCACAGGCATTATCAAGGGCAACAAAACCTTAGTGATTTCCCCAGCCGCCAGCAAAGACGAGCGCAATTGGCTGACCGAGCGCTACGCCGCCATCGCTGACTATGCAAACGAACGCGGATTACAAGTGATCTTGTGTGGCTCACCCGCACCGAGGGAGCTCGAGCTCGCCGACGCCATTATCAAACTTTGCCAGCGCCCTGTTATCAATCTCACCGGAAAAACCTCGCTAAAACAATTGGCCGCCGTGCTAGCTGCAGCCGATGTTGTTATCGCACCCGACTCAGGCCCAGCCCATTTAGCCACCACCCAAGGCACGCCGGTGATCGGGCTTTATGGTCACAGCAATCCTAAACGCACCGGCCCATATAACGATCTCGATAAGGTGGTCAGTGTGTATGAACAGCACGTGGTTGCCCAGCACAACAAACCGATTGAACAGCTAGCATGGGCGACGCGGGTCAAGGGAGAGCATGTGATGCAAGATATCAGTGTTGATGCTGTTAAAGCGCAGCTCGATAAGCTCTCTCTGTGGGAGCTGCACTAATTTGTAGGAGCTGCACTAATTTGTGGGAGCTGCAGTCATTTGTGGGAGCTGCAGTCATGCAGCGATAAATGGGTCGACTAAATCGCCCCACCACTGGGGCTCCCACAACAGAATTCATCGCACCATGACTGGTGCTCCTACTAGCTACAACCGTGCGGTAACGATAGCACTATCGGAAATCCGCTTCACATCAAAGATCACGCAATTATCTTTACTCATGGCATGGTAATCGCCCTCGGTCAGGGCAACGATTTCACGGTGCGGCACAGTCAATACCAGGGCATCATATTGTTCGGTTGGCAGTTGATTCATCAGTTCAATGTCATAATAGCGCTTGGCCTCATCTGCATCGGCCCATGGATCATACACGCTCACTTCCACGTCCATGGTTTGCAACTCACGGATCACATCGATTACCTTGGTATTACGCAGGTCAGGGCAGTTTTCTTTAAAGGTGAGGCCCATAATAAGCACCTTAGATTGGCTCACTTGGATCTTTTGTTTAAGCATTAAACGCACCACGCGATCGGCAATATAAATGCCCATTTCGTCGTTTAAGCGTCGTCCCGCTAAGATCATTTCGGGATGATAACCCAGCTCTTGCGCCTTATAGGTTAAGTAATAAGGGTCTACACCAATACAATGACCGCCCACCAAGCCCGGATGAAAATGCAAAAAATTCCACTTCGTCGCCGCGGCATCCAACACCTCTTCGGTACTGATGCCAATCTTTTCAAAGATTAGTGCCAATTCGTTAATTAGGGCAATATTGACATCGCGCTGCGTATTCTCGATCACCTTAGCCGCCTCTGCCACCTTGATTGAACTGGCTTTATAAGTGCCAGCAGTGACCACCTTGGCATACATGGCATCGACAATCTCAGCAACATCTGGCGTAGAGCCTGATGTCACCTTAGTTATATTGGTTAGCGTATGAGACTTATCACCCGGATTAATGCGTTCGGGGCTGTAGCCACAGAAAAAATCTTCGTTAAACACCAACTCAGAGCCCTCTTCTAACAAGGGCACACAGACCTCTTCAGTGGCGCCAGGAAAAACAGTACTTTCATAAACCACAATATCGCCGCGCTTTAAAACACTGGCAACCGTGTGAGATGCGCCAGTCAAGGGAGACAAGTCGGGTTGATGGTGTTTATCTATCGGGGTGGGAACTGAAACAATAAAAAACTGGCAATCACGCATCGAGGTCGAGTCATGACTAAACTTCGCCGTGGTCGAGAGTAGCTGCTCGCGGGTCGCTTCAAGCGTGCGATCATGACCCTGCTGTAACTCCTCAACCCGCTGAGTGTTCACATCAAAGCCCACGGTATCAAAATGTTTAGCAAACTCTAGCACCAGAGGTAAGCCGACATAACCTAAGCCAAGCACGGCCACCTTAGTGGGCATTTGTAAAGTAGACATATTAACTCCCTGAAGACGATATTTCCCTTCAGAAAGCTTAGTACATGGCCACCAACTTAGGTGGCCCAGTTAAGACAAAGTTAGGGCAAAATGATTTCCGCTAAGCTGGCTGAACTCAGCGGGCTGCTTTCAGCACTGATCAATAACGTTCGGTCATTTTTCCAAATGATCCCTTCCCATTGTGCATATTCAGGCAGTGGATAGTATTGCGATCGAGTTAAGTCAATTTTGCCACCCACCACATCAAATAACCAAATAAACGCATTACCGAAAATACGCCGCTTACTGTAACCTAACAAGGCTAGGCGTCCAGTCGGCGCGTAATAATCAGCCGCTGTAATAAGGCCATTAACCGGCAAGGTTTGCATTGGACTTAAGGTTTGTGGTGTGACGCCAATCTCAGCTTGATACACTTGGGTTTGCAGGTCAGCCCAGTTTTTTGAGAATAACCAGAGTTTATCGTCAACCACCGTGATGGCTTCACAATCATAGTTGTGTTCATAAGCGTCAAACGTACCTTGCTGGCCAGCAAAGCGAATATTGATGCGCTCACTGCTCAGCCTTGAGCCATTGGCAGCGACGTCTATTTCATGCCAAGGTACCTGATAAATTTGGAATTTGTCGCGTTTTCCTGCGTTATTACCGCAATCAGCAATATATAAGTTGGCATCATCTTGAGCCAAAGACTCCCAGTCATAATTAACTGCATCGGTCACTTTCAGCTTAGTTTCAACAAACTGGTTGCTCACATTAAGCTTATACAAAAACGCGCCGTCGCCACTGTCATTAATGGTCCACAGTTTGCCATAACGCATGGCTAACCCTGAGGTTTCTTTCACCTCACTGGGCAAGGATGCCAACGGATTAAACTTAACTTGCGTATCCGTTAATGTATCGACCCTGAGCTGTGCATGGTCAGCAACGGCGACCTCAGCCTGGTCGCTTTCAAGATCAGTGGTAGTGGCTTCATGAGACTGCGAGAACGTACTGCATCCGGTTAATAAGCTTGTCACGGTGAGTAATGACACGCCGAATAAGCCCGCTGGCTTCAATAACACGATTAGCTTCCTTCTTATCTTATTATCTCGATTAAGTATAATGGTGCTGCTTTACAATTTTGCTGACAACTGGAACAAAACATCATGACTGTACGCGTAATTTACCCTGGCACATTTGATCCTGTGACTAATGGTCACATAGAACTCATCGAACGTGCCTGTAAAATGTTTGGATCTGTGATCATCAGCATAGCTGCCAGTCCAAGCAAGCAACCGCTATTTGACTTAAACCATCGGGTTAGCATGTTACAACAAGCTACACAGCATCTCGATAACGTGCAAATTATTGGCTTTACTGGATTATTGGCCGAGTTTGCCAAACAACAGCAAGCGCAAGTCTTGTTGCGTGGGGTGCGTGGCGGCAACGACTTTGATTACGAGCTACAGTTGGCTAACATGAACCGCAAGCTAAACCCTGAGCTAGAAACCGTGATATTAACCCCTAGCCCAGAAAACTGTGCGATCTCATCGACCTTAGTGAAAGAAATTGCCAAACACGGTGGTGACGTTAAAGATCTTGTGCCCGCTCATGTTAAGCAAGCACTGGTTGAAAAACTCGGTTAACGCTGGCACTGCGGGCAAAATACCGTGCTGCGTTGACCCAATTTAACTTCTTGTAATGGCGTCTGGCACACTAAACAAGGCTGCCCCCCGCGGCCATAAACCGCGAGCTGCTGAACAAAATAGCCGGGCTTGCCGTCCGCCTTGGTAAAGTCTTTTAACGTGGTACCGCCTTGGGCGATGGCTTCGGCCAGCACGGTTTTAATGTGCTGAGTCAGCGCTTGATAACGCGCTTTAGCGATATTGCCCGCGGCACGCTTCGGGTGAATACCGCTGCGAAACAAGCTCTCATTGGCATAGATATTACCCACCCCTACCACATTGGCGTTATCCATAATAAACTGCTTCACTGCGGTTTTACGCCCGCGTGAGCGCTCGAATAAGCGATGTTCGTCAAAGTCATCGGTTAACGGCTCTGGACCAAGCTTGGCTAGCAAGGGATGCAATTGCGGCTCACCTTTAAGCCACATACAGGCACCAAAACGGCGCGGGTCGTGCAAGCGCAGTAGCTGACCCGACGCAAACTCAATATCAATATGATCGTGTTTCTGCACCGGACTGCCCAGCGGCAGTACGCGTAAATTGCCCGACATACCTAAATGCAACATGATGGTGCCCACTTGCGTACGCAATAGCAGATATTTGGCGCGACGCTCGACGCGCTCAACCACCTGGCCACAGGCCTCTTGGATGCTTTCAGGCACGGGCCAACGCAGCTGTGGCTGACGCACCACAATGTTGCTAATTTGCGCCCCCGTGACAAACGGCGCGATGCCTTGTCGACTGACTTCAACTTCGGGTAATTCAGGCATTCATTAATCCATCTATTAAAAATGACTTATACGCACTCATCGTGGCAATAGTTTATGTATGGTGAGATCATCTAGCTTGAGTAACTGCGACTGCCAGTTACTGATCACTAAGCCATTATCTAACTGATACAGCACCAAACTAACAGGCTCATCAATCCCTGCCATCCAAAATTGGTACTCTTGGCTAAACTGACTGACCGGTAATTGGCCTTCTGGTAGTTCTAGGGTTGCTAACGGCTGGGATAGCCACGCATCCATCATTTGTCCCAGTTGCTCGGGTGCCAGCCCGATATCAGGGCGGCTACGCCAACTGCGACCTATGCGCTCTATGGTGTAGTCGGGGCCTTGCATGGTCAAAATCATGCCTTGACTGGGCAGTAAGGTAGCTTGTTTTGGGGTACTATTTTCATCATGCAGCATCTTTTTGTGGCTGAAGTTAAAAATAAAAATCATCCCCAGCACGGCAAAAATAAGTACATTGTTCCATGCTTTTTTACTTAATTTCATCGCCTTTCTCCCTTACCCCTTTGCTGGCATCATAATCGAGCGAAGGCAAGATGCAAGAATTTCAGGCATAAAAAAAGCCCAGCTAAGCTGGGCTTTTCAGAAGAGAAGAATCAATTACTTGATTTTGCCTTCTTTGTACATAACGTGCTTGCGAACTACTGGATCAAACTTTTTGATCTCGAATTTCTCAGGCATGTTGCGCTTGTTCTTGTCAGTCGTGTAGAAGTGACCAGTACCAGCACTTGAGTTCAAACGAATTTTTTCGCGACCGCCTTTAGCTGCCATAATCTATCTCCTAAACCTTTTCACCACGGGCACGGATGTCAGCTAGCACTGCATCAATACCTTTTTTATCGATGATACGCATACCTTTAGTAGTAGTACGTAGTTTTACAAAGCGGTTTTCGCTTTCAACCCAAAAACGGTGTGTTTGTAGGTTAGGTAGAAAACGGCGTCTTGTTCTGTTTTTCGCATGTGATACGTTGTTACCTACAGCTGGACGCTTACCGGTAACTTGACATACTCTTGACATGTCACTCTTCTCCAAATAAATCTTCTTGCTCGAGCAATATTAGTACCTCGTGTGGCCGTCGCCCGAGGCACTACGAGGGCGCATTTTATACAGTAAAGCCCATACAAGATCAACACAATGTTCAAATATGGTCGAATTTTCGGCTAAATCCACCCTCTTTCAGCAAAAGAGGCGGTTTCTCCGTCACCCACCACTAAATGATCTAATACTCTCACATCGATCAAGGCGAGGGCCGCGATCAGCCGTTCGGTGATCCGTCGATCGGCCTGGCTGGGCTCGCAAATTCCCGACGGGTGATTATGCACTAAAATAACCGCCGCTGCATTCGCTGTGAGTACTTGTTCCACCACAATGCGTGGATAAACATTGGCGCTGTCGATAGAGCCATGAAAAAGTTCAACAAAATTGAGCACTCTATGCTGATTATCAAGCAGTAATGCGGCAAACACTTCATGGGTATAATCACGCATTTTGGCGGTTAAATATTGCCGTGTGGCCTGTGGGCTGGTCAGGGCGTCTTCTCGATATAGTTGTTCTGCTAAATAACGCCGGCAGATCTCGAGCACGGCCTGCAACTGCACGTATTTAGCCGTGCCCAAGCCCTTGCCTTGGCAAAACTGCGCCTGCTGCGCCCCCAGAATCGCCCGCAACGAGCCAAAATCCGTTAACAAATGACGCGCCAGTTGCACCGCGTCTAAACCTGCGCACCCCGTGCGTAAAAAAATCGCCAACAGTTCCGCATCCGATAGCGCCTGCGCGCCTCTCTCAAGCAGTTTTTCACGCGGGCGCTCCGCCGCTGGCCATTGTTTAATGCTCATCTTTTCCCCTGTGCTTAGCTCAGCAATTCCTTAACTCTAGTCGAAGGCAATGATCCAAGTAGGGGAAATTGCCATTTAAGATGTGCTATCTTTGCGCTTTATTTTTTTGGGGCAAGACCATGGATCTAACAAATAAAAAAATCCTAATCGGAGTATGTGGCGGCATCGCAGCCTACAAATGCGCAGAGCTGATCCGCAGGCTAAAAGATCATGGCGCGCAAGTGCGCGTGGTGATGACCAAGTCGGCGCAAGCCTTTATTACCCCGTTAACCTTGCAAGCCGTGTCAGGCAATCCGGTCTCCGATAGCCTGTTAGATCCTGCAGCAGAAGCGGGCATGGGCCATATCGAGCTGGCCAAATGGGCAGATTTAGTCTTAGTTGCGCCCGCCAGCGCCAATACCTTAGCGCGCATCAGCGCCGGCATTGCCGATGATTTATTATCCACCTTGTGCCTAGCCACGCCTGCCCCCATCGCCATTGCCCCTGCGATGAATCAGCAAATGTATTTAGCGCCCGCTACCCAATCTAACTTAACAACCTTAGCCCAGCGCGGTGTGATTATTTGGGGGCCAGCGCAAGGCGAGCAAGCTTGCGGCGATGTAGGCCCGGGACGTATGTTAGAGCCAGCACAGCTGGTTGAGCTTTGTTTAACCCAGCTTAATCCCAACCAAGACCTTGCAGGTGTGAAAATATTGTTAACCGCTGGCCCCACCCGTGAAGCCATCGATCCGGTGCGTTATTTGTCTAACCATAGCTCAGGCAAAATGGGCTATGCATTAGCGCAAGCGGCTCTGAATATGGGCGCCAAGGTGACCCTTATCTCAGGTCCGGTTTATCTTAGTGCGCCAACAGGTGTTGAACTCGTCAAAGTAGACAGCGCATTAGAGATGCATCACGCGGCCACTTCACGCAGCGCCGAGCACGATATTTTCATCGGCTGCGCCGCGGTGGCGGATTATCGACCAGAATCGGTGGCAGCTAACAAAATCAAAAAAAGTAATGATGAGTTAGTCGTAAAAATGGTAAAAAATCCTGATATTCTTGCCGATATCGCCAATAGTACGCCACGACCATTTTGTGTCGGTTTTGCCGCCGAAACCCAAGACGTTGAACATTACGCCAAAGATAAACTCGCGCGCAAAAACCTTGATTTGATTGCCGCTAACGACGTCGCTAAGGCCGGACAAGGCTTTAACGCCGAGCAAAACAGTTTGAGCGTATTTTCTAAACATGAGGTGAGCCAAATTGCCCTTGCCGATAAAGGCAAAGTGGCCGCCGAGCTACTCAAAATTGTCGCTCAGCAATATAAAAATAACTAATTTAAGTACCTAAGACAGCACAAATGAAACAAATAGAATTAAAAATACTCGATCCGCGCATCGGCACGACTTGGCCATTACCCGACTATGCCACACCGGGCTCGGCAGGAATGGACTTGCGCGCTTGTATCGACCATGCAATCACGTTAGCGCCAGGAGAAACCCAACTGCTAGCAACGGGGATGGCCATTCATATTAACGATGCCAGCCTAGCGGCGACCATTTTACCTCGCTCAGGTTTAGGCCATAAGCACGGCATCGTATTGGGCAATCTCGTTGGCTTGATTGATTCTGACTATCAAGGCCAATTGATGGTGTCGTGTTGGAACCGCGGCCAAAGCGAGTTTACTATCGAGCCAGGTGAGCGCATTGCCCAGTTGGTGTTTGTGCCTGTGGTGCAAGCTCAGTTCGAAATCGTTAATGAATTTGCCAGCAGCGAGCGCGGCGAAGGTGGCTTTGGCCACTCTGGCCGCCAATAACTCATTCATTTGTTAGTCGGTTTGTTAAGGAACTTCCATGTCAGGAAACAGTAAAACTAATCGTAAAGAGCAAATCTTACAAGCTCTGGCACACATGTTAGAAACGGCGCCAGGGCAACGTATTACCACGGCCAAGCTCGCCAAGGAAGTGGGCGTATCTGAAGCCGCGCTATACCGTCATTTTCCGAGTAAAGCGCGTATGTTTGAGGGATTGATTGAGTTTATCGAAGAGTCCCTACTATCACGCATCAATTTGATCCTTGAAGAAGAAAAAGACACCTATAACCGGATCCATCATATTTTGCATCTGCTACTGAGCTTTACCGAACGCAACCCGGGTATTACCCGCATTTTAACCGGTGATGCCCTGCTCGGTGAAAATGAGCGCTTACGCGAGCGGATCCAAGGCTTATTTGAAAAACTCGAGACCCAAATTAAACAGGTACTCAGAGAAAAACGCATTCGCGATGGTAAAGGTTTTAGCCTAGACGAGTCCATGCTGGCAAACCTGTTGTTAGCGTTCGCGGAAGGCAAAATCAATCAATTTGTGCGCACGCAATTTAAACGCAAGCCCACTGCCGATTTTGATGAGCAATGGGCATTTATTCGCAACCAGCTACTCAACAGCTAGCGCCCTCACTTCATGGCGTGAGCGGCTGATCGCTGGCGCTATGAAAAGACACATTCACTTCACCTTCTCCTTCCTTCGCCATGATTAACTTTGAGCGTGATTATACCTATTGTTTATATATTATTTTGAGCTAATATAGCCACGTTAAATTCTACCCCTACACATCTAAGGACCATAAAAAATGGAAGAAATCATTAACGAATCTGGCTCTTGGTTGCAAAATAACCAAGCCTTACTCATTGAATATGCAGTAAACATAGCCGCTGCTGCACTGATTTTGTTTTTTGGCTTTATCGCCGCCGGTATGGTTGCGGGCGGCATCCGTAAAGTGATGTCGAGTAAAGGCTTAGACAAAACCATCGTTGATTTTGTAGCAGGCCTCATTCGCTACGGCATTATCGCCTTTGTTATTATCGCCGCCCTTGGCCGCGTTGGTGTACAAACGGCTTCTTTCGTCGCCATTATCGGTGCCGCCGGTTTAGCCATAGGTTTAGCGCTACAAGGCTCACTGTCTAACTTCGCTTCAGGCGTATTACTTATTCTATTTCGCCCTTTCAAGGCAGGTGACTACGTTGAGATTGCTGGCACAGCAGGCGCTGTTGATTCAATCCAAATTTTTTCGACCGTGTTAACTACGCCAGATAACAAAGTGGTTGTTGTGCCAAACGCAGCGGTGTTTGGCGGTAACATTGTCAACTATTCACGCTTGCCTACTCGCCGTGTTGACATGGTTATCGGTGTTAGCTACAAGGCAGATCTTAAACAAACTCAAGAAGTATTAACACGTATCGTCACCGCTCATGAGAAGGTACTAAAAGATCCCGCTCCTACTATCGAAGTGGTCGCATTAGCGGATTCTTCTGTGAACTTTGTGGTTCGCCCATGGGTTAACACGGCAGATTACTGGGGTGTATACTTTGACCTACACAAGCAAATCAAAATCGGCTTGGACGAGGCGGGTATCGAAATCCCATTCCCACAAATGGATGTACATTTAAATAAAGTGGCATAAATCAGGGTTGAGCGACCCTATTTAAGCTGAAGATAAGCCCGCTAATGCGGGCTTTTTTGTTGGCACATTTGTTAGAAAAATTTTAACCAACGGATGCACAAAGGCATAATTCATAGTAGCCTTATATTTCAAGACATTGATAAGGTTTGACTTCGATGGGAAACTCACCTGAAGAGCAGCTAACAATTGAATTAGCCGAGCAGCTCACCGCAGCGAATGTGGCAACATATTGGTCTCAAGTCAGTCAAATGAGGAAGCAA
Organism: Motilimonas eburnea; assembly: GCF_021295345.1. GTDB lineage: Bacteria > Pseudomonadota > Gammaproteobacteria > Enterobacterales > CBDFNC01 > Motilimonas > Motilimonas eburnea. The sequence continues at coordinate 66,404 of NZ_JAIMJB010000014.1, forward strand.
CATCCCAATCAGCCATTGGTCGTTGATGCCGCACAGTTACAACACATCGACACCACAGGCATTGCTTTTTTGTGTGACATAACACAACAAAGCGCAACGCAAGCGCACTTTAGCTTAATTAATTTAGCCCCCCATCTCGCCGCACTCATTCCCACGCCACCTTCGGCTCAAGCCACCCAAGCTAAAGCATCGCCGTCCTTGATCAGTAACATAGGTAAAGCAGCCCAAGAGCAGCTTAAATACACCAGTATTATGGTGCTGTTCTTAACCCAATGTTTTAAAGCCATCATGGGCGTACTCAGCGGCAAAGCCAAGTTACGCTGGCAGGAAGTCTTTAGCATTGCCACCCAAGCCGGTGCGAATGCGGTGCCCATCGTATTACTTATCGGTTTTTTAATGGGCGTCATTATTGCCTTTCAATTTGGCTTAGTCGCACAGCAATTTGGCGCCGTGATATTTGTTGTCGATGGGATTGGGATTGCAACGCTACGTGAGTTAGGCCCATTAATGACCGCCATTGTGTTTGCAGGACGAACGGGCGCTGCGTTTGCGGCTGAAATCGGTACCCAAAAAGTGAATGAAGAAATCAATGCCTTGCATACGTTTGGTTTAAGCCCGGTATACTTTTTAGTATTACCCCGTTTGATGGCCGCCGTGTTAGTGATGCCACTACTCACGATCATGGCTGATATCGTAGGCATATTTGGCGGCGCGTTGGTTCTGACCAAATTTAATATTAGTTTCATACAGTTTTACCATGCATTATTAGATGCTGTAACGGCTTGGGATTTCACCCTCGGTCTCATTAAATCGCTGGCATTTGGTTTTGCCGTCGCCGCCATTGGCTGCGAACGCGGCCTTGCAACAGGGGCTGGGGCGACCTCTGTCGGGCTTTCTGCCACCAGCGCCGTGGTCACCAGCATAGTCTGGATCGTTGTGATTGACGGTTTCTTTAGCCTTTTGATGAGTTAGGAAGTAAGCATGACAACCTCACCTTCACCCTCTGTCGCCTCACACGTTAGCAATAATGCCATCAGTGTGCGCAATCTTAGGATGGGCTATGGCTCACGCATTTTATTAGAAGATGCCAGCTTTGACGTTAAACACGGCGAAATATTAGTCATACTGGGCGGCTCCGGCTGTGGTAAGTCCAGCTTAATGAAACACCTGATTGGCCTCTATGCGCCTCTGGGCGGCGAAATCTTGATCCAAGGCAAAAGCATGGTTCACTCTAGCCCTGCTGAAAAGGCCATATTGCAAAGACAGCTTGGGATCATGTACCAAAGTGGCGCGCTGTTTGGCTCACTCAACGTGCTGCAAAACGTGCGCTTTCCATTAGATGAGTTTACTGATCTCGCGCTGGAGAAAAAAAACCTAACGGCTCGGCTACTATTAAATATGGTTGAAATGGCTTATGCCGAATCTATGATGCCAGAAGAGCTGTCAGGCGGTATGCTAAAACGAGCTGGGATCGCCAGAGCCATGGCTCTGGGCGCGAACATCATTATGTTAGATGAACCTTCAGCCGGTTTAGACCCCATTACCGCAGCCAACTTAGACCAAACGATTATCAAGCTGCGCGATAGCTTAGGCTTTACTTTTGTGGTCGTGACCCACGAACTTGAAAGTATTTTTACGATTGCGGATAGGGCCATTATGCTGGATCCCAACACCAAAAGTATCATCGCACAAGGCGAGCCCAAAGCACTAAAAGAGCATAGCAATGACCCAAAAGTAAGACAGTTTTTTAACCGACTTTCTGATAACCAACAAGCAGTGAGCACAAGCCATGGATGATTCAAACAAACACTTTCGACTCGGCCTCTTCGTCGTTATCTCGCTGATACTCCTCTTTGGTATTCTCTTTATCCTTGGTGGACAATCTTTGCTGCAACCAAAATCCACCTTTGAAACCTATTTTGATGAACCGGTTTCCGGGTTAGAAGTCGGCGCGGCGGTGCGCTATCGCGGAGTCCCCATGGGCACCGTCACTGCCATTCACCTATCTGATTCTATCTATGAGGACAACACCGTCATTGCCGACAGAAAATCCTACGTGGTAGTTCAAGTTGAAATTACGGGCTCAACGGAAGCGGTCGAAGACTGGGAGCAAAACGTTGCCATGGCGGTTGAGAAAGGGTTACGAGTACAAACCCAGCTAGCCGGCATCACTGGGCAACAATATTTATCCTTAGACATTATTAATAATGCTGGGGCCGATGATCTTCGTTTTGACTGGCAACCTAAGCACACTTATATCCCTTCGGCGCCTAGTTCCACAGGGAAGATCATTGCGGGGATCCAAGCGGTGTTGTCAAACCTAGATAAAGCCGACATCGCCCAGTTGTCCCATAGCTTGAATAGTTTGGTCACCACATTAGACGAGAAAGTATCGCAGATAGATACCGCAAATCTATCAGAGCAAGCCACTTCTTTGGTCAGCAACCTTAATCAAACCGCACAGCAAATCAATGAAGTGATTGCGAACAGTCAATTGGATCAAACCCTAGCTAACATCAATAGCATCACCACTCGGCTTGATAACAGCCTAGCCAGCAACGGAGACATCACCAAGCTCATCAAAGAGCTGGATACGAGTGTCAGACGTGCAGATGCCATCATGGCCGATAATCAGCACGATATTAACAGCATTATTCGCGATCTCAGGATCACCGCGGCCAACTTGAAAGACTTTTCTGAAAACGCCAAACAAAATCCATCAGGCATACTCTTTGGCGCACCACCAGAAAAAATTAAGCTTGAGGAGAGCAAATAGTATGACTTACCCTAACCTTGTCGCAGTCCTTGCGATGACACTACTGCTAACCGCTTGCAGTTTAAGTAAACCGGTTGAGCAGCCAACGACCTATGTGATGGTCGCAGAGCCGCCTTCAATGCAACTCAAGCAAATCAAACCCACTTTGCGGCTCGACTATGTACGCAGCACGGCGCCTTTCAACCAAACCCAAATGGTTTACCGCATGGATGAGGTGAAGTTCGAATCAGACTTCTACAACCGATATATCAGTGAGCCCGCAGATATTGTCGGGAATCAGGTCGGACTGTGGTTAGAGCGCGCAGGCCTTTATGGCACCGTCACCCAACCCAGTATTCGCACCCCGGCCGAGCAAATTTTACAAATTGTCATCACTAAACTGTTCGGTGATTTCCGTGAGGGTCTTCCACCGGCAGCCGTGATGGAAATGCAGTTTGTCTTAATTGAAAATAAAGATGTTAGGCCAACCACTGTATTAGAAAAAACCTATATTAGTCGCGTTGAACTGGATGCTAAAACGCCTGCTGCACTCGCCAAGGGCCAAGGCCAAGCGATGACCCATATTCTTCAGCAGTTTGCCAGCGAACTCGCCGCTCAATAATACTAATGGCGTTAGGCAGTGGCGCTTAACGCCGCTGCCTAACGATACCGACCCCAAGAGTCCAGTTCATGTGCAAGCATCACACCTTCGCTATTGCCACCATTGCATTATTGTTCTCATCCATCAGCCTAGCCACCCCAAATAACCAACCTAAATTAGTGCTGCAAATTACAGTCGATGGCCTGCGTGGAGATTTACTGCAACGCTACCAGCATAACTTCAAAGCGGATGGCTTTCGCTATCTGATGGAGCAAGGCACCCATTACACCAATGCCCACTACCAACACACCAACACAGAAACCATTGTCGGCCATGTATCCTTAGCCACTGGCGCTCCGCCTTCGGTACATGGCATGGTGGGTAATGTTTGGTATGACCGCCAGCAAGCACGCTTGGTTTATAACGTTGAAGATGCCGATTACGCCCTGCTTTCTGCTGGCGCGGGCGTCGACCAAAGCAGCGAAATTGATCCCACCCAAAAAGCCGCGCAACAAGATGGCCGCTCGCCCACTCCCATCTTAGCCACCACCTTTAGTGATGAATTAACCTTTGCAAGCAATGGCGCAGCCAAAGTGTTTGCCGTCTCTATCAAGGATCGCGGCGCCATTTCCTTAGCCGGCCACACAGGTAAAGCGTTCTGGTTTTCCAAGGCAAAAAGTGAGTTTGTCACCAGTGACTATTACTATCAATCCTATCCAGACTGGGTAACAGATTGGAACCAACAGCAGCAGCCAAAACAATACAGTAACCAAAGCTGGCAGCTTAGCTTGGCGAAAGAAAAGTACACCCTAAATGAAATTAGCCAGCAGCATAAGTTGGACTTTGCCGGCTTTGCTCGCACCTTTCCCCATCCTTATGGACCCGCGAGCTTCAAATATTTTACCACTATGCTTACGCTCAGCCCCGCTGGTGATGAGTTAACCAGTGACTTTGCCCAAACCCTTTTAATCAACGAAGGCTTAGGCAAGGGCCGCACCACCGACTACCTCGCCATCAGCTTTTCGTCTAATGATTACGTGATACATCTATATGGCCCGAACAGCCTAGAATCCGAAGATAACCTGATCCGCCTAGATAGCACCTTAGCAAAGCTGTTTAAAACCATTGATAAGCACGTCGGGTTAGCCAACACCTTAATCGTCCTAAGCGCTGATCACGGCGTTCCTGAGATCACCCCCAACAGCCAACAACTCGGATTAAAACAAGCGCAATACTTTGATGCCAACCAGATCATTAATCAACAGGCGATTGCCCGACTCAAACGTGACTTTGGATTAGATGAAAAAGCCATTCGCCTTTATACTCAGCCTTATATCTACTTAGATCATGACGTCATCGCCAAGCAAAAAGTCGCCATCGCGGATGTGCAACAAGCCATTGCCGAAGAAGTCGCTAACCTAGCCGGCATAGCCCATGCCATCACATCCAGTGACATCGCTCACAACCGCTTGGCCAACACGCGCGTCGTGGAACTAGTGAAAAACAACTACCACCCAAGGCGCTCAGGTGATATTTACCTCATCTTTGAGCCGCGAACTTACATTAACGACATGGACGGTTTAACCATCGCCTCAACCCATGGATCACCTTGGCGCTACGATACCCATGTTCCAGTCATCTTTGCCGGCCATCACATACCGCGCCAAACCATCAACCGTGATATCACTCCATACGATATCGCACCAACCCTGTCTAACTACCTTGGCATTACCTTGCCCAGCGGTACAACTGGCAAGGTATTAACCGAGTTGAAACAGGGAGCTGGAACAAACCAACCTTAGATTGGCCTCAGTTAAGGTTAGTGTGAGTTATACCCAAGACATCTCAAGATGCGGGATTCAGAGCCGCTCATTATGTTCAGTTTGAGGCAAAAAGGCGAAGGAATGGCATACCTACGCACTGAGTGCCTTTCGAAGCTTTTTAACAAAAAATGTACGTAATGAACGACTCCCAAAGGGCGAGTTTTGTAGGCTGTTATGCTTTGTTGCTGATTTTCAACGTAGAATAACTATGTATCAAATCAGCGTCGCGCCTAACAGCCTACAAATTCTCGCTGAACAAGCATCTTGAGGTAACTTGGGTATATGCTCGTGTGATTCGCCGAGCAAACTCGCCTTCCGCAAGAGCTCGGGTGCTTGGCTTAATGCTTAGTCACCGCTTTGACGCCGTTTCTCACCATCTCTTTGCCGTTGTCATAAACCGTTTGCGACACCCAGCGGCCAAGTAACAATTGATGCTGGCTATCTAACACCGCAACGAATGGGCGACCATCGGCGTTGCTGGTTGCTAGCGCCACGCCAGCGGCGTCATTTAGACCTAAGCTGCCACTTTCAACGGATAGTAAAAATGCCTCTAACTCGGCTAAGGTTTCGATAACCTTGGGATCATTAATCATGGGATTTCTCTTTTTATGCTGTGATGGTCAACACTATACTCAAACTAGATAAAGATAACAGACTCAGGCCTGTCACAAACAAATTAAACTTAAGCTAACACTCGCTGCAATTGTTGCTCAATATAGCTAACGTCTAGCTCACCACTCATGAGCAATTGGTGATTTAACAAGCCTAAAAATAAGGTAAACAAGGCTTGGCCTTGGTCTTCATCGACATAAGTCGTCAATAAATCAAGGTACTTCTGGTTAACCTGCTTCATGCAGGGATCGTCGGCAATATTGTCCACCCCGATGACCTCTATGTACTCCACCACCAGCTTTTGCTCTTGAAAAAACCGCGGCGCAATGTGGTGAAACAGTAATAAAAAATTCTCGGTTCGTTGCGCAAAACTGGCATTGGTCGCTAACGGTCGTGATTTAAGGACGTCAGAGTCCAATGCCAGCATGGCTTCGGTAGCGGCACGAAAGATGGCATCCTTACTATCAAAGTAATGATAAACCGCGCTTTTACTCATGTTCAGATGCTGACAAAGTTGGCGCATCCCAGTATTTTTATAACCGTATTGCAAAAACACACCTGCCGCATTGAGCGCTATTTCTAGGCGTTTTTGTTCATGATCGACTAACTTAGGCACCCTTTCACCTCAAAACCAGATTTCACTGGCACATCATAGCACGTTTGCTTTTTATTGACCGATTGGACTAAAAAACTTTACCTTGCGAGCGAACTGATATAACTTTATAGACCAACTGGACTAAAAAGAAAGCACTAGCCATGACATCTTCTGTTTCAGCATCGCAACCCGCTAAGTTAAGCTTAATGGAGCGCTTGATAGGCCCTTATGCCAGCCCGGCTGAGCAGTGGCTATCTTTTGGCTTTTCGCTAATGGCTGGGGCTGTAATGGCGCTCGCCATTTGGCTTGGGCAACTCGATTGGCACTTTTGGCCAGCCATCCTTGCCATTTTGCTGGCCATGGACATCGGCGGCGGCATCGTCAGCAATGCCTGCGCTGGGGCAAAACGCTGGTTTCATCGTCAAGGCATTAATAAGCGCCAACATTTAATATTTATCGCCTTTCACGGGGTTCAACTCGGTTTGTTTAGCTGGGCTTTTCTCGACTTTGATCTTAGTTGGCTGATGGCAGCTTGGCTCTGGTTGATGTTGGCGGGCACCTTGATCCTCATCACGCCAAGGTATCTGCAACGCCCGCTAGCCATGGCCCTTTATATGGTGAGCTTAATGATTTCGTTTTATTGGCTGACAGTACCGTCCGCCTTGGCTTGGTTTTTACCCCTGTTTTATCTCAAGCTACTGATCGCCTATTTACTCAACGATGTAGACATCAGTAAGGAGCCAACCCATGACTAAGTCGATAACTAAGCCCAAGCGCATTTTAATTGCTGGCGCAACCGGTTACCTTGGTCGCCACCTGGTCAGCTTATTGCTGCAAAAGAATGAGCAGTATGAGGAGCAAAACTTTTTCGCCCTCGCAAGAAGCGCCAACAAGTTAAGCGCACTAGGAGCCAAGCCCGAACAAATACGCATTGCGCAAGTCACCCAAGCCGACACCCTTATCGGCAGCTGTGATGATTGTGATGTGGTTATTTCTTGCCTAGGTATAACTCGACAACGCGATGGGTTGAACTATATGGACGTGGACTACCAAGCCAACCTTAATCTGCTGCTAGAAGCAGAGCGAGCCGGGGTAAAAAAGTTTATTTATATCTCAGCCTTTAACGCACCGGCTTTGCAACACGTACGGCTGTTAAAAGCCAAGGAGCGCTTTGCGCAACGTTTACTTAGCTCTCAGGTGTTGTCACCCTGCGTGATCCGCCCTAACGGATTTTTCAGTGACTTAGAAGAAATTTACCATATGGCGCAGAGAGGCAGCGCCTACCTATTCGGTAAGGGTCACGTTCGAATCAACCCAATCCACGGCGCCGATCTGGCTCAGTTTGTACTTGAGGCCATTTCACGCCCAGAGACGGAATTAAATGTTGGCGGCCCCGATGTACTCAGTGTTAAAGACATCACAGAGTTAGCCTTTAGCGCCCTCAATAAAACCCCTAACCTCACCTATTTGCCCGATGCCCTGCGTCAGTTTGCACTGGCCATCGCTAGGCGTTTACCCGAATCTTGGACAGGCCCAGCGGAGTTTTTCTTAACCGCCATGGCGCAAGATAATATCGCGCCACGCTATGGTGAGCATCATCTTGACGATTATTATCAGCAGTTGGCTAAAGGGTCACAATCGAGTAAGCAGCCCACATCAAGCTAAGTGCCGCAAGCATTAATGCGCCGCCAACAAACATCATAGAGCGGCCCGCCACCACGGCTTCCTTGGGCTGTAACCAATGGGGGAAATCCCACTTCACAAAGCGATCGACATCTTGCCCGGCATAATAGGAAGTAAACAGGTAACCACCCAACACAAATCCCGCCGCCGAGTAGTAAATGAGTAGCTCAAAAAATTGAGTCAGGCTTTGGCCATTGTGGCCCCAGATCCAATGCAAGCCCGTTAGCGCGAGCAATAAAAGTAAACAGACAGCAAAACGTGTTAATACTGCAAACATAAGCATCTTAAGGATCATGAGTTTAATCTCACGCTGTAAATCAAAAGCATCAACCTAGCCTAGCATAACAATCAACAACATCCCTAACCTACCTAATTAGGCTTGCTCGAGCCGCTTCACTGGATAAACCAAAAGGGGGAGGCATGCCCCCCTAATACGTTATTTAAGCTCAAGGTTAATCAACACACACCGCATCCCCCGTGACTTGCCAAGCTGAATCAATACTGGGTTGCACGCCTTGATTCCACCATTTTGCTACATAACTTAAGCCGTTGTGATTAACGACTTCACCTTGGGCATAAGCTTGATGGGCTGACCAAGGGGCGACCGCTGGGGCGAGCAATTGCCATGCTTCACCTTGGCCCGGCTGACTGGCCTGACTCCACCAGCGGGCTTGCCAAATCTGTTGGTTAAAGCTCACTTGCTGGCCTTGGCGATAGGCTAAATGAGCTTGCCATGGCGCAGCGTTAACCATTGCGGCCGCACAATCCGTTGGGGATAGGGTGACACGCACATATTGGCTTTGCTGACTATGGCCATCACTCACTGTGATCACAAAATCCGCTACTTGCTCCGTGCTCACCGCTGGCGAAATTATTTGCGCCTGAGCTTGATGAGCATTCAACAAGGTCGCTTGAGGGCCGCTCAACTGTTGCCAGTGATAACTTAATGGATCCCCTTCGGCATCATCGGCAGTGACAGCAAGACTCAATAAGCTTGGCCCATTCACTTGATACGTCTTTTGTAAACTGAGCTGAGGCGGGTAATTCACCCCCTGACACCAAACTTCACCATCAAATTGGTATTCACTGGGCCCCTTGATCACTTCTTTCACCTTGGTTGGCCGCCCGCTGCTGTCAGTGGCTAGTACCTGGGTATCGACACTGCCCGCATAGGCTTCATTAAAACGATAAGCCTGCCCATCGGCTTTAGGATTACACACGGCTGCGTTCATCGCATTTAAAATCAAACCATTATCAAAGGTCGCTTCCCATGCGAATAATCCCCCTAGGCCATATTGTTTAACCAGATCACCTTTGTTGATCACCGTGCGAGGCGAGTCGATGTTTTCTACTCTCGCATACACATGCTCTTGATCAGCAAACGCCTGAGGTACAAACACATACACAGATTTGGCTTGCTCATCATAATACAAGGCATTGTTATCCCCTTGCATGTAGTTATCGTATAGGTCGATAAAGTGACTGGTGCCGCTATCAAAGCTACCGCTCACCGCAAAACCGCGCTGCTGCATTTGCTCATCCACCAACATTTGTGCCGTGCCGTGCCAAAAGGCTGGCGCATGCTCACGCTTCATTTTCACGGCATGCCAACCTCGGCTATAACTGGCCACGCCGATAATTAAGCGCGACATAGGGAAATCGGGATATAAGCGTTGCACCGTTTGAATGGCACCTTCGGTACTGTAGGCACTAAACATATCCCCCATGGTTTTGGCTTGCCCATCGATCAACACAGGGTTCCCCAGCTCATCGGCAATGGGTAAATATTGATAAACGGGGGCCGCTGAAAAAATGGGTTTAATGGCATTGCCGGTATGATATCCAGGGAACGGATAGTCGGTAGAAAACACGTCATAGGTCATCAAATTGACAAAGTCTAAATCGTCTTTCAACGCATTTAAATCCACTGCCCCAATATGACGAGGAAAGCGACTAATAGCAGCAGACAGCACAAAGTCAGGCCCAAACTCACGATCAAACCCTTGCCTTAGCGCCTTAACAAGGGCCGTAAAGTTTGCCCTATCGGCCACATGACCTTGAGTTAACCCGGGGTTGGAGTTTTCACCGCCGGGATGCTCCCAATCTAAATCAATGCCGTCAAACACCCCCGGATGCTGTTTGATAAACGAAATCAATTGCTCGGTAAACTGCTGACGAAACTGAGGCTCGGCAGCCATCTCAAAAAACGGATCACTCATAAACCAAGCGCCAATGGATAACATGGCTTTTAAATGGGGGTATTGCTGTTTCATTTTCTTAATCGCGGCAAAGGCATGGGGAGCCGCCTTATAATCAGGAAACCCTAATGAAAAATCGGCTTGTTTTTGCGTCACGCCCAGTTCAACCAGATCATAATCTTGTCCATCGCGACCCACAATATGGCCTTGCCCACAATCCGCACGTAGCGCATTAAAAGCGCCGGGGTTCATGGCTAGGCCCTGATTTTGCGTTGCCCCCTCTCGTTCATAATCACAAATACCGGCAAAACCAAAAATCAAATGGGTCACATTGTGCGCAGGGATCTGCTCTAAGCTGTAACCATTAAAGCCTTGCCAAGAGCCAACATACAAGGCAACCACCTTGCCACTTTTAGCAACATCAAAGGGTTGGTTTTTATCTTGCGTGGCATCCCAATTTCGATCTCCCTCACTTATCGGCGCGATAGGGATAAAATCGTAACTCGAAGGGGTATGCGTGGGCTGCACACGCATGGTGTGATACTCATCGGGCGCAACGCCAGGACTGGTCGCCTCTTTGAGCACCAATCCGGTGTGCACACGGTCACTAAAATAGTGAGAGGGTCGATATTCAGTGCCAATAGGGAAAGCCCCTATCTCGATAGCCGAAGAGGTGGCTTGGTCAATCTCAAACTCATGAATGACGTCAGGCTCCGCCATCACGGTAGCCGCAAAGAGCAGTTGAGATAAAGCGGTGGCCATGGCCAATCCGGTCGCCAAGTTAAGTTTAGTGCGCTTAAAGCAAGGTAAATATTGCATCATCAATTCCTTTTCGATTGCTGCGTTAGCCAATCTAAGCTTGACTAACTCGCCGCTGAAAAAGAATCACCATGGCGCTATCATTTCACCAAAAATAAAAACAATCTATTTAAAATCAATAAACTACAGCAATACACCCAGAAAAAGCCTATCACAGGATCACGTTAAAACCGTTAATTTATCCTCTTGGGATACCAAATATGGCTGCACACTCGCGAGATATTTAGCCGTTACCGGGATCCCATGCTTATCGATATCACCTTGTAAATACAGCCAATATTTACCTTGATGATCACATTCAACACGCATGATCCGCTCTCTATTTACGAGATAAGAGCGATGGCATTGCAGTAAAAAATCGTCGCCGTAATAACGTAACAAGGGCGTCAGCCGGCTGTAAATATAAATAGGATCGGACTGCCCTTGGCAATAAATGCCGGTGTAACCCTGCTCGGCTTTCAAATATAACAACTGATTTTTTTTGCTCGCGATTTGATGTAACTCGGCCAACAGCTTCGAGTCTTGACTCAAGCTTTTAATATGTCCACGGCACAGCTCCACTAACGCCAAATAATCGCCTAAGCAACCTGATTGCGATGGCTCACCTAGCTCCATATGATGCTGCTTCGCCAAGCTGGCAATTAAGGGATCGGCTAACAGACGTTGTAACGCCGCATTAAGATCGCTTTGCTCATCAAGGTAGGCCACTTGTTGTTGCATCGCCGCTAGCATGCCCTGCTCGGCTTGCGGTAAAGCCAACGGGCTTGACTCGGTTTGCAATTGCGTCACTTGTTGATGCAACTGAGCGAGCTGTTGCTGACGCAATATTAATTGAGCCTGCAAGGCACCTTGCTTGCGTTTAAATAGCCAACCAAAGGGCGCCAATAACAATAAGCAATATAGCCAACCAAACCGCAGCAGGTGCCTATGAATTAAGTGCCAACGGTAAGGCCAAGGGTAATAAAAGGCAAAGATTTGCTGGCTTAATTGCTGATCACTGAATAAATATTGCAGCGCCATGCCACCTAATTGATGGCGTTGGCTATACGCCAACTTAGCGGCCAACGCGCGCGCACTTTCGTAGGACACAAAATGATCGCCTTGTTGTAAATAGCTGGCTTGGGCCACTTCATCCCAATGCTGCTGATAACCTTGGCTAATTAAATAATTCACCTCCGATTGAATCAGTAGTCCTGACTTTTGGGTGGGGTTATCCAACGAGCCCTTAGTGGCACTCGCGCTCGCGCTGTATAACTGCTCAGCATGGCGCCAGCTGCGGCCAATAGCGGGGGTGCTCACGATGATCTGACGACTCGCAACATTAGCATTGAGCATGGTTTGCACCGCTAAATCCATGGATGCCGGAAACGGCTCTGGGTTTTGTTCCGACCAGAACAAGGGCGAGGCGTGGCCGTTATAGCGCGACCAAGCACCGGCTAAATCGACATTAAGCAAGTAAAAGTAATCAACATAACTTGCCGCTTCCGCTAAGGGTAAAGGTTGAAGCAACACAGGCCAAGATGGCATGGCCACCACCAATTGTAATGGAGGTGAGGTTTCTAATAACGAACGAGATGAAGTCAATGCCTGTTTAAATTCGCGCACTAAAGCCAGCCAGTCCTTGGCTTCATGGCGCTGTAAATCCAATGGTCTGTCGGGGTGAAACATGGGGTAACGCCAATCCAGCACGACGCCATCAAACTGGTGCTGGCGAACAAACGCCAGTGTAGACTGGATCAAATTACGGCGTTTGTCGGCATCGGCCGCCACCGGCGCAAAATGCTCACTTAAACGCCAGCCACCAATGGCAATCCAGGTTTTTAAGTTAGGATTTTGCTGCTTTAACCTCAACAGCTGATTTAAACTGCCTTTATTGGTTTGATCTAAGGTATCACCGGCAAAGGGGGCTTGCAGATCTAAATATTCATCCCAATGCTGCACTTCACCTTGGGCATTCACATCCAATTGTTCGTAAATCAGGTGGGTAAAATAATGGGCAGGAACTTGATCTATGCTAAATGCCGCATCTTTTGACCACGCGCTTTGATACACGCCCACACTTAATGGGCCGGTTAACGGCGCAGCATATAGTGGGCTTTGGCACAGCAGCAGTCCTAGCAGCATAACAGCCGGAAACAACAATTTACTCACTCGGTCAATCCTTGACACATTTTGGTAAAAAAAATCCCCGATCAACTGATCAGGGATTTAATTGTAGTACAGCGTTAAAGTTAAATGCCGTATTGTTCGCGATAAGCTTTAACTGATTCCAGTGACGCCGCCATGTCTGGCTTTTCACTCAGGTATTCAATCAGGTCGTTTAGCTCAATAATTGAAATCACCTTGGCGTTGTAGTCACGCTCAACCTCTTGAATGGCCGAAAGCTCACCCTTGCCTTTTTCTTGGCGATCTAACGCAATCAATACACCCGCCAGTGAGGCGCCGCACGCTTGGATAATGTCCATCGACTCACGAATAGCGGTGCCCGCGGTGATCACATCGTCCACCAACATAATGCGACCTTTCAGATCCGCGCCCACTAGCGAGCCACCTTCACCGTGATCTTTTTTCTCTTTGCGGTTAAAACAATACGGCGTGTCTACTTGATAACCATCAAACAGGGCAACCGCAGTAGTCGTCGCAATGGGAATACCTTTGTAAGCTGGGCCAAATAACACATCGTATTCGATGCCTGAATCTTGCAGTGCAGCAGCATAAAAACGGCCTAATTTAGCCAGATCGCCGCCGCTGTTAAACAAACCCGCATTGAAGAAGTAAGGACTGGTGCGGCCTGATTTTAAGGTAAATTCACCAAACTTAAGCACCTGTTTGCTCAGTGCAAACTCAATAAAATCGCGTTGATATTGTTTCATCGATACCTCCTCCTATTATTAAGCTAATGCCGCTTTTTGCGCAGCCACTAAATCATCAATGCCCGCCTTGGCCAATGCCAGCATGGCCAATAATTCCTCATGGCTAAACGGCGCTTCCTCGGCCGTGCCTTGCACTTCAATCATCTTGCCGCAATCTGTCATCACCACATTCATGTCGGTGTCGGCCGCAGAATCTTCAACATATTCCAAATCACACAAAGGCTGACCATCCACGATGCCCACAGACACAGCCGCAATCATGTGTTTAACCGGATTGGTTTTTAAAGCGCCTTTGTTGATCAGGTAGTTAATTGCATCCATTAAGGCCACAAAGCCACCTGTGATAGACGCTGTGCGCGTGCCGCCATCGGCTTGGATAACATCACAATCTATGGTGATGGTGTTTTCACCTAAGGCTTTAAGGTCCACCGCCGCGCGCAGTGCACGCGCAATTAAGCGAGAGATTTCTAAGGTGCGACCGCCTTGTTTGCCTTTAGCCGCTTCACGTTGATTACGGGTATGCGTCGCGCGTGGCAACATGCCGTATTCAGCTGTGATCCAACCTTTACCTTGGCCCTTTAAAAAGCGCGGCACCGACTCTTCCACACTGGCGGTACATAACACCTTAGTGTTGCCAAACTCGATTAAAACCGAGCCTTCGGCGTGACAAGTATAATTGCGAGTGATAGTTACAGGACGAACTTGAGCGGGGGTTCTGCCATTTGGGCGCATAGATAATTACCTAGGTTGAAAAACTGGCGCTTATTATACCTAAGTGAGTTTAAAATGCTTGCGAGAAGCGCAGTTAATCACGATACCGGCAAGCTTGCTCGCCCGAGCGCGTCACCACAAACACACAAGATAAAAAAGCCGCTTTTAGCGGGATCAACTGCCACAAACCATCGCCATATAAACGAATGTTACCCTCGGCCCAAACATAGAGACACAAGTTAAACAAACCGCCCGACACGGCCACCAACACACAAAAACACACAAACGATTTAAGCCATAATCCAACCAAGGCCTTGCACCATTGCAGCATAACGTTTTCTTACCTTTATCAATCAAAAACATAACGCTAACAAATAATCCCAACCCAACTCTGACTAAAAATGCGCAGCGCAACACCGCGCCAGATCAAAGGGAGGCAGACAAAAGTACAGAAGGGTTTGCGCCACTGAGATTTGCTTTTATAATTCGGCCACTGCAATTAACAAGAGATGCTTATGATCCACAGTATGACAGCCTATGCTCGTAAACAATTTAAGGGCGATTGGGGCAGTGCCGTTTGGGAAATCCGTTCCGTAAACCAGCGATACCTTGAGACCTACATTCGTACTCCCGAGCAATTTCGTGGCTTAGAGCCTGTGATCCGAGAAAAACTCCGCAAGCGCATGCAACGCGGTAAACTCGAAGTTAATTTACGTTTTGATGCGGCGCAAAACAATGCCGCCGAACTGCAAATCAACCAAGCCCTTGCCGGTCAAATTATCGAACATGCCCAATGGGTAATGGAAGAAGCAGGCCGTGGCCAACTGAACCCGATTGACGTATTGCGCTGGCCTGGTGTCATGGAAGCCCCAGAGCAAGATATCGACGAGCTGTCCAAAGTACTACTTAACGCCCTCGATACCACCATCGACGAATTCCTAGACGCGCGCGCCAGTGAAGGCGCCAACCTAAAAGGCTTTATCGAACAACGCCTTGATGAAATTGGCGCCCAAGCCGCTTTTGTTCGCACCAAAATGCCTGAGGTAATGGCATGGCAACGCGAACGCTTAAGCAACCGCTTAGCCGAAGCCCAAGTTGAACTAGAGCCAACCCGCCTAGAGCAAGAAATGGTAATGCTGGCACAAAAAGTCGACGTAGCCGAAGAGCTCGATCGCCTTGATTCGCACATCAGCGAAACCCGCAACATCTTGAAAAAAGGCGGCGCCATCGGCCGACGCTTAGACTTTATGATGCAAGAGTTTAACCGCGAAGCGAACACTTTAGCCTCAAAATCGATTAATGCTGAAATCACCAATGCATCGGTGGATTGTAAGGTGTTAATTGAGCAGATGAGAGAGCAAATTCAAAACATCGAGTAGTTTTTCCAGCTGCCCAAGAATGCCTAAAAAGCCCTGTATTACTTTATGAAGAACATCGTAAATGCAGGGTTTTAAATATCCCTATCGCGCAAAAGCATTCCTTCCTAAGCAAGCTTAAGTCGCACCGGCCTACAACCACATTCCAGCCCCTGTGGGAGGCGAGCTTGCTCGGCGAATACACGTAAATATGCCACTCCTAAGCTCGCTACCCCCGACAAGTCTCCACAACAGAGGCTAACTAATCTTAGGAGCTAAGCCGTTGGCGCTTTGCAAACAAGCCACTGCTCTTGCTTGAGTCGATTCCAAGCGGCAAGGATATGTGCCGGCTTCATCTTGGCTTTTCTCGGGTTCCAACGATGCACACAGCGAACAAGCTCTTCATCTGTTGGCTCTAAGTTTGGTAGCTCTTGCGTCACCACCCAATGAACGGTTGATAATAACTCCATCCCATTTTGGGATTCAAAGCCTTGGATTAATTGCGCTACTTTATCAAAACGTTGTTTGGTTTCTTGGTGCTGTTCAAGATATCTAAACGCTTCTTGCGCCGCCTCTTCCTTTAGGGCAATTGGCGTCTCAGGCTTATTGAGCCCGTCAGCATAACCCGTAATAAAGTGGCCTTCCATCTTATCAAGCACATGACGTAACACATCCGCATAAGGGCCATAGTGATGCTTTTTAAACACTACCTTATTTAAAGGCTCACCCGCTGCAGTCAAAAAATAAACCAGTTTCTGAACTTCGAGTAGCGATAGACGATAACCAAAGCCCGTTGAAACATAGCGTTCAATTAGCCCCAAAACAGCAGCTCGCCCTATCGTCATGCTAGGCCGTTTAGTCAGATTAGGCATAGCTTGTGCGCTTGGTGCCGCTTGTGGAGGGTAAATTCGCCACTCAACGTCAGGAACATCAGCCAATGATTGCTGTATTAGTCGTTCAACATCTTGCCAAGGTAAGCCACCTAAGCCACTTCCCAAAGCAGGGATGGCAACCGATTTTACACCCAAGCGCATCACTTCAGTTTTTAGGCTAATTAAACCTTGTTCAATATATTCAAGCTTAGACTTTCCTTTCCAATGAGCCTTAGTCGGAAAATTAATTACGTAGAAAGGAGCGTTGGTTGAGTTGAGTTCAAAAGAGAGGACTTGCCCAACAACTAATGATTGCTCATCACAGGCTTTTTTATAGGCCTTGAAATAGCAAGCGGGAAAAGCTTTTTTGAATTGCAGCGCTAAGCCTTTCCCCATCACGCCAACAGTATTAACTGTGTTAATAATGGCATCTGCTTGATCGTGAAGAATGTTACCTGTTTGATAAGTGATCATAACAACCTCTAGTAATACCATTCAGGTCGTACAACAACCTCTGGCCTATGTTGTGCCCCATTTAGCAACAAATCAACTTCATCTGCTATCTCTTGGGTTTTGACACCTATTTGGGCAATCGCATGCCATGGCACAAACTCAAAAGCTAAAAATTCAGCTTGTTTTTCTTCTTTAAAATCTTGCCAGTACTTTTCTCGGATAATGCGAGCAATATCTAGCTCGCCTAGTCGCTCAAAGTCATCAATTTGCTCGGCATAGTCCAAATCCGCATGAATATCGGTGAAGAAACAATGCTCGTTCGTAAGACGAATCGAATCCGTATCACTGATTAAGTGTAGTACCCTCTCTTGTCCATCCTGATAATCCTCATGGCCTTTATGGATCACAAACAACATGACTGAGCGAGGACAAAAATTGAAAGGGACATACTGGCCTAGTGTGCCACCAGCAGCCACGGTTACAGGGCGAACCAAACGACGGTTCTTGATATGACTGTAACCAATGTTACGGTTTATTAACCCTAACTCAATTCGCTTAGCATCTGACCATAAGCATCCATGACTGAGAACGCTAGCCAGATTATCAATATGCGTTATGTGGGAAACTTTGACTGTCATGAATCGCTATTTGCCTATAATCAGTTACGTTGCACGGTCTCTTTGCGTAAAGCTATCATAAAAAAGGCTAACTCCTAGACTTTAAATCTCAGATTCCGTTGGCATTGGGTACAATACCAAAGCAAGCTCATTCAGGGTAGCGCCGAAAGTGATCTCACAATACTAATACAGTCGTCCAGAGCTAGACTCTGTGCTAACCCACCAAGCGGTGGGTATACTGGGTGGTATATTTTACAAAAACCAAAAAAACACATCAACATACTAATTTTAAACAATAAAAATAGATAACCTACATTAAGATCCAGAATATAGAATAGATTCACCTCTACTCCACTCACTTCCACAAAGCCCTTATTTAGAAGGGCTTTGTTATTTACATACGCTATAGCGTATATAACTGAACTTACACGCTGTAGCGTATAGGATATACGCCACAATAAAGGTTTATCCTAATCAAAAGTGGGTGACAAGATTGAACCAACTCACCCTATATCAGAATAAACTTCATACTTGTCTGCAATCTCATCCCAATGTGTAACTTGTTGTAAGTATTCAGCTTTGGTGAGCTTAAACTGGAAATGCTGGCTATCATAATCTTTCATGATCGGCTTATTTAACGCAAATGGCTGTCCAACAAACTCAAACACCCAGTAATAATGACTATCAGCGCTGACTTTGCCGGTTAGCTCAACATCTATATCTCGACGCGGCAGTAGTTTGACATTACCCACTCGATATAAAAATTGCCCTACTTGATGTTTGTCTGATAGCTGTTGGCGCACAGTAACAAGCAAATAGCGGATTTCCCGCACGATATTTCGATGGACATTTTGACGATTGGTGGCAATTAATTGAGTGTGGTAACCAGTCAACTGACCCTGTTGAGCCTTACTCAAATATTCGCTATCACGCCCAATTTCGTTAATAGGCGCAACCATAGTCAGGCCACGATGCCGAACATTAGTTACACCGTAGGGCGCTATTCGCGCTGCATCTTCAACAAAGTAATAATCATGAGATGGTGGCTTTAAGTAACTGATGGTATTGCTACCGACCCCTAACTTACTTCTCAAATAGCATCGCAACCAATAATTGTGAGCACCAGATTGATCCGAGGTAGGTAATAACGCAAAAGCACCTATACCAATTTCATTAATCGCTTCGTCATAAGGGTTTGGCTGCTGAGGTTGATCAAAAAAGCCAGGATACAAAGCAAACGCCCCCATAACAGGCCGGCTTTTTAATGTTGCCTCATGGGGCAAATGCTGCTGATGGATAATGGCATCACGATAACGATGCATTTGGTTAATCGCATCTTCTGGCACACCGTCTTGCCCGTTTTTTAATGCTTTAGAATCAATGCGATATTTAGCATCAAACAAAATCAAAAACGATTCTTTATTTGCCAGCGTCACCCGTAACACTATATCTGGGCGCTGATTGGCAAGCCAAGTCCGATTATCTTTACCCTGTGGAGAAAAAGAAGGCTCATGGGCAAGCTCAATGGTCATGCCGTCACTGTGGCGGTAATAAACAAAGGCCGCAGCCATGCTGTTTTCAGAAAATTGCCGCTCAAACTGTACTTTTTTCAAACTGCTTAGCTTCTTTTCTTGCAGCTCAAATCTAAGGCTCTCAATCACGGATTTGACTTCTAAAAAGCACCAAACCTCGTAAATATCCGCTACCGAACGGATCGACAGCTGCGCCTCACCGCTGGCATGGTTCAAATAATGCTTTAACTGTTGCCATACTTTATAAACTTTTGAATAGCCCGCGCCTTGCTGCAACACCTTCGACTCACTAGCTTGCCCCTCAAACGGCCCCACCTCTCGCCATAGCTGATGCTTAGCATGCTTTGCTATTTGCTCATGCCATGTATCTAATTGTTGCAAAAATGAATCTGACGCTTTTGACTCTTTTGACTCTTCACCGCTGCGAATAACCGTAATCAACTTGGCCAAATTAGCCTTGGTACGCTTTAGCACCATTTTAATAAAGCGGTTTTCAGGCGTGTTAACATTCAATCGTTGCAGGGAGATCCCCATCCGGCTTGATGCGCGCTTGCTAGTAATGAGTTCTTTGGCTTGCTGTTGCTGCTTCACACTGAGCTTTTTATGGATCCGATCTAACGGTTGCTGCTGGGTAAAAGACTGCAAACGATTGTGCGGCGCATGCAAAATTCGTTTCACGCCCTGATTAAACTCAGCCACCAAACGCTCAAACTGCGCCAGCCAAAACAATTCAAACGGCTCAGCCTGACGGTTTGATTTTCCTTGGGACTGTGTGGTTTTACTGCTAATGGCATAGCGCCATAATGGATAGACCTGATCAATTTGTTGGGTCATCCACTTAAGATCTATACTTTGCACCATCTTAGTTGCGAGCACATTGAAGCCTACCGGCACCGATTTACGCTCACCGTTAATGACATAAGTAATGTGAAATTCGCAGCGGCCAATATCATTGCCAAAATTAATCATGGCTTGCAGCGCGTTACGCCTTGGGCTGAGGATAAAACTTTGCTCAATCAGGTTGTACTTATGGCTTACAGCAGCGCTTTCTTGTTCAACACCGGCTTTAAACTCAATTTCAAACCAATACTGACGATTTTCAAAAAAGAACGGCTCAGTCAAAACCTCTTGGTCAGCAAGACTTGCAGGCAAACCATCTATTTTAACCTCAATATCTTCACTAGGACGACATAACTCACGCTTAGCATAGGTGTTAGCTAACTGTTGCCTTGGCTTATCTAACCCTTGTGCAGTCACATATAAATCAAAGTCATAATGGACTAGATGCAAGGTTTCACGCGATTGTTTCGCCATCAATCAATCCTTACCGACCGTTAAGGTTAAGGCCAAAAAGACGTAAAGCCACTTTCTAACAGGGTTTGCATACGTTTTAATTTAACTGCTGAGCGGCAAGCAACCGTAATCGGTTCATCAGGCTGGTCGATTTCCTCACGCAATAAATCAGGACGCTCGCCATGCCAAATACTCGCCAGTTGCACTGCTAACACGATTTCGAGTTGTTGCAAAACATTGGCATCACCTGTGCCCAGCTTATCATCGTCACCTTCAATGCGCGGCAATACCTTACACATTAAAAAGTCATCAAACACCGCTTCTAATTCAAGCTGGGTTTTCGGTGCCACACTGATCACCGCAAGGCACAGCTCATTAAAGGCACGAAACGCCAATTCAAACGCCGTGTGCTTTAGCACCTGATTAATCGCATCAAAAAAGGCCTTGGTTTTGACGGCATCACTATCAGCCGCAACCTGCGCAAACATTTCCAGTTTAGCTTGGCTGTATACGGGATAACTTAACCGCTTAGGCTGGTACTTAGGGCTAAAAAACTCCTCCGTGATATTGGGAAAAAACTCGCCAAAATCAAAGCTCAGCGCTCGGTCAATCACCTTGCGTGAAAAGCCGTGGGTGGTTTCATCCATGTTTACCGTGCCAGCGACCAGCAGGTTAAACGGAACACTTAAACCATATTGGCAAATGTCTGCCCACAGCTCATCGTATTGCGAACCCTCAAAGCCTAGCGCTTCGCGCAGCTTTTCTTTATCAGCGACTTCTTTAATGGTGGCGGGTTTTAATAGGGCATCACAGCTGTAGGTAAAGCTATTACCTGTCCAACACCATTCGCGGGTTTCTAGCACGGATAAATAATCAGCAAAATACTGCTCCACAGGGGCAAGGTTCATTTCATCCAAACACAACCAGTAAGGTAATACCTGTTCAAGTACAGCACGCTCACCTGATACCACTAGGCACTCACCTTGGCCTTCAGTCTCTTGGACTTCAACGGTTAAGCCACTATCAGCAATGGCACGCCAAGCTTTGGCGATAAACTGCAACACATCCGTGGTGATATATTCAGCAGGACCATTTAAACGCGAGATATAACCAAGTAAATCGCTCGGCTCATGCCAGTCGGGGCGTACTGAGGTTAAACAATATATATCGTTTCGGCTCACAGTTAAGCCAAAAGTCTCTGCAAACTGTTTGGTAGCTTCTGATTGCTTGCGTATAAAACGGGTTTTACCTGTGCCTGAGATGCCTGCAAGAAGGAGGAAGGGTTTGGACAAAAGCTGCACGTTACTTATTACTGGCATTGAATTCTGATTGGCCTCTAATTTTACATCCGCATATATTTCTAATAATTCTATTAGGTCCGATGTAAGAGCATTATCATCGGGCATATTGTCTAAAGGATAAAATTTTGCTCCAGCTGAAGCCCACTCATAAGACTGGCCTAATGTCGTATTAGATCGCAAATCTACTTTCTGATCCCAATCATCAAGTCGATTATCTAAACCCCTTATGGTATTGCGCAATTCCTCCGCCTTCTGCCTCGCTAGGGCAATTCCATATTGCCTTTTAAGCTCCGTAGTTCCAAAGCCCAACGAGAGATAAACACCACTGCCATCTGAACGGAACAAATAAACTGGATAAATACCAGACTGTGTTGACTCTGTTATTGCCGGATTGAGGATCGACAACCAAGGGACGTCTGCCCAATTTCCTGCCCCTGCGCTCGCTTTTAATAAATAATCTGTTGGAGAAGGTAGCGTGGTTTTTATTGCCTGAATCAAATCTCGTCTTAATAAATTTGCTATTGGGTGACCTGTAAAGTTCTCACTTTTAGCCTGTACCCATCCACCAGCTATTTCTGTTAAAAGTTGTCTTAAACTCATAAGTATCCTTTATACCAAGACCAAGATTTTATGGTATTCCAGTTCTATTTTCGTTGTATTTGCATTTTCTGAAGAGACCAACCTTACAATACCTATACCATCCAATGTTTTCAGAGTTCTCGACACATTGCTGACCGCTTGGCCAGCCAGCGTGGCCAGCTCAGTTACCGATTGCGGCTGTTGTTCGGCGATTACTTTTAACAACTGCTGGTTCTCTTTCGACAGCACATTGGCCACCGATTCCAGCGCGTCGAACCAGATATACACGGGGAAATCGGGATCATGCGTTTGCCCTTTATTGCCTATTACGCAGTGCGATTGTTGTTCGTTTTCAATTGCTTTACTCGAATTGCCTACCCATGTTTTCTACTTTATATACAACCCACTAATGCGTAAATGAGCGCTTGAACACTCAAAAGAGACTGTACGCTTATACATAAGCCGCACATCTTATCAACAACCGATGACGGCGCAAGATTATTTTCCGGTTTCAGCGAAGACGGTCATGGCATTGGCATATTGGACTTGGGCTTACTACAGGAAGAGGATAGTGAATCTATTTTTTCACTGCCCAGCTAAAAATGAAAAGAGAGTTTCACTGTCTCATTAAACATTAAACGCTGATTGTTTCATGGCTTGCTCCGCTCGGCTGATCCCTAGCCGCTTAGCAACGGTTTGCCATTGCTTAACCGCCATTAATACTTCATCGTAAATTTGCGTGGCTTGGGTTTGCGAAAGTCGGAAGAAGTCTTTTACGTCAAAGGCTAATTGGTAGTCTAAAGTGTTGTCTGCATCGGTAATATTCAGATGCAAGCCGTGTTTACTCATTATCGGGTTTAAATCATAAGCGGGTGATAGCTTCCAGCCATTCTTTGTTAATAAAAACCCATGGTTACGCAGGTGATCATCCGTGTTAGACACCGCAATATTAAACACGATTCGACGCCATAACTGAGCTAAATCGGCTGTGGTTTGTGCACCAGAATTGGAAATAAATTCAGCAATCTCTAAGTAGCTGGCCCCTTGAGATTGTTCACCGTCATAGTATTGCAGCTGTGTCATGGCCGATGAAAAATGCAGCCGCTTTTCACCGTCGCGGTCAAACCGTTTGGTTATAAAGGTATGGTGCTGTGACGAAAATTGCCTGATCTCACTTGGAAACATGTCAACACCTGCTGCCAACGCCAATTCATAACAGACCATCTCCCATGCGCCCACATCATGGGTATCATTTAAATTGGGAAACTTGGCAATCCACAAGTGGCCTTGTTCATCTGTCACACAAGCCTTGGGCCTTGCACCACCTAATGATGAGCCTGGAGAAATCAGCATTTTCAACCAGCGGTAATACTCGTCACTGTCGATGAATCGTCTTTTTCAATCTGCATTGCTGCGTGCTCTAGCTCTCGCAAAGAAGCCATTGGCGGCGCAGCAAACTCAGAATTGTCATCTAAGAACGCATCCGAGCCGGCTCGCTTAAATCGTATCCCTCCCATCCGGTAAGAGTCGTGCACGCCTAGCAGGTAATCCAACTCGTTTAACCGACTTGTTGCTCGAATGCCTTTGCGCGCTTCAATCGCCGCTCGCCGCTGCTTTAAAATACGCCCCCATCTATCAGGCGACGAATCGAGAAATGCACGAAAGTTTTTATCGGCTTCATCGTTGTAGAGTTCACCGGAGTGAAGCGTCAGCATTGGATCAATTTGCAAGCGATAGGCTGAGGTTAAAAATGCTTTATCGTAGGCAAAACTAAACACGCCACCTCGGCTTGAATCACTGTAAGCAAGCTGCCCAATTAGCAAAGGCGCTTCAATTGACTGCCAGTCGGCATAGACTTCGACGATTTCACGGCTCATCTTGAACCTTCCAGCAATTTTATGTTTTGCAGCTTGATACCCACTTCATCATGAGCGGCCATTTCTGCAAAGTTGCTTTCCATGCCAAGAACGGCCATCACTTTTAAGTAAGTGCCTATGGCAACGCCCGGATCACCTGCGAAGACTTTATTCACGGTTTTATGATCAAAACCAGTACGTTCACACAGTAGCTTTTTTGTAAAACCACGTCGTTTCATAGCCAACAGCAAGTCTTCACCAAAATGAGTCAGAATTTTGCGCTGCTTTGGAAACAGTACATTGTGCAAATCACGTTTAGCCATATCACCAACCAAAGGGACTATATTCCCATTATTTAACCATTACTGGGAACATAGTCCAACTTTCAAATTCAAGCAACGTCAACAAGCCAAATGCGGGACTATATTCCCATTTTATTCAATATAATTGGATTTATATCCTACTTTTAGGCTTAGTTTGCGCGTTGGCCAAGGCGATGATGTAAATCCCTGAATGCCAAAGGCCACCAAACTACACTTTTATGCGCATAAAAGTGTGCAATGCAAGTTGAGTACTCGTCTATGCGTTTTACCGAACGTGGAAATTCAGCAGTTAGAGGTTTACACAAAGTGACTTCACAGGTAACAATTTGTGAACCTGAATGAGGCTTCCAGCTTTCAACCAATCAAAACTGAATGATATTTTTTTCTCACGTCATTTGGCCGACCTATAGCTTCCTCATTTAAGCAAATCACTCAACCGATTTAACAGCGCTTTACGGCTTTTATTCGCCATAACAAAGTGGATGAAGCGTTGCTCAAACGCGGCTTTATCCGCTTTGAACTGATAGGCTTCAAACAGCTGATGCAGATTGCGTGATGCCGCATCGTAACCACTAGCGCAAGTGCGATCCGCTTGCTCTTGTGATTGCAGCCAGTAGTGCTCACGCTGGTTGTAAACATCCGTCAATACTGTTTCCTTTTCCGCTTTTTCGATGGCTATTTTTTTTGCGAGTGCTGCGGCCTGCTCTTGTTGTAGTTGGCTTTGGGCTTGCTCAATGAAAGGAGAAATGACGTCGGGGGTTAACCAATATTGATAAGTTTCGTCTGTGTTGGCAGGCTCTTTTCGCGTCAGCGCTAAGGCTTGGTGACGGGTTAACTGGCCTTGCTCAAACAGCGTGCGTAATAGCGTGTCTTTCTCAACTTCCGTGAGATTGTTTAGCCACGTATCAAATTGAAACTGGGCTTGTTTGGCTTGATGGCTGGGTTGTGCGTTCAGCACCATGGCGAGTGCCTTAACCAATGCTAAGGGAATATCATAGAGTGCCGCAAACGCCTGCACTTCTTCATTAAGGTGCTCAAAATCGAATTGAATCAACGGCACTCGCTCAACGTCATCATTAACATCAAACGCTTTGAGCCACATGAAGTACACAAGGCGCCAATCACCTTGCATTAACCCGCTGCGTAACCCAGCCAAATGCTGGAAAAATTCGTCAGCATGCTCATCATCAAAATATTCGTCATACTCCTCAAGGGAAAAAATCAGCAACTGCCACTCATCGCTTTCGTGAACATGAAGCCCATCACTTGAAAAGCCCAGTAACGCATCAGGGAGCGTTCCTGCTGGTAGCTTGATGTAGACATCAATTGAGCCCCAATCGGCATAGTAAAAACCGATGTCGAAGTACTTTAACATCAGTTCAAAAGGATCAGCCTTTAGGTCACTGTAGGTGTAATACACCTGAAAGGACGTAGCGCTGATCTCGGCTCGGCTTGAAATCGTTCTGAGTGTTTGACGCGCTTTAGTATCTAAATACCCATCCAGACGCTCGAATTTATAGTATTGATATTCGCTCACGATGGCCTTGCTATCTATTTATTGTGAATTGAAAAGTTTGTTTTACTTTCATTGAAAAAGCGCTGCATTTTCCTGTTTGCGCTGATCCAATGTCTTAGCAATCGCAGACACGGTTGTTTTACTGATCCCTTGCTGCTGTGCCAGATACGTAAATTGGCTTATGGCTTCTGCGACTTCTTCAATAACTTGCCTTGCCTCATGCCAACTCCCATAGCCAGCACTGGTCGCTAGTTTTTGCATCACCTTAAGTGGTGGCGCTTTGCCATAACCGCCGAACGCAGTGGCGTGTTCGTTGAATGGATGTGGGCTGTAGGTAACATCGTAAAAAGGTGCAGGATCCCATTGACCGTCATCCGCTTGCAAAAACGCCCAGTTTTTACTGTGGTCGTCTTGGTTAGACGACAGCAGGTTAAACATGGCGCGGCGAAATTGCAGCTGCCCGGCGGCTGGTGATTTACACAACTGACGGCTGGCTTTTATCAAGTCAATGTAATCTAAACTTGGCGTTCTAAAGTCTGCGTCCAGCAGCCCGCAAGCACTGTGCATATGTAGGCGACCTGAACTGCGGTTACCGCTTAAACTGGCCTGCTCCGTGACATAATCAAAACGCTTAAGCGCCAACCAGGCAGACGCACCGCTTGTAGTTGGTGCTTCAATGAGTTGCCATTGCGGCGGTTGACTCTTAGCAAGTTCTGCCATTTGTAAATAAACCGCCTCACACAAACCTTCTTCATGGCCGAGTGCGAGATTTTTAGAGGTAAACTTAATCAGCCAAGCCTCATCAGCAGGCTTTGCAAAGGTTCGACAATGCCGAGCTTCTCCCGCAGGCATATAAATCTGTGCCTTTGGTCTTGCCCCGCCCGAACTACCTCCGGCGACTAATGCGGCCAACACCTGTTGCGTATGCCCATCTAACTCATCGTGATTGTCATCCATATAATCTGACATCGAAGAATCGAACAGCGTTTGTGCTTCTAAGCCTAACGTCGCTAAATCAATATCCGCGTGCGTGGTGGCTGAAAACTCAGATACTGGAGAAAAAGACAATGCTCCCATGCCTTTATCACCGACAAAGGCTAACCTATCCATCGCCGTTAATTGATTAGACAGGATGCCCTTTTGCCGGAAAATACGATCTTGTAACAACATGCCCCAGCCATCGGGCAAACAATCTCCAAATACGCCATGTACTCCTTGATGAGGCGCTCTAGGTGCGACTTGAACCTGCGTGTTCGCTTGCAAGGTAAAAGGTGATAAATTGCCAAACTGCTGCAAATAGCCGTCTGCATACTGAAAAAAAACGCCTTGCCGATTCTGCGCCAAGACCCCAACAGCTATCTGATCACCTGAGCTTAACGTGCGAGTGACGGCGAGTTTTTGAATGGGTTTAAAACTCATCTTTTAACACCTCATCAATGCTAGCAGGCATAGTGGCGCGCTCTTTGTCCGGTTGTGTGAGTTGATAGAGCCTATCTAGCGAATCAAGAGTCTGCCAAAGTAACAACAATTGGCGAAATGAAATTTGCCCAGTTAGCTCAAATTTCTTAATGGTGGCCGCAGGTACACAGCTTCGCTCAGCAAGCGCCGCTCGTGACAGCTTTGCCTGCTTTCGTAACTCACGTAAATAAGCCGCATAGGCTTGGCTTACATCGGTATCATCAAGTAAGGTAAAATTCATCCGCAACAACCAAATGGATACAGTTGTATCCATTATAGATAAAAAATAAACAGAATGGATACCATTATATCCATTGCATATAAAAGGGGATTAGAAGTTTACCCGATAAAGCCCTGCAAAACTGCTATGTTTGCACTCCAAAAGCAGCATAAAAACGGTACTGTTTTCCATTGCTAGCCACTAAGATTTAGTAGTATTGCTAAACTGAAAAAGCCAACCATCTTAGGTCTACACAAAGTTACTTTATCAGTAACAATGTATAGACCTTGATACCTGCCACTTGACCTGTCTATAACTTCATAGTTTATCGTCACTGCTGATCGGGTCGGTCTATAGCTATTGCAAACGGGAGACTTACTTTGTACCGCATTTCACAACTGGCTAAAAAAGTGGGCCTATCGCGCTCTACCTTGCTCTATTACGAGAAGCAAGGGCTGTTAACTGGGGCACGCCAAGCCAACGGCTACCGGCTGTATAGTGACAAAGACGCCCAACGGGTGTTGTTACTGCAACAATTGCAAGCGGGTGGCCTGACACTTAAGGAATGCAAGTCATGTTTAGACAACAAGGTTGAGCGCGCCGTACTGAGCAAGCGCTTACAACAACTTGATGCTGACATTGCCCAAAAACAACAAGCACGTCATTTACTTGCGGCTTTGTTGGGTGAAGGCTCCCTAAGATCTTGGCACCAGCAGGCCGACAAAATAGCACCAGATGCGCATCTGGATTGGTTACAAAGGCAGGGTTTTGATGAAAAACAAGCCCTCCATTTAAGATGGTTATCAAAAGACATGAATGAGCACGAACAATACATGGCCGACTTTATGACGGTGTTTGCAGTATTAGAACGCTGGGGGCCAGGCTGCGATGCCGATACGCTTAAGGCTATGTCCTTTTTGCCTATCACGCCAACCAAGCTTATCGACATAGGCTGCGGCAAGGGCTTTGCGACTCGCTTGTTAGTCGAGCATACCCAAGCACAGATTATTGCGGTGGATAATGAGCCAAGTGCCCTTGATGCTCTGAGCCTGCGCCTTAGTGAGCAAGGGCTTGAATCTCGCGTGACCTTAACTTGCGCCAGCATGACAGCGTTACCTTTTGCGGCTGCAAGTGTTGATTGTATCTGGTCAGAAGGCGCGGCTTATATTATGGGGGTAGAGCAAGCGTTAACCCAATGGCGCCCACTCCTCACAGAAAATGGCTGCCTAGTGTTGAGCGATCTGGTTTGGCTAACGGATACCCCAAGTGACAATGCCGTCACCTTTTGGCAGGGCGAGTACCCAGACATGAACAATATCGAACAACGCTTAACCCAAATGCGCCAAGCAGGTTATCAGGTGATTGAGCACTTCACGTTAAGGGAGCAGGCATGGCATGATTATTACCAGCCCCTAAAAGCGCGGGTGGCAGCGCTCAAACCAAGTATGGCGAACTCAAGTGCCATTGCCGATATTGAGCGCGAAATAGCCATTTATGAGGGTTACCTGAATGAGTTTGGCTACCAGATGTTTATTTTGCAAAAGCGCGCTTAAACTGGTGCCCCTGGGTTTATGCCCTTGAGCTAAAAGGGCATAAACTCAAGCAAGCCTATTTGCTTACAGCAAAAACGTAAAGGTTTGCCGCAACAAAGGCTGAAGATTAACGATTCGCTCAATGCGTTGGCCATCTTGATAACGCCTTGGATCGAGAGTGATAAAACCCCAGAACTGTAAAAAGCGTGTTACAAAACGCGATTCTACCAAGTTACTCAGTGTCTCTTGTTTGCTAGCGTGAAAGGACTCTGGCATCCCATCCAATAGTGCTGGGAAGGCGATGGCTAATTCTTGATTGAGCTGATCGACAGAACGATGGGTTTGTAGTCGCCACAGCATAAATACCCAAAACTGCGACAAATCTTCGCTAACATCATAAACACCAAAATAGGCCCAGTTATATTGATAAATAGCGGCTTCGAGCATGGGCATAAAAAAGGCGCTTATGCCTTGGTTTAGATAGCGTTTTTGCGCATCTTTTTTAACGTGATAACGGCCACTTCGTCGGTAAATGATGCCTGCTACCTCGGCTAACACTCGGGTATAATGAAGTGCTCGAAATTTATCTTCGTTGCTGCCGGTAAAGTCACTTATGCTAGGCTCGGTTTCATATACCGCCACGGCAAAGGTCGGCAATTGTTCACTCGCCTGTTTCACCAAGTTAGCTGGCAAATTACCTTTCGCGGTCGCCTTAAATGAACCGCCATTGGCCATCGCTTCATCAAGAATGAGCTTGAGGTAGCTCATCACTGGACTCGCAGCCAGATCGTCAGGCACCTTAACGTCCACCTCTTTTAAATCAGCCAAACCCGCGTACATCCAATTACTCATTTGAGTAGGCGACAAACCACAAAAATCATCCAGTGGCTGGCTGTTGCGTTGCGCCATGCGGCTCTGCGCCACCAAATTAAGCTCATCTAAGGTAATATTGGGGTTCATGGCGACAATCTGCTCAAAGTCATCCATGACTTGCGCATTGATTTTGCCGGCATTGCTCATGCAACAGCGTTTGTATTTTTTACCACTGCCACACGGGCATGGATCGTTTCTTCCAAGCTTCATCTGCGTTACTCTTTGCTTCCTGCAATTCGTTATTGGTTTTATAAACCTAATTATCAATGAATTCTAACAGCGTAATTTGATCTAAAACCCATCAAGTAGCAAGGACTCTCTTTTTTCCTGCAACAACCGACTCCCAGCCCTTGGCCTCGCGACTGAACACAGCTGCAAAGTGTGACCTTAGCGACAACTTGATCATTCACTCATGACATTTATACGCGCGTTATAAATGTAACTTCTACACTTTTAAGCGCATTAAAGTAAATAGTTTTACATTTTTATCCGCGTTAAAAAGTAATTTAACCAGCAAGGGATTGATTTGGAAAGGTTAATTGTAGATACCTTAGTCACTTGGAAGACAAGCTCTGCTAGGCGCTTGCTGGTGGTCAGTGGTGCTCGGGGAGTGGGTAAAAAGCAGCTATTAATCACGCAATTTGGCAAGCAGTTCAATCAAGTACATCACCTTGATTTAGCTGAAAATATTGAGTTACTAAACCATATCAAGTCACACACTCAAGCCAATCAATTAATTCCTATCCTAGAGCTGCTGTGCGCAACGCAGATAAATCACGAGCAAGATCTGATTGTTTTTAGCGGTTTGGACCAGCTCATCAGCAAAGCCAATATCAGCAAGGATCAGCTTGCAGCTTGGCTTGAAGCGTTGCAACACCTTGTCAGCAAAACGCCTGCGCTGTTTATTGCCTGTTGCTGTGTTGATAGCAGCCTCGTCACACCCAATTTACAGGCTCAATTGACCCAGGTGATCCTGCGACCCTTGAGTTTTCGCGAGTTTTTACAGGCATCACCCCATCGCGCTTTACTCAAAACTTATACTAAGCAAATTCAGTCTCCGGCAGCAGATAGCCGCCTAATGGAGCAATTTAAAGATTATTGTTTTACCGGTGGCTTACCAGCTGCAGTGGCGGCTTGGTTCTCACCTGATATAACCAGTATTCATCAACGGGTAGCAGAAGTTAGCGCTGTGCACCAGCGCTATCTAGCGCAATTGCGACAAGACATGAGTCCTTCACCTCTACCACTTCAAGCGGTCTTTGAACAAGTTGCCAACCAGCTTGCCACCGCCACCGTTACCAGCGTGCAGCGCTTTAAATTTAAAGGCGTTTTACCTAATAAGCATCGTTATCAAGATTTTGCTGCCATCCTGCAATGGCTGCAGCAGCATCATTACCTATTGCTCAACTACCCCGTGCACGGCCACGTCCAACCACCTCTTGAGCGGCACCGCAAAACCAGCATGCTCAAGCTATTTTGGTTTGATCTGGGCTTATTGCATCATTACCTCGGGGTCGATTACAAAAGTCTCAAGCTCAGTAGCGCCCCGCTAAGTGGGTATTTGCTGCAAAGTTTTGTGCAACAAGAGCTCGTCGCCAGCGGCCTGCACCCTACCTATTCTTGGCAAGATGCCAGAGCCGAAATAGAGTTTATCCTTGATGGTGACAACCAAACCATCTTACCCCTTGAGGTGAAGTCGGCCATGCGCACCCGAGCTAAATCGATGCCATCCTACCAACAAAAATGCCGCCCCATCCAGATGGTCAAATTGCAGCCAGAGTGCCCTAACAAGGTTAACCGCGCCCCTTCTCATTTTCAGCATTGGCCAATCTATTTTACCGAGTTCACCTTAGACTTATTGGCCCATTAAACCTCTCAAAGCCCCCCTTTAAGACCATGTCGTGAGACTCTAAAAGCGGTTTAGGCGGCAACAGGCAGGCTATGATTTAATGGCCGGCATCTTGAAGTCACTTCGATATAACATGCAGTTTCACCATCAACACCTAGATTTAACCTGTTTTCGTCATGCTTATGCCATCGGCGACATTCATGGCAAGCTAACGCAATTAAAAGCCGCTTTGGCCAAGGTGCAATTTGATCCTATGCAGGATTGTTTAATCAGTGTTGGCGATTTAATTGATCGCGGCCCTGAGTCTGCGGCCACCTTACACTTTTATCAGCAGCAGCCTTGGTTTTATGCGGTGGCAGGTAATCATGAATTAATGATGTCTAATGCCTTAGGCGTATGGTGGCAAGCCGAGCGAAGTGACCTTGAGCAAAGGTATATCAACCTGTGGACGGTTAAAAACGGCGGTGAGTGGGCACTCACCCAAACCGAGCCAGCACTAAAACAACTGCAAGCCATTATTGAAGCCATGCCGAGTGCGCTGACTTGTCAGCTTGCTAATGGTAACACCATAGGTATTAGCCACGCTCAGCCCCACGGATTAGACTGGCATGAGATGCAAACATGGCAAGGTGATATGCGGGAAAACCCACGTTGGATCTGGGGCCGAACTCGGATCAAAGAAACCAACCCAGAGCCGGTAAAAAATGTCGATCTGACCATCCATGGCCACACCATGAGTGAACAACCGGTGCGCATCGCCAATAGCCTATTTATCGACACCGCTTCCAGCCAGCAATACCAAGGTCCGTTCACACTTTTTGAGCTAAATACCCTTCGGGCTTATCATTTTTAAACTTGCGCATTTGACAAAAGAAATGACAAGCTGTCTATTTTTTGCTCAACCATCAATCCCTGCTAAACTCTAAAGAAGTTCCTAAGAAAGCTGTATAGGCGTGTCGTGGCATGGATGACCAAACCTCAAAAGTAAACTCGACGGCAAGCTTTGTCCCCGTTTCTCCACAAGAGCCCGATACCTGTGCGGTACAATTGCACCGTTTACAAGCCATGTTGCAATTTCAGCCCCAATCGGCCCAGTGGGATCATCACACGGTGTGTCATTTTACCTTCAACCTACTAAGCTTAGGAGCCAAGGTCGAACACATTTTATTAGTCCAGTTTAACTCACCCAATACTCCTGCATCTGGGGGGCAAATCCTTAGCCAAACAGGGACCTTACAACAAGCCGAGAAAGCATCCATCAGCCGTATCATTTTGAGCCGTGCGACTTGCCAACAGGCACTCTCAGAGCTCAACCAAGGCCATGAGCAACCGCCCTGGTGTAGCATCAGCATTGACCGTAATAATGTGCTACAACAACCCGCTTTGTTTCTGATCATTAAGGCCGCCTTTATCAGCCCAGAATTAGCGCAAACGGAACTGCTCATCTTACACTCGCGTTTGAAAGCTTTACTCAACAATGGACAATACGAACAAATTAGCCCAGATGTTTATCAAGCGCTGACGATGCAAGCCTCTGAAAACCCATCTATAGATCGCCTATGTGAACAACTGAGGCTGGCCTTAAAACCCTATTTAGCCGACGTAGAAAACTACGTCATCATGATCAAAGACAATGAACCCAGCTTATACTACACCAGCAGTAAAAAGCTCACGGCACCTCTCTACTTATCCCTTGCTAAAAAGGTAATTAATGAGCGAAAAGCACAGTTATTTACCCCTCTAAGCTTTGCTCATTGGCAGTGCCAACAAGGGAGTACGCCTCATTCAATGCCATTGCAGCATGCTTGGTATGGCACCCCGATATTTTATGGTGAAAAACTGCTCGGTGTGTTGGCCATTTGCAGTGCCAGTAAGCAACAAACCATGCAAGCGGAGTTACGCGCTCTCACCAGTTACTGCGCCTACTTAGCCGCGCTAACCCTGCAACGTCAACTGACTCAGTATTCAATTCAAGAGAGCTTGCAATTTGACAGGCAAGTTAAAAACCGCATCAAGCAACTTAGCCAATCCAATCGCAAACTGGAGCAAGAGTTAAAGCAATATCAAAGTGTGCGAGAGAAACTCACCTACGGAGCATTTCACGATCCCCTCACACAACTCGGTAATCGCGCCCTCTTCATCGAAAAACTCCGTGATGCATTTAAACGGGTACAACGCCACCCCGAGCAAACCTTTGCGGTTATTTTTATTGATCTGAATAAATTTAAGAATATTAACGACTACTTTGGCCATCAGATGGGCGACCAAGTCTTGATTCATAGTGCACGCCTACTCGAAACCTGTATTCGGCAAAATGATGTGTTATCCCGCTTTGGCGGCGATGAGTTTGTGATTATGTTGGATAAAATCAGCCACAAGAGCGACATCATCGAAATTGCACAACGCATCGTTGCCGCCTTTGATTCCCCTATGTCCATCAACAACGAACTGCTCACTTGCAAATGCAGTTTGGGCATTACCCAAGTCAGTAACCACTATGAGAATGTCGAGCAGATTCTAGAAGATGCCGACCAAGCCATGTATGAAGCCAAACACAGCGACAGTCATTTCAGCTTTTATCAAGACAATGGGATTAGTAAAAATAATGACCAACTAAGCCAAGACTTACTTGAGGCGATCTCTCATGGTGATATTGTGCCCCATTACCAACCCATGATCAGGTTACAAGATAACAGCTTGATGGGTTTTGAAGTGGTCGCCCGTTGGAGCGATCGTAAGCACACTTTACGTAAAGCATTGGATTTTATTCCTTTTGCCGAGAAAAGCGGTCTGATTATCGATTTGGATTTGGATATTTTGCGCCAAGCTTGTCAACAACTGCATCAATGGCAAAAGCTGGCCCTGCATCCCAAACATATTCGCGTCGCGGTAAACCTTTCTGCCAAGCACTTAATCAAGACCGAGTCGGTGGAGCAATTACTGGCCATCATCCGCGAAGCCAAGGTCTCTCCCAAAAATTTGGTGTTTGAGTTTAGTGAAAAAGAGTTTGTACGACAAAATCAACCTTCATTCGAGGCATTAGATATGTTGCGTAAAGAAGGAATATTAATCGGCATGGATGACTTCGGCACCGGCTTTAGCTCACTCAACGCCTTGTTTGACTACCCTATCGACTTTATCAAGGTGGATCGTTCATTTACCCAACGCATGCTTAGCTCGAAAAAAGATTTATCCATGATGCGTGCAGTGCGCGATATGAGTAACGATTTAGGGTTTCAAGTTATTATTGAAGGTATAGAAACCTTACAGCAACATAAAAAGTTAGTGGAAATCGGCTGTGAATACGGTCAAGGCTACTATATCGCCAAGCCGATGAAACCCGGCGATGTAGAGCATTTGTTTGAGGCCTAAACCGCTTTCTTGCTATAGTGTCGGTTCATTTTTGATAGTGAATGGCAACCTAATGACCCGAGCTGCGCCTTCTCAAGAGAGGGTTATCATAGACTTTTTACGTCAGGCTTTACCTGATGTTAAGCTGATCTACCTATTTGGATCTCATGCCAATGGTTCAGCCACTGCCAACAGCGACTTTGATATGGCCATCTTGCCCTCGGCACCACTTGATAACGTGCAAAGATTTAACCTAGCCCAAGAATTGGCTATCCAACTAGACAGAGACGTGGATCTAGTCGACCTGTTAAACGCCTCCACCGTGATGCA
This sequence comes from Motilimonas eburnea, assembly GCF_021295345.1. Lineage (GTDB taxonomy): Bacteria > Pseudomonadota > Gammaproteobacteria > Enterobacterales > CBDFNC01 > Motilimonas > Motilimonas eburnea. The sequence continues at coordinate 102,384 of NZ_JAIMJB010000014.1, forward strand.
GATGCAAGTCGTGACAACCGGCAAACTCCTCTTTGGCGATCCTGATGTCGATGTCGTGTTTAGCGCCCAAATATATAGTATGTACGGCCGCTTACAGGAAGACAGAAAAGACATCATTCAAAGCTTTATACAGGGCGAATAATAGGGCCTGCTGACCTTTCGCGGTTAATTTTTGTTCGAGATAAAAGCGTTTTGAGCAAGGCGAGCGGTATGTAGCTTAGCATTCTAAGTAAATACTGCTCAACGACGAACAAAACGCTTTTAGCCGAATCCGTAGGACAGCGTTTGTTGGTCATTTCTGCTGCGTTAGCGCCTTTTTGCATAGTTGACTATGCTGCAAAGTCGCTGCCTACAACGATTGTTTTGTATAAATACCCAACAAATCGCTGCAAAAACAAGCTCAAAAGGTCAACAGGCCCTAAGCAAGACACAGTGATTGCGGTGGTTAAGCACCACCTTGATGCTTGTAAAGACTTTAGCCAACAAATCTTAACCAGTCAGTCCTAAAGGCAACCAGTTATAGCCTTGTCAGCTCATAGTGCTGTGGGAGCTGCTGTTCTGTGGGAGCTGCAGTTCTGTGGGAGCTGCAGTCATGCAGCGATAAATATCACCAAGCCTGTTCGCCTACTACCTAAGGTAAAGCCTATGGCTTTGCCAACTCATCACTCAATAAATCGATAAAGCAGCGCACCTTAGGCGACAAATGCTTGCGACTGGGGTAAACCGCGTACACATTCACGTCCGCTTCAACAAAATCATTGAACAAGACATCAACCTGCTCGCTGGCAAAAGCAGCATCCAGATAAAAGCCAGGTAAACGGCAGATACCTTGATCGGCTAGCGCCATTTGCAGCTGAGTTTGACCATCGTTACAACGCATTTTTTCATTAACATCAACACTGAACTTTTCACCATCGTGGGAGGTAAAATCCCAGCGACTAGGGTGTTTCGCATTGCTGTAGCAAATACAATGATGCTTAGCCAATTCCCGTGGGTGATAAGGGCGGCCGCGCTTGGCAATATAACCATGAGAGGCAATTACATAGGTCTGACAGCTGAACACGCGCTTGCAGATCAGACTCGACTCTTCTAGTTGAGGCGTGGCGCGGATCGCCAAATCGTAGCCATCACCAATCACATCTATATGCTTGTTACTTAAGTCTAAATCCAAGCGTACATTGGGGTATAAATCGAGAAACTTGGCCATAATTGGCTGTAAATACTGAGCACTAAAGCCAATCGGGCAACTCACCTTCAGCGTCCCTTTGGGGTCAACGCTGTTGTGGGTGATCGCGGTAATGGCGGCTTCTGCATCCAATAACAGCTGAGTACAATGCTGATAATAGGCCTCCCCTTCGGGCGTCAATGCCACAGAACGGGTGGTGCGATTAAGCAAGCGCACACCTAAACGCTTCTCCAACTTATTGATTTCTTTACTTACATGGGAGCTAGAATGGCCTAATTGCTCGGCCGCAGCGCTAAACCCTTGGCTTTTTACCACCTGCACAAAGATTTCAATCCCGTCAAAAGGCTTATTATTAGTCATATGGAAATAGTAAATCCACTTTTGGCATATTAATAAATGAGAGTAACAAATATAGAATAGGTTTTATCAGTTCAAGGCACAAACGTTAAATGCTTCAAGCGCCGCGAACACCTAACAATGTCAGCCTATTTAGGAGCAAGATCATGAAAATATTAGCCTTTGCAGCAAGCAGCTCAAAACAATCGATCAACAAAGCATTAGCCAACTATGCCGCTTCTTTAGTGGACGGTGCCGAAGTTGAATTGATCGACATTAATGATTACGAAATGGCGATTTATAGCAGCGATCGTGAAAATGAATCGGGCATTCCTTTAGCTGCGCAGCAGTTTTACCAAAAAATCAGTGAAGCCGATGCCATTGTGATTTCTTTCGCCGAGCACAACGGCTCTTACACTGCGGCTTACAAAAACCTATTTGATTGGACATCACGCATAAACATGAAGGTATATCAAAACAAGCCTATGGTGCTGTTAGCGACTTCACCTGGCCCAGGCGGTGCCCAATCTGTGCTCAATGCCGCCATCACATCGGCGCCCTTCTTCGCAGCAGATGTTAAGGGCAGCTTGTCGCTACCGAGTTTTTATGAGCATTTTGATGTTGAAACTCAGCAAATTCGCTCACCAGAGTGGTTGGATAAATTGGCCACTACCATGGCCAGCCTAACCTACTAATTGCATCCATTACTGGAAAAGCAAACAAAGCTTGCCTTCGGTCACGGGCTATCATTAAAATCAGTTAGTTATTGATAGTCCCTCGTCATTTTGTGGTTCTAGCAACAAGGTGACATGCCCGTGATTGCAAGGAATAAGCAATGAAAACTCAGTTAATCGCCACCCTGTTTTGCCTGTTTGGCCTCACCGCTTGTAGTGGTTTAGTCAGCGACAAAACTGGCCAAAATACCGTTTCAAGTAGCTTGGTTGACTTTCTCTACCCTAATTACCATAGCCGCTCACAACATCAACCTGAAATTCCCACCCTGAATTTACCCGTCAAGGTGGGCATTGCGTTTGTGCCACCCAACCAAGATAACCGTCATCACATTCACGAAAAAGATCAGATTGAACTCCTTAACAAAGTGAAATCGGCTTTTACTCAATATGATTATATTGACCATATTGAAGTGATCCCAAGCACCTATCTACAAGGTGGTAAGGGCTTTACCTTCTTATCACAGCTCGGTCGACTTTATGATATCGACGTGATTGCCCTGGTGTCTTACGACCAAGTGAGCCAATCCAAGGAAAATAATGCCGCACTGCTCTATTGGACCATAGTGGGCTTGTACATGATCCCGGGCAATCAAAACTCGGTACAAACCTTTGTGGATACCGCCGTGTTCGACATCAAAAGCGAAAAAATGCTATTTCGCGCACCGGGCATCAGCGAGTTAGAACGGTTGAGCACCGCCATTGGCGTTGATGACACCTTAAGTGATAAATCGCGCGAAGGCTTTGCCCTCGCCGTCGACGACATGACCAAAAACCTAGACGCTGAGCTCGCGCGCTTTAAAACCCGCATTAAAGAAGAAAAAGTCGCCAACATCACCCATCGCGATGGTTACAGTGGCGGCGGCAGTATGGGTATTTTGTTGCTGGCTATGCTAATGGTAGGGGTGTTCAGAAGGGCCTGTCGATGACGTTCACTCTGTGAGAGGTAAGCCATAAAGGCTTTTTCAGGGAAAGAGGGATCACGCATTAACCCTAAGTCGGTTGCAGCCTAGCTTTAGAATGCAAATAATCTGAGCCCTTAAATCTGAACTGGTGTATTTATGGATGAATTAATCAGTGCAGAGGCGGTGGTTTGCACCCTCATTATGGTGGGTGCAACGCAAGCCGCCCTATCTGCTGTCTCGATGTGCCGTCAACAACAGTACTTTTTAGCTGCTTGGTTGGCTTGCTTCGCCCTTGAAGTCGCAAGTAAAGGCTTACTTTTTTTGCGCATTGCGCCCAACTGGAGCCAGTGGCTAGGCTATTGGTTTTCATTTGATATTATCTATGGCCCGCTTTTGCTGCTGTGGGTATTATTCCTAATTAATCCTGCGCCTTTATCAAAATGGCACTTACTGCATTTTATTCCTGCGCTTTTTTACCTCTACCTGACTGTTCCCGAGGCCTTTGCGCTCTCCGAATCAACACGCATGGAGCGTATCAATAATTATTTGGATTTCGGTGATTGGGTGAGTTACAGCCAAACCACAATGGATTTGTTGTCGGGCTTACTCTGGCACCCTTATGCCTATGTTTTTATTGCTCTTGGCTGCCTAATATGGCGGCGAAAAGCCACACCTAAGCTTATTTTTCGTTGGTTGCTGTCCATGCTGGTGCTGCATGTGGTGATGTGGTGTGTGGTTATTTTTGGCATGCTATGGGTGCCTTGGTCTTTACCTCTGGTGTTCCTCACCAGTTACTTACCTGCCGTTATTTGGATTAACTTATTGGCGTGGGTGAGCCTATCTTTTCTGCAATTAAGACGAGCAGATATGGCTAATCAAGATAACGAAGTGCTAGCAAAGCCCACTGTGCCCCAAGGTGAGCCAGAAAAGGTAGAACGCGCTTTAGTGACAGAAGGAAAAGCAAAATACCAACATACGCGCTTGGACAAAGAACAACAAAAACAGATAGCTAGCCAGTTAGAAGACCTGATGGCGCAACATATCTACACCCAATCGCGGTTATCACTGGCCGATGTGGCTCAATTAATCGGGATCGCGCCGCACTATGTTAGCCAGGTGATTAACGATTATTATCAATGTAATTTTGCTGACTATATTAACCGCTATCGCCTAACGGCAATCAAACAACAGCTAAGTAACCCAAATTTACAGCAAAATACCATTTTAGACATCGCATTGAGCAACGGCTTTAACAGTAAAACCGCCTTTAATACCGCGTTTAAAAAAGACACCGGCGTCACCCCTTCACAATATCGCAAGCAAAAACAGCGAGAAAACTGTGAGGCAGATTTAGCTTAAGGGTTTAGAAAGGTACGTTTTTATAAGACTGAACGTGTTAAACACTGTTTTCATTAATTATTTCTCTTGAACGAAATGGAGTTCACCTCACCTCAATGGAGAAAAAATAATGAAACCACAAACGAACAAACTCGTTTACAGCTTGTTGTTAACTGGCTGTGTTGCTGCTTCAACTCACACCTTTGCAGCCAATAGCCCGCAAGATGCTAACCAATGGCAACCAAAATCATGGTCGGCAGATAAAATGCATCATGTGAAAACCGAGGTCTTTGCTGACTTTAAAAAACACAATACAGCCTTGCTAGTGATAGATTCACAACAAGGCTATATCCCTGATGCCCCCGATTTTTGGGCTAATATTTGGTTTCCAGATATGCCCAGACCGGAAGCCAACAACTACTATCAGACCAAGTATCAAATTGAGAATATAACGCAATTGGTACAAGCGGTTGCGGCCAAACAACTCACTACTCAGATCACGTATGAAGGGTTCCCAGATGATCACTCTCCCTTTATCGATGTAGTCGAGCAAGCCTTGCCCGCAGACACCACACGCTATTACAAAGCCTACTTCAACTCTACCATGGAAGCCGATGTTAAGGCCGGCATGCAAAAACTAAGGGAGCAAGGCATACATCAAATCATTGTAGCCGGCGCTGAAACCGACGTGTGCGTGATGCAAACGGTGTTAGGACTGAGAAAAATGGGCTTTGATGTCTACTTGGCCAGTGATGCCGTGTTCTCAACCGAGCTTTACACCCGCCCCACCTTCAAACGCTTACAGCAAGCTGGGGTGAAATTGGCTAAGACGAATGATCTTATCAATGCGATCAACGGTGCCGATAGGCTCACCTTAAGCCCACGCTACAACATCACGCCAAGATACAATCTATTCCAGGCTGATCGCCATGAAATGGCCACCTTAATGTTCAACCAAGATGCGCAAAGCATCAAGCAAGCCGAGCACGATAACAAAACAGCCGTTGACTATCGTACTCGCCAGTGGAGTGAATACGCGAGCTACGTGATGGAGCCTGCAATAGGCGTAGCGACTTTTCATATCTCTAAGGACCAAAAAGCCTATAGCGTTGATCTTCTTCAACCCACCCAGTTACAAACGGTACGCAATATCAATCAAGCCATTGATGGCATGCAAGCCGCTGGCAAAACCCAAGCCATTATTTCTGGGGTCACGTCAGAGCAAGAGCTGCTCAATGCGACGGTGAAATTAATCGATGCGGGCATAGTGCCCGTTATCATGGAAGATAATTTAATGGGTAAAAAAGTTGACCCTGTCAATTATTTAGACAAAGCCTATAGCTTAGGGGCCGTTCCCGTAACCTATAAAATGCTCGGTTATGAGATCACCGAAGCCATCTATTATCTGGATCTGACGCCGGCCGAAATTGAAGCTCACCAGCAAATGTATGACAGCACTGACCAAATCATTATGGAGCTGCTACCAAGAATAAGACAATACTAAGCTAAACACAGCTAGGCTCACAGGGATGCTTTTGTTTCTCTATTTAACAAGGCGTAAGCCGCTGTTGAAGCTAGCTTATTTGTTTTAACGATAAAAAAAGAGCAAGCCATTGGCTTGCTCTTTTCGCCTGTTATTTTGGCTTACTCTTTGTGAACGATACCCGACACTCGGCCTTCTTTACCTAGGCTATCCGTTACCGTACCTTTAATGGTGTAAAAACCCGGCGATAGGTCTAGGCTGATATTCGCTGATCCAGATATACCTTGGTTTTCACCTGAAGCCTCTACGGTGCCACTTCTGCTGGTCACCACATTGCTTTCTAGGTCTAGCACATCAAATTGATACGTTAATGGAAAGTCACCATCAAAATCAAAAAACACATTCTCCACGGCACCTTCACTTGCGGTGATCATACCCGATGGCGCACTGTTGCCAAGGGTGATGTCCTTAAGTTTCACCGCTTTATTGGCATCACTTAATTCCGTATCGGCCACCACACCATTAACATTAAATAGGCGCTCCGACGTATTTGATAAGCTATCTGAAATAGAATAGAACTCGTATTCTAACTCACAGCTCACTTCCATATAGAACTCACCCGAGGTTTCAGCCTGAGCGAAACTGTATTGCTCATAAAAAGCCTGGGGATCGGTTGGAAATGCGTAAACGTAACGTAAGAAATCATTTAACTGCCCACCATTCTCACGCGAGATTTTACCAGTGACGGTACAAATATCAGGGCGTTTAACCGTTAACACTTGTACCTCACCACAACTTTCATCGCTGCTTAAGGTCACAGGCGTTCTTAGGTAAGTTTTATCCAAATAGCCCCAATATCTCAGTACACCTTCACGGTCATTTTCATTTGGATCCAATAAGGTTGTACTGATTTTCGCGACACCATTGGCGTCGGTTGTAGTGTAGTGTTCGGCAAAACTACGGCCGTCATTGTCACTGAAGAACACATGACTGCCTCGCACTAAATCGCCGTTTTCATTTTGTACTTTGACATTGGCACATAATTTAACGGGCTCATCAAATAACAGTGGGTAATCTAGATTCCACCAATCACGGTTAAAGTCGTCATTGGTCACCTCTACCTCAAGGTAGTAGCTATCAGTTGGACAATCAAATACTTGCTGCGTCTCAGGCACGGCGGCATCGGTTGCTGCATTAAAGACATCACCATAGCCAAGTAAGTCCCAGTCACCCGCATTCGGGTTATAGGTATAAACAGGGATCTGGAAGCCCGCCTTCTCTAAGTTGGCATCTTTTAACTGCTCTAATGCGCTACAGCTACCCGCAGGGATGGCACGTTTAATGATCGTTGGAGGCGTCACAGCACGTGGAAAGACCTCACCCGCCTTACGCGCATTGGCTAACGCGGTGGGTAAATCATTGCCGTCTTGATCGCGAATTTCAGCAAAAGAGAAAGCAACAGAAACTAAAGTATTGCCTTCACTATCACGATAAGCCCCTGGAAATGCTTCGGCTTCGGTGGCACTTGAGGGATCATAGTTGGCGATCCGCCCTGCTAACTCTGTGGTATTAGCAGGTAAACTGGCTGCTGGAATGTCGATACGTATTTCTTCTTCACCAACATTTTTAGGGATTGGGCCATTACCATCTAAAACAAGGCGGCGACCTTGAGGTCCTTTACGCACAGAGAAGCTGAAGGTTTCAAGTTGTTTGCCAGAGCGGGCAATCGCATTGCCTTTTGGCACCCTGACTTGCGCTACCGCCTCAAGACTGGCACGAATATCCGCGTCAAACTCAGTCCCCGTTTCAAAATCAAATGTTTTACTGTAACTGGTGAAACCTGTTTGGCTCACATTAACCACAAGCTGGCCCGCTTGAGCTGGCAAGCTTACCTTGCGGGTGAAACCAAGCACATTGTTATTTTCGGTGACTTCAAAGGATTGTTTGTCCACCTGATTACCTGTTGCGTCAAGGGCTATCAACTCAACCGCCGTCGGCGCCGTGCTGGACTCAGATAAGTCAATCTCACCCTTAATCATGCGACTCGTCAACGCAACAACAGGCTCCTCGGTTGGGGCTAACGTCGGAGTCACCGAAGGGGCAACACTAGGTTCAACACTGGGCTCAAGACTAGGCTCAACACTGGGAGCAATAGAAGGGGCAACCGTTGGCTCGGCTGTCGGGGTCGGCGTTAAATCAGACGTTGAGGCGCTATCGCCACCACCGCCACCACAACCAGCGAGAGGTAACGCTGCCGCTAATGCGAGATATAAAGGTAGTTTTTTACTGTTAAACATGAGTCCATCCTAAATTGATAAAAGATTATCAGGTGAGAGCGGCTGGCACAGGGATGGTAAAATCACGTCAACATATTGTCAACAAAACATCGAACGAGCGGGATGTGTGCCCAGCCAATTAAACCGCTTCATTGCTTAGGGCCTGTTGATCTTTGGCGCTTATTTTTGCTGTTTTCAGCCGCTTTTTTTGCTACATTTAGCCGCCTTTATGGCCCTTGCGAGTAACACACCATGTCGATAAAAGGTACTTTGTACATAGTCTCAGCCCCCAGTGGCGCAGGTAAATCTAGTTTAATCAATGCCTTGTTGAATATTTCAGATCGCAAACAGCTGCAAGTTTCAGTTTCTCACACAACCCGTGACCCACGCCCTGGTGAAGTGAATGGCGAACATTACCATTTTGTTGATCAAACTGAATTTAAGGCCATGATTAACGATAATGCGTTCTTTGAGTGGGCCGAAGTATTTGGTAACTTTTATGGCACCTCACGTCTGGCTATTGAAGACAGCCTAAACCAAGGCATAGATGTGTTTTTAGATATCGACTGGCAAGGTGCGCGCCAAGTAAAAGCCTTGATGCCAGCAGCTAAAGGCATTTTTATCTTACCCCCCAGTCGAGATGCATTAGAGCAACGCCTTTATAAGCGGGGCCAAGATAGCGAAGAAGTCATTAACAAGCGCATGGCACAAGCCAAGTCTGAGATGTCTCATTACAATGAGTACGATTTTTTAATCATCAATGACGATTTTGACCAAGCTTTGGCAGAGTTTGACACCATCATTAAAGGCCAACGCTTGGCTCAACCTCGCCAAAGCGCACTGTATAAAAGCACTATTTCCGAGTTGTTAGCTTAGTGTGCTAAACTGATAACTCAATAAGCAGCAGGTTTTGACGAAAAGGATCTGGATCTCACCCGTCTTAGCTTGTATAATTTTGCGTCGTTTTTTTAATCCACGGAGTCCTTAGATGGCACGCGTAACTGTAGAAGATGCTGTAGAGAAAATTGGAAACCGTTTTGATTTGATTCTGGTTGCGGCACGTCGCGCTCGTCAAATCGCGGTACAAGGCAAAGAGCCTTTAGTTGATATTGAAAATGATAAGGCAACAGTAATCGCTTTACGCGAAATCGAAGAAGGCCTAGTGACTTCTGCGACCATGGATCTACAAGATCGCCAAGAGCAACAAGAGCAAGACGCAGCCGAAATGGCAGCGGTTGCAGCGATTGCTGAAGGTCGTGGCTAAACCCCCTTCCATATAAAGCACCCGCCAGGGTGCTTTTTTTGTTTAAAAAGCTCACTATTCCACTCAGATTTTAGTATCTTCACTGTATTATCTTTGCACTATCGGGGACGAGTTTGTATATCTTTGAAAGCTTACAAACACTGGCTGCAACCTACCTGCCGCCGGATCAACAAGAAAAGCTAAAACAAGTTTATATTGTGGCCAGAGACGCCCACGAGGGGCAGTTTCGCTCCAGTGGTGAGCCCTATATTACTCACCCTGTGGCGGTGTCTTATATTCTGGCGGAAATGCGCTTGGATTATGAGACCCTCGCTGCTGCGTTGCTACACGATGTGATTGAAGATACCGACACCACCCAAGATGATTTGGCGGAAATGTTTGGCGAAACCATTGCTGAGCTAGTGGAAGGGGTGAGTAAGCTCGATAAACTTAAGTTTCGCGACCGCAAAGAAGCCCAAGCCGAGAACTTTCGCAAAATGGTCATGGCCATGGTGCAAGACATCCGCGTGGTACTGATTAAGCTTGCCGACCGCACCCATAATATGCGCACCTTAGGTGCCCTGCGCCCTGATAAACGTCGCCGCATTGCCAATGAAACCCTCGAAGTGTTTGCGCCAATCGCCAACCGTTTGGGTATCCATAACATTAAAAATGAGCTTGAAGAGCTGGGCTTTCAGGCGCTTTACCCCATGCGCTATCGCGTATTAAAAGAGTCTGTGCGACGCGCGCGCGGTAATCGCCGTGAAGTCATGGATAATATTCATAGTGAAGTTGCCGGCCGCCTAGAAGACGTGGGCATTGAAGCTCAAGTACTTGGACGAGAGAAAAATTTATTTAGCATCTACAACAAGATGAAAAATAAAGAGCTACAGTTTCACGAGGTCATGGATATCTATGCCTTTCGCATTATAGTGGACTCGCTGGACACGTGTTATCGCGTGCTTGGCCAAATGCACAGCTTGTTTAAGCCCCGTCCGGGCCGCTTTAAAGATTATATTGCCATTCCCAAAGCCAACGGCTACCAATCCTTACATACTTCGCTAGTTGGCCCCCATGGGGTGCCCGTTGAGATCCAGATCCGCACCGAGGACATGGATCAAATGGCCGACAAAGGGGTCGCAGCCCATTGGTCTTATAAACAAAATGGTGAAACCTCAGGCACCACGGCGCAAGTTCGCGCCCGTCGCTGGATGCAAAGCTTAATCGAGCTACAACAAAGCGCAGGCAGCTCGTTTGAGTTTGTCGAGAGCGTAAAAACCGAGCTGTTTCCTGACGAAATTTACGTATTTACCCCAGAGGGGCGCATTATTGAATTGCCCCTTGGTGCCACACCCGTTGACTTTGCCTATGCGGTACACACCGACGTGGGTAACGCCTGTGTCGGCGCCCGTGTAGACCGCCAGCCTTATCCGCTGAGTCGTAAACTCAAAAACGGTCAAGCCGTTGAAGTGATTACCGCCCCGGGCGCGCGCCCGAATGCCGCTTGGCTTAACTATGTAGTGACAGGCAAGGCCCGTAATACCATACGCCAAATGCTAAAAAGCTTACGCTTTGATGAGTCGGTAGGTTTAGGACGTCGCTTACTGAATCACGCGCTGGGCGATCGAAGCTTAGCGGATATTGATCCAGCGAATATGGCTAAAGTCTTAAAAGACACCAAACACGACAATGTGGACGATCTATTAGCCGATATTGGCCTAGGTAATGCCATGAGCATCGTCATTGCTCGACGCCTATTGGGCAATGCAGACGAGCTAAACCTAGCCGAAACCGAGCAAGGAAAAATGCCAGTCAAAGGCGCCGACGGCATGTTAGTGACTTACGCTAACTGTTGTCGCCCTATCCCAGGTGATCCTATTATCGCGCATATCAGCCCAGGTAAAGGCTTAGTGATCCACTTAGACACCTGTCGCAACATTCAAAACCATTTGGATGAGGTGGATAAGTACATGGCTGTGGAATGGGACATGAGCCTAGACAGCGAGCATGAATACCGTACCGAAATTCGGGTTGAATTAGTCAATCACCAAGGAGTGCTGGCTGACTTAACCAATGCCGTGGCGGCCACAGGCTCGAATATTCACAACATAGCCACCGATGAAAAAGATGGTCGTGTGTACGTCGTTGACTTGTTAATCACCACCAAGAATCGTATTCACTTGGCTAATATTATGCGAAAAATCCGCGTGTTACCGGATGTGACTAAGGTTTCGCGTAATCGTAATCGACCCATAAAGAAAAACTAATAGAGAAGCAGTATGACTCCTGAGCGTTTTCAACGCATTGATAAGATGCTACAACACCGCCAAACCGATCTCACCGTGTGCATGGAAAAAGTCCATAAAATGCACAACCTGGCCGCCATTGTTCGCACTTGCGACGCGGTCGGGATCAGTGACGTGCATGCAGTTTGGGATGAGCCGAAAATGCGTCTCTCTGGCAACACAGCAACAGGCAGTCAAAACTGGGTCAAAGTGAGCGCTCACGACTCGATTACAGAAGCGGTCAGCGCACTCAAAGCCCAAGGCATGCAAATTATTGCCACCAATTTATCTGACACGGCCGTCGATTTTCGCGCCATTGATTACACTAAGCCGACCGCTATATTAATGGGCCAAGAAAAAGACGGGATTACCGCTGAGGCCCTTGCGCTAGCAGATCAAGACGTGATCATCCCCATGGTCGGTATGTGCCAATCCCTTAACGTATCCGTAGCCACCGCACTGATGCTTTATGAAGCACAGCGTCAACGTGAAGCGGCAGGCATGTATCAACCCAAAACGGATCACATTGAAAAGCAAGAGCGTGACCGCATTATGTTTGAAGGCGGCCACCCTATCTTTGCCAAGCTTTGTCGCCAGAAGGGACTGCCCTATCCTGAAATCGATGATGAAGGACAAATCGTCGCATCAGAGGAATGGTGGCAGAAGGTGCAAATGAGTAAAACAGCTTGGAGCGAGATCGATAACGATTAACTCAAGCTAAGCTTGGCATAAGCAGTATCGAAATTTATCGTTGCATGACTGCAACTCCCACAAGACTGCAACTCCCACAAGGCTGCAGCTTCCACAAAACAGCAGCTTCCTAAGCATTTTGCCTAGCTGCATATTATTCCTTTGTGGGAGGGGAGTTAAGCCGACAGAGGCAGTAAGCAGCTGCCGGCTATGCGCAACCTCTGTTAGTGACTAAAGCCGCCGTGATGAACATGAACCGGACGCGGCGGGTTTTTTCTGACATAACCCTCGGTGATGATCCTCGGCGAGACCAAATCGTGATAATCCACGTAATCCATTTGCCATACTTCATGATGATTACCCGCATTAAACAAAATTTGCTCACGTAAGCTAAGCTCGCGGGCTAAATACACAGCTAATCCATATAAGTTGCCAAAGGGTGGCATTGCGCCTAACTCGCAATTTGGGAACAGGTTTTCTAGTTCAGACTCAGGAACGAGCTCAACCGAGTTAGCTTCCATCATCTTGGTAAAGCTAGGTTGATCCCATCGATACGTTGCGGGTAAAACCAACATGGCGCGAATGCCATCAATGTTTAAAATTAATGTTTTCGCGAAATCCATGCCACTAATGTGCGTCATTTCAGCAATCTCCGACGCCTTATAGGCGGGAGAATGAGTCAGCACCTGATAATTGACTTGCGCATGCTTCAAATAGTTGTTCAAACGTTGAATGTACATCTTAACCTCCGCAGAACAATGAGTGACATCCTCCCTATGGTGAAAAGCATTCCTATCTAGTTATATTATAGCCAATCAAGCCAGAATATGATGGCGTATTTTAGTCAATACTTGAGCTTCAATCTGACGAATTCGCTCACACGATACCTGGTATTTATCTGCTAATTCTTGCAGTGTTGCCTTTTCATCTCGAAGCCAACGAGATTCAATAATGTCACGGCTGCGCTCATCCAATTGTGCCAATTTTTGCTGCATTTTTGCTAATCCCTGTTGTTGCTCATCTGCTACCAGTAAGGCTTGCTCCGGTGATATCTCAGCAGCAGCGAGTTGAGATTCAGCCATGCTCAGGTGAGACGTTCCTGCTTCTTCATCGTCACTGAGCTGCAACGAAACATCTTGCCCTGCAAGTCGCAACTCCATTTCTTTAACCTGGTGCTCGGGCACGTCGAGGGTTTGTGCTACTTGCTTAACTTCTTCATCGGTAAACCACTGCAACTGACGTTTAAACTTACGCAAATTAAAAAACAGTTTCTTTTGCGCCTTAGTGGTTACCGACTTGATAATGCGCCAGTTACGAAACACATATTCATGAATTTCCGCCTTGATCCAATATACGGCAAATGACATCAAGCGCACTCCCATATCAGGATCAAAGCGTTTAACTGCTTTCATCAAGCCAACATTACCTTCTTGCACTAAATCGGCTTGTGGCAAACCATAACCCTGATAGCCTCGCGCGATCATCACGACAAAGCGTAAATTTGACATGATCAAGGCTTTCGCAGCCTCCAAATCTTGTTGCTCTTTCAGTTTTTTAGCTAATGCCGATTCTTGTTCGGCATTGAGTACAGGTAATGCATTAACCTGATTAATATAAGCTTGTAAGTCACCCATAGGGCAAACATTGGCTAATTCATATTGCATTGCGTTGCTCCCCCAAAATACTGAGATACGACCACACAGGGTTTAACCTAGGTTGTCAAAAGTCATTTTTATTCAAAATTTTGTCGGTAATCCATTACCACTCTTGTTGCAAAATTTGCCGCAATAACTTGGCTTTTTCCGTCCCAAGTTGACGCTCCAAAGCCGCTTCCACTTCACTGATAACTTGTTGCTGCTGCTGTCGAACTAACTGCCCATCTTCGGTCACAATAATCACTTTGGCAGCCGCATTGTTTGGGTTTGGCACTAACTTAACCCACTGTCTTTCAACTAAAATCGCAACCGTTTTTTGGATTGCTTGACGACTCACTGAAAGCTGTTGTGCCAGTTCAGACAAGGTCAGCGTCTGTTCACTGGCGAGATTGAAAATGGTCTGCTGCGCTGGCGTCATCGCACAACCACGGTCATGAGATAAACGACTGATTCGATCTTCAAGTCGCTGCTGTTGACGCTGCATCAAATGACTGATCACTGTGTATTTCATTTTTCGCCCCCACAAAGACAACCTAGGTTGTCATCAACAAAAATATAATAACAAAAAGGCGCTTTTGCAAGCGCCTTTTACGATCTCGTGTGTTTAACATTACATGATTAGAGCCAGTCGGTAAGGGCGATACCTATGCCAGCTGTTGTATTGTAGTGATTATATTCAATTAAATTACTGCCGTAGCCGGTAAAGAATTGAACATATCCTTTCACTCGCTTGGTAAGTGGGAAGCTCCAACTGCCTTCTACCGCCCCTTCAGAAAACCCACTTTCTAAGTTATTGCGACTCATCAAAGCAAAGGTGTGATCACCCCACTTGTAAGCCGCTTGAATTTTGCCGTGGCCAAGGTAATCGGTAATATCGTGATTATCATCATTTTCACGATCTTCTTGAATTCGGTACCAAGGCACAAACGCTAAGGCTAAGTTATCTTTCTCAAGGGCCACACCCGCAACAATGCGGTTCCAACTGCGCGACAATTCCCCACCACGACCATTAGATTGATGATTAAAACCTAGCTGAGCCCATTGGATGTTCCAACCCGCCCCCAAATCATAATCTGGACGCCAAGCGAAAATAACTTCAGGCTCATAGTTGGTCTCGCGAAACGGTGATGACTCATCACTGTTATAGGCTTGCCAATGTGAGACTTGGCTGTAAGCAACTAGCACCGATGGCACACTTTTCGATTCCGATACCCAAACCGGGATCTTCAAACTGAGTTGAAATTTAATTTCGGTATCTTGCAAATCACCGTACTTGTCGTAGATGCCTTCTGGTAAATTACTGTTGTAATTAGCTAACAAGATGTAGTTGGGCTTGTGAGGAGTAATCACAAACGGATTTTCAAAGGTTTCAAGCTCATCTTGCAGCCGCTCTTCCAGTGCCGGCTCTGGCTCAACGTCCGCTGTCTCATTAGCCATTAGCTGGCTAGAAGACAGGATTAATGCAGTCAAAAGCAGTGGTTTCATCACTCATCCTTGTAAAATGGGGTCTTGAACATCCATTTAATCAAGGAGATAAAATAAACACAAATGTTTTATATACCCAATCCACCTGGAAATGCTTGTTTTCAGTAAGCGTTTACAGGCGATAGGCATGGATTAGGCAGAGGGTATTATCGCTGGGAAAACGCGTCATCCCAATCGGTTTCACCAATCAGCCAAGATAAACACGCACAGCGCTCTTTTAAGATAGCGTGATTAAAACTGGCGGGCATGCGGCGCGGCGCATGTCGACAAGCATCCTCTAAGCGGACATACTTATCGGCTTGGTCGAGTATGTTAACGGGCCCAACGGGTTGAGAGCCTGCCACTAATTCTTCATGGTTTTGCCATTGGATCAATTGAGACAGTGCGATCATATCAGCTAACTGTGTTGGTTCATCTAATTCACTAATGTAGCCGATTGCCCACAACAGCACCTTGATCGACTCATAACGCCACAGACAAGCTTGTCGCTCCTTATCGGATAGCTGATTATTGGCCACTAAGGCTTGTTCTTGCAGGGTAAAAGCTTGATTAGGTCCCACTCGTAAGTAAAGGGAGTTAATCACCGCAGGGGGAAGCTCTTCAGCATGGGCGGTAACTAACATTAAGCTCTGGATCCGCGATACTATTTCTTCAACACTGCGCATCGCGCAGCGACAGGCGTCTGGTAAAGGCGGGAGAGCAGGGTTGACCTCCATACCGAGTTGCTGAATGTATTGCTCTGACGCAATTTTGCGAATTTGATTCGGCGCCGTCACTTGGGGTTTTGTTGTCATCCAGTTTTTGATTAGTCCTAACACTCTTAGTCTCCTAATATTACATCGAGTGGGTATTCCCTTGGTGTCTTTGCATTAACACCAAAAAGAATAAAAGGGGTGATAGCGTCGGATGACCCATTTAAAAAAGTGACTATCACATCTAATTTTTCATATTTTATATGGGCCTGTTGACCTTTAGTGGTTAATTTTTGTTCGAGACAAAAGCGTTTTGAGCAAGACGAGCGGTGTGTAGCTTAGCATTCTAAGTAAATACCGCTCAACGACGCGCAAATCGCTGCAAAAACAATCTCCAAAGGTCAACAGGCCCTGATCTAATTTTTATAGGTTAAGTTGTAACAAAATCCCTTCACTACACCTATGATCAACTTCATAATGCACGATGTAGATCCCTAAAAGAATGCCTTCTTTGCTAGTGAGATCAAAGTTTACCCTAGGTAAAGAGGACCAATAACAATCAACAAAAGCCTCAGCCTAAAGGCTGATAAATGACGACATATCAACTTAATCAGGAGTCAAAATGACCAAACTAGGTAAGCTTTTATTGCTTTTAGGTCTAGTGATAAGCACACAAAGCGTCGCAAATACAGTTTGTGATAGCTTGGCACAATGCCAACAAGTCATTCAACAAAACCTCTACCAACATTGGAAGGCCAGGTACAACTACCCAGGTGCAACGGTGGTGTTAATGGTCAGAAACGATTTGCAAGGTAACATTGACGTGGCCATTGAAAAAAGCAGCGGTTTTGACCCATTTGATCAATCGGCAGTCGATGCAATAACGCAAAGCTTAAAGCAATTAGCCCCCCGCAACCTAAGTGAGGAGGACATGGCCAAGTTGAAAGTGTTTAAACTCAATCTCAGCGCAGAATAAAAGCCATCCGGTGTGAGGATAAGCACTTCAGCAAAAGCAAACGCCGGGTACAAAAAAGGGAGCTTAAATAAGCTCCCTTTTTTATTAGCTAATGCATAAGCGTTTGCTAACTTGTCTTACTAGAGCTCAAAAGAGCTCCATCTACACCCGCAAATATTTCAAAAATTTCAGAGGAAACAAATTATTTCCTAAACTGTGAGTTTAGATTAGCAGACACGAATAAAATTCGTCCACGGCTTTATGCTGCAATTACGTTAAGTCAACAATCCACCCCGTCAATTTCGACAAAATTTATTAAATCAACTTTACAATCAACACCTTAAAACACACAGACTCGAAACATGATACCGCTAACAAACTGCCATAAATTCACTAAAAAGCAAGATCAATAATGCCGTTAAATCAACTGATAGCGCTAACAACACGCTTTTTAATGATAATGAGTACCGAGTTCTTGTATCATCTGGTTATATTTACAGTATTGGAAGGTTAGCCCTGTGAATCTTGAAAAATTACCGCTGACAACTCTGAAGGGGGTCGGAAGCAAACTCAATGAGAAGCTCACTAAGTTAGGCCTAACTAACGTACAAGATTTATTGTTTCATTTGCCTCTACGCTATGAAGATCGTACCCATATTTACGCCATCCAAGACATGTTACCTGGGCTGCATGGGGCCATTCTTGGCGAGATAAAAAGCAGCCAAGTCAGCTTTGGCAAACGTCGCACATTAACCTGTAAAATCAGTGACGGCACGGGCAGCGTTACCTTACGTTTTTTTCATTTCAATGCCGGCCAAAAAAATGCACTCTCAACGGGCAAATGGCTCCGTTGCTTTGGTGAATTTCGCCGCGGCAAATTTGGCTATGAAATCACCCATCCTGAATACCAAGTACTCGACAGCCCAGATCAAGTAGAGTGTGAGTCAACGCTTACCCCTGTCTACCCCACTACCGAAGGGTTAAAACAAAATACGTTTCGCAATTTAACTCAACAAGCGGTGGAGCTACTAAGTCAACATGGCATCGCTGAAGTCTTACCACAGCCATTAAACCATTACGTCATCTCATTGCAGCAGGCGTTAATTTATTTACATCAGCCCCCCGTAGATGCCGAACAGAGCCTTCTTGATATGGGCGCTCACCCCGCTCAGCAGCGCTTAATTGTAGAAGAATTATTAGCCCACAATCTGAGTTTGCTGCAGCTAAGGCAAAAATCCCATCAGCATCAAGCTGCGGCTATTAAAGTGGCCGGCCCTATGGTGCAACAGCTATTAAGTGAGCTGCCCTTTACCCCGACCCAAGCGCAGCAGCGGGTGGTTAACGAAATTAGCAACGATTTAGCCCAAGCTGTCCCTATGATGCGCCTAGTTCAAGGCGATGTTGGCTCAGGCAAAACCTTAGTTGCCGCCCTTGCCGCACTGCAAGTGATTGAATCTGGTTATCAGGTCGCCCTGATGGCGCCCACCGAACTACTGGCAGAGCAACATGCGCGGGTGTTTAGCCAATGGCTTGAGCCACTGGGCATCAAGGTCGGCTGGCTGGCGGGCAAGGTCAAAGGCAAGCAACGTGAAGCCCAGCTCAGTAGTTTTGCCAGTGGCGAGTGTCAAATGATAGTGGGCACTCACGCCTTGTTTCAGGACGAAGTCACTTTTTTCAATCTGGCCTTGATGATTGTCGATGAGCAACACAGATTTGGCGTACATCAACGCCTGGCCCTGCGTGAAAAAGGCACCTTTGGCCCTTATGCGCCGCATCAGCTGATCATGACAGCGACCCCGATACCGCGTACCTTGGCCATGACGGCTTATGCCGATTTGGATACCTCTATCATAGATGAACTGCCACCGGGGCGAACGCCCGTTTCCACCGTGGCCATTCCCGATACCCGCCGTGAGCAGGTGATCGAACGTGTGCGCCAAGCTTGTCATCATGAGCAACGCCAAGCTTATTGGGTATGTACCCTGATTGAAGAATCCGAAGCCCTGCAATGCCAAGCGGCCGAAGTCACCGCCGATGAGCTGCAAACTCGACTCCCCGAATTACGCATTGGTCTAGTTCATGGCCGAATGAAGCCGGCTGAAAAGCAATATGTGATGGATCATTTTAAGGCTGGCGAATTAGATTTATTGGTGGCCACCACGGTCATCGAAGTTGGCGTCGATGTGCCTAATGCCAGTTTAATGATCATCGAAAACCCAGAGCGTCTTGGCTTAGCTCAGCTGCATCAGCTACGTGGCCGAGTTGGTCGAGGCGCGACCGCCAGCCATTGTGTATTGCTCTATCATAATCCGCTCTCGGTGACGGCAAGCAAGCGTTTAGGCGTATTACGCGAGTCCACCGACGGCTTTTATATTGCGCAAAAGGACTTGGAGATCCGCGGGCCGGGCGAGTTACTGGGTAGCAAGCAAACCGGTCTGGCCGATTTACGCATAGCTAATTTAGGCCGCGATCAGGGTTTGATCCCGCAAGTCCAGCAACTGGCTCGCCACATTATGGCGCAATATCCTGAATCAGCCCCCGCCATCGTATCGCGCTGGCTCGGGCAAAAAGAAATCTATGCGCAGGCCTAGCAAAATTGTTAGCTAGCCCTCAGCCTAGTGGCTAGGTTCACGACAACATAATGTAAACAAAGTATATTTGACGAATACCAGATAACGCAGGGGAATGATAATGAGTCCAACAGGTCGATTAGTAGTACGCTTAGGCGGCGCTTTGCTACTGACTGTTTTTGCGATCATTAGCCTCATTGTCTTGCTATTTGATGCCAATGATTACCGTGACGACATTAAACAATGGGTCAAAACCGAGCTGGGCTATGAACTCACCATCCAAAATATAGTGTGGAATGCCACCGAGCCCACCTTACTCACGGTTGAACAGCTCAAGCTCAGTTTGCCAAACCAACCCCAGACTTTAGTGTCGATACCCAAGGCTTGGCTGACGATCAGCACCAACGGCTTGTGGCAACGTGATATCACCATTGACAAACTGATCATAGAGCACCCCGAATTTTATATTAGCGACGCCTCATTCCCACCACCGCAGGGCGCCAGCCAAGCAAGCTCTCCAACTAACACGTCCAGTGAGCCTATGGCGATAAAATCCCTCACCATAGACCAGCTCAGCATTAATCACTTAAACGCTGAGCTGGCGGTGAGTTCACTGCCCCCCATCAAGGTCATGGATTTTACTCTCGACTTACATCATTTAAAGGTGATCCAGCAACGCCAGCTACTTGCCGAAGACACCGAACTCGATCTTGAATTGGCTTTAGCCAGCCTGGCAGTTCGTGATTTTGAAATTAAAGATGTGTTTGTTGCCGCTTCATTGCGTCAGCAGCAACTGGATGTGGCCAAATTAAGTGGCCAATATCGCAACGGCAAGCTGCGCAGCACCTTAGGCTTAAATATCGTCCCCCCCATTTCAATGCAGGTTGACGAGCTTTCCTTATCGGATCTGAATATTGAATATAACCAAGCCTTACTCGACAACTTTGCGGCCATCAATCCCACCGAGACAACACCTGCTTCGGCCGATGACACTCAATCCAGCCCGCTGCAAAACCTCAAGATAAAAACCATCTTGGTCGATGATGTCAGCTTTACCAGTTATGAGCCCGATTTGCCCCTCACCTTTAACAAGCTAGATATCGAGTTAAAAAATGTGCCCTTATTAAGTGCAGGACATTGGCTTGACTTAAGCCAAGTCGAACAGCTTGATAGCTTATTTAATTTAACCGCGCGCGAACTCTATTATGCGGGGACGAGCATCAGTGACTTAGTGATTAAAAGCCGAGTACAGGGAGCGAAATGGGACTTTTACCAGGTCAAAGGCAACAGCTTTAATGGCCATTTTTCTGCGCTATTTGATTTGAGTTTGCAGCGCTATCCCGATATCCATATCACCCACTTTACCGCGCGTGATCTTGATATCGGTATTCAACCCCAATGGCTAGCTTCGAGCGAAGCAAACGACACTGAGCCTAAGTTATTGCCCATTAATGATTTAACCTTAGATAAACTGGATTTGTACAACCTGAACTTGCTGTCTTACGCTGATACCTTGCCCTTGTCGGTGCGCGGCGTTAGCCTGCATTTAACCCAAGCCCAGTTGGTAAAAGGCCGTAGCCCTTTGAGTGTGCCGCCGGCCTGGTCGCAAGGGGCGGAATTGGAATTAACCATCAATGAAACCCTCTATCAGGGCATGAAGGCTGACAGACTAAAGATAAAAGGAAGGCTGAATGAAGACTTTCTCAATCCAGCGACCTTACAGCGGCTGGTTCCTACTACGCCCGTGATTGTTGAAGGGGTGACTATAGAACAGCCTGAGGCAAGTGTGATCCGGTTGGATTAGTTTTGAATGCCCATTGCACCCTTATGGAACTGTCATTCTGTGGGCGCTCTGTTCTGTTCTGTTCTGTTCTGTGGGAGCTGCAGTCATGCAGCGATATATTCACAGATAAACTCAAAGACCTATCGCCCCATGATTGGCGCTGCCAAAAATCAGTTTAATCCGTCACCACGGCAAACTGCGCGCCTAAATTCTCATGCTGATGGCGTTCGGCTTTTGGCAAAATAATAAACAAACCTTCAAATTCGGCGGCATTTTGTTCGCCACTGATGATGCAAACCGTCATCTTCACTTTGACTTTACAGCCTTTCTTCAGCCCCTCAAAGCTGCCATCGATATTGTCTTTCAAGATCACCGCCCTTGGCAGTTCAGTCACCGGCTGACGGTAGGCAATTTCCCCTTTGGCCACCACAATTTCACCGTCAAAGCCTTGCTCTTTCATTTTCAGCCAACATAAGCCCCAAGCCGTTAACGTGGCTTGGCTGTAGATACTGCCAGCAAACATGGCATGCTTGGTATTCACATTGGCGTGTAAACTGGCACGGGTTTCAAAGCGCTCGCCCGTGTATTGATACACGCTAATGCCCATTTTTTCGCTGATGGGAATTTGCTCTGCCCACACGCGCTCTAACTCCAAACATAACTCGGGCGTGCGTAATAAACTTTTGGCCGGGGCCAACTGCTTGATCATTTGTAACAGCTGGGTGCCTTCCATCCGATGAGGCTCACGCTGAGCGGCGTGATAACCGTGATTTTCAAAGAAGGGGATGGCTTTAATGCGCGACAATAGCACGATACGCTTTGCCCCCGCATCACGGGCGGCCTGCTCTAATGATTTGAGAAGCAATGATCCGATCCCTTTACCACGATGATTGGGCTCAACCGCCATGTAGCGAATTTGCGCCTCATCGGCATCGGTGACATAAACTCGACCGACGGCCAGCGGCTGACCATCTTTATCTTGGATCATACGATGCAGAGCATGAGGGTCGTAGCCATCCTGCTCAGAGCCTTTTGGTAACTGCAGTGGCGCATTCAAAATAGACCAACGAAAATGAAAGTAATTTTCTAGCTCTGCCGCTGTGGTCGGTTCAAAAATATGATACAAGCTGGATCTCCTCTTCGACCCATCTATATTGCCTAGCCTGAGCGCAATATTCAATCCTCTCACCAAGCAAATTTTGTGGCCTAGAGCCTGATAAAAACAGCAATAAATTTAAATTTAAAAACAATAGGTTATACTAAATCCATCCCACTTACCTAAGTTAGTAAGAAGACGTAAGATGTTATCAGACCAACAGCTCATCAATCGACTCACTCAAGCTCAAGTGAAACACTTAGTACATCAAGATGGGCAGCAGTGGGTATTATTTGAAGATCAAGAGTACTTTTGGCTTACCCTAAACACGGTTGTGCAAAGCATTATGGCCAAGGCCGCCCCTGCACAACTTATTTTTAATTATCACCGCCAATTGGTTAAGCATTTGCCCAAGCAATTCAACAGCATGATAGAGCTTGGCTTGGGCGGCGGCAGCTTGATCCGCTATTTATTGCAACAAAACTCGCGGCTCGACTACACCTGCGTTGAACTTAGCCCTTTAGCCATAGACTGGTTTTCGCAGTACTTTAATCCCGCAGGTCACCCGATAAACTTGATTCAAGGCGATGCCGCAACGCAGTTGGCGCAATTACCCAGCGCAGAGGTGCTGTTGTGCGATCTATTCAGTGACTTTGGCAGCCCGGCTTGCTTGTTTGAGCTCGATTTTCACCGCCTGTGCCAAACCAAGTTCACTCACACCATGATCATCAACTTATTACCGAGAACCATGGAAGAGTTGAGCCAAGTGGTGCGTTTATGCCAACAAGTGGGGATAGCCCCAAGCCAGGTGATCAAGTTAGAAAACATGCGTAACCACCTTATCATTCTACAAAAATAAGCTTGATACCCTTTGTTACAAAGCCAGACTTAATCCAAACAGCTTGTTTAGGTATAGTGCGAACTGGATCATGGTTTTGTATCAAAACAAAGGCAAAATAGCAGACACATGGCTCGGGTATCCTCCCAGCCATGAACTTTGGGCTAAGATATTTTTACCATTTTGTCATAATTATTTATTACTATTTTTATAAGTGACTATTATTTCTTTATTTTTCCATTTATTTAGGTAACCCATTTATGCTTAACACCGTTAACCCAACCACGACTGCAGCTTGGCAACAGTTACAAGCACATTTTGATCAAAGTAACATCGACTTAGCCACATTATTCCAGCAAAACCCACAGCGTTTTGCTCAGCTTTCTTGCCAGTTTAATGATGAGTTACTGCTTGATTACTCAAAGAATTTAGTCACAGAAGAAACCCTAACCTTGCTTAATAAACTGGCTAATGAAGTGGATTTACAAAGCGCAATCCAAGCCATGTTTAACGGGGACAAAATTAACCAAACCGAAAACCGTGCGGTATTACATATTGCGCTGCGTAACCGCAGCAACCGCCCTATTTTGGTTGATGGTCAAGACGTGATGCCGGGCATCAATCAAGTGCTGGCCAAGATGAAAGCCTTCTGCCACAAGATCCATTCCGGCGAGTGGTTGGGTTACACCGGCAAGCGCATCACAGATATCGTTAATATCGGTATAGGCGGCTCGGACTTAGGCCCTTACATGGTGACCGAAGCCCTTAAGGCGTATAAGGTTGAAGGCATCAATGCGCATTTTGTGTCTAATGTGGACGGCACTCACATCACCGAAACCTTAAAGCAAGTTGATCCTGAAACCACGCTATTTTTGATAGCGTCGAAAACCTTTACCACCCAAGAAACCATGACCAACGCCCACAGCGCGCGCGATTGGTTCTTGGCGGCAGCAAAACAGCCTGAGTTTGTGGCTAAGCATTTTGCCGCCCTTTCAACGAACGCCAAATCCGTTGCCGAGTTTGGCATCGACACCGACAACATGTTTGAATTTTGGGACTGGGTTGGCGGCCGATACTCCCTATGGTCGGCCATCGGCTTATCGATTGCCCTAACCATAGGCTATGACAACTTTGAGCAGTTGCTTGATGGCGCTCATCAAATGGATCAGCACTTTTTAACCGCGGATTTTGAGCAAAACATACCGGTGATCTTAGCCTTACTGGGTGTTTGGTATAACAACTTCTATGGCGCTGATTCCGAAGCAATTTTACCTTACGATCAATATATGCACCGTTTTGCCGCTTACTTCCAGCAAGGCAATATGGAGTCGAACGGTAAAAACTGTGACCGCAGCGGTCAGGGCGTTGATTATCAAACCGGCCCTATCATTTGGGGCGAACCGGGCACCAACGGCCAGCACGCGTTTTATCAATTGATCCACCAAGGCACTAAACTGATCCCATGTGACTTTATTGCCCCCGCCCAAAGCCACAACCCAGCGGGCGATCATCACCCTAAACTGCTGTCGAACTTCTTTGCCCAAACCGAAGCCTTGGCCTTTGGAAAAAGCCAGCAACAAGTGGAAGCTGAATTTATCAGCGCAGGAAAATCATTAGACGACGTGAAACACCTAGTCCCCTTTAAGGTATTTGAAGGTAACAAACCAACCAACTCTATCTTGGTTAAGAAAATCACGCCAAGCGTGCTCGGTCAGCTCATTGCCATGTATGAGCACAAGATCTTTGCCCAAGGTGTGATCTGGAATATCTTCAGCTTTGACCAATGGGGCGTTGAGCTAGGTAAACAGCTCGCCAACCAAATCTTGCCTGAGCTGCAAGACAACACCCCCGTTGCTAGCCATGATGCGTCAACCAATGGCTTGATCAATCAATTTAAGGCGTGGCGTTAAGTTTTCCCTTTATTTCAGCTCGCAGACCAGTACAGCTTGCAAACCAAGCCGTGCTGGTCTGAAATCCAACCAAGGTCAAGATAACCATAAACCACTATTGTTAATCATGTTAACGATAAGTTAGAGTAATTATTGTTCGCGCAATGATCGGAGTTATCTTGAAATACCATACCGCTATAACCCGTTTGCTTAACCTATGTATATCAATGGCTTTAGCCTTAACCTTGATAGGTGTCGCACAGGCAAATTCAGCACCGCCGAGCATTCAATTTTATTCTGAACACTTTCCCCCTTTTACTATCGACGATCATGGCGATATTCACGGCGAAGCCGTCGATCTGGTTAGAAAGATGATGTTGCTCCTTAACCACCCCGACACCATCAAGGTGAAACCTTGGGCACGCGCTTATAAACGCGCGTTACGTGATCCCAACTCAGCCATTTTTTTAATTGCAAGAACACCAGAGCGAGAAAATAACTTCAAATGGGTTGGCCCGTTAATGCAAGATCGCATTTCGCTTTGCCAGCACAAAAATGACCAAAATCAGTATGATGATATCAATCAATTAGCACTAGACAGCAAAATTGCCCTACCACGAGGTTACCCTGAGCAAGCCGTTTTGACTGAAATGGGATTTAATCAGCTGCGTTTAACCAACAACCCAACCAGCGCCATCAATATGTTGTTAAAACAAAGGGTATCGTTAATCAGTTGCAGCCCCAAGGCGCTATGGGATTTGTTGATGCAAAACGCCACACCCACCGATGAGATCCAAGTCACCGGCATCGATCTTTATCACGTCGATCTCTACATCGCCTTTCATCATCAAACTTCAGACGCCACAATTAAACAGTGGCAACAGGCACTTGAGCAGGTAAAAGCCAGCTCCGAATATATTGAATTAAATGACTGAGCTGAACTTTGCATAAGCAGTATCAAAATTAATCGCTGCATGACTGCAGCTCCCACAAAATTGCAGCTACCACAAGCAGTCCCACAGAGGTCGGCCTAACCGCATGGTAATAGCCGTGGGAGGCAAGCTTGGGCAGCCCTTGCTCGGTGAAGAATTAAGGCGAAAAAAAACCGCGTTAGGTTGCCCATAACGCGGTTTATTAACGAGTCTTATGCCTTATTGCACAAGATCTTGCTCGTCAAAGATGCCTTCAAATAGCGCACTGCTTAGGTAACGCTCACCTGAACTAGGCAGGATGACCACGATAACCTTATCTTTAAACTCATCTAACTCGGCTAGACGAGATGCTGCGACCACAGCAGCACCCGAAGAAATACCCGCTAGAATGCCTTCTTCTTTCATTAAACGACGCGCCATTTCAATTGACTCGTCATTGCCAACTTTCTCAACTCGGTCAATCACGCGCAGATCTAAGTTTTTAGGAATAAAGCCAGCGCCGATACCTTGGATCTTATGTGGGCCCGGTTTCACATCTTCGCCCGCTAAAGTTTGACTGATCACTGGCGAATCTTCTGGCTCAACGGCCACTGAAACAATGTCTTTACCACGTTGCTGCTTGATGTAACGGCTCACCCCTGTGATGGTACCGCCGGTGCCGACACCAGCGACAAATACATCGATTTCACCTTGGGTTGCATCCCAGATTTCTGGGCCCGTCGTCATGGTATGGATAGCCGGGTTAGCAGGGTTTTCAAATTGCTGCAGTAACACGTATTTATCTGGATCACTGGCAGCTATTTCATTGGCCTTATCAATCGCGCCCTTCATGCCTTTGGCTGCTTCCGTTAATACTAGGTTGGCACCTAAAGCTTTTAGCAACTTACGACGCTCTAAACTCATTGAGCTAGGCATGGTTAGGGTTAGCTTGTAACCACGAGACGCAGCAACAAACGCAAGGGCAATACCGGTATTACCACTGGTTGGCTCAATCAGCTCTTGGCCTTCTTTGAGTTTCCCTTTTTGCTCCGCGTCCCAAATCATGTTGGCACCGATACGACATTTAACGGTAAAACTAGGGTTACGGCTTTCCACCTTGGCGTAAACGCGGCCCTTAGTGACGCGGTTTAAACGCACTAAAGGAGTATTGCCTATCGTTAAAGAATTATCGTCAAACAACTTACTCATCACATTTTCCTAATGTTGTTAAATGCGTATCCGAACTACGCTAAATTTACTTATCTCTTTATATCAGAAAACCTTAGTTTTACTAATTTTATATTCTAATATCTTATAACCAACACACTCAGTAGCCTCATGGATACTCGCCTAAGGCCAAGCGTCAGCTCAGTCTAAAATATTGCATTTCAACCGCAAAATATTTCAGCAAGTAAATGCTTGCTAGCGCGCATTATTAGTCCCATATTGCCGCTTTTATTTTAGCGAAATTGCGTTTGCGTTGTCGCAAGGAGAAGTCATGTTTAACCCTTACCCATTTGACTGGTATGGCATAGGCTATTGCGTACTATGCGCAGCCTTAATCGGCTTTGAACGCCAATATCGGGGGAAACCTGTGGGTATCCGCACCGCTTGCTTGATCGTATTGGGTACCTATAGCTTTTTAAAAATCGGTATTTCTCTATCACCCCATTCCTTAGACCAAGCTCGGATCTACGGCCAAATTATTACCGGCGTTGGCTTTTTAGGCGCAGGCGTAATGATGTCACGGGATGGCCAAGTGATGGGAGTGACCTCGGCAGCCAGTATTTGGATGCTCGCCGCCATCGGCCTAATGATAGGGGTTGGCTATCATCAGCTTGCCTTGCTATTAACCTGTTTGGTCTTACTGATCTTAGTCGGCGTGGATCTATTAGAGCACAGTTTTAAATTTATGCGCCAAGGTGTGCATTCGCACTTTTATCGTCGCACCCGTAAACGCATTAAAGCAAAACATAAATCAAGCCTTAACACTCCGGCTAACTCAGACGCAAATCCCCTAGAGCGCCCTTAAATCTATCAACTTGTGCAGTTGTGCGCCTGTGCCCAGCTGCGCTAAGCTTAGCGCTTCTGTATTGATGAGTGAACTCCATGACTAGCTTTCCCGATTTAGGCGCTTTTGCCGCTGCTTACCCAACATTAACCGGCACCGCTCTGGCTTTAGCCCACCAAGTTTGCCAACAAAGCGATGCTGAGATTCGCTTTTTTAATAAGCAATTAAACCAGCACAAGCTCGCCCCACAAGGCTGGAAAATTGAGCTGAACGCGGCCAGCGCGACCCCATGGCAGCATCAAATCAGTCAGGCCGACACAGCTAATCACTATCAACTTCATAATAGCCAAACCCTAGCCGCCAGCGCATTATCGGTGGCGTTTGAGCTGGCTTATCTCGACCAATGCGCTAAGTCGCAAAAAATTGCTAAATCTAAACTAGGCAAGGATGAAACTAGCCTAACGTGCTGGTTTGCCAACCTCGACCAAGTGGATCTAGAGCAAGCAAAAGAGAGCAGCATGACCCTAGCGCTGGACACCGCCTTATTGGTGTATTTTCATCAGGTATCCCAAGTCATGTTTGGCCATACCGCCTTGGCTGAGCCCAGTTTAGCCGAGCGCCGCGCCTTAATTACCGACGCCGATTTTAACGCCGGCACCATGTTCTGTTTATGGCTCGATTACCACCAAACAGCCACTCGGATCCCAGCCGATGCAAGCCAAGCCGTGCAACGCTTAATCAATGCCGCCTATTTACTGGGCGTGCTGGATAAAGCCCAAAGCAACAACAAAAACGCCCTGCACTTTGCCAGCAATCGGGTCAACTGTTTTGTCAGCGGCGCGGTTAGCGCACTACACGAAATGGACAAGGGTAAACAATTTGCCAGTGAAGAAGACGAGCTACAGCTACAAATCAGCGAGCTCAGCCAGTGGATTGAAGCCGCCCTTAGGGATTCAAGCCTAACCGATGCCGTAGGCAGTGAATCCGATATAGAGCGAGACGAAGAAAAACTACAGGGCGAAACGGCGAGCATCCGCGCAGAGCTAAAAGCTGGACCTTTGGTTAAGCTGGCGTTTTAATGACACAAAAAAGGGGCCGCTTGGCCCCTTCATTCTAGCTATTTAAGCTTAAGCTACTTCACGCGCTGGCTGAGTACGACCGTGAGTGATGTAAAGGGTTAAGCCAGTAAATACTAGGCCGCCCACTAGGTTACCTAAGGTTACTGGGATTTGGTTCCACACTAACCAATCAACAACGGTGAACTCTGCGCCTAGCATCATACCTAATGGGAATAGGTACATGTTGACCACGGCGTGTTCAAATACCAAGCCAAAGAAGATAAAGATAGGGAACCACATCGCCAGCACTTTACCGCTCACTGATTTTGACACCATGGCGCCCACTACGCCTAGACACACCATCCAGTTACATAAAATGCCTTTCACGAATACGGTGATCCAGCCATTCACACCATGCTCAGCAAAGCCTAAGGTGCGAGACGTTGATGCCTTGATAAACGCCTGACCGACCGCGCCCGGATCCGTACTAAAGTTCATGGTAAAGGTTAATGCCACCAAAAAGGCAATGCCCACGGCGCCGATTAAGTTACCTAAGGCCACCAGCAGCCAGTTACGCAATATGCCCGCCTTGTCGACGCCCTTACGCTTTTCAAATAAGGCTAACGGCGCTAGCGCGAACACACCCGTTAATAGGTCAAAGCCCATTAAGTTTAAAATCACAAAGCCCACAGGGAACACTAAAGCACCGGCAATCGGCACGCCCGTTTGCACTGCGGTGGTGATGGCAACCGCTACCGCGATAGCAAGAATGGCACCGGCCATCATGCCGCGAATAAGGGTGTCTCGGGTCGACATCAATACTTTGGTTTGGCCGGCATCGACCATGGTTTGTACGACTTCTGCAGGTTTTACATACGACATAAATTCGTCCTTGTGCTTAAAGTTAAAAAAATTAGATTTAAAATTGAATTGTGAAATGCCCTTGCTGCAGCGCTAAGCGCAGCAAGGTGCACTGTGGCAATGCAATTTCAACGGATTAAAGCTGAACTTCAACCTGCCCCTTATTCACACGCGCCTGATAAGCTTCAACCGCAACCGCTTCATTTTCTAAACAGCGACCCGTTTGTAGGTTGAACCTTTGTTTCTTCAAGGGTGACGCCACCCAAAGCTCATCTTGATGCTGACAAATAATGCCGCGCGATAACACATTGGCTTGAGCAAAGGGATCCATATTGTCGATGGCAAACACTTGCTCATCTTCGGCTGGCCTAAAGATGGCCACTTGGCGTCCCTTCACTAGCGCGCAGACACCGGTCGCTGGGGTAATTTGTGCTAAGTCGCATACCGCAACCCAAGTTGGCTTGTTACTCATGCTGTCACCTCCTCTTGTTTCGCTTGGCTATTTGCATCTAAATCAATGTGATAGGTCGGTACCTTTTCACTGATAAAGGCGGGACGCTTTTGACCGCGCTCAGGCACAAACTGCACATTGTCATCACCTTGGTCAGAGTTGATAAAGTGAGCAAAGCGCACTAGCTGTTCTTTTTCTGACAAGGTTTGCGCCCATTCACATTGATAGCTGTCGATCAGGCCTTGCATGTCTTGCTCAAGTTGTTGATTGATTTCCAACTTGTCGTTGACGATGACATCGCGCAGGTAATCAATGCCGCCTTCAAGGTTGTTTAACCAAACCGAGGTACGGGTTAATTTGTCTGCGGTGCGAATGTAGAACATGATGAAACGGTCAACATAGTGCAGTAACGTCTCTTGATCTAAATCGGCTGCCAGTAGCACGGCATGTTGCGGCTTCATCCCCCCGTTACCACAGACGTACATGTTCCAGCCTGCGTCGGTGGCGATAATGCCCAAATCCTTACCTTGTGCTTCGGCGCATTCACGGGTACAGCCCGACACACCAAACTTCATCTTGTGCGGGGTGCGAATGCCCTTATAGCGATTTTCTAGCAAGGCACCTAAGCCGACACTGTCTTGCACGCCAAAGCGACACCAAGTGCTGCCAACACAGGTTTTCACCATGCGCAGGGCTTTGGCGTAGGCTTGGCCCGTTTCAAAACCGGCATCCAGTAAGCGTTGCCAAATATTCGGTAAATCTTCTTTACGCGCACCAAATAAACCGATGCGCTGGGCACCTGTTACCTTGGTGTATAACTCATAGTCTTGCGCCACTTGGGCTAACACGCCTAATGCTTGCGGCGTCACTTCACCGGCCGCCATACGCGGGATCACCGAGTAAGTACCGTCTTTTTGCATGTTGCCAAGGAAGATATCGTTGGTGTCTTGCAAACCATTGTGCTCAGGCGACAACACGTATTCATTCCAACATGATGCCAATAATGAGCCCACGGTGGGTTTACACACTTCACAGCCATAACCCTTGCCGTATTTCTCAAGTAGCTCGGCAAAGGTCTTAATGCGCTCAACCTTGATCAAGTGGAACAGCTCTTGGCGTGAGTATTCAAAGTGTTCACACAAGTGGTTATTCACTTCGATACCTTGTTTTGCTAGCTCGGCATTAAGCACTTGCGAGATAAGCGGTACACAACCGCCACAGCCAGTGCCGGCCTTGGTTTCTTGCTTGATTTCGGCCAAGGTGGTGTAGCCTTGTGCTACCGCTGCCGCCACATCGCCTTTGGTGACATCAAAACACGAACACACTTGCGCCGTTTCTGGCAAGGCATCTGCGCCTAATTTAGCGCCGCCATCACCGCCACGAGCGGGTAGAATCAAGCTATCAGGGTGCTCTGGCAGTTCGATATCGTTGAGTTTGTATTGCAGTAAGTTGCTGTAATCAGACGCATCGCCCACCAGCACAGCGCCGAGTAAGTGCTTGCCGTCTTGAGAAACGATAATGCGTTTGTATAAGTCTTGGCTTTCATCGCTGTAAACATAGCTACGACAACCCGGCGTGCGGCCATTGGCATCACCGATACTGCCCACATCAACGCCCAAGAGTTTAAGCTTGGCGCTCATGTCCGCGCCTAAAAAGGCATTGCTATTGCCCAATAAGGTATCGGCCGTGACTTGCGCCATTTTGTAGCCGGGCGCCACTAGGCCAAAGAACTGCTCTTGCCACGATGCACATTCACCGATGGCAAACACATCGGGATCGGAGGTGACACATTGATCATCAATGACAATACCGCCGCGTCTGCCTGTGGCTAAACCACATTGTTTGGCTAGCTTGTCTTGCGGGCGAATACCGGTACTGAATACCACAAAATCCACCTCTAACGCAGTGCCATCAGCAAAGGTTAAGGTATTGCGAGCGTGTTCACCTTGCGGCTTGATTTCAAGGGTGTTCTTGCTGGTGTGTACCTGCACACCTAAGCTCTCAATTTTGCGGCGCAGCATTTTGCCGCCTTGCTCATCAAGTTGCTCCGCCATTAATACTGGCGCAAATTCGATAACATGGGTTTCAACACCCAGGGCTTTTAATGCACCAGCCGCTTCTAAGCCAAGCAATCCACCGCCAATAACAACCCCGCTTTTACTGCGACGCGCACAGGCTTCAATGGCTTTAAGATCTTCGATGGTGCGATAGACAAAACAGTCTTTACTCTCGTTGCCCTTGATTGGCGGTACAAACGGAAAAGAGCCCGTTGCCATAATCAGTTTATCGTAATAAACCGCACGCCCGGTTTGGGTGTGAATGACTTTTTCGGCGCGGTTAATGGTAATAGCTCGCTCACCAATCAGCACATTGACTTTATGCTTCTCGTAGTAGCCTTCTTTAACCAGCGACAATTCTTCAGCAGTATGGTGAGAAAAGTAAGAGGATAAATGCACCCGATCGTAAGCCACTCGTGGCTCTTCACATAACACGGTGATATCAAATTGGGATTGCGGGGATTTGTCGATAAGCTCTTCAATAACACGGTGGCCTACCATGCCATTACCGATAATTGCCAGTCTCATTTTGTCCATTGCTGCCTCAGTATTTTGTACTTATGGCGGCAATGTAAAAGCTATCAAATATAGCCAATTGATATAAATCAACTGGCTATTTAAAGGCAAAATAAACATCTCTTAAGGGGTAGGTAGAATGTTAATAAAAGCGGGTAGATGTTAAATTTAATAACAAAACCATCCTGCTTGTGAGGGGACTTGTCTTCTGTGGGGCCCAGTCATTTGTGGGAACCCCAGTCATTTGTGGGAGCCCCAGTCATTTGTGGGAGCCCCAGTAATGGGGCGATTGGAATTTATCGCTGCATGACTGCAGCTCCTTGTATGTTGTAACCAAACATATTTACTATTGAACCAGTTCCGGGGAAGCCGCCCGCTCCTTGAAGCAGAATCCGTTCTGACTTCGTCTGTAGAGGGGCTCCCCACCTCATTGTTCAGCTCG
>NZ_JAIMJB010000015.1 GCF_021295345.1 Motilimonas eburnea
CGAGCTGAACAATGAGGTGGGGAGCCCCTCTACAGACGAAGTCAGAACGGATTCTGCTTCAAGGAGCGGGCGGCTTCCCCGGAACTGGTTCAATAGTAAATATGTTTGGTTACAACATACAAGGAGCGCAATTTATTGCGCGAAAAAGACAATTGTCATCGCTGCTTATTGTCTTTTTCGCTGCATTACAGCAGCTCCCACAAAGCTCTACTCCCATACCATTTCATATCTTTATAACCTAGTGACTCTCACCTCTTTTGGCGGGCTAGGTTGGGCGAGCACAAAGGAAGCAAATGCGCCGCGATGTATTGGAGAGGCAACGGGCTGACCAAGAAAGTCATGGGTGAGGGCTACGCTATCGTCACCGCCCGTTAGCGCGGGGGAGGTTTGCTCTAGGCTAGCTGGCGTTAAGCTGGCAATTTGCGGGTTGGCTATTTCATCACTGTTATCAAGCCACTCGGTAAAGTGCGCGCGATCTTTATCACTCCAACTATCGCTGGTGGTGTTATAAAGTAAGTTACTGCTTACTTTTAACCAGCTTGGCGCCTCACCGCGTTTGCCGTAGGTGTAGTAGGGCATAGGGTGGCTGACTTGAATGACATTATTCGTCACACTAAAAGTGGCGCCTTGGTCGGTGCCCATACTGAGGGCTTTGGGCTCAACATGGGTGGGTTTACCGCCGCGAATATAGGTGCGCGATGATTCATCGGAAACATCATAAATGGTGTTATTGTAGACATCAAAGTGACCCTTTATGCCCCCGCCTAAGGTGATGCCGTAAGGTGAAGTGCCATTGTTTTCTTCGGCAACCGGGCCTAGGCCTGCATTGATGATGACATTGTTATACACCTGTGCATCCACCTCCCAACAAGGCGGGCGCTGGGTTACTCCATTGGAATCTGTGTAGGTGCGGCTGTAGGTGTGAATGTTAATTCCCGAGCCTTTTTGATTCACTATGTAATTGTTATGGGCCTTTAGTACGCTGCCGGGCTTAAAACCGCGGCACAGGTCATAGCCATAGTTAAGCTGGTCGTAAAAGTGCAGGCCAAATTTGGCCTTGTTATCGTTTAAATGGTTCCAGCCAAATTCCCATCCGCTAATGGGCTCGTTTCCTTCGGCTGAGTTACGTATGGTTAAATAGGTGGTGTGCTGAAAGTGCGAGGTTTGGTCACAGCCAATGTCGGTGATTTGATTGCCAAAGGCTTTATAGTTATCGTTGCCCGCGCCACCGCCGACAATCGCCCCCGACCAACCATTGGAACACATGCCTTCCCGCTCGCCAATGGCATTACCAACAGCGCGGCCCCACTGATTGGTGGAGAGTTGTGAGGTTGAGTTTTGTGGGTTTGGCACGGTTTGATACGGTGCGCCTTTACCCATGTCTTCCTGATTGCCAGCCAGTACCTTGTACTTGGAGATGACAATACCGCGACTTAAGTACGGGTAAATGCCTTTAATTGGCCCAGATGCTAGGGCTTGGGTGTTGGGGTAGCTGGCAAATGCGATTTGCTTTTCTTGGGTACCTTCAAGGCC
Source organism: Motilimonas eburnea (assembly GCF_021295345.1). Classification (GTDB taxonomy): domain Bacteria; phylum Pseudomonadota; class Gammaproteobacteria; order Enterobacterales; family CBDFNC01; genus Motilimonas; species Motilimonas eburnea. The sequence goes on from NZ_JAIMJB010000015.1 coordinate 1,534, forward strand.
GACCAACCAAAGGCCTGCGCCAAGGGCTTTGTTTCCCTTAAGTGGATGCTGCTCTTGAATTTCTTCCACGCCATGGGAATAGGCGATATCGCCTGCTTGTAGCATGCGGTTGCCTGGGGCGCGAGCGCCATAGGTCATGCCATTAATGACCTGAAAAGGATCATCAAAGCTGCCGCTGTTTTGGTTATCGCCGCCCACTTTTACATGGTAAATATTGCCTTCTCGCACGGTAAAGGCCAAGCCGTTATCGCTCTCTATGCCGTTGGCATCGGCTAACTTAATTTGCGCTTCGCCAAAGCTAATACTCGTTGGAATAGAAAAGGCGACCTCGTAGAGCTGATGAGAAGTCCATAGATCGGCAGGCCCACCCGGCAATTGACCGTTGGCTTTTTTCCAATAGTAAATATGTGCGGCGGGATGCGCTTTTCCTTGTGCATCGATTAGGGTGACATTGCCTGCGTTATCGCCCAGACGATAGCCCCAAACCGTCACAATGGCTCCTTCGCCTAGGCCATCACCTAGGCCGCTATTGGGGCCGCTGACTAAATCGCTAAAGGCAAGGTGCGGCGCAGGAGCGGCGTGTACACTCAGGCTGCAAAATAACAGCAGGCTAATCAGATACTTCATAACCTCTCCTTATTGAGCGATAACAAATTGGCTGATCCGGCCATTACTGTCTTTACTGGCCAGCTCAAATTGATAGTCACCCTTAGGCAGCTCGATTTGCCATTGGTTTTCATCACTCCCAATGTTGATTTCGCCTTGCGCTTGGGTTTGATTGTTGGTCCAGCGTAAGGTGTAGCCGGCAATCTCACTGGCGAGCAGTTCACTGCCATCAATGCGAGTATTAGGCGTTTGCCACTCGAGTAAATAGCGCTCCGTGGTGCTGGGCGCTTCACTTGGGGCGACGGTTGGCGTGATTGAAGGAATCACCGATGGAGCCACTGATGGTGTTGCTGTTGGCGCGATGGTTGGCGCTAAGGTAATCGAGCCGTCATTGTTGTCTTTGTCATCGCCACCGCCAGAGCTGCCACCACACGCGGTTAAGGTTAATAGTGCCAGTGGTAATAATAGAGTCGATAAGAATTTCATTTAGCCTCCTGGCTGGTGTAATTGATAAACAAGAAAGAGCGGTGGGCGGGCATAATTGTTCAGGGTATCGGCATTTTTAAAGGCAACATACAGCTTGCCTGTGTTGGCATCATAAGCGCCCCCCTTAAGGTTAATCAGGCCAAGGCTGTCGAGTTTACCGTAATCATAAGGGCGCACATCCCAAGGCGCCATTTCACCGTTTTTCACCTTGAGCATGTCGGTAACGCGCCATAGCCAGTAGTAGCTGTAGTTGTCTGCGGCGGCCAGACTACAAGGTCCACCACATGTATAGCCGGTATCTTGGGTCGCCTTATAACCGATGCCTGACTCATGGCCACCGGAATTACCTATGGTGAGATACGTGTTGGTACCGGGAATGATGATGCCAAAGGCGGCTTCGCTTAATGCCGTCCAAAGTTGGTTTTGGCGGTCTGTGTTATACAAAACATCTTGTACGCTGATGCTTAAGTCACCATAAATGGTCTTGTCATAGAGCATTTGTGCACGGCGATGAGGAAAGTCGAGGACGGCTTCAGTGGCTACGGGGCCATTGGTTTGTTGCAGCATGGTTTGTCTAGGTGACCAAATAAAGCCAGAAGGGCCGGTCGACAAACGGCTATGAATGGAACCGTGGGCATGACCTGAAATATGGGTGCCGCCAAAGTCAGCTTGCCAGTTTTCCGGCACATCGGTTATCCAGCCTGCAACATGAGCCGCGCCGTCGAGTTGATAAGGGCCGTGCATTTCGCTGTTGGCGAGGTCACTGGCATCAACAAAGCGCACCGAAGTGTCGGTTTCACCACCACCGGCATCGTACCAGTTCATGTAATTAACAATCAGCTGGCCGTCGATTAAATACATGCCGTTGACTCTGAACCAATTGTCGATGCCGGTATCAACGCGGTCGGTATCATGAAAAGGAGCGAAGTTTTGCAGTGCCTGATCGCCAACATTAAAGTCGGCGGGATCGCGGCTGTTAACTACGTCTGGAATGGCGAACTCGGCGATGCCTTGCTCCCAATCATGGCCGACAATAAATAAGGAGTGATTGGCTTGGTTAAGGGCAATGGCGGCGGGTGAGTAACTCAGGTTGGGGTAGGCTGAGTCGCCAAATTTGGCCGCGGATAAACGAAACCCGCCAAGGTATTGCATGTCACTGATTTGCCACAAGGGTAAGTTGGCATTATCGGGTAGCTGTTGCTCGCAATGACTAAATTCAAAACTGCCGGTCCAAGGCGTTAACACACCTTGTTCACACAGCCTTGTTTGTTGCTCACTTTGGCAAACCTCAGGGGCGATCACCACTGGAGCTTGATAGCGGGTGCGACTTTGCTGCTCACCTTCTGATAAGCCTTCACATAAATCGGGCTCTGGTGTGGGGGCTGCTGAAGGCGCTAGCGATGGTGCGAGGGAAGGTTCGAGGCTAGGCTGGCTTGCTCCATCGTTAGCAGAGGAATCGTTACTGCCGCCACCGCCACAAGCGATTAAGGCCAAGCTTAGGCTAATTAGCGCGACGGGGCGCAAGATACAATGAGTTGGCATAACAGCTCCTTATGGTTGTCGGGTGACACTAAACTGGTTTGGGGCGGATGGGGTGTGGGGATGAGCCGTCATCACAACTAAATCATCCATGGCATACCAGTCTTCATAGCGCAGGCTATCGGGTAGGCTTTTGTCGATATAATCATTGCCGCCGAGCTTAATGGCGTTCCAGCCCACCATACGCTCGGCATCTTTGCCTACCCAAGCAATTTGGTAGTTGGCAAACACCAATTGATCGTCTATCCATTGTTCATAATGGCCGTCAGGGACGCCTTGGGCTGAGTTCATCTTGACGTAGAAGGCCATCTTGCGCCATCCAGTGATGGTTTCATCGCCGAAAAACTCGGTGGGATGGATCATCCCTTGCTCACCACCTTGTGGGATCAACAAGCCGGATTTCATGCCCATTAACTTGGTGTTGGGATTATCTGTGATGCGATCTTGGTTTAAATCGGTGATGTTGTTGTCGAAGTTTAAGCTCATGTCCCCGCTGAGTATTTCCCGCGGCAGCCCTTTAACGGGTTCGCTCTCTAAATAATAGTGGCTTTGTGGCGGGTAACCGCGGAGCCAGATGGTGTTACGCAGGCCATAATTATTGTGTACATAGTTCCAACCAGCAATGGGTCCATTAAAACCATCACGAAAGCCTTTGAATATTTCCCAGCCTTCACCCCAAGTATGCAAGATGCGAAATAGCTTACTGAGCGCCTTAGGGTGAGCGCTATCGGGTGCCCATTTAATATAAAACTCGGCATAGATTTCATTGTATTCTTGGTCGAATTTTTTCGCCAAGATGCCATCGGACCACCATTTCCAATCGGGCTCGGATTTTGCATCGCGATAAAATACCACCGAGCGCTCTCCGCTGCGGGCTTTGCCAGCAAAGGCGCCAATTTCAATGGATTCATGACGATCGGCATCACCCATGGAAGGGGCGTAGGCCGGATCGGTGCGGATCACCGTCCAATTAGGTGGTGCAGGGTTGCCATGAGGACGCAGCCCTTCACCATTGGGGTTGGGGTAACCGGCTACCCAATCTGGCTGCTGTTCAAAGTCCTCACTGAACAGTAGCCAATCTGATGAATTAGCCCATGCAACCGAAGAGATAAGCAGGGAGCTAGCCATAAGGCCAAATTTAAACCGATACATAGACCATCCAAAACGTAGAAGATGGCCTTAGATTACCGAAATATTATATGCAATAAAGTGCATATGTGGTTTTGAGCTGTTTTTTTTCGTTCACTGTGAGCTTGACCATAAAAACAGATGTGATGATTGTCGAGTAAGTGACATGGCAAAACATATGCGACTGATCTCATATCTTGTATTTACCGCTTTATTTATCACGGGTTACTTTTAAACTGAATAAGCTGGCTACTATTTCACCAGCTTACAATTTAACTAATTCAAGGATGAATTTATGCAAAGAACCATGATAGCGCTGGGTGTCTGTTTGGCATTCAGCCATGTGGCATCGGCCGCAGATTGCTCAGGCATTGAAGCTTACCAAGGCAAGGGCGAATACAGCCAAGATCAGCAAGTTACACATCAAGGTAAAAAATTCCAATGTAAAGTACCCGGTTGGTGCGCCCTAGATGGCCCTTATGAGCCCGGCGTGGGCTGGGCTGCCGATGGCGCATGGCAAGATTTAGGGGCCTGTGACGCGGGAACTGATACTGGAGGTGGCACGGATACAGGAGGTGGCACGGATACAGGCGGTGGCACAGATACAGGCGGTGGCACAGATACAGGCGGCGGCACGGATACCGGCGGTGGCACAGATACCGGCGGTGGCACAGATACCGGCGGTGGCACAGATACAGGTGGCGGCACAGATACCGGTGGCGGCACAGATACAGGTGGCGGCACAGATACAGGCGGCGGCACAGATACAGGTGGCGGCACAGATACTGGCGGCGGCACAGATACTGGCGGCGGTACCGACACCAGCGGCCCATCTTGTGATGCGACCGATGATTGGCAAGCGGCAACGGCATATGGCAGTGGCAGTTTAGTGGATCATCAAGGGCAAGTTTATAAAGCCAACTGGTGGACGAAGGGCGCAGATCCTTTGCAAAACTCTGGGCCATGGCAAGTGTGGAGCAAGCAAGGTAGTTGCTCAACAGGCACAGATACCGGCGGCGGAGACACAGGTGGCGGTGATACGGGCGGAGGTGACACTGGTGGCGGCGATACTGGTGGTAATACCGGCCAGACCCCAGTGGCATTAAACGGTCAGTTGTCGGTCTGCGGTACTAAGCTTTGTAACGAAAAGCAGCAGCCGGTTCAGTTAAAAGGCATGAGTAGCCATGGTTTACAATGGTATGGCTGGAATAACTGTTTAACCGAGAAGTCCTTAGATGCACTCGCCAAAGATTGGCAAGCGGATATCTTGCGTATTTCACTTTATGTGCAAGAAGGCGGCTATGAAACCGATCCGCAAGGCTATACCGAGCAAGTTAACCGTTTAATCGCCGAAGCCGCTGAGCGCGGTATGTATGCCTTAGTCGATTGGCATCAGCTTAATCCCGGCGATCCTAACTACAACTTAGAAAATGCCAAACGCTTCTTTACCGATATTGCTAATGCCAATAAAGATCGTAATAACATCATCTATGACATTGCTAATGAGCCGAACAAGGTCAGTTGGGATCGCATTCAGTCTTATGCCACCGAGATCATTCCGGTGATCCGCACTATTGATCCTGATGCAGTGGTATTAGTGGGAACCCACGGCTGGGCAAGTTTGGGCGTATCGGATGGCGCTAGCTATCAAGATATCGTTAACAACCCAGTGCCGTTTGACAACCTGATGTACACCTTCCACTTCTACGCAGCCAGCCATGATGGTTATTATCGCCAGCAATTAACCGCGGCCAGTGAAGTATTGCCGCTATTTGTGACCGAGTTTGGTACCCAAACTTACACAGGTGATGGTCAAAATGACTTTGTGAGCGCTCAAGCTTACCTCGATATTCTTGATGCGAAACAAATCAGCTGGGTGAACTGGAACTATTCCGATGATTTTCGTAGCGGCGCCGTGTGGCAACAAAGCACTTGTCGCAACGATGGACCTTGGACCGAAGCCAGCTTAAAGCCGGCGGGTAAATGGATCCGTGAGCAAATGCGTAAATAAAGTTAGCTATCCCAAACAAAAACGGCAGCCATTAGGCTGCCGTTTTCTTATCAGCGTATTGCTTAACCTTCGTATTTACAAAGGTAAGCAGTATCAACGTCTACTTTTACTAGAAAGCTAGAGTTGGCTGCGACTTCAAACGTTTCGCCATCTTTAAACGTTTGCCAAGCATCGCTGCCCGCAAGTTTAATGGTTAGGCTGCCGCTGACTACTGTCATGTATTCTTTAGCTGCAGTAGAAAATTCGTATTCACCTTGCGCCATGACACCTACGGTTGCAGGTAGGTCTTGGCCTTGGAAAGCGATAGATTTTACTTTGCCGTCAAAATATTCATTTACATTAAACATAGGATCATCCCTAACAAAGGTTTAGCTGTTTTGTTGTGTGCATTCTGGCTAATTCATTTAGCTCAGTTATTATTTTTTCGGCGCCAAGTATGCCCGTTGCGAAATCATGACACAAGTAAAACAGGTGAGATAGGCTCATAAAATGATATCGCTAAACTCATCATTCGGTGTGTTAGATTTGCTCTTTCTTATTTGGGTTTTGAACGTCCTACTTGAACTGCTTAATGAGTGGGCCTAATGGGGTTCGCTAAGATGATGGCGCTATTGAAAAAATCGAACCTAATTAGCGCATTTTTAGTTAGATCCTCTCGGCAAAATTAGATTATTATCACAAGTTCACCTTTTTTGGCTGAAGTAGCCAAATTTGTCTCCATCATTTAGCTCATTCAATCTAAGGATCACGCATGTTTGGCTTTTTTGAACGCCTGCTGCCCGCTTTCCCACCGGAAGAGCCTACGCAGCCCCCAACCGGGTTATTTGCCTTTTGCCGTCATTACACCAAAGGCATGTGGACCCCGCTATTGTTAATGTCTTTATTGACTGCGATTGCCGCCATTTTGGAAGTATCGCTGTTTAGCTTTATGGGGCAGCTGGTGGACTGGCTGGCTGATAAAAACCCTGATACCTTTTTAAGTGAGGAGTCGGGCACACTGCTCTACATGAGTTTGGTGCTATTGGTAGCCATGCCTGTTGTGGGATTGCTGCATTCCTTGCTGGTGCATCAAACCTTATTGGGTAACTATCCCATGTCGATCCGCTGGTTGGCGCACCGTTTTTTGTTAAAACAGAGTGTGTCGTTTTATGCCGATGACTTTGCGGGGCGTATTTCAACTAAGGTGATGCAAACCGCATTGTCGGTGCGTGAAACCGTGATGAAGCTACTGGACGTGCTGATGTATGTCACCGTGTACTTCACCTCCATGTTGGTGCTGGTGGCTTCGGCCGATTGGCGTTTAATGTTGCCCATGTTGATTTGGTTTATCGCCTATGTCGGTATTCAAATGTATTTTGTGCCAAAACTGCGCGCTATTTCCGCCGAGCAAGCCGATGCACGCTCTATGATGGCGGGGCGCATCGTTGACTCTTATACCAACATCACCACGGTAAAACTATTCTCTCATACCAACCGAGAAGCGGAATATGCCCGAGAAGGCATGGATGAGTTTATGGTGACGGTATATAAGCAAATGCGTTTAGCCACGGGCTTAAACTTGGCCGTTAATGGTATTAACTATTTGTTGGTGTTTACCATTGCCGCTTTATCCATTTGGCTTTGGTCAATCAGTTTGATCACGGTCGGTGCCATTGCGATTGCTGTATCCTTGGCATTGCGTTTAAACGGTATGGCGCAGTGGATCATGTGGGAAGTGAGTGCCTTGTTTGAAAACATGGGGACGGTTACCGACGGCATGAATACCTTGTCTAAGCCGTTACAAATTCAAGATAAACCGGGCGCTGAGCCGATCAAGGTGAGCCAAGGTGAGATCAAGTTTGACCGCGTTGGCTTTCATTATGGTGAAGATAAGGGCGTGATTAACGACTTAACCTTTACCATTAAGCCGGGACAAAAAATCGGCCTAGTCGGGCGCTCGGGTGCGGGTAAATCTACCCTAGTTAACCTGTTGATGCGGTTTCATGATGTTGAAAGCGGGCGCATCTTGGTGGACGAGCAAGACATTCGCGAGATTCAACAAGACAGTTTGCGTGGCCAAATCGGCATGGTAACTCAAGATACCTCCTTGCTACATCGCTCGGTGCGCGAGAACTTACTCTATGGCCGCCCCGATGCCACGGAAGAAGAAATGATTGCCGCGGCCAAGCAGGCCGAAGCCCACGAGTTTATCTTAGGCCTAACGGATCCCAGTGGCCGCACCGGTTACGATGCTCATGTTGGTGAGCGCGGCGTTAAGCTATCCGGCGGTCAACGCCAGCGGATTGCCATTACGCGCGTGCTGCTAAAAGATGCTCCGATTTTGATCTTAGATGAAGCGACTTCGGCTTTGGATTCGGAAGTGGAAGCCGCCATTCAAGCGAGCCTTTATAAGCTGATGGAAGGTAAAACCGTTATCGCCATTGCCCATCGCTTATCCACCATCGCCGCGATGGATAAACTGATCGTATTAGATAAAGGTGAAATCGCCGAGCAAGGCAGCCACAAAGACTTGGTCGCTTCTGGCGGTATTTATGCTCAGCTATGGTCACATCAAACCGGCGGTTTCCTCGGCGAGGAGTAAATTGGTCGGTAGGGGCGGCAGCTTGTGGGAGCTGCCGTTTTGTGGGAGCTGCAGTTTGGTGGGAGCTGCAGTAATGCAGCGATTCATTTCACCAATCTCACAAGACCAATCGCCCCATGGCTGGGGCTCCTACAACCCCAGCTGTTACATCTCTAACTTAGTTACCTTAAACCCTTGTGGCGCCATAGGTTTGGCAGGCAGGTGGCCGTTCACCGCACCGCGATGCATGATTGAGCCTGTTGCCACGCCATAAAAGTCGTATTTAGCTTTGGCATCTAGCATACCGCCATTGAGTGCGGGAGAGTTTTGCTCAAGCTTCAACGGGGTTTTCATCGCAATAGCGGGGTGGATAAATTCATCAGTGGCGGCTGTGTTTTGTAAAAAGCGCTCGCTGTCGCGCTGGCTCCAGCTCTCGGTTGTGGTGTTAAACCAGAGGTTGTGGCTGACGTCGAGTGCGCCTTCCTTTGGGTCTGGATCATCCCACGTCAGATAAGGCATGGGAAAGTCGACATCCACTAGGTTGTTAAACAATCTAAATGTTGACGGCTGCCAGCGTTGCAACTTGATAGCATCCGGCTCATTGATCACGGTATGGCCGTTGGCATCGTATTGTCTGGCCGACTCATCGGACACACCCGAAATGGTGTTGTTGAATATATCAAACTTACCGAGAATATGGCCGCCCGCTGTGATGCCATAGGGCGCGGTGCCATTGTTAAGTTCGCCCACTGGGCCTAAACCTGAGTTAATGATGACATTGTTGTAGATTTCGACATCAACCTGCCAACATGGCGGAATGGTCTTGTTACCCTCTTCATCGGTAAGCTCACGGCTGTAGTTATGCACATTAATGCCTGAGCCTTTTTGATTAATGATGTAGTTGTTATGGGCCTTGAGTACGGCACCGGGTTTAAATCCTAGGCATTGATCATAGCTATGGTTCATCTGATCATAAAAATGCAGGCCAAACTTAGCCTTGTTGTTTTCTAAATGATTCCAGGCAAATTCCCAGCCATCGAGCTGCTCCTTGCCTGCGCCATCTTGGCGAACCGTAATATAAGTGGTGTGCTGAAAGTGAGACGTTTGGTCACAGCCATGGTCAAAGATATGATTGCCCAGTGCTTTTAAGCCATCGCCCTGATGGCCATTACTGACGATAGCCCCAGCAAAACCATCGGCGCACATGCCTTCGCGCTCTAACAGGTAGTTACCAATAATGCGGCCCCAGCGGCTGGCGCGAATATTTTCATTCGATAGCTGCGCATTGGGCACGCCTTGAACCGGTGCGTTGGGGCCGAGATCTGGCTGGTGGCCTACTTCGACGCGGTATTTAGAAATAACCAGACCCGTAGATAAATAGGGGTGAATACCCCAATTTGAGCCAGAAACAAAGCCTTGGGTGGCCGGATAGCTAGCTATGGCAATTTGGCGCTCGGCGGTGCCTTCGAGTTGTACTAGCCACATGCCGGCCATGCTGCGGCCTAAGCCAGGACGAGGCTCTTCTTCCATCACTTCACGCACGCCATGACTGTAAACAATATCGCCTGCTTCTAAGCCGCCATTACCCGGCGCGGGGTATTGAAATGTGGTGCGGCTGATAAATTGCCAAGGGTCATTAAATTGCCCCGAGGCTGTGTTGTCACCGCCGTCTTTGACATGAAAAATACGCCCCGATCTTACGGTAAATGGCAATTGGTTATCACTGGCAAAACCCGCGTCTGTGGTCAGGCTGATGGAGATAGGGCCTTCTGGCAAGCTTGCAGGCAGTGAAAAGGCGAGCTCGTAAAGTTCGTGAGAGCGCCACAAATCAGCAGGGCCGCCCGGCAATTGGCCGTCGGCTTTTTTCCAATAGTAAATATGTGCGGCGAGGTGCTGTTTGCCTTGTTCATCGGTTAGCGTAATGGTGCCGGGGTCATCTCCTAAGCGATACCCCCACAAGGTAATGATGGTGCCTTCACCCTTACCATCACCGAGTCCTGATTGTGGCCCTGAAATCAGGTCGGTGAAGGCAAGGTAAGGCGCCGGTGCGGCAACACCAGCAAAACAGATAAAATATAGCGCGATGGCGAAGCTGGTGGATAGAATCGTTTTCATTGTGGCTCTACCGTAAATTGTGTGGGGGCGGATGGGGTTAAACTGGCATCGGGTGCGTAAATGTTAGGTAGGTGATTGGCGATCAGCACATTATCGATGGCAAACCAGTGTTCATCGCGCAGTTCTTTGGCGATGGCGTTATAGGCATCGTTACCGCCAATGGCCACTATGTTCCATTTCACCATGTTGCGCTCGTCATCTATCCAAGCGATTTGGTCGTTAAACATGATGCGTTGATCGTTTAGCCATTGCATCATCACGCCGTCATGCACGCCTGGGGCGGAGTTCATCTTGACGTAGAAGCCCATGGTGACCCATTGTTTTTCATCGCCAAACACGTGATCGGCATGGGCAGCTGGCCCGGGCAGTAAGCTGCCATCATTTTTAGTGAGGTCATATACCTTAGCGTCACTGCCATCGGGCATCATGCCCTTGGTGGTGGTTAAATAACTGGCTGACATATCACCGCGATGCATTTGCACTGGAGGGTTATTCACCGCGGTATAGGAGCGCTCAGGCCCTTGCCTTGGGTAAAACGACAAAAAGTTTCGCATACCATAAGTGGTGTTACCGGAAAAATCCCAGATAAAAGCAGGATTTTGCTCGCCGCTGAAAAATGAATAGAGCTGTTTACCATCAAAGTGATAAACCCGCGCACCTTTACCTTGCCCTAAACCATGGTCATAGTAACGCTGGATAAAATCATTGGAGAAGGTGATATCAAACTGAAAGTAGATTTCGTCATAGCCACTTTGTGGGTCGTATTGAGTGCCATATTGGTAGGTACCCGCTTCTGGCCCTAAGTAATAAGCCAAGATGCTGTCTGAGTTCCATTGTTTGGGCACACCGCCAGACTCTCGGTACATCACATAGGATTTGCCTTTTCCACCCTTGGCTTTATCGCTATTAGCAGCCAGAATTTGCGCCGCGGGCTCACGATCCGGGTGGCCGGTATAAGGTGACCAAAATTCTTGAGCCCGCACCGAAAACCAGCCTTCGGGCACGGTGCGATCGCGCTGGTAATCATCCGAGGTCCAATCGGGCTGCTCGTCAAAGGTTTCGTAAAACAGCACTTCAGCCTGCGCGGGTAAAATAAGGGAGCAACTACTAATGATGAGGAGTTTGCTGATGTTTTTGGTCATCTGATGCAATTTCATCACAACTTCTCCACGGTGAAATTAGCTGGGGCAATAGGTGTATGAGGATGTAGGGTATGCACTTCGATATCGTCAATGGCATACCAGTCTTCAAACCTTAAATTGTCATCTAGTTTTTTATTGATGTAATCATTGCCGCCCACCTTAATCAGATTCCAGCCCACCATTGCAGTGGCCGATGCGCCGACCCAAGGGATTTGATAATTAGCAAACACCTGCTGGCCATCTATCCATTGCTCCATGATCCCATCGGCCACCCCCGGCGCTGAGTTCATCTTGACGAAGAACTGGATCCGGCGCCAGCCGGTTTTGTTGCTGTCGCCAAACAGATCTTGTGGGCTGATAATGCCTTCATGATAGTTGCCGGGGATCAGCTCATCATTAAGCCAGCTGCGTAGTGAAGTATTGGGGTTATCATCAATGCCATCACGGTTGAGATCGGTCAGATTGCTATTCCAATTTAGGCTCATATCACCGTTGTGGATATTGCGTGGTAGATCCTTTGCCCCCCCTTCTTCAAAGTAGTAATTGGTCATGGGTGGATAGCCGCGCATCATAATGGTATTTCGCAAGCCATAATCGTTATGAACATACATCCAGCCCGCGGTTGGGCCATTAAACCCGTCGTGAAAGTTACGAAATACCTGATGTCCCGAGCCCTCGGTATGGGTAATGCGAAATAGCTTACTTAAAGACGCAGGGTGTGGGCTGTTGGGTTGCCATTTAATGTAAAAAGAAGCGTAAAGCTGCTCATAGTCTTGATCGAATTTCTTTGCCAATATGCCATCCGACCACCACTTCCAATCTGGTGTCGACAGTGCGTCTCGATAAAACTGAGCCGACTTTACGCCAGAGCGCGCTTTTTCCGGCGCGGTTTTAATCTCGATAGATTCATGGCGGTCTAAATCCCCCATGGAAGGCGCCCGTGCGGGATCCGTGCGCAGGGCATACCAACCTTGTGGTGGCGGGTTGGAATGAGGTCGTCCCGTGGGATTATCTGGGTTGGTAAATCCTGCCACCCAGTCGGGATGGCCTTCAAAGTCATCGGCAAAGATGAGCTCTGCCTGAACGGGCTGGATCATAAATAGGCTTGCAAGCAGTAAATATCTCATGGTTTATCCACCTTAAATTGTGATGGGGAGCCGGGTGGGTAAAAGTAATGGTCGATATCGGTATCGGCATGATCTGGCAATCCGTTGTAGATGCGCAGATCGTCAATGGCATACCACTCTTCGCGCATCGACTCCTTAGGCCAGCTATGAAAATAGTCGTTACCACCGATGGCCACCATATTCCATTTCACCATGCCATCGGCCACGATCAGATCTTCGCCTTCATTGCGTTCACTGCGTAAATAGGGAATGTTATTCATGGTCAGTAAGCGGCGACCATTCATCCATTGGATCAACACACCATCGGCGACATCCATGGCCGAATTCATCTTGACGTAAAACCCCATTCGTACCCATTGATCTTCACTGCCGTGAACTTGCTCATGATGTACGGGCGAGGTGTCAATGATGCCGCCCTCTCTGAGGTTGAGTTGTGGTTCGGTGGTGCCATTAGGGCCCATGCCTTCGATCATGTCGAGGTAGTTTAAGGAGCCATTGGGGTGGGGCATGCCTAAGCCACCATAGCCAAACGAGTAACTGTGGCCATGAGGGCCACCGCGTACCGCTACCACATTGCGAGCGCCATAATAGTCGGTCATCCAGTCCCAAATGACGCCTGGCCCTTTATCCCCTCCGGGAAACCCCTTATATTCGTTACCTCTTTCGTCGAAGCTGAAGATACGGGCAATTTTACTGATGTCGGCACCGCGACCGGCATCCTCATGAGGCGGATAAACCGTGGTGTTGTCATCAAAGGTGATCCAAAACTCAAAGTACACCTCGTTGAGCCCTTGATGGGTATGGCTATCAAATACATTTTTCCCGGCAACGGCATTAGGCAGGTAGACACTGAGAATGCCATCGGTGATCCAAGCATGGTTGTTATCTTGAGTTGGCTCACGAAAGAAGGCGGCCGATTTACCTTGTTTACCTAGTGCTTTATCGGAATTGGCAGCGAGAATTTCAATGATCTCATGGTGATCCTCATAGCCATTACGCGGGCTGTAATATTGTCCCTGTTGTCTGGCGGAGAAAAACTGTCCGGGTAGGGTATGGCCTCGGGTTACGCGCTGAACAAAGTCGGCTTTGCGGTCATCGCCAAAGGTTGAACCATCATGAAAGCCATACGGGTTCAAGCCATTTTCAGGCATTCCAGAGTGCCAGTCGGGGAGATTGTCAAAGGTTTCTTCAAAAATGAGTTGGGCGCTGTGGGCAGCTAAGCTTATTGAACTTGCTGCCATCATTAGCATTCCTGCTGTCACGACACGGTGAAAGCATTGGCTATTTGTAAGCATAAGCCACCTCTTAATTTTGCGGTGTAACAAATTGGCTTAGGCGGCCATAGATATCTTTTGTGGCTATTTCAAATTGGTAGTTACCAGCTGGCAGCTCTAATTGATGCTTTGATACGCCAGCTTCAACGTCGACTTCACCCGTTTCTTGGCTGGTGGTATTGGTCCACTTAATCACATAGCCACTGATTTCAGCATCTGTTAGGGCTGAGCCATCCACTCGCTGATCTGGAGCCACCCAATCTAAACGCCATGTTTGAGTTTCGGGAATAGGTGTTGGCTCGGTTGATGGGTTTGGCGTAGGTGCGATAGAGGGAGCCACAGAGGGCTCCGCCGATGGCTCAACCGAAGGCTCTGGAGTCGAGGGTACTTCGGGGGCTGGCGTCGGCAGTGTGATATCACCATCAGTTGGCGTTTCACTGCTCCCACCAGAGCCGCAAGCAGTCAGAAATAGGCAAAAAGAAAGAGTCAGTGAGCAAAGTATGGCTGGTTTCATCGCAGCGATTCCTAAGTGGAGGTGTTATCAGGTTGCGAGGTAATAAGCCCAGGAACCTGCATTTCACGGATTTATGGTTTGATAGATAGGCTTTATCATATGTGCTAAACAAAATATGCAACAGGTTGCATATTTTGTTTTTAGACAGGGATCGACTTTTTATGTTGTAATGTCTGTGACTTGGTTTATGGCGAGGAGCTGTTTGGGCGGATTTCAGTGAAAATAATGTCGCTAGCATGGCGAGCAAGGGGCATACTTTGAGCTAAAAACCACCCGTTATGATGAGTCAACTGAGGTTAAGTTAAGGTAGGCTTAGCCTGTGAAGGAGATTTATCGCAATCAGAGGATAAATCTCTTCGAGTTAAGTGAGTGCCGACGCTAATTAACGAATGTTAATCTTGTTGTGTGAAAAGTGAAGTACGAACCGATTGACCAAAGTCGGTAATACATAAAGGACTAAAGCTAGACTCTAAGCGATTGGATTTGATCAATGTTTGTGACTCATCATTTCGAGTCAGTACTAACCTATCTCCGTCTAGCTGAGCTTTGATGTTGGATACCACACTCAGGTTTGTAACCATTTCAAATAGATCATCACCAAGGTCGGTCAGGCTATAGCTCACATTTTGATAGCAGTTATCTAAATTGTCGTATTCATCACCCATATAGTCATAAAATGATATTTCACCATGGTCTTTGATAACGACATAGAACTCATCTTGTTTGTCATCAATGAGTTCGCTTGCATCCCAAACGCCTGAAATGTTTACTAAACTTGCTTCTTTTGCTCGCAAATCGCTATTACTGCCGCTACCACCGCAGGCGGCTAATACTAAGCTCATGCCCGTTGCGAAAAGAATGTTACGCATATCATGTTCCCTTGAATAATGGAGGTTATGACTTTTATTTTATATCATGTCGCCTAACCTATGCTATCGATAATTTTGTCTCGAGTTCATGGTGAACAAGTTAACAAATGAAGGGCTACGGGTGGCCATCACACAGGTACTGTTGGCACCAGCAACCCACTTAGCGTTAGCTCACCAAGCTTTGTTTGCTATTGATATAGTTTACTAAGTCTTCAATGCTTAACACTGGCATATGGTGGTGCTTGGCAAATTTCACCACTTCGGGCAAACGCGCCATGGAGCCATCAATATTGCTTAGCTCGCAAATCACGCCATAGGGATCCAATCCCGCTAAACGCATTAAATCCACCGAGGCTTCGGTGTGACCGCGTCTTACTAATACGCCGCCATTGACCGCTTTTAACGGGAAAACATGACCAGGGCGTGATAAATCTTCAGCCCTTGCGTTGGTGGCGGTGGCGGCTTTGATGGTGGTGACGCGATCGGCGGCGCTCACGCCTGTGGTAACGCCCACTTTCGCTTCAATACTCACGGTATATGCGGTGTGATTTTGGCTGGTGTTGTGGCTGACCATTTGCGGTAAATCGAGTTGTTTGACTCGTTCTTCCGGTAAGCATAAACACACTATGCCGCTGCCTTCGCGGATCATCATGGCCATTTGCGTCGTGGTGAGGTGCTGCGCTGAAAAGATAAAGTCCCCTTCATTTTCACGATTTTCATCGTCAACGACTAACACGCCTTGGCCTTGTTGTAGGGCGAGTAAGGCGGCTTCAACACGTTGATGCGGAGTGCCAAAAGGGGTAAGTAAAGACTGACTCATGGTAAATTCCTTAAGTTAAATAAGTACCAGAATCAGGGCTGATAGAGGCGGCGTTAGCCACGAAAAAAGCCTACGCAAGCGTGCCACAAGTTAATCGCCGTTAAGCTAACTTATGGTTGCTGCGCATTATTTTTATTCTCTCTCATCCGGACTGTAACCGTCGGCTCTGGGATCTCACCAGATCTGCTGACCTTGATTAATATGATCTTATTAACCAAGCGCTCGCGGGCTTTGGTTTATCTCGACATCGAGAGTCTAACCATTTACCGCCGGTGGGGAATTTCGCCCCGCCCTGAGAATGTGCTGTAAAAGCGCCGATAGTTTACAGTTGCGCTAATTACTTGCCAACACTCTATTGCTATCGTTGAGTTTATCTATATGGGGCATTACTTTAGCTACATCGGTGTTTGTTAATGTAATGTTGCACTTGTCGTGCTAAATCGTTAATCTGCGCGCCATGAAACAAGGATGTATTCAACAATGGGCGCGATTTCTCGTTATATCGGTTCTGCTGAAACTGATGTTGCCCTTCTATGCCAGCGCAGCCAGTGTCGTTAATCCGGCGTTGCAGGGCTTTGATCCTAATGAAAAGATCCTAATTTGTACCGCAGCTGGCTTTAAGTGGGTTAAAGCCAGTGAACTGTTTGCCGATGCTAAAACGAGCCATGATGGCAATCAAGTGGTGGATGTCAGTGGTTTTGATGGTCACGGCAATTCGCCTTTTTCTAAATTTAAATGTGCTTTGTGTGTGCCTTGTGTTGATTTGGGCTCGCTGCAACAAGTCTATTTGGGCATTAAGCCCAGCTTATTATTAAGTCAGCTCACCGCTATTTGGTATCAAGCCAATGGGCTGGATGATGCTGATGCGATTTGGTTTCAACCTCTTCTTCGCGCCCCGCCGCAACAAGTTTAATCCCCTAAAAAACTCATTTTGTTAGCTGGCTTTGCTGCTTCCGTAGCGGTGTGCTTGGCCAATGACAATCTCTATTCTGATTATGGCTAACCGGCTTGCTTCTATTTTAGGAGTGAGGCAGTGAGGTTGGTCAAGCAACTTGTTGAAAATAAATATGAATATAATAACGAAGCAAACCTTAATCGCGTTAGCTGTGGGCACGGCTTTACCTTTAGCCGCCAGCGCGCAAGCTGAAGTGGGCCAAGATGAAACGAGCCATATCACCCGTGTTGATACCATGGTGGTTACCGCAACGCGTGAAGGCAAGGCGCGCGGTGAACTGGCTGAAAGTGTCAGCGTGCAAGACAAAGAAGAGATCGAAGCGGTTTCTCCTTCTCACCCAGCAGAGTTACTGAATCGAGTGGCGGGTGTGCACGTGAATAACCTTGGCGGTGAAGGGCACATGACATCCATTCGCCAACCGATTTCGACCAGCGGCGTGTATTTGTTTTTAGAAGACGGTGTGCCGACTCGCCCTACCGGTTTTTTCAATCACAACGGTTTATACGAAGTGAACATTCCTCAGGCCGAGCGCTTAGAAGTGACCAAGGGGCCGGGCTCATCCTTGTATGGCAGTGATGCCATTGGCGGGGTGATTAACTCGGTGACCGAGGCCAGCCCGGATTACACCTCAGGAAGAGTAAACCTTGAAGGGGGCGAGTCAGGCTGGAAGCGCGCATTGCTCTCTGCGGGGACGGATCTTAACGAAGAGCATGGCATCGCATTTAAACTTAACGTAACCGACAGCGAGGGTTATCGTTATGAATCCGATTATCAGCGCTATTCTAGTTCACTGCGCTTTGATGGAAGCCTTTCTGACACGACCGAATATAAGTTGATTGCCGCTTATACCTATGTTGATCAAAGTGGTGTTTCCTCGTTAGAAGAGTTTGATTACCAAAACAATCCGACCAAGAACAAATATCATGGCGACATTGGTTTTCGTGATGTACGAGCCTTTCGTTTAACGGGGGAAATGGCCAGTGAGTTAAGTGATGTGTCACTGCTTAGCTTTACGCCATTTTACCGCAACAATACCACCAAGATGATGCCAAGTTGGATGGTCACTTATGATCCAAACATTCGTGACACGCATTTTCAATCTTTTGGCTTGTTAACTAAGTACCGCTATAACTTTAGCCAAGGTGAAGTGATCACGGGGATCGATATTGATCATACGATTTCAGATTACCAAGAAAAGCAAATTTCGGTGGTCAAAAATGGGGATATTTTCACTGATTATAGTGAAACGGGGCGAACCCATTATGATTATGACGCCGACCAAACCTCGGTTTCACCTTATGTTCACGGTGAATGGACGCCATTAACCGATTGGCGTTTTGTGGCTGGCTTACGCTACGACTATTTCCATTTGGATTACAACGACAATCTCGACAGCAGTGTGAGTGAAACCCTAGGTCGCGGTCGCTGGCTGCGCCCTGACTCGCAAACTTTAGACTTTAATCATCTCAGCCCTAAATTGGGCGCCGTCTATAGTTTCAGTCCTAGTCATCAAACCTATGCTAACTATCGTAATGCATTTCGTATTCCTTCGGTTGGCCAGTTATTTCGCTCTGGCTCAACGGTGAATACCACCGACCTTAAACCCGTTGAATCCGACAGCTTTGAAATTGGTTTTCGTGGTGATTTAACGGATAGTTTTGGTTACGACCTGACCTTGTATCACATGATAGTGAAAAATCAGGTGGTCAGTTATATCGATGGTCGCGATCGCAAAACCACTAACGCCGGTAAAACGAAGCACCAAGGCGTAGAGCTTTCTCTGGCCGGGGATCTAACCGACGAGTGGGGCATGAATGCCGGCTTTACTTACAACCAGCAAGAGTACCAAGAGTATCAATACATCTACTCTTGTTATCCACCAGTGTGTGTCCCACCTGTAGTAGAAACTCGCAACTACGCGGGTTTTGATGTTGGTAAAGCGCCTAACACCATGGGCAATTTAGCCTTTCAATATACGCCGCTCGCCATAACCGGTCTGGCCGTTGAGCTAGAGTGGGAGCATTTAGGTGAATATTACACGGATGAAACCAACACCAATAAATACAAGGGGCATGATTTATTTAACTTACGTGCCAGCTATGAAATCACCGACAACGTGATGCTGCGGGGGCGAGTGATGAACTTAGCCGATACCCGCTATTCAACTTACACCTCAAACCAAGTGGGTAACCCTGCGATCTCGTATCGACCGGGCGCACCGCGCAGCTTCTATTTAGGCATAGATGCGCAGTTTTAATTAGGGCCTTTTGAACTTGTTGAATTTGAAAAGAGTGAGTTATGAGTATGCGAGTGAATTTAGTTAAGCCGCTATTAAAGCCGGCCAAAAAATGGCACAACCGCTTGGCGTGGTTGGCCTTTATCAGTTTGTTTATATGGGCATTGTCTGGACTATTACATCCCTTGATGAGTTGGACCGGGCCTAAACTGGCGGCCTTTTTTCCGCCCAAGGCGCCACTGCCCGCGAGTTTCGTGAGCCAAGTGCCCGAGGTATTAAAACGGCATCAAATTAACCAAGCGTTATTGGTTAAGGTGGTACCTTCCATAAGCGGCGCGGTACTACAAGTCACGCCAGATGCCTTTCTACCAAGGCGATACTTTGATTTATCTAATCATCAAGAGCTGGCTAATTATGACGTCGCTCATGCTAAATGGTTGGCTCGCCATTACACAGGTCTAGCAGATACCGAAATCAAGGATGTCTCATTTCAAACCGAGTTTGATCATGCTTATCCTTGGGTGAACCGCTTGTTACCGGTTTATAAGGTGCAATTTGCCACGCCAGATAATCTCACCATTTATGTGCACACCGAAACCAATGCCCAAGCTGGGTTAACCAATGATTATAAAACCCAAGTACAAACGTGGTTTCGCGCCCTACATACGTGGAACTGGTTAGATGACTTTGAATATGCGCGGGTGTTGTTAATTGGCGCCTTGATGCTAGTGCTGGTGATGATGACGTTAACCGGCATGGCCATGGTGATGACCATTAAACGCAGCAATAGGGCTGGCTGGCAACGTAATCTGCATCATTTAGTGGCATATGCTATTTGGTTGCCCTTGCTCGGCTTTAGCGGCAGTGGTTTATATCATTTATTACACGCATCTTTGGCGCAGGAGCACGGTGGCATGCGCCTAAGTGAGCCGCTCGTTTGGCAAGATGATGAGTTAAACCAACAGGTATTAGCCAGTAAAGATCTGGACTTTATGCTTAACGGCCTAAGTCTTATTCGCGATCCAAAGGGGCAGTTGATTTACCGTTTAAGCTTGCCAAATAAAGCGGCGCCAACCGCTGGTCATGTCCATGATGCCGTTAAGGCGAAAGGCAAGGAAAACCATCAACATCATCAAGCGCCAGCACGCGATGCGATTTATGACGGTATCGCCATTAGCGATCCCGCTCTTTATATCTCGGCAGCAACTGGGCAGCGCATCCCTTTTGATGATGAAAAGCTAGTGATTGCCATGGCTAGCCAACAGCTGGGACTGCCGGTTGAACAATTGACGAGCAGCCAATTAATTACCCATTTTGGCCTGCATTACGATTTTCGTAACAAGCGTTTGCCGGTTTGGCAATTGGATTATGACAGTGAGCTTGGAGATAAGCTGTTTATTGACCCAGCCACTGGGATCTTAGTAGATCGCTTAATCGACAGCGCACGCTACGAAGGTTATTCGTTTAGCTTTTTACATAAATGGAACTTTACCCGTCCCTTTATGGAGCGCACCACGCGCGACATTATAATGAGCTTAGTTTTAGGGCTCGCCATGCTGTTCGCTGGGGTAGGGATAATGCTAAAGCTGAGACGCAGGTCTTAGGATAAACATTGAAACAAGGTAAGCTTATTGTTGAGCTTGCCCTTGTTGCTCGGCAAGTTTGAGTAGCCTTTGTTTAAACGCATGGGCTTGGGCGGGCGTCATGTTTTGTACCGATTGGATCCTGTCATTAATGCTTTGGCTGTGGTTAGAATTGGATTGTCGCTGACTTTTTTTGACTCGATTGAGGCTCTCTCGGTTAATGTCCGATTGATAGTATGAGTCTTCATGCGCGGTTTCGATTGAATCAAGCTTGAGCTTATCCGGTTGCATCGTCGAGTCTACCTGGCGATAGCCAGCCCAAAACGCTTCAATACCGTCATTGCTTAAATCTAATTTATGGTCAAAGTAGACTTGATGCTGTGGGTCTGTCACATAGTAAGTGCGAAAGCGCTCGGCTACACTGATGGGCTGAGTTTGTAGGTTAAATAGGGTGAGATCAACATAATGGCGCTGGGCAAGGGGGCCTTGTTGCAAGGTGAGTTGTGGCCCCGCCAGCAGATAGTTTTCTTTACCCGGCAGTTGCATATTGTCAATAAAGCTCAAGGCCAAAGGCGCAATATTGTGCTTGATACTGCCCTTAGGTAATTGGGCGAGGTGAGCGAATGGCTGCGGGATTTTCTCGCCCTTAATGGTGCCTAAATGTTGATAAACAAGTGGCTCAGGAACGCGCTCAAAGCCTGTTGCCGTTCGCCTCACGGTGCGTGGTTTTGACCAATCTCGCTTTATCTTTTTGTGCACGCGAATTTGAGTTTGTCCATGAGTTTCCTCGTGAGTTATCTCTTGAGGGGGCTCTTCTGGTGTTGTGGGCAATACCACTTCACCGATGGCGAGTACATTATTCCCCAAGGTGAGGCTGTGAAATTCAGTGTTGGCTTTGGGGGTTATCTTGAGCTTGGCTGTGAGCCTGTTTCGGTTATGGTCAAGTTCAAATATTTGGATAAAGCTATCGCGACCATCGGCTTTGGTATAAAGAGTAGCGATATGAAAAGCCCGACTCGAGACACTGAGGGCTTTGATGCGA
Organism: Motilimonas eburnea; assembly: GCF_021295345.1. Classification (GTDB taxonomy): domain Bacteria; phylum Pseudomonadota; class Gammaproteobacteria; order Enterobacterales; family CBDFNC01; genus Motilimonas; species Motilimonas eburnea. The sequence goes on from NZ_JAIMJB010000015.1 coordinate 23,541, forward strand.
TAATGTTGCAATTGTTCAGGCAGCTCACCATGGGCGATGGCCTCAGTCCCCTCTTTAATATCAAATACCTTGATGCGACGTTGGCTGGCAGTGACCAGGATGTCGCCATAATTGCCCACGGCGAATAGCCAAGGCTCATCGTCTTGGTAGGGGACATCTTGATCAAAAAAAGCAAAGTTTTGGTTAGGGTAACGGTTGTATAAAAATGATCTTGGCTTATGGATACTGCTGACGCCGTAACAATTGCTTTGCTCGTTTTGGCAAAGATAACTAAACAATAGGTCGGTTCGCGGCACATATTGCCAGCGGTTTAAAAACAATTGCTGCTCAGTGAGCTCTACCGCGAGACTAAAGGTTTGCTGATGGGTGAAAAAGTCCCATCGTATATTGTCTTGATTGGCCAGTCGAATGCTTTGGGTTACGCCAAAAGCTTGTCCCTGCAAGGGTTTAACAAACACATGATTGTTCTGATACTCATCACTACTTAGCCCTACTTGTGGCAACGGCAAGAATTCGGGTTGCGACAATCTGTCGAACCCAACAATGCGAGGCTTGGGATTAACGGTGAATGCCGCGTTGTCGTTATTGCCATCGGGGGTGTTGATCTGATTGAGCAGCACTGCGGAGATCAGAAGTAAACTCAGGGCAATAATCGCAAAACTGATAATGCGCTTGATCATGGCTGCTCCTGCGTTAACTTGGGTTTAGGTGGCTCACTTGTTAGCCCTAGTTCTGCTTGGCCTGAAATGATGTCAAACTCCGGTACGGGAGCGGGGTTAAGTTGCATTCCAAACAGCAATGCCCAAATTGCAACACTTAACCCACCGACAACGATGGCGCTGGCAAGTTGTGCTTTAGATAACTTAAAGCCTGCAAACCACGCCCATATTTGGCTGAAATTGATACTAGGCCTTGGTGCAGGCCTATATGCTGGACTAGTTGGTCTAGCTGTATTTTGGCGTTGGGGTGTATTGCTTGTATATGGCTGCTGATGTCTTGTTTGACGGGCTTTGGTCTGTTTTTTTCTAGCTTTTTTGGGCGCAGCGATATTTTTTTTAGGTTGCTGGCAATGGGGGCAAGAATGGCCCCAAAATTGATGGCTGCTGGCTTTGTTACACTGCTTGAGCTTAGTGGTTAATCCCTCTAATAGGCCAACCCAGTCCAGTGCGCTGAGGCGAGAAGTCGAGGTTAAGCTGCGGCTAAAGCTGTTAATCAGTTCAGCTGGAAAATCTAGGTGCAGTGACCAAGGTGACGGCGCAATATCAGCATGGGCTTTCGCGCCATAAGGATAAAGCTGCTGACCAATTTTGTTTTGGTTATCCGTGGGTAAATCGCGGCCTTGTTTGGGAACCCCTTGAAAGGGGTGCAGGCCATGGTTAAGCAGCTGAAATAAGATCACGGCAAGGGCAAATTTATCCTGCTCTTGATCTAGGGCTTGTGGCGGCTGCTGTTGCCTGTAAGCTTCGGGGGCAATAAAGCCCGCCGTGTATTGATGAGCGGGAAAATCCCCCTTTGGGCCCTTAATGGCAAAGCCATCACAGTCGACGATACACACCTGCGCGCTGCGTTTATTGACCGATAGGTTGGCCGGCTTTAAGTCGATAATGGCGTGGTCAAGTTGGTGTAGCGCGGCGATTTGTTGACATAAGCTAACGGCTACCTTAATGCGAAAACGAATATCATCGGGTAGTTGATGCAGCGCTCGGGTACGCTTGCTTAATAGCATTTCCAGTTGCACATGCTCGGATAAATCCAGCAAGGGCATGGCAAAGCCTAAAAAGCGCTGTTTGTTGTCTGCGACCAAAGCAATGGGCCAAGTAAAGCCAGCTTCTCCTTGCTGCGAGCTTTGTGGCGGCTGCGCTATCATTTGCCAGAGTTTGTCTTGGCGCTTGGCATCTTTGTCGGCATCGTGATACAGCTTAATGGCGTATTGGCCATCAAGGCTGGCGTGGATCGCGCCATCTGCGCCTTGGTTTAGCGCCTTGGCATTGAGTGTTACGGCTTGGGTTTTGCCATCACTGAAACAAAGGTTAACGCGTATCGTCATACAGCCAAACTTGAGTCATATAACCAAACTAGGGTTTTATCATCTTGGGTGATGGCGTAGGTGCGCGGATCATCTAAGGTGGCCGCTAAGGCTTGGCTGCCAAGTTGGGTATCCACACTGGTTAAGTATTGATGCACCGGTTTTAAGAACTGCAAATCAGGCGCGTAGGGATGGGTTTTGGCGGCAAAGCTGGCGCAACCATCACTCATTAAAAACCAAATTTTGTAACGTGTGGGCGCGCACATCACCCTGAGATGGGACTGCCAATCATCTAAGGTAAAAAAATAAGTGGTTTCGGCAAAGTCGCCATTTTCAGGTTCGCTGACGATACAATCTTGCCAATCTTCAGGGTTAACCCCCAAAATCAAGCCATCGCCTAAATGAAACATTAGGCTTTGCTGCTGATGTTGGACAACACCGCAAAGGGTGGCGTGATAATCACTCAATGGTCCTAGCTCAGCGAGCTCATTGCGACACTGGGTTATGGTATCGCGTAGCAGCGTGACTAATTCAGCTTGCGCGATGGCTGGTGAGGATAGGGTAAGCACATATTCAAGCAAGGCATCACAAACCATCTGGCTTAGCTTTTGCGCGCCTTGGTCTGAGTGTTTCGCCGAGCCCGCCCCATCACAAACGCAAGCCACGGTCGTGTCATTTTGGCTGACGACGTGCCAAGCATCTTGGCAAGGTTGCTCTGTTTTAATATGGCCTTGGCCTCGCACCGCTGCGCCAACAAATAGTAATGCTGGCTCTGGCTTACTGCTTGTTTGGGTCATATTAGATTTCGACTTCGGCCCATTCGTTGGTGCTGGGCAGCTGAACTTTTTGTCCCGGTACGCTAGACGACACTGTGGTCATACTGCGACTGAGCCAGACGAATAATTCATTGAAGGCGAGGCCTTTTAGTTTTTTCGGTGTTTTGTTAGAAAACTGGCCGAGCGCCTCAAAGTCGGCGCCTTCGGTGCCAATGGGGAAGATCACGGCGCGTTTATTTTGCTCGGCTTCACGGCAAGCCTGCGCGGCTTCTTGCCAACCGTAGTCATTGGGTGAGCCATCGGAAATCATGATCACCCAAGGGCGCGTGCTGGAAATGCCATTGGCATCATATTGGGCTTTTTGGTTTTGGACTTCTTCTAAGGCAAATGACATGCCTTGACCTAGCGGAGTTAAGCCAGAAGCGATAATTTCTGGCGCTTTAAAATCTATCGCATCGACCCAAGGTTGTACCACGGTGACATCATCGTGACCGCCGACCGTGATCACTAACACTTGCACTCGCATGGCGGTGGCAACATCACTTTTAAGTTGCTCTTCAAAGACACGCAAGCCATGGTTTAATTGCTTAATGGGCTCGCCAGACATAGAGCCAGAGGCATCTAACACGAGTACACAAGGGGTGCGTTGGTTGGTGTTATCGGCAAATTCAACGCCGGGGATCGCTTGTGTCATGGCTATGTCCTTATATGCATCTTGTTTAATAGAGGAGGTATTTTATAGTCTTTGCTGAATTTGTTAAAGCCCATCTATTTGCATTGGCTATAGTTTTGAGGGAAAGGAAAGCGAAACAAAAAATGAGCGAACACAGCGGCAGCTTGTTTACCTCGCCTATAATACTTAGAGAGGGGGATGGTTAAAGAGTTGCCGATGAAATTAAGCTTGATGCTACTGGGAAGTCTATGTTGGAGCCTGAGTGTGTTGGCTCAGCCTGTTCTTATCGTCAATTATGGGCCAAGCGATAATGCGCCTTATATTATAGAACAAGCAAACGGTGAACCTTCGGGGGTGATTGTTGAGTTGATGCAAGAGTTTGCTGTGCGCTCTGGCATTGAGGTGACCTTTCTAAAAACGCCAAGAAAACGCTTGGAGTTCAGTTTGGAGACCGGCAAGGTTCACATCGTTGTTACATCTAATCCCAAATGGTTAAAGCAACCCGATAAAGTAAAATGGACGATCCCTTTGTTTATTGAAAAAAATATTCTGGTTATCCCAAAAACAGCCCCCGATATTGTTAAGCTTGATGACTTAAAAGGGCTTAGTATAGGAACCGTGTTGGGCTATGCCTATCCTGAAATAGCCCCATTATTTGCTAATGGTGAAGCCTTGCGAGTTGATGCCCTAGAAGTACTGCAAAGCTTGCAAAAGATGCAGGTTAATCGCATTGATGCGGTGATTACTTCTGATATTCAAGGTGAGTGGCTGCTCAAGCATCATGGGTTTGATGATGACTTTGTTTTTGCCCGTTTTTTAATCAGTGAGCATGAGATTATTCCTGCGATTTCTAACCTTAGTCCGGTCTCGGTAGAGAAATTCAATCGGGTATTTCTAAGTATGCAACAAGATGGGTTTATTGAGCGTTTATTAAACCGATATCGTCAATAGCTAAAGATGACTGCTATACGGCTCGACAAAAAAGAGGCGCTAGGCGCCTCTTTGGGTCAAAGGAATGTTAGGGCCTTTTGACCTTTCGCGGTTAATTTTTGTTCGAGAGGGGACACCCTGTCTAAAAGCGTTTTGGGCAAGGCGAGCGGTGTGTAGCTTAGTATTCTAAGTAAACACTGCTCAACGACGAACAAAACGCTTTTAGCCGAATCCGTAGGACAGCGTTTGTTGGTCATTTCTACTGCGTTAGCGCTTTTTTGCATAGTTGACTATGCTGCAAAGTCGCTGCCTTGTATTAATACCCAACAAATCGCTGCAAAAACAAGCTCAAAAGGTCAACAGGCCCTGATGACGTTTTATTGTGCAGCCCATGGGCCACCATCGGCAGGGTTATTGCCTTTGGTCCACCATTTTGCTTTGTAAGTCACACCTTGGTAAGTGACGAGCTTACCGCCAGTGTAAACTTTGTCTGCACGCCACTCTTGAGTTGAACCGTCATCAAATTCAGCCCAGACCGCAGCTTTTCCTGGTTGTTCGCCTTTGGTCCACCATTTTGCGGTGTACTTAACGCCGTTAACCATCACAGAATCACCTGTGTTGTAAACCTTGTTTGGATCCCATTCATCACCTAGTGGTGCCGGTGAGACATGAACAAGCACGGTTTGCGTTACGGTATCGGTACCATCAGATACCATGACCTTAATACTTACCGTTGTATTTTCTGTTACTTTGTCTGCAGTGTATTCAATCACTGCCGCATTGCCTGATTGGGTTAGTTGCCCCATGTCACTGGTGATGGTCAAGGTATCGTTAATGTCTTGATCCGCGGCACTAACCTTGATTGCCACAGAGCTTCCACCAACGACATCAACACTAGCCGGCACGGTTAATGTTGGTGCATTGTTCGCTATGGTTGGATCGCCGATGACGTTAACGGTAATGGCTTTGGTATCGGTTTTCTTACCATCGCTTACCTTCACGTTAATGGTCACGGTTTGATCAACCTTAGTCGTCGGTGCAACATAACTTAATGTGGCTGTTTTATCACCTGTCGCAACCACTGTGCCCATATCTGCGCTAAAGCTGAGCTTTTGGCTGTCGGCGTCAGTTGCACTGAGTAATAACTCAAGGCTGGCACCACTGTCTAGTGTTTGCGTGCCTGGCACGGTTAAGATCGGCGCGGCACTGGGTTGAGTGTTGTTAAACACGTTATCCACTACGGTAGCCAATGGCAGTGATAGGTTTGTACACTCTTTTAGGTAGCGCCCTCTTGGTACATAACTGCCTTTACATTCAAGATCGCCTGCTACTTGCCATACGATCACACCACCTAGGTTGTTATCCACCACGTATTCGGCTTTAAGGCCAATTGATTTTTCATTATCGTAGCTAAGGAAGTAGTTACCTTTAGTTAGGTAAGGTACTTTAGCGACATCGTCCCAATGTTCGGTCCAGCCCGCCATTTGTTGCTTGATATACACATAATTTGGCTGACCTTCGTAGTTCTTCCAGTTGGTTAGGTCGACGGCAGATTGCAAAGGACCATCCACTGAGAAGGTTACTTGGCGTTTCTTCGTTGCAGCGCCTACATCGGCAGGCTCTGACGTTTGTACGCCGCGACCATAGTAAGCGAGACCCATGTTGATCTTGCTTGACGTGACATTTTTAGATGCCAAGAATTGCGCCATCGAATGCCAGTTAAAATCTTGCGCTGACGCCGTTGGGTAAGCATACAATGGCGAGTTATGGCCTGCTTTTTCAGACCAGCCCCCTTCGTAGTCGTAAGTCATCATGTTGAAGTAGTCCATGTATTGGTCTAGCTTCGGCCAATCAAACCCTTCTAGTTTTGCTGGACTTGCGGCAAATGCGGCCGAGATTTTTTTATCTGGGCCAATCACGCGGCGAATTTCGACCACAAGATCTTCAAAGTTTTTGAAATCATCGGGGCGACCATCGAAGTTCATACCGCCAAAAGCAGGGTATTCCCAGTCGAGATCGATACCGTCAAAACCCATGTCCATCAAACGTTTGACGTCTTGTAAGAAACGCTCACGCTTAACCGGATCGGCCGCCATTTCAGGGAAGTGTTTAGACATACTCCAGCCGCCAATGGATGCCATTACGGTGACGCCTTCTTGCTCGGCTTTATCTAATAAGCCTAATGCGCCACCTTCTTTTTTCAATGGGATAGGCATTTTGCCTGCGAGACCCGTGGGTTCGTGTAGCCATTTACCATTAGCGGTTGGGTGTGGCACAAAACCTTGGGCAGCAATGCGGGCTTTGAGCTCTTTATTGCCCCATTCGCCAGGGAAGTCACTGATCATCTCTAGCTCGCCCCAGAGGATGTGGTAATCCCAGCTGCTGTATAAGTCTTCGTGTAGCAATGGCGCGGGCTCTTGAACGGCGCCTTTTTGGTAGATTGATTTATTGCGGTAGTCACCGGAATGCAAAGAGCCATCTTTAGCTACGCCGAAGAACGAGAAGTTCAAAATAGAATACTTGCTCATGTCAACGTTTAAGTGAGTCGCAGCGCCTTTTTCAATGCCGTGGTTAGGCATGGTTTTCCATGCTTCCCACTGGGTAATGTAGCCGATAACTGTTTTGTCATGAGCGGGGGCGGCAGAGGCATAATTAGCGCTGCCTACGATAGCAAGTGCTGCTAATGCACAGGCAATTTTTGATTTTTTAAACACGGTATAACTCATTAGTTCGTTCCTTGACCAATGTGATAAAAGTGACAAGTGCAGACCTGACAAGGAGGGCGAGGCTGAGTAACGTGGCGTAGTTACTGGATGTCGCTTCGCTAGGTTCATTGTCGCCATTCCTTGGCATCTTAAGTAGCCTAACTGCGGGTCTCCTTGACCTCATGGCGACTCAATCCTGACTTGTAGAATTGTCCCTTAGTGGACAAATTGACTATAAAAACGGCTTATCTTTAGTGCAATGGTTTTTTATTTAGGATAGAAAAGAGGATTTGTTTGTTTTGTTCGTTTTACAACCTAATTGGCAAGATAATAATTGCTTATAAGTTTTATATTTTTTATTTAAATTTGATATTTGAGTTTTTCCACGTTTTTTATGCTTTTTCAGATGGAAAAATAAACAATTAAAAACGTTACAAAAATCATGGTTTTTTAATTTTGTTTATATATAACAGTTAGTTGGCATGGGTTTTGGTGTTTGTCATACTCTATTTAAGCCTTCGTCTTTGTGGGTATGAGGTGATTTAAGCATCTGTTGATGTTGACGCTAAGGCCATTGTCGTAGGTTATTCTCCCGTATGAAGCTGGATGCTTTGTTTCGTGGAATAGATAACACTCTCATAGAGTATTGTTTCTATGAGAGGCGGGTTTTCTATGGGGGATAAGCTAAAAGAGCGATATTTTATAAATGCAAAATACGCTCTAAGCTTTTACTTTGACTCGATTATTTTTATCGCGACTGGTTTTTATCAGGGTATCACTGGGGCTAAATTGCTGGCGTTTGATACTTCTGTCATACAGTAGCACGTTAACCGAGGCGGCGAGGTTTAGGCAGCCATGGGTTGGGATATAGACAACAGCGTCTGCTTGATCGATCACTTGCTGACTAATGGTGCCATCTTCTGGCCCAAAGACGTATAGCGCGCGTGTTGGATGTTCAAACTCGGGTAAAGGGGTGGCCCCCACGACAAGATCAACACAAATGACTTTGACGTCTTCAGGTTTACCCATCAGTAAACAGTCCTGCTGCGATAGTGGGATTTTACTGCGAATTTTCTTCGTATCCGTATTCAGCTTCATGGTGCGATCATAGCGCTCACCGCTGTAAATCACCTTATCCACCGCAAAGCACCCCGCGGCGCGCATCACCGCGCCCACGTTAGTGGCGCTTTTCGGATTGGTTAAGCCGATCGTCACATGCCCGTCATGATGGGCGGTTTTAGTTAATGGCTGATTAGAGGGAACTTGGCTTAGCGGGTCCATATTGATTTCCTGACGGGGTTTTAGCCCGCCAGTTTAGCAAGGTTACGTTGAGATTTCTTGTTGTACGCGTTATCGCGTTTGCATCAGTACTTGGCTTAGCCAAGTGAGTACATAGACCAAGCTTTTTCCCATGTGGTCGACATGGCCGCCGTCAAACTCAAATAATGTCACGTCTATATCCCGTTGTTGCATTTGTTCGACCAACGTTAAGCAGTCTTGGTAGGTCTCTTCTCGCTTGCCGATGTCGATAACCAGGGTGATCCCTGCTAGTTGTTGCTCTAATTTGGGGATTAAGCGCTGAAAAGCTGACTCTGCTAAGCCTTGCCAATCTTGTTCGGATTGGGGGAAACGACAAAATAGGGGGGGGTGATCGGCGGCGGGCAATATCTGTTGGAAACGATTACACAACAGGTGTTGCCAAACATCTAATTGCTCAACGCTCAACTTAGCGTCGGCTGCGGCGGCTAATTGGCTCTGATTAGTCTGATAGAGTTGTTTAAAAAAGGAAGGGTTGTCGGCGTTAATATGAGCCGGGCTCATCGCGACAGCTTGTTTAAAGAAACCAGGCTTAAACAACAAGGTTTTTAATACCCCGTCTGCTCCAGAGCTGTGGCCCATTAAAGCACGGTGTTCGGGCCCATTTTTACAACGATACTTGGCTTCAATGGCTGCGGGAAGCTCTTCACTGATAAAGTCGAGCCAATTGCCTTGGATAGCATTATTTTGATAGCCCGCCCCCGTAAAGCGAGTACGCGTGTCAGGCACTGCGATAATCATTTCTTCTATTTTATGCTCTTTTAATAGCTTCGCCATGGTCAAGTGAATGCTGGGTTCATTTTCCGTGTTTGAAAACCAGCCTTGAGGCGTACCACCAAAACCATGGAGCAGGTAGATAACGGGGTAACGTTTTGTTGGGTTGTGATGATAACTCGGTGGTAAATAGACCAGGACTTCTCGGGTAGGGTCATCATCCAGCTTGTTTCCACGTAAACTTTTGCTTGTGATTTGTATTTGCTCAAACACTCGAGACATGTACTGCATTTCCTTAGGCTATACTTATGACTTTAAATTGACCTTTGTAAGGTAACACATCCAGGATGATTTATTGATTAACAAATTGGCGAATTACGTTTTCATCCCTCATAGTTAGAAGGGGTTGAACGCAAGGGAGGAAATGACATTGACAGTTCAGTGGCTGACAGTTCAGTGGCGATCGAAATTGATGGTAATGGTGGTTGCGTGGGTCATCTGCTGGCCGGCGCTGAGTGAGCAATGGCAAGTGAAGGTTATTGATCACTTGGGTGAGCCACTACCTAATGCCGTGGTTGAGCTGACTATGTCAACGGATCCTGATGTTGACCCGTCAGGGTTAACACCGAGTCAACCTTATAACATGATCCAGCAACACAAACAGTTCCAACCTTTTGTTTTGGCAGTGCCCGTTGGTGCTGAAGTTGATTTTCCTAATTTAGATGCCACCCGACATCATGTTTATTCTTTCTCTAAAGCGAAAACCTTTGAGATAAAGCTCTATAAAGATCGCCCTCACAGTCCCATTTTGTTTGATAAGCCGGGGGTGGTGGCATTGGGATGTAATATCCACGATCGCATGCAAGCGCATATTTATGTGGCAAGTTCACCTTGGGTGGCGGTAACCGATGCAAATGGTATGGTGGTCTTTACCGATTTGAAGCCTGCTCCGTATCAAGTGAAGCTATGGCACCCATGGCAAAAGAAGCAACGTGAAACCATAGAGGTTAACTTCAATCGGGATAGAGCCGACCAGTTTAAGGTGTTTGCCGTTAAACCAGAACTCGCCTTTGTGGGCTCGCCACGATACTAGAGGGGCAAAGATGTTCACAAGTTATCGCAGCCGGTTAATTGTTGTTATTGTTTTAATCCTTATGGCGGTGCAGTTAGCGACGGCTCTGTCGGTACTTAACACCACTCATCAAGATAGGTTAAAGCAGCAACAGCAAAGTCTTGATGTGGGGATAAATGTTTTTTTAGATGTATTAAAAAACCGCTCTAAGGCATTAAATAAGAGTTTATCGGTTTTGGCTGCCGATTATGGTTTTCGTCAAGCCATCGCAACGGGTGAAAAAGAGACGGTTGCCTCGGTGCTGACAAATCAAGGTGAGCGTGTCGATGCAGATGTGGTGGTGTTGCTATCACCCCAAGGTGAGTTAATTCAAGCAAGCTTACCCGGAATAGATGAGCCAGAACTTAAGGCATTAAATGCCCTCACTGCCAGTGGCAATAACCTAAGTTCATCAACCATGTTGGACATTGATGGCGTCAGTTTTCAGTTTGTTTTACAACCCGTAAAAGCCCCTATACTTGTAGCTTGGGTTGGAATGGGGTTTGTATTGGATCAGCAGGTAGCGCAAGAAGCCAAAGCCATCACAGGCGTTGATGTTAGTTTTGTGCATTGGAACCCTGATTTTGGTACCGCCATTGCCTCAACCTTGCCCCAGTCCCAATCAGCGGCATTGAGCCTCAAAGCCGAGCTGCTACCTAGGATGGCAAATCAAGTGAAAGAGGACTTATTAACAGGGTACTTATCCTTTCCTCTATCCCTTGATGATACCGCCGATGACGTATGGGCGGTGTTACATCTATCTAATTTGCCTTGGGAGTTAAGCTACCTTGAATTGCGCAACCGACTGCTGTTGGTGTTTACCCTCACCATAGGGTTGGCTATGCTTGTGGCATGGTGGTTGGCTGGAAATCTAACTCAGCCAATTATGCGCTTGGTTGATTATGCGGAAAAAATTGGTAAAGGGAAGCAGCCTCAGCCCATTTTGAATGCGCCTAAAGAGTTGCAAATTTTGGCCAATGAGATGGCCGAAATGCAGCAACATATTGCGACTCGTGAAGCGGACTTGACCTACCAATCCCTTCACGACAGTTTAACTGGGCTCAATAACCGTGAGTCGGCTAAGCAGATACTTCGAGAGATTAATGGCGACTTATCGGGCCATTTAGTACAACTGGATTTGCAGCATTTTAGGCATATCAATGACATGATAGGGTTTGCCAATGCTGATGCTTTGTTAGTGCGCTTTGCCCAGCGTTTAGCAGCGATTCAGCCAAAAGCCGATTTTATTGCCCGGATCGACGGTGATGGCTTTTTATTGTGGTTTCGTGAAGGCATTGAACGAGAACAGCTTTGCAATATTATCAAAGAGTTAGAGCAGCCTTATCCGGTTAGAGGATCCAGTATTGCAGTCAATGTCCGAGCGGGGGTATTGGATCTTATCCAACACGGTGGCAATGTGGATGAAACCTTAAGACGTGTTGAAATTGCACTAGCCAAAGCGGTGCAATCGAATAAGCCGTTAGCCACATATCTAGCCGGAGAGGATGAACAATATCAACGTGAATTAACCATTATTAGTGACTTGCCTAAGGGGTTAGCGCAAGGTCAGTTTCACTTGGTATTTCAACCTAAGGTGGATATCCAACAAAATCAATGCCGCGCTGCCGAAGCATTGATTCGATGGCAACATCCTGAATTAGGTTTTGTACCGCCTGATGAATTCATTCGATTAGCCGAGCACTCAGGTAATATTGAGCAGGTTAGTCATTGGGTGATCGAGCAAGCCATTGCTCAACTGGCGACATGGCGAGCTCAAGGGGTTGAACTAAAAGTGGCCGTCAATCTTTCTGCTCATGATTTACTTAACATGCAGTTACCTACCTATATCCAGTCTTTATTGCAAATGCACTCCGTTCCCGCAGCTGCTTTTGCCATCGAAGTCACGGAAGGGGCGGTGATGCAAGATCCCCAGGTGGTCATAGCGGTATTGCAAGTGTTTAAAAATATCGGTGTGAGTATCGCCATTGATGATTTTGGCACAGGCCAATCTTCGTTAGCATATTTAAAAACCTTGCCTGTTAATGAAGTCAAAATAGACCGCTGTTTTATTCAAGATATGTTGGTCAACGATAATGACAGCATGATAGTCGACACCACCATCGCCTTAAGTCATGGTTTAGGCTATTCGGTTACCGCTGAAGGGGTGGAAGAGCGCGAAGGTATCGACTTTCTCAGAGGCAAGGGCTGCAATCTAATTCAAGGTTATGTTTTTTCTAAGCCTTTAACCGCGGAAGATTTTGCGACATGGCAAGATAAATTTAACCAAGCCGCGCATCAACACGAGACGGTGTCGTGAGCCTATAAGGAACGTTAACAGGGACGGGTACAACAGGTTGCCCTGCGGTGACCCCAACGGGGACTTCCTCGTTTAGGTTTTACTTTATCAGCGCTTTTGCGACAATAGCGATCAATCTCCATTGGCGTTATTAGTTTATGAATGTAAATTTGAACCTGCATCAGCGTACCCTTGTGCTTAATCGCTACCCCATCCTTAAAAATGAAACCCTTCAGGCTTGGGATGCCGCGGATGAGTATTTGATTAATCACTGTCAAACGCTCACCTTGGTTAAAAAGCGCCCGATTATCATTTTAAATGATAGCTTTGGTGCATTAGCCACTTGGTTTGCTGGTTTGGGGCAAGTGGTGAGTGTGACGGATTCTTATATTGCCCAACAAGCGAGCTTAGCTAATTTAAGGCACAATCAGCAACCCGAGATAACCTTGTTAGATAGCCTAAGCCCTCTGCCTGCTAATGCGCAGTTAGTGTTGTTCAAGCTACCTAAGAATAACCGTTTGCTGAGTTGGCAATTACAACAGTTGTGTCAGGCTCTACCGCCCGATTGTGTGGTTGTCGCCGCTGCTAAGGCTAAGGATATCCATAGTTCAACCTTAAAAATATTTGAGCAGTACCTTGGTGAGACCAGTACCTCTTTAGCGGTAAAAAAAGCGCGCCTGGTGTTTTGCCAGCCAAACCCATCATTGCAGCAAGCATTGCCCAACCCAAAACAATGGCCGGTATCTGAGCATGGCTTAATCATCAGTAATCATGCGAATGTTTTTTCCAGTGATAGCCTGGATATCGGAGCGCGCTTATTGTTGCAATATGTGCCACAAGATCCTGAGTTGAAAGAGATTGTAGATCTGGGGTGTGGCAATGGCGTGATCAGTATCAAGGCTGCGAAGCTAAACCCCCAAGCACATATTTTGAGTGTGGATGAAAGTTTTATGGCGGTACAATCTTGCCTTGAAAATACGGGGTTAAATGACTTATCAGCGCATCAAATCACGGCTCAAGTGAACAATTGCTTAGATGGGTTTGAGCATAGCTTTGCGGATTTAGTCTTGTGCAACCCGCCATTTCATCAAGCCAATACCATTACCGATCATATTGCATGGCAGATGTTTACCGATGCTAAGCGGGTGCTGCGCAATGGTCGGCGCTTGATAGTGATAGGTAATCGACAATTGGGTTACAAAGCTAAATTAAAGCGGATTTTTGGTCAGGTTGAGCTATTGGGGCAAAACCATAAATTTGTTGTGCTAGCGGCGACTAAAACGGCACCTGTGCAGTAAAAAGTTGGTTGTACTTGATCTGCACTAGCGAAGCCCTAAGCAGCTAAGGTGAACGGGTTAAGGTTTGCATTAATTGTTGATATTCGGCGCTGGTTTTGTAGTCTTTTATGGCTTGATTAACTTGTTCGATCAAGGCCAAGGAAACGACTTTTTTACTGAACATAATGTGAATGTCACCGGTGACAATTTTCATACCGGGCATGGCGATAATTTGATCGCTTAGCTCAAGTTGCTTTATCAAGGCCGCGCCACTGATACTATCGGCGATGACGGCATCTAAACGTGCATTACTTAAACGGTGAAAGTTATTGATATCAAAATCAGAGTAGAGGCGCTTCGCGAACTCCGCCTGGTTTAGTAATTGGGCAAACTCTTCGCCGTAGTAGCTTCCTTTGCTGTAACCTAAGCTATGAATGTTTGAGTCTAAGAGTTGTGACAAATGCGATATCGAGCGTGTTTCTAAGTCTGCTTTACGGATGAATAGGCTGACGGATTCGCTACGGTAAGGAATCGAGAAATAAGCATATTTTTCGCGCTCTGGTGTTTTTGAAGCGCCGTTCATCATGGCTATCTGACCCACCTCTAACCATGCGAGTTGTCTGCGCCACGGAATGGGATAGCTAGACAGGGTGACCTCACATGAAATTTTCGCCATTACTTTGCTAATGATTTGATAGTCGATGCCTTTGAACTCCCCATCCGCTTGCTGATAAATAAAAGGAGGCCAGTCTATCCACCCCCAGATCAAGGGTGATTGATGGCAGTCGGCATTGATACTGCTATTGGCATTGGCAAATGCGATATTGAGCAATAACACACAAACCATGCTTAACCTGAGCAAAAGGCGGGAGAATGAAACCTTGAGGTTACCATCGTCTTGATGCCTTGAGTCATAAATAGCCTGATTTAAGTTTCGCCTTAGGCTTAGACTTTGATTTGGCTCTTGGCTTAGCCTTTGGCTTGGCCTTTTGCTTAGCACTGGGGTTGGCTTTGACCTTGGTTGTGTTGGTTGCCTGAGTTGGGGTCGGATCCATTTTGCTAGTGAGTATCGCATACTGACTCTTCGCCTCTGTGCTCAAGGTGCAAATAGCCCAATTACTAGGCTGTTGTAAACAAGCGTCTAGTGGCTTGGGTATTAGTGAGTATAGACGTCTTTGTTTTGTCTTTGCCAAGGTATGACATAAAGGCGAGCTAAATTTTATAACTTTTCAAAACCATACCAGTCTGGCTGCAGGGGTTGAGATTGAGATAAATGCGCGCCTTGAAAATTTAGGTGGATGTAATATGGACTATCAATCAGTGAAATAGCGAAGCAATCGTCTACTTGCTTTAAATCGTCAAGATGAGCTTGAAGCCAAGGAATACTGCGGTTGTGTTGTAGTTTTTGCCAAGCTCGTTGTTTTGCGTTTTCGGGTGATTCAGCAACAACGACAAAAAACTGATGTAACTCAGCTAATTGTTGAGCATGATAGCCGCCAAAGTTGACGAAATAAAGCCAAGGGCCGGGGCTCGGCTCTGTGGATAATGTTATTTGGTAGCCATCTATGTGATGTAACCTTATATAGGCATCAAGGTGAGCCCCTTGCTTATTACCCACCCATTGCTGCTTTAACTGGCCATAAGTGGCGCGGATAGTTTCTCCATGTACAAACCGTACATCATGCATTTCAATGTGTCCGCCACTGAGCCGACCGCCTAAATATGCCAAATATAGATTTTCCATTTTTTTCCTTTCTGCAGATGTCAGTAGCGATACGAGCAAATCCGCTTTGATGATCTTAAATAAAGGCTCATTACCATGACAAAGCGAGGTCGCGGAATGTTCAAAGCTCTTTGCTGCTAAATGTGCAAGAAAGTGTGCGAGGGCGTTTACTTGAAACTCTATCTGTCATGCAAAAGACTTAGTTGTTTCATTTTTGGTTCATTGTTCTGACTTAGCATAGTACGGGATTTGAATGATGAGGAATCAAAATGAAACTGAAAAATTGGGCAAAGCTACCTTGGATTGAAGTACTGGTGATTGTGTTGACCCTGGCTTTTGTGGCTTATGTTAGAGCGGCGTCTGATGCCAGTGAAATGCAATTGACCCCGACTTTGCCTACGCCTATTTCTACTTCACAGCCCTGGTATATGCTCGGACAATATCAACCGAGCAGTAAGCCAGGTGGGTGATCAAGGTTTACCTCCCTTGTAAGTGCCACCTGTAGGATCATCCTTAGGTGGCAATGATATTTAGTTTTCTAACTGCTCCAGTTGCTCTTGCGCATCCATCCAGCTCATCTCGGCTTCTTCGATCGCCGCCTTAAGGGTTCGTTGTTGCTCAAGAACTAGAGTTAATTTAGCTTTTTGCGCAATATCATAGAGTGCAGAATCGTTTAATTGCAGCTCAACCTCGGCTAACTCGGCACCGAGTTTGTCCATTTGTTGCTCGGCTTTTTCCATGGCTTTGCGAAATGGCAAGGTTTGTTTGCGCCGTTCGGCTTCTAGACGCTTTTGCTCTTTACGGTTTACAGCGCTGTTAGCGCTAGGCTCATTATTTGCTGGGGCGGCTTTTTGTTTGTCTATTTTCTGCTGCTCACCAAGCCATTTGTGGTAATCCTCTAGGTCACCGTTGAAGGGTTCAACTTGACGATCATGAACGAGGTATAAGTCATCGGTGGTGGTGCGTAGTAAGTGACGATCGTGCGAGACTACGACCATGGCGCCTTCAAAGCTTTGCAAAGCCACAGTAAGGGCGTGGCGCATTTCTAAGTCGAGGTGGTTGGTCGGTTCATCGAGTAACAGTAGGTTTGGTTTTTGCCACACAATCAAGGCCAACACTAAACGTGCTTTTTCACCGCCGGAGAAAGGGGCGACGGGCTCAAGGGCTTTATCGCCCTGAAAGCCAAAGCTACCAAGATAATTGCGCAGCTCGAGTTCGCTTTTATCCTTAGCTAAACGCGCCAGGTGTTGTAATGGGGTATCGTCTAGGCGTAAAAACTCTAATTGATGCTGAGCAAAATAACCCACCTTCGCATTAGGGTTTAACTCAAAGTGGCCACCTTGCGCCTTGATTTCCCCCGCCAGTAGTTTGATCAGGGTCGATTTACCCGCACCGTTGCGACCCAGTAAACCAATGCGGCTACCTGGCACTAAGTTAAATTTAATCTTTTCGAGGATCAGGGTATCGCCGTAGCCGGCGCAAATGTCGTCCATGGTAATCAACGGCAAGGGCAGGGCATCGGGTGCAAAGAACGAAAAATTAAACTGACTGTCGGCATGGGCTGGCAGGGCCAGTTCCATTTTCTCTAGTGCCTTGATACGGCTTTGTGCTTGACGTGCTTTAGACGCCTTATAACGAAAGCGGTCGATGTAGCTTTGCATGTGCGCCATTTGCTTTTGTTGCTTTTCGTAAATGGCTTGCTGCTGCATTAACTTTTCTGCCCGCTGCTTTTCAAAGCTGCTGTAGTCACCCGTGTATTCAAAGAATTTGTTTTGTTCGATATGAATGATCTTGCCTACGATATCGTCGATAAAATCACGGTCATGGGAAATCAAAATCAAAGTGCCTTGATAAGCATTAAGCCATTTGGCTAACCAGATCACCGCATCTAAATCTAAGTGGTTGGTTGGCTCATCCAGCAACAATAAATCAGAGCGACAAAGCAGGGCTTGCGCTAAGTTTAAGCGCATTCGCCAACCACCGGAAAACGCGCTTACTGGATTGGATTGCTTTTCATTACTAAAGCCCAGTCCGGCAAGCAATTCTGCTGCGCGGGCCTTGATGGTATAGCCGCCAACTGTGTCTAGCTGACCATGTAATAGCGCAATTTTATTACCATCACCCTGCTGCTCTGCGCCAGCTAATTCAGCTTCTAAGCGACGAAACTCGAGATCACCGTCAATCACATATTCGATGGCGCTTTTTTCAAGGGCGGGGGTTTCTTGGGCAACACTGGCCAGTTGCCAGTTACTGGGAAAGCTAAGATCACCATTGTCGGCCTGTATTTCACCTTTTAATAAGGCAAAAAAGCTTGATTTACCTGTGCCGTTGGCCCCGACCAGCGCTACTTTTTGGCCCGGGTTGATGCTGGCGGTAGCATTTTGAAGGAGCGGACGACCGCCGCGAATTAGCTCAATGGCACTGGCTGTGATCATGGTTTGGCTTCTATCTGACAAAAATAAGTCGCGATTCTAACACAGGTCTATTAGCAGAAGAAAAGTTCACTTTGATCAGTTACACTGTGGCAAAAACAGGGGAGCAATATGAGTAAAAGAAAGCGTTTTATTGCTGGTGCGACTTGCCCTTCGTGCGGTGAGCAAGACACCATAGTGGTGTTCGTTGAGCAAAACGTGGAAAAAGTAAAATGTGTAAAGTGTGACTACTTACAATCCCAAGCCCCTGGTGAGGTAAGTGGTTCAACGCGCCAGTTTGAACAACTGATTGGTGTGTTTAATCCCGATGATAAATAATTGGAAATAATATGAAAATTGAAAATGATAGCGTAGTATCCATTCATTTTGCAGTGTATGACGAAGACGGTACTGAGCTTGGTTCTACACGTGATGGTGCTCCCCTTGACTACATTCAAGGTAGTCTATTTTTAGTGCCGGGCCTAGAAGCCGAGCTAGCGGATAAAGAAGTCGGCTATCAGTTTGATTTAACCTGTGCGCCTGCAGACGCTTACGGTGAGCATGAGGAAGGCCTAGTACAAGAGGTGCCGCGTGAGCTGTTTGAAACCGAAGGTCAAGTTGAAGTGGGCATGCGTTTTATTGCGGAAACGGATCAAGGGCCTCGCTCGGTTGAAATCACCGATGTAAAAGAGAGCACGGTGACCGTAGACGGTAATCATACCTTAGCCGGTCAAACCTTAACCTTTAAAGGTGAAGTGTTAGCGGTACGCCCTGCTACGGATGAAGAGTTAGCCCATGGCCATGTTCATGCTGAAGGTGGGTGCGGCCACACCCATCACTAGCACCACCACTCGCGCAACTTTAGCGCATAAAGCCAAGCCAGTAGGCTTGGCTTTAACTCGTTAACCTGTATTCCCCTGCTTAAAATGAATTTCGCCTATCGCTTGGTTTTTGCTTGAGCTCATTGATCTTAGGTTATACCCAATCAACTTGAAGGTGCATGTTTCAGAGCGCCTTGGCGCAAACAATCTAGGTCAACGGTCTAGTGATAGCCGTTGCCCTAGTGAATGAGTTGATAGTGGCTTATTGATTGGCTAGCTCGGCGCACTTGAGCCTGTGATGTTCACCTTGTTTACCTTGACAAATTGTGGGCAGCTAATGCTGCTAGCATTGCGCATACCATAAGTATTGGACATGTTGACATGACTAAGCTGACTGGATAACCATTCAATTTGGTTAAATATCCGATGGTAAGAGTCATTGATGCGTTGATTGTAAAGGTGTGCTTTTACTTGGCCATCCTCAATTAGTAGGGTGCCAAATCGGCTGGTGCCTGTAAACTCGCCTTTGGCCGCATGGGTGATGTTCATGTAGTGAATAAACGAAATGTACAAGGTGGGTTTGCTGCAGCTTTTTACCATGGCGTCAAAATCGGCAGGTCCAGTACCGGTATGCACTTTTAAGCTGGCCACATTCATGTCGTTGTTGCGATGGCAGGCAAACCGATCGCAATCGTCTTTGTCGCTATAATAGACGTTTTGTAAGGTGCCTTGAGTGATCAAGGGAAAGTGACCGCGGGCGATGCCATTAATACCAACTGGGCGACCAAATAAGGTGTCTGGATCATTGGGATCATCAGAAATCGTTAAGCTCGCATCAAATAAGGTGTCCCCTAACTTGTGCTTGTTCGCCTGTAGCATGCCCATGCCATATTGGTAGGTTTCGCCATGCAAGGCCATGTAGCTGAGGTAGTTGGTCAAATCGGCAAATGCATCGGCATGAAAGATGACATCATATTCGCCAGGAGGGATGTCTTGGCGTGGTGTGTTTAGCTTGAGTTGGTAGCGCCGGACCAACTCAGCAATGAGTGCGTTTGGTTGATATTGGGCCAATGACTCACCGACATCGGCAATGCGAATTTCTTTTTTATCTTGGGCCAGCAGTTGCAATACCAGCTCGATGTTGTAATCGCTCCCTTGATAGCAGATGGGGTTATCGACTAAGGTGTTGATTATGGCATAGCGATAGGTGCCTGCGGAAAATGCGCCGGAAATTTCGACTTGTTCATTAGCAAAGTGCTGATGGGTTTGCTTAAACAAGTCCACTAGCCGCTGAGAGTCTATGGTATGTAATTGCTCATCCCCATTGAAGCGGTCTAAGTCTCCTTGCGCGATGGCTTGCATAGGGGTTAGATGCTCAACTTGTGGCATGTACTGTAAGCGTTCATTGAGGGCTAGGATGAGGGCTTGAATCTTATCTACATCACCGGCTTGTGCTGTGGTACTGCCGCTGATCTTTCGTTGGCCTTGTTGCAGCTCGATAAAGAACTTCTCACCTTCTTCAGAGACATTGAGTGAAATTTGGCTGCGACCACATCGCACCATATGAGACACTTCGTGCCGGTAAGTTAAACTGCCGCAGATGCCTTGTTGGCGCATGAAGGCATTGAGAGTGATAAGGGTATCGGCAATGTTAATCATGGGATGTTTGGCCATGGTTATTCTCCTACCTGAACATTTTTAAAGCGACAAACGGGAATACCGTGGCCCAGTCGCATGATTTGGTTGGGCTGGCCTTTGCCACACATAAACACGGGTTGCAGTTGCCAAGTACTTTCATCGCCCACTTGGTCAAGAGAATGCCAAAACGTTAAACTGTCACCACGATATGTGGCATTTCTCACCACGTGGGCGATTTTGCCATCTTTGATTTTCCATGCTATTTCGGTCGCAAAGTGGAAATTCTCACGGTTAGAGCCAATCGACCAAGAGCAAGGCGTTTCAAGCAAAATACCGTTTTTGGTGGCGGCGATGATGGCTTCAAGATCGCCATCTTGGCCGGCATCGATATTGATGTTGTTCATCCGCTCGATGGGTAGGTTACTGTAGCTTTGTGCACGGCTGGTGGCTCCAGAAGCACTAAAAATGGCGCGCCCAGCTTTGGCATTGGCTTCCATGATCATTTGACGAGAGGTAATGGCATCTTTGAGTAAGCCCTTTTCGATTAACGTTACGTTGCGTGCGGGGACCCCATCATCGTCAAAGCCAATAGAGCCAGGTGAGTTAGGGACGGTGCCATCGGCCCGTGCTGTGAGTTTATGACTGCCAAATTGTAATTGCCCAAAGTCATCTAAATCCACATGGGAGCCGCCAGCATAAGACAGCTCGTAACCTAAGATACGGTCTAACTCTAAGGCATGGCCGATGGTTTCATGGGTTTGTAAGGCCATCATTTCGGGCAGTAAAATCACATCACAGGTTTCCACTTGGCAACGGGGTGCATCGAGTAGGCTTAATAGTTCCGAGCGCAAGCGCTGGGTATGATCTATTTGTGCGTCATTGAGCAGGTTTTCCCAGCCTGTGGTGCCATCGGCATACTGCGGCATGACAAAAGTGCGCTTTTGCTGCTGACCATCAATATCGGTAGCGTAGGCATAGAGTTTGGCATCGAGCTCAATCAATTCTCGGCGGATTTCACTGCCTTCACTATCGACGTAAATGATGTGGCGCTTGTAAAAGCTGGCTGAGACTCCCCAGTAATCAAACTTTTCATCGCCAAGCTGGCTATCTAGTTGCAGCAAGCGTTTCAGTTTGGTCTGGCTAGAAACACTAAAAGGATCGATTTCACACGGGGAGCGATAATGGCTGTTAACGCAAGGCTTGTCGCTCAGTTCTATTTTTTGCTGAATAAACTGACTCGCGGCTTGGGCCTTTTCAATGGCCTGCTTGCCAGCTTGCTCCATGGCTTGGGCTGTCATCACCTCACTTGAGGCAAATCCCCATGCGCCATTGACCAGTACGCGAATGCCGTAACCTTGCTGGCTGATAAGCTCATATTTTTCAACATCTCCTTTCATGGTGGAGATATGTTCGGCTTCATCAAGCTCGTGAATTCGGATATCGGCGTACTCGACGCCTTGTTTTGTTAAAAAATCGATGACGTTGCGGGCTTGGCTTATCATGGCTATTTCCCTATATGGTTGGTACGTTTACCGTGGCAGTGGGACGACTAAAATGGGTCCGCGAAGGGGCATTATTTGGCGCTTAGCCTGGGGCTGGTGACCTTTCGCGATTCATTTTTATTGGCGTTAGGCCCTCAATACGTTGCCCTTAGCATCCATGCAATTGGCGTATGATCGGGGGTTAGTAGTGGGGCGGCGGGGTTTCGTCTTGTTCTCGCGCAACTTGACTGCCTTGGACGTCTTTTACCTTGTTGACGAGGTATTTCATTTGCTCTCGTTGAATTTCCAGTCGCTTTTGCATACTGGCTATTTCATCATTGAGGGCCTCGATGGTGTCATCTTGAAAGGCGACTTTCGTCTCTAGGTATTCCAGTCGCGTGAGGATGTCTTTTAAATCGTTCATAAGGAGATCAGTTGTCCAATGTCCACGTTTCTAACAGTCCAGCGGAGCTTTCACTCAACACTTGACCATTTACTAAGGTGGCAGAGTATACTACAGCGCTTTTCGGACGACTGTTTTTTCTGGGGCTTACGCGCCATTTTTGTAATTGTTGGCCGGATTTTGAGTCCCAAAGGGCCAGCATACGAGACGGCGAACCGGTTAATAAGTAATCGCCTTGCTCGACAAAGCGGACCGAGCTGAAGATTTCCTGACGGGCAAGGTAGTTAAGGCGACTGATAGGTTGACCGCTGCGCATATCCCAGATATTGGCTTGTTTTTGATTGTCGGCAGTGAACAGGTACTTGCCTTCGCGCTCTAACTTAACCATGGTGACTCGGCTTGGGTGACTAAAGCGATGCAATACCTGTGCGGTGCGAGTATCCCAGAAGTAGGCGGTATAATCATTGCCACCGGTTAAGGCGTAATGGCCATTAGCAGACATATCAACGGCATTAATTTTCTCGCTATGGCCTAAAAATTCCAGCCGACGCCCCGTATTTAAATCAATATGCACCGCCTTACCGTTGGCTAACCCATAAAGTACATAACGTGCTTGAGCAGAGATCGCGATATCGCGGATGTTTGACTCTGAGATTTTATAGAAACCGGTTGCTTCACCTGTGGCGACATCCCAAATAGCAAACTCGTCGCTAGAAGCGGTGACAACGTGACTGGCATCATCGGAAAATCGGGCTAAAAAAACCTGATTTTGCTCGCTTCCTTGGTGGCTCCATTGATATTTCAACGCATTTTTTTTATTGTCCCATAGGCTAATGCCATGGTGAATGGATGAAATCACACTGTAATGGCCATCGGCTGAGATATCGGCTGCGTAGGCACCTTCAACAGCGTGTTCTACTTGAGAGGTCGACAGTTGTTCACCGCTACAAGCAGTTAACAAGATCGCCGAGATCACAGATAAAAAGATTGCACCTTTTGTCATCTTAATAGTCTACTAATTTTGTTTTGTTTACTGCATGATAGCGTTAGTATAAACGGATTTATTACGCTAAGCCCCTCTTTACGTTTTGATAATGCGTGTTGAGGTGACATTTTTTTGGGAGATTTTTTTACATGAACAATATTTTTAAGGTATCGCTACTTGCTGGTGCAGTTTTGGCAGCAGCAGGATGTAATGATAAGCAAGCGGAAACAGCTCCTAAAGCTGACGCGCCTGCAGTAGAAGCGGTATCAGCAGCTGTTGAGACAGCACCTGAGGTGAAGTTTGAAAATGAAGACGCAAAAGCGGCTTATGCGATTGGCGCCTCTGTGTCTCGTTACATTGAAAAAACACTGGCTGAACAAGAGCAATTAGGTGTCACCCTAGATAAAGAACAAATCATCGCGGGTATTTCTGATGCATTGCGCGGTGAGTTAAAACTACAAGACGAAGAAGTGATCGCTACGCTGCAAGCGTATGATAAAAAGCTAAGTGAAATTGCTCAAACGAAACAAGCTGAAGCGATTGAAAAAGCCAAATCAGAAGCAACGGCATACCTAGCTGAAAATGGAAAGAAAGAAGGCGTCGTGACGACTGACTCTGGTTTACAATATCAAGTGCTAACCGCTGCTGAAGGTGATAAGCCAAGTGCTGAAGACACGGTAACGGTTCACTATGAAGGCCGCTTATTAAACGGCGAAGTTTTTGATAGTTCACTTACCCGTGGTCAGCCTGCTACCTTCCCACTAAACCGAGTCATTGCTGGCTGGACCGAAGGTGTACAACTGATGTCTGTAGGTTCTAAATTTCAGTTTACTATTCCAGCTGAACTTGCCTACGGTGAGCAAGGTGCAGGTAGTATCCCTCCTCATTCGGCGCTGATTTTTGATGTTGAGTTGTTATCAATTGAAAAGGCAGAAGCACCAGAAGCGGCTGAACCTGCAACCGCTGATGAAAAAGTAGCAGAATAAGCGATATAGCAAAATAGCAAAAAAGCGCTCATTGAGCGCTTTTTTTATCTCTGTTTATCAAGCTAACGATTGATTAACCGCTGTGTACCTATGACTTTTATAATTGGGGCTGAAGGTGCTTTTGATGCAAGGTCGCGAGTAGCTGATCTTCTAATTCGAAGCGTTGCTCCATGATTTGTCCCAGCTTAGATAAATCGCTGTCAAAATCAGTCGCCGCATCATCACCTAGTTGATCGCCGTACTTATCATTGAACTCGAGGGCTGAGTCGGTGGTTTGTGAAATCTTCGGATAAAGCTCTTGAGCGAGTTTGGCACTTTCTGCACCGTGTTTTTCGCATTCAGAGACGACTTGGTCATATATTTCAAAGTGCCCAGTAGACATGTAGTCCACCAGAGATTGGCAAAACCCTTGCACTTGTTCGAGTGTCGGCAGTGCTTGATGCTCTTTGGCATAAGGGGGCAGGCCTGCCATTTCACAGTATTCTACCAGCACTTTCTGACGGTCATTCAACCAATTATCGATAATATGAGATGTACCACCCCACTCCTGTTTAGCGCGCTCAAGTTTGGTTAGCATATTATGTCCTTGGTTGTTATTTTTATCGCCATATTGATATAAGTAATGAAAACCGTGCTTATCGTCAACTCTAATTTGGTTCCTTAAAGCCACTTCATGTATAACTGTGAGCTATATGGAAATTGTGAGGGCGTAATTTTGCAAAATGAACAAATCCATCTAACCCAGCAGCAACCGGCATGGTGGTTAATTATCGCTGAGGGCCAAATGTTAGTATGCCATGGCGCGCAGCCGGTCCCTTTTGGTTGTTTAGATGAATTGCCTTTTCCTGAGTTGGATTTGACAGAGCATATTGTGATTGGTGAATTTGACGGCTACCCACTGGTGCTGGTCAGAATGAGCGATGCAAATCAAGACATGGGCTTAGGTGAATACAAAGGCCTGCGCTACATATTAGGCAAAGTGCCCGATCCCTTATTTAACTTGGTTGGACGCGGTTTTCAAATTGTTAACTTTCTCGACACTCACCGGTTTTGCGGCCAGTGCGGTCAGCCCATGCAACGTATTGATTGGGAATTGGCGATGAAGTGTTTCCAATGCGGTCATCGCTGTTATCCCAGAGTATCGCCTTGCATCATAGTGGCGATTCGTAAAGGTAAGCAAATACTACTGGCGAATCATGTTCGCCATAATAAGCCTGGCCAAGAAATCTACACGACCTTAGCGGGCTTTACCGAGGCAGGGGAAACGTTAGAGCAATGCGTTGAACGTGAAGTGTATGAAGAGGCGGGCATTAAGGTAAAAAATATCCGCTATATCAAGAGCCAGCCTTGGCCTTTCCCACATTCTTTGATGATGGGGTTTATTGCCGATTATGCCGAAGGAGAGCTGACTATCGACACCAATGAGTTGAATGATGCGCGATGGTTTAATTTTGATGATTTGCCACTGCTGCCACCCCACGGCACTATCGCTCGCTTGTTAATTGAGAAAGTTCGTCAGCGCTGTTTGTAGTTTTACTTTTCCCTTACAGACGGGCTTTGCTACAATTCGCCACAGAATCATTGCTATGGAAGTGTTATGAACCAGTTAAAAAACGACCGCTATCTTAGAGCGCTGCTGAAACAGCCTGTTGACAAGACCCCAGTTTGGATGATGCGCCAGGCGGGTCGCTATCTACCTGAATATAAGGCAACTCGCGCTCAAGCCGGCGATTTCATGTCACTTTGTAAGAATGCAGAGTTGGCTTGTGAGGTGACGTTACAGCCACTACGTCGTTTTCCATTAGATGCCGCCATTTTATTCTCGGATATTTTAACCATTCCTGATGCAATGGGCCTAGGGCTTTACTTTGAAACCGGTGAAGGGCCTAAATTTGAACGACCTATTACTTGTAAAGCCGATGTGGACAAAATCGGTTTACCTGATCCTGAAGGTGAGCTGCAGTATGTGATGAATGCGGTGCGTACCATTCGCCGCGAATTAAAGGGTGAGGTTCCTTTAATTGGTTTTTCTGGTAGCCCATGGACATTAGCCACTTATATGGTTGAAGGCGGCTCGTCGAAAGCGTTTACCAAAATCAAAAAGATGGCGTTTGCGGAACCAAAGACATTGCACATGCTACTTGATAAAGTCGCCGATTCGGTGATCAGCTACTTAAATGCTCAGGTTGCCGCAGGGGCCCAATCTTTGATGATTTTCGATACCTGGGGCGGGGTACTGTCACCCCGAGACTACCGTGAGTTTTCACTGCAGTACATGGCCAAAATTGTTGACGGCTTAACCCGTGAAAATGAGGGACGTAAAGTGCCGGTAACCTTGTTTACTAAAAACGGTGGAATGTGGCTGGAGGATATTGCAGCAACAGGGTGTGATGCTGTGGGCCTTGATTGGACCATTGATATCGCCGACGCTAAAGCGCGTATTGGCGATAAAGTGGCACTACAAGGGAACATGGACCCTTCTATGTTATATGCCTCTCCTGAGCGTATCTGTGATGAGGTAGCGCACATTCTGTCAGGGTTTGGCGAAGGAAGTGGCCATGTATTTAATCTGGGCCACGGGATCCACTTAGATGTTGATCCTGAGCATGCGGGCGTCTTTATCAATGCCGTACACGAGCTCAGTGTGCCTTATCATAAATAATCCTCGTTTCCGACTCACTCTAAAGCCGGTTAACCGGCTTTAGATATCTTTTTAGCCTTCTCAAAGGGGCTGGTGGATTTGATAGAGCTTCTTATTTCACCTAAGCTTAATTTCAACTATGTCCAACAGTGCTTGTCATGCATTCATGCAATGGATCCTTACAACTGGGTATTGCTTACACAGCAGTAACCCAATTGTCTTCATGGGTATGATGTCGTGAATTCAGAGTATGGGAGCTTGAAATTATGCCCAAGATTGCCGAAACAGAGCGACTGATATTACGTTTATTTGAGCCTGATGATGTTGAGGCGCTTTATGAGCTTATGTCAAATCGACAAGTCATGAAATTTTCTGTTAGTGGTCCCCTCAATCGTAAACAAGTGCAGACTTTTCTCAATAGTATTCTCGATACTTATATGAGTAAGGGGTTTAGTTTATGGGCCATTCACTGTAAGGAAGATCAGCGGCTAATCGGTTTTTGTGGCCATTTTTTTCATCGCTTGGAAGGTCAGGATGAAGTCGAGCTGGTTTATAGGCTATTACCTGACTATTGGGGGCAGGGACTGGCAAGTGAGGCTGCACGTGCGGCAACGCAATATGCTTTCACTGAGTTAGGTTTAGAGCGGCTAATATCGTTTATTGCTGATAACAATGAGGCGTCGAAACGGGTGGCTGAAAGTTCTGGCTTTCAGTTAGAGCGGCAGACCCACTTTTATGATAAACCTGTTCTGGTTTACAGTTTGGAAAAATCCTCATGGGGAAACAAGGAGTAGGTTTATATCTTTGCTCCATGATTGGAGCTATTCCCTGTGGTCTTCGCTTACTTCTTACTGTTACTACTTTTACTTTGCTAGTGGTGCAATCACTAGTGTTCAGGTTATTTAACTTTCTTTTCTTTCTTTTTTGCAAAGAAGTTTAAGTTTAAACCTGCTTTACGTTGTGCTTCACGCTCTTGGATGGTTGCACGAGTGAAGTCTAATGCTGAGCTACCTAATAACATAATGTCTCCTCTTTTTGTTTAATGTTGTTTGATTTGTTCCTTTTCTCTAAGGAACAGGGTCATAATACTGCGTCAGATCACATTTTTCAATATCTTTTTGTAAAATAATTACAGAAAAGTGTGATTTAAATCGCTCCTATGCAGGTTATCAGCTACTTAGCTAAGGCGGAGATATTTTTATGTTTTATTATTACAATTTTGTGTGATCTGTATTCTCGTTTTGTGACACGGTGTGGGTTGTGGGTTAGATAATGAGGACGGCAGACTTAGTCGGTTGATAATAGAAGGCGATGGGGTAGACAGTAACGTGTGGGTGCTTGATGCCGTCTTATTCTGATCGGGATAAGCAAAGCCTAACACCAAGGTAGATTCACAATACAAAAAAGGGATGCTAGTGCATCCCTTTTCAAGCTATGAGTTAAAGTTTAGATTAAACTTTAGCCCAAACGCCCCATGGACCAGTAGTCGCTGGGTTTTCACCAGTAGTCCACCACTTAGCTTCGTAAGTTACACCGTCAACGATAACGCGATCGCCTTTAGTGTAAACTGCGTCAGCGCTCCAAGTTGTGTTACCTGGCTCAGTTGTTGGTTCAACTGTAGGTTCAGCAGTAGGCTCAACTGTTGGTTCTGCAGTAGGCTCAACTGTTGGCTCAGCAGTTGGTGCAACAGTAGGAGTTACGCCACCTTCACACTGAACTTCAGTCCAGAACCAGTTACCGCCTGCAGCTGGAGTTTCCCAAGTACCTGGGCTGTTCTTCGCTACGAAACATAGGCCGTTGTAAGTCACTAGGTCGCCGTTCTTAACAGTAGTTTGACCTGGTACCCAAACGATAGCGCCTGATGGTGGTTGAGTAGGCTCAACTGTTGGCTCAGCAGTAGGCTCAGCTGTTGGCTCAGCAGTAGGCTCAGCTGTTGGTTCAGCAGTAGGCTCAGCTGTTGGCTCAGCTGTTGGTTCAGCAGTAGGCTCAGCTGTTGGTTCAGCAGTAGGCTCAGCTGTTGGTTCAGCAGTAGGCTCAGCTGTTGGTTCAGCAGTAGGCTCAGCTGTTGGTTCAGCAGTTGGAGTCGGAGTTGGTACAACGTAACCGTTTAGACCTTCATGCATTGCATTTAGGATGTCACCGTTGTCCGCATCGATTTCCCATGAGAATAGACCTGCTAGACCTAGGTCACGAACGTATGCGCCTTTAGCTTTAACACTGCGTGCGTCATCAAACGTGATTAGCTTACCGTTAGAGCGGTTCCAAACGTAAGGTGCTTGTGCTTGCTCATCGTAACCGTATTCAAAACCGTTTACGCCAGTGTTGTTCGCACCTAGCATGTACTGTTTGATACCTTTGTAGTCGATTACGCCAGCTTCCCAAACGCCTTGAGCTTTAGTACCGGTTAACTTACCGTTACCTGTACCTGTCATTGGGTCATTTGGATCAGTTAGGCTAGATGGCATTACGCCGTCCCAACCACGACCGTACATAGCCGCACCTACAACAAGTTTGTTAGCTGGTACGTTTTGCGCAAGTAGTAACTGGATTGCGTTGTCAGTTGTGTAAGCAGGACCTTTGAAAGGAACGCCTTCAGCATCAACACCGCTACCGTCACACTGGCCAGGCGCCATGAATGAACCACAGTAAAGTGCAGTTTGGTGACCTGGTACGTTGTTCCAGCCGCCGTAGAAGTCATAAGTCATGGCGAAGATGTAGTCCATGTACTGAACTGCTTGGCCGTAATCTACGTCTTCAATCTTGTCGAAACCAACACCGATAGCAGAAGTTAGTTCGTATGGCTTGCCATTTTGCGCTTCTAGCTCGTCTAGCATTGCGCGTAGCTCTTGCATTAATGCAATGTAAGCAGGACCATCTTTAACAGGGTCACCTAGGTTAGCGTTCTCACCGCCACCACCAGGGAATTCCCAGTCGATGTCCACACCGTCGAAGAATTTCCAAGTAGTTAGGAACTCTTTAACAGATGCAACGAAGATGTCACGCTTAGCTTTGTCAGTGAAGCTAAAGAATGGGTCAGATAGTGTCCAACCACCTACAGAAGGTAGGATCTTCAGATCAGGATTACGCTGTTTAAGCGCCATCATCATCGCAAAGTTACCTTTGATTGGTGTGTTGAAGTCATGACCTGCTTGCTTGAAGCTCTTTTGGTATGCAGCCCATGGATCGTGGATTACAACTTCGTAATCTGGCACGCCAGAACAGGCTGTTTTAAGTGCGTTGAAGCTGTTGCCGCCAACCGATTTCAAAGACTCGTTAGGACCACAGATTGGAATGAAGCCGTAAAGAATGTGAGTTAGGTTGTCGACTGGGATGTTGTCAACTGTGTAACCACGGTCGTAAATACCCCATTCAACGAAGTAAGTACCCACAACAGTGTTCTTATCAGTATTGTAAGACTTGTTGTTTGGATCTACGTTCATTGTTAGTGGCGCAAGGTGTGAACCGTCAGTGTCAGCAACAGTTAGTTTTGCTGCAGCACCTTTAGTACAACCAGTCGCGTCACACGCTTCGATTACTACATCGTAAACACCGCCTTTCGCGTAACCAAAAGTTGCTGTTGTTTGGCTACCAGTGATTGGGCCAGACGCAACTTCTACGCCATCAAAGTACACTTTGTAAGTGTCACCAGGAGTACCTGACCACTGGTTGAATTTGATTGCGATTTTGGCTTCTTCATTGTACTTAACCATGGATTTGTAACCAGAAGTGGTTTCCATCGCAAGTTCAACTTTAGAGAATTGTAGGTTGTTAGAACCGTACATGTCGATGCTTGGTGCAGCAGGTGCAGCCATTACGCTACCACTGATGGCTGCCAAGATAGATGCAGCTAAGATATTTCTCTTCATAAGTCCATTCCTTTGACTAGTCATTGAGAATTCAGAGTCAATTTGAAATTGTGCAAAAGATAGACAGAGGTAGGGTTGCAACAGGGGCTGCAATATCCTTATCCAGTTAGCTTGCCTATCCTTGGCAACATATAAACCAGTAATTTGTGGGCCTCCTGGCCATACTGATTCATTTCAAAAAGTGTAGTCTTGTTCAGACTTAAGACAATATAGGAGTATCTGATGCTAAGGGCAAGACAGGGAAAGTGCTAAACGTGATGGAGCTAAAAAAAATGGTGAATAAATCGTCGTAAATAAAATGTTAAGCCGCGAGGTTTTAGGTTTTTTATCTATTTTTATATTTAGTTCAGGTTGTTAGTGCTTTTTAGTGGGGCTGTTTTATTGAAAGCTATAATTGTTATGTGGATCAAATTGTGTAAATAAAACGAGGGGAATGTGATCCATTCCCCTCGTCAATTACTTATCGCTTTAACCTATTTTGTTAAAAGTTAAAGCTTTTTCCAAACGCCCCATTCACCTGATTGGGCGGGGTTGTCACCTTGTGTCCACCATTTAGCTTGGTACTTCACGCCGTTGTAAAGCACTTCATCGCCACCATTGTAAACTTGGCTTTCTGACCAGGTTGTGTCACCAGCTGGAGGTTGAGTTGGTTCAACCGTTGGTTCAGCCGTTGGCTCTACTGTAGGTTCAGCCGTTGGCTCTACTGTAGGTTCAACACTTGGCTCCGCCGTTGGCTCGCTTGAAGGCACGGTGCCTGATCCTACTTTAGTCCATGCATTGTCAGCAGCCCAACCATTTACTGGCTCATAGGCACCACCTAAGTTACACCAGCCCGCCACGCTACATTGGTAAATGCCGCCATCGCTAGCAAGTACTTTGGTGCCAGCGGTGTAGCTACCGAGTCCATCTGGGTAAACGAAATCATAGTCACCCGCTGGTGGTTGTGTTGGCTCAGCTGTTGGTTCTGCTGTAGGCTCAGCCGTTGGTTCTGCTGTAGGCTCAGCTGTTGGTTCTGCTGTAGGCTCAGCTGTTGGTTCTGCTGTAGGCTCAGCTGTTGGTTCAGCAGTTGGTTCTATCGTTGGTGGTGTAGTTGGTACAGGAGTCACCACAACATGACCCGCTAGGCCTTCTTGCATGGCGTTTAGGATATCGCCGTTATCGGCATCGATTTCCCACGAGAATAAGCCTGCAAAGCCATTTTCTTTAACGTACGCACCTTTAGCTAATACCGAACGACGATCATCATAAGTGATCAAATCACCCGTTGCAGGGTTCCAGGCATAGGGGGCTTCGGCGACTTCGTCATAGAACTTTTGTACCGATGGGTTGTTGATGTAATCACGTACGACATCTTTATAGTCGATAACGCCAGCTTCCCATGAGCCTTTTACTTTACCATTACCGACGCCTGTCATTGGGTTAGCAGGATCTGTCATTGACTCTTGGGTTACACCTGTCCATCCGCGAGCGTACATGGCCGCGCCTACAACCAGTTTGTTAGCTGGTACGCCTTTTTCTAGCAGTAGGTTAATACCGTTTGCAGAAGTGTAAGCTGGTCCTTTACGTGGGTTACCTTCAGCATCAAGACCTTTACCTTCACATTCGTCAGCGCTCATGTGGCTGCCACAGTACAGGGCGGTTTGATGGCCAACAACATTATTCCAACCACCGTAGTAGTCGTAAGTCATGGCGAAGATGTAGTCCATGTAAGGCACAGCATCAATGTAGTTAACGTCTTCAATCTTGTCGTAACCAACACCTACGGCAGAAGTTAGTTGGTAAGTACGGCCCGTTTCTGCTGATAACTCATCTAGCATAGCGCGTAATTCTTTCATTAGATCTGCGTATGCTTGACCGTCTAAGTCTGGATTACCCTTGGTTGGGTGAGCGCCTTGGCCGCCTGGGTATTCCCAGTCAATGTCGATACCGTCGAAGAATTTCCAAGTTTGTAGGAAACGTTTCGCAGAAGCCACAAAGATGTCACGCTTAGACTTGTCTACGAAATCGTAGAATGGGTCAGATAGGGTCCAGCCACCAATCGAAGGTAGAATTTTTAGATCAGGGTAGCGTTGTTTTAACGCCATCATTTGACCATATGTGCCCTTGTAAGGGGTAGAGTGAATATCATTACCTTGTGGCATTTGGATGGCTGCCCACGGGTCGTGGATCACCATTTCGTAATCAGGTGTACCCGCACAAGCGCGCTCTAGAGCGGCTAAACTGTTACCGTTTTCGATTTCACCCAGTGATTCGTTGGGACCACAGATTGGCACGAAACCGTAAATAATGTGGGTTAAGTTTTGCGCTGGAATTTGGTCAACTGAGAATTTACGGCCGTAAACGCCCCATTCTACAAAGTAAGTACCTACTACCGTATTTTCTGGCGTGGTGTAGTTACCATTGTTTGGGTCTACCTTCATCGGTAGTGGATCTAAGTGGCTACCATCTGTGTCTGCAACCACGATATTTTTCGCTGCACTTTCGCTACACGCGCCTGTGTCGTCACATAACTTAACAGTAAGAGCGTATTGACCGCCTTTCTTCACTTGTAGGTCAACCACGCCTTTTTGTACTGGTGTTGCAGCGATGGTTGCTTCATGCGCGACTTCACCGTTTAGCAATACTTGCCATTTAGTACCTGGTTCACCTGACCACATGTCCCAAGTAACAGGAACCGTTGCCGCATCTTTTACAACAAATAGGTCTTTATAAGCAGTGGCAGCTTGATCGACTTCAATGATGGAGTAGTTGTCTTCCATCCACTGTACGATAGGAGTACCAGGCGCTGCCATAGCAGCGCTGCTCATGCCCATGGCAACTGCCACAGCTAATGAGCTTTTAACAAAAACATTTGATTTCTTCATGAGTCCATTCCTTTGACTTTAACACGAGAAAACACAGATAAGAGAACTGAATAACGCAGACAGGTTGTGTCATGAACAGAGTCATAACATCAATTTAAGAACACGCCTATCCTTGGCCTTTCAGTGCTTTAGTTAGGTCTCCTGACCTAAACACACTTATTGTGCATCACCTTGCTCATACCAGAGCAGGGTTAAATTTAGCCTGATAAATCGACAACGCCAAACGCAATCCTTATAAATGAGAGTTTACTCACCTTTAATCGGCTCTTAGGGCGTTTCGTCATGGATTTCACGATTAACGCAGCCAATCAGCCATTTAGTAACCCAGTGTAAAATCAATCTGATGCAATAGCGGCTGACGTTGCTGCCTGCGCAGAAAATTATCCAGAAAAATGTGCGCGACCTGTTGCGGCGAGCTGATTGCCGCAATATGGGGGGTGATGGTGAGATGTGGGCAGCGCCATAGTGGTGAGTCGCTAGCTAAAGGCTCCACTGAAAACACATCACAAAAGGCATGAGCTATCTGTCGCTGCGTTAGCGCATCATACAAATCCTTTTCGTTTACACTCGCGCCGCGACCCACATTGAAAAATAAGCTGTAGTGGGGCATTTGCTTAAAGCACGAAGCATTAAATAAGCCTTGGGTTTCTTTGGTCAGTGGCAAAGAATTGACCACAATATCGGCTTGGGAGAGGGCGGTGTGTAACTGCGAGAGTGGATAACATTGTAAAAAGTCTTCTCGCTGTTGACCGCTTCGATTCACGCCCAGTGTTGTTAAACCAAAATGACGCGCCGTTTGCGCGACATGTTGACCAATAGAGCCGGTGCCCACTATCAA
Source organism: Motilimonas eburnea (assembly GCF_021295345.1). Classification (GTDB taxonomy): domain Bacteria; phylum Pseudomonadota; class Gammaproteobacteria; order Enterobacterales; family CBDFNC01; genus Motilimonas; species Motilimonas eburnea. Next base: position 58,023 of record NZ_JAIMJB010000015.1, read on the forward strand.
GATGGTCATGCCTTGGATACTGTGATAGCCATGAGAAAGCCATCGCTGCTGGCCTTGCTGCTGCCGATAGAGGCCAAATTGGCGCTGATAATCGAGCAAGTGACCAAACACATACTCGCTGATGAGCGGTCCGAAAATGCCCTTAACCCCAGTTACTTGGCATGAGTCAGCTAAACTTGCACCGGCGAGGGCATCAACTCCCGCAAAGGTGGACTGCAGCCATTGCAGATTGGGAAGTTTGGGTAACAGTGGTCGAATTAATGCGGGCTCAGCCAGTGCTAAGGTAATTTGTTGCTGCATCGAGGCGACAGAGTCGATATTATCACTCACCAACATCGATACATCGGCCGGCAACTTGTCTGCTAGGGCTTGTTGATATTGCAGGGCGTCTTGGCTCAGTATCAGTAGTGTGTGTCGCATCTTTATCCTTAAGCACTTAGCAGGTTACATTGTGGTAAAAAACATTAATAAGCAACTTAATCAATTTGCGCCATGGCAACAAGTGACTTTTTGCATCGCTCTGGCTGAGCGTATGTACCCCAATTATGTTTTGTTTTGTGAAGGCACCGAGTTTGCGGGGCAGGCTCAATTTCGCAAAATACTGGACCTGTTTTGGGAAAAGTTGATCGTAAAAAATGCCAAGGTCAATTTTGAAATCCAAAGTGAGCATTTTGAGTCAGCCATTCCTAATGTCGAAGATTATGACATGTATGGTGTGTATCCTGCCTTGGATGCGTGCGTGGTGATGACCTGCGCTTTCAACTTAATGTTAAACAAGCAAGACGATGCTGAAGAAGCCATTAATGCCAGTCAAACGTCTATCGCCACAGTGGCCAGTTTTATCGAGGCGACATCGGAGCAAGCATTATCGGAAGACGAGATTTTTGCAGATGAATTAATGGAGCAAGAGCTGGCGTTTCAACAAACGTTAATTGACCAGCTTGATAAACAAAGAAGCCCAGATTTACTCAAAGCGATTAGAAAATTTGCTCGTAATCAGGGCATCAGCAATATAGGGATTAGCTTAGACTAACCCCAACATATTACTCTGGTTTTTCTATAATGCCATCGGTGTTACGCTGATGGCGGATCCAACGCGCTTTCGCTAAGCGTTGCATGTCGGCTATCTTATCCTGCTCATCAACGATTTCGATTCCGAGCAAGGTTTCAACAACATCTTCCATCGTCACTATTCCCTGCACGTCGCCATACTCGTCAACGACGAGGGCAATGTGATTACGCTTTTCCAATAAACTTTGGAACAAGGTCGGTATCGCAGCCGTGTCAGGTACGACATAAATAGGCTGTAGCAGTTGCCCCAGCTTCACGTTTTCGTCAACTTGTTGGTTCATTAAAATGTCATGCTTGTGAACATAGCCAATCACATTGTCTTTTTCTTTACTGCTGAGCAGAATACGAGAGAAAGGGGCATCTGCATGTTGGCTTAGGTATTCACTCACTGTCATGTTTTTATCGACTGAAAATAAAACGGTACGCGGCGTCATAATATTTTTCAGCTTAGTGTCACGGGTACTCAGCAGGCTGTTAATGATTTTACCTTCGTTATCGGCTAGCTGGCCGGTCTCACTGCCTAGGTGCGCCATGGCGGCGATTTCTTCACGTATGTGCTGATGCTCACTGTGTTGTTTACCAATTAAGCGAGTAATGACGTCGGATAACCAAATAAAAGGTTTCAGCAACTTAATCATCACGATCAAGATAGGCCCAATTAACAAACCAAATTGACGCCAGTAGGTTGCGCCGATGGTTTTTGGCAAAATTTCAGAGAATACCAAGATAATCAGGGTCAGTACCGCCGAGGTAATGCCGATGTATTGGTTGTTGAAAATGACGGCCGCCTGTGCGCCAACACCTGCTGCCCCAACGGTATGGGCAATGGTATTGAGAGTCAAGATAGCCGCCAAAGGTTGATCAATTTTTTGCTTCAATTGTTCTAACTGGGCACTACGAGTCGGATGTTTGATCGCTTGAGCACGAATATAACTAGGCGTGATGCTGAGCAAGACGGCTTCTAACACCGAACAAACAAATGAAACACCAACGGCTAATGCCAAATAGAAAGTTAAAAGAAACAAGGTCGCTCCTGTAAGCCATGTTTAGGTCAAAGATACGGTAAAAAAATAGTTTACTTCATTCTCTCTGAAGGAAAAGCCTTTTTAAATGAATCCTTGTTCATTTTTACCTGTTTCGGGGAAAGGAAGCTGTTGTGCAATATTTCAGCACCATCTCATCGCGCAACGGGGAGACCATTTTGCATATTTGGGGTGTGTTTATTGTGTGAAAATGTCGAAGATGGCGATTTGTTGCGATTATATTTCAATCATCTAGCCGCGTTTTAGTTAAAAGTAGCGGCTAAATTGTGAGCTTACACGCAGAAGTTGGTTAAAGGGCAGACGGTTAGGCAGTTTTAAGAGATAAACCCTTTGCGCACGGCGTTGTTTTTGAATACATTGAACCCGCTATTAAGTCCACAACGACCTTGGAAAGGAAGTCACATGAACAAAACTCAACTGGTTGATGCCATCGCTGAAAAAGCCGATCTTTCTAAAGCACAAGCTAAAGCTGCATTAGAAGAAGTTTTAGCAGGCATTACCGAAAGCTTAAAAGACGGTGAGCCAGTACAGCTAATTGGTTTTGGTACATTTAAAGTGAACCACCGTGCTGCACGTACAGGCCGTAATCCACAAACCGGTGCTGAAATTCAAATTGCTGCGGCAAATATCCCAGCTTTTGTAGCGGGTAAAGCATTAAAAGACGCCGTTAAAGCATAATCAAAAGATTGCATATAAAAAAAGCCAGGCTGAGCCTGGCTTTTTTGTTGGTGGCGCTTGTAGGAGCCCCAGTAATGGGGCGATTTGGCTGTTGAATCTCACCATTTATCGCTGCATAACTGCAGCTCCCACAGCTTTATTTAGCTGCTTGCTCACGCGCAATCGCGCGATAAGCGATATCGGTGCGGTAGAACGAATCTTTCCAGCAAACTTGCTTGGTTAGCTTATAAGCACGTTGCTGAGCTTCGGTGACTGTGTTACCAAGGGCGGTGGCACAAAGCACTCGGCCACCATTGGTGACGGTATTACCGTCTTTTAGGCTAGTACCGGCGTGGAAGATTTTCTCACCTTCGACTTGCTCTGTTGGTAAACCTGAGATCACTTCACCTTTAGCGTAATCGCCAGGGTAACCACCTGCGGCTAACACGATACCGACAGAGGCGCGTGGATCAAACTCTGCCGTTACCTTGTCTAATTCACCCGCTTCTGCTGCTAGACATAGCTCAACTAAGTCTGACTGTAAACGCAGCATAATAGGTTGGGTTTCTGGATCGCCAAAACGACAGTTAAATTCGATCACTTTTGGTGTGCCATCGGCCATGATCATGAGACCTGCGTAAAGGAAACCTGTGTAAGTGTTGCCTTCTGCTGCCATGCCGTTCACTGTTGGATAGATAACCTCGTTCATGATGCGCTCATGAATGTCTGGCGTGACCACAGGTGCAGGGGAGTAAGCGCCCATGCCACCCGTGTTGGGTCCGGTATCGCCGTTACCAACACGTTTGTGATCTTGGCTGGTTGCCATGGCCAGTACATTTTTACCATCGACCATCACGATGAAAGACGCTTCTTCGCCGTCTAGGAATTCTTCGATAACCACGCGGCTACCCGCTTCACCAAAGGCATTGCCGGCTAACATGTCGTTAACGGCATCGATGGCTTCTTGCTCGGTCATGGCAACAATAACGCCTTTACCCGCCGCTAGGCCGTCGGCCTTAACCACAATCGGCGCGCCTTTTTCTTTGATATAAGCAACGGCCGGCTCGATTTCAGTGAAATTTTGGTACCAAGCGGTGGGGATATTTTGACGAGCAAGGAAGTCCTTGGTGAAGGCTTTTGAACCCTCTAATTGGGCTGCGCCTTTCGTTGGGCCAAAACATTTTAGGCCCGCTGCACGAAATGCATCAACCACACCAATAACCAGCGGCGCTTCAGGGCCGACAATCGTCAGTTCTACTTGGTTGTCTTGGGCAAATTTAACGAGGGCGTCGATGTCTTCAACACCTATCGCGACATTTTCTACCTTGGCTTCAAGGGCAGAGCCGGCATTACCCGGTGCTACAAATACGGTCTCTACATTGGCATTTTGTGCCGCTTTCCAAGCTAGGGCATGTTCACGGCCGCCGCTACCTATTACTAAAACTTTCATGGGGATTCCTTGATTCAATTCGTTTCAATGCCAAGCCTCGAAGAACGAGCGCATTAGCCGAAATAAGACAAAAACGGCCTAAGCAATACTTAGGCCGTTGCGCCGCAGAAATTAGTGGCGGAAGTGACGCATGCCAGTAAATACCATGGCCATGCCGTGCTCATCAGCCGCGGCAATTACTTCGTCATCGCGCATTGAGCCACCTGGTTGGATCACACACGTGATACCCGCCTCCGCCGCTGCGTCGATACCGTCGCGGAACGGGAAGAAAGCGTCAGATGCCATGACGCTACCTGCTACTTCTAGGTTTTCATCAGCGGCTTTAATACCGGCAACCTTAGCACTGTAAACGCGGCTCATTTGACCTGCGCCTACGCCGATGGTCCACTTGTCTTTAGCGTAAACAATGGCGTTCGACTTAACGTATTTAGCCACTTTCCAGCAAAATAGTGCATCGCTTAGCTCTTGCTCAGAAGGTTGGCGTTTGGTAACCACTTTAAGGTCGTCTAAGCTCACCATACCTTGGTCACGATCTTGAACTAATAAGCCACCATTAACGCGCTTAAAGTCGTAACCTTTGGTTTTGTCGCTCCATTCGCCACACTCAAGTAGACGCACGTTTTTCTTTGCTGCCACAATTTGCTCTGCCGCTGCGCTGATTTTTGGCGCGATAATCACTTCAACAAATTGACGCGATACAATGGCTTCGGCTGTGTCCGCATCTAGCTCGCGGTTAAACGCGATGATGCCACCAAAAGCTGACGTTGGGTCGGTTTTGTAAGCGCGATCATACGCTTCAAGAATGTTGTCACCTAGGGCAACACCACAAGGGTTGGCGTGCTTAACAATCACACACGCTGGCTCGCTGAATTCTTTAACACACTCTAGGGCTGCGTCTGTGTCAGCGATGTTGTTGTAAGACAGGGCCTTACCTTGAATTTGGCGAGCGGTAGAAACAGACGCTTCATCAATGTCGTTTTCAACATAGAAAGCAGCCGCTTGGTGGCTGTTTTCGCCGTAACGCATGTCTTGTTTCTTTTGTAGCTGAACATTGAAAGTACGTGGGAATTTAGATTCCGCATCACCTTCTTTGTTTTCACCGTAGCTAGGTACTTTAGTGCCGAAGTAGTTGGCAATCATACCGTCGTATTGGGCTGTGTGTTCAAATGCGGCAATCGCAAGGTCAAAACGTGTTTGGTAGGTTAGGCTACCGCTGTTGCTTTGCATTTCTGCTAATACGCGATCATAGTCACTGGCATTAACCACTATGGTGACGTCTTTGTGGTTTTTCGCCGCTGAGCGCACCATGGTTGGCCCACCGATATCAATGTTTTCGATAGCGTCTTCTAGGCTACAGTTAGGGTTAGCAACGGTCGCTGCAAATGGGTATAGGTTCACAACTACCATATCAATGGGTTGGATGTTGTTTTCAGCCATCACACCTTCATCGGTGCCACGACGACCTAAGATACCGCCGTGAATTTTCGGATGCAGTGTTTTAACACGGCCATCCATGATTTCTGGATGTCCGGTGTAGTCGGATGCTTCGATTACTTTAATGCCGTTATCAGCCAGTAACTTAAACGTGCCGCCGGTAGATAGAATTTCTACGCCTTGTTGCGCTAACTCACGAGCAAACTCAACGATGCCTGTTTTATCAGATACGCTGATCAGCGCACGTTTAATTGGTCGAGCTATGTCCATTTCTACTTCTTCCCGTTATTGATTTTAAAGGTGGGTAAAACAATTTCGCTATCCCATGCCGATTAAAGCAGCCTAGTTGCTAGTTGATTAAATGGGCATGGCGATAGATTTTTTACATGCGTGTGGTTTTTCTTATAGGCCTGTAAAAATTGGCGGCTATTCTACCTTAATTCGCGCTGATTTTAACCAGAAAAAACGGAATAAAAACGGATTTAGTGGCGATTTTTTGCATAAAAAAGCGCCAAAATGGTGTCAGAGTTGTGATCAAACCAACTTTTTATTGCTGTATCGATGCAAAAAAGTCTTGACCTTGGAGTAAGGTCTAAACTTTATACTGGCGTCGTTATTTAATTAGAGTAGGGAATGACCAATGTTCCGAATAGGTGAAATGGCAAAACGCTGTGGGTTGAAAACCGACACCCTAAGGTTTTATGAAAAATCAGGCTTATTGGCGCCAAGTGCCAGAAATGCGGCTGGCTATCGTCTCTATAACAAAGCCGATGAAGCCAAGTTAAATTTTATCTTGCGTGCCAAAAGCGTGGGCTTTTCTTTGGATGAAATCACTGAATTGTTGTCCATTCAGCTCGACAGCGATGAACACAGCTGCGCCGAGCCCAAGTACATTACCGATACCAAACTGGCGCAAGTGGAAGCCAAGATTAAAGAGCTTGAGATTTTTCGCGCCTCTTTACAAAAGCTCAGTGAGTCATGTTGCGGCGGGGCCGAATCGGCCAGTCATTGCTCTATATTAGAAGCGTTAGCGGCCAGTGAGCAGGAGGCCTTATGTTAATTGCTAATTTTATTGATTTATTTATGGAGGCTGCGCCTTGGATGTTACTTGGATTGCTGGTAGCGGGGCTCATTAAAGAATCTATCCCAAGTGACTTTTTAGCCAGGCACTTAGGGGGGAAAGGGAGTAAGGCCACCATCAAAGCCGCCTTTATTGGTGCTCCCTTGCCGTTATGCTCGTGTGGCGTGATCCCCGCCGCCTTGGGACTGCGTCGCAGCGGTGCCTCAAAAAATGCCACCACCGCATTTCTTGTTGCCACACCTGAAACCGGTGTTGATTCTGTGTCGGTATCTTACGCCTTATTGGGGCCCTTTATGGCGATCATTAGGCCGATTGCTGCCATCGTCAGTGCCATCGTCGCGGGGTTATTAGTGGGTAAAGAAGAAGCTATTTTTGCGGCTAAAGGTGACGTAAAGCAGTCAATCCAACATGATAACGACACTTGTTGTCATAGCGATGTGAATCAAGGGAGTTGCTGCGCGAGTACTAAACAAGCCGTTAAGTCAGCGCCGATTCAATCCTCCTGTTGCAGTGAAAGTAAGGTTGCCCAAGTGGATGCTTGCTGTTCATCAACGGCTTCATCTAAACATACACCTAACGCAGCAAGTCGCACTGTCTGGGACAAAGCTCGCGCAGGCACTATTTTTGCCGCCACCGATTTAGTGCGCGATATCAGTGTTTGGCTGCTGATTGGACTCTTTTTTGCGGCCTTAGTGGAAACTTATGTGGCGACGGATTTTCTAGCCTTATGGGCCGACAGTATCTGGGCCATGTTGGTGATGGTGCTGATGAGTGTTCCTATGTATATCTGCGCTACGGCATCCACGCCAATCGCGGCGGGTTTATTGATGTCGGGGATCAGCCCTGGCGCTGTGTTAGTGTTTATGATGGCTGGGCCTGCGACCAATATGGCAACCTTAGGTGTGGTGTTTAAAGAGCTAGGTCAACGGGCATTAGTGGCTTATCTCGTTGGCGTGATAGGCATGTCAATTGTATTTGGCCTGTTTACTAACTACCTAGTGGTTGAATTTAATATCCAAGTCGCTCCGCTTTCGGCGCAGGAGCATACATTGTTACCTACCTGGTTGACCGTCATGACCAGTATCGTTTTAGCTCTCTTGATGCTGAGGGTACTTTACCAAAAGCTCTGTCAGCGCTTGGCATAGTTTGCTTTACCCCTAAAGGTTGCCCTTTCTGCGGCAACCTTAACCTGTTCAAGCAGCCCTCTTTTTATTGATTAATCAAATTTTTATTGGCGCTTTGCTAGTTGATTAATAGATTTACAAGGCAATAACTTGTAAAGTTTGCCCCATCATTTTTTGGTGACAATATAGAATCGAATGCGGGAGCAAGGATGTTGAAAAAATTGGCCATGATGCTGCTGTTTGCAGCCATGATAGGGCAAGCACAAGCGCGCACAGGGCATAAGTATGTATTAGAGCTTGGCGATCCTGTTCATAGTGAAAAAGTACCGGCAGCGTCTTCACTGGTTACCTTAGGCGGCAGTATCTTCGCGGTGAGCGATATGTCGCCATTCTTATATAAATTAGATCAGCAGTTTAATGTTGATTCCTTAACCACCATCAAGCAATTTCCGGCCGAAAGCTTAAAAGAAAATGGCACCCTAGATAGCAGTGTTAAGCCTGATTATGAATCGATGGCGCTGATCCCCTTTGAAGAAGGTAAAGCTTTCCTCGTGTTAGGCTCAGGCTCAAAAGCCATGGTGAGAGAGTGGGGCTATTTGATCTCACAAGATCACTCAAAAATCATCGAACGTTCATTAAGCCCGCTTTATAGTCAGTTGCACAGTGCTGGAAACTTCACTGAAAAACAGAAGTTTAATATCGAAGGTTTAGCGGTGGCGGGTGAATTTACCTATATCCTTAACCGCGGTAATTTTGGTGATAATTTAATTTACCAACTGAAAACAGACGAAGTTTTGCAATACATGCTAGGTGAGCGCGAACAAGTTGAGCACCTCGTGGTCAAAAAAGTGATTTTGCCGAAAATGCATGGATTTGAAGCGGGGCTGTCAGGCGCAACCTATTCGGCTAAATTAGATAGCTTGGTGTTCACCGCCTCTATTGAAGCGTCGAGTAACATCAATAAAAAAGGTTACATTTTAGGTAGCTTTGTCGGTGTGCTGCCTATGGTGAAGTTTTCCACGGAAAATGAAATTGACCTCACATTCTATTCGGCCATTATGCAAAAAGACGGTAAGGCGGTGTTGGCTAAGGCGGAATCGGTAATGATCAGCGAAGAAAGTGAAGACGTGATCAAAGGCGCCCTAGTCTGTGATAACGATGACGGCACCAGTGAGTTCTTTAATTTTGTGTTAAAACGCAATCAATAAGTAGCTAAAACGGTCAGTGATAACGAGTAAAATATAGACCTTGAATTCGTTATCTTACCTTACTATTATTTCACCGCGTCCATTTTAGGCGCGGTTTTTTTATAGGTGAATATCATGAGTAAAAACAAACGCAAAGCGGTAGAACGCCAGTTAACAGACCGGGGTGAAGTCAGCTACTTACATAATAGAGGACAGATTAACGATTCCGCGGTTAAAGCGGTATTGCATACCCCACTTTTCAAGCAACGAATTGAAAAAGCAAAGAAAGGTAAAGGAAGTTATCAACGCAAAGCGAAATTTTCTAAGGCCATGGAGCTTAATCTAAAGTCGATGGCTGCTTAACTGGCGTCGATTTTAGCTTAGGTTTCAGTTTACCTTTTGCTGTCTAACTCAGTGCTAGTTTGGTTGGCGATGCCAACGGGAAGCTGTTCAAACCAATCCAGAAACTGAGTGACCTTATCGCCCCTAAAAATGCGGCCATGCTGTGGGCACATCATCTCGATATCCAGCTCTCTCACTCGTTTTATCCAATCCTGTTTAGCGATTTCAGAGGGCATCCAGCGCTGATGAAAGTACTCCATTTTGCTGATGTGACTGTTGAAGTCTTCAACAAACAAAGGGGAATCAATGGGTTCAAGGGCCGCGCCTAAGTCTCCGCTAAACAGTATTTTTGCTTTGGGATCATAAACATTAAAGTTGCCCGATGAGTGCAAATAGTGGGCGGGAATGAATTGCAGTTCTAAGCCGAGCAAATTGAGGCTACCTCCCTCATCTGGGATGGGGGCAAACTTGGTATGCTCCATGCCAAAATGACGGATAAAGCCTTCCCATAGCCAAGGGCTGTGTAATTTGGCGCCATCTAACACCTGATCCCATAAACCAAGGGATGAAATGATGTCGGGATCTTGATGCGATGCAAACAAGTGCTTGATCTGCTCTAGGGGTAAAATCTTAACCAAGGCCTCTAACATAGGCGCAAATAATTCAATGCCACCCGGATCAAGTAGAATAGCTTGCTCATGGTGGCTAATGAGGTATTGATTGGTGTCGATGATTTTATCGGGTTTAGTCTCATCTCTGCCTAGCATTACCCAGCTATGTTGTTTATTTTTATAAAGCTCAACTATTTTCATGGTTATTTAATGTCCTTCATTCGGTGCTGGCAGGCGTGAACATTGTCGAGTATTGAACGGGTCGTGATATCGATTTTTTCGGACAAGTCATCCAATTGCGCTTTATGTAACGGAAGGTTCCCTGCTTCAACTCGGGCATTGATAGCGATCACTTGCATGCTTTGCATAAATGTTAGCAGCTCCTCTAAATAGCCTTCTAAGGTTTGACACGCCGTATCCGTTTGTTGTTTTAACTGAAGACAGCTGTGTTGGCGGAGCTGGAGTTTACGAACGAGTAAGTCTTGTGAGTGCTGTGGCTGGCTACATAGCACTTGTTCCACTTTCTGCTGAAATAATTCACTGCGCCAACGTTTTACCGAGTTGGCCGCGATATTGGCTGATAACTGGTTGATTTTATTTGAAACCTTAATGGACTTTTGTGCAAACTCGTCATAAAACAAGGACAGAACTTTAAGTCCTGCGGCTTCTTGACCAATTCGAACCGCAATAACAGACAAATTTTTTGCCGACAGAGAAAGCAGGCTTGCTTGTTTACGGGATTGGTTTAGTTGTGCCGAAATATCGGCGGCTGCCGCGGTTTGTGCTGCGAGGGAATGATGCAACTGGGTTAGGTTATTTGCCATTATTCCCGCCTTAAGAGAACCAAATATTGATTAAGCTTAGTTAGTTTTTTGCATTTGGTACAAGAGGATAGATTGAGCTGGTGGGAGAATAGCATTTTTGTTACCAACATCACTTTAGGTCGTTGGCGAACTACAAAAAAGGCTTAATGATTGCTCATTAAGCCTTTAAAAATCAGTAGACTAAAGGTTTTCCTTAGTTCATGCCGTATTTTTTAAGCTTCTTACGAAGTGTACCGCGGTTGATACCCATCATGTTAGCAGCACGGGTTTGGTTACCGCGCGTGTATTGCATAATAACATCTAATAAAGGCGCCTCTACTTCAGAAAGCACTAGATCGTACAACTCAGTCACGTCTTGGCCGTTTAATTGGGCAAAGTAGTTCGTGAGCGCCTGTTGTACAGAATCACGAAGTGGACGTTGAGTCGTTTGGCCTGTCGCAGGAACACTGGTTGTAGTGATTAGCGCTTCAGAAGAAGTGTTTTGTTCGAACATATGATATCAGCTCTTCTTGGTTTAGTTTAATGCATGAAAAAATCTTCTAATACCTTTAGTTGCGCCGAAGCACATTCTAAGGTATTAAAATTTTTACGAAAATCTTCAGTATTCGGTTGTTCTTTTAGGTACCAGCCAACGTGTTTACGCGCAATGCGGGCACCTTTTAGTTCACCATAAAATTCATGTAATTGAGCTACATGCTCAAGTAAGTTAGCGGCAATTTCATCACGGCTTGGTGGTGCGAGATGCTCTGCGCTACTCAAAAAATGAGCGACTTGTTGGAATATCCAAGGTTGACCTTGGGCTCCTCGGCCGATCATCACTGCGTCTGCCCCTGTATATTCCAGTACGGCTTTCGCTTTTTCTGGACTGGTAATGTCGCCATTAGCGACGACCGGCAAAGTCACGCTTTGCTTGATCGCCTTGATGGTGTCGTATTCAGCTTGTCCTTTATACATACACTGGCGTGTTCGCCCATGTACAGCTAAAGATTGGATCCCTGCCGCTTGCGCCAACTGCGCTATCTCAATACCGTTACGATGTTCTGGATCCCAGCCCGTACGTATTTTTAAGGTAACAGGGACATCTACTGCATCCACCACACTGTGCAAGATGGCTTTCACTAAGTCAGGCTCGCGCATAAGGGCAGAACCTGCTAGCTTTTTATTCACCTTCTTTGCCGGGCATCCCATGTTAATATCAATAATCTGCGCGCCTCTAGCGACATTTTCTCGCGCAGCGGCCGCCATCATTTTAGGATCAGACCCAGCAATCTGCACCGCACGAATGCCCGATTCATTCTCATGATCCATCCGGTTTTTCGATTTCTCGGTTTCCCAGACGCGCGGATTACTTGACAACATTTCCGACACCGCCAACGCTGCGCCGTATTTTCGACATAACTGACGAAATGGTCGATCGGTTATCCCTGCCATGGGCGCTAAAATAACCGGGTTGTCTAAAATATAATCTGCAATCCGCATGAAATGCACTTACCTCTCACATGGGCGGCGTAGTGTACGCATTTTTGGCGTCAGAGGAAAGGTTAATAAATAGACATTTTGCAAAAAAAATACTTGCAAAAGACCTGGGTTTTAGTATCTCCACTTGGCGGCAGAGCGGTTGTGCTCTGCCTTGAGAGAGTAGAGTCGCGTTTTGGTTAGATTTTGGTACCAGACAAGCGGGCCCATTCATCTCGAATGGTGGGCTCTGCCATCTCAAACTTGGCTTGGTAAACGCGATTTAGCTCATTGGCTTGCTGGTCTAAAATGCCAGATAAGCCTAACACGCCTGTTGGCTTGACTAAGGTGCTAATGGGGTCGAACAGCTCTCTGAGTGGGCCAGCTAGAATATTCGCGACCACGACATCGGCAATGAGCCCTTCGGGTTGGTCTTTGGCAAGGTATAACTCGATTTTGTCGGCAACTTGATTCCGTTTTGCATTATCAAGGCTGGCGGTAATCGCTTGTGGGTCGATATCGATGCCGATGACCTTGCTAGCGCCAAGTTTTAATGCGGCAATGGCTAAAATTCCTGAGCCGCAACCAAAATCAATCACGGTTTTGCCCGCCAGATCGAGACTTTCTAACCACTCCAAGCAGAGATGGGTTGTTGGATGAGTGCCTGTACCAAAAGCTAAACCGGGATCTAACATAACGTTAACCGCGCTAGGGTCTGGTACGTCGCGCCAGCTCGGACATATCCATAAGCGTTTGCCAAATTTCATCGGATGGAAGTTATCCATCCACTCACGCTCCCAGTCTTTATCTTCTAGCTGTTCGATTTTCCAAGCAAAATCGTTATCCATAATGGGGTGCAGTTTCAGCGCCTCAACGATGGGAAAGAGATCTTGCTCGGCTTCATATAATGCAACAATATCTGTGTTACCCCAAAGTCTTGTTTCACCTGGTAAGGGCTCAAAAATCGGGGTGTCTTGAGCGTCCACAAAGGTGACAGCAAGTGCACCTGAATCTTGTAATAGTTCACCGATTTGTTCGGCGGTTTGTGAGGTGGCATTCAGTTTAAGTTGGATCCAAGGCATGATGAGTTCTCGTGTAGACAAGTAATGACCGAATAATGACGGTGTCGATATAGAGTTAATGGTAACACCGCCGTTTAGCTCAGCAAAGCCATGGGCTGGCTGTAGGGGGGATATCTTGTATCTGCAGCGCGTGAATGTGTCGCACCGGTAAGTGATTTTGTGTGAGCGGCATTGTTTTATTGGGTTGATAACGAGGTAATACAGGCTAAGCCAAGAGGGAGAAGTCTCCCTCATCATTGCAAGCACCACTTAGTTTGTATGACAGTCCAACATTATTTGTGTACATTAGCCTTGCGGGATGAAGCACGCTTTGATGGCGCATAGATACTCAACTCTTGCCACTCATGGTGACGGTGTTGATAGCGAAGGTATAGCTTATGCATGGCATAAAGCGTCAATACCGTGGCCGAAATAGTAGCTGCAAATTGCTGAGAAAGTTGGATAATGACAGCGGAACAGGCAATGAGCAAGAAAGGGACGAACTCGTACAGCCATTCGGGGAGCATGAACAGGCTTTTTTTGGGGTGGCGACGTTCGTCTGTGCGTCGATAATTTGAGCGCATCACCCAAACGAGTGCACCAACAGAATAGAGAATGGCCCCTGCAATGATGCCATAACTGGTTTCTAGCATAGAGATACTGCCGATACCTGCGACCAAGTAAGTGGTCGGAAGTAATTCATAGGTCATCTTGCTTAGCATAAAACGTCTCCATTACCTGTTTGTAATACTTCATTGAGGTTGTAAACAACGGCTATAGGGCCACTGAGTGGCTGTTCTTCATTGCTGGCGTTCACTCTCCTTATATTGATGTAGGCTAATGATAAAGTAGGAGGTGTGAGGAGTACTAAATAAGCTCATACTTCACAATTGCCCCGTTTGGTGTTAAAAAAATGTTGCAGTTCTACTTGAGTTTAGTCTCGAAAGTGTGATCTGGCCAAGGTTGTGGCGGTGGATTTTTGCTCAAAAGCTCAGTCAAAAGTGGTATTTCTGTCTATCGTTATGATTCTAAATTAGAAAAAAGTTGAGTAAGGCGGTTTAGTATTAAAGTATGAAAATGAAGATAGTCATCATAGATGATCACCATTTGTTTTTGCATGGCATGGAGCTTATGCTGCAAAACTCAGGTGCCAACGTCGTGACTTTTGACAGTGCTATCACGGCGTTAACCCAGCTGAAAAATGAACAGCCCGATCTGATTTTGATCGACCTTGCCATGCCTGAAATGGACGGCTTTAGCTTACTGCGAGCACTGGATGCGCGTGCGATGCTGTTCCCCGTTGCCGTGGTATCCGCATCGGAAGACATTGCGCAGATATCTGATGTGTTAAACGCAGGGGCGATGGGCTTTATTCCTAAGTCTTACCCGCCAGAGAAATTACTTAACGCAATCGAAGACATCTCTATGGGGCATATTCATGTACCTGAGATGCTCGCGGTAGAGTTAGCTCGGCATAAAGAAAATGAGCAAGCTCGAGCTCGCTGCACCCTTTCATCACGCCAATTGGACGTGTTGAAATTATTGGCTAAGGGTTACCCAAATAAAAAGGTCGCTGATATACTCAACATTTCAGAAGATACGGTTAAGTTTCACTTACGTGGAATATATAAAGCCCTTGGCGTATCGAACCGAACCGAATCCGTTACCCGAGCCAATGAACTTGGGTTGTTACCACTTCATCGCGCTTAATCCATTTATACCCAATCAACCTGTAAAACTTGCCCTTTGGGAGCGCCACCGTACTTCCACTACGTTGTTACGCTAATTTAGAAGGTGTTTACATTCCTGCATTAGCGTGCCTAGTATTGAAAGCACGGTGGCGCTCTGAAACATGCATCTTCAAGTAGATTGGGTATATTTATTGACTATCTTGTTTAGGGCGATGCGTAATTGTGCGCCTTTAACCGGCTTGTGCAGCAAAATATACCCGGTTTCATCATGATTATGTTGAACTGGAATATTGATGTCTCCCGTGAGAATAATGGCGGGTATTTGGCTTCCTTTGACCTGATTGCATGTTGTTAACAGTGAAGGCCCGTTATAGGAGCCTGGTAAGTTGTAATCACTGATAATTGCATCCACTTGGTGGGCTCTCATTAATTGTATTGCTCCCTCAGGCGAAGAGCTGCTAATGACTTGATATTGCCAACTTTCCAACATTGAGATCATGGCCTCTAGTACCATCTCATCGTCATCCACTAACAATATGCACTGTGAGTTTGCAACCTGATCACATTTGGCGTGAGCGCCGGCCTGGGTGAGCTGTCCTTTATCACCATACTGAAGTTGCAGACGAAACACCGTGTAGCGAGCAGGCTCAGAGTCTAAAGTCAGTTTGAGTTTTAACAGGTTGGAGATCTTTTTAGCCAGGGCTAAGCCAAGTCCAAGACCTTTGTTTCGGTTTCGCTCAGGATTGGCCAATTGGCTAAACTCATCAAAGATGGTTTCTGATTTATCTGCAGGTATGCCTTGGCCATTATCCCAGACTTGTAGCTCAAGTCGATCAGCGCGCCTACGTACTCCCAAGATAACCTTATTGGCTTTACTGTGCAGTAGCGCATTTTTAACCAGTTGTTCGACGACTTTACCAAGGTAATTCGGGTCGCTAAAGACGATTTGCTTGGTGGTGATGACCTTTAATGTGATTTGCTGCTTTAATGCCAGTGGGGCGAGATCTTCTGCGACCTTGGCTAACAAAGGAGCAAGTTCAAAGTGATAACAAGTGGGTTTAAGCGTGCCACTGTCCAGTCGCGAAATATCGATCAGGGCCTCAAAATATTGGCTAAGGGAATCAATGGCGCGACCTGATTTAAGTAAAAGTTCATTGGCATAGGGTGATGGATGTTGCTGCTTTAACAGCTCGTTGTAAATGCCTAAGCTGTGGAGAGGTTGGCGTAAGTCATGACTGGTGGCGGCAATAAAGCGGGATTTATCTTGGCTGGCTTTAACGGCCTGCGCCAGACTTTGCTGTTGATGCTGTTGGTATAACCAAACCTGGCGTAGATCTTGATGACGGCTCTTCATCAGATGATAGGCGTAATACACAAAGAAACCACAAGTAATCAGCTCGGTCACATGATAATGGAGTTGTGTTTCAGGCAGCATTATCAAGATAGTGACATAAATGGCAAAGGCAGCCATGCTGAGTAACAGGGAGGTCCAGAGTCTGCTCGGAAAAACGTAACAAGCCAATAATGGATAGCTGATAAACAAAACCGTATAAAACGTTTCAGAAACACTGGGTAGGCCACTCAGGAACCATCGATCATAAAATAAGGCAAAAAAGAAACACAAAATGTAGAACTGAAAGATTCCCATCAAGCTATCAAAGTGCTTGGGTTTGTTGCGTTGATAACTTTGTTTATAAATACAAGCAGCCAATGCGGCTAACAGTAGGCGCAGACCCAGTAAGCTCCAGAAATGTAAACTCAATTGATAATGTACATAGTCTAAGTATCCTGCGCCGACAATGATTAAACTAAATATGATCAAGGGGATACGTAAAGCACCAGATTGGCTTGGCCATAATGCTTGTTCGGCAAGGGTCTCTTGTTGGCGGTTATTGAAATACCCGGTAAAGGGATTCATGTCAGGAGGCGAATGTAATCGGTTGGTTTGATTAGGCAAGGTCATCTTGGTTGCCTCAATAGCACAAGGAAGGCTCAGCATATCATAAGCTTATAGATAAAAAAAAAGCCCGACATTGTCGGGCAATCGCCAATTAGCTCTCTCGTGTCAATGGCGTAAAGTACGGATTACACAACCGCTCTCACACTGTTATGTAACTGTAGACCGTAAGCACGAGATGAATGATGACAAGTTTTTGATCTTAATGTAACTACCCAAATGGGTAGTTTTGATGTTTTAGTTAATTATTTTATTAGCCACGGCCCTTAAGGCAAATTCATAACCTTGGCTGCCAAAGCCACAAATAACGCCGGTCGCTTTATCACTTAAGTAAGAGTGATGGCGGAAAGCTTCTCGGGCATGCACATTGGAAATGTGTACCTCAAAAAAGGGAATATTCACTCCAAGTAATGCATCGCGTAGGGCCACACTGGTATGGGTAAACGCCGCTGGATTAATAATGATGTAATCAACTTTCCCCATAGCTTGATGGATCTGTTCAATTAACTCGTACTCGCGATTCGATTGTAGATGAGCGAGTTCTAAATCCAGTTGATCGGCAAGGACAGTAAGATCGGCCACAATATCATTAAGGGTTTGTGCACCGTAGATTTCAGGCTCACGTTTGCCAAGTAGATTTAAATTAGGCCCATTAAGGAGCAGCACTTTGCGTTTTTTTGACATAGATCGATTTCTCTATACAGGATCCTTCTCTTAACCACCCTAAATTCGGATAAATATAGACAAAGATCAAGGCATGATGATTTTGACTAAAGAAAGCTTGAATACATGAGTAAGTTGATGTTAAAGCCATTTAAATCATGATCTTACAATTCCAGTGGACTCACTTTAGATAAAAAAAAGCCGGCTAGAAAGCCGGCAAGCGAGTGTAGAATGGAATTTTTTTTTATGCTTTCAATACCCCTTTTATACTACCTTAGCTTTTTCTTCAATCAGTTTATCAACCACTGAAGGATCTGCCAGGGTCGAAGTGTCGCCTAATGTACTGGTGTCGCCCGTTGCGATCTTGCGTAGGATCCGGCGCATGATCTTACCTGAACGCGTCTTAGGCAGTGCTTCTGCCCAGTGTAATACATCTGGTGTGGCGATCGGGCCGATCTCTTTACGTACCCATTGCTTAACCTCAGCATGCAGCTCTGGGGTTGGCTCTTCGCCTGCATTGAGGGTCACATAGGCGTAGATGCCTTGGCCTTTAATTTCATGAGGGACGCCCACTACGGCCGCCTCGGCGATCATTGGATGAGCCACTAAAGCACTTTCAATTTCGGCTGTGCCCATACGGTGACCAGACACGTTTAATACGTCATCAACACGGCCTGTGATCCAGTAGTAGCCATCTTCATCACGGCGTGCGCCGTCACCGGTAAAGTACATGCCTTTAAAGGTTGAAAAGTAGGTTTGCTCAAAGCGCTCGTGATCGCCAAATACGGTGCGCATTTGACCCGGCCAGCTATCGAGCATCACCAAGTTACCTTCGGTGGCGCCATCGAGAATTTGCCCTTCGTTATCAACCAATGCAGGTTGTACGCCAAAGAATGGACGGGTTGCTGAGCCAGGTTTCAGTGCCGTTGCACCCGGGAGTGGGGTAATCAAAATACCGCCCGTTTCGGTTTGCCACCAAGTATCCATAATTGGACAGCTTGAGTTACCAATAGCGCGGTAGTACCACTCCCATGCTTCAGGGTTAATCGGCTCGCCCACTGAGCCCATCACGCGCAGTGAAGTACGAGAAGTCCCAGCGGTCGCCTCATCGCCTTTTGCCATCAGGGCGCGGATTGCTGTGGGTGCGGTATAAAGGATCGTCACTTGATGCTTATCTACCACTTCACTCATGCGAGCAGTACTTGGGTAGTTAGGCACACCTTCAAACAAGATAGTAGCTGCGCCATTGGCGAGTGGGCCGTAAACCAAGTAAGTGTGGCCTGTGATCCAACCGACGTCTGCGGTACACCAGTAAATATCACCCGGTTGATAATCAAAAATATACTTAAAGGTCATCGCGGCATAAACAAGATAACCCCCTGTGGTGTGCAGCACACCTTTAGGTTGGCCGGTTGAGCCAGAAGTGTAAAGTATAAACAATGGATCTTCTGCATTCATTGGCTCAGGATCGCATTGTACAGATTGATTTTCAGTGATTTCATGCCACCAAACATCACGGCCTTCTTGCCATGCGATATCACCACCGGTGCGTTTCAGTACGATTACTTTTTCAATGCTATTGACCGCTGGATTGGCCAGTGCTTCGTCAACATTCTTCTTCAATGGCACAGAGCGGCCACCACGCACCCCTTCGTCTGAAGTGATCACAATAGAGGAATTAGAATCGATAATACGACCTGCTAGTGCATCAGGCGAGAAACCACCAAATACGATAGAGTGAACCGCGCCAATACGGGTACAAGCTAACATGGCAATCGCGGCTTCCGGTACCATAGGCATGTATAAACACACCACATCACCTTTTTTAACGCCTTGAGATTTAAGTGCGTTTGCAAATTGACAGACTTCTTTATGCAGTTCGTTAAAGGTGAGCTTTTTGTCTTCTGCTGGGTTATCACCTTCCCAAATAATGGCCACTTCATCACCACGGGTAGCAAGGTGGCGATCAATACAGTTGGCGGACACGTTTAATTGGCCATCTTCAAACCATTTGATGTTCACGTGGCCTGGATCGTATGAGGTGTTTTTAACCTTAGTATAAGGAGTGATCCAATCGACAATTTTGCCTTGTTCACGCCAGAACGCTTCTGGGTTAACGATGGATTCTTGGTACATCTTTTGGTAGCCGGCATCATCGATCAATGCGTTTTTGGCGATGTTTTCTTGTACTGGATAGACCTTTAAATCACTCATTATCACTCCTTGAAGGGAATTGTTATCAGTTTGCTAAAACGCACGTAAAAAGGCGTAGGGGTACGTTTAAGCCTGAACATTTATAATTATTAAACTCGAATAAAATAGGGTTTTTAACAATTAGACCTTTGGCTAAGGGCATATAAAACCGAGGCTTACTTTCTTGGTCAACATCATAGAGGGCTAAAGGTTAAAGTTATGTGAACCGCTTCAATTAAATATTAATTTTTGTAACATTTTGTTGATATTGGTCACGTCGAGTTGATTCAGCTTTCAATATCCCATCTCTAAGTTATTGAGTAATTAGGTTTTTAAAGCAGGCTGGGCCGTTTCCCGTAATTCAGCTGCAGGTACATTAAAGCAACGGTAATAGCATCACCCATGGCGGTATGACGGCCCAAAATGGGAATGTCTAAGGTCGTCGCTAGGGTTTCAAATTTGTGATCTAGCCACGCGTCAGGGTAATAAGTATTAACCTTCTTATAGTAGACATGGCACAGCTCTATGGGTCGGTTAGGTAAATGAAAGCCGTAAGCTTGTTCGGTATAGCGGCTCAAAACAGCCAGATCAAACTTAATAAAGTATCCCAAAATCGGCCGATTGCCGATGAAGTTTAAAATAAGCGGTAAGGCTTGCTCTATGCTCATGGCCCCTTCAATGTCCTGATTTCGGATGTGGTGAACGGGGATCGAGTCAGCATTGATGGGGGTTTTGGGTTGGATTTTGATGCTTAATTTTTGTGACATCATCACTTTTTGCTGGCAAATCTTCACCGCGGCTAGGGTGATAATTTCAGCTGATTTAGGGTCTAAACTGGTGGTTTCACAGTCCAGCGACACAATTTCATCACCCTGATAGGGGGTAAACATATCGGCAAACGGGGTTTGCTTGGCACGGCGTTTATCAAAAGGTCTGAGAAGTCGTACTAGCTGCATTTTTACGCCCTAGTAATCACGGATCATAAAATGATGGGCTAAAAAGCTTTTAAACTTTTTCACCACATGCAGGCCATGGCGAAGTAAATCGCGTTCGTTGGGCGTGAGTTGGTTGATGTCTAATAAATTTATCCCTTTTTTACTCGGTGTAATGTGTTGTTCAAGGCGAAGCCAAAAAAACAGTTGTAAGGTTTCCTGTAAATCTTGACCTTGTTTGGGGTCCAACACGCCGAGTTCGATGAGTTTGCGGGTCCGCGCGAAGCTGTTATTGACATCGATGCCTTGTTCGATGGCGAGGGAACGAATGCCATGAACGAGCGTAAAAATGCCGCCTTTTTTAATGTCTAATTCGGCATCCTTGCTTTTTAAGTTGCCAAAAATACTCAAAGGAGTGGCAAAGGTGAGGGCGATACGAGCAAACTGCGATAACATCAGCTCGCGATCATGGCAACCGGCTAAAATTTGCTGTTTAATCGGCTTTAACAGGGCCTTGTTACCCGCGACCCCATGGGCATCATTGATGATGGCCAGCTGCATCATGCTGTCGGTATCGCCTTGTAGGCCTCTACTTATCCAGCTATCGATTTGCTGTTGCCATTGGCTTTGGCTTTTCACCCAAGCTGGGTTACTCACCATGACATTGCCGGGGCAGGGCGGATAACCAAAGCTCAATAAATGCTGACTAAATTCAGTGAGTACTTGGCTTTGCTCTGGCCACTCTAAATCATCTTCTATTATTAGGCCGTTGTCTTGATCGGTTTTGAGAATTTGCTCACCTCGCCCTTCGCTGCCCATCACCATTAAGCAAGCGCGATCTTGTATTGCTTTAGGCAGCAACAGCTGAAACAGCTTCTCCATGATCTGGCCATTCATGGTCGCCATTAGCTCCATGATAAAAACAATTTTAATGCCGTTGTTGGTGAGGTTTTCAACTAAGTTATTAAGGGTATGGGCGGCCGTTTTCAGTTCGTCAATGGTTTGTGCACGAGCAATGCGCAGGGCGACCACGTGGGAGTGGGTCGAAAATAAGCTTAGCACGTGCGACATCTCTATGATGCCGACAATACTCGGGCCACGTTTGACCACCACGCGCTCAATACGGTTCTGAGTCATCGCTAGCATGGCATTAAATAGAAAATCCCCGTAATCAATGCTGATCAGGCCATAGTTAGCGTGATTGGCCACAGGGCTGTTGCGATCTTCACCGGCCAAGATCCCCGCTTTTAATAAATCTGTGCCAGTCAACATGCCATAAACCCCTTCTTGCTCTACGAGTAAGGTTTCTATCTTCTGCTCTAGCATCATTTGGGTGGCTTGTAATAGGCTCATTTTCGCGTCAATGACCACTGCAGGCTGTAAGTTGCTGTCATCGATACGGGTTAAGATAAACTCGGATAGATTCTTACTGCCTTCCCGGGCTTCGAGTTGAGCATATTTTTGCGCCAGATCCCGTTGAAAATAGTCGGCAAACTCGGGGTTGGTGCTGAGCAATTCACGAAATATGTCCGTTGGCAGGGTGTAACAAAGGGTTTCTTCTAAGGCGCGATAGTCATGCTTACATGGGCTACCAAATTGGCTGCGGATGTCGAAAAAATCTTGACTCGAATAATGAGTATATAGGGTGTTGTTAGCTGCATTGTATTCTTCAACCAAACCCTTAATGATGATGTAAAAGTGGGTTGCGCTTTGGCCTTGATGGAGAAAGTGCGTTTGCTCAGGTAAATACACGATATCAAGATGATCACTAAACAGCTTTTGCTGATATTTAGTCAGTAAATCAAATGGGCTGTTTGCAAAGATGAGTTGTGCGTCCATCTCACCCTCCCTAATTGCAAAACCATGCTGTGAGCTTAGCGAAAAAACACAACTTGCCTAGCCAGACTTTAGTCTGATCACAATAATGATAAAAATATCACTAAATCGATGCTAAGTGATAAATCTATCTATTTCTTCACTAAACTGTGATCGAAGTATCGTGGTTGTTTTTTGTTCATAATTAACTAACGCAGCTTAAGTAGGTATAATGATTAACAAAATATCGAAAGAGAAGGGCTTCAACCTAATAGAGTTAATCATAGCTCTAGCTGTCATGGGGGTATTACTTGGGGTGGGTCTGCCCAGCTATCAAAGCCTAATTCAAGACCAAAACCTCAAATCGGTTGCTGAAGCAACCTACAGCCAAATTAAACATGCACAGAGCTTGGCATTAAAACGTAATGAAGCTATCTATCTGCATTTTTGCCAAAATGGTGACGAGTGGCGCACAGGATTAACCAATAAGGATCCCTGTGATTGTTATACCGCCAACTCCTGTACCTTAAACGGCCAGGATACCAGCAGTGACTGGATTGATGGTTCCCAGCTGCTACTGGCCACTGAACGCCCGGTAAACTTTGTGAACAATAGGGTTAGATTTTCACCCGTGCGTTTAACCGCAAATGCAGGTACTATTCGCATAGAAAATGCGCAGCATAAACAGTTAAGGGTGATCACTAGCATACGTGGTCGAGTAAGAATCTGCCAAGTAGGCGACGTAGGATTAGGTTACAAGGAATGTATCTAAATAAGCACAAAGGTTTTTCATTAGTTGAATTGATGATCTCCCTCGTACTGGGCACCTTAGTGATCGCCATGATCTCTAGCCTATACGTCAGTGGCGTTGTCAACAATGTTAAAAGCATCAAATACTCCCGCATGAAAACCGACCTGCAAGCGGTGATGCATCTAATGGAATCTGATATCCGCCGCGCGGGTTATCGGGGAGATACTATATCGTATGCCTTGGGCACGGTTTCTGGGGCGAATAGGTTTATGTGGTTAGATACGGTGAGTGCTGCAGGTGTATCTTTTGCAGAAAGGTCGGCAAAAGTGTTTACCCATGCCGGTGGCACGGGGACCAATAACTGCATCATTTTCATGTATGACAGAAACAAATCCGGTGGCGACCCTGAAGCTGATGAAGTCTTTGGTTTTCGGTTAAACGCACAAAAAGTTGAAATAGGCTCATCAATCCCCAAAGCGTCAACCAACTGTAGCCGTGGCACTTGGGAAGCGATTACCGATAAGAACTTTATCACCATAGAAAAGCTTGAGTTTGCAGAGAAAGTGGTTGCGCCTGATAAATCACGGGTTCGTTTTGTGGAAGTGACCCTTAAAGGGGCAACCTCGATTGCCCAAGCAACGGCGAATGAAGAGATATCCTCATTGATTCAAATTCGAAATATGGAAATGCTGAGATGATGAAATCAGTCAAGATGAAAAAGCAGCAAGCAGGTTTAGCCATGCTAACCGTGACTATGCTATTACTCATTTCCGCTACCAGCTTTACGTTTTATTCCGTAAAGTCGCGCGTAATGGAAGCTAAAATTAGCAGTAACGATTTTCGCTACCGTGAAACCTTCGTCAATGCTGAGGCGGGCCTAGAGCATGCCATTAGCTTTTTAAGCACCAGTGGTTGGCAGGATTCTGTGCCGGGCTTAGCGCCTGATGTGGTGGATGGAAAAAATGTATACAAATTAGCCAAGGCCGATGTTTACAACGTTGCTATCACAGATGAGTGTGCAGGTTGTGGTTTGGTGACGGTGGCATCCACTGGTAAAGGTGATAGCGGGACACTGGAAAGAACGATTTCAAAGATAGCGGTGTTTGCCCCTGCCATTGAGGATATTCGCTCGCCGCTCATTACCGCGGGGGGGACCACGATGACCGGCGCCGTCCATGTATTATCCAAAGACCCAACCCTTATTGATGCAAAGAAAGCAGAGCATGCCATCAATTCTGGAGGGGTTGAT
Organism: Motilimonas eburnea; assembly: GCF_021295345.1. Taxonomy (GTDB): domain Bacteria; phylum Pseudomonadota; class Gammaproteobacteria; order Enterobacterales; family CBDFNC01; genus Motilimonas; species Motilimonas eburnea. The sequence continues at coordinate 82,614 of NZ_JAIMJB010000015.1, forward strand.
GTGACAAATGATGGCTCTTTAGATACAGATGGCTCACCCGTTAAAACCAATAATGCGGCACTGCGAGGCGACAACTTAGCTAAATATTTGGGTGTCAAAGAAACAGAATGGCAAGACTTTGCCAACGACACCAGTAAGGTGATAAAAATAAGCGGCTGTGCGGATCTGGCTTCAGCTGCGGCGCAATCAACACAAGGCAATGACCCAGCAGCATGGAAAACGGTTTGGGTCGTAGGAGACTGCTTGGTTAATTTAGGTAGCCTAGGCACTGCCAGTAAACCGGTTTCAATCGTTGTGCAAGACGGCCATGTGATGAACCGAGATGCAGCAGGTAACATCATTGCGGGAAACATTGGCAATTTTTATGGTTTGTTGTATGCCTTTAATACCTCAGCCACTAACACTTCGAGAAAATACGCTCGCCTAAAATTTAATGTTGTGGGTCAATTTTACGGCAGTTTGGTATTTGATTATAAGTACACTTTTTCTTACAACTCATCGCTAAAGGTCATTTATCGTGAAGACTTACTCGATATGGTCAAAAAGAAATTTGATGAAAACTTGGCACAAGCATACTGGTTACCAGGAGGCTGGAATGACCTATCTTAAGCAAAAAGGGTTTGGCTTAATTGAAGTCTTAATCTCATTACTGGTTATCAGTGTGGGGGTAGCCGGTATCATTGGTTTGCAAAACTACATGCGTAAAACCAGCGCGGAGGCCGAAGAGTATTTAATTTCAGCGCGGTTAGCTCAGCAATCGTTAGATGATGCACGCGGTTTTACCGATGGTAATTTTGCCACCATTGTATCGGGTGGGCTGCTTAATTATTTAAGTAGTGCGAGCTCCCACACAGTGAATGGGGTGACTTTTACTCGAACCGTGAATGCAACGGATGTTGCGGTTGATGCGGCAGGTGGGCTTGGTGATAAGACGCAGTTAAAGCAATTAAAAGTAGAGTTTAAGTGGAGCTCACTGGATGGCGTAAGCCGAGCACAATCGTTAGAAATGCCCATTAGCCCAGTTAGCTTATTTGAAGCAGACAGTTATTATGCCATAGGTAAAACTGGCGCTGGAGTGGGCGGGGGCGTAGGCGGTGGAGGAGGCTCCGCAAATCCGCCGTTGGATCTGGATCCATCTAAGGCTGCTCATATGCCGCCAGCCTATGTGGCAGATTACGAGTATTCAAATGAAGATCAAGTTACAATAGCGGGTATAAAGTATTCGTGCTTTAATGCAGCCTGGTGTAGTGATGACGCTACCTATGGGCCTGGCAAGACTTATTTTAATGCTGCATGGTCCATCTGTCGAAACAGTGACTTAACACCTGCAAAATGCCGTAAATGTATGGACGCGACTAATGCTTATGCCGTGTCATGCCCGCCTTGCACAACCGCAAGCGGCGATGAGTACACTTGTCCTCCTCCCACTCCAGAGCCGAGTGGTGAACCAAGTGGTGAACCAAACGCTGAACCTGGGGCATAAACATACTATCGCGATATTCGATTCGTTGAACGTTACATCGCGAAATAACTTAGCTACAATAAAGGCACTTATCCTTTTCGGAATCATTTAAGTGCCTTTTTTATCTTCTCCTCTTTGGCTTGCTGGTTTTTTCTCCTTATTTTTCTTTGCTTGGGGCATTTTTTTACCTTTCTGGGCGCTTTGGCTTGAAGGTGAGGGGTTAACCGCGGGGCAAATTGGTTTGGTACTGGGGGCGGGCTTGCTTTTGCGTTGTTTTGCTAGCTTGCTGATCGTGCCCAGAGTCAAAAATGAAAGCCAATTATTACCAGCGATCCGTTACCTTTGTTTTTTTACCTTGGCTTGTTTTGCCTTGTTTTTATTTTTACAGGGTTTTGTCTTACTCGCCCTTGGTACCTTGTTGGCAAACTTTGTGATTTCACCCTTGATGCCCCTAGGGGATGCGTTAGCGGCCAAATGGGTGAGTCAGATCCGCCTTGATTATGGTAAGGTGCGTTTGTGGGGCTCGGTCAGTTTTATTATTTCGTCGAGTATTTTGGGCGGTTTGATCACTCGCTTTGATCATTCGATTATTCTTTACGCCATGCTGGCCAGCTTGCTGGCATTGGTATTAATGAGCTGGTTTAAGCCGGCCACCTTGCCGCAAGATTCTCTACAGCAAACTAATGTTTCGGTGCCTTTATGGCAGGTATTAAAGCAGCCGAGTGTGGTACGGTTTATGATGCTCACCAGCTGTATCCAAGGCAGTCACGCCGCTTACTATAGTTTCAGCTCTATTTATTGGAAAAGCGTGGGTTATAGCGAAACTACCATAGGTTATTTGTGGGGCTTTTCGGTGTTGGCTGAAGTTGGCTTGATGGCGATTGCCAGTAAGTGGTTTGGCCGCTGGCGCGCCAGCCAGTTGTTTATGTTGGCGGGCGTTGGCGTAGCAGTGCGCTGGAGTATGTTAGCCTTCACTAGCGAGTTGAGCCTAGTGATAGTGGCCCAAGCCTTACATGCGATCACCTTTGCCGCGGCTCAGATTGCGGCGATCCGTTATATTTCAGAAGAAGCGCCGCCGCAGTTCGCTATCCAATTACAGGCTCTCTATTCGGCCATTGCCCTTGGTCTGGTGACAGCTGTGTTAACTTGGTTGTCGGGCTATTTGTACCCAAGTTGGCAGGGTCAGGTGTTTTGGTTGATGGCGGTATTGGCATTGCCAGTATTTTGGCTGGCACGTCGGCGTCAAGTCTAACTCTGTGAATTTGCCTCTTGTTTTGAATTAACGCATTAATAACAATAGCGTAAATATTCTTTGTTCGAGTGCGCCATGGATCTTGGCTGGTTAGTTGCCCCGGTTTCGGTGGCTTATTTATGTGTTTTGTTTTTAATTGCTTGGCTTGGCGATCGCCTGACGGCCAAGCGGTTAAAATGGCAACCACTGATTTACAGCCTGTCGATTGGCGTGTACTGCACCTCTTGGTCTTTTTTTGGCACCGTCGGTCAAGCCAGTACCGACTTTTGGTCGTTTATCCCCATCTATCTGGGCCCGATTTTGATGTTTGCCTTTGGCTGGAAGCTGATTGGACGCATCATCTTGATTGCCAAACGCGAGCACATTACCTCCATTGCTGACTTTATTGCGTCGCGTTACGGTAAATCGCAAAAGTTGGCCATGGTGATCACCTTGATCGCCATCATCGGTATTTTGCCTTATATCGCGTTACAACTGCGAGCCATCGTGATGGGGCTGGAGCTGCTAGGCACACCGACCGTTAGCAGTGCCTATAACAGTGATAATGCTGGCCTTATGGCGCTGTTGGTGAGCCTTGCGCTGGCCATGTTTACCATTTTATTTGGTACTCGCAAAATCGACATCACCGAGCATCATCGCGGCATGGTAATTGCGGTGGCGTTTGAATCCTTGGTAAAGCTCGTGACCTTTGTCGCCGTGGGCGTGTTTGCCGCTTATGTGTTTTACACCGCGCCGAGCGCCATTACCGAGCCAATACAGGCGCAATTTAACCAGCAAGCGAGTTATTTAAGCTGGGGGCAGGGCATTGAAATGTTAGTGCTCACTTTGCTTGCCGCCTTTGCTATGGTTTGTTTGCCTCGCCAATTTCATGTCACAGTGGTGGAAAACAGCCAAGGCCAGGACATCCATTGGGCGCGTTGGCTGTTTCCGATTTATTTGCTGGCGATGGGCGCGTTTGTGTTGCCTTTGGCCATGGCGGGACAGCTTTGGTTAGGCAGTGATGTCAGTCCTGATCATTATGTGATCAGTCTGCCCATGGCCTTTGATCATCCATATTTAGCCATCGCCGCGTATTTGGGCGGTATGTCTGCCGCCAGTGGCATGGTGATTGTGGCCACCATTGCCCTGAGCATCATGATCAGTAACGACATCGTATTACCGCTGCTGCTGCGTCGTCAAAACTTTGAGCAAAACAGTTTTGTAGAATTTAAAGACTTGTTGATCAAGGTGCGGCGCACGGCCATTGTCGTGATCTTGCTGTTGGCGTGGGGTGCACATTTACTGTTAAGTCAACTGGAATCTCTTGCTGCCATTGGTGTGCTTTCCTTTGCCGCTATCGCTTTATTTGCCCCTGCGCTGATCATGGGGCTATTTTGGCGCAATGCGAATCGAAAAGGCGTCTATGTAGGCTTGGCGCTGGGGTTTAGTTTTTGGCTGTTAACCTTGTGTCATGAGCTCAACTGGCTACCCGGCGATGCGCAATCGAATTCGTTAATTTGGCTGATCACTCCGCCACAATTTGGGGTTTTTATTGATCTCAGCCCGGCTTATTGGGGGATCATCCTTAGTCTATTAAGCAATTTGTTGGGGTATCTTGTTGGCTCAAGTTTATCGTCACCCGCGTTAAGTGAGCGCATGCAGGCCTCATCTTTTGTCGGTAATGTTGATAAAGATCCGGTGGCGTTTTATCAAGCCAAGGTGCGCATCGAAGAGCTAGAAATGCTAGCGACCCGCTTTTTAGGTAGACGCCGAGTTAAATTGCATTTTTCCCGCTATGCCAGAATTAATGATTTGGTACTTAAACCCGAAATGCAGGCGCCGGGCTCCTTGATTGAATTAACGGAGCGCTTACTTGCCGGTGTCTTTGGTGCATCCTCGGCGCGCTTAGTGTTATCGTCAGCCCTACAAGGTAGGGACATGCAGCTTGATGAGCTGGCTACCATAGTGGATGAAGCTTCGGAATTATTTCAATTTAACCGCGGCCTGCTGCAAGGGGCGATAGAGCACATCAATCAAGGTATTTCCGTGGTGGATAGCCAGCTGCAGCTGGTGGCGTGGAATCGACGTTACATCGAGCTCTTTAACTTCCCGAAAGAGTTGATCCAAGTTGGGCGACCGATTGAAGACATTATGCGTTATAACGCCGAACAAGGCTTACTGGGTTTAGGCGATATCGAGTCGCAAATCGCCAAACGCCTTGAGCATATGCGTAATGGCACCCCCCATGAATCATCGCGTACTCGCCTTGATGGCCGCGAGATCCAAATGCAAGGCAACCCGATGCCCGGTGGTGGATTTGTTATGACCTTCAACGACATTACGCCGTTTCGCCAAGCCGAAAAAGCCTTAAAAGAAGCCAATGAAAACTTGGAAGCGAGGGTGGCCGAGCGCACCGAAGCCTTATCGCATTTGAACTCGCAGCTTATGTATGCAACCGAATTATCTGAGCAAGCCAACCTTTCCAAAACCCGCTTTTTAGCGGCGGTGAGTCACGATTTGATGCAGCCGTTGAATGCGGCAAAACTGTTCACCTCATCACTGCGGGAGATGGCGAACACGCCAGAAACGTCCACCTTGGCGAAACATATCGATGATTCCCTCACCTCGGCCGAGGAGCTTATCGGTGATTTACTGGATATGTCGCGCTTAGAAGCGGGCAAGTTGACACCTAAGCTAAAGCATTTTTATTTGAACGACGTGTTAAGCCAACTGGATGCGGAGTTTAGTGTATTGGGTAAGGAATACGGGGTGCGCTTTCACACACAACATGCGCATTTACCGGTTTATTCCGATCCCAAGTTGTTGCGCCGGATCTTACAAAACTTTTTAACCAATGCGTTTCGTTACAACCCGCAGGGCAAGGTATTACTGGGCGTGCGCCGCGTGGCGGGCGAAGTGGAAATTCAAGTGTGGGATAATGGCCCGGGCATTCCTGAGCATAAGTTAGCGGATATTTTTGAAGAGTTTTTACGTCTCGATCATTCTAAAACCGCGCAAGAGCAGGGCTTAGGCTTAGGCCTTGCCATTGCGAAAGGCTTGGCTAAGTTATTGGGACATCAATTGTTGGTGCGCTCTTGGCCTAACAAGGGCACGGTCTTTAGCGTACGTTTAGCACGGGCCGAGCCAGCCTTGGTAGCCAAGGAGCAAACCATCACCAATACCGCTGTTGGCATTGAAGGTATTCGAATTTTATGTATCGACAATGAAGTGGATATTTTGGCCGGCATGCAAGCGTTATTAGGTCGCTGGGGCTGTGAGGTCGAAGTAGCGGAAAGCTTAGATCAGGCGGTTGCGCTATTGGCCAAGGGCTGGTTGCCGCAAATCATCCTCAGTGATTATCATCTCGGTGAAGGTAAGACCGGCTTGCAAGCGCTGCACATGCTGAGATTGCAATACGGTGATATTCCCGGTGTGGTGATCAGTGCCGACCGCCAAACAGAGATGTTAGCCAAGATTAAATCTCATGGTTATCGCTACTTAAGTAAGCCAGTGAAGCCGTTAAAACTTAAGGCGCTGATCCGCGCAATTTTAGATGGGGCTTAAGGTATTGGTTTAATTAGACTGTCGTGGGTGGTGGGCTTGGTTAAACGGTTACCGGTTAACCTTGATCGGCGAATATCACCGTTTCCCGGAGCGAGCTCCGGTCCCACAGTGACAGAATCACGCAATTAGCTAAACAGAAAACCTGTGGTAGGTGGGCTTAGGCTAACGATTAACCCCGCTTAGTGTGATTCAACAAACTCCACTTCAAATTCGCCTAAGCTGCCATATTGAAACTGAACTTTTTGGTTAAAAGGCAGCGCCAATACCCCCGCATACGATCCTGTAATTACATGCTGACCTTTACTTAAGCCTATGCCTTGCCTGGATAAGAAATTCACCAGCCAATATAAGCCTGCTCTGGCATGGCCGTCTTGATGCTTGGCTTGATACACTTGTTTGCCGGCATCGGCAGTGGTGATGGTTAAATCAAATTCCGCGTAAGTTTCGTCCTGAGCTGGGATAATGTCGGGCCCAAGCCAAATACCTTGATTTAGTAGACCATCGGCAAGGGCTGAATGGAAGCTTTGCTCGGCCGGCGCTTGATAGCGGCTATAGATCAGCTCTAAGGCCAAACGAGTCGAGCCAATCACGGTATCAATTTCCTCATGGCTATAAGGCGTTTTGCGTGGCGGTAAGTCTTGCCCTAGGGTAAAACACAGCTCAGGCTCAATCAGGGCTTGGCCATTGGTTGGGATTAATGGGACCTTTGGCGCGCTTTGCACTTCGTTAGCAAATAAATGACCAATAATGGTTTTTGCCCCGTTTGGCATGGCGCATTTCCAGCCGATCACTTGGGTGGATGCCATTTGACAATATTGCGCACTGACTTGGCGGGCAATGGCAAACGCATCGCTAAAACCAGTGGGCGTTAGCTCAGGTGGCAATGATGGGCCTTTGGTTTTGTTAATGCGGCGCTCGGCAAGCTCGGTGGCAACGTCTAATATTGCCGATGGAGATAGGTTTACTGTCATAGAGAACTCAAATAAAAAACCCACCCTATATAGGTGGGTATGGTAGATGGGAAAACGTTATTCGACTTCCATTTGTTGCAGCGCGATCACCGCTTGGGTGCGATTACTGACTTCCAGTTTACGAAAGATAGCCGTGACATGGGCTTTCACTGTGGCTTCGGATACACCTAACTCATAGGCGATTTGTTTGTTAAGCAGGCCCTCGTTGAGCATGACTAACACGCGATATTGTTGCGGCGTCAGCAGCGCGAGTTTATCGGCAAAGTCGGGTTGCTCGGGCTCGGCTTGAGTAAGGTCTATGCCTTCTGGGATCCAAGGATCGCCAGCAAGAGTTTGGTTAAGTGCGGTTACGAGCTGCTTCATCGGCGCGGATTTAGGGATAAACCCCATGGCGCCGAGCTTAATGGCTTTACGGATAACCGCTTCATCTTCACTGGCCGACACCACCACGATAGGCAAATCTGGGTACAATCCGCGTAAATGGGTTAAGCCGGAGAAGCCATTGGCACCAGGCATTTTTAAATCAAGCAGTAACAGGTCAACATCGTCTGTGTGTTCAAGCAGCGCTAACAAGCCATCTATGGTATCAGCTTCCAATAAGTTCGCATTGTTAACCGCCATGTGCACAGCTTGATAAAGCGCGTTGCGAAATAGCGGATGATCATCTGCAATAACAATCGTGTAAGGCGTTTCCATGGGGTTATATCCATGTTAATCGAGGGTATAAGTGTTTACCTCACGCTAACACCAAGTGTACTTTTGGTCAATTGATGGCCTAGTGTTAAGACTTTAGTATAGATCCTAGCTCACACAAATATGTCATATTTCGCTTATGACATCTGGATCCCAATCAAGCTGCCAAGGCCGACTAAGATCCCGCCCGACAATTTGTTAATTCGTTGCTGGTTTTTTTGTAGCCATTGATTGAGCCAACCTGAATAGATGAACTTCATCAGTAGCGCCCATACCACGATGGCCTCAATGGCGATGGTAGCAGCGAAAAAGAGCTTACTGCCAGTAGAGGTATCGGGTGAGACGATTTGGGTGAAGGTTGCCACTAAAAACATCAGTACCTTAGGATTAAGTAGGTTACACAATAAGCCTTCAAGATAAGCGTAGCGGGCTTTAACAGGGCCTTTACAAGTAGCGTCAATCTGTTTGTTTTTACAGCGCCAAGCTTTAATACCTAAGTAAATCAGATACGCAGCGCCAGCATACTTAACTAGGGTAAAGACCATGGGGGCTTGTGAAATAAGTAAAGACACGCCAAACACAGCTAATAGTAGGTGGGCACAAAAGCCCGTCATGATACCTAGGATGCAGCATAAGGTCGTGCGTTTAGCACCAGTGCTACCGTAGCGTATTACCATGATCATGTCTGGGCCAGGGCTAAGCATGCCAAGTAAGTTGATAACAAGTAAGGTAAATAACACTTCAGACATAATACAACACAATACAAAGTTAAAACGGATATAACTAAGTGTAGAGTCGACGAGGTCATAACCACAGTGACTTTTAAGAATGGTAGCTATTCCATATAGGAATTTGCCTTATGGCGAAATTTGGGGGTTAACTGCCGCGTGAAATTGGGCCTAGCTCTTGTTGTTGGATCAATTGGGTAAGATGGGTGCGAAACCAGCGATGAGCAGGATCTTGATGGTTTCTGTGGTGCCATTGCAAGGTGCAGTCAAATTCGTCGATATGCACGGGCAATGGTTTAATGGTCACAGGGTGATCTTGTGATAGCCGCTTGGCAATGTGAGAGGGCAGGGTCAGTAATAAGTCAGATTGCGCCACCATGTTAACGGCGGAAGGGTAGGAGCTCACTCGTAACCTAACCTTGCGGGTGACGCCATGCTCGGCCAAGGCGCGATCTATTGCCGTGGTTTTATCTGTGCCTACGGTGATCACCGCATGATGATACTGAGCAAAGTCGGGTAACGATAATTTAGCTTGGCCACTTAAAGGATGATCATGGCGCATGATGCAGACAAAGTGATCCCGATTGATCAAGCTAGCATGGATATCTTTGGCATTGGGATCTTGGATCGTGGTGCCTAAATCGACCTTGCCTTCTTTGAGCAGTTGATAGGTTTGCTTATCCCAGTTTTGCACATTGATGCAGATATGCGGCGCCATCAAGTAAAGCTCGGCCAGCGCCTTAGGCAACATGTATTCGCTGACATAATCGGTGGCGGCGATGGTGAATTCTTTGCGGCACTCGCTGGGATCAAAGTCTTGCGGGCTGAATAGGCCTTCCATGGTTTGCACTAATTTAGCGACTTCGGGCGCCAGTTGTAGCGCCTTGTTGGTTGGGATCAGTTCATTGCCTGCTTTCATCAGTAAAGGATCGTGAAATAATTCGCGCAGTTTGGCCAAGTTTTTACTCATGGCCGATTGGCTGATGTACTGTCGCTGCGCCGCTTTGGTCACGCTTAATTCTTGCAGTAGTAAATGCAAACTGACGATTAAGTTAAGGTTTATACGGCTGATGCGATCTATCATTTAGTTAACCCCAAATTGTTGCAGGTGAGCTAAAAATTGTTCGGCATTCATAAAGCCTGTTACTCTGGCATTTTCTAATCGCTCACCGGCTGGGTTATAAAATTCGATGCTAGGTAAACCAAGGATATTTAACTGTTTTAACAGATCTTGGTTAGTCTGGTTATTGGCGGTGACATCGGCTTGGATCAGCATGGTCTGCTCAAGTTGAGCGATCACGTTTGCATCGCTAAAGGTATCGCGCTCAAAATCCTTACACGCCACGCACCAATCGGCGTAAAAATCCACCATCACCCATTGGCCATTTTGTTTAGCCTGCCGCAGCTTTTGTTCTAGCTCGGTTAGGTTACTGACTATTTCAAAGCGCGATTTTAGGTTTTGTTGTATCACTTGATGCTGCTGAATTTGCATCACGCTGTAGCCAATCACGCCAAGGGCGGCTAAGCCCAATATCAGACGGTGTGCGCTCTTATACCGGCTCAGGCTGCGGCCACTGGCGCTGGTTAAATAGGCTAACAAGGCCAGCGCTAATAGGGCAAATAACAAGGTAACTAAGGTGGCATTTAAAAAGCGCTCTAACATCACGATGGCGACGCTGAGTAACAAAAAGCCAAAGATGACCTTGATATGCACCATCCAAGCACCGGCCTTTGGTAATAATTTCCCTCCTGAGGTGCCCAGCAGTAACAGTGGCAAGCCCATGCCGATACTCAAAGCATATAGCACGGCGGCGCCTAAGATCATATCGCCGCTGCTGGCCACATATAACAAGGCGCCAGAAAGGGGCGCAGTAGTACAAGGCGAGCACACCAGACCGGAAATGAGGCCCATGATAAACACGCCCTTAACACTGCCGCCTTGTTGTTGGTTACTGAGGTTATTTAAGCGGTTAGTGATAAAACTAGGCAGTTGCAAGTTATACAAACCAAACATCGACAAAGACAACACAGTAAACAGCACGGCTAAGCTGATTAAAATGGCTGGATGTTGCAGCGCTGCTTGGTATTGTAAGCCGGCCATGGCAACCACTAACCCTAGTAAGGTGTAAGTTAATGCCATGCCTTGTACATAAGTAAACGACAAGATAAAACTGCGCCGAGTGCTGAGCTGCTTCTGGCCGACGATAATACCCGATAAAATTGGATACATAGGAAACACGCACGGGGTGAAAGCGAGGCCTATCCCGAGTAAGAAAAACAGCCCTAAGCTGACGGCTAAAGATTGCTCGGACAAAATCGCGGCAAGGCCAGAAGCACTTTGCCGATCTAGGCTAGCGTCCTTTTGCGCTGAGCTACTTTGGCTTGGTGTTTGACTATCGGTTTCGCTAGTGTCACCGCTAACGCCTCCAGTATCCCCAGCAAAGGGGGTTAGGTAAATCACTTTGGTTTCGGGTGGATAGCATAAACCGGCATCGGCGCAGCCTTGGTAAGTGACGGTGATCTGGGCGTCTTTTTGTACCTTGGCAACCTTAAGTTGAATTTCCGTATCTTGTCGGTAAATCACCACATCGCCAAAGTAGTCGTCGTGATAATCAATGCCACTGGGCAGTTGATAAGGCCCAAGCTCGGCGCCTTGAATGCTAAAGCTAAATTGATGCTGATAAAGGTAGTAGCCAGGCGTTACCGCCCAATTAAGATAAACCTCGTCATCTTGCTGCTGATAAGCAAATGGAAAGGCTTGATCAACGGGTAAGAAGCTGGGTTGCTGAAACGGACTGTTACTGTTGGCTTGGCCAAATGGGTCGGCGCTGTGTACGGTAAAACTCATAAGCCAACACAGTAAGAGGGCCGTCCAATATTTGTTCATTACAACTACCTTAACGCACAAAAGTTTTTAGGAAATAGATAACACAAGATACAGGATTATTGGGTAACTTGATCAATCCAATTTAAGTATCTCGGTTCACCTTGGCTAATGGGTAAGGCGATGATTTCCGGTGTGTCATAGCTGTGTATTGCTTTAATGGCTTCGGCGAGGGGCTCAAATAGGGTGGAGCAGGTTTTTATCATCATCAGCACCTCACGATCTTGGTGAATTTCACCTTGCCAATGATACATGGAATAGACATTAGGCTGCATGGTGACACAAGCGGCCAGTTTAGCATTGAGGATCTCCGTCGCAATCTTATCGGCTTCGGTGTTATCTGGTACGGAACATAGAACCATGATAAAGGTTTGCTGCATTAGGGGTACTCCTGTAATGGGTGAGCTTGAATAGCAAAGCGATGATAAACGCCCTTGATCCAAGTCACGGTTTCATTATTTATTCCCTTAAGTAAGGGTATCCCCCTATACCTAGGTGCTTAATGATTACGTAGTCTGCTTTTATTGATCAAAAGTCTCACAACTTGATTCGGGATACAAGAAGGCGGAGCAACTTGGTCAATATCTGATGGTAGTTAATGTGTTAGCACGCAACTACCTTGCTTGTTTGAACGTGAAGAGGGTTCAAATTATGACTGCACCAGCCCATATTTCTCATCCATTGCTAAACCAAGACAACACACGCGTTGAGCATGACTTGCTCGGCCCCCTTGCCATTCCTGATGATGCCTATTATGGCGTGCACACCCAGCGGGCGATGAATAATTTTAAGATCAGCTCGCAGACCATATCTGATTTTCCTGAGTTTATTGTCGGCATGGTGCTCACTAAAAAAGCCGCTGCTTTAGCAAATGGAGAGCTGGGGGCCTTACCCATGGCCATGGCGCAGCAAATTGTGCAAGCCTGCGATCAAATCCTGAAAACTGGGATTGGCCTAGATCAGTTTAAGGTGGACGTGTTTCAAGGCGGCGCGGGAACCTCGGTCAATATGAATACCAATGAAGTGATCGCCAACATTGCATTGCAAAACATGGGCTATCAAAAAGGCGAGTATCAACACCTTAGCCCCAATGATCACGTCAATAAATGCCAATCCACCAATGATGCTTACCCCACAGGATTTCGCGTTGCCTTATATCGCTACAGTGACAAATTATTAGCGGCCATTGCCCACTTGCAACAAGCCTGTGATGACAAGGCTAAGTCGTTTGATGACATATTAAAAATGGGCCGTACCCAGCTGCAAGATGCGGTGCCCATGACCTTAGGCCAAGAGTTTCATGCTTATGCCGTCACCTTAAACGAAGAAATTAAATTTATTAAGCGCTGCCAAGAATTGTTACTTGAAGTTAATTTGGGAGCGACCGCAATAGGTACTGGATTAAACAGTCCGGCGGGCTATTCAAAACTGGCCATAGCTAAACTAGCTCAAGTAACGGGACATGATTTTGTACCCGCCGAAGATTTGGTTGAAGCGACATCCGATTGTGGCGCCTATGTGATTTTATCGGGGGCATTAAAGCGCAGCGCGGTGAAACTGTCTAAGATTTGCAATGACTTACGTTTGCTAAGCTCGGGACCTAGGGCTGGCTTAAATGAAATTAATCTACCGGAGATGCAGGCGGGCTCGTCTATTATGCCAGCCAAAGTTAACCCTGTGATCCCCGAGGTGGTGAATCAGGTGTGCTTTAAGGTATGCGGCAATGATCTCACCATCACCATGGCGGCGGAAGGGGGGCAATTGCAGCTCAATGTGATGGAGCCGGTGATAGCCCAAAGCTTGTTTGAGTCACTGCAGTTACTGACCAATGCCTGTTATACCTTGGCGGATAAATGCATTGATGGGATCACCGCTAACCCTGAGGTGTGTCTGGCTTATGTGCAAAACTCCATAGGTTTAGTGACCTTTTTAAATCCCTATATTGGCCACCATAACGGTGACAAGGTGGGGCGGATTTGTGCACAAACCGGTCAATCGGTGAAGCAAGTCGTGCTTGAACTTGGTTTACTCAGTGACGCTGAGTTAGATGAAATATTATCGGTTGAGAACCTAAAAAGACCGCAATATCGCGCTAAATTACATATTTAACAGACTTTATTTAACGAGTGGGCAGATAAGTCGGCTGCTGGCTGGCTAAGGCTAACATTATGATTGCAATAGAACTTTTGGTCGTACTTGCGGCTATCTTTTTAGGCGCTAGGCTTGGCAGTATCGGCATTGGTTTTGCTGGTGGCCTAGGGGTACTGGTTTTAACCTTAGGCTTTGGCATGACGCCGGGCTCTATTCCTATTGATGTCATTTTGATCATCATGTCGGTGATAGCCGCCATTGCAGCGATGCAGGTTGCCGGAGGGCTGGACTATTTGGTCTCGCTGGCTGAGCGTGTGCTGCGGAAAAATCCTAAACAGGTGACGTTTCTGGCACCTGTGGTTACCTACATCATGACCTTGTTTGCCGGTACTGGCCATACGGCTTTTTCTACCTTACCTGTGATTGCCGAAGTCGCTAAAGAGCAGGGCGTGCGTCCTTCTCGGCCATTAAGTATTGCCGTGGTGGCCTCGCAAATTGCGATCACCGCATCGCCGATTTCCGCGGCGCTGGTGTTAATGACGGGGATGCTAGAAAAATACAATGTGAGTTATCTGCAGATCTTACTTATTTGTATTCCTACGACCTTTGTAGCTTGTATGGTGGGGGCGTTTGTCGCTCAGTTTATCGGTAAAGACTTGGCAGATGATGAGGTGTACCAAGACAGATTAGCCAAGGGATTAGTGTCAACCCATAAAGTTGAAGCAAGTGAAATTAAAGCGGGTGCTAAGGCGTCGGTGCTTATCTTTCTATTTGCGATCGTGGCAGTGGTGCTTTATGCCACGGCGATCAGTGATACTGTGGCTTGGATTGAAAACCCAGTATTGCCCCGTAACGAAGCTATTATGGTGTTTATGCTCACAGCGGCGACCATCATTGCCTTTTTTACCAAGATAGATACCGCTGAAGTGCTCAATGCCGCCACGTTTAAATCGGGCATGAGTGCGTGTATTTGTGTGCTGGGGGTGGCTTGGTTGGGGGATACTTTTGTATCCAATCACATTGAAGGCATAAAAGAAATGTCGGGTGTGTTATTAACGGACCACCCTTGGATGCTGGCGGTGATTTTGTTTTTTGCCAGTATGTTACTTTACTCGCAAGCGGCGACCACGGCGGCGCTGATCCCGCCAGCATTGGCATTAGGGGTGAGTCCAGAAGCGGCTCTGGCCTCTTTTGCCGCGGTCAGTGCCTTGTTTGTGCTACCGACTTATCCAACCTTGCTCGCGGCAGTGGAAATGGATGACACGGGGTCAACTCGCATTGGTAAAGCTGTGTTCAATCATCCTTTTGTTATCCCAGGTGTGGTGACAATAGTCGTGTCCGTTGCCCTTGGCTTCGTGGTGGCTAATCTCGTGCTATAACATCCTCATACATAGCGAAATAAACCCTGTTTCGTAAATACAAAGCTAAATGCTCGGTATTTACGCGGCAGGGTTTTTTGTTGCCAAGGCCAAGTTAAGGTAAGCTTGCGCACACTTGAGCTGATGCTCACCCATACTATTGGGTTTGCCTTAAGAAAGTAAGGGCAACTAGGTATGGTGATTAAAATCACACTTGTTATGCTTACCACATGGATTTTAGGGTCGAGGTGACTATGTTTGCTAGATTATTTTTGTTGTTTACCGCCACATCATTGTTAGAAATTTTTATCTTAGTTAAAGTTGGTGGCTTTCTAGGTGCTTGGCCTACCGTGGGGTTAGTGATTGTGACGGCATTAGTAGGCTCATCCTTGGTGCGCAGTCAAGGCATACAAACCATGTTTAAGGTGCAAGAGCGCATGAATCAGGGTGAAATGCCTGGTCAGCAGCTGGTAGAAGGCATGATGCTAGTGATTGCGGGGGTATTATTAGTGACGCCAGGTTTTGTTACTGACTTTTTAGGTTTGATGTTGCTTCAACCTAATGTGCGTGCTCACCTTGCTAAGGGAGCAATGAGTAAGTTTCAGGTGCAAATGATGTCAGCGGGAGCCGGTTTTCAAGGTGGCTTTCAGTCTTATGACGGTAATGAAACGGCTTCGCCCTTTAACGCTCAAGGCAGTGCTCAGCCACCGCGTCATTCGGACAAGGGCAGCACGATTGAAGGTGAATTTGAGCGTAAAGAATAAACAGGGCCTATCTAAAAAAACTAAAGCAGCACATTAAGGGTGTTGTTTTAGTTTCTTCTTCTAATGCTCACTCTAGCCTGAAAAAATATCGGTTACCCGTCTCACACTATCGATTTATATAAGCTTTGCCCACTTGAAAAGCGAAACCTATCCCTGTATTTTACTCCGCGTTGACATTGAGACTAAAAATAATATGAACTTTGGCGATCCATTTGCGTCTAACCAGAGTATAAGTTGACACAATAATATAATTCACCAGCTAGGTGGGCCTTATTGAAGTATGCATTAAACCGATGGATGGGTTTAATTCTAAATAAAGCATTGGTGGCAGGGAGCTTGCTATTTAGTTGATTATTCAACTAGTTTTGGTCCTCTTCGTTGTTTTCAGCGAATCGAGGCATCATCAAGGGAGATTTTCCAAATGAATGTTGCTGTATCTTTACGAACTTTTAAAAAGTACCATCCTCGCCAAGTAGCGAAACACATCAAAGCCTTTTTTAACGGCCGTATTTACATTGTCGGTATTGGTCGGTTCCGGGTCGTCAACGGTAAGCTTGTTGCCTATAAAGACGCAGACAAAAAAGCGCTATCTGTGATGAGTGAAGTCAATCGCATCATCAAAGAAATGCAAATGCAACAAAGCGTTGCAGCATAATTTCTGTTTTCTTAGTGTTTACTACTATGCATAAAAGGAGCTACGGCTCCTTTTTTTATGTCTGCTTTTTGGGACACATTGATGAGCGCGTCGCCCCGTAAGGGCGTGCTTTTGTCGAATAATTCAAAATTTTTTTCATTTTGCCCTTGAGATAGTCAACAACAGCCCCATCTAGAGTGCATAGATTTGGCTAAGGTCAGTTCTTTACATGCAAAAGAGAAATGAACTCAGCCGTTTTTGCAATCAACAATAAACAAAACTCTCAGGAGAACTTCAATGAACATTCGTCCTTTACACGATCGCGTTATCGTTAGACGTCAAGAACAAGAATCTAAGTCTGCTGGCGGTATCGTTTTAACTGGCTCAGCAGCCACTAAGTCCACTCGTGGCGAAATCATTGCCGTGGGTAATGGTCGTATTCTTGAAAATGGCGACGTTAAAGCGTTAGATGTGAAAATTGGCGATACGGTTATTTTTAGTGAAGGTTACGGCGTTAAGACTGAAAAGCTAGACGGTGAAGAAGTATTGATCATGAGCGAAAGCGATATTCTTGCTGTGGTTGAAGCTTAAGCAACGCATTGAAATAAATTAACTTTCTAAATATTTATTGAATTCAAGGAACTAATAATGGCTGCAAAAGACGTATTATTCGGAAGCGACGCTCGCGAGAAAATGTTAGCGGGTGTTAACGTATTAGCAAACGCGGTAAAAGTAACACTGGGCCCTAAAGGTCGTAACGTTGTGCTAGACAAAAGCTTTGGCGCGCCAACCATTACTAAAGATGGTGTATCGGTTGCCAAAGAAATCGAACTAGAAGACAAGTTCGAGAACATGGGCGCACAAATGGTGAAAGAAGTGGCTTCTCAAGCCAATGATGCAGCGGGTGACGGTACTACGACTGCTACCGTATTGGCTCAAGCGATTATCACTGAAGGCCTAAAAGCCGTTGCAGCGGGCATGAACCCAATGGATCTTAAGCGCGGTATCGACAAAGCGGTTGTTGCTGCAGTAGAAGAACTAAAAGCGCTATCTGTGCCGTGTGCTGACAACAATGCGATTGCCCAAGTGGGTACCATTTCCGCTAACTCTGACAAAGCGGTTGGCGAAATTATCGCACAAGCCATGGCTAAAGTAGGCAAAGAAGGCGTTATCACCGTTGAAGAAGGCCAAGCATTACAAAACGAACTTGATGTTGTGGAAGGGATGCAATTTGATCGCGGCTACCTATCTCCTTACTTCATCAACAACCAAGAAGCGGGTACGGTTGAACTAGAAAGCCCTTACATCTTATTGGTTGATAAGAAAATCTCTAACATCCGTGAACTACTGCCAACGCTTGAAGGGGTAGCAAAAGCGGGTAAACCTTTGCTTATCATCGCAGAAGATGTAGAAGGCGAAGCGCTAGCAACTCTGGTTGTAAACAACATGCGCGGTATCGTGAAAGTAGCTGCTGTTAAAGCGCCAGGTTTTGGTGACCGTCGTAAGGCCATGCTACAAGACATTGCTATCCTTACTGCGGGTACGGTGATTTCTGAAGAAGTCGGCCTAGATCTTGAAAAAGCGCAACTAGAAGACCTAGGTCAAGCTAAGCGCGTTATCATCAACAAAGATGAAACAACCATCATTGATGGTATTGGTGAACAAGCGCAAATCGAAGCTCGCGTAGCGCAAATTCGTGGTCAAATTGAAGAGTCTTCTTCTGATTACGATAAAGAAAAACTACAAGAGCGCGTAGCTAAGCTAGCTGGTGGTGTTGCGGTCATTAAAGTAGGCGCAGCGACCGAAGTTGAAATGAAAGAGAAGAAAGCACGCGTTGAAGATGCATTACACGCAACTCGCGCTGCGGTTGAAGAAGGCGTGGTTGCCGGTGGTGGTGTAGCCCTTGTTCGCGTAGCAGCTAAACTTGTTGAATTAACGGGTGATAACGAAGACCAAAACGTCGGTATTCGTGTTGCACTGCGTGCAATGGAAGCACCATTACGTCAAATCGTCACCAACGCGGGTGAAGAAGCCTCTGTGGTTGCTAACAACGTACGCGGTGGTGAAGGTAACTACGGTTACAACGCAGCAACGGAAGAATACGGCGATATGATCGCCATGGGTATCTTAGATCCAACTAAGGTAACCCGTAGTGCTATTCAGTTTGCTTCATCGGTTGCGGGTCTGATGATCACTACCGAAGCTATGGTGACGGATTTACCGCAAAAAGATGCACCAGCTGCGATGCCTGATATGGGCGGCATGGGTGGCATGGGCGGTATGATGTAATAAGCCTTTGCTTATAAGTTATTGATTTAATAGCTTATGAATTTTAAATGGTCAGCATAGTGCTGGCCATTTTTTTATCCTCTCAAATCATTTTTATTGATTTTTACCCTCCTGTTTTCCGCTTCATTTAATACTCATCCCAGTAAGGGGATTCACCATAGTAAGCATTGAGAAAATCGATAAACACGCGCAGCTTAGGCGCAAGTAATTTTCGGTGTGGATAAACCGCGTAAAGACCTAATGGGTCTGGGGTAAACGAATCTAATAGGGTTTGCAGATGACCTTGTTTTAATGCCGCACCAACGATAAAGCTGGGCTGTAAAATATAGCCTTCACCAGCGATGGCGGCTTGCATTAACACCTCACCATTATTGGCTATCATGGCTCCTTGATTCTGCTGGGCGTAAGTTCGTAACGTATTTATTAACTCATTGGTTGAAGGGCTAAAACCCATATAGCTATATTGTAAATAATGGGCCGGGTTGAGCTCACTTGGAGCCATTGGCGTGCCGTGCTGCTTGAGATAATCGGGAGCGGCGCAAAGCACGAGACGAATGGGGGCAATATTTCTTGCGATTAATGATGAGCTTTGCAAATGGCCAATGCGCAGCGCGACATCAAATCCGTCATCAACCACATCTACCTTGCGATCACTTAACTCGAGATTGATAGAGATATCTGGATAGTGTTTTCTGAAATCCCTGAGCAAAGAGGCAAGGTGCAAGGTAGCAAATGAAACCGGGGCACTAATATGTAGCCGCCCTTTAGGCTGGGTTTGGATCTGACCAAAATGATCTTCCATATCGGTTAAGCTTTCTAAGATCTGCGTGGCATGCTTTAAACATTGCTCTCCCGCCTCGGTAAGATGGACGCGTCGGGTGGTGCGATTAAAAAGCCTGACATTTAACCCTTGCTCAAGATGTGACACATATTTACTGACCAACTGGCTGGAAAGCCTAAGCTTATCAGCCGCTTTGGTGAAACTGCCTTGCTCGGCAACGGCGACAAACGCCTTCATCGTTTCAATGCGATCCATGGTTTTAATATTGCCAACGTAGTGTTGTTAATAATGCAATGAATATAGCATTTATCTACACCAAGGTTGTGATTAGTCTCTATTTATACCCGACTCAGACGGTGATGAGGGCAAAGAGCAGACAAGGGCATAACTATGTTAGTAAATGGCGTTTGGCAACAAAAATGGCAACCAGTGCAAGATCAAGATAAGCAAGGGCGATTTATTCGACAAACTTCCTCATTTCGCAACTGGATTACCCGAGATGGTGCTGCTGGAATAACGGGGCAGGGCGGCTACCCAGCTCAAGCAGGGCGATATCATCTTTATGTTGCTTACATTTGCCCTTGGGCCAGTCGCACCTTAATGGCTCGCGCTTTAAAAGGGTTGCAGGAGATCATTAGTGTCTCAGTGGTCTCGCCTAAGTTAACGGATCAAGGCTGGAAATTTGCTGGCCTAGGCAGCAATGGCCAAGATGAGCTAAGCCATAAAACCTATTTACATGAACTGTATAGTCAAGTCGCCCCCGACTTTACCGGCAGGGCCACTGTACCTGTATTGTGGGATAAGGAAACTCATACCATAGTCAACAATGAGTCGGCCGACATAGTTCGTATGTTCAATAGTGCGTTTGTTGAACTGGTCGATCAGGGACCCGATTTGGTACCTGCTGGCTTAATGGCAGAAATCGACGCGTTAAATGATTTCCTCTATACCCATTTGAATAACGGCGTGTATCAAGCAGGCTTTGCCACTTCGCAAGCGGCTTATGAAGAAGCGTATGAAAAGGTGTTTACGGCATTAGATACGTTAGAGCAGCGGTTATCCGATGGGCGCTCATTTCTATTTGGAGATGCGTTAACGGAATCGGATCTTCGCTTGTTTGTAACCTTGATCCGCTTTGATCTGGCTTATTACGGCTTGTTCAAGTGTAATCGCAATATGATCAAGGATATGCCCGTCCTGCATAACTACATGCTTAGAGTATTGGCGATCAAGGGGATAGCGGGCACCGTCAATATTGACCATATTAAACAGGGGTATTACTCCATTAAGGCGCTGAATCCAAACGGTATCGTTCCCAAAGGCCCTGCCGCTATTTTTCAATAGGAGCAGACAATGAATGATGCAACGGTTATTTTTCTCTCCCATGGCGGTGGCCCTATGCCTTTGCTCGGTGATCCAAGCCACCAAGCTATGGTGGCTACCCTTAACACCATCGCCAAGCAAATGGTTAAGCCAAGTGCCATCTTAGTGATCAGTGCTCATTGGGAAGCCGATCCTGTGATGGTGACGTCAAGTGCCGCGCCGGATTTGATTTATGATTATGGTGGCTTTCCGTCAGCAGCATATGACATTCGCTATCCCTGTAAGGGGGAGCCAGCGTTGGCCGCACATGTACTGACCGCGCTACACAACCATGGCATAGAAGCCAAGGAAAACGTCAATCGTGGGTATGACCATGGCCTATTTGTGCCCCTTAAAATTATGTATCCAGAGGCCGATATTCCTTGTGTGCAATTGTCACTCTCATCTTCTTTGGATGCGTCCTTTCATCTTCTACTTGGCAAAGCGCTACGCCAAATCCAATGGAATGATTTGCTGGTGGTAGGCTCTGGATTCTCGTTTCATAACATGCAGGCGTTTTTTGCCCCAAGCCAACAGATGAAACTTCATAACCAAGCATTTGAGTCTTGGTTGGGCTCAACCTTATGTACTCAAGATATGTCAGAGCAAGTACGTGAACAAAATTTGGCGCATTGGCAACAAGTGCCGGGAGCAAGAGCATGCCATCCCAGAGAGGAGCACTTGCTGCCGCTGCATGTTTGTTATGGGTTAGCAGGGCGAGCTTGTGACCAAGATTATTCGGTGGAAATTTTAGGATATCAAGCATCGATGTTTGTTTGGTTTGGCAAAAATATTGAGTCTTTTTCTAATCTGGAGTGAGCTTAATTACTACTTTAGGTGGATCAATTATTTGTCATGGAGTGTGGTTTTTTTACACAGTTTTTGAAATGTGATCCATGCTATGAAATTGGTTTCATATGTTGTTTATGTTGTTGCCTGACTTAGGAAAAGTCGCACCACAACCTAACCTCGTTTAAGGATAAACGTATGAAACATTCAACCAAGGCCTCCTTGGCCAAGGGCGCGTTTGCGCTTAGTACTCTTACCTCTGCATGCCTATTGGCATTTAATGCCCAAGCCGCTAGTTATGATTGTAGCGATATTCAACCTTGGGATTCATCCGCTGTTTACGCAGCAAAAGGAACATTAGTTCAACACCAAGGAGCGGTGTTTGAAAATAAGTGGTATGCCGGTAGCTGGGATAAGCCTGCCGTAGACGCATCACCTTGGGCCAATTGGCAATTCAAAGGTGAATGTGGCGATACCAAGGTGAACATCATTCCGACGGTTGTCCTTGCGGATGTGGGCAAATTAACCGCAGGCCAATCTGTTAGCTTTACTGCTCGCGCCAAAGATGACGATGGTCAAGTCACTAAAGTTGAATTCTTTATTAACGGTAGCCTGATTGCTAGTGCTGCAAGTGCACCTTATCAAGCCAGCTGGAATGCGGTTGCTGGCCAACACGAGCTGACGGCGATTGCCTACGATGATAAAGGCGCGCAAAGTGAGGTTGCAGTGCAAAAAATCACTGTGGATGCCGAGCCTGTTGACAACCTAAAACCAACACTCAGCCTGTCTGGTGTGACCGATGGTGCTGAAATGTTGGTGGGCGAAGCGGTGACACTACAAGTGATCGCACAAGACAGCGATGGCAGCGTGGCTAATGTACAAGTGGTCGTCAATGGCGTTAGCCTTGATTTGGTGCCTGCGCCAGACAACGGCACAAGCAATAAAGTGACCTACCTTGCAAACTTCACTATCGCAAGTGGTGTAAATAGCATTTTAGTGAAAGCCGAAGATGACAAAGGCGCCATTGTTGAGCAGGGCTTAACGGTCAATGGCAAAGAAGCCGTTAACCTACCGCCACAAGTGGCCATGAGCTTAAGCACCACCCAAGCTAAGCCGGGCGACACGGTGACCATTAACGCCACTGCAAGTGATAGTGATGATGGCTTAAAGCAAGTTGAATTTTTCATTGATGGTATCATCATCGCTCGCTTTACTCCTGATACCGTTTCAGATTTTACCAGTGGTAAATACAGCTTTGATTTTGTCGCAACCAAAGACGTTAAGGTCACTGTCGTTGCTACGGATTTGAAAGGATTAAGCAAAGAGCAACATGCCTTCTTAACCGTGAACGACGGCATCGTGAGCAACGATTGTCGCCCTGATGGTTTGTATCAAACACCAGGCGTACAAGTCCCCTATTGTAGCGTTTATGATGATCAAGGCCGTGAAAAAATGGGCGCCGATCATCCTCGTCGCGTGATAGGCTATTTCACCAGCTGGCGCAACAAGGGCAATGTCGATCAAGATTATTTAGTGGATGACATCCCGTGGGAAAACCTCACTCACATCAATTACGCCTTTGCCCATGTGGGTAAAGATCAAGGGGTGGGCTTAGGTCAAGCACAGCAAGAACAACTTGCGCGTTTGGTTGAGCGTAAGATGCAACATGACGTAAAAGTGCTTATTTCTGTGGGTGGCTGGGCTGAAACGGGTGGCATTAATGGCCCTGATGGTCGTGAGCAAACCGGCGGTTTCTACAAGTTAACCACCAATATGGACGGTTCAATCAACCATGCGGGCATAGCTAAATTTGCTAAGTCATCGGTTGATTTCATTCGTAAGCATAAGATTGACGGTATCGACATCGATTACGAATACGCCTCAGCCATGAAAGGGGCTGGTCATCCTGGTGATTTCTGGATTTCAGACAAGTTACGTCCTCATTTAATGGCCTCTTACGTTGAACTGATGAAGGTGATGCGTGAGGAGTTAGATAAAGCCTCGGTTGAAGATGGTCAGCATTATCTATTAACGGTAGCGGCACCGGCATCGGGCTGGTTACTTCGTGGCATGGAGCGCTACCAAGCCAACGCGTATCTTGATTACATTAATATCATGTCTTACGACCTGCACGGCGCGTGGAATGAATACGTTGGCCATAACGCCGCGCTTTACGATACAGGTAAAGACGGTGAGTTAGCGCAAGTTTACGCGGCGCAACAATACGGCAAACTGGGTTACCTAAATACCGATTGGGCGGCCCATTACTATCGTGGTGGCATGCCAGCAGGGCGTATCAACATCGGTGTCCCATACTACACCCGAGGTTGGGAGCAAGTTTCTGGCGGCGAAGCCGGTTTATGGGGTAAATCGAAAGGCAGCAATTGTCCTGCGGGTACGCACGGCAAGTGTGGCGCGGGAGCAAAAGGGTTAGACAACCTTTGGCATGATTTGGAGAAAGATCAAGAAGTGCCAGCGGGCTCGAACCCAATGTGGCATGCCAAGAACCTACAAAACAACATGTTAGGCTCTTATTTAGAGACCTATGTGAACTCTCCCGATTACACTGGCGATAAAACGGCTTATGACCAGATCCAAGGTCAATATGAGTATCATTACGATGAGCAAGCAGTGGCGCCTTGGTTATGGAACCCAACGACCAAAACCTTCCTATCAATGGAAGATAAGAAGTCCATCTTAACCAAAGCGGCTTATGTGAAGGAGCAGGGGATCGGCGGTATCATGTTCTGGGAGCTAGCGGGTGACTATTCGTGTTATCCATATGATGCACAGGGCAAAAGGACCACGGTGGCCGATAAGTCAGAAGCGGCCTGTGCTTCGGGCAATGGTGAATACCACATGGGTAACACCATGACAGAAACCATTTATGAAGCGTTTAAGTCGGCGACCCCTTATGGTAATAAAACCATTGAAGGCAGTGTGCCAGCACAAGCAGTGGATCTAAAAATCACCTTAGATAAACAACGTGCTGATTACCCCATCACAACGGATTTGATCATTGAAAACAACGCTGGTGTAGCGATTGATGATTTGGTTGAGATTTCATTTGATTACCCAACTTCGGCACCCGCCAATGCGGTGGCAGGTAACGCCAATACCGTGAGCATAGTGTCGGGTCATGACGGTGACAACATCGGCGGGTTAA
This sequence comes from Motilimonas eburnea, assembly GCF_021295345.1. Classification (GTDB taxonomy): domain Bacteria; phylum Pseudomonadota; class Gammaproteobacteria; order Enterobacterales; family CBDFNC01; genus Motilimonas; species Motilimonas eburnea. Next base: position 107,381 of record NZ_JAIMJB010000015.1, read on the forward strand.
AAGGTAACTTCCATCGCATCAGCTTTAGCGTGTCTAAATACCAAGCGATTGCTGATGGCGAAACAGGGAAGATCAAGTTTACTTATAACTTACCTATCACGGGCCCAGTAAATTACACGGTGAAAATCGATGGGGTGGAATATGCATTAGCGCAAGAGCATCCAGACCTGCCTCTTGCTGACTTATGCCGCCCTGAAGGCTTACCTGTGTACCCTGATTTTGTCCACCAAGATGGTTGGAAACCTTACAACGCCAAAGGCGAAAAAATGGTTCACAACGGCGCAATCTGGGTGCCAAGCTGGGGCCAAGCGAACACCGAGCCTTCGGCCAGTGATTCATCTTGGACTAAGGTATGTACCCTTAAATAACCTGAGTATGACCAAGCTAATTAAGCGTTTTGCTTGATAGCTAAGTGATTGCGTGGCGGCTGATTTTTGCGTCACGCAATCACCATCAATAATTTAAATTCGGGATAACTAGGGATAGCTAAGGGGGAACTAAAAGTGCAGTTAAATCTACTTTAAAATAAAGGTTTTTATGTCTGTAGCAGTGAGAAAAACTTAAAAAAGACAGTTAAAAAGTAAAGTAATTATCAACTGGGTGGCCCTATGTAAGATTTTTGCAGTAAATACAAGAATTCGATCACGTTTTACTTAATTGAATTTCTCCTTAATCCATTTTCTACGTATATTGACTGTACTAGCTAGGAAAGCTAGCACAGGAAGCAGGACGCGTCCTGCATAAGATTGATTAGTTTAAGGAAGAACGAGATGAGTATTTCTCCTCTTGCAAAGCGTGGTTTTACGCTTAGCACACTTTCCGCTGCATGTTTGATGGCGTTTAACGCTCAAGCGGCAGATTGTTCAAATCTAGAAGAGTGGACGGCGCAAGGCGTTTACACTGGCGGCACGCAAGTTCAATTCGAAGGTTCTGCTTACCAAGCTAACTGGTGGAACCAAGGCACTAATCCTGCTGAGCGCTCTGGCGACTGGCAAGAATGGAAAGTTGTAGGTCAGTGTGATGGTGGTGTTATTCCAACAACTGAACCAACAGCAGAACCAACCATTGCTCCTACAGTAGAACCAACCGTTGCTCCTACAGTAGAGCCAACAGTTGCGCCAACAACAGAGCCAACAGTTGCACCGACTAACCCACCTGTTGACGCAATCGTTTGGGTACCGGGTCAAACTAAAGTTAGCAATGGCGATACTGTTATCCATAATGGTCTGTGTTTTGTTGCGAAAAACAGCCCTGGTTCATGGGAAACACCAGCAGCCGGCGGTAACTGGTTCTGGGACGAAGTTCCATGTAACGGCGTAGAGCCAACAGCTGAACCAACAGCTGAACCAACAGCAGAGCCAACAGCTGAACCAACAGCAGAGCCAACAGCTGAACCAACAGCAGAGCCAACAGCTGAACCAACAGCTGAACCAACAGCTGAACCAACAGCTGAACCAACAGCTGAACCAACAGCTGAACCAACTGTTGAGCCAACATTGCCGCCTGTAGGTGATGCAAGCTGTAAGCCAGCCGGTCTATACCAAACTCCAGGTGTTAACACACCTTACTGTACAATTTACGATGCTGATGGCCGTGAGAAAATGGGTGCAGATCACCCACGTCGTATCATCGGTTACTTCACTTCATGGCGTAACGGCGCGAATGGTCAACCATCATTCCTAGCGTCTGACATTCCATGGGATAGCCTAACTCACATTAACTACGCATTTGCTCACATTGATTCAAATGGCGAAGTTTCTATCGGTAATGTGAACGATCCAAACAACCCTGCGACAGGTATGACATGGGAAGGCGCTGAAAATGCGATGGATCCATCTCTACCGTACAAAGGTCACTTTAACCTACTAAACCAATACGCTAAGAAGCACGGTGTTAAACTACTTCTATCTGTTGGTGGTTGGGCAGAAACAGGTGGTCACTTCGCAGACAGTGGTCGTGTAATGGATGGTGGTTTCTACAGCCTAACTATCAAGCCAGACGGTTCAATCAACCACGAAGCGATTGCTAAATTTGCTAAATCAGCTGCTAAGTTCGTAGAAACTTACGACTTCGACGGTATTGATATCGACTACGAATACCCATCATCTATGTCTGATGCGGGTCACCCAGAAGACTGGTCTATCTCTAACAAGCACCGCGGTAAGCTATGGGGCGGTTACATGGCGCTAATGGAAGCGCTACGTGCTGAACTAGACAAGCAAGGTGAGAAAGATCAACAGCACTACATGCTAACTATCGCTTCTCCATCTTCTGGTTACCTACTACGTGGTTTCGAGGGCTTCCAAGCACTTAAATACCTAGACTACGTAAACATCATGTCTTACGACTTACACGGTGCATGGAACCACTTCGTTGGCCATAACGCGGCGCTATACGACAACGGTGTTGACAACGAAATCGCTGATGCGGGTATCTACTCTGGCGGCGACGCTAAGTACTACAACAGTCAAGGCTACCTAAACATTGACTGGTCTTACAAATACTTCCGTACTGCACTAGCGGGCGGCCGTATCAACATCGGTCTACCATACTACACTCGTGGTTGGCAGCAAGTTCAAGGCGGCACAAACGGTTACAACGGTCTAGCAGCATTCCCGAACCAAAAAGAATGTTACCTAGGTACTGGCGGTAACTTAGGTCCAGACGCGCTATCTCCAAAAGCGGGCGCGCCATGTGGTTACGGTGCTCAAGGTATCGACAACCTATGGTATGACTTAGGTCCAGACGGCAAAGAAATGTACGCGGGTGTTAACCCAATCTGGCACGTAGAGAACTTGAAACAAGGTCTACCTACTCCATACGTTGGCATCTACGGTCACGACACTTCTAAGCCAGAAGGTCAAGTACGTGGTAACTACGTTGAGTACTACGATGACGTAGCGCAAGCTTCTTACCTATGGAACGAAGAGAAGAGCGTATTCCTATCAACTGAAAACATGAAGTCTTACCAAGCTAAAGTTCAATACGCTATTGACCAAGGCGCGGGTGGTATCATGTTCTGGGAAATGGCGGGTGACTACTCAACGCCTGAGCAAAACGGTCTAGGTCACTACTACTTCGGTAGCACCCTAACGGATACAGCTTACGAAATGATCAAAACTGCTGCGCCTTACGGCATCAAAGCAGGTGATGAGAACTTCCCAGCAGCAACTGAAACCGTTGACGTAGATGTGGATCTAGTTGGTTACTTACCAAAAGGTGAAGATAACTACCCAATCCAAATCGCTGTTAAACTAACTAACAACTCTAACGTTGACCTATCTGGTGCTAAGATTGCGTTTAACGCGTCACCAGCAGTGCCAATGAATGCACAAATTGCTGATACGCTTAAGCCATACGCAGTACCAAGCGGTAACGGTATTGTTAACCTAGTTGACATGTACTCAGGCGTTAAATGGTCTGTTGATAACATTGCTGATTCAGGTCTAACAGCGGGTAACGCTGGCGGTCTATCTAACGACTTCCATCGTTTCGGTGCTCAGCTTAAAGCTGAAGGCTGGGGCGCACAACAGTGGTTACCAGGTGAGACGATTTCTATCGCACTACGTATCTACATGCCAATGCCAGTACCAACTGACTTTACATTTACTGTAGGTGGTAAAACTTACGGTCGTACAGCAGAGCAACCAAACGTACCTCAAGCAGGTGCTAAGTAATCGGTTGTGGTAAGCAGTTACTTGTTAATCGACAGCAAGTGCAAATGATATAACATGCTGCTTGCAGCATGATGTAAAAAGGCCAACGTGAGTTGGCCTTTTTTTATGCCTAATGAAACCTCAGCATCTACAGGGGTCGAGCTTGCTCGGGGAATAAGCAATAGTAGATTATCCAGGCAGCCTCAGACCCTAAAAACTGCGTGAAATATCAATCAACCCTACAAAAGCTGACTAAACTAAAACTTAGGCAATTAAGCAGTCTGCCCAATTTTCATTCGGCAAAGGGATTTGAGTATGGCGATTAAACGAGTGTGTATTGTCGGCTTAGGTTATATCGGTTTACCCACAGCAGCAGTGATTGCATCGAGAGGCCTTGAAGTCATTGGTTTAGACGTTAACCAAGCGTCCGTGGATATTATCAATGCAGGCAACATCAACATTGCCGAGCCTGACTTAGACATCATAGTAAGAGGGGTTGTCAGCACGGGTAACTTACGGGCAACCACCATCGCCGAGCCAGCCGATGTATTTATGATTGCCGTGCCCACCCCCTTCACCAAAGGCCATAAGCCCGATCTGAGTTATATCAAACAAGCCGCAGAAGAAATTGCTCCGGTATTAGAGCAAGGTAACCTGGTTATTTTAGAGTCTACCTCGCCGGTTGGTACAACCGAGCAGCTCGCGTCATGGTTAAAAGAATTAAGACCTGAGCTGACCTTTCCCCAAGACAAAGGCGAACAAGCCCAAATTAATGTTGCCCATTGCCCAGAGCGTGTATTACCTGGCTTGATCTTGCAAGAGCTAGTATCAAACGACAGGGTAATAGGTGGCTTATCAAAGACCTGTGCAGAAAAAGCCAAGGAGCTATACAAAATCTTTGTTCGCGGTGAATGTATATTAACCACAGCACGAACCGCAGAGATGGCGAAGTTAACCGAGAACTCATTTCGCGATGTGAACATCGCCTTTGCCAACGAGCTTTCGGTGATTTGCGACAAGTTAAAGATCAATGTTTGGGAGTTAATTCGCCTTGCTAATCGTCACCCTAGAGTAAATATATTAAAGCCTGGGCCAGGCGTTGGCGGCCACTGTATCGCGGTGGACCCCTGGTTTATTGTTGATAGTTGTCCAGAAGAAGCGCAACTCATTCGCCAAGCAAGGGAAACCAATGACGCCAAGCCTGATTATGTGCTTAATAAAATATGCCGCGCTGCGGATGAATTTAAACGCCCCATCATCGCTTGCTTAGGCATTACCTTTAAGCCAGATATCGATGATATTCGTGAAAGCCCTGCGCTCAATATCGTCAAACAGCTCGCAGCCAAAAATGTAGGGCAGGTGCTGGTCGTTGAACCAAATTTACAAAAACTACCGAAACCACTGGTTGAAGCTGGTCTAGAGTTATGTAGCTTAGAAGCTGCGTTTGAACAAGCCAACGTAGTGGCAGTGCTGGTTGACCATCAAGAGTTTCGAGAAACGGATAAGTCTGAGTTTGCGAGTAAGGTGGTGATAGATACGAGAGGGATTTTGTAAAATAAAAAGAAATTTTGTTGCATGCTAACATTCTTAAGTGGTTAATCTGCAGAATAAATTGAATTGTGTTTGGTTCATATGAGCCGAGTGCAGAGCCTGTAACAAATAATTCCCGCTTTTAAAGCTTGATATAATGTTCACAATCCATACAATATGCAGCTGAATTATTAGATCAAGCTCTCACTTTCGTAAAATCATAATAGTCTCACGCAAGGATGTGTGAAATCGACACTGCATCAGCAGTCCTCGTTCCAGCCAAGAGACATTTCAAACGAAACCATTACATTTATGTGATGCTGTTGAATTTTGCCTGCTATAGGGATGAGGATGTTAAAAGTATTATCAGTTTTCGGCACTCGGCCTGAGGCCATTAAAATGGCGCCTGTTGTAGAGCAGCTAAATTTGTGCCCAGATATTGAAGCCAAAGTGTGCGTCACGGCTCAGCATCGCGAAATGCTAGATCAAGTCTTAGCGCTTTTTAACATCACACCGGATTATGATTTGGATATCATGCAGCCAGGGCAAACCCTAGGCGGCATTACCAGCCGTATCTTGCTTGGGCTAGAGCCTATACTCGCCGAATTTAAGCCTGATCTGGTGCTGGTTCATGGCGACACATCAACTACCTTAGCAACGGCATTAGCCACTTATTATCAGCAGATCCCAATTGGCCATGTTGAAGCTGGGCTTCGCACTAATAACATCTACTCACCTTGGCCGGAAGAAGGCAACCGCAAGCTCACAGGTGCGCTAACAGCCTTGCATTTTGCGCCAACATCAAGCTCAGAGAAAAATTTATTAGACGAGGGCGTTGATCCTCAAAGCATTGTTGTCACTGGAAATACAGTGATCGATGCGCTGTTAACTGTAAAAAACAAGCTAAATCAAGACGCCGAGCTAACAGCCAAATTGTCACAGCAATTTCCTCAGTTGGACGAGACTAAAAAACTTATTTTAGTCACCGGCCATCGCCGCGAAAGCTTTGGAGCAGGCTTTGAACATATCTGCGAGGCCTTGGTTGATGTGGCTACAAGTCACCAAGATGTGCAAATACTGTATCCAGTGCACCTTAATCCCAACGTGCGAGAGCCTGTTAATCGTATTCTTAAGGGAATCGATAATATCCATCTTATTGAGCCGCAAGACTATTTGCCGTTTGTGTATTTGATGGATAAAGCCCACATCATCCTTACCGACTCAGGCGGTATTCAAGAAGAAGCGCCATCACTGGGGAAACCCGTATTAGTTATGCGTGACACCACTGAACGCCCCGAAGCAGTGACAGCAGGCACGGTGAAGTTAGTTGGGACGGACAAACAAGCCATAGTAGAGAATATAAAGTGCTTGCTTAGTGATAAGCAGGCATATCAAGACATGTCGCAAGCTCACAACCCTTATGGCGATGGCAAAGCGAGTCAAAGAATCATTTCGCAAATCTTAGTCACATTAAATACAAATTAATGGGTTAGATTGCGGTAAAAGAATCACAAGTTAAAAATTCAAATGGTATAAGAAATGAAAGTAACAGTATTTGGTATTGGTTATGTGGGTCTAGTTCAAGCGGCAGTGTTAGCCGATGCTGGCCACAGTGTTTGTTGTGTCGATATTGATGAAGTAAAAATTGAAAACCTAAAAAAAGGTATCATCCCGATTTATGAACCGGCTTTAACGCCATTAGTTGAAAGCAACTACCAAGCTGGGCGTTTACATTTCACAACTAACGCCGAGGAAGGCGTTAACTTTGGTGAACTGCAGTTTATTGCGGTAGGTACCCCGCCAGATGAAGATGGCTCTGCAGACTTAAAATACGTATTAAAAGTAGCTGAAACCATCGCCACACATATGCAAGCCCCTAAGGTGATTATTGATAAATCAACCGTACCGGTGGGAACAGCAGACAAGGTAAAAGCAAAAGTAGCTGAGGTATTGGCAAGCCGCGGTGAGAATATCGATTTTTCTGTGGTATCTAACCCAGAGTTTCTAAAAGAAGGGGCGGCGGTAAATGACTGTAAGCGCCCTGATCGCATCGTAATCGGAACCGATTCCAAAGACGCAGAAGAATTAATGCGTGAACTATATGCGCCTTTTAACCGCAACCATGACAAAGTCATCGTGATGGATATTCGCAGTGCCGAGCTAACAAAATATGCGGCCAACTGTATGTTAGCGACCAAAATCAGCTTTATGAACGAAATGTCTAACTTGGCAGAGCGTTTAGGTGCAGACATTGAAATGGTACGCCAAGGCATTGGCTCAGATCCACGTATTGGTTATCAATTCATTTACCCTGGATGTGGTTACGGCGGCTCTTGTTTCCCTAAAGACGTTCAAGCACTAGTGCGCTCTGCTGAAGCGATCGGTTATAACTCAGAGATTTTGAAAGCAGTCGAATCAGTAAACTACAAACAAAAGCAGAAATTATTTGAATACATTACTGACCACTTTGGCAATGATATAAAAGGCAAAACCTTTGCCCTATGGGGTCTTTCATTTAAACCTAATACCGATGACATGCGCGATGCACCAAGCCGAGTGTTGATGGAGTCTCTTTGGGCGGCTGGCGCGAAGGTACAAGCCTACGACCCAGAAGCCATGGAAGAAACCCAGCGCATTTATGGTAACAGAGCAGATTTAGCCTTAATGGGCACCAAAGAATCAGCGTTAAAAGGTGCTGATGCTTTAGTGATTTGTACCGAATGGCAAAACTTTAGAGCCCCCGATTTTGAGCTTATAAAAAGTGAGCTTAATGAAGCGATTATTTTTGACGGGCGGAACCTATTTGAGCCAAGTCGCATGAAGCAAAAAGGATTTGTTTACTTTTCTATCGGACGAAAATAAGAGCTATTTATGTTAACGGTTGTAATTCCTGCATACAACGAAGCTAATTGTATAGAGCAAACTCTATCTGAATATGAAGAGCTTGTTGGAGACCGTCTGGAAGTGATTGTTATACCTAATGGGTGTGACGATAATACTGCAGACATTGTAAGAAATCATTTTAGTAACATGAGAATGGTTGAACTTACTGAGGGTTCAAAAATTGCTGCAATTAATAAAGGCATTGAATTAGCTAGCCATAGTCACATCATGATTCAAGATGCAGATGTTGTTATTTCGAAAAGTGATGTGGCAAAGATCTTGGCGTTTATTCAGACAACAGTATACCTCTTTGCTTCACCTTTAACCCGCGTTATCGAAGATAGCAACTTTTGGGTAAGAAAGTACTACCGCTTTCTTAAGGTGACACCCGCATATCGAGCGGGTATGGTTAATTCTGGTGTTTACTTATTATCACCAAAAGCCATTGAAAAATTGGGTAACCTTCCTCGAGTAATTGCTGATGATGGATATGTGAAAGGAGTTTTGGGGCCTGAAAATGTAACCAAAATAAATGACTGTTTTTCGGTTGTAAAAACGCCAAAGAATCTCTGGTCTTTAATTAAAATTAAGACCAGAAGTAAGCTAGGTAACTTAGAGTTAAAAGAAAAGTTTGTTTCACCCACAACGGGTAAAAATGGCATATCGAGCCTTTTCAAAATTGCCTTGAAAGAAAGAATGTTATCTGACTTTCTTGTTTATATATCTGTAACTTTTTTGACTCTAATAAGAGCAAAGACTCAGTTAAATAATGCTAGGAGTATCACTTGGGAAAGGGACGAGAGCACTAGATGATAAAACGCTTTATTCATGTACATTTTCGACAGTTTATTTTGTCGTTAATAACACTTTGGTATGTACATTTTTACAAGATGAACATACATAAAAGTGTAAGAGTTTCGTTAAAAGCAAAGCTAGATAAGACGAATCCGAAAGGGGTTCATATCGATGAGGGGACATATATTGCTTTTGGAGCTGTTATTTTAACCCATGATATGTGCAGAAAAATCCATAAGGATGTAAAAATTGGTAAGAACTGCTTTATCGGCGGGAATTCTATAATAATGCCCGGAGTGGAGGTTGGTGATTGTTGCGTGGTAGCAGCTGGCGCAGTCGTGACTAAAAATGTTCCTGATGGTTCTATTGTTGCCGGAAATCCAGCAAAAATAATCCGTAGCAATATAAAAACACAAAAACTTGGTATTCTAATTGATGAATAATAGAAAAAAAATACTCGCTATCGCTTCAACTGGTGGACACTATGTCCAGCTTGGAAATATTATTAAACAAACAGGGTATCAACCTGAAGATGTTTGTCTGATTAGAACAAAAATAAGCAAAAACGATACTCCTGCAAAAGTTAATGAATTACTTGTTTCGGATATTTCTAGAGATACGCTATGGCGCCTCCCGATCATAACTTTCCAGTTAGCCTATTATCTATTAAAGTTTAAGCCTCGTTGGGTGATAACTACAGGGGCTATGCCTGGCTTGATTGCTATTTTTTTGGCTAGGATTTTTTTCATAAAAACAGTCTGGGTTGATAGCATCGCGAATACCAAGAAACTATCTGCATCGGGGAGAATAGCACAACGTTTTGCACACAAAGTGTTGACTCAATGGCCTGAGCTGACAGATAGCAAAATTGAATATCATGGTAAGGTTATTTAATGAATATATTAGTTACAGTTGGTGCACAATTGCCTTTTTCTCGTTTGATAAAGGTAGTGGATGCAATTAATGAGTCAAAAAGATTTAATGTCTTAGCTCAAATAGGTGAGGATAATGGTCATTACGAATATGTAAATGCAACTCCATTCTTAACTTCAAGTGAATATAAAGAAAAACTAGCCTGGTGTGATGTTGTTATTGCCCACGCAGGTATGGGAACGATAATTCAATGTTTAGAATTGAACAAAAAGTTGATAGTTGTCCCCAGGCTTGCTAGTTATTCTGAGCATAGAAATGATCATCAATTAGATACAATTGCTAGATTCGAACCAATGACGTCGAATTCAAGTTTATTTCGTGTTTGCACTGATATGAATGAACTAGAAAAGATATTAGTGGAAGTGTTAAGTTTGCAAAACGATGCTGATTTTTTCTCGAATAAAGCCCAAAGTGATGAAGAAAGTTTAGGTGGTTACATAAGGTCGTTGGTTGAAAATGAAATATAAACTTTCATTGCTCATTGATTCCTTACTTTCTTCAGGAACAAATTTTTTAATTACTTTTCTGTTGCTTAAACACTCAGGGGCAGCCTCTGTTGTTTCCTTTGGTGTTGCAATGACACTCTCTCTTATATTCTTATCGTTCCAAAGAACAATTATCCTAATACCATTTAATTTAAGTGATAATAAAGAAAGCCCAAACTTGATATACAACTTTCTGATCGGTTCGTTATTGCTGTTCTTGATATCGGTTATTGTTGTTTATCTTTTTCTTTTTTTTCTTGATTATTCCGATGATGCCATATTCCTAACTTTCTTTCTGTTCTCATATTTGTTTTCTCATGAGCTAGTCAGATATCTATTTATGTCTAGTAGGGGCTTCTTTTTTCCTGTTATAGTTAGTTTTTCTCTGTTCATTTCTGTTATTCAATCTGTTTTTTTTGTTGAATTAAGTGTGGAATTATTGAGTAAAAGTTATCTTTTTCTTCTTTTATTAGAGATGGTTGCAGTGCTTGGGTATTACTTAAGTCTTGATAAGAAAAGTAAGCTATATAATGTTGAGAAGAATTCATTATATTGGTTTTCAAATCCTAAGCTACTTTTGAATAGGAATTTGCAGTCGGTTTCTCAGTTATTTCTAGTCCATGCTCCATTTTTAGTGGTGTCATCATTTTTCTCTAGTAATATTTCAGCTTTTCTTTTTGTTTCTCGCTCTATCTATCAGCCTGTTCAAATAGTTATAAAGTCACTTGAAGCTGTAGATCAAAGGACTCTGTCAAGTATCTCTTCTGGAGTTGTTGGTTTTGTTAATAAGATATCTTGTAAGTATCTATCAATTTCATTTTTCTCCTCGCTACTTTGCTTTTTCATTGGCTATTTTATGCTAGAAAATTTTTACGAGCCAGCATTGATTCCGCCAATACATGACCTGATATTTTGGATGGTTATCTTTATCTCTTTGAGTTTGATTCGTTCAGTAGAAATGCTGCTCATTAAAGATGGGTTATATTTTTATATGAACTCTTCATATTTTGTAACAGGTTTTGTTGTTGTCGTAGTTCTTTTTCTAATGAAAGCTTTTGGTCTTTACAATTTTATGACGCCTTCTTTTATTATCATGTTGGGATGGCTGGCCTTGTTGGTAATGCTGTTTTTATATTACAAAGTGAATTATATCAATGTGCAGAATAAGAATAGTTAATTTGTTGTTTTTTTGTGTCTTTTTTGTTTTTTCATTATTCGTCTTTAGAATAAGAGAGTACGGTAGCAGTGATGTCGATTTTCAAATTGTCTTTAGGCTTGTTGCTTGGTTTGGCGGCAGTACTATAGCGGCTCTGTATTTTTATAAGTTTGGGTTCAAAGTTGTCAGCAATCATGAGTTGCTGCTGATCTCATTTTTGCTTTTAGCTTTAATTATGCTTCCTTTTTCAATGCTTCCATTTCGAAGCTTTGTTGTCCTTCTTTCTTATACATCATTTTATTTGTATATAAAATATGTAAAGAGCAGGTTTGGTGATGAGTATTTGCTCTATTCAGTATCCGTTGCATTTTTTTTGGTTATATGTAGTTCCTACTTTTATTATGTTGCTCTGCCTGATCTTGGTCGCCACATATATTGGTTGAATGATGTTCTGTATGTCAGCCCTAGAATGAGTGGAGTCTTTTCAACCTCGAATGCTATGGGAGGGTTCTGTGCAGTCTATGGTATTTTTCTTATCTATTCTTACAAACAAGGGGTTTTGAAGAAAAACTTCTTTGTTGTTGCATTTGTACTTTGTTTAATTGCACTATTATTGAGTAATAGTAAAACTGCATTAGCTTCTTTCTTAATCTCCTCCCTGTTTCTTTTTAAAAGAAATAAGCTAATATCTTTTCTGCTTTTACTTGGGAGCTTTACTTTTTTAACAATTTTGGTTTACGCAATATATGACTTCACCGGTTTTCTAACATCGATTTCTCGTCATGGGGATCCAGAGGAGGTTCTCACTTTCACGGGAAGAACTTATATCTGGCCAGCTGTATGGGATATGGCTCTAGAAAGACCGCTCAGTGGTTATGGTATTGGAGTGACATCTCTTGCTATTCCTACTCTCGCAGATAGTATCGGTTATACACCAGCACACGCTCATAATTTAGCACTTCAGGCTTTTTTCAGTCTAGGGCTAGGTGGCTTAATATGTATAATTGCTATTCTTATTTATAACCTTGTCTGTAGAACTAGGAATAGACTAAGTAATGCTATGGCTGTTTACATATTTATTACGTCTCTATTCGAAGCTTCATTTCTATCAGGTATTGCTGGTTACTCTATTATTCCTTTAATATTTATGGTGCTTTGTAAAAATGATGAAAAATAAGTTGTTATTGTCCTTGTGCCTTGTCACTCCCTTTGGTTTTGCTGCCGGTGTCAGTGATTACAATTTGGTATTAGCTGCAGGTCAATCATTAAGCGTTGGCCATACTAACGTTGAGCTAAACCCTCAAATTAATTACGGTCCAGTAAATAAAGATAAAGTATTTTTATTTACTGGCGTTAGAGCAATCGGCCCATACAGTAATCAAAAGCTGTCTAGTAGTGATGTGACCTCTCTCGTTCCGCTTGAAGAAAAAACCAGAGAAACACACGCCTATGCCATGTTTGCTAAGCTTGAAAAGCTTTACAAGTTAAACAATCTTGATTTTCCAAAGTTTGTTTACGCTCCACATGCTCGAGGCGGGAAAAAAATTATTGATTTGGCCTATGGTACAGAGCCGTTCCAGAATGGTGAAACAATGATAAGTGCGGCAGAAAACTTGACTGCTGCAAGCGGTGAACAATTTAATGTACCATTTATGACATGGATACATGGCGAGTCAAACGCAAAGACTAATCCAGAAGAGTACAAGACAGATTTAAGAAAGTTACATAACTCTTACAAGCAAGTTGTGAGTAACACAAGCTCTGAAACTAAAACTCCTCTGCTTTTTATGGACCAAACGGGAGTGAGTTACGGTCATGATATCGCCATTGCATCTTGGGAGTTTGCAAACGATTATCAAGAAGCTGTATTAGTAACTCCAAAGTATCATCTAAACCGTTTATACTACAACTCGAATACTGATAGAACTCATCTAAACCCTAAGGGGTATATATTGCAAGGTGAGTATTTTGCTAAAGCCATATATAGTACCTTAGTACAAAATAAGCGATGGAAACCCTTACAGCCGGAATCTATATATGTAAATAATAATGAAGTTAGCATCACTATGCATGTGCCAGAAGGTAATATGGTGATTGACACAAGTACGTTACCTGAAGCTCCTGGCTACGGATTTAGATATATTACGGTAGACAATAGAGAATTAATTCCTTCTGTATCAATTGACAAGAAAACGATCAAACTTGTCTTTAATGAGAAAATCGAAGTTGGCGGACGTATTGATGCAGGCTTTACTGCCAATGATAGATCTCTGACAGGTAATCAAAAAACACCTTTGACTAACATTAGAGATACTTCATCAGTGTTATCATCCATCGATGATACTCCATTACATAACTGGATGGTGCAATTTGCATTTGATGTTACGGCGATCACTCCTGGAATGGCCAATAATATCGATGTTCCACACGCCTCAAATATTTGGACTTTCGGTGACCTGTCTGCCAATAATGTGGCTCCTTTTAAACTATTAGCTGGAAATTATGAAAAGAATAATTTCGAAAGTGCATTATATCGCGTCAGTTTTAAGGCTAATGTAAGAGAAGGGGTCGCACTATTCAGTATCGGTGATAAGTCTTATCCAGTACAAGAATCCGGTGAGTACACATTTGTAACAAATCTTTGTGAGCCTAGTAGAGAACGACTAGCTGTACTTAACTCTTATAAAAACTTTTCTGGTGTTCTCCATAATATACAACTGAAACCAATTTACTTAGGCACTAGCTTAAATGGCTCAAATGAATCTGTTGTAGGTAGTAATATTTGGCCTAATTCAATAGATATAACAAATTTTGAGTCAGACCCATACTCATTAATTGGTGGTAGTCATTTAAAGGCAGGCTTAACACATTCATTATATTTGCTTAGCTATGATGCGAGTGTTGATACCGGAGAAGCGCTTATAAATGTTGGCGACTATCAACATAGAGTAAATAGTACCGGTTTGTTCACAGATATAGTTCCAGTTTGTAATCCGAGTTATAGTAGGTTAAGATTTCAATCGGGTAGGCTTGGTTTTACTGGTACTATTTTAGATATTAACGTAACGGAAATTTAATTTTTTAGCAAACCCAGTGCGATATTCTATGTCGTGCTGGGTTTTCTAATTTCTTTCTTGGAACTTTAAATGCTTAATTCCTTTAATCACTTTAGGGCTATTGCAATAATATTTATTGTGGCTGGTCATTCGTTCTATGTCAATGGGATGGTTTTTGATAGTTTCTTCAGTATTCTGATAAAAAATCTAATTTCTGGTGGTACAGCTTTATTTGTTTTTATATCTGGTTTTTTGTTTCATTATGTTTTTTTTAAAAAGTTTGAGTATAAGAAGTTTATTATTTCTAAAGCTAAAAATGTAATGTTGCCTTATCTTGTTCTTGGTTTTCTTCCTATTTTTATTTTGGTTTACAAGGGGAGTGAAGATTTCGGTGGATACTTCTCCCCACACGGTGATGACTTTTTTTCAATGTATATTATACCTGCTATAAAGTACGTTTTTTCCGGTCGTTTTCTTACTGCATATTGGTATATTCCTTTTATAGTGGTTGTTTTTATTATGTCACCGCTACACATGGTTTTTATTAGGAAGAGTTTGGTATTTCAACTTGTTTTTGTTTTTTTTCTTTCTTTGATTGCTGTGTTTCTTCACAGGCCCGTAGATAATATTGAGGTTTTTCAGAGTGTGATGTATTACACCCCAGTTTACCTGATTGGAATTATGGCGTCGATTTACAAAGAAAAGGTGTATGATTTTCTTCATGGTAAAGATTTAGTTCTATTGTTTGTTGTTTTGTTTTTTGCTTCTTTTCAAACTTTTATTGGTGATATTGGTAATTACCATAAAAAGCCTTTTGAATTTGGGGGGGGTGATTTAATGTTTTTTCAAAAGTTGATTTTATGTTTCTTCTTTATGGTCTGGTTAAATAAGTTTGAAAAGTACAATAATCGATATGTACATTCTGTCGCTAGTACCAGTTTTACCGCTTTTTTCCTTCACCCATTTATTTTATGGTTTGTTGGTAAATTAAGTGGTGGTTCTTTGGCGCATGATTCTTGGCTATTGTTCTCTTTGTTTGTGTTTTTTACTCTAGTTTTCTGTATAATAATTGCAAAAGTTACTAAAAAAATCATACCTAGTTACAGTAGATACATCATAGGATATTAAACTTTTTAAGGTGCTCTATTACTTTCTCCTATGATTTTTTCCATTCTGCACAATACTAGTCTTTAATTAACATAATCATCCAACGGATCTGGAGTGTGTTATGTTACTTCCTGTGATCATGGCTGGCGGCTCGGGCACTCGCTTGTGGCCGCTTTCTCGAAAGCTACATCCTAAACAGTTCCTATCATTATACGGTCAAGCCACTATGCTGCAGGCAACGGCGGGGCGTTTGGCTGGGCTTGCGCATCAAGCGCCGCTGATTATTTGTAATGAAGAGCACCGTTTTACGGTTGCGGAGCAGCTTCGGCTTGCTGGCCTATCTCATAGTGGGATTTTGCTCGAGCCAGAGGCGAAAAATACCGCGCCTGCGTTGGCTTTGGCAGCGCTGCAGGCGTTGGCGAAACACCCAAATGACGACCCCTTGTTACTGGTGTTGGCGGCCGATCATGTGGTTAAAGATGAGGCTGCATTTTGCCAAGCGGTGAGCCAAGCCATTGATGCTGCAAACGCTGATCAATTAGTGACCTTTGGCATAGTGCCGGATCACCCTGAGACGGGATATGGTTATATTAAGCGCGGCGAGCGGGCGGCTTTTGCTGCTGGTGATATTTATCAAGTGGCCGAGTTTGTCGAGAAACCGGATCTTGCCACGGCCAAAGCTTATGTGGATTCGGGCCAATATTCGTGGAACAGCGGTATTTTTCTGTTTAAAGCCAGTGTCTTTCTTAGTGAGCTTGAAAAATACAGTCCGGATATTTATCTCGCTTGCGTAGCGGCGATGCAGGCCCCCACTGAAGATGTTGATTTTGTTCGCATTGATGCCGCCGCATTTGCTGCAAGTCCAGAAGATTCGATTGATTATGCGGTGATGGAGCAAACCAAGCAGGCCGTGGTGGTGCCCATGTCTTGTGGTTGGAGTGATGTGGGCGGTTGGTCGGCATTGTGGGAGGTCTCTGATAAGGATGAGCGCGGCAATGTGTTTCGCGGCGATGTGCTCGATATCGATTCCAAGGATTCTTATATCTATGCGCAAGAAACCTTAGTTGCCAGCATTGGCCTAAAAGATACCATAGTGGTGAAAACCAAGGATGCGGTATTGGTGGCGGATAAGTCTCGCGTGCAAGAGGTTAAACACTTGGTTGAGAGCCTAAAAGCCAGTGAGCGCAGTGAGGTGCTACATCACC
Organism: Motilimonas eburnea; assembly: GCF_021295345.1. GTDB lineage: Bacteria > Pseudomonadota > Gammaproteobacteria > Enterobacterales > CBDFNC01 > Motilimonas > Motilimonas eburnea. The sequence continues at coordinate 124,187 of NZ_JAIMJB010000015.1, forward strand.
GTGATGTGCAGCGCCCTTGGGGTAAGTATGATTCCATTGATACCGGCACACGTTTTCAGGTCAAGCATATTACCGTTAAACCGGGCGCGAAACTCTCGGTGCAAATGCATCATCATCGCGCCGAGCATTGGATTGTGGTTTCGGGCACGGCTAAGGTAACCAATGGTGAAAATACCTTTTTGCTTAGTGAAAATGAGTCGACCTATATCCCTATTGGCACTATTCACGCGTTAGAAAACCCCGGTAAGGTGCCCCTTGAATTAATTGAAGTTCAATCAGGCACTTACTTAGGTGAGGATGACATAGTCCGCTTTGAAGACAGATATGGCAGGGCGGGCTCATGAGTGCGCAGCAAATCATCAACGATAGTGGCATTGCCTTTGGCACTAGCGGCGCGAGGGGCTTAGTTAAAGATTTTTCCGCGCCGGTTTGCGGTGCTTTTACCTTGGCGTTTATTGAGGTGATGCGGGCAAGCTATACGTTCAATCGCATTGCGATAGCCATTGATAATCGCCCCAGCAGCCCTGAAATGGCGCTGGCTTGCATGGCGGCGGCCAATTCACTTGGCTTAGCCGTTGATTATTATGGTGTGCTGCCAACGCCGGCGCTTGCACTCACTTCTATGGCTGATCGGGTGCCGGCGATCATGGTAACCGGCAGCCATATACCCTTTGATCGTAATGGCCTTAAGTTTTATCGCCCCGATGGTGAAATATCTAAGCAGGATGAGCAAGGTATGTTAGCCGTGACTACGGCGCTTCCCTCCATGGTGTTACAAGGTTTACCGCCTAGCGATGACCGAGCTGAGCAAGCCTATTTAGCGCGAAATTTAACTATTTTTCCGCCTCACTTTTTAACCGGCAAGCGCATTGGCATTTATGAGCACTCTAGCTCAGGGCGTGATTTATACGCCAATCTGTTTGAGCAATTGGGCGCGACGGTTATCAGCCTAGGCCGCAGTGACAGCTTTGTGCCTATCGACACCGAAGCGGTGGGCTTAGCCGATATTGAAATGGCGCAAGATTGGCAGCGTGAACATCAACTTGATGCGATTTTCTCGACCGATGGCGATGGTGACAGGCCATTGCTGAGCGATGAAACCGGCACCTATCTGCGCGGCGATATTTTGTGCTTGCTGGCGGCGCAATACCTGCAAATTGAAGCCCTTTCGGTGCCGGTCAGTTGTAATAGTGCGATTGAGGTATGTAGCGCGTTTAAGCAAGTTGCGCGTACTAAAATCGGCTCGCCTTATGTTATTGCGGCTTTTGATGAATTGAATCATGGATATAAGCGCGTGGCTGGGTTTGAAGCCAATGGTGGCTTTTTGTTGGCAACGGATATTACCTTAGGTGGTAAGCCGTTAACTGCGCTGCCAACGCGCGATGCGTTATTGCCTGCGTTAGCTGTATTGGCAATGGCGGGTAAGCAGCCTGTTTCGAGCTTGCTAAAAGAGTTGCCAAGTATTTATACCGCCAGCGATAGATTACAAAATTTCCCGCGTGAGCGCAGTTTAGTGATTGTTGAACAAGGCATTAAAGCGCCTGAGCAACTATTGGCCATCTTGGGATTAGCTGAGTATCAAGTTGAGCAAGTGGATACCACAGACGGGCTAAGGATCACCTTAAATAATCAAGAAGTGGTGCACCTGCGGCCCTCGGGTAATGCACCAGAGCTGCGTTGCTATGGCGAGGCGAGCTCACAAGTCAGAGCCATGCAACTCGTGGTGCAATGTTTAGGGGCGATTAGTCAGGGCTAGGTATTTTGTGTGGCTTTGGGACCGGAGCTTGCTCTGGGGATCGTTTCGGGTATGCGTTGATTATCGCAGCATGACTGCTGCTCCTTGTATGTTGTAACCAAACATATTTACTATTGAACCAGTTCCGGGGAAGCCGCCCGCTCCTTGAAGCAGAATCCGTTCTGACTTCGTCTGTAGAGGGGCTCCCCACCTCATTGTTCAGCTCG
>NZ_JAIMJB010000016.1 GCF_021295345.1 Motilimonas eburnea
CGATGGCACTGAACAGCTTTAGCTATTTCAGAAATCGAAACTCCCCGTTCCAAAAGAGCAGAAATCTGGTATCTTCTGCCTTCGGTCAACTGCTGATAATTCATGGTAGTACTGCTTGTTTCTTTGGGGAGAAGAGCGTACCACTTTCAGCAGTTGGCTTCCTCTTCTACGCCTTTCCATGAATGTCGCACTTATTATCTGAAATCGGGCGTTACGAAACTATAACTCCCTAAAACTGAGCCAAGCTAATCTTTTGCAAAAGCCTATCTATTAAGGTGTAAGTATGTATTGATGCGTTCCAGCGACTACGTTCACCCAAAACCATCTTCAAGCCTGAACTAATTTTGCGTAAATTATGATGTTTTATTTATTTTTATTCAATGTAAATATCAATATAATCAGCAATAAGCGATATTTAGCTCAGTAAAGCCACTCTAGACAACGTTGTAAACCATAAAGCAGCCAAATTTTAGTTAAATTCGCTATAACTTATCGATTTAAATATCAACTTATCTCTCACTTGGCGGAAAAATAAAAACAACCCTCCAACCTGATGCGAATAATATTGCATGCAGTTTATTTTCATTATTTATAATAACGATATTGCTTCATGCTAAATCATGGGAGCCAATCCCCACTCTAAGGAATTGTTATTTTCTGGTATCTCATCAAACATCAAACGTCCATCTTTTAGAGCTATCACCTTCATCATTAAGCGCTTTTTTTTACCCTTAATCAAAACTGTCAACTCATTATCACCTGAGAATCCGGTAAGCGTTTTCGGATGCATTTTGATTAGGTACTGATGATGAATCGTTTTTTGTATCTGGCCTCGGCTTTGACCTTGAAGCTCTCTAATAGACTCTATCAATTGCGGGTTTTCATTAACAAACATCTTAAAAATAGAGGGGGTAACCAAACAAACCTTTCGCTCAAGAATATGAACTAGGCTGTTTGGCTGGTTATAAGTGATTTGGTTATGTTTGAGCATAAGCTTAATCCAATTATTCACTTCAACATCCCACGCGATGCTAGTTTTGCCGTCTTTTAATGGATTACTTGCAAGTGGGGCTATGCTATCTGGCAAACGGCTTTTCACATTCTTTGTCACATCGTTTAATAACGATTCATGTGATATTTTCTCTACTTCGTTGGGTTCAGTTTCTTTTTTTTTAGGTTCAGATTGAGTTTCTACTTTGGCCTTCTGTTTAGGGTGTTTTTCAACTTCATCATGTAAAGACTCTTGGGGTTTCAAGATTTCTTCAACAGCTGTAGACTCAAATCTTGTTACTTCGGTGATTTCCCCCTCAAACTCACCCAACGTTTTCTTTGGATCAATCTGCTCTTGGTCTATTACAATAAAGCTTAAGGTTTGTTGCCACACATCATCATTTTTGAACTTCCTATCGACAATCTTGAAGTAGTAAATTGCTTCGCCATCAGCGTTTCTAATGAGCAGGTTAGCCTCATTTAGCATGTTGATAATAGTAGTTAAATTCTTTGGAGTTGATGCTTGCACCGACTCATCTGCAAACATTTTGTTTCTGAGCATTTCTGCTGCTAGTTTGCTCACCAGGTAAACTCGGTTATTTTTGACCCAACCAGCTGCACCTGCCACATTGAGCCTTATTTCACCTTTTTGTAGCTCATCACGCAAAACTTGCACCAATTTGCTGGTAAACATTGATTCCGTATTGACTCTACTCTGTTGAAATCGATTGGAATTGACAGGCATAGCCGCAACCTTGCTGATGTTCTCTTGAACAGATTCTTGATCAGCACTTTTCACCAGTTCGCCCAGCAATCCCGCTTTCCCATACTGCCCAGAAACCGCATACACCCAAAGCAGGTAAAGCTCTTGATCACTAAATAGCCACATTTGGGCTTTTTTAGGTATCAGAAATGGAAGGACTTGTAGCCCAGCAATTTCATGCGGCTTTTGTGCTCTGTTACTGTTTGCTTTCCAAGTATACGTTTGGCCAATAGGCATATTTCCCAATGTTGGAGTCCAGATCTTTGGCTCATCTTGATTTTGAACCGTGTGAACGACCAGCAAATCAGTTATCACTTTCCCAACATCATGCAACAATGCAGCACTTGACACGGCGTAAGTAAAAATATCTGCCTTTTGGCTAATAAGATCTTCTTTACCGCCTATCGGATAGAGTACGCCACGCCTTGCTCTAACTGCATACTTCATAGCTTCTAGCGAGTGATCTAAAAGTCCCCCTGCATACGAATGATGATCCCCCTCAGATGCAGGCAGACTTTGTACGAATGTGACGAAATTAATGATTAACGAGCTATAGAGCTCTTCCCAGTGATTTTGGCTAATTGATATAGATTTATTTATCTCTTTGATGAGGCTAACTCTTTGGGGGCACTTTAGTAACTCAACGCCACTTAGCACCCTATTTTGAAACTGCCTTTTATCATTTTTACTTTGATGTAAAGTGTGTTTACTGGAGCGTTGCTTGAGCCATGAAAGCATAATTCTTTTCTTTTTTTAATCGGTTTATAATAATCAAGGGTTTAATTATGGGTTTAGCTGAATGCTCAATTCGTAGCAAGCCACATTGCGAGATAAACTCTTCAAAAGGTTGCATTGCTGGTTGCCAAAAATCACAAAAACCTAGCTCTTTACTGGGTGTTTTTGCATAAAACGATACGCAAAAAATGGATAACTCATGAATAATACTGTATAGCTGTTCAATATTTAGCTGATCATGCTCATTCAGATACTTTTCGACTTTTTCAGTTAATTGCTGATTAGGCTCGTATGAGTTATGCAGATAGCGCTCTATCCCCTGGTAGTGAGTTAACAACTTGTTGATTGGGTGAATCTCACTCTCCAGCCCATTTTCAGCTAAGTATTTTTTCCACATAGCGCACTCTTTGGGTGTTTTTTCGGTTAATCTTACTGGCTCAGTTTGCTAAGCGAAATAGAAAAGCTGGCACTCGGCCTTATTTTAGGGGTAGGTTTTTGTTGCTACACAATCACAAAAAGAAAGTTTTTTACTCTGATAAACAACTTTAAACCCAGTTTTATAAAGCACCATAAAAACCTTTCACAGCTTTGAGTAGCGGTGTATATCTTTCTTGTTTAAGGTCGAAATGATAAATGGATGAGAGAGGGTTACCTCTTCGAAAAATGCTTTACATGTTAACATCACATAAAAATTCAACTGATTGATATCAACCAATATCGAATGAGCAAAACAAACCTATCCCCTTTGATATTAGGGGTATTTATCCCCGGCAGTGCCTTGCTATTCACTCATAAGCCTATGCGAGTGATGTGGCCATTGGTGATGGCTTTACTTTGGGTGGCAACCCTTGCTATATCAAGGTGGGTGCTAGAGCCCATTGGTTTTACACTGCTCTTAGTGGGTTTATTCGGTATTCATTTGCTAAGCTATGTTGCCGCCCTTATTCTCTTTCGCCGTGATGGGCAGGCTTCGGTTAGCCTTAAGCGCTATATTGCTTTACTCATGTCAACCTTACTCTATTGCGGGGTGGCTTATCTTTGCCACACCTATAAAGCACAATGGTTTGGCTTTGCTTTTTACCATATTCCGTCAGCATCTATGACTCCTACACTGCAAGTTGGCGATGTGGTGGTCGTCGATACTTGGTCCAATCAAGCCAATACGATAACGACAGGTGATGTGATAGTGCTAAAACGCAGTGCTAGCGACTTGGTATTGGCAAAGCGGTTAAAGGAGAAAAGAAATAACAATGGCCAATGGGAGTTGTATCTCGCTGGCGATAACCCAAGTGGCAGCGTGGATAGTCGCCAATTTGGCTGGGTTACTTCCGATTACATTATCGGAAAAATATCTTTTGTTTGGTTTTCATTCGAAAATCGGCATCGGCTGTTGTTATCACTTGAACCGATACCATTAAACGAGAAATAAACTACTCGATATCTTCAAACGTGATTAAAAACGGAAAGTCAGCTTGAATGGTGTCAGGTATCACAGCTAGCCATTGTTGCATTTGACTATCATCGACCATATCGCCTTCTTCGCTGTCAAAATCAGCCTCGGGGCCGCCGGCAAAAAATGCCACTCGCTCACCTTGTGGATTTTGCGCAAAATAATACTCTCCGCCATATTCGTCTCTGGCGCGCAGGTATAAGCCAATCCCTGTGGCTGTTTTTGCTAACCGCTTAACGGTGGCGACCCAATAAGGTCGAGAAAAGTGAAACAAACCGCTGTCTCCTTTTATCTCTAGCTGATCAAAAAAGACATCGCAGTCATCATTAATGCTTTGTTCGGCTCCAGCGAAGGCCACTAATTGCTCTAATCCAGTATCGCGGTGCTGGTTAAAGCTGGCCACTACTTCAGCACTTGCCTGTACCACTACACATCCGTAAACGTCTGTCATTGGTATTCCCTAATTTACGCCTTTGTTACTCACGGAGGATGACTGGTTAGCCAAGGCTTCGGCTCTTTGCGCACCGAGCTGCCATGCTTGCGTAATATCATCTTGGCGTGCGATATATTGCTGAGCAACCTTTAAGGCTTGCCCAGTTAAATTGCCAAGCGCTAATTCTTCTTCAACCAGTTCAAGTGTGCTGGCTAACAACTTTTCTACACGCTTTCGTTTATCAACTTCTGTTACAAAAGATAAGGCAGACAAAAAATAGTTATAACGTGTCAGTACGGGGATCCATGTTATTTCTCCTTCTAACAATAACTCGATGCGGTATAAAAAGCCGGTACACCAATCGTATGGAAAGGGAGAAATTCGCTTTACTTGGTCAGCATAGGTTTGTGACTTGATAAGCTGATAGCCGCCACTAAAAAAGGCCGAGATAATAATATCGCAATGGCTTTGATACCAAGGCAGCTCTAGCTCTCCTTTTCGACAACTAAAAACAAAGCGACTTATTACCCTTGCTCGTTCGTCATCATCGAGTAGCGGCGAGTTAAACAGCGCTAAAAACTCGTCTTTGCTGGAAAAAGGTGTCAACAAAGTCAAGGTGATAGGATCAATATAACCAAACTCTTCGCCATACATAAAATACTGCTGATAAAGCTTGCGCTCCGCTTTGGGGGTATCATCAAAGCATACTTTAGCAAGGCGTTGCCAATCACGCTCGCGCTGAGCTAACCACTCGGGGTCATCCAAGTGCCAAAAGCCAAACGCGGTAATAGCTTGTGTCCTCACCTCTGGCCCTGTTCTGCGATCGGGCGTGATCCAAATTTCTGGCGGCGCTAACTGTTCCAGTGTCATACTGACTCCCTATCAAAATACCAAACGCGTATTAGGGCCTGAGTGTTGTTAGCCATTAAGCCCAAGCCAAGATTATAAAGTGGTTAATAATAAAGAAGTTTAACGATTTACCGCAGATGAAATTCAGATAAAGTTGACCTTGGTCGCACTCAAACTTAATCCAAATAACAAGAGACGGATTATCACGGCAAAAGGCGTTTTACATTGACTATCGCCAGAGCAATGTCAGGCGTTTAACGCAAGTTATTCATCCTCACTGGTCAGTTTGCATTCCATGTCACTCACCGGGCAGGTTTGTAACCAAGGGATAAAGTACTTGATTAACTGCTGCGCTACGCCCGCTCCCGTGACGATGTTGAGCGAGCATTGCTGCCCGTCCACCTTATAGGCGGCAACCCTGTGAGAGCTGTAATAACCCTGTGGGAGCTGCAGTAATGCAGCGATAAATTGTGTGCGCAAATCGCACCATGACTGGTGCGCCAACAGACGCCAAAGCAGCACAAGCAATAAGGTATTATTTTAACTTACAACAATAGTCACAATTGCACTATCACCTTAATGCTGCCCCTGCGTATCGTTGCTGCGCATTAGCTTTCAAGCAAAGCAGCGAGAAAAGCATTCGACTCGCTGCTATGCTTTTGGCGCTTATCCCCAAAATACAGGTTAACCTAGCGCTCACGCACCCAAGGGTCATTCACTTCAACTTCTCCCGCCTTCACCTGTTGCCACATTTGCTTAAACTCGGGTCGACATTCCAATTCATCCAGCCGCTTGCGTAAATAACGCACGGCATTGGCGCGCGGGGTGTCGCCCTCTTGCTCAAGGTCGAAATGATAAATGCGATAAAGGGCCTTTTGATACGTTGCAACACCAATGGGGTTTTGAATATCTGGGATAAAGCTTTTGTCATAAGGCAAAGAGGCTAAACACAACTCCAACACCTCTGGGTATTGAAACAAGCTGTAGCGACAAAAAGGAGAGGTATTAGACTTGAGCAACCAAAACCCCAAAAGCATAAAGCTGATGTACCCATCGTACCTAAATACGCCAGCAACAGCTTCAAGATAGTGGCGCTCAAAACGAAAGCGGGGCTTAAGTTGCGCTTTGATATAGTCATGGTCTTGGTACATTACCCGAAACAAGGTGATGTTCTTTTCCCCCACATAAGGATGGAGAGCGGCGTAGGCCTCAAGGTCATCATCGAAATCCCGACTAAAATAACTTAGCTCGGTTGTCATAAATTCGCCAAAACCACTTGGAATATCCTTAGGATGAATCAGTTTAGATTCCATATAAGCCCGATAGGCCTGACTCAACACAGCAACGTCATCACTGGGGTGAAGCCATAAGAACAAAAAGAGATTCAATGGCCGAGGCGACTTATCCCAGTCTTGGTATTTTTTCCAATTTGGTTGTTTGCCGCGCAAAAAATACTGCTTGATGGCATTCACTTCGGTTTTTTTGCGCTGTATTAGTAGCATGGGCTCCAACTGCTCCCACTTGGCTTTACGCTCGGCTACCCAAGCCTTGTCTTTGGTGAGCCAGTCGCTGGTGTCGAGTTGTTCTAAATCCATATTCGTGCCCCAATCATTCAACATCTAATAATTCTTCTTTCACAGCTATGGCAAGCTCAGAGCCAATAACGTCCAATAATTCAGTGAAGTATGAGCGTGTATTACGCAGCTCAACATAGGATTTAGCCTCTTTTTCACAATCCGCTTTTAACAGACTCTCTGAAGATTGGCTGAAGTTGTACTGTAAGTCAGCACTGGCTACATCCGTCGGTTTTTTACATGCTTTGGCGATGAAGTTTTCCAATTGCCTTGGCGTAGGTGGTTGCCCTTTGTTTCTAGTACCGTTTGGTACTTTGAAATCTTGAAATAACCACAACAGCTTATGACTTGGTTTATATACTGTATCTCCCACCTCTAAAATCAAGCTCTTGTGATTAGGGTCTTGGGTAATAAAGTGCCTATTCAAGCGGTAATCGTGGAAAAACTCACGATAAACGGCATTCCCCCGACTTGCCCCTTGACCTGGGTTAACCTGTCCAGTTGGCTTGATACTGCCACTAATTGTCGATTTACTGTATGACTTAAGCTCAACCCACGTTTCTTGTAACGCCTCTTCTTGTGCTTTCTCGAGCAAAATATCTACTTGCCGAGCGTATGCATTACCTTGCTGAACACCATTGGTTAAGTAATAAGCTGGACGAACAGTATCTATCCCTATCACTTTAGGAAATGTCTCACTGTTACCTTGGTGTAAAGCGTGGTAATAGGCCGTTTGTACGATTTGAAATACGGCACCATTAGCATTACTAATATTGTTAGACAGCACATTATTCACCAATGCGGTGATCTGACTACCATTTTCAAGTTGCAGTCGACCTTCAGTATATTCCTCGACTAAATACATCACACTGAACATAACCAGCCAGCGATTGACCCGCCAATCTTTGCTGTTTGCTACAAACTTTTGCAAATTACGTCCGCCAAATGAAGCAAATAAACGCAATGAGTAGGTACCACTCGCGGCTATTTTTTTCAAGTCAGCGTTGCGCATCACATCTCGAAGAATACTGGTCAATTGCTCTGCATCTTCTGTATCGATAGCTTTAACAACTTGCCGAATTTTTGCTTTCAATTTGTCGGCGATATTTTTAGTCGAGCCTGCATGAGCTGCTGAGATGAAATAAGAAAGGGGTAAAGAAGCAATGGCTTGCTCTTCTGATGCATTAACTTGACTTGCCAACACATCCAAGCCACCTTCAAGTCTTACTACTTCAGCTATGTATTCAACCCATACCCACAAATCATCTTCACTTTGAATCGCGGACATGAAAAATTCGAAAATTTCTGGGTCTTCGTATAGTTCAACAGCAATTAAGATAAACGGCAACATATCGACTAACTTTTCAGTTTTACCACTTAGCCCAGCTTTAGCGGCTGTTCCCATGGCTCCGGCAAAGTGTTTGGAGCCTGGAAATCTTCGCATACCATCAACCACTTTTTTGATTGGCCCTAACAAGGGCTTAAGCGGCTTAGCTACGGGAATGATGGTTGCCGCTCCAATGGAAGCAAATGCTAATGTCGTTGCGTCAAAGTTTTCCCAATCTTGGTTGTAAAGATAAACCAGTTGCTCACCTATGATGATAAAGTCTTCATAAGGAATAAAAACAGATACCGTGGTTTTTACTCCTTCCCACACCGAGTCCCAACTCCAAGCGTGAGCCGATGACATGATAAAACCAAGCGGTAATCCAACTTGTGCGGTTGGTCGTTGTGGTGAAACAGTAAATAGGTATTTAAGAGCGACTTCCTGATACCCAGCTGTTGTTAATAGCGATGCATAGTTGCGCTGGGTGTCGGTAATTAATGCTACGCGTAAACTTTTCAGTTGACTATTTAGCATTAACTTACCTAAGTTGCCCTGGCTTTTTACGGTAATTTGTTGGTTAGTTGACTGTAACGTAGTGCGAGTGCTGCCATCGGCGAAGGTGATTAATGGTAGGCTGCTGTAATCATAAACCCTGAATCCTCGGATCACCGCATCTAAACCACCCATGGCAATATCGCCCACGCTTGGTTGCAAGGCTCCATTTAATGTTAAGGTGTGCGTTTCACCGTTTACATATAAGACTAACTCATCACTGGTTGCCTTTGCTGCAACACTGTGCCAGCGGCCCAAGGTTGCAGGCACCTTAAGGGTTTGCCTGCCGTTTGACGTTCCCACACTTAACTCTAGCTGCTGGCCATAATAACTGAGCTTCAAACCACTGCTGGCATAATCTAGAATTTGGCCTTCGCCAAGAGGCTTAATATCGAGCCTAAAGCCTATATTTTCTCTAAAATCCAGCAGCGCATTAGCGGTGACCGTCATGGTACTATCAGCTAAGAATGCTGCGCTTCGCCCCCCCCCCAGAGGGTGATCATTGACTAGCGTGACGCCTTGAATTAAACCAGGGTTAAAACCATGGCCATCATTGAACTGATAACCATTATAGCCATAGTTAATTTGATTCATCGTGATAGATACTAGCGGCTCTAAGTTAGGATCGGCCATATCACCAATACTCAGAGTATCACCCACTTCACCGCGCACATTAACCGTCGCTTCGACTTCATAACCTGCAGTGGTTTCAACGCCATAGGCATCCATTGTCAAAATGCCTGCCGTCGATTTATCTGCTAACAGCATGGTATCTTGAGCATCAATTGAGCGCGATGAAGGTGATTTAACTTCATATTCATGCTGAGCAATACCGACAAAGCCTGCCTGGGCAACCCACTTATCGGAAACTTCATTCAAACCCGCGGTAAAGGTGGTTTTTATTTGGCCGTATGCATCGGTAATCAATTCTTGCTCTTTAAATAGTCCCTTACCCGCCGATAAGCTAACCGGTACACCAGCCGCTGGTTGCCCACTCAGCGTTGTCACCTTGACACTAACCTCAGTCGTTTCTCGCTTATTTAAAGTCGATTTTTCAGGTGTAATTGTAACCGTTAGGGGCTCTATCGCTAACGTGGTGGACGCCGTAACACCTTCACCTACACTAGCAGTAATAACCGTTTCATCTTTAGCAAACTCACCACCAGTAAAAATGGCGTAGGCGACACCATTTTTCGTTAGCAAGTCATGCTCTTTCATTACTAAACTATCTGCAAATTGAATGCTGACAGCCGTACCATCTTCCACTAAGTTGTTCGCTGGAGAGCCATCTCTCACGGTAAAAGTTAACTTGACGTCACTTTGACCTAGGGTTACGACGCTGTTAGCTGACTGCTCTATGGTAATACTTGCTGGTTTACCAGCTAACACTTCAACCGTTTTCCATTGAGCATTGGCTGATGAAGCACCTCCTTCTCTTAAACTAACGGATGCGATACCTTTAGCACCTTTTGTACTGGGCATGACTAAGGTGTTATCAAAAATGCCAATATTATTGTTTGGTTGTAATGGTTGTGAAAAGTTACCGTCCCCTGCAATTGACCAAAACATACTATATGGCCTCTGATCTTCTTGGCTTCGATTCGCATATCCCAAGACACCCGCTTTTAGTTCAACAACAGGGTTATCGGCGGTGACGTAATAGGTATCTTTAGTTTCATTGTTATCACCAATCAGTCTCGAATGAATAAATATATACTCAAAAGCATATTCCCAAAGAATGTTTGCAGAGTCATTGTTGGCAAATAAGCGAATACTGATAAAGTCTTCAACACTGAGGTCACTCAACACACTCAAATCATCAAAGGTGACCTGCTTGGTGCCTTGGTTAACGCTCGCTTTCACCTCTAACCCGTTAATATCAAAGATGAGCTCTTGCTCGCCATTAATAGCCCAAGCATCCAAAGCAAGGTTTTCATCAATCGCAATCAGATGAAGCAGATCAAGTAATTCATCGGTTGCTGTGATGACGGGAAGATCTTGGTTTATTATATTTTCTAGCTCCCCTCCATTAGGCTTACGGTTTATCTCATCGATCTGCAAAGTGTACTGACTAAACTGATACTCTGGGCGATAAACATAGTGATAAATCGGGTCGGCTTTGTACCATTCGAAATCTGGGTTGGCACTTTTTTGTGCATTTAAATTGTCTTGAATGGCACTGGTTGCATCTTCATCAAAGACGGGTACCTTAAAGGGCACGAACTCATCGGGGCGCTGACCCAATTTGCCTTGGTGTCTGCCGGTTGAGCTAAAATCAGGAGATTCGGCTTCGGGCTTGGCATGTACCTGCACATAAAAGCGTTGGTTGTCTACGTTGTCGCGAAATAGCATTAACGCTTGTAATTGAATGCCTGGGAGCACGGAGAATTGGCTCACTGAGCTGGCGTTATATTCTCCCAATACCTGATCATCAACTAGACTAGCCAGCCTAGCTGTATAACCAAAATCACTTAACACTGCCGGAATCGGTGAGCCGTCCTGGTTAGTCCATTCGGTATAAAGAGCAAGGAACATGTCCTGAGTTAAGCCCGCCCCTTCATTACCAATAAGGTATTCGTCAATTTGCCCTTGGTTAAGGCCGAGTTCTTGACGGGTTTTACGCGTTGACCAGACCTTTAGGTTCGGTCTTGTCATTTTTAGTTCGTCGATAGGGAAGCTAAGTAGCAAGCTCCCCCCTGTTGCGGCTTTAAGGCGCACCGGCATAACGCCCATGTAACCCGTTACACGGTTGATGGCATAGACTTCAACCAGCTCTCCCGCTCTTAAATGGTCGGCTTGGCGCTGCTGAAATTTAGGCTGGATATGGCCGTCTATCTGCCATTGGCTAAAATCTTGGTAGGTTTTGTAAGATAGCTCGGTAGCTAGGCCGCCACGTAATTTAACTGTGTAGTTAAAGCGGCCGTCTTTTATGCCGCTATCGAGTTCATCAACGGGGATCCCTTCGCGCTCATACACCAACTCACCGTTAGAGCTGCGAACCACATAGATATCGGTTTTTAATAAATCTTCTTTGCTGATTTCGGCTAGTTTACCAAAGTCATCGAAGTTATCACTCCAATCGGCTTGACGGGTAAAGTCTGGCTCGATTTCAATGACCCCCAAACTCGCCAGTTGGTCAACAATACCGGTATCGTCTTCACCTTTTTGCCTAAGTTCAAATAGCTGTTTCTGCAAAGCATGGGCGCTATCAAGCTTAGCCTTTATCTCTGGCGGTAGCTCACTACCTGATAACCAAACCCCCTGTATCTCTTCTGCTGCCGGGTTAAATACGGCAACATCAGGTTGTTCTGGTTCGTCAGCAGGCACATATTCAATGCCGCCAAGTAAAAGTGTGTCTGGAGTGCCATCTGAATCATAATCGCGATTTTGTCTGGCAATACGGTATAGCTGCTTGTCACCGGACTCTTTATAGCTTTCATAACGAGTTTCGCTGCCAATCGGCACGTTTTTACCGCCTTCAACTACGCTAGCAAAACCATTGAGTACAATAAGGTCAACCGGAAAATCTATCGCTGGCTTATAAGTTGATAAACTCGCTTTAATGGGGATCACGCGATGGTCATAGACTTCGTACCCCATACAGAAGTCATAATCATCACGCATCATGACATAAGGCATAATCCCATCATGATGTGGGTTAAACCTTTGGTAATACATGGTTGCCCAGAAGGTTGTGGTGTAATGAAATGAGAACCCTGGGCAAGGCGGCAATAAATAAGTGAAGGTATATTTGCCTTTTTCGTCGGTTACACCGCCTCCGGTGAAGCCCATTTGTAGCGGTACACCCGCCAATGGACCGAAAATTTCATCGCTACTTTCACGACCTGAGCGCTTATTTGCCTCGCTCATTGGAGCACTAGGATCACCATAAAAGCCAACACGAAAGCCAATATTGTTTGGGCTTTGAAAGATCACTTGCCCTTTTGGGTCAACCAACAAAGATTTACTATTGCCAGCGATGCTTTGAGAAGGATCTAATTGATACTTATCAAGTATCAAAAACTCCCCACTGGTACTAAAAATACGCTTTTCATTGACCACTAACACATGGGTATAAGGAGCACTGATAGGCTGCTTATTCACCGGCTTATCATCAATAGTGAAAAAATCAGTTTGATTATATGCCTCCACTGACATTAATTTCGGCAGGTCAGCATTTTGTTCCGAAGGTGTCATGTGATGCTGATAGCGAGCTTGGTAAGCAAGAAAAGTATCAGCAGACGTTTGCCAAGCATCTTGCCACTCAGGTGAGGCTAATGAGCCAATGTAGCCCACCTCTGCGCCCGTTGCGCCGTCTATTTCAACATATTGCGGGTGACCATTATCAAGCGCTAAGGCACGAGTAAAGATAGCGCCATGCTTCCAATAAAAGCTTGGCATATAAGGCCCAGGAATAGGCGAAGCCAGACCAACGGCATGAATGCTTTGGCTGTAGATAGCCGACATTAGCATTATCGCAAGTAGTAAGTACGCACGGTACATCTTAGACGCTTTCATGTTCTATCCCTGACTCTATTTACTTGATGCCGCGAGAGTTAATGCCTGCATTAACTTAGCCACATTCCATTGTTCGCTAATATATTTTTCAAATAGGGGTTGGTGCGACGGATCCACACTGGCATAGGCAATGTAATCAAGTCGCTTAAACTCGGTGTTGCCCACACTCACTACCCTGTGCTGCTTAATTTGCCCTGCGCCAACCGGGGTGAGCGTGGCACCATCAGCCGATGCCCCAAGCAATAACACATAGGTGCTTTCTTCTGGCAAGTATTCGTAGCCGCCGTTAAGCCGCGGCAAGGCAAAGTCCACCGCTAACTGCCCATCCACTAAAATGCCCGTGGGCTGTACCGCATAACTCCATAAAGGCATGGCCGCAGGGTTTAGCTGCACGGTTAACTGGTGATATTCCAGAAATTGGCCTTGAACCATGGTAGCAAGGCTGGTTTCAGGCAGGGTAAAACTGGCTGCCTGAAAGTCCAGTTTCAAGGCGCCATTCATCAAGCTATTCACTTGATTTGCCTGCAAAGTGGTAAAGCCTGATTGGTCGGATATCGGCGCTAAACGTTTAACTGAAATTTGGTTAAATCGACCTTGGCTAATGCGTTCACGACTCTCAGTGCTCGAGTAGCTGGCTTGATGCATATTAGGGTTAAAACGGATCAAGTAGTTGCCTGAACTAATTTCACGCTCTTCTTCAGCGGTAAACCTAAACTGGTAAGCCCCGTCTTGGTTGGTTTGCGCGGTTTTGTTTAAGGCCGGAATGTCGACCATGGCCCCCACCAAAGGTGAGCCGTTAATATCAAGTACATTACCCGTGACTATGGTCGGCAATAAGCGGGTTTGAAACTCATAGTTTGCCAGAGTGGCGCCGTCATAGCTCAATGCCACCGTTACCCGTGCGTTGTAAGCAAAAGGTCGTGCGGGGTAAAAGGTCAGGCTTTTATTGCCAGGTAATAGTGAAACCTGACCAGCCACTAATTCATTGGCGCGAGCGACATTAACGAGCTGATGCCCCTGACCATTGAAACTATCCGCTCCGGGTTGGTCCATATCTTGGTAGGTCAAGCCTGATGCCGTTTCAAACACTTTCAAGTCAAGCTTAGCCAGTTCAACGGCCTTGTTAAAATGCAAGGCTAAAAAGCCATTTGGCGCGGCGTCTTGGCTATTCATTTGCGGTTGAGTGCCCACCATGGCCAATTCGGTGGCCGTTGGATCAACAATGGTCAGCTGCGTGGTTTGCTTCGCGACCTCGTTGCCATTGCCATCCAGCAGCACGGCATCTAATGCCATGTCTCCGACGC
Source organism: Motilimonas eburnea (assembly GCF_021295345.1). Lineage (GTDB taxonomy): Bacteria > Pseudomonadota > Gammaproteobacteria > Enterobacterales > CBDFNC01 > Motilimonas > Motilimonas eburnea. The sequence continues at coordinate 14,496 of NZ_JAIMJB010000016.1, forward strand.
TATTGTCTAAGGTCAATGGAAAGGAGAAGAAGGCCGAACTCAGCGCGTGTTGCGCTTGCGCGACTTGCTTGGCACCTTGTCGTAAACTTAAGCGAATGCTGGCTGATGCAGGCAATTGCGACAGGGTGCCACTGACCATTAAGGGGCCTGAGCCCAGTAATATTTTGCTGCCCGAAGTCGGTTGAGCAAGATTAAGCAGGTAACTTGAATCAAGTAAATAACGCAGGGCTACATCGCCCTTATTACCGGCTTGGTCATATGCCTCAAGGCTAACAATGTGCTCTTCACCCGGTGTTAACTGCATTTCATGATTAAACTGATAACGGCCGATACCTTTGGGTGATAAGCTGACGCTTTGGCCATTGATTAATAAGCTGGCTAGGTTGGCGTCGATGACTTCCCCCTGCAAGTTAACCGACTGTTCAATCACGGTATTCAGGGCAGGATAAGCCAGTACTGAGTTAGCTAACTCGATGATGGGTGATACGGTATCGCGCTGCCATTGCACCGATTTTGTGTATTCACGATCATTCACATCCACCACCTTGATATCAGCGGTGACGACATTGCTTCCCTCGGCAAACTGCTTAATCGCACGCAACTGGTAGTAGTTCATACCGGTAATATTATTGCCAACGGACTGACCATCTAAGCTAAGCTGCTTTATGCCCGCTTCTGCAATAATATCGGCCACCAGCATAAAACTGGCATCACTCAGTTGCTCAAATTCTTCTGGGGCAAGAATAACCACCTGCGGGCCGAGTGAGTCAACTTGCTCGGGTTGATAAAACAGGTAAAGCTTTTCCACCAGCTCATCTTGATCGCTGGCCACGGTTAACGCTGAAATATTTAAGCCTGATATTAAATCTAGGGCATGCGTGACGAACTCATATTCATTGGCTTTAACTTGCTGTAATTGCTGTACGGGTTTGCCATCTAACGCCACGCTAATGCTGTTTGAGGGCTGTTTTAATACAATCCGCCCTCTGACGACTGGGTTCGCTTGGGTTAGCAATTCACCTTGGACAGGAGCGGTAAAATTCACCACCAGTGGTGCATTATCTAGGGTGCGACCTATATTAAAATACTCTGCATGCTCAAAGCCGTTACTGTCCGTTAGGATTAACTGCAGCTGATTATTCCCTTCCAGCAAGGGCACGGTGATAGACCAACGCTGACCATCAATGCTGCCCGTGATCGGCACCCCAGCAATACGTCCATGCAAGGCTTTTACGCTACCTAGCGCCAAGTTGGTTTCGTTTGGCGAAGAGCTGGCCGACAAAACCATTCTACTTCGAGCAAGCGATCTTGGTTGAACAATAGGCGCAACCGTTTCAACTAAGGTACCTGTTAATGTTATTTCGCTGGCACTGATATAGCTGACCGGCGTCTCTAATCTCACTTCTACTGTAGGAGTAGGCTCTGTACTGGGTTCAACAGAAGGCTCAGTAGATGGGGTTGTCGAAGGACTGACCGTTGGCGCTAATGAAGGCTCAACCGAAGGTGTCAATGATGGCTCAGTTGAGGGCTCAGTTGAGGGCTCAGTTGAGGGCTCAGATGATGGCTCAGTTGAGGGGTCTACTGAAGGCGCCACGCTTGGGCCTAGCGATGGGCCCACCGAAGGCTCAGGCGTGAGGTCTGGCGATGGTTCAACCGACGAATCAGGCGTTGGTGCTAACGATGGCTCAGACGTTGGCCCACCCGAAGGGGTTGGCGAAGGTTCACCTGATGGGCGCTTAGAAGGTTCAACATCTGGCGGAAAAGTGGGCCATGGCTCATAAGTGGGCAAACTGCTCGGCCAAACGGGAGGGCGAGTTGGCCCAACGGTCGCAATAATCGGAGGTTGAACAGAAGGTGCAACACTGGGCTCGACTGAGACACTTGGAGGCTCTGTTGGCACCGCAGGCTCTTGGGATGGCTGTTTATCGTCGACAGAATCACTGCCACCACCACACCCAGCTAATAGCAAAACAGCTAACGTTACTAGTAACTTAACTAGCATAGTTTTACTTTGCTTTAGGTTTGCGCACAACATTCGGTCTCTCCATGACTCGGGCTGACTTAGGGCTTACCGCTCAACGACGACTTCAGCCAATATCTGCGAAGTTAACTGTTTTAATGCATCTCGTGTCGCCATTGGCGCAAGGCGAGTTCGGATCTCTTCTTTTACCAACGGGTAAGCTTTAGCTGGAATCTCTGTTTGCTTAAGCACCTTAACGACGGTTAAACCGTCTTGGCTAAAATGACTTTGCCCCACTTCGGTGGCTTGCAACAGCTCGGCTAATTGCTTAGGTAATAACGACACGCGCACTTCCGCATGCTGAAAACTCACTTGCTCAGCGTATTGATTGGCATAGGCTTGCCAATCATCCGACTCGGCAATTTTTTTGACGGTCGCGGCCAATAATTGTTTTGAGCCGTGCTGTTGAGGCTTGGCTTTGATCAGCAAGAATTCTTTTTTCCAGTCTTGCCCAAATAAAGGTAAGTTCTCTTGGTAATACGTTTGTAAAGCTTGCTCTGAAACCGGAGTAACGGATAGATGCGCTTTTAAATAACGTTTTACCAGTAACTCTTCTTGGTATGACTTTACCGCCAATGCCAGCTCAGCTAAATCGGCCTCACTCATGGCCGCTTTCGCCTCGTTTGCCATCACCCGGCTAACGATAAGGCTATCGAGCACTTTTTTCTGTAGTTGCTCTGTTGGCTCAACTAAATCGGCACCTAACTTATTAAGCGCGTATTCAAATTCATCAACATAAATGTGCTGCCCATTGACGCTGGCAATGACCTCTTGCGCTGACGTTTGCGGCGCTGGGGTTGCCTTGGCCTGCTGCGGCGGCGCTTGCGTGTTAGCATTTTGGCCACCACAGGCCACTAACATTAAACTTAACCCTAGGGTTAAGCCAATGCTTAAACTAACACTTAGCCCTTTGTTTAGTAACCCGTTCTGCTTCATCTTACTTCACTCGCTCAATGCTAACTTCAGAGAGCAACTGCTGACGGGTTTGCTGACGAATTTGTTGCTTTAATTCGTAACTTAGCTTGCCTTTGAGCTCCTCTAATGTTGGCGTAAACGCTTGCTCCGCAGACAAAGGCGTCACAATATGAAACCCATATTTAGTCGCGATAGGCAGAGAATATTGGCCCGTTTCCAAACTAAACGCTTGGCTTATAGATGCTTTTTCCGCTTGCTCTTTCCCGACCCAGCCTAGCTCTCCGCCTTGTTGCTTAGTGCGTTCATCTTCACTGTACTCAAGGACGATCTCGGCAAAGTCAGCCCCAGTATCAAGCTTGCTGTAAGCCTCTTCGGCTCGATTTTTTGCTTGCAATCGCTCAGCATCCGATGCCTCTTGGGGGACACGAATTAAGATATGGGCCAGCTTACGCTTGGTTTGGGTAAGCTCGTTAACGCGTTGCCCATACAATTTGGCAATGGCTTCATCGCTGACTTCATCGGCCACCGCCAGCTGTAACTGCTGACTGATTAACTGATGCTGTTGGTAGCTCGCCGCTTGTGCTTGGATCTTGTCCAGATCCACTTCACCACGGCGAATAACCGCTTGGCTTAGTGCCAACTGCTCTAAGTACTGTTGTAATGCTTGTTCTTGGGGAAGCGCTTGAACGGCACTGTTTTGAATACTCAACCAAAGCTCAAAACTGGACTGCGTCACCTCAACGTCTCCCACTTTCGCCACTACGCCTTCATCACTGCATGCAGCAAGTGACAGGGATAATGCCAATGCCGCCATTACCTTTACTAGCTTGCCCGCTTTTCCCACTTCTGTTCTTAGCATTTTTCTCTCAAACTTCGATTACAACTTTAAAATGCCGACAATTATGCCACGCACCTTTATATCAGTCACATTTATTTGACTTTTAGCTCACCCATTTCTTGCATAATTCATGCTTTTGAACTATGACCCATTCGCCACAAAGAGCGAGTCGAGCACGATGGCATCATCATTCGCCGCCGCGATAAACTCCAACCGCACCAATTGCACATCGGTGAGCTTAAGATCTAACACGCCATCTTGATTACCTGACATACAAGGCCCTTGCTGGTTATCTAACCAAACACATAAGCTGGCCGCCTCACTACCTTGTAGCTGGTAACTGACGCTCAATAGCGACACGCCTTGCTCAGTCACCGGCACAGTTAAACTTGCCATTTGCCCAGTGGACAATGGCGTGCTCACTGCGGCATAGCTGCCCTGTAAGTTCGCATTAGGCATCACTTGCAGGTTCGTTAACGTCCCCCCCGCTTGATTGAAGCCTTGACTGTCACCCGCTTCAAAATCAAACCATTGCCCCAGCGGCGCGCTGGCTGAATCATTTGGCACCGTTTGAACCAACCACTCTTGATAATGACTAAAGCCGTCCTGATCCGTATCCGCTTGGTTGTCGGCTTGGTGCAACAAGGTGCCATAAGCGACCTCCCAGCCATCAGGTAATTTATCGCCATCGGTGTCTTTAAGCAGTGGCGAGCTCAAATACACAAACTCTTGTGCATTCGTTAAGCCATCGCCGTCAGGATCATCCAATGGGGCTGGCGTGAGGTTGGTAAAGTATTCAAGCTCCCAACCATCGACTAACTCATCGCTATCGCTATCAGGTACCGCGGGTAACGTGACCTTGTCGACCCACAGTTGACTGACACGCTGATTTGGATGGCTAAAGTGCCAAACAATATGGTTTTCACCCGCTTGGGTTGCGAAGGTCAAGAGCTCGCCTTGTGCCTTACCACACCAAGCGTTTAGCACTTCCATGCCGTTGACGGTGACCACTAAGCGATCGCTTTCATCATCACAGCCAGTGCCGTATTCAAAACTCGCGATGTCATCGGCCGCGGCGATGAAGCGCACCGAAGCGGTACTTGAGCCAGCCTCACGGGCTGGCGCTAATACAAGCTGCTGGGCAACAAACGGTCGAGATTGCACGCTAACTTTCGCTTCACCGGCTTGGTGCCAATAGAAAGGTGTGAGTGTACCCGCTTGGAAATCGACAATAGTCGCATCAGGATAAGAGCTATCAGAGCGCCAATCGGTCAACATCACAAACTCCAGCTTGTTACTGAAACCATCACCATCAAGATCCAGCAAGGTGTCATCTAATTTCGGATTTAAGCCGTTGGCAACCTCAAATAGATCTGTCCAGCCATCGCCATCCGTGTCTTTATCTTGCGGGTAACTTGGACTGGTTAACACATAAGACGCAAAATGGGTGAAGCCATCATTATCATGATCGCGATTCGCATCCGCCATCATCGGATTCGCGCCATTAGCGATTTCCCAATTATCATCCATGCCATCGTTGTCACTGTCTGACTTAGCTGGGTTGGTTAGCCATTGCAGCTCTTGCAAGTTAGTTAACCCATCACCGTCGGTGTCTTGATCTGCAGTTTGGTCTAAGTGACCAAAGTAGCGGATCTCAGCGCTGTCTAATAAGCCGTCGGCGTCGCTGTCTGCTGTGGTTGGAAGAACCAGCTCGTCGAGCGCAATCGTGCCTTTCGAATTACTCCAAGTATCGTGGAAGTTGGCTATCAACTTAATATTGGCCGCCCCTTCAGCTAGGTAGAAATACACCGGCGTCAGATCATTAGCGTAACAGGATGTACTGGTCACATCTTGGTCATTAACCATCACTTTCACATAAAAGTGTCGGTCAACACAGTAAAGATTAAATCTGACGTAACCACCCAATGAATGGATCCAAGTTTCAGCAAACGCATTATCAGAATTACTGTTTCGGGTAGCGACAAGGCTCAGGCCATCAAACGCCTCATTGAATGACGCATGACTCCAACCACTGAGGTTCCATTCCAGCTGGCTGTCCGATTCAAAGTCTTCTCGCATCACATTAGCTAATGGCGTCACATTTGCATCGCGATTGGCAAAGAAATGCGCCATATAGGTTAACTCCGAGCCCGTAATATAGGTATCGGCATCCTTCACTTGGTAATCACTGCCATGCTGCATTTCCCAGACATCAGGCAAATCATCGCTGTCCAAGTCACGATCCATCGGGTACTGACATGTCATATCAGTGGCACACGCCTCAAAGCTGTTTACCCCATCGATTTGTTCAGACTGTGAGTTCATCGTTGGATCAAGCCCTACTTTGATTTCCCAATCATCGGTTAAGCCGTCACCGTCAGTATCGGCCTTAGCGTAATGAGTACGATTTTGGCTTTCCTGTAAGTTAGTCAAACCGTCATTATCAAGGTCGTCCTCAGCCAACAGAGACAAGTCCCCCCTCATGGCGTATTCCCAGCTATCACTTAAACCATCGTTATCACTGTCAATTTCACCTGTGGTCACTATGTTATCTAGGTACAGATTGGCATCGCTAGGCGCGCTCCAGTTTAGTTCAATGCGGTTTTTACCTGCCTCTACAGGGATCATGACCGATTGCGCCGATAGCCCTTCAAGCTCGTCGAATGTCATCACGCGTACCGTCTTATTGTTAAGCTCCACCCTTAAAGTGAAACTGGCCTCGACTGATGCTGATTCAACTAAATAATCAAAGCTAACAAAGCCTGCTTGTTCAAAGTGCCAGTATGTTCTTAGCCAGCCAGATCCCGGTTGAGAAACTTTTAAGTGGTATTGACCACCAATCGCACTCTCAGGCACAACCTGAAACTTGTCCAAACTAGTATGGGTGACTTCCCGACCTATATACAACGCACCGAAATCGCCTTGCTCAAAATCAATCACATTGACTTGGGGCACATCATTCGGGTTTTGTCTGTCGGTTTTTGCCAAATATTCTTTGGCATCACTAAAGGCATCACCGTCGGTGTCTTCAAGGTTAGCGTTTTGATAGTCATAACCCCAATCCCGCTCTATGGCATCAGGAATACCATCGCTATCGGTATCAAGGTGCAAAGCTAGCTCACAAGTGAGATCCGCCACACACGTAGCAAGCGCACTTTGGCCACTGCTATCAAGGAGGCGATCAGCATCGGCCTCCAGCGGTTGTAAGCCAGCCTCAATCTCCCATCCATCAAGTAGGCCATCACGGTCACTGTCGATTTCCGTCGGGTCGGTTGCATGCTGCCATTCCATTCGATCCGTTAAACCGTCAGCATCTGTATCCACGCTTAAGTCATGATCTAATGTTTGGAAGTATTGCTGCTCCCAGCTATCTGCCACGCCATCATTATCCTCATCAATAAATGAAGGGAGTAACAGATTATCTAGCCAAACTTGCGCCGAGTTACCAGAGCCATATAAAGGAGTCATGCCTACTTCAAGTTCATGCCAACCAGTGTCCACGGAGCGACTGTAGCTTCGATAGCCAGATCCTGAGTAATAAGCACAGCGATAAGAACTGCCAGATCCATCTACTTTTACGGTTACATAACCGTCGTTATAGCGTGAGCTGGTGTATTTACAGCGCATTTTTATCGGCACTTCTACCCGGCCTTTATCAGCATAGAATCTCACCTTAGCCGTCGGCCTAGCGTCAGCATTAGGTAAGTAAATACGATTACTGTATTGCCCTGATTGCGGGTTTTCAGCCACGCGATGGGATACCGCATTATGCGTCAGTTGCCAATTCAGCGGCTGAGTTTGCTCAAAGGAAATACGATCGTTTACCACCTCAGGCGTTGAGCTTGGATCCAGCGGGTCACTGCCTGCCTCATATTCTGCACGATTCTGGTAGCCATCATTGTCGGCATCTTGGTACGCATCTGATACCAATGGATCAAGCCCATAATCGAGCTCCCAAACCGAAGGTATACCGTCGCTATCCGCATCTCCGGTTAACGCACATTGAGCATCGTTGTAGCAATCAAAGATGTCAGCATAACCATTGCCATCAAGGTCTAAATCGGCATCACGGCTTTGCAGATCACGTTGATGCTGATATTCCCATTGATCCCTTAAGCCATCACCATCGCTATCAATCATAAATGGGTTAGAGCCTAATTGCGCTTCAAGATAATCAGATAGCCCATCTTCATCTTGGTCATTCAGCTCAGAAATTTCTGACTCAAGATCGTTGAAGTAACGGTATTCCCAACCATCGAGAATGCCGTCATGGTCATGATCGGGGATGGCCGGAATGAATAAGTCATCAATCACGGCCCTAAACTGATAGTAGTCATAGCTAAAGAGTGATATTTCTAGCCTCACCTTCCCTTCAGGTAGTGAAATAACAGGTTCACGCGCATATTGGCCTAAACTATTTCGCGAGTTATTACACATAAACTCCGTTCGAACTCCATTAACGAGCATACGAACTTGAGCCATGTTATCGCAAAATTCACTATTAACGATCTCACCCGATTTTTTCCCTTGGAACCCGAGCTTAAATCTTAGGTCACCACCATTACTATAAAATTCGGTATAGAAAGTGCGTGGTTGGAATGAACTCAAGGCAAGTCCACCCTGTCCTAACTCGGTTTCCATGATAGGCGCAGAGGATGAATCACCGTAATGGTACCAATAGAAGGTATCGAGTTCCCCTTGCTCAAATCTCAGCAAGGTACCAGCAAGCTCAGGAATCGACGTCGCATCTTGGGTATCACTGCCAAGCGCCAATTCGGCTTTATCACTAAAGCCATCATTGTCTTTATCCGTTAACCGCTCGAGCGCTAACCTTGGCTCTAGCCCCTCTGCGACCTCCAAGCCATCATTGACCCCATCGCTATCCGTATCTGGATTAAGTGGGTTTGTCAGCGCTTGGTACTCGGCCAAGTTACTTAGGCCGTCATTATCGCTGTCGGTATAACCGTTCACCGCACCCGCAAGATGATCAAAGAAGGCATATTCCCAGCTATCGCTAACACCGTCTCCGTCTTCATCTGCACTGGCAGGAAGTGAAATATTATCAACAGCCACGCTTGGTCCACCAAGCTGTTGCAGCTCGGTCATAGGTAAACCATGGTATGAATAACGGAACTTCCAGGTTAGCTTATGACGCCCTGGCGATATCGGGAAGGTCACTTGCTCATTAAAGTTGCCTCGTTGCCAAACCCCATTTTCTACGGGTTGATCATCAATCAAGAACTCAATGTAGAGGTAGTAGTTATTCACTGACTCTGCCCTTAGGTCAAAGCCCACATAACCGCCCTTACTGTCGATATATAGACTTGTTTGCTGCTCAGACTCATAGCCCGACATAAAGCCTGGTTTTAACGCAAAAGAGCCGTCAACGGTATTTTCACTGGCAATGGTCGCCAACCCTTGGCCTTCACTGATAAAGCTAAAGCCTTGAGACGTCCCATCGTTAAAGTCGATCAGAGTTTGTTGCGGTACGCTGGCCGTATCCAGTGGGGACGTGTTGGCGTAGATTTCAATGATATCTAGGTATCCGTCACCATCACTGTCTAAGCCAGCATTACTTAAGCTTGCATCGAGACCAAAGATGATCTCTTGAATATCACTGATCTTGTCACCATCGGTGTCTAACGCTGAGTCGATGTAACATTGCTCTGCAATACAAGCTTGGTAATAAGTTTGACCATCTTGATCCGGATCCATTAAGCCATCGGCTAACATCGCGTTAGCGCCATTGTTAATTTCCCAAAGATCAGGCATGCCATCGCCATCGGTATCAGCACTTAATGGGTTGGTGCCTAGCTCATGCTCCTGTTCGTTGTTGAGGCCATCATTATCCGAATCTTCATTGGCGGCGACGATGCCCAAAGCATCAAAGTAGCGATACTCCCAGCCGTCGATAAAACCATTTCCATCGGAATCTGGGGTCGCAGCAATAAACAGATCATCAATACGCTCAATATAATCATAAGATGAAGAGCCACGCGATACCGCCCAGCGTAACTTATTGCGCCCTTGCGCTAACGTAAAGACCTCAAATTGTTCATTGCTATTACAGCCAGTTCGCTTGTTAACACCGTTAATCGTGAACGTAAAGTTACCCGAGTCACAACTTGCATGGCGATTAAAGGCCACTACCGCATTGTCAGTGGTGACATTGACTTCGGTTTCAAACCACACCACTTGCGCAATGTGTCTTAGTTGCTCCGATTCCAGCGCATGGACACCCGATACACTGTCATTCGTTTGCTGGCGACTAAAGCGCATTGGCTGCGACGTAAACCAAGCAAAATGAGCCAAACCTTGTTGCTCAAAGTCTTGCATGATCCCAACAGGCACACTGTCTTTATCATTAGCAAAGCTACCCGCTAACACTTCAAAGCGGTTGCGATAGCCATCACCATCATAATCATCAATGGCATCACGGGTTGCCGGCTTGGTACCGTACTGCACTTCAGCCACATCTGTCATGCCGTCATTATCCATATCGCGTTGCGTTGGATAGCCCGGTGTCACTAAGATATATTCAGCTAAGTTCTGTAGCCCATCGCCATCAATATCCCCATTGCGATCGTCATAATTTACTCTCAAACCTTGGTTCGCTTCCCACACGTCGGTCATGTAGTCGCCATCAAAGTCTCGTGTCGTGCTATAGCTTGGTGTGGCTAGAATATAGACTTTAAGCGGATCGCTGATGCCATTACAGCCCCCATTAGGGGTATAGCTATCAAGCGGATCACAATCTCGCGCGATTTCCCATAAGTCAGGCAATATATCGCCATCTGAGTCACGTTGTGGATCGTAGTCTGGGGTCGCCAATACATAGGCAACAAAGTTATCCATTGTCGCCCCAGGTATACGATCAGAGTTGTCGTATCTGAGGGGATCACTGCCGTAATTCGCTTCAAAGACATCCGGAATTAAATCGCCGTCTGAGTCCAACGTCGGGTCGTAATCCTGACGCGATAAGATGTACTCACTGAAGTTGGTTTTCCCATCCAGATCGATGTCAGATCGACTGTCATGAACAAGTGGATCAAGACCGGCTTGAACTTCATACACATCAGGCATGCCATCATTATCGCTATCACGCTCCTGCGGATAATCAGGGGTAAACAAGATGTATTCAGCAAAGTTATTGATGGCATCATCATCAATGTCCCCTGCCGCATCGTTTTCAAGTGGGTTCAACCCAACCGCAACCTCATAGACATCCGGCATACCGTCACCATCTGTATCTTTATCAACAGGGTAATCGGGTACCGACAAGACGTATTCTGAAAAGTTGTTTAGGCCGTTATCATCAAGGTCTAACAAAGCATCGTTAACCAGTGGATTCAAGCCCTGCGCCATTTCATAAAGATCTGGCATGCCATCTTCATCGAAATCGCGATCAGCTGGATAATTCGTTGCCTGCGCTAAGTATTCACTGAAGTTATTGACACCATCTTGGTCGACATCGCCATCAGCATCAGGAATTAATGGATCGGTGCCATGCTGCAATTCAAATCCATCCGTCATGCCATCAAGATCCGTGTCATCACTGTTTGGATCTAAGCCATGCTGCGCTTCGATAACATCTGACAACCCATCCATATCTAAGTCAGCTTGATCAGAGACCACTGCATTCAGGGTATTGAAATAAGTCAGCTCCCAACTATCGATGAGGCCATCGCCATCGGTATCCAACTGAGTTGGTAAACGCAACTGATCGATCCAAGCCGTGTCTGAGCCAGAGTTAACACTGCCATCTTTCACGTACTCAAAGCGTAATTGGGTGTCCCCTTCCGCTAAGGTCCAAGCGATTTGACGGAAGCTTAACGAGCCACTCCAACTGCCCATCAGCTCATCGTTGATATAGACATTGAAGTAGTCAAAGTTGGCTTCTGAGCTCAACGCAAAGGCCATGGTCATGGTGCCGCCTAAGCTGTAGAAACGCGTGCTCACGACAGATTTCTGATTATGAGTGATGGTGCCTGCACGCATAGATGAGCTTGCAAGCAAGCCTTGTTGCTCATCGGCATGCCAAGGTTGCTCACCGCCTTGCTGCCAAATCAATGGCGTAAACTGGCCAGCGTTGAAATCAAGGTACAGTCCGGTTGGCACACTTGCAGCGTCAGCCACATCTGTATTGAAGGTATATTCTTCAAACGTTGTTGCCCCATCACCATCACGATCGAGCACGGCATCTGCTGGGTCGCGTGGATCGTAACCCTGCTGCGCTTCCCAGATATCAGCAATGCCGTCACCATCGCTGTCGCGCGTAGGATCATAATCCGTTTGCGCCAGTACGTACTCGGCATAGTTGCTGATGCCGTCGCCGTCACTGTCTGCTGACACATCATTACTTAATGGATCGCTGCCATGAGCGGCTTCCCACACGTCCACCATGCCATCACCATCAACATCTTTGGTTACGTCATAGTTTGGCGTTTGATGGATGAAATCGACAAAATCATCTATGCCGTTTTGGTCTACATCATCACGGCGTGAGTTAGACAAAGGATCATTGCCGCGCAAGGCCTCCCATAAATCGGTCATGCCATCGCCATCGGTGTCTCTGTCAGCATCATAATCTGGCAATTGCAGAATATAATCAGCAAAGTTAGTGCGGCCATTACCGTCAAAGTCTAACTTGGCATCATTGACCAACGGATTTGAGCCATGCTGCGCTTCCCATACATCAGGAAGACGGTCGTTATCACTATCTAACTCGGGATCATAATTTGGCGTCGCCAGAATATAAGCCGAGAAATTAATTTGGCCATCACCATCAAGATCCGCCTTCGCATCGTTAATAAGCGGATCGCTGCCGTAGCTCACTTCCCAACCGTCTAGCATTTTATCTTGGTCTGTATCGCTATTATTTGGATCAGTGAGTGCCAAGCCTTCTTCGTAGTCTCCTAAACCATCGCTATCGAGATCACTGAGGTTATCAATATTGGCATTAAGGCCAGCGAAATATTTCATTTCCCAAGCATCAATCAAGCCATCTTGATCCGAATCAGGCTGACCCGAGACAAACAAGTTATCAATACTGATTCGACTTGCGCTCCAGCTATGTTTAACGGCTTCAATTCGAAGCTCACTAAACTTAGCTTCAGTCCTTGCTGTCAACAGTTGATAGCTGTAGCTACAAGGTTTAGAGGCTAGTAACTCATCATCTTGGTAGATGTTAAGGGTGAAATAGTTTCTGTTATGACACGAGAAACGTAAACTTAACAAGCCTGACTCTAGCTGTAGCTGGGTTTTAAAGGAAATGGTGAAGTAACCTGAACGGTATTCAGATAAGTAGGCACCTTCTCCCTGATAGGCATAACCTTTTACCTTATTCCAAGCAGTATGACTGGATTTTGCCCATAAGAAGCTTGGTGCAACACCCGGCTCAAACGTTTCAGTGATGCCGATTGGGTAAGATTGATCATCAAACGGATGCGTTGACGCAATGGATTCTTCTAGGTTAGTAAAGCCATCGTTGTCATTGTCGTTGCCACTATCAGCCTGTAATGGGTTGGTGCCATTTTGGACTTCCCAAACGTCGCTGATTCCGTCGTTATCCGCGTCTTTATCTAACGGGTAGCCCGCTTGAGAAAGGACATACTCATTAAAGTTAGTGACACCGTCACCATCGGCATCCGATTGTGCATCGCTCACCGTTGGATCTGAGCCATTAAGCACTTCCCAAGCATCTGGAATACGGTCACCGTCGGTGTCGCGATCCATCGGATAGCCACAGTTTTGATTGATACATTCGACGAGGTTGATAACACCATTGCCGTCGTGATCTTGTCTATCATCCACAACAACAGGATTGCTACCAAATGCCACTTCCCACGCATCCGGCATGGCATCAAGGTCGGTATCGACGGCAAATGGGTTGGTACCCGCTTGCGCTTCTTCACGATCGGTTAAGCCATCACTATCGCTGTCTAAGAAACGAGGAATGGTGGCATCAAGGCGATCGTAGTAGGTAAATTCCCAACCATCGCGCAGACCATCTTGATCTGAGTCCGGCTGCCCCGGAATCACGATTTTATCAAGATGAATCATATAGTTACTATTAGACCAATAGCGGTAGTTGTAATGAACTCGGACGGTTATCAGCTGACGACCAGGCTCAAGATCCAGCGCCACTAAGGCATTGTTGCGACACTGCACCTGAGTTTTACTCTCACCATCAACCAGCACTTCTGCTGCGAGGGCATCGGCTTGATTACAATTGAACCTAAAGCTAAATAGGCCACCAACACTGACGATTGGCAAAGAGATATCTCGGCTGCGTTGATTTGAATTGACATTAGCCGACTGCAACGCAAAGCTGCCTTCTGTCACTCGATTTGAAGTCACTTGCCATGGCGTAGCCGTTGAGTTTTGCCAATACCAGCGATCTAGCTTGCCACTCTCAAAGCCCAGCTTGTTGCCGCTTGGCTGACTGGTTGCGGCATCAGGGTTGGTCTGAGCGATAAACTCTTCTAAGGCAAAGTAGCTATCAGCATCATTGTCGGTTAAGCCATCACTTTGTAGTTTGGCATCAAGGTTGTTTTGGATTTCCCAACCATCAGCCATGCCATCACCATCGGTATCGGACGATAGCGGGTTGAGCCACAACTGAGCTTCTTGCAGATCACTTAAGCCATCTTCGTCTAAATCTCTGGCTTCGCTGATCTCTGTCTCGAGCTGATTAAAATGCTGCCACTCCCAACCATCGGCAATGCCATCATTATCGCTATCAGCCGTACCCGAGATAAATAGATTATCCAGAATATAGGTGTAAGGGCTGCCGTCATATCTGTGCTCTACAAACCAGCGAAGCTGATTTTCGCCCGGCTCTAACTTGAAGACCTTCTTATTCCAGCCCGTACAATATTCTCTGTATTGCTGCTGTTCATTAATGTAGAACGTCACCCAGCCATATGAACAGATCGCTCTTTGGTTAAAGCTGAGTAGACCCCCATTGCTTTGCAGGCGCAGTGTCATGCTATTGCGATGCTCGTATTGGCTAACCGCCATCGACTGGTAAGCACCTGAGTTATCCATACCTTTATCAGCAACCAAGGTCCACGGTTTGGCGTAATCATGACTAAAGAAGTAGCCTGAGGTATCTTGATTATCAAAGGTCAACATATCTCCCGCAGGGATAGACACAGGATTATGTAAGTCTGAACCCGCTATGTATTCCTCTAAGGCAACAAAACCATCACCATCACTGTCTTGCCATGCATCTGAGCTGTTTAACGGATCGAGAGACTGAGCCACTTCCCATACATCTGGAATTCGGTCGCCATCAGTGTCTTTGTCCGCCGGATAGTCTGGTGTCCCTTGAATATATTCGATCAAGTTAACCACACCGTTACCGTCGCTATCCACATTTGCGTCCGACGTGAGTGGATCTGCACCGTGTTGAACTTCCCACGCATCCGGCATGCCATCATTATCATAATCCGCATCCGCCGGATAATTAGCCACTTCGGTGATGTATTCCACCTTGTTGGCAATCCCATCACCATCGGCATCAGCACGCTCGTCCGCGGTTAATGGGTCGCTGCCATGAGAGACCTCCCATACATCCGGTAGACCGTCATTATCCGAGTCTTTGGTTGGATCATAGTCAGACGCCGTGGCGATATAGTTGATAAGGTTACTTAAACCATCACCATCACTGTCCACTGCCAAGTCAGCCAAAATAGGATTACTGCCATGTTGGAATTCCCATGCATCAGGTAACCCGTCTAAGTCAGTATCAGAGTGTCTTGGCGATGAGCCTAACTGGCCCTCTTGGTAATCCGATAAACCGTCCTGATCAAGATCCTTATCAGCCGAAATGTCCGCGCCCAAGGCTTTAAAGTACGCGAGCTCCCACGAATCACGTAGACCATCTTGATCTGAGTCGGCCTGAGTTGAGATAAACACATCATCTAATACAAGGTACTTAGTGCTGTAACTATTGGTTACTTCCAGAGCCCATTTAAGCTCGTGGCGACCTTTAGGAAGCAAGACCGTATGGCGCTTAGTGCCATTACAGTCATGATTAATCTTACTCTCGCCATTAACATACAACCTAATCCTTGCGCTGTAGTTGTAATAACAAGTCGATTTCGTTGTAAAGGCCACATAGCCGCCATCACTGTTAACGAAGGTTTTAATTTCGCGGCTACCCGATGTAATGGTTTCAGAGCGCAGCGAAGACGTGCCATTGATAACATCCTGTTGCTGAACTAACCAAGGCTGGCTGTAGTTTTGTAACCAGAACAGCGGCAACATATCACCTTGTTCAAAGTCAACTCGCTCACCTTGTGGCATGTCCGTCGCCAAACTTGGATCCGTTTGCGCAATAAACTCTTCATATGCACCGAAACCATCACCGTCATGATCAGCAAATTTGTCACTGGCTAAATCAGGGTTGTTTTGATTTTGCGCTTCCCAAACGTCAGTGAGGCCGTCGTTGTCTGTATCACGATCAACAGGGTACTCAGGTGTGGCAAGGATGTAATCAACAAAGTCACTGATATTATTGCTGTTTGCATCTAAGCTGCGATCGGCTTTATCGGTCGGATCCATCAAATTGGCGACTTCATAGACGTCAGGGATCAGGTCACCATCGGTATCCGCTTCGTTTGGATTGGTACCCGCTTGGGCCTCAGCAAAATCCGACAACCCATCTTGGTCACTGTCCTGAGTTGTCAATATTTGCCCCTCAAGATCGGTGAAGTACTGGTACTCCCAACCGTCATTGATGCCATCTTCGTCGCTATCGGCCACCGCAGGGATCGAGATATCGTCAAGATAGAAGTTACCAATGCCATTCTCATCACGGAAGTATCGCCATTGCACCGTGGTTTTCCCTGCAGGCAAGGCTATCTTGTATTCGCGGAAGGTGTTTTGACTGTCATACCTAGGGTTATAACGCCACTTTTCCTGACCATTAATGTATAAAACAAAGTCATCCCAATAGTTGTAGCTAGACTGATGGGCATACTTAAAGCTCAATACCCCGCCCGAACTATTAAAGGTGGTTTGCAATGTCGCATCACCACTGTAACCATTGGTTTGGGCGCGCAACGCAAACTGACTGCTACTGGCCGCCAGTTCCGAGCTAATACGCCATAGATCTTGGCTGTAACCCCAACGCTGCCAATGGAACGGTGCCAACTTACCTTCTTCAAAGTGAACTAGAGTACGCTGTGGTTGCTGCGTCGCATCTTGTGGCGAGGTTGAGCCATAAAACTCCTCAAGGTTGCTAAAGCCATCACCATCAGGATCTTCATTAGCATCATTTTGTAGAGGATTAAGGCCGGCATTGACCTCCCAAACATCGGGCATGCCGTCGTTATCGGTATCTTTTAACTGATCATAATTTGGCTGGCTCAGCACATATTCGGCAAAGTTGTTTATGCCATTGCCATCACTGTCTTCTGTCGCATCAGCCACCAGCGGATCCGATCCCAAGGCAAGCTCTACACCATCTGGGATCAGGTCATTATCGCTGTCATTATCATTCCAAGTGGTGCCTAGTGCTAACTCTTGAGCATTACTGATGCCGTCTTGGTCATTATCCTCATCACCGTCGTTAATGCCGTTACCGTCAGAGTCAGGTTCACGATGAGAAAATTGTCCTTGCGCGAATTCGAAGCCATTCGGTAAACCATCTTGGTCAAAGTCTGCGTCTGGATTAAACACACGTAAACGCGTGCTATTGGCCACCCTTAATGCTTTACCTTCAAGCTCGCCTGTTAACCGCACTGCGACAGCATGGTTATCATTAAAGTTGGCTTGGCTTGCATAATCAGGTAGTTGGATCCAACGCGCATTAGAGCTGCTACAAGAGCCCCAAGCGTTACATGAGCGCAGAGTAATGGCTTGCGCCGTGTCATCCAGCCACACTTGGGCATTGTCGATATTAAGCTTAGCCGGCTCTTTAATGAGCGGTAGCTGCACTCTATCAGCAGACAATACGTCGATATCCTTGGTCGCATTGATCAACAAGTGTGAAGTACACACTGGCTGCAATTCGGCTTCCACTTTATCTTTACGCGCCGAGCCTACCAAAGGTGAGTTCGCTGTTGCATATTGATAGCAATGATTAATCCCTAAGCGACCTTCTGGTACAAACTTAATCACATTGCCTTGCAAGCTTGCCGTACCTTGTAGACGGCGTCCCTTATCGGTAATAACAATGAGCTCACCCGAGCCTGCTAGTTCAACCGCCTCGTCATACTCAAACAATAGCGTCTCCACCAGCGAGTTAACTCCGGCTTCACTCCAGGTTCGCTTGATCACAGGCCCCTGCTGGGCAAAGGCAATGCGCAATTGCGCCGTGGCATCAATCGCAGCAATATCACTATGTAGACCCGCCACGCTCACGGTGACCGTTTCTAACGCGGCATTCGCTAGGCTGGTTTGCGCAATACCTTGATTAAAGTTCAGCGCAATTTGGCTTTCACCGTTGCTGAAACGCGCTAGCCCAGTCACCGTTAAGGTGGCGCCATTGATTTGGGTAAAGCGATTAACTAAGTTACCAAACCTATCCAGTAGTTGGGCGGACATCAAATATGGCTGCTTGTTACCCGCATTATTTATCATTTCTGGGGTTGCCATTTCACCCGCTTGGTTAAACAGGGCTAATTTAGCCGGCATATCGGCAACGACTTTCACCAATAGATGCGAAACAGGCTGAGCCTGAGCACCGATAGCGGCAATGTAGCGCATTTGCACATTACCATTGGCGGCCAAGTTGAGTTTATAGTTGCCCACTTGCTGCGGCGTTTTCACCTTAAGCAGGGCTTCGCCTTGCTCTAAGGTCACCCTTGCCCGTTCAACACGTTGGCCGTCTAACTCAAACTGAACCAGTGTCACGTTCGCCGAATCAACAAAGCGCACCTGCTCAGACACAGGCGTGACGCTAAATTCACTACTGCTGTCATGGCTAACTTTGTTACCGAGTGAGTCATAACCTGTCACTCTAATATTGAATTCACTGCCAGCGGTCGTATCGGCAATGGGTTGGATCTCCAAGTAAGCGAGTGCCCCTGTCACGATGCGGATCTCGTGCACCGCGCGTAATACTTCAGGGAACTCAACTAACTCGGCGCGAACTTCATAGCTATCCATAGGTAATGAGCTATTAAGTTGTACCGAGCTGGTACCATCACTGCTTGTCACACTTTGCTGCAGTGGCCAAGTGTTGCCCGATTTAATATGACGCATCGACCACTGGATCTGCTGCGCGGGCACTGGCACACCTTGGTAATCTGTTACCTGAACCGTAAATCTAGGTTGTAAGTCGACGCCCACATCCGTTGGGTTATCTGTGCCAACAGCAGAGTTAAACGCTATCTTCGACGGCTGAGTAGCCACAGGGATAACATGAACCTGACTCAGTGCCGTTTGGCCTAAGGTATCTGTCACTTGCAAACGTAATTTGATCTGGTTGTTTGCTAACTCAGTAAAGCCAAGCTGGCGCTTAACCACTAACTCATTGGTGCTGCTATCAAGTACACGATCAACCAGCACCAGCTCATTATTACCACTGAGCTGAACTAAACGTACGCCGAGATCACCCGCAGTGTCATCAATATTGGCAAAACCAGATAATGTCACCTGCCATGGACGACCATAGAAAGCTAAGCTTGGTTTTTGCCATTGAATATCCAGTGCTTTTGGCGCGGAATCTTGGAGCACTGTGACCGATTTAGTTTGCTGTGTTGTTTTACCAGCAATATCTGTCACCGTTAACGTAACCTCTTCACTCACACTGCCCGAGACGCGCTGAGCACGTGCATCTGGCATGCTAAGCTTCAGATTACTGATCGTTTGCTGACCCGATAATGGATGGCTAAGTTGCTGACCATTCCAGTTAATCGCGATGGCAGCGATGCCGAGATCGTCGGACACACCTAAGGTTAACGGCAATTGCGTTTGTTCAAGGATCTGACTTGGCAAGTTAAATTGGTTAACAATGGGGTTAGCATCGGCTTTGACATTAACATCGTAAGTCGCCGTTTGCACGTTACCAGCGCGATCTTTCACCACAACTTGATATTGCTGAAGACCTGCATCAGCCACCTGATCTTGATAGCTCAAGGTATTTTTATCAAAAGTAATGGCCAGTACTTGACCCCCTTGCTGCAATTGAATCTCAGCTACACCACTGGCGGCATCACTGGCCGTCACTTTAATGGTGTATGGGAAGTCTTTAACAGGTAGCTTCTCGCTGCCCGCCACTTGCGTAGCCACTGCAATACTTGGCTTAACGAAGTCAGAGTGACGCAAGAATTGCCCAGTAGCCGATTCAACATAACGGCCTAAACTATCTACCGCTCTCACCTTAACGAAATAAGGCTCTGGACGCGGATCTAGGTAGTGCTGATAAATAAACTCAGGCCCAAAGTGATGCCCTAGTTTACGCCATGGGCCGTCTAGCTGATCGGCAATCAGGTATTCAACCATGGTGATGGCGGTTTGGTTATCGCTAATACGCGCTTCTAATACCACCGGCATTGGCGCATAACTGTGCTCACTATGATGTAAGGTCAGATTAAAGTCAGCATCGCCTGAACCCACCGCTTGCACTTGGATCTGTCTTGGTGCACTTGAGTAGATACTACCATCAAGGCCTTGTGCCTTAGCGCTAATATTTAACTGCGCCCCATTAGCATATTGTCCTGACAGTTCATTAATCAGGCTCAATTCGGCTTGAGCAGTTCGCGCAACCAGCTGATCATTAATGTAGTAATTAACCGCGCTCAGTTCAGCACCATCGACCAGTGCATAATCCAATGCTTGGTCAAATGCTTGAACCAAGGAGACAACAGGCGACGCAATGGCAGCATCGGCCTTGTTGAAGTGGCTAGGCAATTGATAAACCGCAATACCTTGTTTTTGATAGCCAAGCACTAAACGGTTTTGCTCCGCGGCCATGGCGGTCACCTTAGCAGCCAAAGGTAAGGTGGTGGATGCTAACTGCTGTTTCGCTAGCTCATAAGCGTATAATTGGGGTGTTAACTGCTCCGTTGCCAACCACAATATGCCACGCTCTAACGCCATCGCTGATACATTCGCTAGGTCAATCGTGGCCGTTTCGCCTGTGGTTAAATCAAGCTGTGTCACTTCATTGGCACTTGCAATAAATACCACTTGTTGATTATGTGCTATGTGCTTAATTGCGTTAGCCGATCCCGCTAGCACCAGATCTGGTTGGATCCGCTGGGCAAGATCCACCTTCCAAATACTGTTGTCATCGGCCAGTACTAAGGCAATATCACCAGCAAGTGCGACTTGCTTAATGGTAGCCGTTGTCACATCAATATGTTGCTTCTTATTTAGCGAAGTGAGAGCTGAAACGATCAAACTGCCCTGAGCCGCCGCGACCACATAGCGTTCACTGGCGTTAAGATCCGTTACATATACATTGGTCAACCAAGTACTGATACCTTGGTTGTAAAGGTTTAATAGGCGTACCTGACGTTGCTCATTGTGAGCCGCGAAAACGAGCTGACCACTTGCCGCGACATATTGAGCAGCACGTGCATACGGCTTATCAAATGGCGTCGTTAACTGCCATTGATGATCACGCTCAGCGTATTGGGCAACACCATAGTTGTCTTGAGCCGCAAATACTTGGCCACCTGAAAGGGTGAGATCACTTAGTGCTCCCTTGTGCAGGTCTGCACTGTCAAATAGTCCTTGGATTTCGCTGTTGGATTGCCAGTTTACGCCTTGCTTATCAGAGCCGACTAACCAAAGAGCGCCGTCAACCCACACGTTTTGTACACTGGCTGGTGAGATAGCGAGGTGTTGCTCGGCGCGCAAGGCCAACTCTGCAGCAGCTAAGTCAAATAACCACAGCGCATTTTGACCCAGTGCCAGTAAATGTCCCTCGCGTTTAGCAAAAGCAACGGCATGAATATTATCAACCTGCTGTTGCTTGGTTAAACGATGATCCCAAACCGTGATGGCCTCACCATGCGCAAGATAGATCTTCCCTGCATCAGTGATAAAGTCCCTTGCATTAGCATCAACCATGCGCACTACGGTGCCGTGTTTGTTCACTAAGTACAGCTTGGCTTCTGTTAGCACCAACACGTGATTGTTAAAGGCGGCAATTTTTATTACCGGCGTCGCCAATTCAAGACGTTTAATCTTAGTCAACTGACCCGCTAAACTTGAATAAAGCTCTAACCCACCTTGTTGTACCAAGGCTAAGTGATCGGCAAAGCTAGCAAGGTGGCTAACATTATCTAAGCTGAGATAGCGACCAAATTGGACTAACTCGTTTTCGTCTTGGGTATCGAAGAGATACAGCGCTTCTTGCTCCACTGCCACCAATAAGAATTGCTTAAAGTAGCCTAAGGTAGCAATGTCATTGGTAAATTCTTTCTTCAATCCGCTTTGATCGAACAACTGGTGCCCTTTACTAAACCAAAACCCAGCCACATCTGGCAATACCGCACTGGCATCTTGGGCCGTTTGGCCAAGGCTAATTTCAGGCCCAGCAATGACCTGTAATGGGTAAGCTTGACTGCGTTCAATCTCTGAGCTGTCGGTAAAGCGAACAACGACTTCATAATCGCCTTGAATATCAGGTAATTGTGCTTGCAATTGACCTTGGCCAGCAAACAACAGTTGGTTGCCTTGCCATAATTCAATCACACCCTGCTTATTTGAAGTGGTGAGATTCAACATGGAGCCAGCGTACATATAATCGCTCAAGCCAATCAGAGCTGGCATGACTTGTTCAAGGGCCGGCACCACTTTTAGCGCCACTTCCGTTTCTACATACTGGTAAGCAGGGCCAAAGTATGCACGCACTTGCAGTTTATAATTGCTTAATGATGCAACCGCAGGCGCTGGCCAACGCAACTCAGCACTCGTGGCGCCCACTCTCGTTTGATACAACACATTGCCATTGAAGTCGGCTAATCTAAGTTGAGCAAACTTAAAGTCGGCCGCAGAAGCCGTTATCTGATAGCCAAACGTCATCAACTGACTAGACTCGACCACCTGGTTATGGCGCAGACCTGTGATATCCACTCCACCAGACAAGCTATTTTCTATCACGCTATATTGGCCTAGATCTGTGCCATTGAGGGCTAAATCTTGGCCTTGCTCTGCCACCGTCAGCCATTGCCATGCTTTGGTTTGCATCGCAACTAATGGCAGCTCATCGTGACCATGCTTAACGCTAATGTTACCGACTTGATCCGCACTATCTGGTTGATAAGCCATCGGGATAATTGCGCCTTGTGTATAGTTTTGGCTAACAACAGGCTGAGAAAGCTGCCCTTGGGTGGATGCAAGCCAAGAAGTGGTTAACAAGCTCTGCTCAGAGCCAAAATTAACCTGTGCAGTATCACCGAGCAAGGCATATGGCACGCGCCAACATGGGCCTGTGCAACCCTGCTGAACATGACTCGCCAGTAATTGCTGATCTTGACCCGCAAACCACACATCTCGCCAGTGAGTAAGGGCGTGACTCGACGCTATTTGCCAACCAAATGGCGTGTTGGTGAGTTGCCATTGTGGCAGCTGTTGATCAAGTCGCGTGATTTCACGACGTAGCAATTGCTGATTATCTAACGTCCAAGCCGCTTGATTTGCAAAGGCTAACTCGCCAGAAGCATTCAACCAACCTAGCACCTGTTGCTGCCATGCCATCCAGCTATTATTCAGCGTTGCGAGCTGAAGCCAAGCTATCTCACCATCCCAAACAACCGTTTGCACCGAACCTAATAAGGTCGTTTGCGCTCGTGGTGTAAAGCTCAACTCAGGTGTGAGTGAGTAACTGGTTAGGGCGAGCTGTTGCCAAGTAATCAATTGATCTTGATGTACAGCAAAGCCATCAAGCTCAGCCGACATTTGCGCAACAAGGCTCACCGCAGGGAACCCTTGCTCACTTAGCTGATACCACAATAGTTCACTGTCTGTGAGCACAAACAAGCCACGTTCACTATTTGCTAGCGCTTTAATGGTGCCATTCACGGCGGCAGATACAGGCTCAAACAGTTGATTATTTTGGTAAATGTAAGCAGATACCACCTGGCCTTGTTGCCACCAAATAATATTGCCCGTGTTACCGATTAACTCGCCAGCAAAGGCTTGCTGTAGCTGACCTTGGCTCGAGTGTACCAACAGCTGGCTTTGACCAGCTTGGCTGACTTGTGCAACCACAAACCCATGATTGGCGGATAATGCTTCCACCTTACCTTGTTGAGCTTGGAGCAATACATTAGATAGATCTCGGATCTGATAGCCACCATTGAGGCGGTTTTCGGCCCAAACGGGCTCACCTTTCGCATTAAGCTGTAGCAGAGAGCGCACTTTGCCCGCATCAGTGGCTAATGGCAGCTCAGGCGTGACCGATTGCCAAGGCTCACTGAAGTAAGCTTGTTTCGTAAGCGTCTTCGTCACCGCGTTTTGGTTACCCGCTAAATCTTGCAATACCCCAGTCACAGCGAGATCGTCGCTGGTATTAGCCACGGGTATTATTTGCGGCTCAACACTGAATACTTGCTCAGCATTGCCATCTTTAACCAAGTTATATGATTGGGTACTGTAATCCGTCATCGCCTCAGGTTTTGGCTGTGCCATATACACGCCTGTACCCGCTAGTACTAGTTGATCAGGATATAACTGCAAATTAGGTTGCTCGGTGATGCCAAGATCGGCCTTAGCATTCAAGTACACGCTCGTGGTCACGGGTGCACCTTGATAGCTCGCCTCGGCGCGTAATACGATCACCGCGTCTTTGCTGACCTTAGGCAAGCCTAGGCTGACATCCACCAACAGGTTCTCTGCCGAACTACGCTGCACCACGAGAGGAGCAGGATTCAGCGGATGATCCGTCTGCGCTGCCACATCAACGTAAATCGTTGCTTGATCTAATTCACTTAGCATCAGTTGTAAATCAAGGGTTTGTCCAGCAAACACTTGCTGCCCAGATTCAAGGCCTAAGATCTTAATGGTTGGCAACGCCGCTTCGGCCTCGTAAGGCTGTAGCTGTAAGCTGGCAACTTCACTTTGCAGGCCATTGAGATCCGTTGCTCGCGCCGTCACAATGACAGGATCGAGACGATCAGCCGGTAACGGCCAACGTAATAAGTTCGTGTTTCTTAATTGCTGACACTCACCCGCAAGCTGGCCTAGCGCCGGCGCATCGACACAGATTTCGACGAAGTCGATACCAAAGCCATCAAAGGCTCTAAACAAGATATCGAGATCCTGTCCGCGCGGCACATGGGTATTGTTAGCCGGCGCTAAGAAGCTAAACTCTGGCGCGGTAGCATCAGGGTTTAGCTCATAACTTTGGTTAAACTCAACTGTGTTTTGCAATGAACTTTCGCCAAACGCAGCGCGCACCTTAACAGGGATCGTCGTCACACCAGACGCAGATAGCTCAGCTAACGCCGGTTGCTGGGCGGTGACCACAGCCGCCGCAGAGGCGCTGTCGTAAGTTGCCGTCAACCAGCGACCACTATTATTCAGTTGCAGCCAAACTTGGGTGATCAAGGCCGTATCACCAGTAAAGTTAAGCTTAAATTGAGTCACTTGTTTTTCTTCTACTGGGGATGGCGTCAGCTCCATCGCTGGACGGAGCTGGCCATCTTCCAGTTTGATCTCGGCACTAGCAACAGGGAAACTAAACACTTGCTCAGACCAATTGCGGCCATCACCCACCCTGACCTTGATGGCCAGCTCGGTAATGGCGCCAGTCATCAATAACTCAAATTGACCCGCCGTGGCTTTTTGCCAGTTAGTCAGGTAACTCAACCCATTGTCACCTGAGATGCGGTACTGGTAAGTCAGTTGTTCACTTGCTTTGTAATTATCCACAGCATTGATGGCGAGCCAGTATTTTCTACCTTGTTTAAATTCACTTGAGTCGGTTAAGGCTTGACCTAAACCCGAATCAAACAGGGTGATTTGACTTGGCGCGAGTAAATCTTCAGCTTGCCAATCAAAACGGATTTCGCCGTTTTCGGCATACTGATTATTTGCCACTGGGTTACCACTTAAATCCGTCACTCCCTGAATGCGAACTTGATAACGCGCATTGGCAGCAAGACGCACATTGTCTTTCGGCGCCAAGCGCAATTGCTTGCCATTGACTTCAAGGGCGCCGAACTGCGCACTAACATCTGTGGTTGAGCCCGCTTGCTGATAACCAAGATCGATTCTGCTGACGTTAAATTGAGCTTGGTCACTCACCTTAATTAGCTCAGATGCCGTCATAATCAAGGCCGCACTTTCTGACATCGCCTGTGTTAATGTCATCTTTGGTAAGCTGGTATCAACTGCCGTTAAGCTCACAGCAGAGCGCACAACTTCGCGGCTCACTTTGTTGACTAACGCAAGTTGATAACGTTGACCCACTATGCCTACAGGGCTAACAAAACTTAAGGTATCGCCAACCAGGTTAAATTTAACGCGGTTCACTTGGCTTAACTCTGTGCCTTGTTCCGCAGCCACCCAGTGCGCATCAAAATCAGCAGCGCCACCCACAATTTGAGCGGTCACGGTATCGCCACCTAGGGCACTGATCGTGGTCGCATCTGGACGCGTCGACACCAGGCTGGTGATCTCCAGAGGCTTGGTGACTTGGATTGCAGCAGGTAACACCATCACGCTGTCAGCGGAACGTAATTTCAGGGTGTGATATCCAGCAATGTCCAAGCTGATATCTAAACTGATACGCTGCTGGCTTGGCTCGTAGCTAAATTGCCCTTGGGTGTATTCCAACTCAGATATTTCAATTCGCTCTACCTGATCTAAACCATCACCTAAGATGTGCAAAGTACTTGGTTTCGATGCTACTAAGGTGCTTGGCGATAACCAGCGCACAGCAGGTGGATTAACACCAAACTCATTACTTGCAACCACTATCGTAGGCAAGTCAAAGTGCACCTTGGCACCTATCACCTGAGCTTGATAATCCCCTTGCAACTTAACTTGATAAGGTTCGGCAAGTTGCCACAACTGACCATTGGTGTAACTCAGTGCGCCTTGTTGGTAATGGGTCACCCCTGTTAACGTATCGGCTTTTTGTAGCGCGGATACGGCGATTGAGACCGTTGACCAAGCAGAGTTATCCCCCGTAACCGCCAGGGTGAGAGGCTGATTCTGCTCGCCGATTCGACGTGGGTAAACAGCGTCAATATTAGCAACAGGGATCGCGACATTGGTATAACGTCCGCCATTATTCCAAGCGAGGGTACCTTGATGCCAATTAAAGCTTGCAGCACCTTGACTTAAGTTCGACTCGACTTTGATTGTCGCCAGCGCCTTAGCCACTAGCTGGTAACTTTCTTGGCCCAAGTTCAGGTCGTACAGCGTCAACACGCCGCCTCGAGCAACTACCATCAGTTCACCCGACATACTCACTTGTCGCCAAGCGGACGGTAGCTCAAGTGCGCCAATCAAGGCATATTGACCAAACTGCAATCCATCCCGATGAAGCAGCTGCATTCTGTCTGCCGCCAAAATAGCAATGCGATTATCCTTGACTAATAAACCGCGCACCGCCGATAAACTGTGGTTATATTCCGCCGTTAAATTCGCCAGGTCATCAACCGAGCGAACTTGTAAGCTGTCACTGTTGAGTAGATAGATCTGTCCTGCAGAAACCACATATTGCACTGTTTCAGCCAGATCCACATCAACCACAGGTTGCCATTGCTGCGCAAATACTTGGCTTTGGTATAGCGTGTTCGCTGCAGATGCAAATAACTTACCCTCGGTAAGGGCAAACTTATCCAACGCTAAACCAGATAAGTTATTTAAGGTATTAACCAGCTTAGGCGCATAGGCCGTGGTCATATCGTACACGTAAACATCTTTACGACTTGCGCCTACCAGTACGAGATGATGCTCATCGAGTAACGCCGTCACCATAGACTCTGGCGCAATAAAGCGGGCTATCTCTTGTGGCACTTGACCCACTGCTCGGCTGTAAATGACAACTTGACGTTGCTTCAGCGTCACCATCAGGTTGTCATGATAGGCCACCTGCTCAATTTGACTCAGGCGCGTTCGCGCGTTAAGCACCGCACTCACAGAGTTATCTTGGGCTAAGCTAGTTTGCGCAAATTGCTCATTACTTAAGCTAATTTGCAATGTGCCTAAGTGATGGTCCGGTAACTGGAATGCCAACATGTCATGTTGTACTAAGTTAACCAGCTCTATCTCTTGGTTATTCACCTTCACCCGTGTCATGGCCGCTAAACCATTACCGCGAATGGCTAACCAATCTCCGGCATTGTAAATGGCTTGTTTTTGCGTCGCCTGTAATTGGCCTTGTTGTACGTCATATAAGCCAATTTGTATTATCTGTGGATCCGTAACATAAGTAATGGCATTGGCCATCACGGCGGTAAAGTCGCCATTGGTCACCGCGATACCCGCCACCTTATTTTGCGCAGGTTTGTTAGCTAGTCCCGGCACGCGAAGCTGAATTTTATCGCTGGCCACAGAAATAATGTCTTGCTCTGGCACCTTGATGCCGCCAATAAGCACCTGACTATCTTGGCCAAAGCCACTACCAAACACACTCACTTCTTGGCCACCGCGCCAGTTCACCGTGTCATGGCTAAGTGCCACCAAAGTCAGAGCCTGTGCTGAACTTGCAATCACCGGCCAGGTCACCGAGCGAGACAAGTTCTGTCCATGCAGATCCGATACGCTTGCGTCCACATGAACTCGGTATTCCTTACCTGCTAACAGCGGTGTTCTCGGCAAGATATATATGCTCGCGCCAGAGGCGTTAACCTGTTGAGTCAGGATGACATCTTGCTTAACCCCATCTAACGTTAAATAGATATTACCCGCTTCA
Organism: Motilimonas eburnea; assembly: GCF_021295345.1. Classification (GTDB taxonomy): domain Bacteria; phylum Pseudomonadota; class Gammaproteobacteria; order Enterobacterales; family CBDFNC01; genus Motilimonas; species Motilimonas eburnea. Next base: position 43,104 of record NZ_JAIMJB010000016.1, read on the forward strand.
AGAGAGGCGCTATCGAGGATCCGATTGAAAGACAATTCGATGGCTTGATCTTTCGCTAAGTAACCAGCCGCGCTTGGCGTAAAGCCAGTTAAGGCAAACTTATCGGCCACCACGGTTGCCAACGCACCGCCTAGGTGAGCAATGTTTTGCTCACTGCCAGTCGCAATGGGGTTTTCAGTAATCTCGCCATTTAGGAATGGGTAAGCGGTACCGGCATAAATTGCCTTATCGCCTTTCACTAGGCTCGTTACATTACCCGGTAGCGAGTAGTAATCCATTAAAGCGGGCGTATTAGTGGTCGCCCCATTGAGCCAATCACTGATATCGTATTGCTGGATATCGCCCTGGCCGGCGGCCACCAACAAGGTATGACCCAGCACTTGCATCTGCTGTACATTGGCCGTGGCATTATTGCCCAACAGGGCTAATTTAATCTCACCAGCCGCAGGCCAATTGTCGCCTTGGTTCAATAGCAATTGAATACTTGCACTTTCGGCATTCGCCACCAATAAACGGTAGCCATCAGTCCAAAATGCACCCGGTCTGATTTTCGAGCCCACGCGATCAACAAGGTTAACCGTTTGTTGATTACGGTAATCACCACTGAGCAGCTCTATGGCGCGTAATTGGTGCTTGTCAGCCAAGCTATACCAAAGTTGGTCTTGCAGCAGGAACACTGCACTTGGCTCGCCACCTAAGTAATTCTTGTCGAGCAGCATAAGCTGGCGCAACGCACCATTTTGCCAACGGTAGACACTGATCCCGGCTTTTTGAGCCACAAATACATTATCACCGGCCACCAGCATATCCGATGCCGAGCTGACTAGGGTTGTTTCTTGTAGCAGTAATGGATCCGCAGCTAAACGAACGTCGAAACTATAGAGTTTATTGCCCCCTAATAAGTACAGCTTGTCTTGTTCTTGCATGAGCTTAACAAAACCTTTTGGCTGTAACTGTACTTCAAAGAAGTAAGGCACACTGCTGTTGGCAATCTGCTTTTCAAGTATCTTAGGCGCCACGGGGTCGGAAATATCAGCCAGAACCAAGCGTCCATTTTGACTCGACAAGCGTTTAACCGTTTGTCCTTGTTCATTGACCAGATCTAAATCACCGCCCGTTACGGCATAAACCAGCTGTTGATTCAGTGCAAGGGCCGCGATTGGGCTTGATTTATCTGAATCAAGATCAACCTGACCCGTGCTTGCTCCGGTGTAATAATAATCAGGTTGGTTAGCACTAACTTCATTGTCAAAGCTAGTATTGATTAAGGATACCTTGGTCTTACCAAAGCTGCCCGACGGCGCGATCACCCTCGCTTTGGTCGCTGACAGCAACTGTAAATTGCTGGCTAGGCTGTCACCGAATTTCACCTTCATGCCATGGCTAAAGCCACGACCGTATAAATACACCCAATTGCCCCCTCTTAATGGGCCACTGGCTGGGGAGATGTCATCAAGCTCAATTTTAGGCAGTAAGGTGATGGCACCGAAATAGGTATCGGCTAAACCACTGGCCAGTTTTTCCACCGTCACAGCCAATGCCCCTTCACTGCCTGCAACCGGCAGATTAGGCATGGTGAAGTGGATCCCTTGATCTGTCACCTTGGTTAAATAATCGGTTGGTACTAGGGTGTTACCGACAAATAGACGGATCTGTGCTGCATCCGTGCCAAAGCCAGAGCCAACCACCACACCTTGCTCACCTTGCTCGCCATGGAAGTATTTATTGACCGCGACATCATTGACTAAACGACTCACACCAGTAATCTCTGGTTTAATATCGCTCGCAAAGTCATATTGGTATGAAACCGGGGCCGTGAGGTAATGGCCGTATAAATCCGTCAAGGTTTGATTTAGGCTTAATGTTAGCTGACCTTGATAATTGAAATCAGGTGCAAAACTCACCTCGATGAACCCGCCCGATAATCGGTTACTTGCTTCAACTTGGTAAGCGGATTCCACTAACGGATTTTGGCTCGCATCCAGTATTGATAGCGCGCTATTTACAATAGACGGATCTGTATTGATCAAGTTATTAAACTTAATTTTAATGCGGCTATTTAGGCCTAATTGGGCACCGGATTGATAGTTAACGGAGGCCACCGCTAAGTGCTCAGCACTGCTCATTTGCAGACCTTGCTCGGTTCCTACCCACAAGGCACCATCGCTACTAACAGCGCTGTGCGCAGCGTTAACCTGCTGCCACGAACTCAGCACTAATTCGTTGTCTTGCTCCACTAATTGAAGTAGCTCGCCATTAATCGTTAGGCTGACCAACCCAGCGGCAACCTGTAGCGAAACATTCGATTTGCTATTTAGCTCTCGCTCAATTGGCCAACTTTTCACTGCTGCTTGACCGCTAAAGTCGGTGATCACACTGAGCCACAGCTGCTCTTCAACCTTATGGACGACATACAATTGCTTATCCAACCAAGCCAGCTGTAATGGCTCGCCGACTAGACCTGAGCCTTCGCTAGCAAAGTTAATTTGATTAAAGCCAGCCGCAGGCGCTAACACATCGGAAGCAAGGTTGAAGAAACGAATGTAACCCGATTGTGGTTTTGAAGCCGCCACTGCCAACACGGCAAACTCGTGATTAATGGCGACATCTTGCGCTACATGATCGGGCAATAATCGCTGTTCAATCACTTGTGGCTGACGGACATTGGCCACATCCACTGACACTAACCCTGAGCCTTGTGCAGCTAAATACAGCATAGCGTCGGCCTTAGCCATACCGGTAACGGCATTCGCTAAAGGCAATTGGGCCAATCGCAATGGCACCTGTCCATTACTGATGTCATAAACTTCAAGACCAGCCTTCATCAAGAAACGATTACGCCAATTTGGGGCCGCGCCTGATTTCACTCCGACAAACAGCTGGTTGTCATCAACAAGCATGGCTCCCGCCACCATTGGCGGATAATTAGGCAGATCAATGCTGACACTTTCACCTTGAGCGACAGAGATTTCACCCACAGGGATTTCTTTTACGCCGCTACCATCAGGTAAACGCAGCAGCACTTGATATAAACCAGGCTGTGGCACACTCGGTAAGGTAAATGAAATACGCTGTAACGAGGTGACATCATCTTGTAAATCTATGGTCTGCTGTGACTGCGTGCTATCAAACGGAGTCATGCCAGTGTAAACCTGATAGTCACCCGTATTGGCTTTTAATACCACTTTCGTTCCCGGCAAGATAACCTGCTTGGATGCCGTAACTGTGACACTCGGGTTACTGCCATTCTCAGCAGAATCCGGCGACAGCTGCCAGGTGATAGACTCCCCTTCTAGGGCATCCGCCACAATGATCGCGCCATAAGCATACGCATTAAATGGCCCATCACTCACTCTTAAGTGATGCAGTCCTGCGGCCAGTGGTAGCCCATCTAAGGTACCTTGAGGTATTTCTAAGGTATTGCTATCAAGCCAAACATGGCTTACCGGATAATGGTCGACATAAACCTGTAACCCTTGTTCACGGAAATGAGCTCCTTTAAGCACAATGGCATGCTGCTCGCCTTGGTAAAAACGCCCCGCTTCAACATGATCAATCACAGGTTGAATACTGGTTTGATTCGCTACACTAAAGCCCAGCTGATAGGGTGCCCATAAACCTGTTCCGCGTAAATTACTGACATCGGTGATCTTGAGACGGTACTGTCCTGTATCACGAACAAAAGACACGGCAATCGATTGCTCATCAAGGCCGATGACATCCGCATTCACCTTACTCCATTCGCCTGTGCCAGCATCACGGCGCTGCAATTCATAGCTAACCGTTGTGGCATCAATGGCTTCGTTGAAGTGAATGGCTAATGGCGTTTGCTCGTTGGCAGCCAAGTAACCATCAGCCTCAACCGAAGCCGACGTCACTAAGGCAGCCGGTAATTCAAATACACGTAGCCCTTGATTGGCGGAAACCGCAAACAAGGAGTGTTTGTATATCTTGGCATCCTTGATGGTTTCTTCATTACCCGCCGAAATGATCCGCGGCGCTAATGGCTCGCTAATATCAACAAACAATACCCCTTGCTCAAGAGCCACCATTAGGGTTGAGCCATAAAGGGATAATTTAACCGCGCGGCCCATCTTACTTTGCAACGCCTGATCCAATGCAATACTGGCTTTGGTTGCAGGGTTATTAAGTGCGATGATCTCTATGCCTTTATCCGCGAGGGCAACGATCAGATAATCACCATAAACCAAGATATCTTGCGGGTTAGCCGCAAAGCTAAACTCAGCCGTTAAGTTGTGATCATATAAATCTATCGCGGTCACTTTACCCGCATCTAACTGATAAGCCGGTTTAAGTGAGTAGTCACTACCTGGATACCAACCACACTTGACCGGATCCCAAGCCATTGCGCCATTTTCACCGCCAGCGTACAACCAACGGTCGCTGCGATATAAAGCACGGCCTTGTAATAAGGGCAGCTGTGAAGTCATCACCACAGGATCGTTTGGATCAACATACGAGGCAACCGCCACGCCATGTGACCCATATTGAGCTTTTTTGACACAACCATTGCCTTCGGCACTGCTCGCCACTGCCAAGTTGGCAAAGACACTGCTTCCCCATGCTTCTAATGCATCAACATAGAAGTTGTTGAAACTCAATTTATTAAGCTGGTTGGTCCCATTTTGTTCATCAAAATTAAACCGCACAATACCGTCGGCACCACCTGCCAAGTAAAGGCGCTTATTGGCGTTACCTTGATTACGCTCTAGCACCAATTGCGGCGCTAAAGAGTCAACGGAAATCGCGCCTAAGTCGGCTAATGTCAAGTTAGGCGATAACAAGTCCAGTTCAGCAAAATTGAATTCGCCGCCGACGAGCTCAGGTTTTAGCGGGTCCTGAATATCAATAGTGGCTAGGCGCTGTGCTTTCGCCACAGGCAATTGCTCAACTCGGGTCGTCGCACCGTCACTAAAGGCACTGATTTGCCCACTGAAGTAACCACCACCAACGACGGCAACACCGGTTTCATTATCAATTTCAATATGCTCAGGACTCACTTGATATAGAGTCTGATGAGTATTTTGATTTAAGCCATAACCAAAGCCAGCCTCACCCACTAATTTAGCTTGGTTACCGTAACGATCTGATGCACTGACATCGACTTTGCCAGACGGACCGCTCGGCGTGACCACTCTGATCTCTGTGGTAGAAAGCACTTCAACTTGGCTTGCAGCGAGATCACCAAATTTGATGTTCAAGCTATCGGTCACAGAGCTTCCCGGCTCAAAACCTTGACCATAGATCTTGACTTGGGTACCACCGATGGCAGGTCCCCAACCGGGCACAACCTGTGTCAGCTTAATGGCATTATCGACCATCACTGCGCCCGCTAATCGAGTTTGATGCCAAACCCCAGCCACACTGTAACTTAGGGTAAGATCGTATAAGCCAGCCTCGGCCATCGCAGGGACGTTGACCATCAGGATCAGGTTTGTTTGGCTCTCGCCCTGTTCTGAGCGTGTCACCGTCAGGGGTTGATCTGCCAATGTCAGCTTGATCTTCGACAGATCATTAGCAAGACCTGACACCGCAACCTGAACGGTGGCCGGGTTGTCACGTTCAATTCGACGTGGGAACACAGAAACAATCTCAGCCGCTTCACTGCGCTGACCTAAGTAAGTCAAGTTAAAGCGCTGCTCTCTGGCTAATTGATACAAGGTCAAACGTGAACCATTATTCAATAATTTATCACTGCTTATACCTGCATCAACCACGAGTGTAAGCCTTTCACCTACGCTCACCTTGTGTAACTGTTGAACCGCTAAGCTCAGCTCGATGTCATTATTATTGAGCAACACAGTGACCGGTAAAGGCTCGCCATTTTCTTTATAAAGCATGGCTTTATTAGCGTTATCAGGATTGGTGTCGATTGCTTTATTAAAGCGCACCACAACCTTAGCTTGCCCATCAGGTTGACGCTGAATAATGCCATTTTCTGGGTAGACAGAGTGAACCTTTAGAATAGCGTCGGGTTGTGACTGCACCACACTAAATTGACGACTGTCGACACCGCCTGCAAAGACACCATAATCACCCGCCGCCAGCACTTTAAGTTGGTTACCACCATAGGCTTCTAGCTCTGCAACAACAGCCGGCTCAGCTGGCAATGAAATATCTAAGGTAATAAGACCCTTGCTACCTGCTGCTAGGTATAGTGTGTTACCGACAATATCCAGATCATAGATCCATCCCCACTGATTGTTGCGATACACCACTTTAGCAGCAGCGGGATCGTGAATATCAACCACGATGATCCCTTGCTTACCCGCAGCAATATAAGCATGCTGCTTGTGTACTCTCACCTTAGTGCCGGTTACTTGTAGTTGCGACAGTGTGCTCAAGCCAGTTTTGGCACTCTTAGTGACCAAGGCAAAACCTTTCGAGCTTAAGTTCGTTTCGTTATCGAACAACTGGTTTTTGCCGTAGTTGAAATCACCACCTGTCATGGCATAAATGTCCGCAGCCCCTGCTGCAGTAGGCACTTTAGCCGCAGAAAGCACTGCAAATGACGTGGCTGGCATATACTGCTCCGCCAGGTACAACTTACTGTGTAAATAGCCATCAATCAGACCTAAGCCCGCGTCTGCCGCAGCCACCATTAAGCGCTGGTTGGTAATCGCGATTTCTTTAACGCCTTGGCTTGCAAGAGGCAGCGATTTCACTAAGACAGTTCGCGCAGGATCCAATTTATCAAATGAGTACAAGAACACTCGAGCTTGCTCCGCACGGCCTTGACTATCGAGTTGAACCGCACTGACAAATACACGATCCATACTTTGTTCAAAGTAACTGGCGACACCCACAGCAACAAAGCCTTGAGGTAACTTAATGTGACTGATCAAGCGATCATCCACACCATCACGATTGAGATCGACCTTGTTTCTTAATTGATCTAAATTCAGCGGAACCTGGTCTGACGCGGTGTAACGTGATGCATCAATATCAAATACCGCAACTCCCTCTTGGCCCAAAGCGGCAAACAAATAGGTTTGTGATGGGTCAATATCGACATCATATACTTCTGATTTACGCTCGTGAGAGATAACACTTTGCACCGGCTGCTGGTAAGTAAATGCCTGCTCCAACACCGCACTCTGGCGGTTATTTAGCTGTACTTTCACATCTACGGTACCGATGCGACCGCCCGGCGTGACCACTTCAACACGTTCGCTGTCTAACACTTTGATATCAGCAGCACTCACAGGGTAATCACCAAACCACACTTGCAATGCTTCGCTGCGGATACCTTTACCCGTTAACAGCACCTTAGTGCCACCGTTAAGGGAGCCTTGCGCAGGGCTAATGCTTTCTAGCTGTAATGCTTCTACGTATTGCAGCGCTCCCACTAACTCGGCTTGGGCGCCACGCTGATCAACGACGCTAATTGCTGCCGCCCCCGGCACGTTTGCCGGAGCCATGATGGTGACATAACCTTGCGCTAGATTTTGCTCCAGTACCTGCGCATCTACGCCAGCCACTTTAACCTGAACATCACCCTCGCCATGCTGCAGTTCAATTTTAACTTGTTCACCGGTGCGCTCTATCACAGCAGGCGTCACTTTACCTATCGTCATCGGTAAACCACCCGCTAAGGCCGTTTTAAAGTTAATTTGATAGTTAATTAAGCCTTGAGTACGACGCGAACCTGCCGCCTCTTTTAAAATCAAGGCATAATGGGTGCCAGGCTTCAAATGCTTAGCCGGCTTGATGCGCAGCACTGAACCATCAATTTGTAAATTAATCTCTTGCTCGATTCCCGCTTCAGAGCCATCGACTTCAATTAATTTCAGGTATGAGTCCAAATCAGCTTGTGAGCCTAACGCTTGGCTAAACTGCAGCTCTAACTCGTTATCGGTTAGGAAAGCCATTTCGCCATTGTCTGGATAGCTAGCGACTAAATCCAATATTTGGCTATCAACCAAATTAACCACCGCGTGCTGGTTATCCTGATAGAAAACCGAATAAGCAATCACACCATCTTGGGTGAGTACGATCGGATCTGTGCTAGCAAACCCAATCTTGTTACAACCTTGCTCTTCCACCATGGCATCCAGTAAGGATACTAAGGCTGGATTACTGACATCATAGACAGAAAGGTAGGCATCTAGGTCGCCCTTACAAACAAACTCGCCACTGTCATGACGCGTCAACCCAGCAACTAAGGTGCGAGTGGCTGAAATACCTCGTTTGGCGCCTGGAATGGTAAAGCCAAATTGACGCAGTTGTCCCTCTGCTTTGAGGTACTCAGGCTTGCTTGCATTTAACACCCGAATATTGTTTTCCAACACAAATTTGTGCGGCTCAAGTAAGGCACTGCGGCCCGCAAAATTGCCTTGGCCAAGTTGCGGCGTACCGGGTTGTGTTAAGTCAAATACCAGACGCTCCCCAGATTGGGTGGCCAAGTGTAGGTAGCCTTGCGAAACTTGCATATCTACCAGCGCTAAGGCTTGAGTGCGTCCCTTAATAACACCTTGTTTGAGCACCTTAACCAACACAGGCTGAAGTGGGTTTGACACATTAATAATGGCCACCCCTTGCGTTGCCGTTGCCGCCAGTATTAATTGATTGACCCCAGCCAGCATGCTGATGCTTTGATCGAATGGCAATGCTAACGCATAGCGATAATTGCGCAGCTTCACTTCCCCATCTTCACCTTGTTGTGGCGTTAGGCTGGTTTCTTTGTCATAAACAAACAGCACAGTTTGATCATCAAACTCGGAATCCACAAGCGGGAAGTCGTAACCTCTTGCAGCAACATAGACTTGCTGCTGATGCAAGAGTAACTTAGTTGGGCTCACGTCTTGGGGCAGGTTGTAGTATCCCAAGCCATGACGTGGTGCAGCGTTAGCCAGATCGTCCTTGGCATACTGCAATAAACTGATCCAACCTGGCACGTATGTTTCTTCAATCAATCGAACATCCGTTAAGCTCGATGGATTCTCACCTTGATGGCCTCGACCCAATACGTAAAGTAGCCCCAACTGCTCATCGGCAGCAATATCTTGCACTGTACCCGGTGGTAATTTGGCGGGGTTGAGTAAGTGATCATCAGCCTTGTCTAAATCAACATGTGGGCTAGTCAGGATTTGCTTATTGATACCAAGTCGGCCATAGAACAAGGCGTTGGTCTTAACAACACGATTACCTTGCTGATCAGCTAACTCAATATCAACAAAACCACGATAGCTACCGCCCACGGCAAAATCAGCAACGTGCCATTGCAGTTGCTCGGCACTCACGAGGTTCAGCTTGTCACTGTCTAATGTAAACTTCTGCGCTTTTGATTTATCACCCGATGGCCAAGCCGTTAAGGTTAAGCTTGAATTAAAACCTAAGCCGGTTACCACCACCTGATCATTGGCATTTTGCTGATTCGTTCCCACAACAGCAGGTGAAATATGACTAATTTCTAAGCCATCGACATAAATAAAGCCGCCCAATACCGTATCTGATAGTCCTGCGCTGCTGGTCATGACCACCGCCGCTGAGCCCGCATAGTTAGCAGGTGTGATCACGGTAAAGACAGTGCGTTCGCTATCTTGATTGACAGAGTCAACAACCGCAGGACGGTTACCTATGGTCACGACACTGTCTTTGTCGAAACCGCTGGTCGTAATCAATAGACGTGTACCGCCACTAACATGGCCTAAGTTATTACAAGTATTGTTGTCCGTCTCAGTACAAATTGACACGATGTCGGGCGTCACGACATCCTGACCACGGGTTGTAAAGCTAAACTGATAATCACGCGATAACGGGTTACCTGACATCGGCGTTAACCCCGCCTTCACCAATACGGTATAAACCGTGTTTGGTTTAAAGCTAAAGCCTGCCTGTGGCGTCAATTGTAATTTGTGTTGATGAACTTTATCTCCTTCGCTGACAAATTGAATTGCCACGCGATTAACTAAGGTTTCACCAAAGGGTAACTCTCCTTCAATCAGCTCAATTTGGCTGGCATCCGGCAACGATGACAATAAGTGAGAGAAACTCAGCTCAAGCTGACTGTCTAGCGCGACACTCACCGCATCCATCACAGGATAATGGGTAAGTACCGTTAATTCAGGTAGCTCTAATCGATTAATACCCGATTTACCCGCAGCAATCTGCACCCCATCACGCGCAATGGCAATATCCGTGATGGCAAAGTCCTCATTGCTCGCGTGGCGATTGATCATGACAGGCGTGGTCGCATCAATGCCGACTTGTGCTAGTTTTTGTAAATCGACCACCTCGACTAAACTTTGCGCTGGCATGTCTTCTTGATCGTCATACAGTACAGAAGCAAAGGCCAGGTTGCCCGAAACCATGACATCATAAGCCCCCGCCGCCGTGAGATCTTGGCGTTTAGGCTGGAATTCAACGGTGTTTAAGTGACGTAAATTAAACGGGTCACTGATGTCAAAGATATCGAGTTGAGCTTCTAAACCCACCGTAGGCATGCTGCTAACAAAAAGCTTATCACCCTGGATAAACAAACGATTAGCCACACCTGACGTATCTATGGTCGCGATAATAGGCATACTTGGGTCAGAGGCATCTGCAACCACAACACCTTGCTCTGAAGCCGCAATAAAGGCGTAATGCTTAGCAACCAATACATCACGGGCATAGCCATCGGGTTTGATTAAACCAACGTGATATGGCGCGGCCAAGTTACCTATATCGATCACCTGGATGCCGCCGTCACCATTGGCCACAAACACCAATTGATCTTTACGGAATATGCCATGAACTTGGTCATGTGGTAGTTCAATTCGACCCGCTAACTGATACGGCAAACCGAATTGGAAATCACCATTGCTTTGATTGAAAATCAATAACTCAGCCATTTCATCTTGGTAATACAGCTCACCGCTGCCTTCTGCCGAATTACCTTGATCCCAGTTAGCCTTAATTTCACCTTCCAGAGATGACACAAACGGTGATTGTTCGCCTGAGTTCACCACGGCAGATTTAGCCGCAAACACTAAGTTTTCATCGGCTTGAATGCTGCTAATGGTACCCGCAAAGATTTCTGCACTGCCATGCAGTAGTTCAGAATACAGGAAGTAGTCGCCAGTTTGATCCGATAACGTTTCATCCACGGCGTCAAAGATATAAATACCGGTTCTCGCTTCGGCCAGATCGGCATCATTATTCAATGGCAGAGGATTTTGAGATGACCAAGCCACCACCATGGCACCCGTGCGATTCGCACCACGATATTGATCAACCGCGTTATAGTAAACGTCTTTTGCTAAGCGTTTATCATTGCCATTCGCGGCAAGGAAACGTCGCTCTGACACGTTTAGACCCACTTCATATACAGCTTGTTTAGCCACGGTGTGGTTGGAGGTCACAACGCGATAATCTAAACGAATACGTTCATTATCTTGGTATGAGCGAGACAACACTCGCCCATCACTGAAATCACCATGGTAGATGTATTGGTGAAGCTCAGGTTGACTGAGCGGTGTGGTATCACCTGGCTCACGCGTTTCGTTGCGTAATAAAAATTGTTGCGCAGATGCAAGCTCAACCCACTGTCCGTTAGGTGCTTGATATTCACGCGTCCAGCTCAGCTCAACTTGTTCAACGGCTAAGCCAATATCCTCTACCATGACAACGGCTTTTAAGGTTTCAGCCGTGGTCAATATGTCTTGGTCTATCGGAGACAGTAAGGAAATTTTTGGCACTATGGTGTCATCAACCTGACCTACCAGAATGGTTTGGCTAGCACCGCTTTGGCCTAGTACATCATAAGCAATCGCCTGTACTATCACACCATCGAGCACATCCGGAATGGTTAGATAGGCTTCAAACAAGTGCTCATTCGCAAACCCACCTTGGGCTTGGTTCAGGTTTTGGTAGCTATAAGCGGCTGGCTTATCGTTGATGTAGAACACCACATGATCAACGCCTTTTGGCCCAAGATCGTCAAACACTTCAACTTGAACATGAATCGGCTCGCCATTTATCACCACGGAGCGACCATTGTCAGGCTTAATGATCCTTGCCGTTGGCGCCTTATCTTTGGCAACGTCAAATTGGGCTAATGCCGCCGACATCTCACTGCTATTACCATTAAGATCAATGGCAGCCGCCTTAAACCGAACTTGGCGACCCGCCAAATACTCAGGGACTTGGTAATCAAACTGGAATGGCGCAGCAATGTCTTTGCCTATTAATGTAAAGTGCTCTTCACCCGCTTGATCTACCACGGCAGCATATAAGCTGACTTGGTCCACACCCGACTCAATATCCTTGGCATGAACCTGCAACACAATTTCACGTTGCTCGGTAATGCTTTGCGGCTGCCCCATATCAAAACCGCGATAATCCAATACCTTAATGGCCGTGACTTCAGGCGGTTGGTTAGTCACTAAGCTAAAATTGGCCGACTCATGGGATACATTACCCTTACTGTCAAACGCCGTGACTTTAAATTGCATGGCCGCTCTGTTTTGTGGCTGCCCTAAGTACTTTTCTATGGTTTGAACTGGGATCTTGCCAAAGTGTTTACCACCGAGAATAAACGCCTGATACACCTCTTCATCGGCACTAAATTGGCCATCATTATTTTGATCAGCCAATAGGGCTAAACGCACGGAAGCCACTTCAACGTTGTCATGGACTTCTACTTGATAAGGCAAGGAGCCCATTTCAGCCACTTGGGTATTGACGCCACTCGGTTGCAATAGACGGATCTCGGGTGCGAGCACGTCTTCAGCCACTTTGATCGTCACGGCATCCACACTCGCCACCGTGCGTCCAGCACCGCCTTGTGCAAGCTCAGTTGCACGGGCAGTTAATATGAGATCTTGGCCAGCTTGACCTAAAGGAACATCAAGTAAAAACTCAAACGGTGCAACCAGATCCGTCAAGGTTTGGGGGCCATTGACTAACCCTTCAATGTCCAGTGCAACACTGTCGATAGCAACATCATCCACCGCCGAAACTTGAATATGAAGCTTCTCGCCTTCGGTGAGTTGATGGCCGTTTAATGGCGCGGCAATTTTCACCACTGGCGGCTGATCCGCTACGATCTCTAAGGTAAAGGTTTCACTAACAGAGTGCTTATCAAGATCGCCATACTTGTCACCATAGGTATCGATAGCAGACAAGGTGACCGTCATTTGATTGTTTTCAGGATCAAGGGCTGGCACATCAAGCTTGAACGAATAGGGTGAATTGACTAGCTTTTGGGTCTTAATTTCAGTGCCATCTGCCATCACTGCCTGCATATTGACGTAAGCGACGCCCACGTCATCAGCGGCATTCACGTGAATAAATACAGGATTATTGGCTACCACAGTCGACCCCGGTAAGGGCTCTCTCACATCAATCACAGGGCGCTCATCGGGACGAACCGTGTATTTTCGCGTAATCGATTGTGAGCTAGACGTGTCAAATGCCGTGACTTTAACCCAAGCGTCCGCACGTAAAATATGGTCTACATTAATTCCTGGGAAATAAGCATATATTTCATTTAAGGTAGGAACATGGATCTTTTGCTTATAAACCTTAGTATCTATGCCCTCTGTGGTCAGTGGATTGAAATCCATGGCCTCAATGTCACGAATGGCAGTTAACGGCTGATAATCTGAAGTCAGGTATTGACCATCGCGAGTTAAAATGCCGAATGCGGTGTAAGTGTGTAACGATTCAACTTTAACGTTGTCCACACCAGAAAAAGCCAAGGTGAAATCAGATGCCTCAGTTGGACCGTAGCTAATTTCAGGGCCATTGACTAAAGCGACTGGGGCAATTTCATCGGCAACCACATTAATAGCTATCTTGTGGTCATTCGCATAGCCATCGGAGTCGATAACTTTAATGACTAAATCAGCTTGCTCTATGTTGCGCATCAAGCCAGCTGGCACTGCAAATGTAAACTTACCACTGATGGCATAAGGACTTGACGGTTTACCATATTGCTCAGCGATTTGTTGTGAATACAACTGTTCAAAGCTGTCGTAAATAGCAGCAAAGCCGGTGGCAAATTCAGGTGAAGCGAGTAATTGGGGATCTAGGGTAAATTCTGCATCGGTGATCTTTTGACCCGCAAGCCAAATTTCAAAGCCTGCGTCACCAGAAAAGGCAGAGGTTAACTGGCGATCATCAGCGGCGACAAAGGTCCCTTGTAAACGGATCGCGCCAGCAACAATGGCCTGCCCATCGGCAGGAGAAGTAATGCGGACTTCAGGTCGAATATTGGTCACCGAATGCACGATAAAGCGCTGTGTCGCAACATGGCCATAGCTGTCGGTCAGTTCAACTTCATATTCAACCGAGTCCCCACCGATAAACTGAATTTCAGCAGCCACTTTGTCTTCTAGCAACGGCATTTCAAAGCACTGATATTGATAGGCTTTATTGAACACTTGCGTTCGACTACTGCCATCAGAGGCAAGTTGATAGATGCTTAAATCCGCTAAGCCCGCGTCATCATTAAGCTGTAAATCCAATTTAAAGGTTTCGCCATTACGCAACCAGAACTCACCATAATTAATTCGGCTAACGTCGGTAATGACCTTTTGATATTGCCCATTAACCCGATACGAGCTAAACGCCTTGGTCGCTAATACCGGTGGCTGATTTTGGCTAACAGGGAAAGACAGTGTTTGTCCTTGCTGATTACCGGCATCATCTTGAGCAACGAGGTTGATGCTTAACTGGCCCGCCGTAACCGACTTAGGAACCTGATAAGTGATCTCATGCTGGTTACGATCAAAACTTAAATACCAATCTTTTTTGCTGTTGTTGTTTTCTAGCAAGCTAACATGGCTGATACGCGCATTGTCCGTCATCGCCAGGTCGATTTTCAGCTTTTGAGTTGGCACAACCGCAATCCCACCCGCGGGCGACAAGACATCTAGTTCAGGCGCTTGCGTGTCGGCGAGCAACATTTTTTGTTGGTATGGAGTGAGGGGTAATGCCGCTCGATTGTTTGAGCCAGCATCAATGGCGTGGCTAATTTGGGTAAAGCTGTCACCTTGGCTCGCAACGGGTGCCACGCGCATGAAGTTTTGACTTTGACCGTCTTTGGTATAGGTAAACAGCGAACCTGCTTGCAACCAACCTTGACGGCTATTCTGCTGTTTTATGAGAGTGATGAATTGGAACTCGGGATTCAACCCTTGGCGCTGACCATTGTAGTAGTAAGCTTTTACATCGCGGGCACTGGTGTTGTAAATCTCAAAGCCAGTAAAGGTACTGGGCAGACCATCAGAGCTGATGATCTTAACATCAAGTTGAGCAATTTCATGGCTGAGATATTGCGCGAGGTTTAGCTCAGTCACTTGCTCGGTGGTAATCACCTCTGGGGCTTCACCACAAACATAATTAGGATATAAAGTAAGTTGGTAAGCCACTTTTAACGGCTTATTGCTATACCAGCTTAGGGTTTTGAGCTGGCTTGGTCTGGCCATTTGGGTCAAACGCTGTGAGTCCAGCTTCATGTATGCTTGGCCATTTAACCTAAGCTCACCTTGCCAACCGTTAGCCTCAGGGAAATCAAAACTGATGTTGGGTAATAACTTCCCGTCTTGACTGTAACTTTGCCCCAAGGGATTTCGTTTTGTGTCTACAAACAGGCTTGAAGACAAATGCAGTGCCGAGATAGGCTCTTCTTCATCCACAAAGTCATCATTCACTTGTAAAGCCGCATAATAGGCTTGGCCTTTAAGGAGATCCGTGTTGACAGATTCACGTACCAAGGTTAACTGTGGCAATTGATCTTGAGTCAATTTAACAATGTGCTCACTGGTGGTTTTATTGCCGGCTTGGTCAATGGCTTCAAAATCCAATCTCACCACACTGCCTTGCTCTGGCACTGGCGACAGTGCCGCTAAGTCAAGCGCTTCATCTAGGCTAACGGAATTAACATCCAATCCTGTTCCCGACTTAATTAGGTGCTTGGCTTGTTTCTCTGTGGTTAACCAAATTTGATAACTCGCCAGTGATAAATTGTCGCTAATGAGCACATCTAACTGAGCTTTTTGCCCTTCCACTAACTGAGTATCTGGACTATTTACCGCGATACTTGGCGCCTTGTCATCTGCCAGCACATTAACTTTAATGCTTTCAAAGCGCGTCACATTAACGCCTTTATCAGCGACTTCAACCACTAAGGTAAAGGTGTTACCCGCAAGCTGATACTGCTTAGGAATGGTGAGCTGACCGCTAAATTCGGTTCTAAAGCGGCTGCTAACAACCACCGCCCCTAAAGAGCCAGGATTCGCGACTTTGACCTCTTCAACACTGTCATTACGTCTTAGGTTAGTAACAGGAAAATCGACCGATTGACCTTGTTCATCCACCAAGCTAAAGCGAACGCTGTCGACATAATTTTCATCAAAGGCTAATCCCTTAACCCTAAAGCTTTGGCCTGGATAAAGCGACACATCGGTATTTGGTTGCGCCAAATTCAATATCGGCGCCTTAGTATCATCGACCACATCTAACTCAACGACAGCTTCACCGACTTGCCCTCTCCCATCGGTGGCTCGAACCAAGATTTGAGTTTGCTCAGCTTTCGTCGGCACGCGGGTGGAACCGCTTAGGTACTCACCAGACGCCAATACGTCACCGGTAAAGGCCTTGATTAGGGTTTCTTTGCCATTTTCTTGCAGTAAAAATTCGACCTTGGCAAGACGGCGATCATCCGTTGCCAGCGCATGAATGTTGAGCAACTCACCTTCAACGACGCGACTTCCTGCTGCTGGTGAGCGCACACTGACTTGCGGAGAGAGATCTTGGATAACGTCGTAGTGCCACGCATTTTCTTCGCTGATGTTGCCCACGATATCAGTTGCCTTAACCGCAACCCGCACCTTACCACCTTGCCAATCATTTGGGATGGCAATATTGACTGTCCCCTGCCAAGTTCTCGCCTTATCGGCAATGTCAATTTCACGGACAATAGGATCACTTAATCCTTGATAGCTTAGGCTTAACACAACAGAGCGCAAACCACTATCATCGTTCGCTTTGACCTTAAAGCTGGCATCTTCGCCAGCATAAAGCGGCAATTGGCTACTTGGCGATTGAATAGCAACGGCTGGCGCATTCGCATCGGCGACAATAGGTAAGCGGACTTGAGAAGAAGCCGAAACTTGCCCCTTGTCATCCCAAACGCGAGCAGTAAAGATCAGCTCATCACCCGCATCAACGCCCGTTAACTGCTCTAATTTAATGGCAAATTGCGTGATTAAGTTAGCGCTTGGCACTAAGCCTGATGCCACATCTTGTTGCCATGTTGAGAGTGCCTCGGCCCCTTTTTGCGCCGTTAACTCTACCTTTTGAACTTGACGATCATCACGGGCCACCAAACTCACACTGACCTGCTCACTTAAAAATGCGTTAGGTTTACTTATGCCTAGCTCGACTAATTCAGGTGCTAAATCAGGATAAACTGCAATGGCTGCGCTTAAGGTCGAGCTGTTACCAGCATCATCACTCACCTTAATGGTGACTGGATATAAATCATAACCTTGACCGCTGGTATCACTAAATGCAGGCGCGTTGACAAGCTGTAACACAGAGAAAGCGTTAATGCTGCCTGGAAGTTGCTGTAACTTGATATATTCGCCAGCCAGCGGTTGTGAAGTATCTTGAGTTAAGATCAAGCCGGTTCCAGGTAAGTGACGGATCCCCGTTATTTCAACGCTTTTTGCGGCAACATCATCAAAGCCTGTGATCTTAAATGCAAAACTTGAAGACTCTAATACCGCTGCAGCGTCTTGGCCCGCCAAGACACGGTCAAATGCGGGCGCCGCTAAATTAACCACGGGCGGTGTTTTGTCTTGTCCAACCGTGATCGTCACCACTTGGCTCGTGGCTTCAAGGCCTTCACCATCGATCGCCACCGCTTTAATTTGATAATTCGTAGCTTGTTGTAATTCAGGCGTTTGATAAGAAACGGCAAACGGCGCTTTATGATCTGCGCCGACTAACTGTTCATTCACGTAAAAATTGACTTGCTTAACGCTCACATCATCACTGGCATTGGCGCGTAATTCGATATTATTTCCCGCTACCCAATGACTCCCTTCAACCGGGTGACTCAAGGCCACGCTTGGCGGCTGATTCTCAACAACATAAACCTCAATCGATTCAGATAATTGTAGCTCTTGATGGTTATCTGTTATGGCCAGTTGTAATTTAACCTTCTCACCCAACCAATTTGGCTTTGCTTCTATCGCAAACTGAACATCTTTATTGGCAAACACATATGCGCCTTGCTCATGCAACCAATTTGGCTCAAGAAGTTCTGTACTTTCAATCACTTCACCATTTGCCGTTAACACCACTTTAGAACCGGCATACAAGGTATCATCGGCGATCGAGGCAATGAATTGGACTTGCTGCCCTACGGTCCAGTTGTCACCCGTACTGGGTTGCTTGATGGTAACGCTTGGCTTTTTGTTTTCAACAATCCGAATTAGCCGTGCAGGTACTTCGGCAACGGCACCATTGTGGGCATAAATAATGGCAGAATAGCTCTGGCTAGTTTCAGCTAATGCACTGTTTTTAGTGCGTATATCGGCTTGCCATAATTCATACAAGCTCTCGCTTTGATCATGCTGATTGGGGCGGCGCTCAAACACAGGAAAATCAATCTTGGCCACTTGCATCCCATCTGCGAGCACCTCAACGCGGCTGATACCACTGCTTGATTTAAGGGCTGGCGATTTGATGTCACCAAGTAACGAGCTAATACGAAAACGGAAATAGCTCGACTCCACCACAGTTTGACTGTTCACAGGAAATTCAACTTTATAGTCAGGGACATTTTTTGCCTGACTGGCCGCAACCAACACACTGGCTTCTTGTGAAAGGGCTTCTTGACCTAAGCTGTCTGTGGCCTTAGCCGAAATAATTAAACGCTGACCATCCAATTGTTCCGTAATCGGTAAGGTAAGTTGATAGGGTTGGGTCACCTTCTCACCGATCACCTTGCCGTTTAGATGAAACTGTACCTTAGTCAGTTTGTTATCATCACTCGCTTGGGCATCTATCAGTAAGTTTTCCCCTACGGCCACTTGCTTAGGCAATGACAATAAGACTTGCGGTGGCGCATCGTTGGCGGCAAGCTTTAGCTCACCCACTAAGCTACTAAATTGCTTGTGTCTCACCGTGAGCGACAGATTTTGTGTAGCGCTGATCGCCGATTTAGCTAACAACCCCTTATCCAATTGAAATGACACTAGCCCTTCCAGTTCGGATGGGATCACCACTTCAATATCCCGATTGTCAGCCAACTCTTGACGCGATGCATCATCAAAGAGCACCGCTATATCCGGTAACGGTTGCCACTGGTTTAACGCAGGTAACTCATATATTTGACCTTGATTGACCTCTAACCCGGCAAAACTGCGTGATAAGTCAACGGTTACAGGCACTAACACATCACTTGCTTGCGGATAGCTCACTCGGATAGTCACCGGCGTACCCTTGGTCTCTTGCAGGGGAATAACCTGACCTGATTTGGAAACAAACACATAATCTGGATGAGAGCTGGTGTAAGTGACACCCGAGTTAGAGCCTACCAACGGCATATCACCACTAAACTCAAAGGTGGCGATGGGCAGTAATAAGCTATCTTGAAGTAGGTCGGAGAATAATAAACTTTGCGGTTTAACATTTAAATCAAGCAGTTGCTCTGACAAGGATTCACCAAGAAAGCGAATATCAGATGTGGAATGGCTGTTGCCAGCGCTATCGACGACCGTCGCCTGTAAATACACAATACCATTACGTGATATTTCATCAGCAGACAAATTGCTGCTCAGAACCTGAGACACAACAAAACGAGTTTGCGAATCAGATGTTGGAAAAGTTAATAAAGCCTCGTCAGTACTAACAAAGGCTTTATCTTGTGCTGCTTGTAATACCCCCGACACCTGACGCAAATCAGAAGCGCGAAACCCCGTCAGTCGTGTGCTGATGGCTTGAATATCTTGGTCGTCGCTGGCTTTAAGCTCAACATTGAGTTTTTGCCCATCACCATAAGCTTCAATGGACAAGCCGACAATTTCTATCACAGGGGCCGTGGTATCGGGCTGAAATGACTCAACATAATCGCGGGTGGAGCCATCCGCGAGTGCAACATTGATGGAAGGGGAAAAGACGTCACCGGTTTCCAGCACAAA
Organism: Motilimonas eburnea; assembly: GCF_021295345.1. Taxonomy (GTDB): domain Bacteria; phylum Pseudomonadota; class Gammaproteobacteria; order Enterobacterales; family CBDFNC01; genus Motilimonas; species Motilimonas eburnea. The sequence goes on from NZ_JAIMJB010000016.1 coordinate 63,266, forward strand.
AGGTATCGCACAAGCATGTTCGGGTAATAATTGTGCATCGGCGAAGCTATATAATTGCTCGTTAACTGTCATGCTTTGCAACTGCCGACAATCGGCAAAAGTGGCAACATAACTAGCTTGCGACGCGCTAAAGTCAAGCTTGCCATTTGCTCTAATATCGATGAATTCAGATGCACTCACAGTCAAACTCAGTGCAGACATAAGAACAGAACAAACAATCGCAAACTTCATAATAACCAATCCATGGAAAACATCATCTAAACAAGCGATACAAAAACCAGCCATCTCGCTTGACCGCCCTTGATGAAAAAAGCGTCACAAAAAAACCTGTAAATTCTACATTATTGACCTTTTTTTGCCAGTTTTATTGACTCTTTTTTTGACTTTTAATGATTTTGTACTAGTTGTGATTTAATTTATTTAAATTCAATTAATTAAAGTAAAATCATTCAAAACTATATACATCTTATTTGCTAACCCTCCCCTGAAAAAGGCTTGATAGACACACGTTTTTCACCTGTTATTCTTTCAATATCAACTCACCTCACTGCAAGCCTCAAAGACCACTTTACGGGTCAATATAGTCAACATACTGCTCTTCAATGCCCTCACCTGAGAGCTGAAAAAGTCGAGTGCAAGTGGAAGATAACTAACAAGTAAGGCAGCAAGGCATGAGCACCAACGGCACCGGTCAATTGTTTAATGACGCTGTCATCAAGGGTAGAAAAGAGTGAGCGGCATTCCCGCATGCCGCAAATGTGAGCTCGGCAATAAAATCATCAAAACATAAAACACTAAAAACCATTTTTATTGACAATAAAGTCCATAAAAAATACCATCTCGACGCAATGCGTTGAAATAGCGTTTATATTGCTTTTATCTAAGCCGCAATACATCAAATGCATTTCACATCAAAACATAAATGCTAGGCACGCAAACCCTTAGCAATGCCCAACTCATCTTTCAATCGACTCGCTATCACAAGGTGTGCACCATGGCCGACAACACAGGATTACAATTCACCCTCACTTGTGAAGGCTTGCCTCCCGATTCCTTCGCCGTTACCGAATTCTCTGGCCACGAAGCACTGGGTGCCCCATTTGAATTTACCATTCAACTGGCCAGTCGCCGTGATGACATCGCCCCAACCGAACTCGTCGATGGCAATGCCACCCTCACTTGGTGGCAAGATGGTCAACCCACGCGCTATGTGCACGGCGTGGTTAGCGCGTTTACTCAGCAAGACACAGGTTTTCACCACACCCTATATCAGCTCAGCTTAACCGCCAGTGCCAAACGTCTTGAGCTGCGCCATAATTCGCGAATTTTTCAGCAACTTAGCGTGCCTGAAATTATCAGCATCATCTTGCAGGAAATGGCCATCACGGATTACGCCTTTGCTATCAAGCACCCTTGTCAGCCCCGTGAATACTGTGTGCAATACCGTGAGACCGATTTAGCCTTTATTACCCGCTTAGCCGCAGAAGAAGGCTTGGTGTATTACTTTATTCACCAACAAGACAAGCATGAAATCGTCTTTGCTGATAATACGCAGGCGCTGATTCCCTTAACTCAGGTGTTACCTTATAACGCCATGGCCAGCGGTCATGCCCCCACCCCTTTTGTGAGTGCTTTTAGTTTGCAATCTGAAATCGCCAGCGCCAAGGTGCAGTTAAAGGATTACAGTTTCAAGCAGCCGGCCTATTCGTTTTTACAAAACCAGCAAGGCCAAGGCATTGAATTTCAGCGTGACGATTACGAACATTATGATTACCCCGGGCGTTATAAAGACGACGCCACGGGTGAAAAATTCACTCGCGTGCGCCAGCAATACCTTAACCGTGACAGCGTCACCGCTACAGCCCAAAGTAATCAACCCAGATTATTTGCCGGGGCCAAATTTGACCTTACCGAGCACCTCAACCCCAGCTTTAATGCCCCATGGCAAGTAATAACCATTAAGCATGTTGGCGAGCAGCCCCAAGCCCTTGAAGAGCACGGCGGCAGCGGTCAAACTCGATATTACAACACCCTTAAACTCTTGCCCGAGCAGCGCCAATGGCAGCTGGACATGCAAGCCAAACCCAAGGTAGACGGCCCACAAATCGCCACCGTCACCGGCCCCCAAGGCGAAGAAATATTTTGTGACGAGCATGGCCGCGTTAAAGTGCAATTTCCGTGGGACCGTTATTCCAACAATGACGAAAACGCCAGCTGTTGGCTACGCGTGGCCCAAGGCTGGGCCGGCAGCCAATACGGTGCCATGGCCATTCCCCGCATTGGCCACGAAGTGATAGTCAGCTTTTTAGAAGGCGACCCAGACCAACCCATCATCACCGGGCGCACCTATCACGCCACCAACAAACCGCCTTATGCCCTGCCCGAGCATAAAACCCGCACCGTTATTCGCACCGAAACCCACAAAGGTGACGGCTATAACGAACTGCGTTTTGAAGACGAAATGGGCCAAGAAGAAATCTACCTGCACGCGCAAAAAGACTTCAACAGCCTAGTTGAAAACGACCAAGCCGAGCAAATCAAACGCGACCGCCACAGCGAAGTGGACCGCGACAGTTTTAAACTGATTAAGGGCAATCAACACCACACGGTCGACGGCGAAAGCCGTTTGCACACCAAGTGTGAACAAAGTCTCGTGATCAATGGCAGCTTGCATATTAAAGCCGGCCAAGCTTGGCTATCGGATACCGGCAACGAGCTACACATCAAAGCCGGCTCAAAGGTTGTATTGGAAGCTGGTGCTGAAATTACGGTCAAAGCCGGCAGCAGCTATATCAAGGTCGATCCCGCCGGCGTGCACCTGTCGGGCGCCAATGTGAATCTTAATTCTGGCGGCGCGGCGAGTAAGGGAAGTGGTTATGCAGGAACCCTTGCGCGATTACCAGGGGACGTTGAACAGGCAACGGTACTAACAACTCACTTCACAGATATTACAGCATTACTCAAAAGCGCAAACGCCAATGTTGTCCCCCTTATCATTGAATGTAACAAGGCGGCACAATGATCCAACGCCTAGACTCCTTAATCAATCTACAAGTTGACCCAACTCAGGCACCGTATTTTTACGCTGTCGTGAATGGTGCATCGCCTTCAGGCTCATTGGCATGCATGTATCAGCATTATGAAGTGAAGACCTGCGCATCATTATTTGCGGGAACGCAATTTCAAGGTAATGAAGATGCTGGGCCATGGCTGTTACAGCTTGAATCAATAAGTCCTGATGTTGATTGTCCTTGTCATACTGATTGGGGCTTCTATCTTTACCACGCATTGGATTTCAAGTCATTACTCAAACTACTGCAGTCATACTTAACCGCAGAAACAGATCATCAAACAGTTCTAGTCCGTTGGTGGGATCCACGAATTCTATTTCATCTATTACAAGGTTTAGCGCCAGAAGCAAGGTTTAATCAAGTAATTGGACATGCGTTACTCAATTATCAAAACCTTTGGTACATCAAACCTTGTAATCTAAAAGAGTTTGATTACAGCGATGCCATGGAAAACACGCCTTGGATCTTACAAGACACAGATTTTGCAAGTTACAGGCAAAGTGACTATTACATAAACCAGCTTGCCCTCACAATCTCTGAAAACTGGCTGAGATTTGATGAAGCAACATGGCGCAGTTTTAATTCGACTGCTGAGCCACTCTGTAAACAACTAATCCCCATTATCAAAGCCATTACCTCACATGGTGTAAACGAGTATGAGCACATCGACACGTTTTGCCACATAGCTGTGAAACATCAAAAATCTTCAACTTGGTTATTAGAAAGAGCAACTCACGAGCCAACATCTTGGTTGGCTAAAACGCTCAAGGATGTCACATGAACAACATCGATATTTGCCAACCTTGCTTAGTCAATAAGTGGATCACCATTCGTTTAGTTTGCCCAAATAACACCCCCTATTCGGGTATTGCATATACCCTTAAGGGCAGTTCAGAAACGCGAACGGGTGTGGTCTCCAAAGACGGTATCATTCATGAAACAAACCTAATCGACCAAGCCTATGACCTTATTTTACCCGTATGGGCCATGGTAGAAAGAAAGCGCCGAAAAGCACCCAAAGATCAGTTTCCCGTAGCAGAGTGGCTAGATCAACAATCGGCAATGGGCACCGACTGGTGCTACCAAATCAAACATTACGATGACAGTACCAAGGAAGCGCTGCTAGCTGATATAGAAGATGGTTATATTGACCCTCAAGAAAATAGTCAAATTGTATTCATTAGTAAAACGGCAGAAGAGTACTTTGGCCACCTAAACACCCAAATACTGGCCTTGTCGGTACTCGAGCATCACTGTATTGAAATGGAATCCTTATTGGCTCAGGTGCCCTCCCTAACCTTTCAAAAAGAATATCATTATGTCAACGCCTATAATTTAGCCTTGGCCACATCTTGGATTTATTCCGATTGGGGGTTAAATGAAAAAAAACACGAAGTTGGCTCTTTGAAACAAGTGCTAACATTAATGGCTAGAAATAAACCTCATAACACACTAAATACCACTAATTCTCGTTTTATCACTCAGGAGGTACCTTTCGCCAGCCGAATGTTATTTCCAAGATTAATGGTGGATAAGGATGCAGGTGCCGAAGCACTGGTGGCCTGCCAAGGCAATAAGTTACTTATTTTTGTGCGAGGCACTGAAGCTACTGAATGGGATCAAGATGAAATAACCCCAATATGGAATGAAGAAATTAGTGAAGATAAGCTGCTCTCATCAGGTGCAGGAGTGCTTTATAGATATCTCACATTTCAAAACCAGTCGGAGAAAATAACCAGAACCCTCAACATAGTTCAAAACTCAAACAGTTACAAAGATGCACTGTCAGATATCAATGCTGAGCAAATTCCTTTTGAGCCGTCTCAAGACTGGTTAGATCGGCAACTTGATAACTGGATACCTATAGTGGACAGTAACGTGCCTAGAGTACACAAAGGTTTCGCTATCTTTGCAGGTTCATTATGGAAACTAATATCACCCTATATAGAAATTCATCGTAACCGTATCAGGTGTTATCTACTAGCAGGGCATAGCTTGGGGGGGGGCTGGCGCAACACTACTGGCAGCTTATTTGATGGAGAAAAAAATAACCCAAGCCCCTTTGTTATATACCTACGGTAGCCCTCGAGTCGGCACCCACTCTTTTGTAAATAAATATAAGAATATCCAGCATCACCGACATGTTAACAACCGAGACGGCGTGCCTATGGTGCCATTTCGTTGGATGGACGCCAAATTGTCAGATGTACTTGACGCCATAGAGCGACAAAGGTTGCTAATAAATATTTCTTTGGTATCCATACCTGCGGTTAACATTTGTGCCCTAGGTTTACTTCTAATGGGCTCAGCAGCTAATGCCGCTTTCCAAACATATCAAATGACCGATTTTGATGATGATAATTATACGCATCACGGTAACCTTAGGCAGATATTATCCTTCGGTGACAATCACTTTGTGGTCACGCCAAATAGTATTGCGCTTACTCACGGTGGTTTAGTAAGTATTGCCAATTACCTATCCGCTGAACTTGCCGAAAAAGAAATGATGGAAACAGTGGTAGGTAATACGACTGACGATCTAAAAGTGGATGACGATAATTTATCAGGTGAGGGATTACCTCTCTTATCTGATTTTCTTTCCGATACGCCTGTGATTAAGTGGTATCTTCCACAAGAGTCGGATGCTGTATTAAAAACCACAGGCCAATCGCGCTTTACTACCTTAAATAAAGAAACGTTACAACTTCTAAAAATTGATCCAAAGCAAGAGCTAATCAAATCTGGTACCGACCACTCAGTTGCGACAGGCTATGCTCCTAAGCTGGGGGGGATCCTTAGAAATGCTTTGACCTCCGAAGCAAACCTTCGCCATCAAGCGATATATAACGCCATTGAGGAATTAAGGAAAGCAAAATCTGCCCTTGAAATGATCATTAATAAGATCCGGACCGAGCTAGACAATCGCCTTCAAGCGATTGATTATCATCTTAAGTACGGAAGAATCGCTGACCCTTGGCAACGTGACGAGCTCCAACGCAGTAAACACACCTTAGAACAAGATGCCGAACGAGAAATCGAATATTACAAACAACGTCTTCCGGAAATAGAACATGACTTACAAATCATGGGGAAAATGTCTGCTGTACAGATTGACAGCAAAGAACTCAATATCAAAGGTTTGACCAATGCCGATATCCTTAAACAAATTAATTAACAATACAAAAGTATCCCTTGCTAAGGTCCAGTCCTATTTAACGGAAAAACTAAAAACCAAGCAGGGCAAAATTGTTCTAGGCGTTGTATTAACCGCACTTTACCTATCTTTTAAAATATTTTCCGACGACATTGCTTTTTGGTGGACGAAAGGCATACCTGACTACTACATAAGAATTGGAAATACTTACTTGTCAGACGTATCAACTGAACTCAAAGGAGTTGACCTAGCCAGCAACACCCTCACTTTTCAAGGTGAGAAGCCCAAGGGCTGGCAGGTTAAAGCCGAAATAGAATGGTATTCATTTGGTGAAAAATGCACTACCCGTTCAAGTTGGGCCGAAAATCCGGTTTACATCCCAACCCGTTATAATTCGACTTTTTATGGTATCGATTTAGTTGACCGCTATATTATCACCCTACCACAGACCACCAATTGGCATATCAACCGCTGCGACGATAAAATATATGAACTCTATTTAACTTTTTACAACAAAGAAGCCTATTTACCTGGAACTAGATTACAGTTTTTTGCTCGTAATATACAGATCAGTAAAAAAAAGCATGGTTATATTTCAGATCAACAGTGGTTTATCACAATAAAAGACAATGACACAGGCTTACTCGGACCCTATAGCCTAGATGGATACAAAGTAGGCACCAATGGCAAAGGGCAAATTTATCATGATGAGATAACTGACCACACTATCAACTTAGATATGTATATCGATGGCGAAAACTGGGATGCTGATGACTAGATTTAGCCCTTTAACACTCGCTAAGCTTCAACCCTATTTAACGGAAAAGCAAAAAACCAGCAGTGCAAAAACTGACGTGATGGTCGATGCAATTTTCAATCTCGGCTACTACCGACCCGATATGAAATGATGAAGCATAAGCGCTCATTTCCCCCTCATCCCGAGCAAGGCTATGGCAGCTTGCCCGACCCAAGAGTTAAACCGGATTCTAATTCGGATAAACCAAACTCAGATACGGCTGAGGAGTAATCTAAGACATGGGCAGCAAGGCACTTATTCCATTGACCATCCTACTGCTAGGAGCATTGCTGGCCTTGCCTGCTTCGGCTTTTGAATTTGACTGTAAATTAGAAAAAACCAGCTTGCCCCTTGTCAGCGCCGAGGCCGACGCACTGTTTTTACAAGCGCGAAAACTGGAAAAACAACGTTATCACGATAAAGAGCAAGTGACTGCCTTGTATGAGCAAGCCGCCAAGTTAGACCATTGGAAGGCGCTGCATAATTTAGCCCGTCGCTACCGCCTTGGCCTAGGCACTTATCGCAGCGCCGCTAAAACCCTAGAAACGACTCAGCGTTTAATTGAACTGGGCGCACCTATCGGCTATTACGATTTAGCCGTGATACTCGAGCGCGGCTATGGCGTTAAACACGACATGGAAGGCGCTTGGCTCTACCTGCATAAAGCCGCCAAACTCGGTGAGCCCAACGCCCTAATTCGACTGGGTAATCATTACGGTTATAACTTGCCCCTAGAGCAACAACAAAATGATAAGGCTGGTGCTTACTTTAAATGCGCAGCTAAACAACAGACAACCGAAGCATATTACTACTATGCACAGTGGCTAAAAATCGGCGAGCAAAGATACCCCGAAGCCATGCATTATTATCAATTGGCCGTTGGCAATGGTATGTTGAAAGCAGCTATTGTGTTAAACGCTGTTTTTTCTTTGGGCCAACATGAATATCCGATAAATGAAAGCGTAGTCCAAATTTATGAGCAAATAGCGGATAAAATCGATGCCGACCCTGACTTTCGCATCCCCGATATCACTACCCGCTATCCTTTACCCCCGCATCCCGTGCAAGGCTATGGCAGCTTGCCTGACCCAAGAGTTAAACCGGATTCTAATTCGGATAAACCAGACTCAGATACGGCTCAGGAGTAATCTAAGACATGAGCAGCAAGGCACTTATTCCATTTAATATCATATTGTTAGGGATAAGTCTGGCCTTGCCTGCTTCGGCTTTTGAATTTGACTGTAAATTAGAAAAAACCAGCCTTCCCCCAGTCAGCGCCGAGGCAGATGCGCTGTTTTTACAAGCACGTAAACTGGAGAAGCAGCGTTATCACGATAAAGAGCATGTCACCGCCTTGTATGAGCAAGCCGCCAAGCTAGACCATTGGAAAGCCCTACATAATCTAGCCCGTCGCTACCGCCTTGGCCTAGGCACTTATCGCAGCGCCGCTAAAACCCTTGAGACCACTCAGCGTTTAATTGAACTGGGCGCCCCTATCGGCTATTACGATTTAGCCGTGATACTCGAGCGCGGTTATGGGGTTAAATACGACATGGAAGGCGCATGGCTTTACCTGCATAAAGCCGCCAAACTCGGTGAGCCCAATGCCCTAATTCGACTGGGTAATCATTACGGTTATAACTTGCCGCGCGAGCAACAACAGAATGATAAGGCAGCAGCTTATTTTAAGTGCGCAGCTCAACAACAATCTACCGAGGCTTATTTTGAATATGCCGATTGGTTGAGTGTAGGAGAAGATCGTTACCCTGAATCAATGCATTATTATCAATTGGCCGTTGGTAATGGCATGATGAAAGCGGCTGTCGCATTAAATGCAGTGTTCTCTTTGGGGTACTACAAATATCAGATAGATGAGAGTGTTGCCAAGCTTTATGATCAAATAGCAGATAATATTATAGCCGACCCTGACTTTCGCATCCCCGATATCACGACTCGCTATCCCTTACCCCCGCATCCGGTGCAAGGCTATGGCAGCTTGCCCGACCCAAGAGTTAAACCGGATTCTAATTCGGATAAACCAGACTCAGATACGGCTCAGGAGTAATCTAAGACATGGGCAGCAAGGCACTTATTCCATTGACCATCATATTGTTAGGGCTAAGTCTGGCCTTGCCTGCCTCGGCTTTTGAATTTGAATGTAAATTAGAAAAAACCAGCTTGCCCCCTGTCAGCGCCGAGGCAGATGCACTGTTTTTACAAGCGCGTAAACTGGAAAAGCAGCGTTATCACGATAAAGAGCAAGTTACCGCCTTGTATGAACACGCTGCTAAGTTAGACCATTGGAAGGCCCTACATAATCTAGCCCGTCGCTACCGCCTTGGCCTAGGCTCTTATCGCAGCGCCGCTAAAACCCTTGAAACCACCCAGCGTTTAATTGAGCTGGGCGCGCCCATCGGTTATTACGATTTAGCCGTGATACTCGAGCGCGGCTATGGAGTTAAACATGATATCGAAGGCGCTTGGCTTTACCTGCATAAAGCCGCTAAACTCGGTGAGCCTAATTCCCTAATTCGATTAGGCAATCATTACGGTTATAACTTACCCAAAGAACAGCAGCAAGATGATAAGGCTGGCGCCTATTTTAAATGCGCCGCTCAACAACACACAACCGAAGCGTATTACTATTATGCACAGTGGCTAAAAATCGGCGAGCAAAGATACCCCGAATCCATGCATTATTATCAATTAGCCGTTGGCAATGGCATGGCTAAGGCAGCCATCGTTCTCGCCACCGTTTTTTCTGTCGGACAATATAAGTACCTAATCGATCAAGAACAAACGTTGATTTATGAAGATTTATCAACCAAGATCCGAGCCAATCCTGAACTTCGCATCCCCGATATCACGACTCGCTATCCCTTACCCCCGCATCCGGTGCAAGGCTATGGCAGCTTGCCCGACCCAAGAGTTAAACCGGATTCTAATTCGGAAAAACCAGACTCAGATACGGCTAAGGAGTAATCTAAGACATGGGCAGCAAGGCACTTATTCCATTGACCATCCTACTGCTAGGAGCATTGCTGGCCTTGCCGGCTTCGGCTTTTGAATTTGAATGTAAATTGGAAAAAACCAGCTTGCCCCCTGTTAGCGCCGAGGCAGATGCGCTGTTTTTACAAGCGCGTAAACTGGAGAAGCAGCGTTATCACGATAAAGAGCAAGTGACTGCCTTGTATGAGCAAGCCGCCAAGCTAGACCATTGGAAGGCCCTACATAATCTTGCCCGGCGCTACCGCCTTGGCCTAGGCACTTATCGCAGCGCCGCTAAAACCCTTGAAACCACCCAGCGTTTAATTGAGCTGGGCGCACCTATCGGTTATTACGATTTAGCCGTGATACTCGAGCGCGGCTATGGCGTTAAACACGACATGGAAGGCGCTTGGCTTTACCTGCATAAAGCCGCCAAACTCGGTGAGCCCCACGCGCTAATTCGACTAGGTAATCATTACGGCTATAACTTACCACGCGAGCAACAACAAAATGATAAGGCAGCGGCTTATTTTAATGCGCCGCTCAACAGATTACAGCGGGGTAAGCTCCTCATCGAGTAGCCTATCAAGTAATAATTCCCCCTTTTGATTAACGCGAAACTCGCCATACTTGGCGGCTTCGTAGCGCTCGCCGTGGCCTTCTTGGAAGAAATACCCATTGGTGGCCAATTTGACTTGATGACTGCGAATGCGCACTTGCAGCAAGGTTTCATCGCTGGCAGCATCAGGTCTTTGGTAGATTGACTCTAGTGCAACAAAACTACCGATACGTTGCTCGTTGAGCTTCACCCGCACATAAGCGTTCAGGTTTTCGCCTTCTGCCGCAGCGCGAATATCCGCTAAAATACGGTAGTTCAAGATCATGTAATCGCCTTGCATTAAGGAGCGGGGATCAACAGGGGCGAGTTCCAGCCGCACTATCTTACCCTTTGCCAGCCAAGCTTCGCGTTTGGCAATGTCCCAATTGATAAATGCAAGTAGCGCCAGTGTTAGCCCCAGCACTATCCCTATGCTGATTTTAACTTGTGGGTTCGACTTCATAGGGCCTCCTTAGCATGGGGCTCGCTGGGTGTTGGCAAATAACGACTTAAGGCCCAACGCGCCAAGAGTAACAAGGCTCCTAACGCGGTTAGTAACAGGGATTTTTCTAACAAACTCACGGTTAATGAATAGTAATAGGCGCTGATAAACAGCGGGATGCTAAATATAGCCAGGGCGGTCATTAACTTATCTCGCAACTGTAAGCCTAGCAGGATAAACAACATGGCCGAGCTTAATCCGCTTAAGGGCACGGCTAATAATCCGATGACAACGACGGCGGCAATTGCGCTAAGGGCAACAGGGCTATTAAGCACCATCCCTTGTTGCTGCAATAGGGTTCGCACTATCACTAAACTGGCTAATAAACTTAATGACCAAGGCAGTAGCCAAGCCCAAATAGAAAGGGAGCCAAGGGTTTCGCTAAACAAATCCCAATCTTGCCCACCCAAGCTTAACACCCCTTGTGCTAACAAGGTCCAGCTTACAAAGGCATATGCCAAGGTGACACACCGCGCATAATGCACGCCTTGGCGCACGCGATTAAGGCAAAACAGGATTGCCAATAACAACATAATAAGGGGCATGATAGTGAGCCAATGCCACAGGTATAGCAGCCCAGAAATACAAAAGGCGATGCCTAATCCATTTAAAAACACATTTAAGCGGTTATTGATCAACAAGGTATGTAAGCACAGAACGAGGCCAAAACAGATAAACCAAGCCAACTCATTGCGATAATCAAAGATTTCAGCCAATCCCCAGCCAACCGCCAGTAATCCACTGACACCGAACACAAACGCAAGCTGCTGCACAAACACTTGTTGCTGTTGTTGACGATCCAATGCGACGCCCAAGGCCACAAACACAGCCCCAATCACGACAATGCCTTGATTAATCCGTTCATCAAATAGCAAAGCCAAAAAACTGGCCATAAAACCTAACAAGAACCATGCCGCCACCCAACCGGCAAAGCCTTGCAATATACTTAAATACCAAGGGGGTTGTAACGGCGGTTGCGGGGGCTCCGCTTCAATTGATACACATTGCTCTCGCTGTAATCGTTGCCAAAGCTCGGATTGTTCCCTACTCATCGTTAGCCTCCTGTTCGCCAAGGTCAGCGTTAAAGCGTCCGCGTACTGAGGTTAACCAAACCGAGATCCCCGCCGTGGCAGCCACGATGTAGAAGGTTAAAAAGAAAAAACCGCCTAGCTCATCACCATGATCGAACAACCTTACCCCCAACCAAACGGTGCTCACGCCAATGGCACTAAAACACACCAAGGCCAGTGGTAATAATTGTTTAAACACAAAGCGAGATAAACCAAACACCAGGGCGGCATAGATTAAATAAAAGCTCAGGGAGGGAGACTGGGATGAAGGTATATCTAACGCTTGCCAGCAGCCATACCAAGTCAGCGCCACCAGCGCCAGTAAGATACTCAGAGATTGGCAAATCGGCGCGGTCAGGCGCTGGATTTGGCGCTGCTGAGCAAAATAAAAACCAAGGTAAAGCGCCCCATTAACAAAACTGACGGCAACCAAAACAAACACATAGTTGCCAAATAACCACCAACTCTGTGGCCAAGTATTAAGATAGAGCACTAAGCTTACATTCACCAAGGCCACCAGCTTAAGCCAAAGCAAATCAAACCCCGCCAGCCAAGCCAGCGGTAATAAGCACAGCGACCACATCGCAAATAGCTGCCAAGGATCGGCGCCGGTTTGATAGGTTTGCCCCACCAGTGCCAGTAAAGCCCCAATCATAAAGCTTAAGCCCAGCAAAGCGGCATTGGCCTTGGTTGCCCCCAAACCACGGGGATTATTTTCTCGCTCTTGCCAGCGCAGCCAACCATAAGCCAAAGCACACAGCAATAAGGCGCCTTGCACTAAGGCAAACTTGCCCAATTTGCTTAAATCTTGCCAGTTAAAGGCGAAAAAGATGATCACCCCAGCGCTGACAAATAACACACCAAACCAAAGCAACAACAGGTCAATCACCTCACGCCACGCCACCTCGGGCTCGGCTTGCTCGGCCTGTGCCAGCGCCTTAGGCAACTGCTCGGCCTTAATGTCACCTTGTTGATACCAAGCCCAAACTTGGTCACTCAGATTACTCATCTAACATCCCCTATCCGGCTAGTTATGCCAGTTAACTCACTGATCATATTAGCGCTTATTGATGAGGGATGTAATAGAGATAATATTGGTTTGTCAGATGAACAGAGAGCCTACTTGATACTCAACAAGTATTGTGCATAAAGGACGTCAGCAAAATCCGCTTCGTCAATTTCACGAATGACTAAATCCCGCACCGCATTTGCCAACAATTCATTGTCTTGTGTTAACTCGAAATCATTAAGAGATAAGTATTCTAATGCTACCGCTAGGCCTGTGCGCTTGTTGGCATCGGGGCATGCATGTGACATGGCAATACTAGCTGTGTATTTAGCGGCAATTTCAAAAACATCATCCAAACCTTGATAGACGATTGCGTTATCAATCCGACTTAATGCACCTTGAAGTTTAGGGATATCCACAGCCCCTTTCATTCCCGGTTCAGTCGCAAGGATGATAGCGTTGATTTCGATAACGCGTTCAAACGGGAAGCAAATGATATTCATTACATATCAGCCAACTTTTGGAATGTTTTAGGGTGGGTTCTTAACGCCAACTTGGTTTCTGATTTGACGATCTGCCGCCCAAAGTCACCCGACAGATCCAGCTGCTTTGTCGCCTTAATCTTTGGCCGAACAACCGCGTCAACGCCATAAGCTTCAATTTTTTTATTCATCACATGTCACCTTAACTATTTTCACATTAGTATAGTGCACAGAAAGTGACGCCTGATGCAATAGGCACGCTTTTTAACAACGCGGAATCACAGCCAACTGCTCTCATTTTGCGTCAATATCAGTTAACTACACAATCCGCAGGCGAGCTGTTATCCCTTGGCCAGCGCAGGTCTGGTTTTGTCAGATCCAGCGTAATAAAGTCTAAGCCCTCGCTTATGTTAGCCGGTGGTAAGTCGGTTTATGGTACATGCTTATAAGAGAACCTGATACTGATTGCATTGAAAAATTAGCCTAGCATTGAGACCAAATATCGACTTTCAACACAATCAGAACATCGGCATCAGGTTGCCTAACACTTATAAAACATTTATTAAATTACCTATCAGTGACTTATGTTGTAATAAAACGTTCTATTAAGAACGGGGCTAGCCAAAACTGAAATTTAATTATTCAATGAGTAAGCCTCACATTTGATCTCAATTTACTCACCGTTCAGCAACATGGTTTTATGGTATTTATAATATAGTTTATTTGACTACTCCCTTTCAATAATGGCTGTGCCATTACTATTAACAAAGACAATATATGAATCACCGGCTGTAGCTTTGCTGCACAATGTGATTGGATGTTTATCAAACTTAAGGTCGTCGCAGTTTTCAGTGGAAATATAACTACTTAAAACTCCTTTTTTTACATTGGTTAGAAGGGTCTTCCCATTGTAAACAGCGACATCCTTGTCTGAAAAAACACGGACTGAATACTTACCTAGCAAATTAAGGCGTTCTTTTAAAATCAACTCTATTTTTCTTTTTCCATTATCTACCCAAGATACCAACCAATATCGTTGATTTTTCGCCACCTCTGCTTTCACTGATGTGTTTTTAGTTTTTGTATTGGCATCGGTTATTGAAAAAGTATGCTTAACATCTCCAGTCCAAGATAACTCTTTCGCTTGGTGTGAACTAAAGCGTAAAACACTACCTAATTGGTTATTCAACTTGTACCTTTCATTTTTATTATTCGACGTTGTATGATATAAAATGACATTCTCATCGGTCGAGTTAACGAAAGTAACGCTTGCCCTACTAATCTCCTTTTTTATATCTTCACCACCACAAAGCTCACTACCACCTATACAATGGCTATCACAACCAGCAATAATAAATAAGCACACAACAACCATTAAAACATTAAAGCAAAAACTACAAACCCTATTCACATTTACACCCACCATTTAAAAAATATTTTTCAACAGGTTAATCAAAGCCCACCAGAACACTCCTGAAACACAGCAGGTACACACAAAAGATATAATGAAACGTCTTTCCATATTCCCTCTCCTTTTAGCATCTAGTTTGAACAAATCAATGATAAATTTGAATTGCACATATCTGTAATTGATAGCGTTCACTACCGTGATTTAGAATGAAAAGGTCTAATTTTAATTAGGAACAACACGAGCCATATGGATAATAATTGGAGATTTGATGTTTCAAGTAATTAGGGCCATCACCTTTACCGGTGTGATTGGAATCGGTTTGGTGAACCCGGTAATTGCTCAAGTATGCTACCCACTTATTGCTAAAACAGCACCTTCTTCAAGGTATGCTTTTGAAAACAATAATCCTGATGAGTTAATCATTATTGATAAACAAACCCAACTTCAATGGTATCGATGCCCTATTGGAATGTCTGGTAAGAATTGCGAACACGGAATGGCCCGACACATGTTGTGGGAGGAAGCGCTATCGTATACCAAGATGATTAATATCAAAGGCTACGCGGGTTATCATGATTGGAGGGTGCCTACTATTAAAGAATTGAGCAGTCTTATTGAATATGCTTGTTACAAGCCAGCAATCAACATCAGTTCTTTTCCAAATACTTCACAAGATATTTTTTGGTCATCCTCTGCAGAGCAAAACTCAGGTAGCCATGCTTGGGGCCTCAATTTCTCCAACGGTTTTACCGAATTTACACCTCGTTATCACTATGGTCGAGTAAGACTGGTCAGATAGGCTAGGCTATAAGCAAATCCCACCTGATGCGAGCAGTTGAACAAAAATAGTAACATTTAAGTAAAAAAATTGGCATTTTCCGTAAAATATAGCGCTCCCGCATACCCTTATATTCATTCATATGTATTATTGGTACTGGTAATAATTATTCGGAATTATATTTATGGATAATAACCCTCTTAGGCAATTCATTCTGGACTTAAGTGCATCTAAATCGTTTGAGGATTGTTGGTCCATCTACTGTAATACATTAAAGAAATACGGAATTATCCATGTGGGATATGGAGTACTTCCTGCTTACGAAGCAGATATAAGCCAAACAATTGTTCACACTAACTTCCCTGAAGAAATGGTTAATTATTACATAAAAAATAACGGCTTAGCCCATGACTACTTAATTCGCTCCAATATTATGCTGAATGATACTTTCATTTGGATATCTAATGAAAAAGAGCGAAAAAGATGGCTAGAAAAACACGCAAAGCAATGGGGTGACAGGAGCAATAAAACCCCATTTGATTTGGAAGAATCGAAAAAATTCCAATCATTTTGGCAAGATTTTAATGTAGACAACGGCCTAAGTTTTAGCTTTTCAAGGGATGTGACCTTATCCGGTATAAGCTTAAGTGCGACAAATATGAGTCGAGCTCATTTTAATGATCACGTATTACCTCATCGTCTAGAGCTTAAAATGCTGTCCGAGGTTTTTCATCAATACTCCTCTTCTTTTTCGAGAAATGTGGTGCTCAATAATGCAAATAGCTCTGGTGTTATCCCTTTAACGCAAATGGAGTTAGATACCCTAAGATGGCTGGCCTCTGGTGTCTCATTGCAGGTTATCGCAGATGAGAAAGTTTTCCGTTCGATTGAAAGTGTGAATGGCTATGTCAGGTCAGCTAAAACCAAGCTTAAAGCACAAAGTCGCGACCAGCTTATTGCCAAGGCTCTGTTTCTTGGCATCATTTGATACTCTCTGTTCTGGTCCAATCCCATAGTACCAGGGTGAGAACGCGAACATTTTTCAAGCAATTTTACTCGGTAATCCTCCCAATCTAAAACTGCGTCTTTTTGTAGAATTTAAGCTGCAATCTTCACTGGTGGCAGCAGGCCGCAAACAAGCCCCTAAAGGGCTTGTTTGCAATGGTTATTAGGGAAAAAGCTGACGATATTTTCGTTTCATAAGGCAATGCTGAACTGAGGTCCGACCCAGTGGTCGGGGAAACCATCTCCATTCACATCATTGTTTTGTTCCGCAGAGCTGGCTTTTAATGGGTTGAGCATGTAGTCCTTTTCAAACTTATCATAAATGCCGTCACCATCGGTATCTCGGTTTCCTGCGCTCAGGCAAGCCCGTTGCCCTAGTTCAAGGAAAGGCACAGTGCAGCTTGCCAACTCGTCAATATTGCTGATCCCGTCATCATCAGTATCCAGAGCTGGGACTTCGCTAACATGCCCTCCAGCTATCAGACTGGATACGGGTTCACTGTTGCCCCCACGAATATCCTCTCCCCAGGTAACAACAGAGCCATCTTGGCGCAGCGCGGCAAAGGAATGATTATTGCTGCTAATATGGATAACTGGAATGTCACCATTGAGTTTTTTACTGACGTCGATGCGATTTGAAGTTGCCTGCCCACCACTAAATGGCCCGCCCCAAGTGACCACTGAACCATCTTTGCGCAACGCAGCAAACGCTTCCCAAGTACTGTAAATATATACGACAGGAATGCTGCCATCGAGCTGACTAGACACTGATGGACGCTCAACCCAGTGCGGATTATTCCAATCAGGAGTTGTATTGTAAGAATACGCCTCTAAATTTCCACCTCCCACTTCGCTCCCCCATGTAATAACGGAACCATCTTCGCGCAAAGCAGCAAAGGCGTGGTAGTTGCCAAAAATAGTTACAACCCTGTTTCGCCCATCTAGTTGGTCACTCACATCAACTTCATTTGATGTCATCACTCCTCCCTTCTCGGCCTCTCCCCAGGTAACCACAGAGCCATCTTCACGAAGAGCAGCAAAAGCATTATCATTACCGAATATGGTATCCACTTTGATATCCCCGTTTAGTTCTTCGCTTACATCGACACCATTTGAGCGCATTTCTCCGCCAGTATAATCGTCCCCCCAGCTAACCACGGAGCCATCTTCTCGAACAGCTGCAAAACTAGTCAAATGACTATAAATTTTTGTCACCTTGATATCTCCGTTCAACTGGTTACTTATATCATTGCCATTTGTATTTCGCATGGCGCCGCCAAATACAGGGTCTCCCCATGTCTGCACAGAGCCATCTTTAAACAGCGCAGCATAAGATTTGTGTGTGGTGTAGATATTTACTATTGGATTATCCAACTGGTTTTGAATTTGGGATGAGTCACCGCCATATTGCGCGTCACCCCAGGTAACAACTGAACCGTCCTGGCGTAGGGCAGCAAAGGAGTAATCGTTACTGTAGATATGCAGTACATCTAAGGCAACGCCATCTAACTCTCCGCTGACATCGGCCCCGTTTGACGTCATTGTCCCCCCGGTTGCTGAATCTCCCCAAGTGACAACAGAGCCATCTCGGCGTAAAGCCGCAAAGCTACTAATGCTGCCAAAAATATCTATCACAGGGTTTGAGTCGTCAGTGACTTTGGCGCTGACGTCCTCTCCATCTGAAACTAAGGCGCCCCCCCATGCTTGATACCCCCAAGCCACCACAGAGCCGTCTTTACGAAGCGCTGCAAACGCAAGATTAGTACTGATAAGCTTTTTAACTGGATTGAACCCATTCAGTTGTTCGCTGACATCAACTCCGTTTGAAATCATTGTGCCGCCGTATTTAGGTTCTCCCCAGGTGACCACAGAACCATCCTGACGAAGCGCAGCATACGAGGCTTTATTAGACATCAAGCTGCTTACTGCGTTTTGTTTTTGTCCGTGTGCCTTTTCCACTGACAGAAGAAAGCTCACTTTTTGCATATTACTTTTTCCGGAGTCGGCCTGAATGACAGAAATGACCGAAGTTCCCACTGCCATAAGTGTTACTAAACCATTACTGTCCACAGTGGCAACACTTGTATCACTGGAGACGTATGATAATTCAGCTTTGTTTGCCTCCCCCACTTCCACAGGGAAGGGGTCGTCACCCAAAACTTTATTGACATCAGGAAGCGCCTGAAGCTCACTGGTCATTGCCAAAGCCTGTTGAGGTAAAACCCAATGATCGGGATAACCGTCTTGGTTCACATCTTGACTCCGATCTTTGCTGCTGGCTTTTAGCGGATTAAACATATCACTTTTCTGCTCTAACCCGTCAAATACGCCATCACCATCACTATCTCTGTGTCCGGCGCTAAGGCAAGGTAATTGGCCTATCTGGGTGTAAGGCACGCTACACCCACGTCGCTCATCGATATTACTGATGCCATCTCTATCCGTATCTAAGCTTGTACTCTTGTCTAAATACCCACCCGCAATTTGACTGGCTACAGCAGCACTATCACCGCCCTTGTCTGGGTTGCCCCAAGTTACCACTGAGCCGTCTTGGCGCAACGCTGCAAAAGAATATTGGTTTGAATAAATACTTGTTATTGGGTTACTGCCATCCAGTTTGCTGCTTACCTCAATATCTTTGACCCCACCGTGTTCCGCGTCGCCCCAAGTGACGACTGAGCCATCCTGACGCAAGGCTGCAAATGCCCCGCCATTTTGGGTAATGTAGACGACAGGAATATCCCCGTTTAGCTCAGATATGGCATTTTCATCATAGCCCGATGCGCCTTCTTCTCTAGGAAAGGTCGCAACAGAGCCATCCTCATAAAGCCACGCATAACCGTCACCATTAAAGGTCGACTGTACCATGGGGCTATTTCGCTCGACTTTTTCACTGATGCTTTGCTCCTTTAGCCGCGGCGCTCCTTGCATGGTTTCATCTCCCCAAATAACAACAGAGCCATCTTGGCGCTGGGCCGCAAAGAAGAAGCCATCAAATTGGACAATTTTGCTAATGGGGTTGTCACCTTTTAACCGATCAACATTAGCCAACCCGCTTGAAATAAGTGTGCCGGGCTGAGAAAGTCCCCAGGCCACAGCCACGCCATCTTCGCGCAACGCCGCATAGCCTAGTAAGTTACTCACAACATGGCGAATATTATATAGCTGCTCCCCTGTCTGTTTGGGGTATGGATACAACGTTCCTCCCAAATACTGATGTCCCCATGAGATCACCCGGCCATTCTTAAGTAGCGCAGCAAAACTATTTGCATTGCTATATATATCCAGTATCTCGCTGGACTCAGGCTTGGGCACGTCTTCGACAATTGCCCCCCAAGTGATCACTGAACCATCCAAACGAACAGCTGCAAACGAGCCGCTATAACCATTTGTGTAAATATGCTTAACCGGGTTCTCCCCATTTAATTTGGCAACAACTTCGGTTGGAATTCGTCCACCATGTGCTGGATTCCCCCAGGCAATGACAGACCCATCCCGTCGAAGTGCAGCGAAAGCGCCGTAACTCCCGACAATATCAACGACACCGATATCACCGTTGAGCTCTTGCGTAAGGTCTGGGGACTCATACCAGGTTCGCTCTTCGCCATCAGGAGTCAAGTCGTAACGAACGGGTGCTAAAGTCCCTCCAAACTCGTTTTTTCCCCAAGTAACCACAGAACCATCTTCACGCACAGCGGCAAAGGCGGATTTGTTACTTTGAATACTGATGACAGGGTTTTTGCCATTTAGCTGGGCACTGACATCACTGCCATTGGAGAGCATTTTTCCGCCATGCTCCTCGCTGCCCCAAGCTACAACGGAGCCATCCTGACGCAGTGCAGCATAGGCTTCATGAGCACTGCTAATACTGGTAACTGCGTGCTCACCTTCTTTATCAACAGTAAGGACGAAACTCTCACTTTGAGCCTTATAATTATTGGACGCTGCTTCGGTCACAGTTATGGTAGTCATACCAAGGCCGACCAATGAAACCAATCCATTAGCATCAACACTGGCTATATCCAGGTTGCTAGATGTGTAGGTAATAGTCCCCCCATTTCCTCCAGCAGCGACTGAAAAGCTCTGCTCATCAATATTTTTGACCACATCTTTACCTATATTCAGCGCTTTTCCTGTTCCTTTTTCCACAGTAAGCATAAAGCTGGCGCTTTGTGCCTTATAGTTATCCGACGTCGCTTCTTGAACTGTGATTTTTGCGCTACCGACCCCCACTATGCTTATCATTCCAGTGGCAGCCACTGTGGCAACGTTGGGGTCACTGGATGTATAAGTTATGTCCCCTCCGTTTCCGCCGGAAACGGCTTGTGTAAAGGGTTCATCGCCAAATACCTTGTTAGCCTTCAAACCTGCATCTAAGGCTTCACCCACTGCTTTTTCTACTGTCAGGGTAAAGCTGGCGCTTTGGGCTTTGTAATTATCGGACGCTGCTTCTTGTACCGTGATTTTGGCGCTACCTGCACCCACTATGGTTACCTTACCTTGAGCGTCTACTTTAGCCACTTTTGGATCGCTGGATTGATAGCGAATGACGCCTTTGTTACCGCCGCTTACCGCAACACTAAATGGCTTATCGCCATAACGCTTACTGATAGTGGATTTACTCTTTATCTTAAGCGTTCCACCGGCCGCTTTAGCGATATTCAATGCCACCTTTGCCGTTTGCCCCACGTAGTTTAACGAGTCGGCCTCGGAGACAGTGATTACAGCCTTGCCAGCCCCCACTATGGTTACCTTACCTTGAGCGTCTACTGTTGCCACTTTTGGGTCACTGGATTGATAGCGAATGGCACCTTTGTTACCGCCGCTTACCGCAACATTAAATGGCTTATCGCCATAACGCTTACTAATAGGGGATTTACTCTTTATCTTAAGCGTTCCACCGGCCGCTTTAGCGATATTCAATGCCACCTTTGCCGTTTTCCCCACGTAGTTTAACGAGTCGGCCTCGGTGACAGTGATAACAGCCTTGCCAGCACCCACTATGGTTACCTTGCCTTGAGCGTCTACTGTTGCCACTTTTGGATCACTGGATTGATAGCGAATAGCGCCCTTGTTACCACCGCTTACCGCAACACTAAATGGTGCATCGCCATAACGCTTATTGATAGCGGTTTTACCACTTATCTTAAGCGTTTCACCGGGGGCTTTAGCGATATTCAATGCCACCTTCGCCGTTTGCCCCACGTAATTGGCCGAGTCGGCCTCGGAGACAGTGATTACAGCCTTGCCAGCCCCCACTATGGTTACCTTGCCTTGAGCGTCTACTGTTGCCACTTTTGGGTCACTGGATTGATAGCGAATGGCGCCCTTGTTACCGCCGCTTACCGCAACACTAAATGGTGCATCGCCATAACGCTTATTGATAGCGGTTTTACCACTTATCTTAAGCGTTCCACCGGCCGCTTTAGCGATATTCAATGCCACCTTCGCCGTTTGCCCCACGTAATTGGCCGAGTCAGCCTCGGTCACTGTGATAACGGCCTTGCCTGCACCCACTATGGTTACTTTACCTTGGCTATCCACTGTTGCAATTTTTGGGTCACTGGATTGATAGCGTATGGCTCCTTTGTTACCGCCGCTGACCGCAACATTAAATGGCGCATCGCCATAACGCTTATTTATTAAGGCTTTACCACTTATCTTAAGCGTTTCACCGGGCGCTTTATCGATATTCAATGATACCTTCGCCGTTTGCCCCGCGTAATTGGCCGAGCCAGCCTCGGTGACAGTGATAACGGCCTTGCCTGCACCCACTATGGTGACCTTGCCTTGGCTGTCTACTGTTGCAACTTTTGGGTTACTTGAGAAATAAGTCATCTCACCATCATTTCTATCTGAAATGGTTAGCTTAAAGCTCTCATCACCAAATTTTTTTTGAATAACCTCATCACCATCGATGATAACGACCGTTGTTTTGACGGGCTCAACTACATCTTCTCCCCCCTGATTAGAGGCTAGATCTCCATCACTACATGCTAGCAATGAAATGACGGCAATACTTGAAATGAGCCCCTGAAATAACTTCATTCGTTAAGTTCCTATTTAACCATGTTAAAACATATAAGGTTATATAGGACTAAAAATGGAAATTTCGCGCAATTACACAAATCTGTAATTATGCCTAGGAAACACCTATAGCATTGATTAATTAGGCTAAACCACCACCGATGCGTAGGTTAACTTGCATAGTACGTTAATGGGTAATGCGGTTTGCATTTCTACAAACCGAAAGTCTCAGTTAAATGATGAAACCGCGATTCAAACTCGCTTATCACAACCCACAATCCGCAGGCGAGCTGTTATCCCTTGGCCAGCGCAGGTCTGGTTTTGTCAGATCCAGCGCAATAAAGTCTAAGCCCTCGCTCATGTTAGCCGGTGGCAAGTCGGTTTCAAGCACAACCATGCCCGCGGTGACATTGCCTTTCGTGGCATTCGCACTGGCTTGGGTGGCGGCCAAATCGGAGTAACGCAGGCCAAACATATCAAAGTAAGGCTGCCAGTTTTTGGCCGTAAGGTGACTGAGCGCCACCAGCATAAAATCGTTGCCGGGAATGCCCGAGACATTGCGCCCGCCATAGGTTGCTTCACCCGAGAAAGCAAAGTTGGCAAAACCTAAGCTGGCTTTTTGCGCGTCCCACAGCGCTTGGCTGCGTGCAGCATCGGCAAAGATGCGACTGTATTGATAGAGCAAGGTAAATAGATGAAAACCATTGTCTAATACCGTGCCATTACGCAGGGTGGCTTTATGGTTTTGCAGCGCCAATTGAATATAAAACGCCATACGATAACCGTTGTGGGTGGCATAGGCATTGCTGGCCCAAGGCCCTTCAAAACGATCGCCGCTGTCAAGAGCATGACAACGACTGCTCAATACCACTCGCTCATTTTGGCTATTTTTCAGCGCCAAGGCGTCGGACATAAACACATAAAACAAGTCTTTATGATTCATGTGGCCATCGGTGATCGTGCTGGTTTGCAGATCACGCTGGTAATGGGCGCGCCATTTCACAAAGTAAGGGAAGATATTATTGGAGTTCTCTCCCGCCCGCGAACCATATTGCGACCAATCATTGCGCCCCGCTGCGGCGGCGTATTGCACGTTGAGTTTATTGGTTTGCAGGTTATGGCCAAGCTCGTGATTATCGCCCCAGCCGGTGGGGGAGATATTCCATGCCGCGTCCCAAGGATTGCCGCTACAGCCCGCGCCGCAATGGGCATTTTGGTCATAGTTGGCATGTTGGATTAATTGGCGGGTATGCAAGGCGCTATCAACACAAGCCTCTTCACCAAACAGGCCAGAGCAGCCGGCCAGTACATCGGCGGGCAAAGACTGCGCTAGAGTTTTACCTTGCACCTTAAAGCCTGCCAAGGTGTAAACTGCGCCGATATGATCGTCACGCACCGAGGTGAGTAAGGCAGTCACATCGGGCGTGCTGTCATTGATGCCGCCGATAAATTTATCGCGGCGTAAATGCTGCTCGGCTCCCTCACTGCGCAAATCCACATGGGGCAGCTCGGTGGTTTCAAGTAGTTGATTGAATCGAGCAATTTGCGCCTCATCACTGGCATCTAAAATAGCCGGATGAAAGCCAATTCCTTGGGCCTTCACATTGACCCGATATGGCGCATCGCCATCTTGGATATACAAGTAAATCGGCCCGCCATAGGGGCTGCTAAAGGTTGTGCTGTTGCCGGCAGCTAATGATAAACGCGACTGCGCTAGCTCTAACGGCGAGTAATAATTGGCGCCGCTAAACACCCGATTGGTGTTAGGTCTGTGATAGTTCAGCTTGATCTTAACCTTAGCCAGACTGTTATCTAATCGAGTTAAGGTAATGGTTTGGCCCGGCAGTGCGTACCAGCCTGTGGTAGTCCACTGACCTGAATAAGGCACCTCAATCCACTGGGTTTGCTCGGCGGTGGCGGGATAAGCGTAATGGCTCATACTGCCCTTTTGTACTTGGCTTTTATCCACCACATATTGGCCTAAATCGGGCTGAGCTAAATTGTTAGCGCGGGCATAACTTACCGCCCAATCGGCCAGCATGGCCTTGGCAAAGGCTTGCGGCTCGCTCAAGGTAATCGGGTAATCAATTTGCTGGCGGTATTTGTCGGCCAGTAATAGCCCGGTTTTAAGCAAACGATATTGATTGCTAGAGGCGCCTTTAAACACATCGATGCCCCACGTATCCACGGCGATGGCGCCGGCGCGAAACCAATCCGCCGCCGCTTTAAAGGCGCTCACAAAAGCGCTATCAGAGCAGTTGATGTAGTTAGTGTTACAGCCCAGCACGGCATCTGTGGCGACCGTGCCTTGCTGATATTGACTGAGTAAACGAGCGACACTGGTGAGATCGGCATCTTCTTTCACTAAATCCTCTGGTAAGGCATCGACCACCTGATGCTTAGACCAATAGTT
The DNA here is from genome assembly GCF_021295345.1 of Motilimonas eburnea. GTDB lineage: Bacteria > Pseudomonadota > Gammaproteobacteria > Enterobacterales > CBDFNC01 > Motilimonas > Motilimonas eburnea. The sequence continues at coordinate 88,570 of NZ_JAIMJB010000016.1, forward strand.
ACCACGGGTTTGCAGCGCCATATAGCGATAAAGATCGGCGCTCATGGCACTCGCCTCACGGCGATAGTTAATCACCAGCAGCGGGATCTTGTTGGTTTTAGCAAAGCTGATGGCAGACTCGATCGCCTCATTGCCACGCCCTTCGCGGTCAATATCACTTAAGATGATCAGATCAACGCCTTGCTGGTTAATACAATCCAATAAGGCTTCATAATCACAACTGTTGCTAACATTGATTTGATAGCGCTCGCTCATGTTTAGATCGAGCCAACTGCGGATCCCTTCATTATGAGGAAAGTACCAACTGTCGGCGCGCGAGGACACATGGCTAGTCACTAGCTTAATAGGGTCTTTGCTAACATCGCGCTGGGTTAACCAGCTGAGTAAATTGCGCAGCAACTGGTCGGTTTGGCCATTGGTATTGACCGAAAACAGATTCGCCGCCATGGCGCTGTATCTATGTTGGTTTTGCTCACCAATCGCAATTAACCCAGCTTGTGAGGGCGCGCCGCTGCCCGTTTGATTGGCTCGTAATACGAGAGTGCTTTGGCTAGGGTCAACCACACTAAAGGTGATGCTGTCGTGGCTGGGATACCAAGTCAGCGGCGCATCAATACCACTAAAAAATTGAGTTAAACGGGCCTGTTGGGTTTGTTGTAATTGACTGATTTGCTGCTGAGCAAAGCTGAGTAGCTCGGCTTCAGATGCCAAACTATGATCGCCGCGCGCCAAGGCAAGCTCGGCATTGGCGATAAATTCCACTTGAATAGTACAAGCTTGCGCCGCCGTTACCTGATATTGATTGCCGCTAAGCTCGCCGTCACAGCCTGTTACCTGATGCAATTGATAGCTCGGCTCGGCTTGTATACTAAAGGCTGCCGTGCTGCCTTGGGTGATTTCAACTTGAGTTGGGGTAATTTGACCACCGTTACTGACGCGCGTGGTAATAGCAACTGAAGGTAAGGGCTCAGCCGTTGGCGCATTGCTTGGCGTAATACTCGGTGGAACACTCGGCGTAATACTCGGTGGAACACTCGGTGGAACACTCGGTGGAACACTCGGTGGAACACTCGGTGGAACACTTGGCGCTATGCTAGGAGCCAGCTCTCCACCACCCTCAGTGCCATTATCTGAATCACTGCCACCCGAACCACCGCCACATGCTGTTAGCCCTAATAATGCGATAGAACACGCACTCATTTTTAGCAGATGATTCCAACTCACAACAGCCACCTAATACTTTTGCATTAAAAGCGCGACTATATGTTATTGAGAATAGATTTGTCAGCTAGAGAATAAAAAGCTGCGAGAGACGTCACGGAGAAGGGAAAAAGACAGGAGCCTAGAGCCCTAGGCTCCCTAGGTACAGTTTAGCGGCCGCCCGACGCACAAAAGGCGACAAACTCCCAATCGCCCCAAGGACCAGCATGAAGCGGCTCAGATGCCTGCGTCCACCATTTAGCGCGATATTTACCCGCTTGTGCGATGACTAGCTCGCCACGCTTGTATACTGTCTCAGCCTGCCACGTAGCCACACCATCACAGTTACCCGAGTTATCGCTAGAAGAGGCGTACCAACTGGTGGTCATTTTCGGCCAATTGCCTAAAGAGGCCACGCTTTCATGAGGTAGCGTCACCTTGGCTTTTTCTTCCTCACTCCATTGCCTCGATTGCGCTTGATGACAAGCCTGACAAGTGATGGTGTCTGGCCCCCATTTATGTTGCTTGGATAAAAAGTTCACCGGGTCATCGCTGGGATCGGCATTGTTGTAGAGGGCAAACATCTCATCCATATTATTGATGCGGTAATCCCACGCCTCTTTGCCTAAGTCCCATAAGTCAAAGCCCAGAAACGGCGCATATTTCCAAGATAAAAACATATTCGCAGTGTTAAAATCCCCTAACTTAATCAGGTAATCAATGGCGCCTAAGGTGAAACCAATTTGATTAAAGGACATTCTTGGTCCATCGGGACATGAGCGAAGGCCTGCCACCTCTTGGCAATGAACAAAACCAGCATACCAAGCCTGCCACCCCGCTAATACATGCTCAGGCTCATCAAAATACATTAAGCCAACACTGGCACTGTGAAACGCCGCGTTATGCTCAAGCCAAATATTATGCTCTTGATCTAATGTCTCAACGGCCATGTCATCACCATGTAATTTAGCTAGCCAACGCCTTGCCGGAATCGACCACCCCCCCAAAATCGGTGCTAACCTTAAACGTTGATGATTAATCGGATCCACATTCCAGCGCTGCTCTAAATCCTCGGCCATGTAGAGCGACAAACTGGCAAAGTAGCTACTGAAAATAAAGCCTTGTAAGATTGCAGGATCATCATAATTGGCTTCACCGCCCGCCCAGATATTGGCCGCCGTTAAATACGCTACCGTCATGGCATTGTTGGGCGCAGCAATAAAGTCTGTAAATAGTGAGTCAATCGCCTGATAGCGGTTAGCTTCAACATAGTTGAAGCTAGTAATAAACTCCTCATGAGAAGCTGAGGCTTGAGTGGTAAAAGGGCCTGCCTCGACAACATGATGATGCAGTTTAGCGGCGATAATGGCACGAGCCTGCTCCGCCCACTCAACTTGCTGCTCTGATAACTCCATCACTCGGGACAGATAATATTGCGCTAAAATATTTCGCTTAACCGCCGTAATAGTCAGCTCCTGTTCGTTTAGATACGCAGACAAGTGATACAAGGCCAAATATCGCGTTAATACCAGATCATTCACATTATCTAAGTAAGCGGCTGTTAGGGCTTGCTCAAACTCAGATAAGCCTGCATCAGCTTCATTTGGGAGATTCGCCTCCCACGGCCCGGGCAAGTACTGAGATGCCGGTTGCTCGCCCAGATTTAATCCTTCTAGGTATTGCAGCGTGTTACTAAACTCACGATACGGTATGGTTAATTGACCATTAAAGTGAAAGTCATCATAACTACTTAGTTGCAACGGCTCATCGGCAAAGGCGGTTGAAACAGATAAGGCTAATAAACTGGCAGACAGCGCCATTTTTATACTCATTTTTACATCCTTGATCATACTATTGTGTTTGCTTTTTATATTTCGCCCATCAATATAGGCGATTGTTTTTTATATAACCGAGTAAGTTCAACTTTTTCAGTCACATCAGAATTCGCCACCAAAGGTTATCTCGTGAAAGACTTAGCGATGACCAATTCAAGCCAAAAATGTAACATTTATTTTACATTTAAACCCATTTCAATTTACCTGGCATGTGATGCATTTAGCGTTTTATAACAAGGTGTTATTTGGCAGTGATAGAAGAAGCGTTTGTTGATAAGTTAAGCATCAAAGCAAATCAACTTATCTTTTTTGGCGCTCGGGCTAGCAGCCCGTTCAAGGGAAAGTTAAAGGTTCAAAAAGAGCGTCAGTACCGTGGCTAACGAGAAGAAACTCAAGCCGGGTCTAACCGGGATATGAGCCCCATTTCAAACCAAGCCTGAAGCGCGCTCAGCACTTGCTGCGGCGCTACCTCTGCATCAAAATACGCTAACATTAATTCACATTGCTCGGCAAAGTTGCGCCCTTGGATGAAGCCGATTAATAGCGCGTGTTGATATGGCGCCAAGGAGATAAACTCGGTCAATCGCGTGGCTCCGCGCCATATCAGCCAGTAGCGATGGGCACTGTGATCGGGCTCGGCTGGGGCTTGCTCGGCTTTGATGCTTTGCCACGCTTCTACCGCGTTACTTTGACACACAAAGAGTTGCAAACTGGGATGAAACCTAAGCTGACAATGAGGCCATGCACTCGCAGGCAGGTTTTGTAGATCTGTAAAGCTTAATCTAGGCGCCTCGGGTGCATCAAAGGCATTGAGTAAACGACGCTCAAAAGCGGCGATATCGGCAACAATGGGGTATTGCACAAAAGGCGCTTGTTGACTTAAATAAAGCGGTAAGTCATCGCAGTAATCGCGTAGTGATACTACCTTGGAAGGATGCTGCTCAATATATCCCGCTACCATTTGCTCGAATAAATCATCACCTAAATAAATCCCCAGCACCTCATGGTCGGTTTCTATGGTTTCCCGCAGCCGCACTCGATAAGCATTTCGATAGATGGCCATGCGCGTATCCACGTTGACCAAGCCTTGCTCAACTATATGTGGCTGTAATACCGAAGCGGAGCCCGTATTAAGGTAATCCATAAAGGCGTGTTGTAATTGGCGCAAGGATCCGCTCATAAGCTAGTCTCGGCTGACGTGGTTAAGGTGCGCGTGACTAAGTTAGGAAAATGCTTGGCCGCCAGCCTGGCAGCTTGCTTTAGCTCTTGCTGCAAGGCGGGGAATTCGGGGATATTGCCGTCACGCTCGATCATGGTGCTGACCAAACCTAATCGTTGTAAAGCTTGTTGATACAACTGCCATACCGGCTCTACGACATCTTGATCATGGGTGTCGATAACATAGTCGCCATAGTCACTGTGACCCGCTAGATGAAATTGCTGCACCCTTTTGGGGTCAATTTTATTGAGATATTCAAGAGGATCAAAGCCATGGTTGCGGGCGCTGACATAAATATTGTTAATGTCGAGCAAGATCAGACAATCAGCTTGCTGTGCTAAGGCATTCAAGAAATCCCATTCGTCCATGGTCGAGTCTTGATAGGATAAATAGCTGGACACGTTCTCCAATAAGATGCGCCGACCGAGAAAATCTTGTACTTGGGCGACTCGTTTGGCCACGTGATCTATGGTCTCTTGGGTGTAAGGTAAGGGCAATAAATCATGGCTATTTTGACCGTGTACCGAGGTCCAGCACAAATGGTCGGAGATCCACTTTGGCTCCACCTCGTTGGCCAGTTTTTTTAACGCTTTTAAATAGTCCATATTAAGGGGGTCGGTACCGCCAATCGACATAGACACGCCATGCATCACCAAGGGGTAGCGCTCAGCTATGGCCTGCAAATAGTATTTGGGCTTGCCCCCTGCCACCATGAAGTTCTCTGATAGTACTTCAAACCAATCTACCTTGGGCTGATGCTGCAAAACGTGTTCAAAATGCGCCGTGCGCAAGCCTAAACCAAAGCCGAGAAAGTCCTCAGTGAGCTTGTTATTGATCATATATTTCCTTTGCTAAGGGAATTAGCTTGCCTAGGCGAGTTCACGATAGGCAAGCAAATAAACTAGCTATTGGTTTTGCCACCAATGTCAGTGCATGATTTAGCTGACGTGTTAACAAAACCATGGCCTTTACAGCTGGCTTTACCGGCACAAGCATTGTCGGCCGTTTTACAATCATTATGGCCTTTACACATGTTTACGCCATAACACTGCACTAATTCGGCCTTGTTGACCTCGCCTTTCCAATCATCTTTTATCTCACCGCCAACATCACCACAGGCTTTGCTTGGCATGGCCACAAAACCATGGCCTTTACAACTGGCTTTACCGGCGCAAGCATTGTCCGCGGTTTTACAATCATTATGGCCACCACACATATTGACGCCGTAGCAATGCACCAGATCGGTTGATGTCGCAGATGTGTCAGTGCTACCCGCATGAGCCACTTGCGCCATACCGGCCATCGCCATCGCAAGGGCGGCGCCCGTCAATACATTTTGTGCTGATTTGTTCATGTTATCTTCCTCATTTTCCACACCCGCTTAACCAAGTGTGGCCTTACGCTAAGATCTGATGGCAGGCCTTACCTTTCCTTTAACCAATCAACAAAGCAAAAACCAACCATTTACATTCCTGTAACACACAGGTACAAAGATAGACCTTAGGGAGTGAGAAAAACTTTCCATCTTTATTAAATTAATTATCCAAACACACGTTTCCCTATCGACTAAGTTTAAATAATATCCACTGATTGCTTGCAAGCTATTAACCAAGGAGCCCAGATGGCCAGCCTAACCACGAAAGAAAAACAAGTATTAGCTGGGCTGATTATCCCACCGCAACCCGACACTTTGATGCAATTATTAGCAGAAGCAGATAAGCCTGAGCCCGATATCAACAAAATAGGCAAGCTGATTGCTGCAGATATCGCCATATCCAGTGTGATTTTACAGCTGGTTAATTCAGCCGAAGCCATGCTATGTAACAAGGTGACGTCAGCGCAAAAAGCGGTATTGATTTTAGGTTTAACCCGCACCTTGCCCTTAGTGCGCGCCATCGCGCTGCAAAATGCCTTTGAACCTAGCCCAGCCATGACCCGATTTTGGCAACAAGCCAATCAATTAGGACTAACGTGTATTCGCGTTGCCAAGTTGCTCAACAAGCCTCAATTAACCGAGCAAGCTTATATGTTGGGGCTGTTTCATATGGCGGGGATCCCCATGATGCTGTTGTCGTTTGACAATTATGAGACCGACATGCTGCCAAAGGCAGAGCAAACCGGATGGCAAAGCTTGCTAAATGATGAAAAAGCCTACTACGGTTCCACCCACCCGACTGTCGCCGCGATGCTGGCGAAAAATTGGCAGTTGCCAAGGCCGTTAATTGAATTGATTTTTCACCAATATGACTTAACGGCCCTGCGTGGCAGTCAGTTTGTTAATGAACTCGGCCTCACCTTGCTCGCTATCATCAAGCTAGCAAGACGCGCATGTTTACCCGCCAGCGATACCGAATGGCAAGCCAGCGAAGCTTTTGTGCTAGCGCAGTTAAGCTTAAACCAAGAGCAATTGGACGAGTTATTGATTGAGTTAGCGCCTAACTCATCGCGTTAATCAATTGCTTTAAGGGGGATCAGTTAACCCGAGATCGTCCAGCCAACGCTGCTGATAGCCTTGCAATTTTTGATGGCGCTTGGATGCGAGGTGCTCGTTTTGCTCCTGCTGTGAATGAAACGGCCCCGCTTGGCACAGGTTGCACCTATTCTGCGATGATTCGCGCGGTTGCGGCGGCGTTAATGCTTGTTCTATCGCCGCCGGAAGGGTTTGGGTGTTGTGGACACTGCGCCAAATATAGGTGTAACTGGCGGTATCTTTGACAAACTTGTCGCGGTCAACATTGCGCATTTGATAGCCGGGGAAATCCGTAAAGGCAAAGGGCACCTTGCCAATGCAAGTGAGCTCGGTCGTTAAGTGCAAGCTGTGCTCTATGTCCCATTCACTATAGGGTTTAACATCCTTGGAGCTGATATAAATCAGCCCTGCCCCTTGTGGATCTAACCCATATTTAAGGGCATTTTTTAAAAACTGATGCAATAGACGGCGGTTTCTGAGGTTGCTATCGATGCGGCCATTGCCTTCAAATTCTGCCTTGCTGGTGTAGCCAGGCACCAAGGGGAATTGAAATATAATCACATCAAACTGATTGCAATCCTTTGCCAAAGCCTGCCAAGCTTGCTCCTGAGTAACGTCAAACTGGGTCATCACGGCTACGGGGTGATGCAGGGCAAGGGAAGTCAGTTGACGATAAAATCCATCGCCGTATTTGTCGGTAAGTTGTTCCTGGCTATCGTAAATCGTGGCCAATAATTGTCGCGGTTGATAATTTTTCGCCAAGGCAGCTGAAAACGAAAAATCGCCATCCCCTACAACCATGATGCGCCAATTAGGATCGATAAACATAAGCTTCTCAAAGATTCAAAAAGGCGCATGGTACAAACTGCCAGCCATCACATCAAGCGGCTACACCCGATAATCTTGGCCCAACTGGTTGATGGTGTTGACTATGGTATTAGGTATATCTTGTAAAGCTGCGATGCGAGCCACGCCACCGGCTTCTATCGCAGCTCTTGGCATACCAAAGATCACGCAACTGGCTTCATCTTGAGCTAAGGTAATGCCGCCAGCATGGGCGATGTCGAGCATACCTGTCGCGCCATCTTTGCCCATTCCGGTTAGGATAACCGCGAGAGCGTTTTGCCCCACGGCTTGGGCTACGGAGCCAAACATCACATCTACGGACGGTTTATGGCCGGTGACGCGTTCGCCATCCTGGAGTTTAGCTCGATAATCCGCGCCACTTCTGACCACTAACAAATGCCGGTCACCCGGTGCGATGTAAGCGCACCCCGGCAGTAAGCGCTCGCCGTCTTCGGCTTCTTTCACTCGGATCGCACTATTGGCGTCGAGTCGGTTAGCAAAGGTGTTGGTGAATCCGGGCGGCATATGCTGGGTGATGACCATGGCTGGCGTGTCAACGGGAAGGCTAGACAGCACCACCATCAAGGCTTCTGTGCCACCTGTGCTGGCACCGATGGCAATGATTTTTTCAGAGGTTTTGTATTTAAACTTACAGGCCTTTGCTGGGAGCAATTTTGGCCGCTGCTTATTCACATTGGCTTTAGCGACTTGCTTAATTTTAGCGACTATCTCATGGCGGTATTGCTCAATACCGCTGGCAATGTCTAATTTAGGCTTGGGGAAATAGTCCACTGCGCCCAACTCGAGTGCCTTTAATGTCACTTCGGCTCCTTGTTCGGTCAAACTCGACACCATCAGCACCGGGGTGGGCCTTGCCTTCATTAATCGGTCTAAAAAAGTAAGGCCATCGACCTTGGGCATTTCAACATCTAAGGTGATCACATCGGGATGATATGTGTTCACCATGTCTTTAGCGACGTAAGCGTCAGGGGCCGCGCCCACTAACGCTAGCTCAGGATCTTGGTTAATGATTTCACTTAATAAGCTACGGATCAGTGCAGAATCATCCACCACTAATACTTTTATTGAATCAGTCATCGAATAACTCCACATCGCCGCTTTCCGGCTTGGCTTTGAGTTTTAATCGGTACTCACTTTCACGATCCATGATGGTGCTATTATGAATATTTTTGATTTTTCTCACCATCACCCGCCCCGTATCGGGGAAGAAGTATACCTTTCTCGGATACACATCAAGTAAGTCGCTGGCCAGAATAGGAATGTGCTCAGTTTGTAGATAGTCTTGCACAAACTCGGCATTACGCTCACCCACATTCACCGTCATAAACCCTTTTAGCACATTACCGCCGCCAAATACTTTGGCTTCGAGACGATCACGGTGGGCCCCTAATTTCAGCAAATGGTTGATCAGAATTTCCATCGCATACACACCATAACGGCCAGATTCAGAGAAAATATCATCTGGCTGACTGTTATCCTGCGGCAATAAAAAGTGGTTCATACCCGCAATATTAAGCACAGGATCACGCAAACACACGGCGACACACGAGCCCAATACGGTCACGATCAGGGTATTTTGCTTAGTCGCAAAATATTCGCCCGGTAAGATTTTCACCGCATCACAGTCAAAGTGGCGATCATAATAACGATTAGGCGCTAAGTGTGGGTTATTGATTTCAAATGCAACCATCCTACCTGCCTATGTAATTGGGTTGATAGGTAGTGTTGCCAGCTGGCTTCACTAGATGACTCGCATGGGAAAAGTTTTCCGAGTGCCCCGCTATGTATAAGCCATTTTTCGATAATAATTTGACCATCCGCTCTAGGATGGTGAGCTGGGTTGGTCGGTCAAAATAAATCATCACATTACGGCAGAAAATAATGTCTAACGGCCCTTTTACCGACCAATTAGGAGATAATAAATTTAATTGCCTAAATTCAACCATGGCTCGGAGTTCGGGCACCACTTTGACATAACCGGCTCGCGCCCCCTTACCCTTAAAAAAGAACTGCTTGCAACGCTGCTCGGGCAAGCCTTTAATACGGTCAAAATGATAAATACCCTGCTCGGCCTGCCTTAACACATTACTGTCAATGTCTGAGGCAATGATCTTCACGTGGGTATCAAAGCGGCCAAAGTGCTCCGCCACTATCATGGCGATAGAGTAAGGCTCTTCGCCTGTGCTACTGGCCGCACACCATATCTGACGCGTTTCTGGATGTGCCGTTAAGTAGGCACGTAGCACATCAAAATGGTGGGGCTCACGAAAAAACGAAGTAAGGTTGGTGGTCAGCGCATTGATGAATAACTCTTCTTCTGCAGGATGCGTGTTTAAGTAAGCCAGATAATCGGGAAAGGACGCCTTCTTCAATGCCCGCAGCCGCCGCGCTAAACGGCTGTAGACCATTGAATCCTTGCTATCTGCCAAGCGGATCCCTGTAAGTTGATATAGCAGTGCCCGTACGGCTTCAAAATCTTGCTGGCCGTAGTGAAACTCACGCTGACTTTCACCTACTACACTGCTCATTGCGCCTCCTTGGCAGCTGATTACTCGTGGTTCAGATTAAAAACTTTCCCATTCGTCATCATCGGATCGAGCCGGTTTTACCACAGGTTTAACTTGCGCCGGCTTAACCGCAATCGGTTTAACACCTGCACTGCTAGCTCCGCTGATAGCCCCGCTAACAACGGGCGCCGGGGCGTCCAGCATGGCTTGATGAGACTCATCCAGTTTGAACTTGGTGACATTCCGGGCCATTTGCGCCGCTTGCGATAATAGGCTCTCTGCCGCTGCGGCCGCTTCTTCCACGAGGGCCGCGTTTTGTTGCGTCATTTCATCCATTTGATTCACCGCTTTACCCACTTCATCAAGGCCAGAAGCCTGCTCAGATGATGCCGCGGCTATTTCTGCCATGATGTCGTTTACTCGTTTAATGGAGGTAACGATTTCCTTCATGGTATCGCCCGATTTGCCCACCAGCTCATTACCATTGTTAATCTTGCTGACCGAGTCTGAAATCAAGGACTTAATATCTTTAGCGGCATTGGCAGAGCGCTGCGCGAGGGTACGAACTTCAGACGCAACCACGGCAAAACCGCGACCTTGCTCGCCCGCTCTAGCCGCTTCCACCGCGGCATTCAGGGCAAGAATATTGGTTTGGAATGCAATGCCATCAATCACGCCGATAATGTCAGAGATTTTTTGCGATGATTCATTAATTGACGCCATGGTTTTCACCACTTGTTCGATTAATTCACCACCATTGCCCGCCACCTCAGACGCCTTGGCCGACAGGGTATTGGCCTGTTTAGCATTGTCAGCGTTTTGGCGCACTGTTCCGGTCAGCTCTTCCATGCTGGATGCGGTTTCTTCCAAGCTAGAAGCTTGCTGCTCGGTTCGGCTAGACAGGTCGGTGTTACCTTGTGAAATCTCACTGGCAGCCGTGTTTATGGTTTCAGCTGCTAGGCGAATTTCACCTAGCATTTGCGCTAGGTTTTCTGCGGTTTGGTTACAGCCGTCTTTTAATTCTTCAAAGGAGCCTTGGTACTCGGCTTCAACACGTTCAGTTAAGTCTCCTTGAGCGATGGCCTTAAGCACGCGGTTGATGTCGTTTAAGCCGTTCTCTGTCGTGCGCAGTAACGAATTAAGGCCTTCTGATAACGCAAGGAAAAAACCTTCTTTATTCTCGGTATTAATCAGTCCAGTAAAATCGCCTTGGGCTGCGGCCATCACCACCGAGTTCACTTCACTTTCAACTTGCACTTCTTGGGTGCGATCTAGCCACTCCACCACCGAGCCAAGCCGCTCACCTTCTTTATCAAAAATAGGATTGGCAACTAAACGGAAATGGCGCTTGCCAACCACAATATTTGACGTGTAAGTTTTGGTAAGTTTGGCCAATAAATTCATCTGGTGGGATGGGTTTTTATGGAACACATCCATATTACTGCCCAAGATTTTTTCCACCGAAAAGTGGGGTAATACGGCGCGCAAGTCCGCTTCGGCATCACGCAGCATGGCTTCGACGGATTTATTCATGTAGATAATTTTTCGATCGGCATCGGCTATCATGACATTGGTGGTGGTGGTGTCGAGTGCGCCTAAAATACGACTGAGCTCTTGCTCTGCTGCCACTTCCTTGGTGCGATCTATCCATTCCACTACCGAGCCTAAACGGCCGCCTTGCTCATCAAAGATCGGATTAGCCAGTAAGCGAAAACTGCGCCCTGCCACCACGATGTTACCCACATAGGTTTTTTCCAATGTCGCCAGTAGCTTTCTTTGATGGGAAGGATCTTTATGAAAAATATCCATGTTGCTGCCGAGCAACTGGTCTACATCAAAATGGGGTAGCGCCTTGCGCAAATCAGCTTGCGCGTCACGTAGCATGGCCTCAACCGCTTTGTTCATAAAGATAATGTTACGATCAACATCAGCCACCATCACATTAGAAGAGGTAGCATCAAGGGCCGAAGTGACCCTTAAGGACAGCAGCTCATGGCGTTTTATTTCGGTTAAATCATGCCATTCCACTGACGTGCCTAAGACTTCGCCGTGCTCATTTTTAAGGGGGTTTAAGATAAGTTTAAAACAGCGCCCACCCACTTTAATCTCTGCTCTATGGGTATCATTAAGCTGACTTAGAATGCCTGTTTGGTGCTGTGGTTGGCGGTGAAAAATGTCAATATTACTGCCTACTAAGGTCGCGACCGAAAATTGCGGCAAGTCTTTGCGAATATCGTCTTGTGCCGCTGACAACATATTGATGACAGCTTTGTTGGCATAAACGATGTTTCGCTGCGCATCGGCAATCATGAAACAGGTTGAACTATTGTCTAAGGCTAAGCTCGCGCGACTCAGTGCGAGCTGCTGTTGTGAGTTACCAAACCAAGATGCGATGCCCATAATTATCCCTCCGATGCCATTGTGGTCTCATCAAATAAGCCCAGCTCATGGCTGGAAATCAGTTTTTCGATATTTAGCAATATGATCATGTCGTCATTCACTGGCGCCAGACCAAATAAGTATTCACTATCAAACGCCACTCCAAACTCAGGGGGTGGCTTTATGTCGGTGGATTCCATATTGATAACGTCTGATACGGCATCCACCACGATGCCAACAATCCGATCATTAATGTGTAGCATGATGACAATGGTAAATTCGTTATAGTTGGCATCACCGACATTAAATTTAATTCTGAGATCAACAATCGGCACGATATCACCACGCAAGTTCAGAACCCCTTTAATAAAGGGCGGCGCATTCGCAATCTTAGTCACAGGCTCATACCCTCTTATTTCACGGACTTTCATAATGTCTAAGCCGTAATGCTCGTCACCTAAGGTGAAGGTTAAGTACTCTAAGCGACTGCTATCTTTGCTCTCGACTTCTGTTTGATGTGAATGATTCATCCCATTTCCTTGTTTACAAAAGACGCATCAACCTTTAACGCCAATGATTCTGCATCAATAATCAAGGCAACACTGCCGTCGCCCATAATGGTTGCGCCCGCCACGCCAGGAACGCGACGGTAATGTTGCTCCAGGCTTTTAATCACCACTTGTTGCTGGCCGATCAAGTCATCCACCAGCAAGGCAAAACGGGTTTTGCTGGTTTCAATCAGCACTAAAATGCCATCACTGGGGCGAGGTGAGTTGGGCTCAACCTCCATGACTTTATAAAGCTGAACGATCGGCCAATATGCATCACGCAGCTCTAGCACTTGCTGATTACTGATTTGCTTTAATTGATTCTCACTGGGTTGTACGGATTCGATGATATTCACGAGAGGAATAATGAACATTTGATCGCCCACAGCAATGGACATGCCATCCAATATTGCCAACGTCAGAGGGAGGCGAATTTCAAAGGTGGAGCCGACTCCAGCTTGGGACTCTATTTCAAGGCGGCCACCCATGGATTCAATATTTCGTTTCACCACATCCATCCCCACACCGCGACCAGAAACATCGGTGATCTCGGCAGCGGTAGAAAAACCTGCCGACATAATCAACTGCCAGACTTGTTGATCCGAGGGATTTTCCGGCACATCAATGCCATTTTCGTATGCTTTCGCCAAGATACGATCGCGATTGAGGCCACCCCCGTCATCACTGACAGAAATCAGTATGTTGCCACCCTTTTGCTCGGCTTTAAGGGTGAGCTTGCCGGTTTCTTCTTTGCCCGCAGCAAGGCGCACTTCGGGCTTTTCAATGCCGTGATCTAAACTGTTGCGCACTAAATGGGTCAGGGGATCGACCAAACGTTCAATTAAGCCTTTATCGATTTCGGTTTGCCCCCCCTCTATCACCAGGTCGATTTTTTTATTAAGCTTTTTCGATAAATCCCTGACAACTCGTGGAAAGCGGTTAAACACAAATGACATGGGCAACATCCGAATCGACATGATGCCCTCTTGCAATTCTCGGGTATTTCGCTCTAATTCTGTCAACGCAGAATGCAACCGCTCCGATGAAGGCCCCTGTACATCATCCCCAATCAGATTAAGCATAGACTGGGTAATAACCAATTCACCAACCAAGTTGACTAAGCTGTCAATTTTGGTGATGTCGACTCGAATACTGCTCGCCTCAACACTCTCACTCTTCGCGCTTGGCTCCTTTTTACTGCTCGATGAAGCAACAGGGGCTGACGACTTAGCTGGCTCACTGGGGCGAGAGGCAATGTTTACCGCAGGCTCTTTCGCTTGGCTAGCTGACGGGGCCCCTTGCTGGTCAGGTGGAATATCTTCAGGTGTTGAAGGCGCTTGCAAAGGTGCTTGCAAAGGTGCTTGCAAAGGTTCAAAAAAGCCAAAACCGGCTTCATCATCTTCAGATGTTTCATTGTTTTCAGCTGCTTTCCCCAATGGAGCGAAAAAGCCAAATCCCTCATCATCCGTACTCACCTCAGGTTCGCTGCCAGCCTCACTCTCAGAGCCCTTACCGACTAAAGCCTCTCTCGCTGAGGGCTCACTCGCTGAAGGTTCACTCGTTGAGGACTCACTGGCTAAGGGCCCAAAAAAGCCAAAATCAGACGCTTCTTCCGTTTCAGCTTGCGCTGCTTCAGTGTGACTGTCTGACGGCTGGTTTAGGGGCTGAAAGAAGCCATAGCCTTGCTCAGTCGACTCAATTTGGTTAGACAAAGAAGGATCTAGAATGGCCTCTAGATCAGCTGTGGTTGAATTCACTAAGGCCCAATCAGGCTCGCTGCCTTCGGTATAGCTTTGCAATAAGTTACGCAATGCATCCACCGCAACCAGCAGCCCATCGATGGCTTGTGCATGTAATTGAAATTTTCCTTGTCTGGCTTTATCAAACAAGTTTTCCATGACATGAGTCACGGTGATCAAAGCATCAAAGGCAAACATGCCACTGCCCCCTTTGATGGAGTGAGCGGCACGGAAAATACTGTTTAACTCTTCAGTATCGGGGGCGCTAGGATCGAGAGCCAACAATAGGTGTTCCATCTCGTCTAAGTGCTCATGACTTTCTTCGATAAACACGCCATGAAACTGGCTCATATCCATTGACATAGTGGCCTTCCCAGTTTGCTCTAACCCAGTACCTTAGCGGCAACTTGTAGCAGTTTAGCGGGATCAAATGGCTTCACCATCCAACCCGTTGCGCCCGCTGCACGCCCCTTCGCTTTCATTTCCTCACTGGCCTCCGTGGTCAGTACCACAATCGGCTTAGTGCGGTAACTGGCCAAGCCGCGTAATGACTTAATCAGGGTCAAGCCATCCATACGCGGCATATTTTGATCCGTCAGCACGAAGTCAAAATTATTGGTTTTGCAAAGATCTAACGCCTCTTGGCCATCTTTCGCTAAGGTTACTCGGTAGCTGGCCGATTTTAGGGTCGCTTCGACCATTTGTCTGATTGATGCTGAGTCATCAACGATAAGCACATTTTTACTCATATTATTTAGTTCCACCTAAGACCACCCGCGCGGCATTACCGGGGGGGATAATTTCAAGGGAGTCAGCGAGGTGCTCGATTAAGGTTAAGCCCCTGCCATAGCTTTTAGTTAAATCAGCAGGCTTCATATCACCATGAAAAAAGCCGGGCCCGCTATCTTTGATATAGATCTCTAAGCACTGAATATGACTTTGCCACTGTACTTTCAGCACGATTTTGTCTTTACCCCTTAGGTTTTTAATGCGTTGCTCCTTTTGTTCGTAGAAAACAAGGAAGCCGTTCTCTTGCTCTTTAATCTCACTGCTCAGCCCGAGCACTCCGTGTTCAAATGCATTCATGTATAGCTCGGTCAATATGGTGAAAGTTTTTTGCACCAAAGGGAGAGGCAACTGCTTGGTTAACAAATCAGAAAAGTGCGTTGGAATATCGAGTAGATCGAGCGAAGATCCGTGCAAGGTATGCTCAATTAAAAAGGCACTCTCGCCTGCATATACAGCCACCTTATCACTTGGCTGTATGTCAGCCAGCAACTGATTGGTATCAATTTGCACGATGGAAATATCATCCCCTGCAGGGGGACAATTCACATTGAAATATTTTTTTATCTCCGCGAGGGGCTCCTCGCTCTTAAGCAGCGGGACTAACTCTGCTTCGGTGAGTAACTCACCCTCATGGGAAGGGCTTTCGATGACGCCATCGCTGAACATAACAACCTGCTGGTTAGGCTCAAGAGGGAGCCTCACTGGATGCACATTAAACAGGGTATCGGGTAAGATCCCTAACGCCATGTTGCCTGATTCGACTTGGTTAATAATCTGTTGCTGCTGATCAACCACCAACACCGGAGGCATGGCACCGTTCCACACATCAATCACTCTTCGGTTAGGTTGAATATGCAGTAGGATCACGGCCACAAAACGATCTTCTGGCAACATGTGCGTGAGCTTATTGTTCAATTCAAACACGATGTTGGAGATGGGCAGGGCCTTTTCCGACATGGCTTTAAAAATCTGCACCAAGGGCATCAAGGAAACTGCGGCGGCAAGCCCGTGGCCCATGGCATCAGCCAGCAACACATAGTCACTGCCATCCTCCCCACAGCAATGGATCACACTATCTCCACTGAACTGAGAGGAAGGCTTAACCCAGTGATGGATCCCTGGATGGTCCGTATGAATTTTTGCAAACATGGCCCCCAGTAGGTGCTTGGCTAAGGCTTGCTCTTGCAGCTCCGCATCGCGCCATTGGTTCAGGGCTTCTCGCTGCTCATTGTTGAGCTTTTCCAATCGGCGTTGGTGTACCGATTTCTTCATTTTTAGCCAAAGCAGATCCATATTGACCGGCTTTAATGCATAGTCATCGATACCTTGACTGAAGGCTTGTAAGAAAAAATCCGCATCATCATTGGCGCTGACCATGATCACGGCCGCCATCTTTAGCCGTTCCTTAAGCAAGGGTAACAAGGTCACACCTTGACCGTCCGTTAAGTGATTATCCAATAGCACTACGTCAAAATGGTGCTCTTTTGCCAGCACTTCCCGCGCAGATTCAAGGGAGGGGCAGATAGTCATTTTGACGCCTTTTTCATTGAAAAAGTGCTGATATAGCAAGGTAAAAACCGTGCTATCTTCCACCACTAGCACTGTGTAGGGTGGGCTAATATGATGTGAAGACTCAGTAAAAGGCATACAATTTCGCCATGTTGGCCATTTCTAAAATATCCAGCGCACTGCCATGTGCGCCTCTTATTACTAACTTGGCTTGATGACGCTTTTCATTTTTTTTTGAAAGCAACACCAACATGCCAAGGGCAGAACTATCTAGGTACTGAACTTGCGAAAAATCTAACTCGATAAGATCAACTTTTTCGCTCTGTAGAAGCTTTTCAATTTCTTGGTTAAACGTTTTGTGGTAGTGAAAATCAAACCGATTGGGTAATCGAATACTGTATTGCGCCACATCCCCTCCTAACTATGATAGATGGCGGTAGATTAAAAGAGATCCACGTCGCCGCTGGCCATAGAGCTCGCCGAAACCGGGTTAGAGCGAGTCGCTTTAAATTCATTGATATTTTCAATATAGTTCTTCAGTTTCTGAGGGTTGGTTAAATTTTCTGATTCTGTTATCTGGCGCAGTTGCTGTTGCAGTAGATCCAATTGAGCCGCCATGTAATTAAGGTGTTGATGGTTGATATCGCCAAATTGCAGCCCACGCATCGCATCATACAAAGACTGCTGCAGTAACTGGTTATGCTCCTCTAACGCACTGGCGTGCTCTTTGTTTTGGTTGGCATTGGTCATCAGTAATTCGATGGCATTGTGTACATTTTTTTTCGCCTCCATCACGTAAGTCACATCTTGAGAAGCCACCTCGCCGATATCCGTAGTCAAGGCTTCAATGCGCTGCGCCATGTGCTGCAGCTTTTCTTGGATCTGATTACTAAAGCCTGCTGAGCGGGTTGACAGTGAGCGAACCTCATCAGCGACCACAGCAAAGCCCCGACCGGCTTCACCGGCCCGCGCCGCCTCTATCGCCGCATTAAGAGCAAGTAAATTGGTTTGCGAGGCGATTTGGTCGATGTCTTTCATGGCTTGCACCACATCGGGTACCAAGGCATTAATCTTGTTCACCTTTTCCACTAAATCCATGGATGCCGCTGACATATGCACCGTGGTTTCGACAAATTGCTCTAAGGTGGTACTGGTTTCTTTTGCAAACGTCGCCATCCATGAGTCGCCCTGCTCATCTAACTCTGAAGCCAACAGGTGTGCGACCCTATCCCGCTGAAGTTCGGCCAGCTCTTTAAGTTGCGTAAATGCATTCGATAAGGTCGTCACGGCATCCGATTGGGTGCTATTGACATCATCAACGCCCAGCTTACACTCGGCAATCATCTCGGAAGCTTCTGCGAGTATTTGCTGCTGTAAACGTTGCGCTTCATCACTGCTACTCGTTATGTTTGACTCGCCCTTGGCTGAAACTTGGGTTTGCGGCATGCCATACCAGCAAAACGCAGCGCAGATAAAGACACACAGCGCAATCACCCCAAATACAGGCAATATAGGCGCGAGTAACAAGCCTGATAGCAATGCAACGACGACTCCCGCAATAACATGCCAGTTAGGTTTCGCCATATTCCCTCTCCTTTTGATTCGCTGCTTGCTTTCTTATCACCACTGACTCCACAAGGCTCATCTGACCAAAATACAAACGCCAGCCAAGTTGCCAAAAGCGGATCTCGTGTTGCCACTGTTTTTTAGTCTAGTCACGATTTATTGATATGATGACTATTTCATCAACTATTTTGTTTGCTTAATCCCATTTTTTTACTTAAATCATGTTTATCGTAGGGTTATTCCTTGCACCGCTAAAAAACTCAATGAATCCGGCTCCTTATCGCTATGCTAAGAGATGAACCAAGGCTAACGAACGATTTATTCTGCTTTAACTATGCGGAGCAAAGAAGAGTCCGATGCTCGCTCTAGCCGCCGGTCAAGATAAACAACGCTAAGAGGTAACCTGATGCACACGGTGATTGACCCAAGCCTGTTTCATGCCCTGTTCAATCAGGCAGCACAACCTTGGTCAATTCAATTAAAAAAGCAGCGCTTTATTTGCAGTGAAACACTGGCCACCAGCCTAGGCCTGCATTCCGTTAATATTTCTCTGACGGAGCTTTTTGCGTTGCTTGATGAGGCCAACGTATTTCGGTGTAAAGAAGCCATTAAGCGCGCCAGTGAAACAGGTAAGACCCAACAAAGAAAGTTGGTTGTGCAAGTCGCTAACACCCCTTATTTGATTGACCTCAAGATTAATCAAGGGCAAATAGGCGCAATAAGCTTACATGGCACCATGCAAATTTTGGTGCAATTTCTCAAACCTGAACAAGAATTATACTTACTCAAAAAGCTGTTTCATGAATCGAAGAATGGCTTAATGGTGGCCGACACCAATCATTATGTGTTAATGGCCAATCAAGAATTCTGCTATGAAACCGGGTATCAAGGCGATGAGCTCATTGGAGTACATGCCAGTGCGATTAAAAGTAACCACTACGATCAAGACTTTTATCAAAAACTCTGGGATAACATTAACCGCCATGGCTATTGGGAAGGCGAGCTATTAGCGAAAACCAAGTCCGGTCAAGATTATGCTCATGAAGCCCTTATCAAATGCATTGAAATTGATGGCAAAAATTTTTATGCCACCACCACTCGTAAACTCGATGCCTCATTAGCGAGCTTAGCCCAACAGAAAGCACATCAGCCCGCGATCACCTTACCCAATAAGGCTGATTTTGAAGCACAACTCGAACAACTTTACCTAGGCTTACGCAGCGATAGAACACTGGTGTGCATGGCCTTTAACGCTGCGATGAGCGGCACTATTAGCCCAGAAATGCAAGCCTGGCTCATTTCTCAACGCTTTGACTCGATGAATGTTGATGGCTACTTAGCCCAGCTCAGCCCATCCATGTTTGGTTTGTTTTGGCAAAGTGAAAAAAAGGTCGATAAAATCAATGCTGTCCTTTGGTCAATCATGCGCCGCTTATCGGGTACCCGTAAAGACGATGCCCTTAAACTTGCACCGGTATTGACGGTGGGGTGCTCGGTTTTGGCCATCGATGCAACCAGTCCCAAACAACTGTTGGCCCACGCCATTCAAGCCCTGATTGCAAACCAGCAACAAAGTAGCCCGACCCTGTATTACTTTGATCGCCGCCTAAGCAAACGCTTTGACCGCGTAGCAAAATTGACCAAGCTACTCGATCAAGCGCTGCAAGCCGATAAGATCGAAGTGTATTACCAGCCCATTGTCCGCTTACCCGAGCTCACCATCTGCAAGTTTGAGGCATTATTTCGCACCAATCTAGAAACGGACATTGAATACAACACCCAAGAGCTGATCCAAATCGCAGAAAAAAACGGCTGGATTGACCGTATCGATGCGACTGTCGCACGTCTCGCTATGCGTGATTTACCCATATTGCAGCAGCATTTCAATGATAACAACATCGGCATATCCATTAATCGTTCCTTGCAAAGTGATTTATTAAACGTGAGTTGCTTAGAGGAAACCGTGCAAATTCTCAGTAATGCCAATACAAACCTTGAACAAGTGACACTGGAGCTAACCGAATCGGCGTTTTTTCAAGATTTATCAAGACAAAAAGTGTGGATAGATAAACTGCGCAGTATCGGGGTACAACTGGCAATCGATGACTTTGGCACCGGTTACTCATCATTTTCTTACCTACTGAACTTGCCCGTCAGCATCATCAAAATCGATAAGCTATTTATTGATAATATCAAACCCGCTAGCGCAGAAATGGCGATGATAGACATGTTAACCACGCTGAGCCACAAAATGGGCGGCAAGGTGATTGTTGAAGGCGTGGAATCCGCCCCCCAACTAACACTATTAAGCCAACTTAACGTGGATATGTTACAAGGGTATTTATTCAGCCAACCCAAAAGCTTAGCAGAAATCTTAAATGATAAAGGAAAGGCACACTATGGCCACTTAGCCCATCACCTATATCATGCTCCACCACAAACGGCAGCCGAGGTCATGACAACAACGTTTATTTCTCTCGGCATTGATGACAGATTGAGTAAGGCGAAAGCCTTATTTGATCACCACGATATTCAACATTTAGTCGTCATCGAAAACAGTCAATGTCGAGGGATTTTAACGCGCAGCCAGTTGATGGCTGAATTAAGCCCTTATTTAGACACCAAAAGTGAGCAACAAAGGGATAAGCTGACCCTAAACAAACGCATTCATCAAGTGATGAATAAAAACCCAAAAACCTTACCTTCAAACACGCCCATTGCCTTATGCCATCAATGGCTGCAAGCACATTGGCATGATGTGATTGTAGTACATGGCAGTGTCAATGTATGCCTTGGCGTGATCACCGCTAAAGAATTACTGAGCTTGTGCTGCAACCGTTTATTAGGCCAAAAAAAACAGCCACCCGAAGGTGGCTGCTAAACAATCTATTTGAAAAAGTAATTACTTCCCTTCTGGGATCACTTCACCAAATTCATCGGTTGCTCGTACATTAAAGACATCTTCAACACACATCTCGTAATCACCCTTATTCCAAGCGCTGTAAGCCGTTTGGTAAGGCGCTAATTTACACTTGAAGCTGTGATTTCCTGGTGTGTCGGCATTCCAACCCCAGTCTTTATCCCAGTTAATCATGAGTGCACCAGCACCATCGGTGTTAAACGCTTTCATATCAGCACAATCAAGTTTCTCACCCGTGATATCTAGATTTAGATAGGCGGTGATTCTTTGGTAGTAATCGATACGGTTACGAGCTTGGTAAGTTGTTGAGCCTTTACCACATTCAAATGCACCATTGATGATTTGAATCGTTGAGCCAAAGCCGTGTTCAATACCGTTCGCTTTATCCGCCGCATTTGGCTGCCAAGTGCCGTCAATGACATGCAACATACTTGGCTTAGGTGGTTGCGGGTATAGGTAGAAGAATACTGCTGAGGCTAGGTTTAACCAAGTATCAGCCACTAATTCAGGATTCTTCAGCAGCACCATCTTGTCACCAAACATGGCCTCAGAGAATGGACCATAGTTGTAGTTCCAGCTTAGCTGCTTAGCGCCACGGCCAAAGTAGCTCTTACCTTGACATGGCCAACGCTCGCCTTGCCAGCCTGAACATGCATTGTATGGACCCGTAGTATCCGTTTCTTGCTTATGCATTTCACGCACATAGTAGAGACCTTGACGCCATACAGGGTTGCCTTGAGCCCCTTCCCAGTTTGGCGCATTTGCCCCTGTTTCTTGGATAAAGTGGGCAAACATGGTTGCTAATGAACGCTTACAGATTTCATCTGAATTACGACCGTCTTCATAAGTACGACAGAAAGCAGGGAACTTAGCAATGGCTTGTAAGAAGCGTTGGTAGGTATAGTTTTCATGACGAATTGGGAATAAGAAGTCCCAATCAGCCTCGCTCACAATGGTTTCAGCACGACGCACGTTTTCAGGATTGTCAGCACGCAGTGGCACCACAGCTTCAACCGACGCGTTATCTAAAGTTTGCGTATCTGCACGGACTAAATCAAATTGCTCAGAAGACGTTAGCGCTGCTTCACGCGCCTCTAGCTGACTACGTGGGATCAAGTATCCACCTTGTCCATCTGGAATCACAGTGAGTTCATTCGGATCAACCGATGGCACTGGCGTTGGCTCAGCCGTTGGTGGCGGCGTAGGCTCTGCTGTTGGATCGATTGTTGGTTCGATTGTTGGTTGCGGCGTTGGCAATGGTAAGTTGTATTTTTGTGCTGCCCATAGCTCAACATCGTAAGCCGACTGAGAGTTGTTTAAAGTTTCTAAATCTTGACCATTGTCGATACACGCTTGGGTACCTAATACGGTGCCACATAACTTAGCTTCATTTGCTGGGCCACAGTAAGCAAAATGATAACCATGGAACCAGTTGTCGGCACAAATATCGGGCTCACCTGTCGGTTCAATAGTGGGTGCTACGGTCGGCTCTACCGTTGGCTCAACAGTCGCGGGAGGCGCATCAGGACAACTCACTTCATCCCAGAACCAACTACCACTGCGTGGGCTTTCCCACGTACCTGGACTATTCTTCGCGATGTAACAGCTTTGGTTAAAGCTCACCATGTCGCCGTTGCTTACCTTAGTTTTACCCGGCACCCAAGGCGTCACATTGCTCGGTGGAAGGCTTGGATCGGGCGTCACTTCAGGTGTCGGCTCTAATGTAGGTGTCGGCGTGGGCGCTGGCGTCGGTTTAGGGGTTGGGGCTAAGGTCGGCTCTAGCGTAGGCGTTGTATCACCACAGTTTGTTGGCGTCCAAAACCAGCTTGAAGCAGCTGAAGGGGTTTCCCATGAACCGGGGTTGTTTTTTGCGACATAACAGGCTTCTTTGTAGACAACCAGGTCACCATTACTTACTTTGGTTTTACCTGGCTCCCAGGTAATCGGCGTGGCGGCATTGGCTTGGGCAGACGCACCCATAACCAGCGCTGCAATCAGGCTGAGTTTTACGTTCATTGCTATCATCCTTGAACAGGTTAAGTTGTAAAGGCAAAAACTATTGCCATCACAAATAGTAGCAATTGCTCACGCAAGATAGTTTGAACTAGCTCTATTTATCCTTACAAAGTCTGTGTAATTAATGCTATTTACTTAGCTATATTAAGTGCTTAAGCTAATAATACTTTACATAAATCCTACAAACCAACAACATCGTTTCAAGCCAGACATCAGCCCTAGAAAATCAACCACGTCGCAGGATTTGTGATCATAAATCCTCACTCATGCCACAAGCCACCGCCGATGCCCAAGCCCATTGAAAATTAAAGCCCCCTAGCCAGCCGGTCACGTCCATAACTTCGCCAATAAAATAAAGGCCGGGGACGTGTTTAGCCGACATGTCTTTAGAGGATAATTCATTGGTATCCACCCCGCCTAAGGTGACCTCAGCGGTGCGATACCCTTCGGTGCCATTCATCAGAAGCGGCCAACAACCTAATGTTTGGCTTAAGCGGCTCCATTCACTGTGGCTGATTTGGTTAAGAGGACAATCGTTGAATTTTTGATGAGCCAACCAAGCTTCAACAAAGCGCTTGACCAGCAAGCGGCTGAGGGCGTTTTTCAGGCTCATTTTTGGCTGCTGCTCGCGTAACTCATTGAGTGACTCGACAATGTTCAGCTCGGGCAACAAGTTGATATAGATAGGCTCGCCGGGCTGCCAATAAGAGGAAACTTGCAGCATTACCGGGCCAGATAAACCGCGATGCGTGATCAGCATGTCTTCTTTAAATTCAACCCCAGATACCGAGCGCACGGCCACCGGCATGCTGATACCAGATAATGGCTCAAATAAGGTTTTCTCACTTTGGTGCCAAGTAAAGGGCACGAGGCCAGCGGTGGTGGGTAATACCTTTAGGCCAAACTGTTTTGCGATTTGATAACCAAACGGCGTTGCCCCCAGCTTTGGCATCGACAAGCCGCCCGTTGCCACCACCAAGGAGTCACAGCAAAATGTTCCCGAGTTGGTTTGCAACACAAAGCCCGTATCGTTTTTTTCGATTGAGATAATCTCGGTTTTTAGCTTGATGTCAACGCCTGCCCAATCACATTCGGTCAGCAGTACATCCAAAATATCTTTAGCCGAGTTAAGGGCAAATAGTTGGCCGTGCTTGCGCTCTTCATAATCAACGCCGTGGCGTTCAATTAATTCTATAAACTGCGACGAGGGATAGCGTGCTAAGGCAGATTTGACAAAATGTGGATTTTGACAAAGGTAGTGACGTGGCTCGACCTTAAGGTTGGTAAAATTACATTTTCCTCCCCCACTGATCAGGATCTTTCGGCCTGCTTTTTTTGCATTATCTAGCACTAATACTTGCTTGCCACGATAGCCCGCCGTGGCGGCGCACATCAGCCCCGCCGCACCAGCGCCGATAATAATCACATCTACTTTTTGCACGTTTACCCCGTTACCCAATCCAGCCTAGCTTACAGGTGGGATTTTACTTGGCTTAGGCGCAGAGTGCGAGGGCTAACTTAGTTAGCCCAAGGCTGTATTTGATCAACTAAGGCTATCACGCGATTTGCCATTTTCTGATGGTCATTTAAATCGGGATGCCATTGGCAGCCGTTTAGGCCAAGCTCCCCCCAATCTAGATAATGGATGCGTTTATTACCTTGTTGTTGTAACTGCGTCACTAAGGCTTGCGCTAACGGCCTAAAACGATCATCCGGCCAAAGGTAATTGGCGGCGATGATGATATGAGCATCAGAATACTTTGCTTGCTGCTGGGTAATAAACTCAAGGTACGCTTGGCGATAATGCTCGGCGAGTTGCTCTTGCGTCCACTTTTCCCCTTGCGCAACTGGCTGAGAAAAATCATTGGTGCCGAGGGCGATCACTATCACCTGAGGTTGCCAAGGGTTAGTAGACTGTTCAGCCCCAGCATTTGCCTTGGCCTGCGTTTGCAGCAATCTTGGATAGTATTGGCGAAAGTCCGTATGAGGCAAATTGCCCCCCCAATTGCGCACCATGCCCATGCCAGACATGGCATTGAGCTGCCAAGCCGCCTGATAATGACTCGCCACTAAGGCAGCAAAGCTGCGACTGGCATCGGAAGTGGCCCGGATTTGCTCTGGCGAACATTCGCGTTGAGTGCTTTCATTAGCTAACGCTGCACTCCAAGAGTCACCAATAAACTCAATCATTTTGGTAGCAGGAGTTGTAGGCAGGGATTGCTCAACCATAAAGCCATAGAGTCTGCCGGCATAATCGGGGGATTCGCTGCGTTTAACCAAGGTGATGCTATGTTCGCCTGCGGTTAGCTCAAACCAAATCGTGCGTTTACCTAAGGCTGGTTGAATCGGTTTTTGGCGTTCACCATCTATGATGACTTGGTAATAGTTGACGCTATCGTCGAGTACCACTCCAACTTTCGATCCACTAAACCGGCTAGTCAGGCTCACTCCCGGCCAAGTAACCAACCAATGCTCGTCTTGCAATAGCGCTCTACCTTGTAGTTGTCCCAAAACAAGTTCGGGTTGTTGGCTGTATGCCAACTTAGCAAATGCACAACTACAGCAAAACAGTACCATTGCGGCAAAGCAAGAATGACGTCCTTGTATCATCTTGATGCCTTTTCGATTTACTTAGATTCTTCTGGGGGGCTAAGGGCCTTGATAGCTTCACGGATCAAGCCAACACCTTCCTTAATAATGATGGCGCCTAATGCCACCAGTTTCACACAGGCATAAATGAACACCACCACAACCACAACCTTAATACAGGCTTGGAAGATCTGATAAAACTCGATGTTGATCTGATTGGAAAGCTGCTCTGAGCCCGCCATTAACCAATTAAACATTTCGTTCATAAAAGGGACTTTTGCCGGCATAGAAATGATGGCAAGGGCGCTAGGTAGCACATAGAAGATAATAAGGGCACCAAGGGCGATAAGCACTGCACCAACAGCGGTGCTTAACATTAGCCCCAATTTCTGATTATTTGTTTGCATAACGAACTCGAAAGATCTCATTTTTTTAAAAAAGTGAGGTCAAAGTATCCACATCGCGACAGGAATTAAAAGCAGTAAACCGTAAAAATCAGATCGCCATGTCGGCAATGAACATTTTTTGCTCTTTTAGCAGAGGAAAGGACAATATAAAGCGGCGAAAAAGTCAGCTTATCACGTCATTACAGGCTTGTTCATCCACCCACTAACCACCATAGCTGCCAAGCTAAGCATTTAATAAACCGTTAAAAAAAGTACGTAACAATATGATATTCAAACATTTCAGTACTATAATACGCAATGCGTCTAGCATTAATGTGGGGCGTTGTGAGCAATGTAACAAAAATTTTTTCAAAAACACGAAAAAAAACTTGCTGAATGTCTAAATTTAATTAATTATTGCAATAACTTAAATCAGCTGTGCCATAATGTGTATGCTGTATTTTAAGCCACCCCCTTATTTTGGAGATATACAATGAAACGCAATCTAATGATCCTTGCTGGTGCTGCTATGACTCTAACTCTAGCTGGCTGTTCTAACACTGCTCTAGAGCAAAATGTTGCTGAACTAAGCAGCAAAGTAGATCAACTAACTACTGAAGTTAGCTCACTAAAAGATCAACAAATGTCGCTAGCAAACGACGTTGCTGACGCGAAAGCAGCTGCAATGGACGCAAGCAGCGAAGCTATGCGTGCAAACGACCGTATCGACAACATCGCGAATACTTACAAGAAGTAATCGTTTTGTTTCCAGCTAGCACTGCGGTGCTAGCTGATATTCCTCCAATCATCACTCACCGCCCCGCAAAACCTTTTTTCAAAGTCTGTTCAATCGCACTCACCGCCGACACCTTTACGTGCTGAGACGCCATATCCTAATTGCTAGCTATGTAAATGAAGCAAACGAAACGAAGGCATTTCATAAATGCATGCTGCCCTGTGTCTAAAACGAGCAGCACATGATATTAGATAGCGAACCGTTCCTTAGCCTTGTTCGTTCCTTGGCCTTGTTAGAGTTCGAACTCAACCTCTTCTTCAGCCGGTTGCTCCCAAGCGCGCCCCACTAGGTTTGGTAGGCCATTCATGGCGTTAAAAATATGGGTTAGTGCGTTGAGGTCACCATTATTGTCAATGACGAACTGACGAACCTGCGCAGTGATTTCCAATTTCGGGGAAGGCTGCCCTTCATATTCAGATAAGGGCGAGTGTACTTCCACCATCACGTCACCATTTGGCTCAACCGATTGTTTGATCGGCTCATCAATGATTCGCACTTGCTCGCCTTGTTGAACTTGATGAAACAGCCATTCAATATTAGCAGGCTCCAAACGTATACAGCCAGCACTGACTCGCATGCCGATACCAAAATCTTTATTGGTGCCATGGATCAAGTATTCACCATTGCCGTAAGCTAAACGCATCGCGTATTCGCCAAGAGGGTTTTCTGGCCCAGCAGGGACAACCGCAGGTAGCGGCTCACCCCGCGCTGCGTATTCGGCTCGGGTTTTGGGTGTTGGGGTCCAAGTGGGGTTTGCTCGCTTACTTGATACTCTGGTTGTCATTACCGGCGTTTCTCGACCAACCCGGCCAATTCCAATAGGAAAGACGGTGACCTCTTTGCCGTTTGGATGAAAGAAATACAGGCGTAATTCAGGCAGGTTAATCACTATCCCCTTGTATTCAACTTCCGGTAGTAGCATTAAGGTCGGAATAATCAACTTCATACCAGGCGTGGGAACGAAAGGATCGGCTTTCGGGTTAGCATCCAATAGTTCTAATAAGCCCACCCCATAAAGCAAACCGATTCGATGTAGGTTTTCACCTTTGACCACAGTATGAGTTTGTAGTTGCCCTATCAAACGCCCTCCGTCGGTAGGTAACTGATAAATATTTGCCCATACGGATGCACTGAATAGAGATAAAAAAAGTAACGTAAACAGAAGTTTCATAACTGACCAACTAAAACGAACCAGCGGCTATTATAGCCATAGCTGAATATTAACTCGACGCTTTTATGTACGCGATTGACATGAAAATAGCAAGGGAATCACTTGCACCCCATAAACACACCTTCTATTATCGCGACAAGCAAAAAGAGGAAGCGAAATCATGTCTGCGTTATCGGTATTACAATCTGAAATAGTCGTAACAGTACTTGAACAAGTGCTCAAGGAACATACGGCAACCGATCGAATTTATGCTCAGGTGTTTGCTAAAGCGCCCTTAAATAGCGAACAAAAAGCCAACATCACTTTGGCGGTTGGGGATATTTTACGCAGACTCAATTTGTACTGTTATCTCGCCGATGTTGAGTTGGCACAAGCAGCAAACAAGGCGACACAACTTCTTGGCGCTTGGCATTTATTGGCAGGCAAACCCCAGCCTATATTGCATAAGCAAGCCCTGTTAGATGAAGCTGACTTTACCCGTCGTCTAAATGACGCCAAAGCCTCCCCTTTATTGTGGCAAGGGTGCCCTACTTGGTTAGATGAGCTCGGTCATCAAGCGCTAGCTGAACAATGGCCTAATGAGCGTGCAGCCCTCAGTGAGCGCGCGCAACGTTTTATTCGCGTCAATACCCTCAAAACCACACGCGAGGACTTGCTTAACCACCTCGCACAACAAGGCATCGCCAGCGAAGCCGTACCTGAAGTGGCCAGCGCTATTTGTATCAAAGATAATGCGGCCCTGTTTAATACCGAAGCATTTCGCTTAGGCTGGTTTGAACAGCAAGATGCCGGCTCACAATGTATTGCCCCCATGCTAGACGTTGAGCAGGGCATGACTGTGTTTGACACCTGTGCCGGCACTGGCGGCAAGACCTTACAGCTCGCAGCTTTAATGAAGGGGAAAGGACGCTTGGTTGCCATGGACGTTGAGCTGTGGAAACTTGATAAATTACAACAAAGAGCCAAACGTGCGGGTGCTTTTAATATCGAAACACGTTTGATTGAAAGCTCAAAGACCATTAAACGCCGTAAACTGAGTGCGGATCGCGTACTACTGGATGTCCCCTGCTCGGGCATAGGTGTATTGAAACGCAAGCCGTTAGCAAAGTGGCATGATACCGCCGAACGCCTCGCCCACCTTACCGCTTTACAGCAAGATATATTACAGCGATACAGTCAGTTACTAAAAGTCAGTGGTATTATGATCTATGCAACTTGCTCTATTTTACCCCAAGAAAACGCCAATCAAGTTGCCCACTTTCTTGCCAATAACCCACAGTATTTACTGTTAGAAGAGCAAACGATTAGCCCATCGGCTTCAGGCTTTGACGGCTTTTACTGGGCTAAAATCGTCCGTACAGATATCTAGTAAGGATACAGGCATTTGTTTTAGCCTATCGGGTTAAGTCCTGATAGACTAATTAGCTAATCCTTCTAGATGCTGCCACATGAATCAAGACGAAACACTTAGGGAAACCCGTAAAGGGGTATTTTTCGCCCTCTCTGCCTACACATTTTGGGGTGTCGCTCCGGTGTACTTTAAGGCGCTGGACACGGTTCCTGCCTATGAGATCCTTAGCCACCGCATTATTTGGTCAAGTGTCTTGCTGTTTCTAGTCGTGTTGCTGTTTGGTTATGGCAAACGCTTAATCGGCGCCCTTAGCTCCCCTAAAACCTTACTTTATCTTACCCTAAGCGCCATTTTTATTGGGGTCAACTGGTTCGTCTTTATCTGGTCTGTGGGACAAGAGCGCATGCTAGAGGCGAGTTTGGGGTATTTTATCAACCCACTGGTGAATGTATTTTTAGGTATGCTGTTTTTGCAAGAGCGGCTACGAAAAAACCAATACATTGCCGTGTCACTGGCATTTATTGCCGTATTGATCCAGTTGATTAGTTTCGGCTCACTGCCATGGATAGCCTTAGTACTTGCCTTCAGTTTTGGCTGCTATGGGTTGATCAGAAAGAAAGTTAAGGTTGACGCCATTACAGGTTTACTGCTCGAAACCCTGGTTCTGTTACCCATTGCGTTTATTTATTTGTTCTTCTTTGCCCATTCGGCCAGTGCGAACTTTTCATCTAACACATTGAACTTAAATCTGTTACTCCTTTCGGCCGGTGCTATCACCACCATACCGCTGTTGTTTTTTGCTGGCGCAGCCACGCGATTAAAGCTTTCAACCCTTGGCTTTTTCCAATATATCGGGCCATCCTTGATGTTTATGCTGGCGGTCGTGGTCTATCATGAACCCTTAACAATACAAACGTTAGTCACCTTTGGCTTTATTTGGGCGGCCTTAGTTGTATTTAGTTGGGATGGCCTTCAACAACACAAAAACAGTAAAAAGCGTCAGCTTGATCTTGCTCAATAGGCTGACTTGGCTTGATTTGCTAACCAGATCAAGCCACTCAATTTATCGCCATCCCCCACTTGTGCAAGCCAAAGCCTAACTAAGTCAGGCGCTTGTTGGCGACGAATAAATACTAACAACGCCATGGCGTCATCAGTATCTACAAGGCTACCAGACTCGCCCAGCTCAATAGCGGATTGGGCAAGGGCAATAGCCTGGTAATCACTAAGCTCATCTAACCAAGGTTGGACTTGTTCGGGGTGTGTCTCGTAATGGCGATAGAGTAAATCTGCTATTTGGCCCATCACTGTCTGTTCACTCAACATGATCTGCTTGTTTAACCATATATCCATCAGCTCATGAAAACCGAGTTGGCTTTGTAATTTGTCTCGGTTTTGCACAAAAGCATCAATGAGTTGGGGCAAACGCTCTAAATGCGCTGAATTAGGCTTTAGCCTATCTTGCGTATTTATATCAAGGGCTTGATAGATTACTTTATCCATGGGCGACTTAATTCGAGTACGAAAACCAGCAGCAAACGCCAATTCATTGTGACTAAATAAAAAAGTCAGCAGCTGCATCAACAATACTTGACTCTGTTCATCTTCCGCTAGGTTGACTAAGCTTATCCCAACATCTAACAAGGCCTGTTCTTTACGTTGAGTTTGAGTGAAGCCAGGCCATTGCTCTGTTAATAGTAACAATTCTATTTCGGCCTGCAGTATTCGCGCTTCTAAGGCTTGCTGTTGCTTTTTAGCTAAGCTGAAAAAGCCATTTGCAATCAATGCCTCAGTGTAACTAAGCTGTAACTCAGCCAAAGGGATTTGCCACCGCTCTGACAGTGTTTGTAAATCGCTTAGATAACTCATCTGACTTGCAACATCAAAATAAGCTGTCACACAAGTTTGCTGCAACTGCTGATTAATGGGCTGAATCAGCACTTGGTCGATAGATTCTAAATGACGATGTTTATCTTGAGCGGTATTTCGACTCGCTAGTAACTGATAGGCTTGGCATCGTAGGTTAATATCGGAGCTTTCATCTAAGCGCTGTAACAAGCTATCAATAAAATCAGGGTCAAGGGATGTAACGCGTTTAACTGCCGGAGCCAGAGCAACCATATTAGCTAGCTGAGCATCTTTATCAAGGGATGCGATTAACGACAAAGCTTGACTAAAATAACTGGGCTCAGCGACCTGCCAAGGCCGTTGCAACAATCGGTTATACTGAGCTTGGATCAAGCCGACATTGAGCTCATCAGAAACGAATATACGCTGGTAAACTTGCGTATCTGCAAACTGACGTTTTAACTTAGACAGCTCGCTGAGTGCTTGACCGTAAAAATAAGCCTGCTGAGAGCTATCTTGAGCTTGCTGCGCCGACACTAAGTTCGCCATCACTTGGTCTAAGCGCTGATTAGCAAAATACTCTGGGTCCAACAACTTAACAGTGATAACAAGGGTGAATATGAACGCCACCCAACCAATAAGATACTTACCCATTATTAGCCGGGGTAAATTTCACCGACTTTTGCGGTAAGCTAAAATCATCAGGCAGGGCAGGAAAATAGACCTTTAGTTCATCGGTATTTTTCAATGCATTATTATCGATAAATAGCCAATCTTGATCTTGCTCTTTGATTGCAAGTAAAAAGCTTCGTGTGTTCACCTTGCCTTGCTCACTGGCTAGTTCAAGTTGAGCATTGAGCACAACCAGTTGCTTGGTGTCAGAAACGAAATAGTTGATGGGCTCTCCTACCGTGAGGTTGGCAATTTTGACACCGCGCTCATTCAATAATCGCACCGCTTCATACGCTATTTTTGCTGCCATGCTTGCCCCACCAATCTTGGCAATAATGGGAGGATAGGTCAGGGCAATCACCCCCTCATAATCTTCAGATAGGGTGGCCTTGACCAGCTTATCGGCTTGGCTTCGAACCTGTTGATTAACTTGGGCGGGGATATCAATCGCTCCTCCTTGCCCACTCTGACCATCAGAGCTGGCTGAAACTGTATTACCTAGTAGGGGCCAGCACAGCACTAGCATTAACATCATCGATTTTAACATTCGGTACATCCTTATACTTCTATCTCCATTTAAGTGCGGTGCTGCTCTGCTGTCATATATTGAATCAGTGGCATTAAAACTAAACGCCAAGCTAATTCAACCTCAAGGTCACATTTAGGGTCAAAAGCACGTACGGTATTTACTAAGGTATCAAGCCAGATGTCGTACAAATGCAGCGGAATGGCATGACCCTTATCGCCATGAACTTTCGCATATTTTTTGATCGTTTCTGTTTCTATACGCGAACTGGAAAAATCCATTGCCATGTATAGCGAGCGCTGCATCATTAGCTTTTGTCGGGTGAGATCCACTTTAGCAAGGATTCGTTGTACTTCCGGTGATGAATCACTAAAAGATTGATAAAAATGACTAAAGAAGGCATCACCTTGATCACCGCGATACATAATGCGTTCGTAACTATCATTGAAAATCTGATCATAGTTTTTCATTTAAGCGACCCCCTGTGACATTTTATCTTAATGACATACTAACAAACCCGATAAGATTGCTAAACCACCTTATATTCAATAGGTTGAATACATACTACTTTTTGACAAAGTGGTAGCCAGGAGAAGAGGTAGACCAGACTTGCTCCTCTTTATCAGTGTATCCTGCAACTTCCTGAAAAAATTGGTTTTCGCTAATAGCATAGGATATTTTTAGGTGGCTAGCCCCGCGGAAGTTAAGCCAGCATTCATGGCTTTCAGTTGTCCCGATAAATTGCCCCAACTTCGGCTTGTAATCAAACACAATATCACAACCTTGTTGCATCGTCAGTTGCTGCAGAGTGAGCGAATTCAATAAGCTAGGCTGATAAAATGCGCCCGTAAAATCTATCGGTTGTGGCGTTGTATAGGTATGCATCCGAATCGAACCATTAGGCTGATCGATAAACTGCAAAATACGTTGCTGATAAGGTAACACGCCTTTTTGGTTTTTAATTTGCTCTGTGTAGAACCAGCTACCATCGACTCTTTGATGCCAAAACCGGCGAATAAGAAACTGTAATGACGCAAAGTTAGGATCAGACTCAGCCTGATTGAGATTGCTATACTCCCCTTCAAACCATAAGCTGAGTTTTT
Organism: Motilimonas eburnea; assembly: GCF_021295345.1. GTDB lineage: Bacteria > Pseudomonadota > Gammaproteobacteria > Enterobacterales > CBDFNC01 > Motilimonas > Motilimonas eburnea. Next base: position 122,576 of record NZ_JAIMJB010000016.1, read on the forward strand.
CTAACTCATCAGAAAATGCCCAACTTAACTTAGGTAAAAGCAGTAAAACAAAGCCAACTAATTTAAACATTCTAATTCCTTGGTAGCTTGCGCAAAAAGGGATAATAAGGCGCTACCTGAAATGCTATATCTGCCTGTAAAGCATCAGCTGTTGAGGTACAATAACCCTAATATTAACGAATGGATAAACTATGGAAAAGGTATATTTAGGCTGGATTTTCATTGCCATAGGATTAATGTCGCTGCTGCCAGTTGGTTACTTCTTCATCATCGCTTTAAAAAGTAAGCAATGGCCAAAACGCATGGCAATGATCACCTATAACAGCTTAGCCGTCAAAAAAGCTGGCTACTGGGAAGGCCGCTCCTTAATGGGTGGTGATCTCATCAAGTATCGTTACAACATTGAACGGGTTGATTATGAAAATAGCCAAATCACCGCCGCCGATATTGTGATGAAGCTGATGGTGGCCGGTGATGAGCTTCTGGCACAATTTCCTGAGAAAGAAATGCTAGAGATCAGCTATAACCCAAATAATCCACAACAATCGCTTCTTATTCCCGGCTTTTGTAAATGGAATTTCCTACCCTTAATTACCATCACCATATTTATCGCGGTTGGCTATGCCTTGATAACCGGCTATCTCTAGGAGAATTATAATGGATGATATGAAAAGCTTTATTCCTGGCTATGGCAGCCAATCTAATGTTGCCAGACTATTAATGTTGATGTCACTTTTTCTAGTCATTGTCCCAGGGATCATCATTGCAAAAACAGCACGGATACACTTCGGAGGCGTTGTGATCATGGCCGATGTTATCGAGGTGAATCAAGTATCTTTTACTGATGATGCCACCCAAGAGACCTTTATTGATAACATCCCTAAAGTGGAATTTACCGCAGGTAACGGCAAGCAATATCAAGTCGATCTTTTACCTTACTTAGTCCCACCTAAAGTAGGTGAACAAGTAGAAATTATCTATCTTGAATCAGACCCTCATTCTGCATTGCCTAACGCCTTTGATCGCGGCCCGCTATATCTAAGCCTGTTCTTTATTGTCATTGGCTTAGTGTTATTCCTACGCTCAGCTAAAATGATGAAACAAAGATACTAAACCCAACCCAGCGGCAAACATGTCGCTGGGAGCTTCCCTCCGCTATTTACCCCCCAAAATTGATTGCAACGCACTAGTGCCACTTTTTGTGTTTCCACTTTTAGTGATAACCACAATACGACCCTATATAAAAGCCGCGGTTACTCTTTTGCCTACTCGCATGTAGACGACTTTGATATTTATATAACCTTATTCTACCGATTATGGGCTCGCTATGGGACACTCACCTGCTCAGGGAATCGGTGTATCGAGTTTGCTTGTCTTGTCACTTTTCCACAGGCGTAAAAAATCCAACTCGTTAAACTTTGTTTATTGTTCGGGGTATGAGGAGATTGTTTTAAAAGGTTCTATGTGGGCCACGAGCTTACTCAAGGGATGGTGTAGGTCGTGATTCTAGTTTGCTATAAACCTCAACTCAGGCTTGTGGTATGGGAGCATGATAAGAGGGGTGCCCTACTCTGCTTTCTTCTCAGTTTAGTTTTCTGCAGATGTAAAAAAGCCCAAGTCGTTAGACTCGGGCTTTCTTGTTTGGAGCTTGGCGGTGTCCTACTCTCACATGGGGAAGCCCCACACTACCATCGGCGCTGCTGCGTTTCACTTCTGAGTTCGGCATGGAATCAGGTGGGTCCACAGCGCTATTGCCGCCAAGCATAAATTGTCAATCTGGAAAGCTTTGTTCTTTAGCAAACACCTATGTTCACAAGTATTTTGTTTGTACTTTCGTACTCAATCTGGCTTCAACACCGCTTAGGTGTTGTATGGTTAAGCCTCACGGGTCATTAGTACAGGTTAGCTCAATGCCTTACAACACTTACACACCCTGCCTATCAACGTTGTAGTCTCCAACGGCCCTTTAGGGAGCTTAAAGCTCCAGTGAGAACTCATCTTGAGGCTCGCTTCCCGCTTAGATGCTTTCAGCGGTTATCGATTCCGAACTTAGCTACCCGGCAATGCTTCTGGCGAAACAACCGGAACACCAGAGGTTCGTCCACTCCGGTCCTCTCGTACTAGGAGCAGCCCCTCTCAATTCTCAAACGCCCACGGCAGATAGGGACCGAACTGTCTCACGACGTTCTAAACCCAGCTCGCGTACCACTTTAAATGGCGAACAGCCATACCCTTGGGACCGACTTCAGCCCCAGGATGTGATGAGCCGACATCGAGGTGCCAAACACCGCCGTCGATATGAACTCTTGGGCGGTATCAGCCTGTTATCCCCGGAGTACCTTTTATCCGTTGAGCGATGGCCCTTCCATTCAGAACCACCGGATCACTATGACCTACTTTCGTACCTGCTCGACGTGTCTGTCTCGCAGTTAAGCTGGCTTATACCATTACACTAACCGTACGATGTCCGACCGTACTTAGCCAACCTTCGTGCTCCTCCGTTACTCTTTGGGAGGAGACCGCCCCAGTCAAACTACCCACCAGACAGTGTCCCAAGACCCGATTCAGGGCCCATGGTTAGAACATCAACACTACAAGGGTGGTATTTCAAGGTTGGCTCCACGCAATCTGGCGACTGCGCTTCAAAGCCTCCCACCTATCCTACACATGTAGGGTCAATGTTCACTGCCAAGCTATAGTAAAGGTTCACGGGGTCTTTCCGTCTAGCCGCGGGTACACAGCATCTTCACTGCGATTTCAACTTCACTGAGTCTCGGGTGGAGACAGCGTGGCCATCATTACGCCATTCGTGCAGGTCGGAACTTACCCGACAAGGAATTTCGCTACCTTAGGACCGTTATAGTTACGGCCGCCGTTTACCGGGGCTTCGATCAAGAGCTTCGTCCGAAAACTAACCCCATCAATTAACCTTCCGGCACCGGGCAGGCGTCACACCGTATACGTCATCTTACGATTTTGCACAGTGCTGTGTTTTTAATAAACAGTTGCAGCCACCTGGTATCTTCGACCAGCGTCAGCTTAGGAAGCAAGTTCCATCACCAACACCGGCGTACCTTCTCCCGAAGTTACGGTACCATTTTGCCTAGTTCCTTCACCCGAGTTCTCTCAAGCGCCTTGGTATTCTCTACCCGACCACCTGTGTCGGTTTGGGGTACGATTCGATGTTATCTGAAGCTTAGAGGCTTTTCCTGGAAGCAGGGCATCAATGACTTCACTGCCTTAGCAGCTCGACATCGTGTCTCAGAATTAAGAGTCCGGATTTGCCTAAACTCTCTTCCTACACACTTGAACCAGGACAACCAACGCCTGGCCCACCTAGCCTTCTCCGTCCCCCCATCGCAATAACACCAAGTACGGGAATATTAACCCGTTTCCCATCGACTACGCCTTTCGGCCTCGCCTT
>NZ_JAIMJB010000017.1 GCF_021295345.1 Motilimonas eburnea
ACTCACCCGTCCGCCGCTCGTCAGCAGAGAAGCAAGCTTCTCTCTGTTACCGCTCGACTTGCATGTGTTAAGCCTGCCGCCAGCGTTCAATCTGAGCCATGATCAAACTCTTCAATTAAAGTTTTTTGTGATTCAGCAAGCTGAATCGACTCAATGAATTCTGCGTGTTTGTCTCCACTTTTAAAAAGTGAAATCAAACTGAACCTCAAATTAATGAAGTTCGATTTGTTCTATATGAACACTCAGAAACATTGATAAATAAATCGTTTTGGCGATTCGTTACCATTGCGTTGTTAGCCGTGGCTTTCAACATGAGCATTCACACAGATTGCATGATTAGATTGTTAAAGAACGTTGACTCAGTGGCTTTCGCTTCACCTCGTCAGGGCTGCGCATTCTACGCTAGCCGTTTTGAAAGTCAATCGTTAATTTTAACAAATCTTCGATTTTTCTTTCGAGTGAGAAACCTCAGCTTCTGACTCCCTGATACTGCGTTGCGCCCTGCGCTGCGCCGTGTCAGTGGATGCGCATTATAGGGAGATCCGTTTTCGGTGCAAGGCTTTTTTGCCGGAAATTTACATTTAATTTTTCAACACAATTTACTCTCAACTTATCCACAAGATCTTCAAAGATCCTCCCTTGTTTTGAGCATTTATTATGCTAATGTCGGCGATATCAACTATGGAGAAAGCTATGACCACCAATATTCGTCCCTATAAAGGGATATATCCCAAGATCAATAATACGAATTACATCGATCCATCCGCTGTACTGGTGGGTGAAATCGCCCTCGGTATCGATGCAAGTGTGTGGCCCTTAGTTGCCGCCAGAGGTGATGTGAACAAGATTGAAATTGGCGATCGCACCAACATTCAAGACGGTACTGTGTTGCATGTCACCCGTAAAACCCCGAACAAGCCTGATGGCTATCCCTTAATCATAGGTAATGATGTTACCGTCGGACACAAGGCGATGCTTCATGGCTGTCGCATTGGCGATCGTGTATTGGTCGGCATGGGGGCGATTATTTTGGATAATGCGGTTGTTGAGGATGATGTGATTGTCGGTGCGGGTAGCCTAGTTCCACCGGGTAAAACCTTGGCATCTGGTTTCTTGTATGTCGGCTCTCCAGTAAAGCAAGCCAGAGAACTCACCGCTGCTGAGTTGGCGTTTCTGCCTGAATCGGCAGACAATTATGTCAGGCTTAAAAATGAATACTTGGATGAACATTAAATCCTGCCTGAATGATGAGGAGGCGAGGTCCAATACACCTCGCACTACAGCGTCAGGCAACCGCCTATATGAAACTAAAAGCCCGCATCAGCCACCGTTGCAGAGTCTATAATACTTGGGCTGCCAGACTTGGCTAACTCAGCCAACTCTTTATCCATAAAGTAGAGCGCTTGCTTGTTATCTCCTAACAACTCAAGTTTATCGATAATCGTCTTAAACAATTTCTCTTCTTCGTGTTGCTCTGACACATACCATTGTAAGAAGTTAAAGGTTGAATAATCCTGACTTGAAAATGCCACATGTGCGAGCTCATTGATTTTTTGCGTGATCATTTGCTCATGCTCTAACGTCATGTGGAACACATGGGCTAATGATTCAAATTCATGAGGGGGAGCATCAATTGCACCTAAGATGGGCAGCGCCCCCGTTTCACTAACATAAGTAAACAGACGATGCATATGCTCCATTTCTTCTTTGGCATGTCCACGTAAGAATACGGCTGCCCCTTCTAAGCCGCGATCTTCACACCACGCACTCATCTGCAGGTATAAATTGGATGAGTAAAATTCTAAGTTAATCTGCTCGTTTAGTTTTTCTATCATGGTTGGCTTAAGCATAGCGAGTCCTTAATATACATCTATGATACTTCTTGGATTTTGCATTCTTACACAGTTAGCTAGCCATTTTCTACCTCGCCATACAGAGTCATACCCTAGTATGAAATTATTGGTGATTTAATCTACGATCCTTGACTTATTTCACATCACGAACTATGTGCCACTGTTACAATGCCAGCACTTGTAGACGTTAGGGACATGAAAGATGGAACTGTTATTCAAGGAATGGAAAATTTTAAGCTTCATTATGTTGCTTTTTTTACTTACATTTATCTAATTCTGACGATAATTCCCTTATCATGACGGGCCATTAACTTACACACTGGTTCGTATTGAAAAGGTTATTTTTGTTTCGTCATGGCGAAACAGATGCAAATAGAGTAGGAATACTACAAGGACATCTAGACACCAGACTCAGTCCTCTTGGTGTAAACCAAGCTAATCAACTTAGCGTGGTTTGCAAGCAGCTCCCTATAGACGTTATTCATAGTAGCGACCTGATCCGTGCCAAAGCTACAGCAGCCAAACTCTCGCAAAACGCTGGACGTTTACTTTGCTACAGTCACCGGTTACGTGAAATAAACTATGGTCACCTAAATGGTCAGCGCATTGATCAACTTGATGACACAAAACGCCAACAGCTACACCAACTCTACCAACAACACATTCCGCTACCCGACCCCCATGCTGAAACTATGGCGCAACTTGAATCACGCCTAGTTGGCTATCTCGACTCCATCATGGATTGGCCACAACACAATCATGGTATTATCAGCCATGGCCAAGCACTCAATTGCTTACTTCATGCCCTGTTAGGTTGGCCAAAGCACAACATGCATTTATTGCAGTTAACCAATTGCAGTGTCACAGAATTAAAGTTTACTCAAGACAGGTGGCAGTTAGTCAGACTAAACCAAGATGTCACATCTATACTTAAGGGGATAAGTTAAAACTAAGATTAAGGGGGCAACATGTCCGGTTACCGTCATATATTAGTTGCACTGAATTTAGATGAGGATTGCAAGCCGATCCTTGATAAAGCGCTGCAACGGGCCGAAATAGATCAGGCAACCCTAACCCTGCTTCACGTCAATATTCAATTGAATCAACTCTACACCAATATGATTTCAATGGATCTGACCCAATTGAAAGAGCAGTTAACAGAGCGCTCTGAAATGCTATTTGATCAAATCATGGCCGGTGTCGATTATCCGAAGCTTAATCATCAAGTTATTTGTGGTGATTTACCAGAGAGCATATTAACGGCAGCAAAAGAGCTTGAAGTTGACCTCATTATCGCCGGTCACCATCATGATTTCTGGGGGTATTTTCATAACACGGCGAAAAAGATCCTCAATCAAGCCCCCTGTGATCTGCTGATTGTACCTGTTTAACTTCGCCCTAAAACCCGCTCGGTTTGCATAATACTTTTTTACTATTGGCAACCCGAGCGCACTTACGACAGAAAAATTTAGGTACAATAACTAAGGACTGAAGTAACGCTTGGTTATTTTCAATATCAGACCGCTTCCAATCACATAAACTCTGATTCTTTTTCATATAAAACTCATTATAAAGCATGAATTCCTGTCACATCTCTGTCATCTACAAACGCTAAGCTCGCATCATTAATGGGAGATGCCCTGTTTCTGGCACAGCCACGTCTTGTAAAACCATCGGCCGCTAAGGAATGCACCATGCGAATTAGTACTTTTTCTTCCCTATCTTCCATTTTACTATTGGTAATAGCAAGCATTCTCGGTTACTCAATTTGGCAAAGCGGCCATGAGATCCAAGCTATGCAGCACCAAGGCAACGCATATCAGAAGCTTAAGCATCAGATTAATGTTGATTTTCAACGAACCATACAAGCCTACCTCAATACGGGTGACGCGAGCCTATTACAAGATGCAGCAAATCAACTTCAACGCATTTTTGAGCAAATAGCACAGCAACCCATTGCCAATGCAGCCAGTATTAAGCAACAAATCACCACCCTATTGGCGGGGCTGAATGGCCAATATCGGGCAGCAGGAAAATTATCAGCTAATAATCAACAAATCCTCGCACTGGCAGAAGCCGACATGCGGGCCTATGCCCAAAGCCTGCATCAATATGGCCTTGAGGGATGGCAGCAAGATCCTGAGTTAGCCAGTCAATACCTTACGATGAGCAGAGATCTAGCCGAAACCTTAACTGAATTAAGCCTTAACCGCGCCGAGCTCTTTAATCAGCCTAGTACGGAACAATTAGCGCAACTGGAATACCTCCAATCCAAGGTCGTTAGCTTCAGTCAAAAGCTAAAACAGCTACCTAGCCTGAATTTGTTCTACCCAGTCGAAACTCAGTCCGAGCCGGGTATGCTTAGCTTTGACGACGATGAGGAGCCCATTGAAAAAGGCCAAGAAGCCATTGATGAACTGAGCAGCCTGATCAACCGCTACCCAAAAGAGCTAGATAATACAAAACAAAACATTAACTTAACTAAAATTGCCAGCCAACAATTACAACAAGAAGTCACACAGCTGGAGCACAGTTTTCTCACCCTTGAACAACAGCTGCAAACAAAGGTAGAGCAACGTTTAAATGAAATCCAACTCACATTGCTGCTCGCTGTCGCCGTGCTGGTTGGTTACAGCTTGATTGCGTTCTTGTTCCAGCAGTTACTCATCGTGAGACGCTTAAAACACCTTAATCACGCCTTTGAACAACTGGTGAAAAGCAATCAAACCAAGCCATTAGAATTAGCCAGTGCGAATGATGAACTCGGTGAAATAGCGCAACGGTTCAACCAACTGACTGACCGTACACAAGCAACCGAAGCACTCAAAGCCGAACAGTTAGTTAAAGTCTCTAACGCCTTAAAACAGATGGTGAAACAAGTAGAGGCCATTGAGCAAGATTCCAAAGCGAATAGCCAATCGGCAAGCCACAGTGCCACCATGATGGCCGAGTTGAATAGTCTTTCTAAAGAAGTGGAAACCAGTTCAGTGACCATATTGGGATACGCCAAAGACAATCAAGACGCCATGCAGGCTAGCCAAGAGTATGCCCGTAATGTGCTGCAAGCGACTCAAAGTACCAGCGAAGCCGTGGCCCGTTGTCATCAATCCCTAGGTTCGCTCAATTTGTCGGTTGATAATGTCGCTAGCATCATCGACGTGATCAGTAATATTTCCGATCAAACCAACTTACTCGCCCTGAATGCCGCAATTGAGGCCGCTCGCGCAGGTGAGCACGGCCGAGGCTTTGCCGTCGTGGCCACTGAAGTACGTCAATTATCCCATAGCACGCAAGACTCACTAAACCAAATAGCCACTATTTTGGAGCAATTACGCAAAGCCACGGCAGGATTGAGTGTGGATATAAAAGGAATAGCTAGCGCATCTGAAGCGCAAAAAACAACCGCGAACATCCTCTGGGATACCGCGCATCATGTGCGCGAAAACGCAATGAGCTCGGCCGTTGTGGCTGAGCAAGGAAGCGTCAACGCTAAGCTTCAATCAGGAAAATTAGTGGATTTTGCCTCAGCCATGGAGCAGGTGAAACAACAATCACAGCAAGTGTCTAGCTTATCACAACAAATTGCTGAGCAAATAAAGCAAGAAGCCGATAGCATCATTAACACATTAAATGCGCAACCAGCGAACGGATAATAAATTATCCGTTAACTCATCGCCTTATTGACATAGACATCAAATCGGTTATTTTTGGTCTCAAAAGCCAAAGTGGGTTTACGCTCGGCCAACCAAGGGGCGTAATCAGGTCGCTTCACCACAACCCGATATTGAGCAGCAGCCAAAGCAGGTGCCAGTAACGCGTCAGCGTCAAGGTCAGGGCCGACTAGATGCTGAAAAACCCGCATTTCTTTTTTTACTAACGCGCTTTTCTTCTTGTGCGGAAACATGGGATCCAGATACACCACATCTGCTTGCGCTTGAGCTAGCCAATCAATCCCGGTGTCATGCACTAAGGTCATATTTGTTTGCATCCAGTCACCAATCTCAGGATCCCGGTAAGCTCGCGCTAACCCATCGGCCAGTAAAGCGGCTACCACTGGAGAGCGTTCAATTAAGGTAACCCGACACCCCAACGAGGCAAAGACAAAGGCATCGCGCCCCAGCCCAGCTGTCGCATCAATCACCTTCAACCCAGATTTGGCTTTAATGCCTATCGCCTTGGCGATAGTTTGGCCCTTTCCTCCGCCGAACTTACGACGATGCGCACTCGCGCCAGACACAAAATCCACCGCGACAGCGCCGAGCTTAGGCTCATCTAATTTACGCAGCTCAAGACGATGCTCGGTTAATACCAAAGCGAGCTTATCATCTTCACTCACAGAGTCGGAAAAGCCCCATTGCGCTCGCAATGCAGCCGCATCATTTTGACGACAAGGGGAATCAACAAGCAAAGGGATCACAATAGGCTCTCAAATAATAAAAAAGGCGATAATAGCAGATTATTCCATCGCCAGAGAGACGAGCGCCATCATTTCGATCGGCATCGGCTTACCTAAATGATAGCCTTGAGCAAAATCAACACCGATCTCAGCTAAGCGCATCATGACTCTTTCGTCTTCCACACATTCCGCGATGGTCTGCTTGCCCATTAACTGGCTCACTTCATTGATGCTGCGCACCATGGCATAGTCCATTTCATCATCGGCGATATCGCGGACAAATAAGCCATCAATTTTCAAATAGTCGACAGGCAAACGCTTCAAGTAACCAAATGAAGATAACCCGGTACCAAAATCATCTAACGCTAATTTACAACCTAGCTTCTTCAGCTCTTTTAGCAAAAAGGAAGCGTGACTAAAATTGGCAATAGCAACGGTTTCAGTGACTTCAAAACAAATCTTGTATAAGGGGAGTTCAGAATCCACCAAGGCCTTAACTAAGTACTCAACGAATTCTTTGTTGCCTATGGACTGGCCTGACAGGTTAATCGAGCACTGATCTAACTTAGCTACATGGTCGGGATGCCCCTTTAACCAAGCTAAGGTTTTATCTATGATCAACTTATCGAGTTTATCTGCCAAGTTGTAGTTTTCAGCGGCTGGAATAAATAGCCCTGGCGGTGCCAGCTTGCCATTTTCATCAATCATTCGGGTTAACACTTCATAGTGCAGATAGTCTGAGCCATCTTTACCATTAACCCGCTTAATGGGCTGAGCATACAGACAAAAACGTTGCTCACGTAATGCCTGCTGTACCTTGTTAACCCATTGCATTTCCCCGTGACGGCGCTGTACTTCTTGATCATCTTGCTTAAATACATGGACGCGGTTGCGGCCTTCGTCTTTTGCCGCGTAACAAGCAGTATCAGCACAACTCAATACATGTTGGCGATTGCCACTGTTTTGATTGATCTCCACTAAACCGATACTGACGCCAAGGGAAAAGGTTTTTTCCTCAGAAATAAAATGATGCTCGGCGATGGCTGCAATAATACCATGAGCATAGGCTAAGGCGTCGTCGGGCTGGCAGTCGGCAATAATGACCCCGAATTCATCCCCCCCTAAACGCGCTAATAAGGCATGGGTCGGTAAACTGTCGGTCAGTAAGGTCGATAATTGCTTTAATACCTCGTCGCCGGCGCTATGGCCACAGGTATCGTTAATCACCTTGAATTGGTCCATATCTAAGTACATTAAGGCATGGACTTGCTCGCTTTCAGTTGCCTTATCAATATACTTTTGCAACTGAGTTTCAAAAAAGCTGCGGTTATTGAGCCCAGTGAGAAAATCGTGCGATGCCTGGTACGCTAACTGCTCCGATAACTCCTTGGTTTCTGTGATGTCTTCACACACCAAGAAGAACTGTTCCTTGCCAGGCACTTTACGGGTCGTTTCATTTAACCAGAGGTTTTTTCCTAGTCGTGTTTGGTATTGGATCTGACGTGTCTGTAAGCCATCAGGATGACTTGCACAGCGATTTAAGTACTTAATTTGAGTGCCGATATCATGAGACTCGGTGTGCAGCAGCGTAATGTTTTTACCGACCACGTCATCAACCGCATAACCCAATAACAAAGCGCCGTAACGGTTACATGACAACACTAGGCCTTGATTATTGATGGTTAATAACATAAATGGATTTTCGTCGTGCAATACACGATAGCGGGCTTCACTTTCCCTTAGCTCAATTTCTGCTCGCTTAATGCTATTTATGTCGCGCCCTTCCAGTAGGATCATTTCGACCCCTTGAGCACCACGAACTGGCTTAAGGGATAGATCAACCACGACCTGCTGTTTCGACGCATTCACTTGTTGGCTTTCATAGCGTACAAAATCGCCCTTTTGTACCATGTCGATTGCCGAAACCAGTTTCTGTTGCTCATCAAGATCATGGCGCCACCATGGTGACTCCCAAAGGTACTCACCAATCACATCAACTTCATTAAGGTTAAGTAGCTGTAATGCAGCTTTATTGGCTTGGAGGATACGCCCTTTATCATCAAGTAAAATGATAAATTGGAAGGCTTCATGAAATAATGCGCTGAAACGGGTTCGACTGGCCCGGAGTTCACTTTCAACACGCTTTTGTTTCAATAAGTTAAATTGTAATAAGGCGATGATGACACATAGGCTCAACACCACCACCAAGACAAAAAAGAAGTTATCGCGATAACTGCTGAACTCATTGTCAGGCTGATTGGTTAGAAAAGCATTCTTGGGTAATTGTTCCGGATCAAGCTGCCAGTGTTCGAGCAATAAGGCATCGAAAACAAACTGGTTGCTTGCCTTGGTTTCAATCGGTAATGCCTCAATAGGCACCCCGTGCAAAATATCCAGCGCCTTACGCGCCGCTCTTTCACCTTGACTAAAGCCACTGATCATTTTGCCGCCAACAATGCCATAGCCTAAAGTGTAATCCCAAGCACCAAACATAGGCACCTTGGCAACCTCAAATAAGGCTTCTAACATTTTGTCATATTCAATATAAATGCCATCGCGATCACGCGCAAAGACAGTGTAAAGAATGATGGCGTCGTCGGTGATCTCACTGACTTTTTGTTTCAATGAGAGGAAGCTTTCATCATGTAATATGTGGATTTTAGGATAAAACTGGCTGCTCATCCTCTCAATGTCACGCTGGATCAACTTACCCGAGTGAGTATCGTCAACAATCACATAAACATTGCTGGTGAGAGGCTTAAGGCTTAAAGCTGCCGTTAACGTTTCCGCTAAATCAGGCGTCTCAACCACCCCCGTCACCTTGGCCATGCCTTCGATTAATGCGGGTGTAAAATTGTTGACGCCAGTGAAAACGATCGGGGTATTAGGAAATAATCGCTGGCCGTAGGTTTTAGCCAAAGTCAGGGCGTTATTATCTGTTACGATGACCAAATCAAATTCGCGATGGGAGAACTTACGCGCAAACGCCTCGGTCAGCAGCCCCATGTATTCATCGGTAAAAAAGCGCTTACTATCAAGATAAGACACATATAAGGAGACGTCTTGATTCTTCAGGATAGATTCAATACCCGCTTGCATATCACGGGTCCATTTAAACCCTTGGTGATAAGAGTGAAGTACCAGTACTTCTTGCTCCTTAGCATGCGCTGAGGCAACCGGAATAAGTAGCAGTAGGCCGAGTAAACCAGAAATAATAAAACGACTTAGCCCTAAAATCTGCATCCAATCTCTATCTAATCAAGCTAACCAAAGATATGCTGAGAGTACTCCGCTGGTTGCGCCAACGCAACTTGAGCACAAGTAGTTTGTGATCAAGCTGAAAAGTATTCCTTGTCAAGCTTAGCTCTCAGGAGCCACCTTTGCTTCAGGAACCACCCCCTCAATGTGTAAGGTTTGAGTTGGAAATGCAAATTCCGCATCATATGACTCAATAATCGCCATAATTTTTAATAACACATCTTGTTTAACTTCATGGTAGTGAACCCAGTTAGTCGTCTTGGTAAAGGTATAAACAAAAAAGTCCATCGACGACGAACCAAAACCATTAAAATTCACTATCATGGTTTGCGTTGTGTCTATTTCATCATGCTTTTGCAGCATAGCCTTTACATCGCTGACAATAGATGCCATAACCTGACTGTCAGCATAGCGTATGCCTAAGGTCTCATAAATCCGGCGATGACTCATGCGTGACGGGTTCTCTACCGCAATACTGGAAAAGATCGCATTGGGTACATACAGGGGCCGCTTATCAAAGGTACGAATAATGGTCACACGCCAACCTATGTGCTCCACCGTTCCCTCAATACTGCGGTCAGGCGAGCGGATCCAATCACCCACTTTAAATGGGCGATCAAGGTAAATAACAAACGCCCCAAAAAAGTTTGCCAGTAAATCCTTAGCGGCCATACCCACCACCAAACCACCGACACCACCAAAAGCAAGTACCCCTGAAATACTAAAGCCCAAAGTTTGAAATATCCCTAAGGCAGTGATCACCAAAACGGCCGCCTTCATTAGCTTGCCTAGGGCATTCACTGTGGTTTCGTCTTTACCTTGATTAATGAAACGCTCTTCGGCCCCATTGATAAAGCGCAAAAATGCCCAAGCAATTAAACCGGTTAGAATCAGGGTTAGGGATAAAGGAATGTAATCCAACAAGGCGCTATTTTGGTCCTGCGCATACACACTTGCGACCAAAGCCAAGCCAACCGTTAAAATCACCCAATTAATCGGCAGCCATACGGAAGACCAAATCGCATCATCCCAACCTGTTTTGGTCATTTTTACTAAGCGTTCCATATTTTTGGCAAAATATCGCCAAACGACAAACGCCACACTGGTGATGAGCAAAATGATGGTGACATCAAACATCCAGTTATTGGTTTTATAGGCATTGATAAGGCCTGAAATCCATTCCATAGGTTAAAACAACTCCGATAAATCTGGCTGATACTGTTGCTGCAGATATTCTTTTATCTGCTCAAAAGACAAAGGCTTACTCATCAGAAAGCCTTGAGAATAATCACACCCTTGTTGCTGAACATAAGTTTGTTGCAGCGATGTTTCCACCCCTTCAACAACCACTTGCATACCTAAGTTATGCACAATATTAATGATGCCATTAAATAATAAGTTATCTTGCTGATTACGTGGAATATCAGAAATAAATGAGCGATCAATTTTTACCACGTCGGCGGGCAAGCTCCGCAGGTAATTTAAAGACGAATAACCGGTGCCAAAATCATCAATGGCAATTTTAACCCCAGCCGCCTTCAAGGCCCGGATCCGCTTCATGTGCTGAGTATCGCTGTTCATTAACAAGCTTTCGGTGATTTCTAAGGTGACACTCTGAGTCGCAAGGCCACTTTTTTCGATCACGGTTAACCATTCTGTGGCATTAATATCAACACTTTGAAACTCCAATGTTGAGCGATTAATGCACACCTCCATCCCCGTGTACCCTAACTGCTGCAATTGCTTAGTTTGAAAACAGGCCTGTGCTAATACTTGCTGGCCAAGTTGCTGTATCAGCCCCGCTTCCTCCGCTAAAGGCACAAATACCATAGGTGAAATAAAGCCTTTATCGGGGTGATACCAACGCACCAAGGCCTCTAATTTCACAACTCGACCTGTCTTGTTATCAATGATAGGTTGATAAAAGACCGTTAAATGGTTGGCTTTAATCGCTTCTGTGAGTGCCACTAGCATGGCTTGTTTTTCTAGCTCAGATTGGCGCATTGCCTGCTCATACACCACATACGTATTACGGCCTTGATTCTTAGCTTCCGACAAAGCCAAGCCAACACGCTGCATTAACTCATCATGGCTAAAGCCATGATCAGGGTAAATAACACAGCCAATACTCGCGGTGATGTACAACTGTTGTTGGGCCAGCTGAAACCCTTGTGCAAACGCACTTTGTAGTTGCTCAGCAAACACTTGAGCTTGGCGAACACTTAATGCGTCAGGCACAATAATCGCAAACTCATCACTCCCGAGTCGTGCCAAGTAATCACGTTGCCGTAAACGCCCTTTTAAGCGCTCCGCAACCAAGGTAAGCAATGCATCCCCCGTTGCCAGCTTTTGGGTATAATTTATCGACTTAAACTTATCTAAGTTTATTTGGAATACCGAAAACTCATGCTGACACGCAATGCGATGCTCCAGCTCGGCCATAAATCCAGCTCGACTGGGTAAGCTGGTCAAGCTATCAATATGCTCAATCACTAATTGGCTATTGCTGATGGGTTCAAAGACTGCGAGATAACAAGCCACTTCACCGCTACTATTGCGCAGACCTATCATGGTCACGTCGCAATGCACCACCTGTCCTAGCTTAGTTACCAAGGCTCTACGCCAAACCAACTTTTCCACTAGTCCTGTCACCACATCCTGACAAGACTCTGATAACGCCTTGTTACTTGGCTCTGCGAATATATCATCTAAACTTAACTGGTCACATTCATCAGGCCGATAGCCCAACAGCTGCAAGGCTGCATTATTCACTTTCTCGACGCGCCCCGTTAACCCCAACTGCACCATGGCGGCAGGCAAGTGGTTAATCATAAGCTCAAAGTACCTATCAAGAACTTGATTGCCCACTTGTTTGCTTTGGGTAGTATCTTGGGTAATGCCTTGCAATTGCAATAACCCTTTGCCGGGCTCTCGAACTGAACTAACTTGTGCACGTAACCACTTCATCACGCCTTTGGCAGAAATAATACGATACTCAAAAACATGGGGCTCGCTGACCACGCCCTCCATCACACGCTCCAGCTCTAACATCACCTTGGCGCGATCACAGGGGACGATGTACTGCTCTAAATCAGGTAGACACAATTGCCGAGAAAAAGGGGGGAGATCGAATAATCGATAGGTCGCCTCTGACCAATTTAACTGACGGCTTGGAAAATCAACAGACCAAGTCCCCATCAAGCCAATTCGCAATGATTCACGCAACCAATACTCGTGCATTTGACAGTTATTTTGCTTCGGTTGGGGTGAGGTCGTTCGGCCTTGTTGCGTCAGCTCTTTGGCGATGAAGCTACTTAATAAGGTCAGTAAATGTGGCCCTTGGTGATCTTTAACCAAGGGTTGCTGATACACAACAATACACAAGCCTATCGCATGTTGTTGCTGATTATACAAAGTTGAACAAATAAGGGTGTCACTCGAACCCTGCGCTAATAGCTCTCGCTCAGGAAAGTCCGCTTGGCTTCGATCAATGACTAGCACCGACTGACGCAGAGCCCTAGCAAAAGCGGATGCTCCTAGCCACAAGGTATCTGTTTCCCGATTGGCGCCATCACTCGCTTGCACATAAAGCAAGGTATTGGTTTGATCTAATGTCGTAAGCAACACGGCATCTGCGCCCAAGTGCTGCCGAAGTTGCTGGACAAACACATCACACAAGCTTTGCCCTGACAGACCCGAGACGGCAGCCACTATGTCAGGCAAGGCATGTAAACTGTGCGGCATAAAAACACCATCTTAAAATAAGTTCAGAAACAGTTGCTTATACTAATAAAAAAAGAGGGTACTAAGATATGATGGATGAAGAAAAAAGTGAATAACGTGCTTTTTTTGGTTAAACAAACCCCACATTTGTGAGGTTTATTTGATATTAAAAGCCATTATCCATGCTAAGGGTATGGTTTTTGCGTAGCGAGATCACTACGCAAAGTCATAAACCACCATTCACACGGCCACTATGCAGCCTTGATTCCAGAATGGCGCAGTAACGCGTCCACCTTAGGCTCACGGCCACGAAAAGCACTGAACAAGGCCATCGGCGAGGCTGACCCGCCTTTCTCTAGGATATGAGCCATAAAATCGTGACCGACTTCAGCGCTAAACACCCCTTCTTCTTCGAAACGAGAAAATGCATCCGCTGACAGCACCTCGGCCCATTTATAACTGTAATAACCTGCCGCATAGCCGCCTGCAAAAATATGACTAAAGCCATGCTGAAAGCGATTATAAGCAGGCGGGACAACCACAGCCACTTGCTCGCGTACTTGATCTAACTTAGCTTGCGCTTGATTGGCTACGCCTGGGGTGTATTCAAGATGCAGTTTAAAATCAAATAATGAGAACTCTAATTGACGCACCATCATCAGGGCTGAGTGATAGTTTTTCGCAGCTAACATCTTATCTAGCATTTCTTGCGGCAGTGGCTCACCTGTTTGGTAATGCCCCGAAATAAAGGCTAATGCCTGCGGCTCCCAGCACCAGTTTTCTAAAAACTGACTGGGTAGCTCAACCGCATCCCAAGGCACACCATTAATACCCGACACACCACTGGTTTCAACTTGCGTTAGCATATGATGGATACCATGACCAAACTCATGGAACAAGGTGGTCACCTCATCGTGAGTAAACAAGGCAGGCTTGTCGGATGTCGGCTTGTTAAAATTACACGTTAAATACGCCACGGGTTTTTGCAAGCTGCCATCAAGACGGCGGCGTCGAGTGAGGCAATCATTCATCCATGCCCCACCTCGCTTATGCTCACGGGCATATAAATCGAAGTAAAAACTTCCGCGCAATTCACCTTGCTGATCGAAGATGTCATAGAAGCTCACATCACGATGCCAAGTATCCACATCATCACGTTTGGTGATGGTTAACCCAAATAAACGCTTCACCACCTCAAACAAACCACTCACGACTTTCGCTTCAGGGAAATACGGACGTAATGCTTCCGCTGAAATCGCATACTTATGCTGTTTTAACTTTTCGCCGTAATAACTTAAATCCCAAGCTTGCAAATCCCTTTGCCCTGCTGATTGGGATGCAAATTCACGTAATTCATCCATCTCAATCTCTGCTTGAGGTTTCGACTTGGCGGCTAAATCGGTCAAGAAACCCAACACTTGCTCTGGGGTTTCAGCCATTTTTGTCGCTAAGCTTTTTTCTGCATAATTCGCAAAACCCAGCAACTGAGCCAACTCATGGCGTAACGCTAAAGTCTCGTCTATGATGGCACTGTTATCATATTGGCCAGCGTGGGGCCCTTGATCCGACGCCCTGGTCACAAACGCTTGATACATTTCTTCACGCAGTTCACGGTTATCAGCGTAAGTCATCACCGGCAAATAACTTGGAATATCTAACGTAAACAAGTAGCCATCTAACTCTTTACTGCTCGCCAACTCTTTCGCGGCTTGGATCGCCGACTCAGGCAAACCCGCTAATTGGGTTTCATCGGTGATCAGTTTTTGCCACGCCAAGGTGGCATCCAAAACATGGTTACTAAACTGTGAACTGAGTTCGGATAGACGCTTTTGGATCTCACCGAAACGCACTTTCTTTTCGTCGTCCAGCCCGATACCTGAAAGTGAAAAATCGCGTAATGTATCGTCAATAAGCTTTTGCTGCTCCGACGTTAACTTGGCAAACTCATCACCTTCACGAATCGCTTTATAGGCTTGGTACAAGCCCTCATGTTGGCCAACGAAGGTACCAAAATCAGACAATAGAGGAAGACAACTATCATGAGCTGCACGCAATTCATCATTGCTTACCACAGCGTTAATATGGGAGATGGCCTGCCACGCTTGATTCAATTGGTCTGACACCTCGTCTAAAGGCAGCACTAGGTTTTGCCAAGTATATGGCTCATTGTTCGCTAACACTTGATTGATGACTTGTTTGTTTTTCTCAATCAACGCGGCAATATCAGCTTGGATGTTTGCAGGCTTAATGGCACTAAACTCGGGTAATGGTTGGGCTACTGTCATCATTATTCTCAATCTTCTAAGGGCGATATATCAAAGATGAGGTTAGCGATGGCAAATATCAAGGCAATGAAACTATTAACTGCCATACCAACAAGGCGGCCAAAAGTAACAAAAGAAATAGATAAAACCGATACATGATAAATTCTTTATAGCTAAATGCGCGATCTAACTCGGATTTTGGCCGGATGGTCTGAGTCAAGAGCTCCCCAAACGACGCGTGTGAATGTATTCTCAATTAATAGCCGACAGTGCTTACTCAGTCTATGCTAAATGTATACTGAGCATGCACGTTTGCCTCGCCTAAGGCTGCAATAGACGGTTTAGGCTAAATCGAAAGGCAAATTAGTTAAACATGCATTAATTGATACTGAGTGACATGCTCAGCCAATAGGTAACATTGAATGCCAACAGTGGTTGCAAAACTTAAACGCTCCGTCAGCCAAAACAGCCTCTCATTTCGGCTTTTATCCTATATTCTTCTGTGCAGCAGTGTACTCGCTGTCGTCATCACCATGGTGCAATTATTGTGGGACTATCGCAAAGACGTCGGTCAAATCGAAAACAGCATCACTCAAATTGAAGCCAGCTTCCTCCAGCCCATTGCCGCCAGCCTATGGAATTTAGATGAAGAACAAGTACAGGTTCAAGTTGAAGGGATCATGAACCTGCCCAATATGCAGTATGTCTTGATCAAAGAAATATTGGGTAGCTCGGAAGTGCCGTTAATCGAAAAAGGCATGCAAAAACAAAAGTTTGATATCAGCCGCGAATTTGACCTGGTCTATCAAGGCGAAGTCGTAGGGCGTTTACTCGTCGCCGCATCCCTTGACGAGGTTTATCAACGCTTAATCGAAAAATCCATGGTTATCTTGGTCAGCCAAACCATTAAAACCTTAGTGGTATCCATCTGTATTCTTTTGATCATCTATTATCTCGTTATTCGTCACCTCAATCGCATTGCTGACTATACCCGCTCATTAAAGCTTGATTCAGCACTGCCGCCACTCAAGCTTGAAGGGCGCGATCCACACCCTTCCAACCCTGATGAATTAGATGGCTTAGCGGCCACCTATAACCAAATGCGAGAGAAAATTTTCGCAGAGCTGTCGGCAAAAGAAAAAGCGAATCAAGAACTGGCCGCAGAGCGCGACTTTTCAACAACGATCATCAACTCATCCACCTCGGTTATCTGCTGTTTAGACCAAGGGTTCGATATTGAATCCATCAACCCGGCAGGGGTTATTTTAACGGGCTACAGCCAACAAGAAATGGTGGGCAAAAGTTGGCTAAGCTTGTTTGTGGACCAACAACAGCAAGATGAAATAGCCAAACTGCTCACTAAATATCAAGATCAGAAAGATCTTGAAATCACCATGACAGATCAATTGGGTGAGACCAACACCTTATTGTGGAGTTTTGTGCCATTTTACGAAGGTGAACATTTTAAATACCTGATCGCGTTCGGCTATGACGTTTCTAGCCTCAAGCGAGTCGAAAAAGAAATTAAACGCCTCAACGATCAACTTGAAGAAAAGGTTATCAAACGCACCGCTAGCCTAGAGCAAAGTAATAACCAGTTAGTGATTGCTTTCGACGAGCTGAAGCGGGCGCAACAAACCTTAGTCGAATCAGAAAAAATGGCTTCATTAGGTAGCTTGGTCGCCGGTGTCGCCCATGAAATAAACACCCCCATTGGCATCAGCGTCACCGCCTCATCTTACCTGCAAGATCAGACCAAATCTCTCAAGCAACGCGTAGCCGAAGGCAAGCTGTCCCGCGCCTTTATCGAAGAGCTGACAACCAACATGGATGAGTCATGTCACTTGTTAATGAACAACTTACGACGCGCTTCTGATTTAATAAGCAGCTTTAAACAAGTGGCGGTCGACCAATCCAGTGAAGCTTGCTACACCTTTAATATTGCAGAAAACCTCAATCAAGTCGTCACATCACTGAATCACAAACTGAAAAAAGCGAATTGTACCGTTGAGACCCACTGTGATAGCGACCTTAAAATGCACAGTTTTCCTGGTAGCTTTACTCAAATCTACTCAAACTTGATCATTAACAGTGTCAATCATGGCTTTGATGACTGGGATGGTGAGCGAAAAATTACAATTCAAGTCACCCGCCAAAATGATCGCTTACTCATTGATTATCAAGATAGTGGTCGAGGCATAGACCCGGATATTGCCCCACGCATCTTTGATCCCTTTGTCACCTCTAAACGCGGTCACGGCGGCAGTGGTTTAGGCACCCATGTTATCTACAACTTAGTGGTGCAACTGCTCAAAGGCAGCATAGTCCATGACACCAGTGTGGCTCAAGGTGTGTGTTTCCATATCGATATCCCTTACCACAGCGTTTAAAGCATCTTATGTCTTACTCAGGCTAGCCAAGGCCTGAGTGAGAATCACAACCACCGCCTTGCGCAGACCCATTTTGTATAGCATGATGATCGCCATAAACAGCATTGAATAGCTTCTCCACCCTACTCGATTAACAAGTCATATTCTAAGGGGAAAAACATGACTGAACATTTTGATTACATCTGTATTGGCGGCGGCAGCGGCGGTATTGCCTCAGCTAACCGCGCCGCACGTTATGGTGCCAAGGTCGCCCTGATTGAAGCCAAAGCCCTCGGCGGCACCTGTGTTAACGTGGGTTGTGTACCGAAAAAAGTCATGTGGCACGGCGCGCAAATCGCAGAAGCAATCAAACTATATAGTCCAGACTATGGCTTCGACCTTGAGCAAAAAGGCTTTGACTGGAGCAAACTGGTTGCCAGTCGCGAAGCCTACATTGACCGTATTCACCAATCTTACGACCGCGTATTAGGTAACAATAAGGTTAATGTGATCAAAGGCTATGCCACCTTTGTCGATGCCAAAACCGTCGAAGTAGAAGGTAAACGCTACAGCGCGGATCATATCCTGATTGCTGTCGGCGGCGCGCCAACCATCCCTAATATTCCCGGCGCCGAGTACGGTATCGACTCTAACGGCTTTTTTGAATTAACCGAGCAACCTAAGCGCGTTGCGGTAGTCGGTGCAGGCTACATTGCCGTAGAAATCGCTGGTGTGCTTAACGCCCTTGGCAGCGAAACCCATTTATTTGTGCGCAAACACGCCCCACTACGCAGCTTTGATACCATGCTCACCGACACTCTAGTCGACGTCATGGCGGCAGAAGGGCCTCAGCTACATACCGAAAGCATCCCAAGTTCGGTCGTTAAAAACGCGGATAACAGCCTCACCATCAGCTTTGAAAATGGTGAACAATATACGGTCGATTGCTTAATTTGGGCCATAGGTCGTCACCCTGCCACCAGCAGCATCAAGCTAGAAAACGCCGGCGTACTCACCAACGAGCAAGGCTATATTCCCGTTGATGAATACCAAAACACCAATGTCCCTGGCGTGTACTGCGTTGGCGACATCATGGCTGGCGGCATAGAGCTAACACCCGTTGCCGTTAAAGCCGGTCGCCAACTGTCTGAGCGCCTATTTAATGGTAAGACCAATGCCAAAATGGACTACAACTTAGTACCTACCGTCGTCTTTAGCCACCCTCCTATCGGCACCATAGGGTTAACCGAAGCAGAAGCCATTGCCCAGCACGGCGCGGATCAAGTCAAGGTGTATAACTCCAGCTTCACCGCCATGTACACAGCCGTTACTCAGCATCGTCAGCCTTGTAAAATGAAGCTGGTTTGCGTTGGTGCAGAAGAAAAAGTAGTGGGCCTACACGGCATCGGCTTCGCGGTTGATGAAATGATCCAAGGCTTTGCGGTAGCGATGAAAATGGGCGCCACCAAAGCCGACTTTGACAGCGTGGTTGCCATTCACCCAACCGGCTCGGAAGAGTTTGTTACTATGTAGGGTTGATGTAGAAAACTAACCTGCACACGTTAGTAAATCTGGAAAATATCTATCACCGACTATGCGTGTACGAATGGTCGGTGGTGTTACAGAGTATTTATACACCTCATACAATCAAGCTATGTCAATTAGGCACAACCTAATCAAAACACTATCAGCCTTATTCGGTACCTCACCGCATCACTTGAACGCCAAACAAGTTCAGTACTTGGCTCTCATTGATTACGCTATAGTTGAATTCGGGGGGATAAGTAAATTCTGACTACCTGCTGATATATGCAGCTAGGCAATTGACATTGGCATTTACCTTACCATTGAAAACGTTCACAATATTTGTGTGCTTGTGTATGACTAAGTGCTTTATACTTCTTAAAACAGAAGAAGGAAAATGCTGGACGGAAGAGCAACCAAATATGGAGCTTGCCCATTGTCGTTTTGTTTCGGCTTTGTCACTAGCTCTACCACCTATCACACTGACAAGGTTGACTGATAGCGGATGGCAGAGACTGTTTGAAGCAGGACTGAGCTGGATTAAACCTCCTTTTGACGTTGACTCCTAACGAATAGTGGGGTGTTGCAATAACACAAATTAGAGTCTTTGAGGTTAGGGGAGATTATGAAAGAACAATATATCGGTGATTTAGTTTTCAATGAAAAAGACATAGCGCATGGCGTAAATTTGGTGGCGAGTAAGTTAAATAGCGTATTTGCAGAAAAAGAACTGGTTGTCATTACCGTGGTTCCCGGGGGGATGCTCTTTTGTGCTGATTTAGTTCGCGCCTTAACACCCGACATAAAAATGGACTATATATCATGTCCACATACCCCCGGCGATAAAACCAACGACTCAGAGATTATCTACCACCAAAACATCCCTATTAAGGGGGAGAATGTGTTATTAGTGGATGACGCTATTGAATCTGGCGGGACCATGAAGCGTCTAGCTTCCCACATCTATGATAATTTTAATCCCCTCTCACTCTCGATCGCAACCCTGCTTGTGAAGCCTGGTCGAGTCCATATTCCATTCGAACAGTTTTATGGATATAGGATGGAAGAAGACGAACTTCTGGTTGGGTATGGATTACCCTGGAAAGATAAGCTGCGCAACACCCCTTTCATATCAAAGCTCAACCTCGGAAACTAAGCAAATCGAAGCTTAAATATTGAACAAACCTGAGGCGATAGAAAGTGTAGATATTAGAGTTGCCACATTTGATTTGGACCAGCATAGCTAAACGTTGCAAATGTACGATCACTTTCATGCGAATGTCCAACAAACTGAGTGTTAATAGCACTCTTCTACTCACTATTTACGACTTTTTACTTTCACCCTATTTAGCATGTAATGAGTCGAATCAGCTGTACATCCATCAAACCAGCAATCTTTTACCTTCGCCAAACTATCAGTAGGCCGCTCTCCGATGATGGCCCTGTAGTCATTAGAGAACTGTGCAAGATGTTGAAAGCCAAAGTGCCATGCAACATCGGAAACCTTAAGCTCCCTCCCATGAAACTCTAACATATGGTTCACCTCCCTCATTAGATAATGAGTTAGGTATTGCTTTGGTGTGACACCAAGGTATGTATGAAAAATCCTTTCCAATGTCCTTTCGGATGTACCAATTAACCTACAAAGTTCGTTTATCCTCAGTTTGTACTTCTTTGAGTGAATGTATGAGAGTGCCTCATTCAAAATGGTAGTTTGTCTCTTTTGGTGGCAACTCAAGCTCATTAGCCCTGAACCATGAAACAGCACAGAAAGGGCAGCCTTAACAATACGATCCTGTTGCGCACCAGTAGCACCAAATCCATTGGTACTGTCAGACACCATTCCTAACCATCTAGATAGGTGAAACCATGTTTGCGCCAGAATTCTTGACTCGGACTCTAATACCTTCTCAATACGGTCTGCTATCGCAGGCTTATTCGAGCATAATTTATCCAGCCATGATTGAGGAAAGGATACTGTGATAGTTTTAAAGCCAGCATCAGAAATAGCTCCCATTTCACCATCTGCAGCAAAAAGCAAGAACTGATTTCTTGTCACAGGCTTACCACACCAGTAGAGGAGTGGATGGGCAGGCGCCAAAAGCGCTATTGTTCTCATATCCGTCGGCCCCATTACATGCTGCCTCAGCCGGATTGAACTCTCTGCATACCCAATGAAGGTTTGCGCAGACAAGCTCTGAGAAACCCTGATGATCTCAGACTTAGGGACTTTTAAAGGGCGAAAGTCCAAATCAAAACCCTGAACCATGCTCGAAAAATCATCAAAATCGTGGCTCAGAATATTTATAGTTTGCAAACTCATTTATTAAGATAACTGTCGTTTTTTAGATAACGGTTATTAGCCTAATTGAACTACTTTAAATCAACAAGGTATAAAGTAATAGTATAGGGCTCATTCCATTATGAAGTTGATTAGTAAGACAATTAAAACTGCGTTATTGTCCGCATTATCTATATCTACTGTAGCAATCGCTGCCGCTCCCCCGGCATCAACACCTTCAACTGAAATGGAGGTAAAGGCGGCACTATTTGGTGGCGTACCTGGAGGACGCTGGAAAGAAGGGCTACTTTTTGAAGGGATCCGTCCGCAGCCATGGCTCCAAAGTGCCGCTAACTGGTTTCCGGGAACAGAAGACGTACAGCCAAATGAAATGCGTATCACTTTTATGGGGACATCGCCAATGATACGCCCGGGGCAAATGAATACATCTATATTTGTCGAACTGGGTAACGGAGACAATTTTGTGTTTGATATTGGCGAAGGGTCAGTAGCCAATTATGTCGCAGCCAGGGTCGCTTTGAACCAAATCAACAATATTTTCTTGACGCACCTTCACGTAGATCACTTTGGCGCACTACCTTACGTTTATATGTTTGGAGGTTGGGCTGGCCGTTGGCACGAACCTCTTCGCATTCACGGCCCGTCTGGCCGTAAGCCAGAGTTTGGTACCAAAGCCATGGTGGAAGGCATGAAGCAAATGCTGGCATGGCACAGGCAAGCATTTAGCGTATTCCCGGTTGGCCAGGGGCATGATGTTGCCGTTACTGAATTTGATTTCAGGGACAACGGCGGTACCGTATACGAAAAAAACAATGTAAAGGTAATTCATTGGCAACGCTCTCACGCGATGGATGGAGCATCAGCTTACAGACTGGACTGGAAAATCAATGACACAGAAAGCCTCTGCTTTGTGTGGACCGGTGACGGGCGACCAAGTGAGCTCGACAAAAAATATGCCAAAGGGTGTGACGTATATGTCACTGAACTACAACAAGAAGTTGTCGAGATTAACTCGGGAGTACAAGGCGTTCCTCCTTTCCTCGCCCGGTATACAATAGATACACACCACACCCCAGGCTACGCAGCGGGGTATGTTGCCAATCAAATTAAGCCCCGCATATTCATGACAACCCACATGACTTTTGACCCATGGTTAAATGAAGAATCTGTCGCTGAAGTTCGCGAGCACTGGAAAGGCCCTTATCATTTTGGTGCACCTGATGGTATTGTTGTTAATGTAACTCCTGATAGCATCTGGGTAAGAGATGGTATTTTGCCTGATTACCCTAACAGTCGTGCGCCACAGCAGGACTTCAGCAGTGGTCAATTGGTAGTACCTGTGCCTCAGTTTAAACGTGAGGACTTACAAGAACCATTTATCAGAGAGCAACAGGTTGACCCTGATAAATACTACCCCTCAGGCTATAAACCAGAGCTACTTGAAGACTGGCCTGTGAAAAAAGATCTGGTCGTACCTTATGAAAACTTACCCGAAAACCTTAAGCAAAGTATGGGCGGACACTGGGAGCTTAAAAACAAAAATCAAAAAGCCCTGGATGAAATGAACAATAAATAATGTGTATATGGGGGGCTAAAGGCCCCCTATTGGAACCAATCATGCTGAAACAAATCTTTTTTCCTCTCTTGGCGCTCATGCTTTCATTTCAATGCCATGCTGAATACGAGGAGATAAACTGGGATACCTTGGTACCTGAAAAAGCTAGGGTAATACTAAAACAAACCAAACCAAGAATAGTCGACCACACAGGAAGTAAAGCAAGCCAGGAGCTATCACCAGGCTACTCCATGTTTGAGGAATCTTTAGCAGGAAAACGAGTAAGACTACCCGGATTTGTAGTGCCGCTAGAAGGTGATAACAAGAAAATATATAGTTTTTTTCTCGTCCCTTACTTCGGCGCCTGCATTCATGTCCCCCCCCCACCACCCAATCAGTTAGTGCATGTAACCACAGAGCAAGGTGTAGACTTTGTTGACATTAACACACCTATTTGGGTTGAGGGAACGATGAAACTAGAATCAACTAAACACGCTCTGGGTTATGCGGGTTATGCGCTGTCGCTCGAACAACATAGGGTATATGAAGGTTATTAAGTGGCATACTTCAACTCACGCTGAAGCAAGAGTAAGGGCCACTGCTCTTACCCTCTGCACCTTGATAGTTCTCGTCAAGGCTTTGTTAAAGCCGCTTCCTTCAGTTGAGAGATATATTCATTGCGAATTTGCACAATTCTTCCAGATTTTTCTAACTGATTTAATACCTTAGTAAGCTCTGGAACCAGGTGTCGATTCTTTTTGTGTACATAATGGTATAACGGCTCCGCCGTTAACACTAAGTCTCCTGGGATAACCGTGCTCAGCTCCCCCATTTCAGTAAGTGTTTTCATTCCGTTCACCCTATCCAATATGGCTACATCAATTCGCTTTCTATCCAACAGCTGAAACAGTCGTTTATTGGAGAGGTATGACTTCGTTTGCAATCCCTCCGTATAGCGTTCCACATAGATTATTCCAAGCTGTATTCCTACTCGATATAGCTTTAAATCTTCCCAACGTTCCATCTTAAATGCAGCAGAACTTGTATACGAAACTAATTCAAAATGGTTAATGGGAACAGCAACCTGAATAAGGTTTTCAAAAACGGAATCTATCCCGCCAATTCTGAATAGCTCGCCATCAACCTTACCATTGTTAGAGAAATGAAGCGCTCTGTTTCCGGGACATTCAACAACACGCATTTCATACCCAATCCTCGAGTAAGCTTCCGCCATGACTCTTTTACTAATTTCGGTCAAGCCGTCATCTTGCATCGCGGAAACAATAATGACGCCATTATTCGCGTACGAGAATAGCGAAATAAAACAAATGCCAACAAGAACCAATCTCTGAATAAACAAGCTCTCCCCCAAAAACCTCTATATGTACAGGTAGATTAAAAGTGAGGGTTCAGACTTTAAACCACGCATACCACATACCCCTCGCCACAATTTTCAGGCAACAAAAAGCCATGGTCATACGCTCGGCGCAGTTAATAACGCAAAGACAGTGCAATGAAATGAGCGTAGTTCTGAGAAAAACTGCCACGAACAAGATAGCCAGAACCGGTGCTTGGCCTTTCAACTTCAGCACTTCCAAGGTCACTATATTGATAGGCAATACCTATATATTTGTCCCCCCAGATTTGCTTTTCGGCACCTAAACCTAATCTCCACTGCTTATCTAAAGGTAAGTCCAGAGTTCTGTCCAGCGGGGACTCAATCGGACTAGAGTCAAATGATACCCCTGTCATAAGCACCCAATCCTGGTAATGATGCTCGATGGCTAAACCGAACCCATATGTATCTTCATAGTTGTAGCCAAAACCATCACCAGTCTCACTCCAGTCTTGCCAGTTAACACTAGCCATAAGTGATGTATACAAAGTTAGAGGTATATCGAATCCAGCATCAACTATCTGAGGCCAACGTATCTCCTCAGGGACGCTTGGACTACTGCCAAAATCCAGAGCGTGCTTGGATCCGGAGCGATAAGATAAACCTAACGTCCAACCTTGAGGGTTTTGATATTGCAATCCAAGGTTAAACGCTGGAGCTATGTCGCCATCAGAAAGCTCTTTAGACAACTGGCCTTGCTGGAACAAGTCTAATTTCATCGCACCGTAACGCGCGATCAAACCGATTCCAACCACCAAGTTTTCATTGACTTCGTAACCAACCGCAAAAGTTGCATCGACTAACGCAATTTCAGTTTTATCAATTACAGCTCGATTTCCTACCCCCCAAAAACCATTCTCATATGTTAATCCAAGAC
The DNA here is from genome assembly GCF_021295345.1 of Motilimonas eburnea. Lineage (GTDB taxonomy): Bacteria > Pseudomonadota > Gammaproteobacteria > Enterobacterales > CBDFNC01 > Motilimonas > Motilimonas eburnea. The sequence goes on from NZ_JAIMJB010000017.1 coordinate 25,518, forward strand.
CACCTGGAGCATGGATAGCCCCCCCAAGTACAATGTCCGAATTGATCCTCTTTGCATAAGAAATGTGGGGCACAGGCAATGTCTCCGAAGATGAAGCGGAGCCAAAGTTATTATCAAAATCAGCTCTAACATCAATAACCTGTATTCCTACCTGCCATGCTGTATCAGATATGCTGGCTATACCAGCAGGGTTCAAAACGCTGGCAGCACTATCACCGCGCGTAGTCACTGAAGCAACACCTGCAGTAGCGACACTTTTCGCTGTACCTATTTGTGAAAGTGACAAGCCTGCACCAAATGTTGATATGCTTACAGGAAGAGTGAGAGCTAATACCGAAACACGTATATTTTTTTTCGTTGCCATTCTGCTGCCTTGTTACTTTTCTATTCCATTGTGAAACGAGTATATCTTGGGCAACATGCGCCTTTGCAAAAAGACCCTTTGTGATAACACTTGCACATGAAGCCGACTGTAAACAGACCTAACCTCGTTACCATTCATTTCTATAGATTAGCCCCACACTCTGGCATGGTGTTATCGAAAACCCGACACTAACCAAGTTAAATAACAGGTATTAAATCCTAATAGTAAATAATCCATCTTCTGAATAAGGTGGATTATTTATACTCTAGCCGCAACATGGCGAGGTAAACACGGCACGGATCAAGTCAAGGTGTATAACTCTGGCTTTACCGCCATGTACACAGCCGTCACCCAACATAGCCAGCCTTGTAAAATGAAGCTGGTTTGCGTTGGTGCTGAAGAAAAAGTAGTGGGCCTACACGGCATCGGCTTCGCGGTTGATGAAATGATCCAAGGCTTTGCCGTCGCCATGAAGATGGGCGCCACCAAAGCCGACTTTGACAGCGTGGTTGCCATTCACCCAACCGGCTCGGAAGAGTTTATTACTATGACCTAAGGTTTAATACCGCCAGATTGTACGGAGCCCAAGTCATCACTTGGGCTTTTTTATTCTGATTACTGTGCCACTTTTTGCTCTGCTACTTTGGGCAACCACAGAGAAATCAAGCCAGTGAGCAATAACATCGCAGCCGATACCCACAAGCACATGGCCAAGCCATAACTTTGAAACACCCAGCCCGATAATACCGTGCCAATGAGTCGCCCCATGGCATTGGCCATGTAATAAAAGCCCACGTCTAACGACGCGCCATCTTGCTTGGCATAGCTCACGATCAAATAAGAATGTAATGACGAGTTCACCGCAAACACGGCGCCAAACAGCAGCAAGCCACCGATTAACACCCACTCCACTTGCCATTGATACTCAATACTTAACGCTATCAGGGCCGTCACACAAGTAAGTAGCATGGCCCAATACACGGCCGCGCGACCACTTGGCACCGCACCACGACGCTTACCCGTTAAATAAGGGGCAAAGCCCTGCACCACACCATAACCGATGATCCACAAAGCCAAAAAGCCGCCTACTTGGCTATGACTCCAGCCAAACACGCTGGCCAAGTACACCGGCAGCGCCACCACAAACCAGACATCACGGGCACCAAATAAACACAGCCGTGCCAGCGACAAAATATTAATGCTGCGCGATTTAGCAAACAGCTCGGTAAACTTAGGCTTGCTTTTCGCCTTGCCCATCTCCGCATCTAGGCTCACCAGACTAAAGCCAAACACCAATAACAACACCGACGCCATCGCCAGCACCGCCATTTGAAAGCCCAACCAATGCAACAAGGCGCCGCCAATAAAAAAGCCCGCCCCTTTTAGCGCATTTTTCGATCCAGTTAGCACCGCCACCCACTGAAACAATCGCCCCTGTTGCTCATCGGGCACTAAGGTTTTAATGGCACTTTTCGCGCTCATCTTGTTTAAGTCTTTGGCAATACCAGACAAAGCTTGCGCCAACATCACCCAGCCGACCACTAACCATTCAGGTGGCACGGTTAACATTAACAAGGCCACCACTTGCAACAACAAGCCAATATTCATGGTGCGATTAAGGCCAATGCGCGCCCCCAGCCAACCGCCGAGTAAGTTAGTGACCACTCCAAAAAATTCATAAAACAAAAACAACGAGGCAATCGCAAATGCGCCGTAACCTAAATCATAGAAATACAACACCACCAGCATCCGCAAGGCGCCGTCGGTGATGGTGAAATTCCAATAATTAAAGGTAACCAATAAGTATTGACGTACCGCACGAGGTAAAGAGGCAAGCACAGAGTTTTCCTAGGTAAATAGCAGCAAAGAGAAGCAAGCTGGCACCTAAGGTACCAGCGAGTTCAATCATTAATAAGCAGATGCCACGCCATCAATATACGCAATTTGCGTCGCCTTGGTAAACGCGCCCGGACGCAATGCTTGCACGCGGATTTTGATGGTGGCGAGATCCCAGCCGCGCTCTAACAATAAGTGGGCAGCCAGCAAACCGGTGCGCCCTGAACCGCCCATGCAATGCAAGGCAACGCCCTGATTGTTATCGAGTAACTGGTGTAGCTCAGGGGAGGCATTGAGCCAATCCACCTTAAAGGCTTGATCCGGTGCTTGGTCATCTTCAATCGGGCAATGAAACCATTGCATCCCCAAGGCTTGCACCTGCTGGCTTAGCTCAGCTACACCGGCCTTCGCCATTTCTTGTTCGCTTAATGCCGTGACAACCGCCTTGACCCCTTGTTGTTTCAGCTGTTGTAAGGACGCGTTTAAGTCGGCACCTTTAGTGCCTGGACAAGGCGTCAGTACTAACTCTGCGCCTTTATCATTTAATGGCAACTGCCATGTTGGATGTGTCATGTTTTGCTTCCTTAATCTGTCAAACCTACAATGCGCACCAGCTCGGAAGTACGTGTGGCGTAGCCCATTTCATTGTCATACCAAGCATAGATTTTCACCATGGTGCCACCGACCACCATGGTCGACAAAGCATCCACCACGGTAGAGCGTTGATCGCCCTTGTAATCAATCGACACTAACGGCTTAGTTTCAAAACCTAAAATACCTTTAAGCTCACCTTGGGCGGCTTGCTCAAGCAGGCCATTCACCTGCTCAACCGTGGTGTTTTGCTTCACTTGGAAAATAATGTCGGTTAATGACGCATTGGCCAAAGGCACGCGTACCGCATGGCCATCAATCTTGCCCGCTAATTCCGGGAAAATTTCGATAATGGCCTTGGCCGAGCCCGTGGTGGTTGGGATCAAGCTAACACCACAAGCACGCGCACGGCGTAAATCCTTGTGCGGCGCATCCAAAATGGTTTGGGTGTTGGTTAAGTTATGTATGGTCGTGAAAGACGCGCTTTCAATGCCTAATTGCTCATGGATCACCTTGACCATAGGCGCAATACAGTTAGTGGTACAAGAAGCCGCCGTAACGATGCGATGTTTTGCAGGATCAAATACGTGTTCATTCACGCCTACCACAATATTGGCCACGGCTTCATCTTTCACCGGCGCCGACACCACCACGCGTTTGACGCCTTGTGCTAGGTATTGGTTTAAAAATTTCACATCACGGTGTACGCCGGTCGCTTCAATCACCACATCACAATCCGACCAATCCACCGCGGCGATATCGCGCTGCTGGGTCGTGGCGATACGCTGGCCGTTAATCACCAAGGCATCATCTTGCGCCTCCACAGCGTGATGCCAGCGCCCTTGAATCGAATCAAACTCCAGCAAATGGGCTAAGGTTGCCGCATCACCCGCTACATCATTGATTTTGATAAATTCTAATTCCGGCCAGTCGTATGCCGCTCGCATTGCCAAGCGTCCAATTCGACCAAAACCATTTATTCCAACCTTGATTGCCATCTTTATTTCCTTGCTCCGGAAACCCCGGATTGATTTATTGTGGTGCACAGCAATTGGTTTGCTGTGCTAGTTGTTGTAATTTTTCGGGCGCAACGCCATAACGCTCTGCAAGCACGTTTTGTTGATTAAGCTGCTGTAAAAGCTGTATCAACCAACCAGGTAGTGCAAGGCTCAATTGGTAATAAACCCATTGCCCTTGACGCTCGGTGGTGACCACCCCCGTTTGTCGCAATAATGCCAAATGACGTGAGATCTTGGGCTGACTTAGGGCCAGCACATGGGTAAATTCACACACACACAGTGGCCCGTATTGCGCCAATAGTAATAAGCTGCATAACCGCGTTTCATCGGCCAGCAATTTAAACTGCTCATGCTCTAACATACGGATATCCATATATAACAATAGAACGAAAGAGTAGCAAACCTGCACACATGGCACAACGGCTCAGCACCACTGACATAAATAATTCATATCATATTGCGCGAATCATCAAATAAACATCAGGTTTCTTTCAGGTCAGTTAAGCTGCTCTATGCTTAATGAATATGTCACCAACGGAATTTAGCAGCATGCGCTTGAGTATTGTGCAGCGAACCATCGCTGGGTTTGTGATCATGTTTATACTGCTGGCTCTTTTAGGGGGGATCAGCTATTTCAACACCACGGCCATCAATCTTAGTTTGAATAAGGTTACCCAAGAAACCACGCCTTTGGTGGTATCCAGCACAGCACTCAAGCAAGCCCTACTTAATAACAATTTAAGCTACCTTAAGTTTAGAACCACAGATGTTGCCGATGAGCTCGACGCATACCAGCATAGCTTTACTAAGGAGCAACAAGCGTTTGAGCAAATCAGTCAACAACTCAGTACCAGTGAAGCCCTTGACCCCAGTTTACAAGGGAACTTTAGCGATCTACAAAGCGCCGCCGGACGCTACTTTGAATTAGCGAATCAAATATTAACAGAGCATCGCAACTTGGTTTCCACCCAAACGACCTTGCAGTCATTACGCAGTGAATTTGTTAAACACGAAGATCAATTTCAACAAGTCACCTTATTATTGCTAAGTGAAACAGCCAGTAAGCGTTCACAACGTAACAAGGCAGAGCGCGTGACCAGTGGTATCGCCAGAGACTTACGTGAAATCAGGCAAGCCACTGTTAAAACTGATTTACCCAAACTACAAGCAGCCCTGACTAAAGATATCGAAAAAGCACTCGCAGGGGCTAAACGCATCAAGGTAGACGAAGGGGTGATCATTCGCTTTAGCAAAGCCGTAGAAAAACTGGCCAGCATCAGTATCTCGCAGCGCGGTTTGCTGCCTTTAATGATGCAGCAACAGCAACAAGAGCGCGCCATTGCTGAGCTGATTAATCAAGCGGATCAACAAATGCAGCTGGTTGATGAATTATTAGGTAGCTTTACCCAACAAGCCGAGTCTGAAGCCAACTTAGCAACGACCACAGCCGACAAAGCCGTGAAAACCGCCGTGATGTACATCATAGGGGTTACCTTAGTGTCAGCCGCCGTTGCTGCCATTATCGGCTTTACCGTTGCGCGCAGCATTCATAAACCTCTTGCATTAATCGCGCCGGTATTAAAGGCCATGAGCACAGGCAACATGACACAAAGGGTTAACTACCAGTCTAGCGATGAATTTGGTGCATTAGCCGATTCCCTGAATACCCTCGTTGACAGCATGGCTGATGTGCTCAGCAAGATCAGCCAAGGCTCAGAGCAACTGGTGCAAGAAGCCAATACCGCCGCAGACATCAGTGAGCGCACCATGGCGAGAGTGGGTGAGCAAAAAAATCAAACCGATCAAGTGGCCACTGCCATTTCTGAAATGGAAGTCAGTGTTGGCGAAGTCTTTAGATCCACCGAAAACACCCTTTCTGAAGTCACCTTAGCTAACGAGGACACCAGTAATGGCCGCAGCTTAGTGGCCAAAAATCGAGATCTCACTGAACAGTTAGCACAATCAATCGATCAAGCGGTGCAAATCACGCGCAAACTTGAAGAATTCAGCAGCAACATAGGCAGCATACTCGATGTTATCCGCGGCATTGCTGACCAGACCAACTTACTGGCGCTCAATGCCGCTATCGAAGCAGCCCGCGCAGGTGAGCAAGGTCGAGGGTTTGCCGTGGTGGCTGATGAGGTGAGAACCCTCGCCACTCGGACACAGCAGTCCACGGTTGAAATTCAATCCATGATAGAAAACCTGCAACTCAGCTCACAGCAAGTGGCAAGTGTGATGCATCAAAGCCAAGACCAAACCAATCTGTGCGTTGAGCAGACCCGCTTAACCGATGCCGCATTACAAGCGGTCGTAACACGCATGGAAGCTATCAAAGAAATGAGTGTACACGTTGCCCATGCAACCGAAGAACAAATCGCGGTAAGCCAAGACATAGCTAAAAACATCAATGGCATTACAGAAGTGGCATTAGAAACCGAAAGAGAAGCCAGTGATTCAGCCAAAATCAGTGAAGTATTAGCTCAACTCATTGAGCAACAAAGGCATTTAATCAGCCGTTTTAAAGTGTAACAGTGGCCTTATTGCCTCATTCAATGAGCAATAAGGAATGATTAACCAGCCCAAGAAGGGGTTCGTAATGAAGTCTAAGACCTTGCCATATGCTATTGGCACATCCTTGTTATTAGCGGCCTCCATTGCCAATGCAGGCTCTATTACCATCGAAAGTTGGCGTGAAGATGCCGCAATTTGGAACGATGTTATCATTCCGGCTTTCAATGCCAAACATCCCGATATCAAAGTCACTTTCGTGCACACCAATGCCACCGACTATAATGACACCCTCAATAAAAAGCTTGCCGAGGGAAGCGCCGGTGATCTAATCACTTGTCGGCCCTTCGATGATTCCCTGAAATTATTTGAGGCTGGGTATCTCAAAGACATTACCGAGTTAGATGGCATGGGTAACTTCCCTAATTTTGCCAAAGCGGCTTGGCAAACCGATAACGGCGCCCAATCATTCTGCTTGCCAATGGCATCGGTGATCCATGGCTTTTTCTACAACAAAACCATTTTTAACGAGCTAGGGCTTGCCCAGCCAAAAACCAACGACGAGTTTTATGCTGCCCTTGAAAAAATTAAAAGCAGCGGCAAATACACCCCGATTGCGATGGGTACCAAGGACAAATGGGAAGCCGCCACCATGGGGTTCCAAAACATAGGGCCCAACTATTGGCAAGGTGAAGACGGACGTCTCGCCCTGATTGACGGCGACGAGAAGTTTAGCGACCCTCAATATGTGCAAGTATTTGAACAACTTGCTAAATGGGGCCCTTACATGGGAGAAGGCTACCAAGATCGCAGTTACAATGATGCTATCGCTTTGTTTGCAGATCAAAAAGCAGCCATCTATCCTGCGGGATCTTGGGATATCGCCGCATTTAATACCAAACTTGATCTTGGTGTGTTTATGCCGCCCGTCGCCAAAGCCGATGACGAGTGCTATATCAGTGATCACACGGACATTGGTGTCGGCATTAATGCCAAAAGCGCGAATATCAAGGACGCAGAAACCTTCCTAAAATGGATGACAACAGGCGAGTTTGCTGCCATCTATACCAATGCTCTGCCCGGTTTCTTCTCGTTATCTAATCACTTTATCGACGTAGATGATCCTACCGCCAAAGCGATGATCGCATGGCGCGATAGCTGTGATTCAACCATCAGAAACTCTTACCAAATCCTTAATCGCGGCGAGCCTAGCCTAGAGCTCGAAATTTGGGAAACCAGTATTGGTGTACTCAATGGCACCATGGCGCCCAATGATGCCGCCCAGCGTCTGCAAAAAGGCATGGATGCTTGGTATAAACCTTAATTCCATTTAGCTCCATCAGGTGCAAGAAGTTATTCATTTGCTGATTAGCTTCTTGCCACCCCCGGCTCATGATTTTCAGTTCGAAGCAAGTAAGTGACACTACTCAGCCTGACTTCCCAAGTTACTCGGTTACCCTCCATACCTCACCGCATCACCACCTTACAACAGAGAAATATTTGACTATTTTATCGCCATAAAGTAGTGCTTTATTTAATGACTTATATAATAATTAGTTATCTAAAACTGTATTCTAATTACTTTTTAGACTTTAATATAACCAGAATAACCTAATTTAGACAAAGAGACTGCAACCATGACAACACGCTTTTCACGTATGCTAGCTATTACGTTAGCCGCGCTCAGTTTTATGACCAGCCCCGTTTTCGCCCAAGACACCATCAAGGTCGGCATGTCGGGCCGCTACTTCCCTTTCACTTTTGTACAAAAAGATCAGCTGCAAGGTTTTGAAGTGGATGTATGGAATGAAATCGGTAAACGCGCCGATCTAAAAGTGGAATACAAAACCGCCAATTTTTCCGGTTTATTTGGCATGTTAGAAGCAGGACATATCGACACCATCTCTAACCAAATCACCATGACCGATGAGCGCCTCGCTAAATATGATTTCGCCCAAGCTTATGTGGTGGATGGCGCACAAATTGTGGTGAAAAAAGGCCGTGAAGATATCAGCTCAATCGCCGACCTAAAGGGTAAAAAAGTCGCGGTCAACCTTGGTAGTAACTTCGAGCAACTATTGCGCCAAGCGGATCCAGACAAGGAAATTAACATCATCACTTACGATGCTGGCTTTGAACAAGATGTGGTATTAGGTCGCACCGATGCCTTTGTCATGGATCGCGTGTCTTCGGCGCAGCTAATTAAAAAGTCGGGTTTACCCCTACAGCTAGCGGGTGAACCTTTTGCTACCATCAAAAATGCCATGCCGTTTGTGAAATCTGAAGCAAACCAAGCCTTGATCGCAAAAGTGAACCAGGCTTTAACCAGCATGAAAGAGGATGGCACCTTAACGCAAATTTCTATCAAGTGGTTTGACGCCGACATTACCCAATAAAGGAGAGCACACCGTTGAACTTTGATTTTATCTACACCTTAGAGCTGTTTCCGATACTGCTCAAGTATTTGGGCGTCACCATGCAAATGGCGCTGATTGGCTTTGTCATTGCCTTGGTCTTGGCAGTTGCGATTGCCGTTGTGCGTGTATTTGCGGTGCCCGTATTAAATCAAGTTGCAATTGTGTTTATCTCTTTTTTTCGTGGTACGCCGTTGTTAGTGCAACTGTTTTTGCTCTACTACGGCTTACCACAAGTATTTCCTTGGTTGGTGGGCCTAGATGCGTTTAGCGCTGCCGTTATCGGTCTGTCGCTGCACTTTTCGGCCTACATGGCGGAGAGCATTCGCGCCGCCATCTTAGGTGTTGACCGTAGCCAAATGGAAGCCAGCTTAAGCATTGGCATGACCAAGCTGCAAGCCATGCAGCGCATTATTTTGCCCCAAGCGGCCCGCGTCGCGTCACCTTCTTTGATGAACTATTTTATCGACATGATCAAAAGCACTTCGCTGGCATTTACCTTAGGGGTAGCCGAGATTATGTCGAAAGCGCAAATGGAAGCCTCATCTAGCTTTAAGTTCTTTGAAAGCTTTGTTGCGGTTGCCATTGTTTACTGGGTCGTTGTGGTTATCTTTACTCAGTTACAGCATCGCCTTGAAATTCACCTTAACCGAGCCTATGTGAAATGATCAATGTCTCCAACTTAAGTAAAACCTTTACTAACCACCCAGTGCTTAAGGGCATCGACTTTAGCGTACAACAAGGTGAGATAGTGGTGATCATCGGGCCATCGGGCACAGGTAAATCGACCCTATTGCGCTGCCTTAATTACCTTGAAACACCGACCACAGGCACCATCCAAATTGGCCCTATTAAAGTCGAGGCAGGACATGCCAGTAGCAAACAAATAACCCAATTGCGCCAGCAGAGTAGTTTTGTGTTTCAAAACTACGCCTTGTTTGCCAATAAAACCGCCCTTGAAAATGTTGCCGAAGGCTTGATGACGGTCTGGAAGGAGCCAAAGCAACAAGCGCTTGCCACCAGTATGAAAATATTAGAGCAAGTCGGCTTAGGCGATAAAGCGCACCAGTACCCAGCACAACTTTCTGGAGGGCAACAGCAGCGTGTTGGCATTGCCCGAGCCATGGCGGCCAAAGGCGAAGTGATCTTATTTGACGAGCCCACTTCGGCTCTCGATCCCGAATGGGTTGATGAAGTATTGGCCGTGATGAAGCAGCTCGCCCGCAGCAAGCAAACCATGATAGTCGTCACCCACGAAATGCAATTTGCCCGTGAAGTGGCCGATAAGATCATCTTTATGGAAGGTGGCCATATCGTAGAGCAAGGCCCACCCGAGCAGCTATTTAACGCACCGCAAAGTGAACGCACTCGCGCCTTTTTAGCCAGAGCAATGAAAGGTTAGCTCAACCAAGATACAGAGCGTGATAGCAGTTGGTTTCTTTGTTAACATCTAACCATGACCACACAGCGCTTATCTCGCCTTCATCAGCCCCATTTTCGCAGTGGCCCGGATCACCGTCAGGGCCTAGATGCTAGCTTTCAAGATATTCAGCACAATTTTGCCTTTGCCACCATTAAGGTTGGCCGCTGGGTGAGCGCACAAGAGCAACAAATCGCAGCAAACCTCATTTTTGATGCCCTGTCTGATCTGGCCGCCATACTCAACTTGCCCAACCAAGCCATAGGGTTAAGGCAGCAGCTCAACTTTGCTTTTGGCACAGGTGGCCAAAGCGGCGTCCAAGCCCATTATGCGCCTCATAGTCGCACCCTCGCCCTAGCCAAAAATGCAGGAGCAGGCGCACTGGCTCATGAATTTTGGCATGCCTTTGATCACTACATTACCGACAAGCTGTTTGCCCCGCCCCACTATAAGTTTGCATCAGATACTTGGCTGAATAAAAACAAGATAATTCCACATGCTTTAAATGAGGCCTTAGCAACTTGCTTTCGCTGTGTGCTGCTATCACCTTGTGGCAAGCAAGCTTCTGGCTACACCCAGACCGCCATTGCACTCGATAAGCAGCTACAGCAGCTATATTACAGCCGACCGACCGAGCTAATGGCACGGGCTTTTGAAGCCTTTGTGCAAGATCACCCTCATATATCTAACCGATATCTGGTCTCTGGTACAAAACAAACGGAATTAGCTAAGGTAGGGATTTATCCTTTAGCAAAGCATCGTGATGAGATAGCCCAGGCATTTAAGCTGTATTTTTATCAATTAGGGTTTGCGCTAAAACAACGTTAGTACAAGGTAATCAGCTTATCTTTCGCGGGCGTGCCCTGCTTGTAAGGCTGCACGCGCCAAATAGCCCCATGAGGCTTATTACCTTGATAATCACTACACTGCAGGGAAGGTTCATGGAAGTTTGCATCGGCGATCAGAAATGGTCGACCTTGCTCCTTGGCGGCCAGCACCATCCATACTACATCTTGCCTAAATCTAAGCTGGCAAATCAAAAAGCCATCCACTCGACTTTGCACCGAGACAACCAAGCCTTGCTCTTCACGTGTTTTTTTAAGATATACCTGATCTTTACTATAAATGGCACTGTGCACGGGGGCGCACAAGTTGACACTTAACAACAACCCAACAATCAGCTTAAACATATGCCCTCTATCTGTTTAAAGCACCTTAATAATCTTATTCTTAGTTGGAATACCATATCGAAAAGGCTGAACTCGCCACATTTTGCCCGGCTCCTTACGCCCTTCGTAGGGTCGACAAGCAAACGAGCCTTCATAATATTTGGCCTTAGGCAGCAATAAAGGTTGGCTTTGCCCAGCAGGCGGTATCACTAACCAAACCTTATCTTGTAGATAGCGCACATGACATAATAAATCTTCATTAACCCGGTTTTGAATCGTGACTATCATGCCTCTGTCGTCAAAACTTTTACTAAACGAGGCTTGGTCACTACTGAATGTCATGGCACTCGCAGGAAAGCTACAGCAAATTAAACACAGTACTAAACGCAGCATCAACACTACCTACGAAAAACAAAAACAGGCTCACATTGAGCCTGTTTAAGTTTAAAGCATTGAGCGTAAAAGTCGATCAGTCATCTAGGCTGATAACACCGACACCCGTTGCGGCATCGGGATCATCCACTGCCACTAAGGTGGTTAAGGTGCCTGCGCTGAGGGGTAACTCAGCTGGGCCAATGGCGATGGTAGAAGGATCTCCCGCTGGTGTGATCATCACATAAGCTGTGCCTGGAGACACGGAAAGCACCGTGCTGTCTCCTTTATAAGGAATGTTTTTCAAAATCACGTCATCATCACTGGGTGAAGCATCAGCGCTGACGTAAATATCAACATTTCCGGCTAAAGTTGAAGCGTGAATAGCGCGAAGTTGCGCTTCGGTTGCTACGCGACGAGTTTTATCCACAACAACATAAGTTTCATCATTAGCATTATTGTCGCCTAAGTTACCGATAGCCAGTGCGGTGTAGGTCATCCCCGCTTCCAATGTGGCACCCGTTAACCCTAGCGCATCAACCACAACGACGGGGTCTGAGCCATTCACCCCCACCGCCACGTCGTAATCGCCAGCCGCCAACGCAAGGTAGTCGGTCTTGGCTTTGTAAGCTAAACCGTAGAGAGGCGAGCCCATCTCAGGTGCTGTACCATTGACCCAAATATCCACCGCTGGGGCATCTGAAATGGTGTGCACAACACGTAAATCTGCCCCTGTATTGGTATCTTTAACCACCACGGGGCCAGTTCCTGAATCAACCAATAGGTTTACCGGTGATTCACCCGCCATGGTGTTGGTAACAGCGGCGACGACCCAGTCTGAGCCAGCGGCAATCTCCACAGAACCAGAGTCAAAATAGACGACGCTTGGATCATCGGCGTTAGTTAAGCGTATTTGGTAAGTGCCAGCTGGCACCTCAACGGCCCCTGTGGCCGCTTTGTAAGGAACATCATCGGCAAATGGGGTGGCAGCGGTTAAATCAGCTCCCGGCTCGGTGATAAAAATATCCACCGTAGGGGCATCAGGGGCGGCGTGTATGGCTTGCACACGAACGCCTGTTGGCATAACGGCATCACGCGACACAATACTTGGACCGAATTCATCGGTATCACCGCTACCAATTTTCGCCGCCTTACCTAACGCGACGATGTTGTACTCCATGTCTTTCATTAGGTCTAGGCTGGTTTCAGGAATCACCGTTAAGGTGCTACCGTCGGCGAGAATAGCATCAACTTGTACGGTATGTGTGCCTGCAGGAACAGTGATTTTGCCTGAAGACTGTTGGTAGTCGACACCTTCTAAGGCGGGCTGACCATCTAACCATACATTCACTTTCGGCGCGTCAGCCGCAGCATGTAAAACGCGAAGATAGGCGTTCTCTGCCACAGTGTCATTGTTATCGCTGCTGCCACAAGCAGCTAGAGTGGCAGTGATGACGGATGTTAATAAAATCTTGTTAAACGTTTTCATGCATTGCTTCCTTGGATGTATCAGTGATTAATTATCTTTATGTTCACTTAAGAGGTTGCATCCACCCATGAATGTATTCCCCTTGCTGAGGCCATTACGCCGACATTTAACAATAAGATCACAATTTTTTTTCACTTTATTAGCTTTGTACAGATAGCTACGCCAACCTAAATCACAAGGAATTTGAGTAAGGCAAAAAAATAGACCATGCTTAATCGAGGATCCTAGTGGGGATAGATAATGAATCACAGACTGATGTTGGCATCCTTACTCTACTTGCTTTATATCCATGGCAGCTGGGCTGCGACCCTGGCCGTGGTCACCGAAGAATATGCGCCTTATAACTACACCCAGCAAGACGAAATTAAAGGCTTAGCGAGCCAAATTGTAGAGGCTTCTTTGCAACGGGCAGGTTTTGACTATCACATTAAGGTATTACCTTGGTCTCGTGCCTATCATTTAGCTAAGAGCAACCCAAATACCCTCATTTACAGTATTAGCCGCACCCATCAGCGCGAGCCTTACTTTCATTGGATTGGCCCAATCGCCTCCATACAGTCACACTTTTTTAGCTTAAAATCACGTCAAGACATCGCCCCATTCAATCAGCTGAAGGACGCTCGTCAGTATCAAGTCGGCAGCATACGTGATGATTACATTGAGCAATTTTTACTGTTGCATGGATTTACCAAGTTGCAACGAAATAACAACCACGAAGCCAACTTAGATAAACTATTACGGGGGCGGATAGACTTGTGGCCAGTCTCTACAGAAACCGCCAGTTATTATCTTGGGTTGAGAGGTTTATCGCTAGAACAAGAGCTAAAACGGGTACACACCATCAGCGAATTTAGTGGTACGGAACTGTATATGGCCATGGGCCTAGATACTCCCATTGCCACCGTAGAACAACTGCGTCAGGCGCTTAATGAAATCAAACAGGACGGTACCTATGACAAACTCATCAAACAATATTTTTCTCAACAAGAACGCCAACAAAATATAAACAAAACAAATAATTAAAAAAAACTAGAAATGATAAGAGCAAGGATAAGAGGCTGTGCAAATTATGATGAGAGAAACACAAAATCAATGCTGTTCATGCCATATTTAATGCTAACTTAGCGCACCGAGTTTGAATTTAGTTTGCTTCCTGAGGTTTATCATGCCCTTTTCCACAAAACGCAATAATGATGGCGGTTTAATTGCCAAAGCCACGGGCATTATCTCCTATCAAGATCTTGCCCAGTTCAAAGCCTCGCTGTATCAAACTGCCACTGATGTTAAAAACACCCATTATTAAATACTAGATTACACGCCGGATACTTAGCTAGATTTAAGCCACAAAGACATTTGGCAAATCGCGTTAAAAGATAAAGCGGCATTACAAATTAATCCCCACATGCTGATCGCCATCGTCAGCAATAAAGACGTGATCTATGGCTTGTCGAGAATGTGGAGCGCTTAGACCGAAACCTCCCACCCTAACGTCGATATACAAAACGTGCCTGAATTATACTCAAAACAGCTTGGCTGATTTCTGCTATGACGATATTGAAGAGAGGACTAAATCCATATCCATACGAAGCTACGCCATTAATTCAATCTTGCAGCCTCACCTATCTGTATATACGAAATGGCATTACACACGTTAAATTCAATGAGTGTACAAATGAATTCGGATCATCTTAACGCATTGAATACAAAGGGGTAATTACTCCTCATTGGTTTCACCTGTCGGCCTATCACAGCAAGGTAACAGAAAAAACTTGAATATACATTCCAAGGAATGTATATTTTTAATCATCAGCTATCAACAAGGACTTCGACAATGACTGCAATTAAAAACACAATCAAGATAATGGCAACAGAGAAGGGTAATGCTCTGTTTTGGTGGATCGCAACACTGGTAACCTATGGCTTAACTTCATTAACAAGGATCCCCTTAGATGCGTCTTATGCTGCTTCGCGTTTTCCTGTGCCATTTTATGAAGGTCAAACAACCTTTGATGCTGTTGAGTTGCAGGGCTACTACGAGTTTATGGTTAATGCGGGTACTTTAGATATATATTGGCAAACACAGTTTATTGATTTTGGCTTTATTTTGGCCAATGTCTTGAACCTGTTCTGCGCTGGTGTGGCTTGTTATCGCTCGCTCCCAAAAAGCTGGCTCGAAAATAAATTTGGTCAGCTTGTTTATGCGTCGATTTGGATAATGCCCCTTGCCCCGATCTTCGATGCATTTGAAAATTTGGCTTCATTTGTGTTACTGAATCAGGTTGGTGATTTATCTCAACCAATGACGGTTTTCTATTCTTCTTTGGCAAGTATTAAGTTTGCTTTGTTTGTCCTGAGCTACCTTTGGGTAATAGGGGTAGTGGTAAGTGTGTTAATGCATAAACTCATCACGCTGGTGAAACCAAAAACGAAGGCCGCGTAATCATCCTAGAATGACTGATAATGCATTTCGATAAGCTTTTTTGGCACGAATAGACTTGATGCCAATCTCAATAGAGCCGCCTGTCATTAACAGACTACACGGCTTATTGCTAGAACAAGACCATAAGTTGTTGCTCCTCACCAATGCATTTGGTGGCACGAAATTGTAGGTGACGATTGGACGAGACACACCAATCGCCACCATATAAGAATTGCGCTAAGTCTTTACCGAAATCAAACATGACGGTACCTATGCGCAGATTCATCAAGCAGAATTAAAATCAATGAACACCAAATAATTAATGAAAAGACATAAGATAAGACTAGAGAAAAATATGATGAACCAAACACAAAATCAGTGCCGTTCATGCCATATTTAATGCTAACTTAGCGCACCGAGTTTGAATTTAGTTTGCTACGTGAGGTTTATCATGCCCTTTTCCACAAAACGCAATAATGATGGCGGTTTAATTGCCAAAGCCACAGGCATTATCTCCTATCAAGATCTTGCCCAGTTCAAAGCCTCCCTGTATCAAACTGCCACTGATGTTAAAAACATCCATTATCAAATCTTAGATTACACGCCGGTTACTGAGCTAGATTTAAGCCACGAAGACATTTGGCAAATCGCGTTAAAAGATAAAGCGGCATTACAAATTAATCCCCACATGCTGATCGCCATCGTCAGCAATAAAGACGTGATCTATGGCTTGTCGAGAATGTGGAGCGCTTATACCGAAACCTCCCCCCTCAATACGGGCGTATTTCGTGATTTCTCCGCAGCGGACGAATGGATCATGCAACGCCAAATCGCTCAAGCCCTGAGTATACGTTAATATGAAATATATTCATCACCAATAGAAATATAATGAGATTGATTCAATTTTAAAAATCTAAAATACTGATAGCCATCTAAACGTCTAACACAAATTACAGGCAGGACACGGACATGGCTAAAATTTCATCCCTTGGGTATCCCCGCATTGGCGACAAACGCCAACTCAAACATGCATTAGAACAATACTGGTCTGGCCAAGCTGACCTAAATCAGCTTCTCGAAACAGGTAAACAGATCCGTTTACACAATTGGCAAGAACAAGCACAAGCAGGCGTTGAGTTTGTGCCCGTGGGTGATTTTGCTTGGTATGATCACGTGCTCACCCTTTCTGCCACTTTTGGCGTGATCCCAGCCAGACACCGCAGCCCTGATGGCCAAATTAACCTAGATACCTTGTTTGCCATGGCGCGTGGTCGTAGCAATGCAGCACACGGCGACCATCACGGCTGCTGTCAGCCGCAGTCAGCCGCCTGTGAAATGACCAAATGGTTTGATACTAACTATCACTACCTAGTGCCAGAATTTGAAGAAAACCAAAAGTTTGAACTAAGTTACAGTCAGATACTTGATGAAGTAAAAGAAGCCATTGCCGCCGGTTTCCAACCTAAGCCTGTGCTGCTTGGCCCCATTTCTTACTTGTGGTTAGGCAAGGCCCAAGGCAATTTCAACAAGCTAGATCTATTAGCCAATCTATTGCCTGCCTACCAAGATCTATTAAGCCAGTTCAAACAACTTGGCGTGACTTGGGTGCAACTCGATGAGCCAGCCTTAGTGCTGGATCTCCCCAAAGAATGGCAAGGGGCTTATCAAACCGCTTACCAAGCCTTGCAAGCCAACCGCCCTAAACTACTGGTGACAAGCTACTTTGACAGCTTAGCCGACAACCAAGCTCTAGCACTGGCATTACCTATCGATGGCTTACATATCGATTTAGTGCGCGCGCCTGAGCAATTAAAACCAATTTTGCAACAATGGCCTGCCGATTGGGTACTGTCTGCGGGTATCATCAATGGTCGCAACATTTGGCGCAGCGATCTGCGCAGCGCCTTTAACAAACTCAAGCCGGTAGCAGACCTATTAGGCGACCAACTTTGGCTCAGCCCTTCATGTAGCTTGTTACACAGCCCAGTGGATCTGGATTCAGAGCAAAAGCTGGACGCCGAGATTAAACCTTGGCTCGCCTTTGCCAAGCAAAAGCTCAATGAACTTAACCAACTACAGCAAATTGTTAACGACCCACAAGCCGCAAACAGTCAAACTTGGCTAGCCGAAAGTGATAAAGTGGTTGAACTGCGCGCCACTTCGCCGTTAATTCACAATGACGAAGTCAAACAACGGGTGGCAAACCTAACCAGCGCCGCCAGCCAGCGTTACAGTGACTTTGCAACTCGCATCAAGCAGCAGCAAGCGCATTTGAAACTGCCACCTTACCCGACCACCACCATAGGCTCGTTCCCACAAACGGCCGACATTCGCCAAACCCGCAGTGCCTACAAGCAAGGCAAGATAGATCAAGACCAATACATTCAAGCCATGCAGGCCGAGATCCGCCAAGTGGTGGCCGCCCAAGAAGCACTCGATCTCGATGTATTAGTGCATGGTGAGCCAGAGCGTAACGACATGGTGGAATATTTTGGTGAACTGCTCGATGGTTTTGCCTTCACTCAATACGGCTGGGTGCAAAGCTATGGCTCGCGTTGTGTTAAGCCGCCTATTATTTACGGTGATGTAAAACGTAGCCGTGAATTGTCGGTAAGCTGGAGCACCTTTGCCCAATCCCTAACCCAAAGACCAATGAAAGGCATGCTAACCGGCCCTATCACCATCTTATGTTGGAGCTTTAACCGCGACGATATCAGCCGTGAAACCTGTGCCAAACAAATCGCACTGGCCATCCGCGATGAAGTGGTTGCACTCGAAGAGGCGGGCATCAAGGTGATTCAAATCGATGAGCCGGCCTTGCGTGAAGGCTTACCCCTAAAAGAAGCGGCAAAAACACCGTATCTAGATTGGGCGACCGAGGCATTTCGCATCAGTGCCAGTGGCGTAAAAGACGAAACGCAAATTCACACCCACATGTGTTACTGCGAATTTAACGATATTTTACCGTCGATTGCCGCCATGGATGCTGATGTGATCACCATAGAAACCTCACGCTCTAACATGGAGTTATTGGATGCCTTCGAAGCCTTCCAATATCCCAACGATATCGGCCCAGGTGTGTATGACATCCACTCACCAAATGTGCCAGAGCAGCAATGGATGGTGGATTTAATTCAAGCCGCCGGACAAAAAATTGCCCCCGAACGCTTGTGGGTCAACCCAGATTGCGGCTTAAAAACCCGCAACTGGTCAGAAACCAATGCCGCCCTAAGCAACATGGTGGCAGCCGCTAAGACCTTACGAGCGAATAGCTAACTAGTTTGCGTCCCTTGGTGCTGATGGCCCACACGCCAAGGGACACAACATACCTTAAGCAAAGCCAATCACGGCCTAGCGACAAATTGGCTGATCTCGCCATTCACGACCAAAAAGCAATCCATCCCTGCGGCCTGCGCGGCAGCTAACCCTGTTTTGGTGTCTTCAAACACCACACATTGCGCGGGCGCTAAGCCCAACTGCTGCGCCGCCAACAAAAAGGTATCGGGCTCAGGTTTATGCTTGGTGACATCATTGGCACACACCACCGCATCGAGCAGCGAACGCAGTGCTAAGGCATCAAGAATAAAGTCGGTGGTTTTAGCATCTGCCCCCGTGCCGATGGCAAAACGCTTTTGCCCTTGATATTGCTGTAACAAGCTGAAAGTGGAAGGGATCACTTCAACCTGATGGCGGATTTCATCAAAATAATTGCGTTTGCTCATCACCAGCTCAAAGGGGTCAAAGCTACGCTGCTGATATTGATTGATTAACTCGGCAATGCCATAGGTTGGCGTACCGCCATGGCTATGTAACCAAGCCTCATCATAGGCAAAACCAAAACGCTGCGCCGTTAACTGCCACGCCTTTAAATGCAATTTCATCGAATCAACTAAGGTGCCATCCATATCAAAAATGATGCCTTGGTAAGCGTCCAAATTTATTGTTACTGCCATCTGTACTCCCCAAAAAGTGATCCTCATTACTATGATACGCTAGCTGGATCAAATCTCTTCATTTCAGTTTTTATTTAGTTTTCGAGAACAGCTAACATAACCCATTTGTTATAGTGTCGAGTTAATAAGTCCGTTAATCAATGAGTCAGTGGCCCAGCATGTTCAAAGTAATCAATCAGTATGTTCGTGAGAAAGGCAAAAAAACCTTGCCTGCGTTCAGTGCAGCGTCAGGCACCATGGGCACAGTAGCAGATGTGATGGAGCCCATTGCTCCCTTCGCGCAGTATCTATACTTTGCTTCATTAGGGGCATTATTACTGTTACTGGGCACAGCGTTAGTCAAAGCCCCTTGGCGCGATCACTTGGCGGGCGCTATTTTGTTCTTTACGGTGTCTGCAGGTATCAACGGCACCATCTATTACTGCCAAGGCCCGGAGCAACCCAACGGTTTACTCGCCAGCCAAATCGAAGCGGTGGCCAAATTACAAGCGCACTTGGGCATCATGCAGCAATCCTTGACTCAGATTGATCAACAAACCAAAGCCATCGCCACCAGCAATGAGCAAATTGCTCAGCACACCCAAACCACGGCGCAAGAAATCGCCAAGTTAAATCAAAACATCGCCAAACTTGTTGAAGGTAAACAAGAGCTTGCCCTGATTGCCCAGCCAACATCGGCCAGTGATTATTACCAAAACGCACGCCTTTACGAAATCAAGGGCGACTACCGCCAAGCCAGACAAGCTTATCTTGCCTATTTTCAATACCAGCAAGACTATATCGACCCCCATTTACGCTACCAAGCCTTCTTAAAAATCCAAGAAGGCTTTGCCGGCGCCCGGGAAATATACAATGAGCAGTTTCAGCACCAAACCAGTGCCACCGTCGACTTTGCTAAAGCCATGCTGTTTGAAACTGGGCAGCGCCAAGCTGCGCTAAAAGAGATTGTCGCGGCCCAGCCAAACTTTACCCCAGCTTGGTATGAATTATCACGGCTCCATTCCAGCGCCCTGTTAGGCCGTCAAACCAGCGAACATAAGCTGCTGGAAAAACAATATTTAGAACAGGTCATTAGCCTTAACGAGCAAGGCCAATGGCTAAAATATTACCTCGACCAAGAGCAGTTTAATCGCCATCTCGACGATGCCTTAAGCCGCTTTAAGCTCGCCGAAACCCGCTCTGAAACTGGCCTTAAGCAAACCCTTACCTTTACCCCCAGCTTAAGTAATCTGGGCTTTCAACTGGAGCTGCAATACCTAGACACGCCGCAACAAATCCTCTACAAAACCGCAGAGATGAGCGAGTTTCAGAGCACGGGGCAAGGCCATTGGCGCGATCCCGAAACCGGCCTCTTGGTCCCCAACACCTCCATCACCTTGGCGAAAAACATTCAGTCACCGCAGGCAATCCAATTCAAACTGGTCGACGCCAGTGGTCATGTCAGCCAAGTTTATCAATATCACTTTGACGCCCAGCAACACGCCGCACAGGCACAACAGCAAATGCTCGAAATGACCAAAAATGCTTGGCTGCTACTACGCGATTTTGACGGTGAAACCTTGGTCTATTTTAGCCAACTAGCCAGCAGTCGCTGCGCCATCAGTGCCGTCCACTATTCCATTAACAGTGACCAGCTTGACCAACAAATCCAGCTGCCGCCTTGTGATCTGCAAGATCCCTTTAGCCTGCCCGACGACTTTGCCAGCTATTTTAAGGCCAGCGCGGATACCCAATCCATTAGCATTCAGCTGACTTACCAAAATCAGCAAAAGTCGACGGTTGAAACCTTTCGAAAGGGGCTGTAAAAGGGATTAATAGCCGCAAGGCTGTTTTTTCGACACCAATAGCAGTTAGTTCGCGCCACTGACTGCTGGTTTACTGCGAGTTCATTGTTAGCTCGCTGCCAGCTCACATTTTTCTACCTACTCGCTCCATCCCCGCTATTTATCATCTATTTTTAATTTAGCCCTATTTAGGGCGAGGATTAACCCGTTATAAGGTCACACCATGTCCATCTCTACTAAGTTGCTCATTACCTTGATCAGTGTCTTTGCGTTAGTGCTCATCTCGTCCACTACCTATCAACTACGTCAAGAAAATCAGCTTATTAACACGGTAATGAGCGAACAATTACTGGATAAGGCCAGCAACTACTTCGACAGCCTTAACATGATGATGCTAACGGGCACCATGGCGCAAAAACATAAACTCAGGGAAAAAGCCCTGGCTCAAGATAATATCGAGCAAGTGAGAGTGCTGCGCAGTGAAGCCACCAAAAAACTATACGGGCCGGGCAGCGCAGAGCAAGCGCCTCAAGATGACATCGACCGCCGTGCCCTTGCGGGTGAAACCGTGATTGAAAATATCAACGCGAGCTGGGGCCAAGGTATCGTCGTTGCCCTGCCTATGACCGCCAGCAAGGACTATCGCGGCACCGATTGTTTAGGTTGTCACATGGCCCAAGAAGGCGACATTCTCGGCGTGATCCGCCTTGAATACAACCTAGCCCATGCCAACAAGCTCATCAGCCAAAGCTCTTGGATTGCCGCCATCATCATGACGGTGATCGCCATCATCGGCTTTATCGCCACCATGTACTTGATCCAAAAAATCATCATTAAGCCAATCCGCCATATTGCTGAGGTGATGAACCAAGTCAGCGCCGAAAAAAACCTAACCCTGCGCACCCAGCTTACGCAACAAGATGAAATTGGCCGCATGGGCGCAGCCATCAACCACTTTTTAATCAATGTCGAACAAAGCTTGCAACAAGTTAACCATACCGCCAACCAGCTGTCAGACTCTGCCCACCAGCTCACTCAAGTGGCCAGCCGTAACGACACCTCGGCGAGCAACCAGATGCAAGAAACGCAAACCGTACAGCGTCATATCGAGGAGATGCAAACTCAGCAGCAACACGCCAGCGAGAGTTCAAGCCAAGCCGCCGCCATCATCACCCACACCAGCGACACCATAGCGCAAAGCGCTAAACAAGCCCATATTGCCAGTGATGAAATCAATGGCTTAGTCACCCTGATTGATGGTGTGAAACAACGTATTGGCCAACTAAATCAGCAAACCGCGCAGGTTTCTAGCATACTGGCGGTGATCAAAGGCATTGCCGATCAAACTAACTTGCTCGCCCTCAACGCCGCCATTGAAGCCGCTCGCGCCGGCGAACAAGGCCGCGGCTTTGCGGTGGTCGCCGAAGAAGTGCGCTCACTGGCCAGCCGCACCAGTGAGGCTACGGCTAACATAGAAACCATTATTGATGAATTTCAACAAGGTAGCAGTGCGTCGATGCAATCGGTTGACCAAGTTAATGATTTGGCACATCAACGCGCCAATGATATCGAGCAACTGTCCCTCGCCATGACCGCAGCGGTAGAAGCCATGCGTGACATCTTGCTCCATGCCGATCAAATCAAACAACAAGCGCAATCAACTGCCCAAGTGACCGAACAAGTACAACATCAAGTATTAGAGATTTCTGGCCACGCCAAAGACACCGCTACCTCAGCCGGCCATAGCCGCGAAATCAGCCTAGCACTGGCCGACTTGTCTGAGCGCCTTGCCAACTTATTGGGGCAATTTACCCTATCAAACAAAGACTAGCGCCAAGTTTCTGTGGCCTTGTGGGAGCCGCAGTCATGCGGCGATAAATTTTGAGATCCACCCCCCCAAAATCGCACCATGACAGGTACTCCTACGAGAGCCAACCCTTTGAACGCAGCAGCTCCACTGTCATCATTCAAGAGGAAGGCTTATTCGTTTGTTCGAGCAATGAATCGATAAGCACAGCGTCTTGCCCCCTCTAAAATATGCTCGCTACGGCTAACCTCAGCTAGATCGGCAAATAAGGCCTGAAACATAGCCAGTTCAGAGCGGCAAAAGCCCACACATGCTGTCGCGGCGGCGCAGATCGGGCAGTGATTTTCTAACAGTAAATACCCTTGCGCCGTGCTTTCAACACAGGCCATGTAACCTTCATTGGAGCGTATTTGGGCAAGCTTTTCTAACCTTTCAGGTAACGCAGCCATGCTTGATAACTTAGCTTGATAATTCGCCATGGCATCGGCTTCGCGCTGCGCGATCAATTGCTCTAACCCTTGTTCGCCAAACACTTGCTTGACTGAAATAAGCAGCTGCACCGTGAGCTCTTCATGGCGGTCCTCAAAGTGGCGCTGTGCTTGCTCGGTTAGCTGCCAAAAACGCGTTGGCCGCCCCCTTGGCGCCTTTTGATCAAAACTCTCCAAGTCGCCTTGCTGCTCTAATAATTGCAAATGCTGGCGTGCGCCCATGGTCGTCATGTCCAAGGCTTGTGCCAAGGCCTTCGCTGTCATGGCGCCATGTTGCTTTAGCAATTGAATGATTTTGTCACTGGCTTTGGCTGCTGAACTCAAACGATTTCCTCCCTTTCACGGTGTGATTATCGAGTAGCCTCAAAATTAAGTAAAGTTTTTTCTTTACTTAATAAATCAAGCTGGCTAAGGTAAATATTAAATAAACAAAAGACTTTACTAAAAGAGGTGAGCCATGATCAGATTTGAACATATCAATTTAGTGGTGCGCGATTTAAAAAGTGCATTAAGCTTTTACCAAGTTGCCTTTCCTGAATGGAAGATTCGCGATCAAGGGCAAGCCCTGTGGAGTGGAAAACCCAGAAACTGGCTCCATTTTGGTGCGGATAATATCTATATTGCCTTAGCCGACAACGGCGATAGCGACGGCCGAGACTTGGCTGGTCATCAGGTAGGGTTAGCTCACTTTGCCTTTGAAACCAGTGATATTGAAGGCATGATCCAACGATTAACCGCAGCCGGGTTTGCTATCGCTAATCCTGGTGTCAGTCACCCATTTCGTCGCAATGTTTACTTTATCGACCCAGACGGCCATGAAATAGAATTTGTGCAATATTTTAGTGACCAAGTCGCCGAGCGTAATTCAACGGTTGAATAACGACTCGCTTACCGCCTATCTCATGATTTTAAACTTTGAGCTAGGCGCCCTCTTGATACAATTCCAGCGGAAGGCCATCAGGATCTTGAAAAAAGGTATATGCGCGTCCGGTGTATTCATCAATGCGGATCGGTTCGGCAATAATATTATGTTCAGCCAAATACGCCACCGTTTGTTCCACACTATCCACCCGAAATGCCAAATGCCTTAACCCTTGGGCTTCGGGTCGACTCGGCCTAGCAGGCGGGTTGGGAAAGGAAAACAATTCTAACTGACTGCCATCGGGCAGCTGCAGATCCAACTTATAGGATTGGCGCTCGGCGCGGTAATACTCGCCTAAGATGGGCAGTTGTAACACCTGATGATAAAACGCTTTTGAACGCTGATAGTCGGAGCAAATAATCGCCACGTGGTGGATCCCTTTAAGCACAAGCTACCTCTAGCACAATTGTAAAAACACGCGCCAGCTTATCACTTTTTAATCAAGTTTTGGCATTGACTTCGCGCTAAGCGAGCGCCAAGATGAAGCCATGAACCTATTCAGCTTTGCCTCAATTTTAAGCATTATCATTATTCTTCGGAATGGTGGGCTTGCTTATACCTGAGTGTAAAGTAAACCCGCCGGCAGGCGGGTTTTGTTTTCCTGCTTTCTGGCCCAAACGCAAGCAGGAGAAGCTATGAAAAAAGTCGCCGTTTTTGGTAAGCCAGGTAGTGGCAAGTCCACCTTAAGTAAACAGCTCAGCGCAGCTACCGGCATTAAGTTATTCCAACTCGACAGCATAGAGTACGCCAGCAATGGCGAGCGTGTTGCGCGTGACATTTATGACAGCCAACATCAGGCGATTATCGACCAAGACAGCTGGCTGATTGATGGTTTTGGGCCTATGGCCTCGTTTCAACAGCGCCTTGCTGCGGCAGACACCCTAATTTATATCGATCTGCCCTATCCCTTAAGCTACTGGCTGGTCACTAAGCGTATGCTTAAAGGATTGTGGACTAAACCTGAAGGCTGGCCCGATGGCAGCTCGGTAATCAAAGGCACTCTAACCAGTTATAAGGTGCTGAAATTGTGCCCACAATTTTATAATGATGCCTTTTTACAACGCCTGACCGCGATGACACCCGCGAAAAAGCTGTATGTGATCCGCTCTCTCAAGCAACTCAATCAGTTTGTTAGCGATATCAAGTAGCATACAGCTAGAGGTGTAGGAGCCGCAGTAATGCGGCGATAAATGGTGCGATTCAACAACCAAAATCGCCCCATGACTGGGGCTCCCACAAATCTGTGGCTCCTACACAAAAATGGCGGCTTCTACCCGGGTACTCACTTTTATGCTGTAATGCCTAACTCTCGATTTGCACCAAGGAAGCAACATGACCCAGTTACCCGATTACCCACTACTTGCCCAGCAAGCCCAAGCGCTTATCGCCGATGAAACGGATCTGATCGCCAACCTTGCCAACATCAGTGCTTTGTTAAACATGAATTTAGCCGATATTAACTGGGTTGGGTTTTACGTGTTAAAGCAAGATCAACTGGTACTTGGCCCGTTTCAGGGCAAGGTGGCTTGTGTACGCATCGATTTAGATAAAGGGGTCTGCGGTAAAGCCTTTAGCACTAATTCCATCCAGCGCATTGCCGATGTTCACGCCTTTCCCGGTCATATCGCCTGCGATGCCGCTAGCCAATCGGAAATCGTGCTGCCCATTAACGTAAACGGTCGCACGGTCGCGGTACTGGATATCGATAGCCCACAGCGAGATCGATTTAGTGTAGAGGATGAGAAGGGGTTGGCTCATTTGGTTGCAACGATAGCCAACCAACTAGGGTTCCCAGCATAATTTGATTGCAACGATAGCCAACCAACTAGGGTTCCCAGCATAATTTGGTTGCAACGATAGCCAACCAACTGGGGTTCCCAGCATAACGTCATCGCCGATAAAGGAATTAGGTTAAAATTTAACCTCGATTTGACCATCCCGCCAAGTCATGTCAATTCATATAGTTGGCATGCAATTCAGCAATTAATTATCCCTTTTTATCGCAAAAAAAGTCATTACTGAGCGACTACATATTATCCCTGATAGTATTTCATTGGCTTTGCGCTATATTGACTCTCACCAATGAGCAAGAAGGATAAACCAATGATCTACTTCGCTGCATGGATGATATTTATCGGAATGACGGTGGCCTTTGTCAAAGGCGCACAATAATTCCCGTAACGGAATATATTAGGGCGGCCTATGCCGCCTTATTGAATCACTAGTAGCACTGTTACCAAGGTAGCTCTTCACCGTTTGTGTGCCAAAATCCCCCGCTGTTCGCTAACGTCAGTTGGTCCAACACCTGCTTCAAACCCAATGCCGATTGCTCAGGACTGATCAAGCCCCCAAAGCCAACCATGCGAGTTTTGACCCAACCGGGATGTAATTGCGCCACCGCAATGCCTTGCTGTTTTAAGTCCTGCGCCATGGATTTACCGATGGCATTTAGGGCCGCTTTAGACGCACGATAGCCATATCGACCACCCGAATCATTATCGGCAATCGAGCCCATACGGCTGGTGATATTGCCAATCTTAGAACCCTTAACTAGTTTGTCCAACAACGCCTGCGTCACCCGCAATGGCGCATAGGCATTAATTTCCATTTGCCTGCGCATATTGTCAAAATCAATATCTCCCAACACATCATCCGCCAACAAACCGGCATTATTAATCAAGAGATCGATTGATTGACCCTTAAGTTGCGCCGCCATGCGCGCCACATCTTGCTCTGAGGTGACGTCTATATTGGTGATCACCTGCGTAGCAATGGCATCCAACTCAGATGAGCTTTGGCGACATACTCCAATCACCTGCCAACCCGCTTGCTGATAAAGCTGAGCAAGCGCTAACCCTATGCCACGATTGGCGCCCGTTATTACCAGTGTTTTTGTCATTGTGCTGCTCCCTCATTCATTACACCATCATGATATACCAAACCAACGAACGATTAACGGCTAGGGCCACAATAACCCATCACAATACACAAGCAGCCTTAAGATACGCGAATATCGGTTTTTTGAATGACCAAATTAAGCTGCATTAACTTCAATCACTAACTTGCCACGCACTCGTCCAGCTTCACTTAACGCCAGCGCCTGTGGCACATCAGCCAAGGGAAAGGTTTGCGCGATAGTGACTTCTACCGTGCCGCTATCGATCAGGCTTGCTATGGTCGCTAAATCAGCGGGCGCACTCTGAACAAATAAAAACTCAGGGTTAACCTGTTTTGTTTTCGCTAACGTCTCTGCCTTTGGATCGATTCCTACGATAGTCACTAATCGCCCTTGTGGCTTAATCACCTCAACAGAAGCTTGTTGTACCTCTCCTCCTAAGGTATCAAAAACCAAGTCCACCGAGCTTGCCTCTAAAGCTTGCGCAAAGTCTTGGCTTTGATAGTCAATCACTTCATCAGCGCCCAATTGTTTTACAAAATCAACATTTTTAGCCGATGTGGTGGTGATGACATAAGCCCCTTTGGCCTTTGCAAATTGAATGGCTAAATGGCCGACACCGCCCGCGCCAGCATGGATCAACACACGTTGCCCTGCGTTGAGTTGACCGGCATTGAATAATGCCTGCCACGCCGTTTGCGCCGCCAATGGATAAGCCGCAGCCTGTGATAGAGGAATAGAGCTTGGCGCAGGAGCCATGTCAGCGGCGCGCACAGCAACATATTCGGCAAAAGCACCGTGTTTACCGATTTCTGGCATACCATAAACGCGATCGCCTCGTGTAAATTGCGTCACATCCTTGCCCACTTCCACTACTTCACCTGCCACATCCCAACCTAAGGTTACCGGTAACGTGATCGGCAAAACTTCCTTTAACACCCCATTAGCCACCTTCCAGTCCACAGGGTTAATGCTTGAGCCTGCTACCTTAATCACAATCTCATCAGCTGCTGCGACTGGCATTGCCACCTCTTGCCCTTGCACACCGATTTCAACCTTGCCGTATTGAGTTAATTGAATTGTTTTCATTGAGATATCCCCTGCTTTGGTTAAGATGCAACCATGTTATTTGTTCCTACATGAGCAATAAACAGGCATATTAACCATTCACTTTTTCCAAAATGGAACAAGTAGTGCATCAATCACCGGACAAGCTGGGCAATAAAGGACACCATGCCATGGATAAACTACAAGCAATGCAGTGTTTTTTAAGGGTGCTTGAGGCGGGAAGCTTTTCCAAGGTCGCCGCCGAAATGGCCGTTTCTCCTTCTCATATCAGCAAACAAGTGGCTTTTTTAGAGCAACAAGTCGGGGCTAAGTTATTGCAGCGCACCACTCGCTCCATCGCCCTAACCGAATTGGGGGATAATTACGCCAAGCAGTGCCGCCAAATCCTCACCCAAGTCGCCCTAGCAGAATCTGAAATCGCACAGCTTCAAGGCCACCCCACAGGTCGATTAAGGGTGAGCTTCCCCAGTATTTTAGGCGAGCAAAACACAGCGCAACTGTGTAGCGAGTTTATGCAGCAATACCCTGATATCCAATTGGATATTTTGCTCGATGACAGATTTATTGACCTTGTTGAAGAAGGCTTTGATTTAGCGATCCGCGCCAGTTCCGATATGCCAAGCTCCAATCTGATCTGCAAGAAAATCGGCTCTTTTCCCATTCGACTGTTCGCTTCCCAGCAATACTTAGCCAAATATGGCCATCCTCAACATCCGAGTGAATTAGCTCAGCACCGCTGTATTGGTTATACCTATTCGCGCAATAACATGTGGGGCTTTCGCCACGAAAAAGGGGTCGACAAGGTAGAGATCAACCGCACAGTGCGTGTTAACAGCACCTATTTTGTGAAACACTTGGTCGAGTCCCATCAAGGTATCGCCTTTATGCCCAGCTTTATTCAATTACAAAGCCCACAGCTGGTTGTCCTATTGCCCCAATATCAACCCAATCAATTAGACCTTAATGCGGTTTACCCTGAGCGCGCTTTTACCCCAGCAAAAACCATTAAATTTATTGAGTTTTTTAGGCTATGGTTTAATCAAAACATGCAACCCCATTTAAAGGTGAAATCATGAGCCAAAGCGACCACAAATCCGATAACCTGCCTCGTTGCAGCTGGTGCGAAGGCGTAGCCGAATTTATTCCCTACCATGATCAGGAATGGGGTTTTCCCGTTGCCGACGACCAACGTTTGTTCGAAAAGATTTGCTTGGAGAGCTTTCAGTCGGGGTTAAGTTGGCGCACTATTTTAAATAAACGCGATAATTTTCGCGCCGCCTTTGCCCAGTTTGATTTTCATCGCGTGGCTCAATTTGATCAGGCCGATATCGCTCGTTTACTCGGCGATCCCGGTATTGTTCGCCATCGAGGTAAAATTGAAGCCGTGATAAATAATGCAAAATGCGCCAAGGACTTGGTGGCTGAAACAGGCTCTCTCGCTGCGTTTTTCTGGGAGTTTGAGGTAAAGAATAGCGAACAATACCCGCCTCAAAGTCGCACCACCACACCGGAATCAGTGGCGCTGGCTAAGGCATTAAAACAACGCGGTTGGAAGTTTGTTGGCCCCACTACGGCCTTTGCCTTTATGCAGGCCATGGGCTTAATCAACGATCACAGCCTAGATTGCCATAGTCGCGCAGCCGTTGCTCAGGCCCGAGCCCAATTTACCCCTCCTCGCTTGGCAAATGAACGCGAATGAGAGCAAGATGACTAATACTCAAGATTGTTATTCGCCAAGGGGATGGGCTCTTCGGGTACATCAAGATGACGTTGACGCTCTTTAAAGCGCTCAATTAATTCCTGATCGCGCTTGGCAAAGTAGCGATCTTCTTCTGCTTTTTCTTTGCGTCTAAGTTGGGTGACAAAATCAGCCATGTTAACCACCTATGTGCTTTTTCGTTCACCTTTTAACTATAGCCTAACGAGAGAAATAGGGTGTCACTGCGATGGACTATGATTCGCCACTTTGACATTTGCTCGAGCGAACTGATGATGGACAAACAACACACTTAACACCAATAAGCTAGCATGAATGGGCCAGCCCAAGGCCACATTTAATGTAGCAACGGTCGCTTCTGACATAGGGTATAACAACCATAAAACCAATGCCTTAGTAGCATATCCCAGCACCCAAATCGCACTCGCTTGCTGCCAAATTCGACGATAAGTGGCCGTTTTGCTAAACGGCCAAGCCAACAAATCCGGCTGCCCCGCTTCTGCAAATAGACGTGGGATAGGTTTACCCAACAAAGCAAACACCACAAAGATGAGCATCGATTGCAATGCCCCGAGCAGCATCTTGAAATACACCAAATCCACCAACCATTCAGCGGGTGCTAAGGTCACTATCACCACTTCCAGTAAGCCAAACAAGGCAAAAGCCAACGCAATATAACCCAGAGACTTAAGAACAAAACTAATGCCGAGCCCATAAAATCCCGTCACTAATACCGCCGCACTCAAACCGACATATCGATACACTAAGATATAAAGCAGAGCGGGCACTATCATCGACAGCATGGCAGAGCGATTAAACAGTAAACTAAAAATCAGCTTAGCGGGGTTGTTGCGCATCTTTGTTGGCACCTTTTCATTTACCTGGACAAACTAGCAGCCTAAACCAAGCCATGCTTTGCACTCGATCATTAACCGCGTAAATCCTTCGCGATTTACGGTATTATTAAAATAAAAGTCTGGCTAAAATCCCTCTATACAGAATTCGCAATTAGGTCTACCTCACATCATGAGCCAAAACTCCTACGACATTAAGTGTCGGTTTATTATTAAACTGGGTAAGGCCTTGCACCAATTTGGTACCCCAGCTTATCGCTTAGAAGCACATTTAAAAAGTGTGTCAGAAACCATGGGACTGCAAGGCTCATTTCTAGTCACTCCCACATCACTGACCTTTGTTTTGTGGCAACCAACCGAAAACCCAGATGACCAACCGATTGAAAGCACGCACATAGTGCGTGTAAAACCCGGTGAAATCGATTTAGGCAGCTTGGCTCGCACCAATGATCTGGTGCAACAAGTGCAAACGACCGACATGAACCTCACCCAAGCCTTGATTCGCCTAAAAGAAATACAAAACAAGCCCAATCCTTATCACCAGTTTTGGGTCGCCCTTGCCTATGCAGCCAGCGGCGGTGCCTTTGCGATGTTAATGTCCAGTAATTGGCCAACCACTCTGTGGGCATCACTACTTAGCCTAGTCGTGTACTTTTTTGTGCTTCGCGCGGAACATTCTCGTCGCATTTCCGACTCACTCGAGCCATTGGTCGCCCTCTCAGCGGCCTTTTTGGCCATGGCCATTGCCACCTTTGAAAGTCAGCTAAACATCTCTGTCACCGTATTGTCGGCCATCATCATTTTCATTCCTGGTTTGTCGCTTACCATGGCGCTCAGTGAACTCGCATCGCGCGAATTAGTATCCGGCACAGCACGTTTAATGGATGCCAGCATGGTGTTGTTTAAGCTCTATTTTGGCGCGGTATTGGGGATGGCAATCGGGGCAATTTGCTGGGGGCAAGCAGTGCACCCAAGCCCTGAGGTGATGCCATTTTGGGCAAAATGGCTGGGCGTGTTATTACTGTCAGCCGGCCTAGCCGTGGTCTTTAAGGTGCGCAAAAAAGACATTATTTGGGGAGTTCTAGCGGGCTTT
This sequence comes from Motilimonas eburnea, assembly GCF_021295345.1. Lineage (GTDB taxonomy): Bacteria > Pseudomonadota > Gammaproteobacteria > Enterobacterales > CBDFNC01 > Motilimonas > Motilimonas eburnea. The sequence goes on from NZ_JAIMJB010000017.1 coordinate 57,704, forward strand.
ATTGCCTATGCCGCCAGCCTCTTAGGCAGCTTATATCTTGGCGAAGCCCTCGGCCCATTTATTGGAGCATTTGTCGTGGGGATTTATGCTAACCTCTATGCACGTTGGACCAAGTCTCCTGCCTCTGTGGTGTTACTACAAGGTATCGTATTGCTGGTTCCCGGCAGTAAAACCTATATCAGCTTAAACAGCTTGGTATTAGGTGAATCCATCGTCAATGTGCCCAACCTAGGATCACAGACCTTTTTGATCTTTATGTCTTTGGTGGCAGGGTTAGTGTTTGCCAATGTGGCTATTCCACCAAAAAGCACGCTATAACTTTTTTAGCACACATCTCGGCTGACGATGAAATCAGGGAGCCCTACCAAGCTAGCGACTCCCTGATCTCAATCCACTACTTGGTTGGTAATCGGTGATTATCTAACCATTCCATTAGTTTGGCTGATGTTGCTAACAGCTGGTCAAGCTCCTGCTCTTGCCAATCGGCGAAGCACGCACCGATATCAGGTGCCAACCTGGCCATACTATCTCGACCAAGTTGTAACCCTTGTCCTGTAATGGTGAGATGACGCTTGCGCTTATCGGTTTTATCTTGCGTGGCCACTAAGGCACCTTTTTCAATAAGATTAGCCACCACCTTAGTGATCCCCGGTTGATTCATTTCCATAACCTTAGCCAACTCTGAAATCGTCCAACTACGTGTTGGCTGATGGCTAAAGTGATTTAACAAAGCAAACTCCGAACTGCTCACCCCGAGTGGTTTGATTAATTGCTGCATTCGCGTGCCCATCAACTGTTGTACGATCCCGAGTTGGATCACGATCCTTTGCTGTTTTTGCTCTATTGAATTCATGATGGAGAAAACCTGGTTGACAAACATTCCGAGGAATACTAATTTATATTCCATGGAATGCAAACATCTCATTTAAGGGGCTACTTATGGATCGTCGACACTTTATTAAAATCACCGGCATGGGGCTTGCCCTCACCACGTTAAGCAGCAGCTTGATTGCCTGCAGCGACGGCGCAACCAAACTGGATTATGGTTGGAATGGCCCCGATCAGAGTATCCAAGATATCCGCTTGAAGCTTTTGGCCTATGCCATTTTGAGCCCTAACCCACACAACAAGCAGCCATGGCAAATTCGGCTACTGGATCAAAACAGTTTTGATTTATATGTCGACCAAACCCGCTTATTGCCCGAAACCGACCCTTATGCAAGACAAATCCATATTGGCCAAGGCACATTTTTAGAGACCTTAAGTATCGCCGCCAGCGCCCATGGATATCAGGCCAATATTGACTATTTCCCCCTTGGCAGTTACAGCAATCTCACGCTGGCTGAATTACCTGTGGCGCGTGTCACCCTCTTGCCGCAAGCCAATATCAGCCGTGACCCGTTGTTTGACTATGTCCTTACCCGCCAGTCTAACAAGCGGAATTACGACAACAGCCTGCTAAGCCCAGCACAAAAGTCTCAGCTACTTGATTGGTCAAAAAGCACGAGTGGTCAATTAACTTTGATAGACACAGACGCTGAGCAAGCTTATCTACGCCAGATGCTCACCCAAGCAATGCAACTGGAAGTGGGCAATAAGGCGCGAGATTTAGAAACCATTGCGATGTTTAGGTTTAATGAGGCTGAAATTCAGCAATATCGAGACGGGTTTGGCCTCGCCCATAATGGCGTTACCGGGTTTAAGAAAATGCTGGCAGAGAACTTCTTTTTAGATCGCGCCAGTACCGAGCGCGACCCAACTGAGTTTGGTAAGCAAAGTGTCGATATGGCGCAGCGGATCACCGCTTCCACCAGCACCTTTGCTTGGCTAACCACCCAGCACAATGAGCGGATTGACCAAGTGAAAGTTGGCCGTGATTATTGTCGCTTAAACTTAATGGCCACCGCCATGGGGTTAGCGATTCACCCCATGAGCCAAGTATTACAGGAATATGCCGATATGTTGCCACTGCAGCGAGAGTTTAAACAGCGCTTCAACATTCCTCAATCTAACACGGTGCAAATGTTAATCCGGGTTGGCAAAGCGCCCAGCCTTAGTCACACACCGAGACGAGAGGTAAGCAGCTTAATTAGCAATATTAGGGCCTGTTGACCTTTCGTGGTTAATTTTTGTTCGAGATAAAAGCGTTTTGAGCAAGGCGAGCGGTGTGTAGCTTAGCATTCTAAGTAAATACAGCTCAACGACGCGCAAAACGCTTTTAGCCGAATCCAAAGGACAGCGTTTGTTGGTCATTTCTACTGCGTTAGCGCCTTTTCGCGTAGGTGACTATGCCACAAAGTCGCTTCCTTGTATAAATACCCAACAAATCGCTGCAAAAACAAGCTCCAAAGGTCAACAGGCCCTAGTTAACCAAGCAAAAATAATTTCACATCAGCCGTTGACTCTCCCCTATAGGGGAGACGGTAGACTCGCTACCAGTCCCAACCAACAAGGTAGCAAGTTATGAAAACAGCATTTATCAGCGGCGCCACATCTGGCATCGGGTTAGCATTGGCCAAACAATTGAGTGAGCAAGGCTATAGCCTGATCTTACACGGGCGAAATACGTCGGTGCTAAACCAACTGCAAGCGACGTTAAATCAAGTCGCGCTCACTATCACGGCCGACTTATCAAGCAGTGCGGGGCTAGCTCATTTAGTCGCTCAATTGGATGACTATCCGCACGCCATTGACGTTGCCATTAACAATGCAGGGTTTGGCTTGTATGGCGAGCACCTTAACCTAGCCGAGCATGATATCGACGCCATGTTGCAACTTAATATGATCTCACTGACTAAGTTAAGTCGGTACTTTGCCGAGCGCATGATCAAACAAGGCCAAGGCCACATAATGAATGTGGCGTCCACTGCCGCTTACCAACCTCAGCCTTATATGGCCGCCTATGCCGCCAGCAAGGCTTATGTCGCGAGCCTAACCGAATCCCTAGCGTTAGAGCTGAAACCCCACAAGGTAGTGGTGACTTGTTTATCGCCGGGTCGCACCGATACCGGCTTTTTCACCTTTGCTGGCGAAGATTCCGCCAAGGCAGGCAATGGCACCTTCGCTGGTAAAAACCGCACCTCGCCCGAGCGAGTAGCCAAATTAGGCCTAGCGGCTTTATTTAGCGGTAAATCGAGGGAAATCCCGCTGTTTGAAAACAAGTTTTTTGTATTCCTAAACCGCCTGTTGCCACGCAATGCGGTACTCAGAATTTATCACCAAGCGATGCAAAACATCTAACTCACGCTGTGATGTTCTCAAGCAAACAAGCGTTGTAAGCGGCAACGCTTTGTTCAAGAGAGGTTAACCCTGCTAATTGGGCTTGGATTTGCGCTTGCTGCTCAGTGAGACGCTGGCGCTTTTGGTCAATCTTTTCGACTAAGAGGTCCATAGGAACTAAGCCCTGCTGAGTCTTAGCTGCCGCGATTTGTTTTAACTCTTCAAGACTAAACCCTAAATTTTTGGCCAGTTTGATCATAGCCAGCACATCGAGATAGCTGGCATCGTAGACGCGGTACTTACCCTGTCGTAGCGGCGATTTAATCAAACCTATCGCTTCATAATGTCGAATCGCTTTGATACTCACCCCAGATTTTTTTGCTAATTCACCGATATACATGCCGTCTCCCAACGCTAACGGACCAGTTTGCGATGGATCACAAATCCATCACAAAACCCCAACTGACTTCATTTTAACGCCCTAAAAATAAGATTTTAACCACTTGTTTTAGAATGCTTTTATTTTTGCTATTGACAACCGATATAGACCTACCCAACGGGATTACGGGTTTTCCCTAACTATCTGCCTTAACCCCCCTTCATATAATCCTAATCAAGCCGACCACTTTCAAACATATCGTGGCTCGACTCTGGGAGGTGTTATCAACACCCATCTTACTCGCATCAGCCTCAACAAGGTGACATTATGAAGTCAGAAACCAGCGCCCTTACTGCCGCGGCACTCGATACCACAGTGGCAACCGATCCCGACTCAACTCCATTATCAGCTTCGCGCTGGAACAAGGTAGACACCACTTGGGTGTTAAGCCTATTTGGCACCGCCGTAGGTGCTGGCATTCTATTTCTACCCATTAATGCGGGATTAGGTGGCTTTTGGCCCTTGTTAGCCATGGCTATCTTAGTTGGCCCTATGACCTACTTCGCCCACCGCAACCTTTCTCGTTTTGTTCTCTCATCGAACAACCCCAAGGCTGACATTACCGATGTGGTTGAAGAGCATTTTGGCAAGGGCGCAGGTAAGCTCATCACCTTATTATACTTTTTCGCTATCTACCCCATTGTATTGATTTATGGTGTCAGCATCACCAATACGGTAGACAGTTTTATGACCACTCAACTCGGCATGGCATCTATGCCCCGTTGGTTACTGTCCATCACCTTGATCATGGGGATGATGGCGGTGATGATTGCCGGTGAAAAAATGATGCTAAAAATCACCCAGTTTTTGGTTTATCCCTTGGTTGCTATCCTAGCCGGTATGTCGATTTATCTGATCCCAGACTGGAACTTTGCTGCTATTAGCCAAGCGCCAAGTGTGATGGATTTTACCACTACCCTATGGCTCACTATTCCGGTGCTGGTCTTTGCCTTTAACCATTCACCAGCCGTGAGTAGCTTTGCCCGTAAACAACGTGAGCAATATGGCGATGCCGCCGTGGCAAAATCCGATGCCATCTTAAAGCGCACCTCGGCCATGTTACTCGGCTTTGTCATGTTCTTTGTGTTCTCTGTGGTACTGAGCTTAACCCCAGAAATGCTAGCCGACGCTAAGGCCGCTAACTTACCTGTGCTGTCTTATCTCGCGAACGTCCATGACAATGTCTTTATTTCTTACTTCGGCCCTATTGTTGCTTTTGTCGCTATCGTTTCTTCTTTCTTCGGTCATTATCTTGGTGCCCGCGAAGGCATGAACGGCATCATCATGAAACAAGCCAAGGCTATGGGTAAACCGCTACAGAAAAAGCACGTTAACCTGTTTACCATCGGCTTTATGATCGTCACCCTTTGGGTGGTGGCCATCATCAACCCAAGTGTGCTTGGCATGATAGAAGACCTAGGTGGCCCGATTATTGCAACCATTTTATTCCTGATGCCGATGTACGCCATTAAACGTGTGCCAGCAATGGCTAAATACCAAGGCACTATCGCCAATGTATTTATCACCGTAATGGGGTTAGTCGCTATCTCAGCCATCGTTTTCAAACTTTTGGCTTAATCACCAGTCAAATAGATAGCCGACAATAAATAAAGGGCCAGTCACACTGGCCCAAACAAGAAAGGAACGGATTATGTATAGCGCTTTTGATATCTTTAAAATTGGCATTGGCCCTTCTAGCTCTCACACCGTTGGCCCCATGAAAGCCGCTAAGCAATTTGTTGATGATCTGATTGAACAACAAATAGTGAAGGATATCACTCGCATCAGCGTGGATATCCATGGCTCATTAGCGCTGACGGGCAAAGGCCACCATACCGACACGGCCATCATATTAGGGCTAGGCGGCTTTAACCCAGACAATGTTGATCTAGACATGATCCCAGACTTTCTTAACCGAGTGGCAACTAACGAGCAATTACCCATCGGCTTGCATCTACACACGGTTGAGTTTAAATCAGATGCTATCCGCTTTATCAGTCAAGCCCTGCCGCTACACGAAAACGGCATGAAAATAGACGCTTATAAAGGCGATGAGCTGGCCTATAGCAAAACCTACTACTCGATTGGTGGCGGGTTTATTGTTGATGCCGAGCACTTCGGTCAGGATGTCCTTGATGATGTCACCGTTCCTTATCCTTTTGATTCAGCAGCGCAGTTGATCGACCAATGCGTTGAACACGGCTTAAGCATCAGTACCTTAATGATGCGTAATGAATTGCATTTGCGCGACCGCGAAAGCATCGTCACCGCGTTTGGTAAAATCTGGCAAACCATGAAAGAAGGCATCGATCGCGGCTGTCGCACCGAAGGTGTCTTAGCCGGGCCTTTGCGCGTGCCGCGCCGAGCCCCCACTTTATTCCGCCAACTAGCCACGGCTGGGCAACATAACGTCGACCCTATGATCATCATAGATTGGGTTAATATGTTTGCCCTTGCGGTCAGTGAAGAAAATGCGGCCGGCGGCCGTGTGGTCACCGCCCCCACCAACGGCGCGGCAGGTATTATTCCCGCGGTGCTGGCTTATTACGATAAATTTATTGAACCCGTTGGCACCGAACAATACACCCGCTTTTTCTTAGCCTGTGCCGCGGTAGGCATTTTGTACAAACGCAATGCTTCCATTTCTGGTGCGGAAGTCGGTTGCCAGGGTGAAATAGGCGTGTCGAGTTCAATGGCTGCAGCAGGTTTAACCGAACTCATGGGCGGCAGCCCGATGCAAGTGACCGCCGCCGCCGAAATTGCCATGGAGCATCATTTAGGCTTAACTTGCGATCCGGTCGCTGGCCAAGTGCAAGTGCCCTGTATTGAACGTAATGCCATTTCATCGATGAAAGCCATTAACGCTTCACGTATGGCGCTACGCCGTAACTCACAAGCGCGCGTTTCATTAGATAAGGTGATAGAGGCCATGTATGAGACGGGCAAAGACATGAATGCCAAATACCGCGAAACCTCACAAGGTGGATTAGCGATAAAAGTGGCGTTTACCTGCACTTAGGGCCTGTTGACCTTTCGCGGTTAATTTTTGTTCGAGTGGGAGACACCCTGTCTAAAAGCGTTTTGAGCAAGGCGAGCAGTGTGTAGCTTAGCATTCTAAGTAAATACTGCTCAACGACGCACAGAATGCTTACGCCCGAAGGGCTTTAGCCGAATCCGAAGGACAGCGAATACGTAAGCTCAGCTAGGCCGAAACCGGTGTAAATAAATCGGCCAATGTCTCCATAAAGACAGCAGCAGAAAACGGTTTCTCTAACTGAGCAACGAACACGCTCTGTTCGCTGGACAAATTAGCGATATCATCACCACTGATGGCCACAACGGGCAGCAGAGTATTGTATTCAGTGAGCCGCCGCGCTAATTCTAGCCCCGTCATACGTGGCATCATGACATCGGTAACCACAATATCAAATGATTGCGGCGCCGCCATAAAGGCATCAAATGCTTGCTGGGCGTCGCTAAAGGCACTGACTTTCACCTCGGCGGCCGTTAATAAATCCGTTAAAAACTCTAAGATGCTGGTTTCATCGTCGACTAACAACACCCGCTTGTTACGCAAGCTTGGGTACTTAAATACGCTCAGTGCAGGCGCTTCAATGGGCGCAGAGAGGGCTGCACTAACAGGAAAATACACTTTAAATTCACTACCTTGGCCCAACGTGCTCACTACCCTGATGTGGCCACCTAAGTTATGCACTAAGCCGTGGATCACCGATAACCCCATGCCTGTGCCTTTGCCCACTTCCTTGGTGGTGTAAAAGGGAGAGAAAATATTGCGGATCACCGCTTCTTCCATCCCGGAGCCGGTATCGGTCACTGTTAATACTAAATACTCGCCTTGGAATGGGCTACGACAAGAGCGGCATTCCAAGGTTTCAGAGGCCGTTAAATGATCTAAACCCACTTTGATTTCACCTTCACCATTCATCGCATCGCGCGCGTTGAGCACGAGGTTCATCAATACCTGATGAAATTCAGTGGGGGTGATGGCAACCGCTTGATTGGCATTACGACCAATTTGATAGTCTAACTGAATATCCTTACCTAAGGTGGCTGCCAACATGCGACAGCCTTCTTTTAATGCCATGGCTAAAGTGAGTGGCACCGCAGCCTGATGGAATTGATCGCTCGGTCGGCTGAAAGCCAACATTTGCGCGACTAAGTCTTGTGCTCGTTTGCCTGCCGTGATCACCTGCTTTAAGTAATCGGCTATTTTGTCTTCTTCTAAACTCACCCGCATCAAAGACAGTTCGGTAAAACCCAAAATACTCGCCAAGATATTGTTAAAGTCGTGTGCGACTCCCGCAGTAAGCTGACCAATGGCTTCCATCTTTTGCGTTTGCATTAACTGCAACTCCAATTGACGCTTGGTCGATGTGGTCTGCTGGTGCTCAAGGGCGAGGGACAAATCTAATCCAAGCTGATTGAAAATCAACTCATCTTCTTGATCAAAGTAATCAGACTTGGGACCGTAGATACATATGGCATGGGTCACCTTATCATTACATTGGATCGGGATAGCCATCATGGATCGCAGGCCTTGGCTGGCCAAACGGTGACTCGTGTTAGATAACTTGTAGTCAATCAAACTATTGATTCGAATAACATGTTGATTTTCCAACAGCTGTTGGAATAAACCAATATCGCTCAAGCAATAGTCGGTAACGAGGCTATCGACCGATTCGAGCTCGCTGATGGCCGCCACCAGATTCAGCTCAAGGGCTTCGTCATGATCTAGCTGAACCGCATACACTAACGGAAAATTCAGCTTTTGCGCCAAGATATGGCATATTTCATGAAGCAACTTAGCGTCATTATCTTGGGTGACTAAGCTGCGATGCACTTCATTGAGCGCATCGAGAATATTCACCTTGCGCTGCAAGGTGGTTTTCGCTTGCATCAATTCGGTCACATCGGTGGCGACCTCTAATGTCATTGCTTGGCGACTATTGACCTGATGATAAGGTGAGCACACCACCTCATGAAAACAGACTTGGCCCTGCTCCGTGGTGTTTTCACGGATCTCCCGCAATGTCACGCCCTGCTTCACCTTCTCGGCGAGCATCACGGATTGTGCCGTGAGATTATTCGCTTGTTGCTCAGCCAATTGTTGACGGAACTGCCTAGCCGCTAGGTTTTCTAATTGTACTTGATGGCGTCGATCACGCATGGTGATCATGTGAGGCACATTATCGAGCAACTGACGCAGCGACAAATCAGACGCACGAATTTGTTTATCTTGTGCCTTGTACTGCATCTCTAACTCAGCCCTTCGCGCAGCAATGCGTAATAAATCACGTACGGTATGCGATTCAGACTTTTTAAAATGCATGGCACATAACGCCGCCGCCACCTGCCCTTTGTCGTCATGAAGGGGCACGGCAAAAAACGATTTAAGGTGCTGCGCTTTAACGAATGGGTCGCTGCCAAACACTTGGTTCACCTTTTCCCCCATCATTAACATGTCACCTTGATGGAAAAGCTCATAAAGCGGACTAAATGCCAGATCGGCTTGCCCAGGGAACTGCTGCCCCTGACACCCTGCCAGCAGGTACAAACGCTCACTACCCGACTCTCGACGCACTATGTACACCCAAGGCATGTTTAATGCGTTAGCCACGCTGTTACAAATATGCGTAAGGGGATCGGTGTTCGCTTCCTCCTCAGATAAACTGGCGATGGCCGCCTCAAGGTAATGCTCAGGAGAAGTGTCATGCATACACACTAAATATTGCGGCGGTTCGGCATTGATACGGCTCACTTGCCCCGCAACATGGCGCGTTGAAGAATCAAACATAAAGTTCAACTGGCCGCTAAATTCCATCGCTTGGCCATCTTTTTGGACTTGCATAAATGCCTGATTCAAATTGATAGCATTGCCGGGAAGCTGAGAGACATAACATCCCACCAAGGACGATTCATTGGCTTGAAATAAGCGACACGCGGCAGGGTTAAGGGCGAGTACATGGCCTTTTTCACTCAGTAAAACCACCCCATCATCAATGGCCGAAAAGATGGCCAAATGTTGCTGTAACTGCTCTTGGGTCTGGCGCCTGGCGCGATTTTGTCGATGATGAATATTATTAAATAAACGGGTTAGCCGCCTAATTTGACTTGCACCCTGCTCATCAAGATAGAGCCGCTCCTTACTCTTACCATAATTCTGTAACGCTAAAGATAAGTGATTTAATGGCCATAACGCAGCGCGATAAAACCAAGCAATAAATAAAATGACAAACAGCAAAAATGCCATACCGCCGGGTGAAAGGGTGAGATTGGCGATAAACTCGAATGGGATGGCAGGCTCTAAAAACTCATATTCAAAATACAGCTTCACTTCCGCCAAAGGCGCAGTAAAAGGCAAGCTTAGCTGCTTGGTATAATGCAGCAGGCTGCCATCACGGCTCACTTGGAATTGTTTCTCAAAGGAAAGCGGCGCATTGGCAGCTAGGATAGGTACATAATCTGCAAGATCAGCAACTTGGTGGTGCAACCAGATACTGTTGTTGGCAAAGATAACCCGACCGGCCTGATCCAATACGATAATTTTGCGCAAGCCTTTTAGGGACATAGCCGACACAACAGCTTGCTTTACATGTTCCGGCCGTTCAACCAAATTAAGCAGCAAAGCTTGCTCTACCTTGACGCCATTATCATCTAATAATGCCATCGCTTGGCCATGGCGGGCTTGGCCATCTTGTTGCAGGGCGGACAACAGCATGCCTTGAACCACGAGCACAATAGCCATGACAATCACTATCACAGCGACCCAATGCAGATTATTTATTCTCGACATGGACACACCTTAAGGTCGGCAAATAATGCCGCGCCAGTTGCCCTAAACCGCTAAATTAGGCAGATTTTTTTCCTCGGCATTGCGCCAAGATCTCACGTAACAAAGCAAAATCAATCGGCTTTTTCAAACACGTTTCTGCACCAGCATGTAAAATTCGGTTCACATTATGTTCCGAGCTAAAACCTGTCATCGCCACAACTTTAATATTACGTGTAGCAGGGTTACGCTTAATACGCTCACACACCTCAAAACCATTCATTCCTGGCATCATCAAATCCAATAAAATCAGATCTGGCTTCATGGTATGTAACATTTCACCGGCTCTGAAACCATCTTCAGCCAAGTAGACTTCAAGTGAATCATCAAATGAACTGACAAACTCTTGCAGTAAGTGAGAAAGCTGCGAATCATCCTCAACAATCAGGATCCGGCAAGGACCAGAGTTAAGCTCATCAAGAGAGATCCCTGCACTCTTAGCAAACTCAGCGACATCTTCCGGTAAATAACGACGATGACCACCCGGTGTAGTTTGGCACTTTAACTTACCACTGCTTGACCACTGTCTAACAGTAATGGGTGATACTTTAAACTTTTCTGCAACCTGAGTTGGTGTTAGGTATGGTAATGATTCTGGTTTTTGCGAGTTAGCCATGTTCGTCCCTGATTAAACCTCTCTAGTATGACGTGAGTATAATGAAAATGATATTTAGCCGCGAATACTCTTTAATGAATTTTCTGACTTTACCCACAGTCTTTTAGTCATTTATACCACTTTCAATGCATATTGGCTTTAACCTAAGCCGCATTCCCAGCTAAAATGGATAACTTTTTGTTACTTTGTGCTGATTTTGCCTGCTAAGGACCCCTATCATGTATATCCAAGTGCCTAATATTGTTCCTTTGGACAATATTCTACCCGATGAACCCCTGTTGATGATGGGAGCAGGCCCAGTCCCGATTCCGGCTAAGGTTGCCTCAGCCAACTCGATCGTCATCAATCACCTTGGCAACACCATGGCGCAAATTATTGAGCAAGTCAAAGCCATGGCACGTTATGTATTTCAAACCGAATCACAACACATCCTCGGGGTGGCGGGCCCCGGCTCGGCCGCAATGGAAATGGCCATCGTCAACCTCGTTGAAGCCGATGACAAGGTATTGAGCATCTGTAATGGCTTCTTCAGCTCACGATTGGCTGAAATGGCCACTCGAGCACAAGCCAATGTGACACGTTATACCGTCCCGAACGGGGAATTTGCCGATATTGAAGAAGTCGCTCGGCTAATCGAGGAGATACAGCCAAGGGTGCTGACCATAGTGCAAGGGGAAACCTCCAACACGGTTTTTAATCGCTCGTTACCTGAAATCTGTGCCTTAGCCAAAAAGCATCATTGCCTGGTCATCGTTGATGCAGTGTGTACCTTAAGTACGATGCCACTTGAAATGGATAAATGGCATATTGATGCGGTGATCACCGGCGGTCAAAAAGGCTTGTCTTCCATTCCTGGGGTGTCCTTAGTGGCATTTTCGGATCAAGCATGGCAGGTCATTTCAAACCGAAAGGAAACCCTGCGTCATTGGTGTTTAGACGCCAAGTTAGCCGATCAATTTTGGTATAAAAAGTCTTACCATTATACCGCTCCCGTTTCCGGTATCTTGGCGCTACACGAAGCCTTACGCTTAGTGTGCAATGAAACCCTGCCCAAACGCTTTGAACGACACTTGATTTGCTCGCGTGCATTGCAAGCCAGTATTGAGGCGATGGGATTGTCCTTGTACGTCCCCGCACCCGCACGCTTAAATTCGGTGGTGGGCATCAATGTTCCTGACACGATCAATTCGATGGAGCTACTTAACTTTATGTCGAGCCATTACAAGGTCGAAATCTCAGGCTCCTTTGGCCCCAATATCGTGAGGATAGGCCAAATGGGAGAGCAGAGCCGCGCCCATAACTTGTTTCGTACCGTGCACGCCTTCGGTTCGAGCATGAAAGCCCTTGGCAAAGAGGTTGATCTACCCAATGGCGTTGCCGTGCTAGAAGCCAGCTTACAACCCTTGAGCCCTTCATCCACCAGCAACTTATAACCCATCCGCTGCTTCGGCCACGGCCTGACCTAGGCTGAAGCAGTTACTAGCGAGTAATGCGTGAGTAACTAGTTACAATAGACCCTTTCTTTGTCTACCGCTTGTAATGCAACCCGGTGCTGGCCGACACAACTGTGCTCTGCCTCGCGTATATCGACATCCACATTGTTCACCGTAGGAAAGGTGTTGGCTAACACCGACAATAAAGTATTGGCCAGTCGCTTCTTCTCACCAAAGTCATACCTTGGTTCAACCACAACCGCTAAATGGACAAAGCTGGTGATACTGCCACCCACTAAATATTGATGATAATCCTGACAACGCACATGGATATCATCCGTTGCAAACAGCTCACTGTTTACAACCTCTTGGTGTAGGCCAAGCAACAACTTATCTGAATCGAAGGTATGGGTAAGATTATGTGAATATTCAAGCACTAAATGAGGCACAAACACATCTCCAGTCGCGATAAACAAGGGCTAGCGGCTTCATCTTGCCGCACTATCAAGACAATTTTATTGCATTGGCGCTTGCTGCAAAAATAAAGCTAGTCTCAAGCATAGCCGCCAACAGCCAGTGCAAGGAGTGAAATATCGCCTTTTCAAGGAACGTTAAGCTATATGTTTATACAAAATAGCGCCTAAACAATCTTTGGCAAATGCTGCCAGCTACCTGTTAGATGAGGCGAGGTGAAGTAAGGAGAGTGACTGCTTAGCCTCTGTTCTTTATATCCAAGACACCTCAAGGTGCAGGATGCACGAAGCCAGACTAATGGAGAGATTCCCATTTAATTAGCGCCTAAACAATCTTTGGCAAATGCTGCCAGCTACCTGTTAGGTGAGGTGAAGTAAGGAGAGTGATTGCTTAGCCTCTGTTCTTTATACCCAAGACACCTCAAGGTGCAGGATGCACGACGCCAGACTGATGGAGAGATTCCCATTTAATTAGCGCCTAAACAATCTTTGGCAAATGCTGCCAGCTACCTGTTAGATGAGGCGAAGTGAAGTAAGGAGAGTGACTGCCTAGCCTCTGTTCTTTATATCCAAGACACCTCAAGGTGCAGGATGCACGAAGCCAGACTAATGGAGAGATTCCCATTTAATTAGCGCCTAAACAATCTTTGTCAGATGCTGCCAGCTACCTGTTAGATGAGAAGAGGTGAGTGACTGCTTAGCTTCTGTTCCTCCTTGTATTTCAACGCAGTGGCCACAAGCCTGCAGACATAAGTGCCAAACGGCTTGCTTAGAAGTCAAATTCAGGCAATTAATTTGCGCGGCGCATAAATGCCCTTGTGCAAATAAGCGAGCCAATGTGGCTTGGTCGATCTCCAACTGGATCTTAGGCGTGTTATCTTGCACCACTGGCCGTTGCTGTTGGCATTGGCTGTCTGTCGTTTTCATTCGCGGCCCCCAAAAACTTAGCATCAAACCCAGCCAACCACTTTAATGAAAATGACAATCAATATCAACTATGGCATGCGAGCCTGACTGGCAAGAGTCAGCCAAACATTGGCGCCAGCAATTAAGATATTCAAACCAAATAACACACCAATTAACCAAGCAGCGCCGGTGGCACCCGATAGAATCAGCACCAAGCCTAATAAAGCCGTGATGCCGTGGCGTAATTGCCACCAAAAGGAAGGGTTCACAATTCGCCGCTCAGTAAGCCAGCCCATCACACCGGAAAAGATTAACCCAACCCCGATGATTAATCCGGCCACCGATAAGGTTAACGAGGGAACCAGCAGTAATAATAAGCCTAGCAAGCAAAAAATAAGTGGCATAAGATTACTGGTTTCATTAATGCCGCAACGACTTAAATGACGGTTGTAGAGCCAACCCAAGCCCCCACATGCAAGCAAAGCCACCCCTAATATCATCACCGACAAGGTGGCAAAGTAGACAGGTAAAATAACAGCTAATGCACCTATCACCATCATCAGTATGGCGGCCAACTTGGCACTTTTTTGCATTTCCTTGGGCACATTAGTATATAGCTGCATGGGGGCTCCTTAGCTTAATGAAAGTTCACATTCACTGTCACTGACATCAATGACCAATGACTTTTTGCCTGCTTCTGCTGCCAAGGCTAACCACTTTGTTGGCACCACAAACGCGTGGCCGTCTTTACCAAATAACTTAACTTGTTTGTTGAGTTGATCGCGATGCTGCTCTGGATTAAAACCTTTAGCGTAACAAATCATGCCACGTTCAACGGGTGACACATCACCGCCCACATTATTAATGATATATATGCCGTGAATACCTTCCGCCATTAGGATCAACTGGGGCTGAATTTTAGCTGGCTCTATGTGCTGCCAATCTGGCCAAAATTCCCCCCCGCTGAGCACCACTTCACTTTCGGTTTGGCCGTCTTCATTCACCAACTCACCATTGGGGTAGCAGGCCGGGTTCCATAAATCATCATAGGTTGGTGTCAATAACGAAGCCTGTTTGGCTTCAGCCAGCATGGCTTGTAAACGGGTAAGGTCAAAAGATATCTGATTCATGTTTCACTCATTTCACGGCAAAAATTAGCGCCATTATGGCAAAAATATGCGCCCCTAACAGCTCCTTTTCCCATCTCTTGCTTAAACCCAAGGCTTAACGAAATAGATAATCGGTTTGCTCCGGTTTTTCCTTTTCTATGTCGCTGAAGCCACGAAACAAGGCAAAAAACAAACAGAACAATGAAAATAAGATCACAAGCGTTGGCTGCCAGTTATGGCCGATGGCTTCAATGGGCTTAATTAGCGAGTAGCCGTCGATCTGAATGGATAAAATAGGCGGAAAAAAAGCGCTGCAAAAAAACAGCACCGGATACCAAAGACAGACATAAAAAAACAACCGACCAGACTGCAGAAAACCGATCAGCAGCCCCAAGATCGCCCCAAATAAAATGGCGTAAACACTGGCAGTGACGGTCACTACCAACCAATACATCACTTGCTCAGCTAACGCACCTGAAAACCATTGGCCAAGTAGTGCCACTAATGCCTTATTGGTCACTAACCAAACCTGCACATCCTGTACATAGCTAATATTTAAAAAGGCATAACAATAAGGCAATGCAAAGCCTGTTACTACTGCCATAAAAATGACCAACAACCCACGAACTACAACCATATCGACTCTCGCTGATAGCAATAACTTTATTGAAGCAGGTTTTGCTAACGAAAGCATGAATTGAAATGCTTGGAGCATGAAAATGTGAGACAGCCGATATTATTCAGGTGTTTACCTTTAGTTATGTCCTGTCAATGGGGCTCAGGGCATCCCTGCTATCAAGCTCGCCGTGAACCAGCAAAATCGTTGCGTGATCACGAAAAGGTTTTTTTTACTTACCTCGTCCTAAAAAAAACCTATTTGGGTTATAAATAACTGGCTGACTTCAGTACACTTAAATCACCAAGTTAGCCATCTTCTATCAAATTAGAACGGATAATCGAATGAAAAAACTGGCCCCCCTCAGCCTGTTACTCGTCGCAAGCGCATTATTGCTCAGCGCTTGCGCCGAAGAAGCGCCCGCAACGGCCAATCAGCCTGAAATAAAACGCCCCGTCAAAGTAAGCCAAATTAACCTTGCGGATACCAAACGCTCGCGCACCCTGCCAGGTGAGGTGCAAGCATCAAACCGTGCCGTGATGTCATTTCAAGTTGGCGGCGCCATTGCTGAAATACTAGTCCGCCCTGGACAAACCGTGAAGGCCGGTACTGTGCTAGCAAAGCTGGATGCCGCCCTGTATCAACAGCAACATGATATCGCTCAAGCGCAGTACAATTTAGCTAAAGTGCTGTTCAACCGCTCGCAAGAATTGGTTAAACGAGGCGTGATATCCCGTAACGACTTTGACAAAGTAAAGCGCGACTACAGCGTCGCTCAAGCCGCCCTTGATAAAACCAATAACGACCTGAGCTATACCCAGTTAGTCGCCCCCTATGATGGCATTGTGGCGGCAAGGTTTAAGGAAGTATTTGAGTTTACCGCCCCCAAGGAATCGGTGTTAACTATTCAAACGGATACCTTGGTCGATGTAAACTTTCAATTGCCCGAGCAATTCATTGGCATGTATCAAAATCAGGAACACACTAGTTCAGCTCACCCCTCACAGCAGCCCAATGACAGCTATGCCGTGAAGGTTAAATTCCCCAGCAGAGATCAATGGTTTGATGCGCATATCACGGAACTCAGTACCATTGCCGACAGTACAACCGGCAGTTACACGGTGATCTTAAGATTACCTCGCCCAGACAAACTGAATGTTTTTCCTGGCATGTCGGCGTCGGTACGTATCAGCCTGCCAGCTAAAAGCGATGGCTCACAGCCTAAGGTCCCAGCAAGCGCAGTGGTGAAAGAGAACGGTCAAGATTTCGTTTTCCGACTCAACGAAACTCAACAACGAGTGGAGAAGGTTGCCGTGACCCTTGCCGAAGGCCGCTTAGTGGATGGTTTAATGGATGGCGACCTCTTAGTGACGGTAGGTGCAAATGAATTGCAGGATGGTCAACCCGCCGTGCGCTGGGTGAAGGAGCGAGGACTCTAATATGAAACTAATCAAAACCACGCCATTATTCGTGCTCTCTATGGCCTTACTCGGCTGCCAAGAGGTTGAGATAAAAGATAAACCGCCGGTTGCGGTAGAGGTATACCAAATCCCTCAAGCCAGCAATAAAGTTGAGCGCGTCTTCAACGCCGTGGCCCGCGCCCAAGATCTCACTAAGCTATCCTTTCGTGTTGACGGCAAAATCGCCAATATCTTAGTCACCAACGGTCAAAAGGTTAAGCAAGGCGACCTGCTGGCAGTGCTGGATAAGCGCGATTATGAGGTAAACTTAAATGATCGCCGAGCACGCATGCAATCGACTTACAATCAGTTCCAGCGCGCGCAAAAAATGCTCGATAAACAACTGATGGCGCAATCTGAATACGACCAAATGCGAGCTCAATATTTGGTCGCCAAAGCGCAAAACCGCAGTGCTGAGCTAGAGTTAAGTTATACCGAACTACGCGCCCCTTTTGATGGCATTGTCAGTGATGTCGCACTGGATTCTTTTGTCAATATCCAGCCCGGTACCGAAGTGCTAACCATGCACAAGCTCGAGTTCATCGAAGTTGATGTGCAGGTACCCGATACGTTATTAGCCGTATCAAAACGCAATGAGTACAAAGAACATCGCCGTCAATACAAGGTGGTGTTTGAAGCCTACCCAAGCCAAACCTTTGTCGGCACCACGTTGGAGGTAAACACTGAGAAGGATCCAGCCACCAAGACCTATATTGTCACCCTCAATGTGCCCCTGGATCCTCAATATCCCGTGCTCCAAGGCATGCCCGCACAAGTTGAGGTAGACCTGAATGATGTGACCTACACCTACTCTCGCGCTCAAACCATTCCATTAAGTGCTGTGGCCATGCTCGACGGCGATCAACTGGAGCAACAAACCGCCAGTGTGTGGGTCTATCAAGCCGACAGCCAAACCGTCACCCAACGCCAAGTGACCCTTGGCGTGATCACAGGCACCATGATAGAAATCACCCAAGGCCTAAATGACGGCGAAGTGATCATTGCCAGCGGGGTTAATCGCCTCGTTGAAGGACAACAAGTTGCGTTGAGAAAAGGATAAACACCAAGATGAACATTGCAGGTTACTTTATTAAAAATACCGTCATCAGTTGGATGTTTATTCTGATCCTTCTGATTGGTGGCTCAGTGGCGTTCACCGGTTTGGGTCAACTCGAAGATCCGCCTTTTACCATTAAAGACGCCATCGTGGTCACCATGTACCCCGGCGCCACCTCAACCGAAGTAGAAGAAGAGGTGACCTACCCAATTGAAAAAGCCATCATGGCCCTGCCCTATGTTGATGAAATCAAGTCATTAAGCACAGCAGGTATGTCACAGGTCACCATCACCATGAAAAATATCTATGGCCCCAATGAGTTGCCACAGATATGGGACGAATTGCGGCGCAAGGTCAACGATATGTCTGGCAAACTGCCCCCCGGCGTTGGCCAACCTATGGTCAACGATGATTTTGGTGACGTGTTTGGCATTATGCTGATGATCAGCGGTAAAGATTACAGCTACAAAGACTTATCAGATTACGTTGACTACGTCAGCCGCGAGCTCGAACTCGTGCCAGGTGTCAGTAAGGTGTCTGCGGCCGGTAAGCAAAATGAGCAGGTATTTATTGAAATATCTCTTAACAAACTGGCCAGCTCGAACATCGACCCTTCCTTAATCATGAGCTTGCTCAACTCACAAAACATGGTGACCGATGCCGGTAACATTCGCATCAGTAGTGACAATATTCGGTTGCGTCCAAGTGGTGCATTTAAATCGGTTAAAGAGCTGGAAGACCTCGTGATCCCAGGGACTTCAGGCAACAAATTGATCTTTTTGAAAGACGTGGCAACGGTCAGCCGAGGTTACCAAGATATCCCCAGCAACTTAATTAGCTTCAATCAACATCAAGCCATCAACCTGGGTATTTCATTTACTTCAGGCGTTAATGTGGTCGACGTGGGCAAGGCCGTGGCTGATAAGCTTGCCGACATTGACTATGCTCGCCCTGCGGGCATGATCATCGAAACCATGTATAGCCAGCCCACTGAGGTCGATAAATCCGTTTCCAGCTTTGTTTGGAACTTGATTGCCGCGGTCGTGATTGTGGTCGGGGTATTGCTATTCTTTATGGGCTTTAAGAGCGGTGTCCTTATCGGCATTATCTTATTCCTGACCTGTTTAGGCACCTTTATGCTGATGTTACAGGCCGAGATCGAACTGCAACGCATCTCGTTAGGGGCGCTGATTATTGCACTGGGTATGTTGGTCGATAACGCCATCGTTGTCGTAGAGGGCATCTTGATCGGCCGCCAACGCGGACAAACGACCCTTGAGGCAGCTCAAGGCATCGTGAAACAAACCATTTGGCCGCTACTGGCCGCCACCGTCATCGCGATAGCCGCATTTGCACCGATTGGCTTATCGCCCGACTCAACGGGTGAGTTTGCCGGCTCATTATTCTGGGTGCTGCTGTTTTCACTGTTTTTATCTTGGATCACGGCCATCACGATCACACCCTTTTTGGCCGATTTGTTTTTCAAAGACAACACCACAGACAATGCAACCGACGAACAGAAAGATCCCTATGGCGGCGCATTTTTCACACTTTACAAAAAGTTACTCGATGTTTGTCTACGATTTAGATGGACCAGTGTGGTGCTCGTGGTTGTCGCATTCGCGGCCTCTGTCGTTGGGTTTGGGTTCGTCAAACAATCCTTCTTCCCTCCTTCAACTACGCCCATATTCTTAGTCGATGTATGGCTACCCGAGGGCACGGACATTCGCCAAACCCAAACCACGGTAGCGAAAATGGAAGCGGATGCGCTCAAACTTGAACACATTGAGTTCGTCACCACCACAGTAGGTAAAGGCTTTCAACGCTTCTTGCTCACTTACTCGCCAGAGAAAAACTACGGTGCTTACGCGCAAATTGCTGTTCGTACCACTGCCTTTGATAATCTAGAGCCCACCATGGTCGCCCTGCGCCAACAGCTCGAAAGTCAGTATCCACAAGCGCAATACAAGTTTAAGCGTCTTGAGATAGGCCCATCGACCGACGCTAAGATAGAGGCCCGTATTGTGGGTGCCGATCCCGATGTATTGCGCCAAATTGGGGTGCAAGTGATGGCGATATTTAACGCCACTCCGGGCACGGTTAATGTGCGCCACAACTGGCGCGAACGAGTGAAATATATCGAACCCCAATTTAATGAAACCCAAGGCCGACGCTTGGGGATCAGTAAACGCGATGTCGACAGCACCTTGGCCTTTGCCTTCTCTGGATTGCCAGTCGGCCTTTATCGTGAAGGGACGTCGCTGCTGCCTATCATCAGCCGCCTGCCCGAAGAAGAGCGCATCGATATAGAGTCACTAGAAAGCTTACGGATATGGAGCCCTGCGTTGAATGCATATGTGCCAATGCAACAGGTTGTAGATGGTTTTGCGGTGAAGTTTGAAGATCCCATCATTCAACGCCAAGACCGCAAACGCACACTGACCGTCTTTGCCGACGCCGACTTTGAATATGACTTATTGCCTGCGGCACTATTTGCCAAGGTAAAACCTCAGGTTGAAGCGCTCGAATTACCCGACGGCTATGAGCTGCAATGGGGCGGTGAATATGAATCATCACAAGATGCTCAGGCGGCATTATTTGCTACCTTACCATTGGGTTTCTTGTTCATGTTCTTGATCACCGTGTTCCTATTTAACTCAGTGCGCAAACCGCTGGTGATCTGGGCGTGTGTGCCATTAGCCTTAATCGGGATTACCTCAGGCCTGCTGGTATTGGATAAACCCTTTAGCTTTATGGCGCTGCTGGGGATGCTGAGTTTATCGGGCATGCTATTGAAAAACGGCATCGTGTTACTTGATCAAATCAATATCGAAATTGCCGAAGGTAAAGAGCCTTACCAAGCCGTGTTTGACTCCACAGTGAGCCGCGTGCGCCCGGTATGTATGGCAGCGGTCACCACTATCTTAGGTATTTTGCCCTTGATCACCGACGCTTTCTTTGAGTCCATGGCGGCAGTGGTGATGTTTGGTCTTGGCGTGGCCACCATACTTACCTTGTTAATCGTCCCTGTGCTGTACATCATTTTCTTTAAAGTGAAATACAGACAATATACAGATTTCGCTTAACAGCCCTTACCCTCAATTAGCCAAGGTGCAATCCCCATTTGTATCTTGGCTATCCTTACTAACGCCATGTCATGGCGCCTCAATCAAGCTAAACCTATCGACATAGACTGGTTAACTTCACGACCACAGCAGCATGGTCACTCGCTTGGCTGTGCTCGGCAAAGTCAGCGTGGGTTAAATGGTGATCCAAACATTCATACCCTGTTACCAAACCAATTTGTTGGCCATAGTTTGAAGCAAACTCGCCCGACAATAAGATGTAATCTAATATCCGTCCGTGCACCCCATAATAATGGGTTGGTCGACGCTCATCTGTGGTGGCAAAAAGCGAATAGCTATCGTGCATCGACCAAGTGTTTTCACTGTCTATCGCCTTAGGGCTTGGCGTAGCAAAGGCTAGCGGCAACGCCCCCTGAGAGAGGTCGTCATTAAAGTCTCCAAACACCACCACCCCCTGCTTAACCTGTTGGCGTTGCAACAAAATGTCTTGCATCAACAGGCTCATTTCTTGGCTGCGCAATTGGTCACTGGCCCAACGCCCCATATAATGCTCGAGCTCACTGGCTTGCGCCGCTGTATCACGATCAAGGAGGGCACGTTTTGATTTTAAATGCACGACATACAAGCGCAAAGCACCAAAACCGGGGACACTAACCTGCGCAATAAGTGGCTCACGACTAAACAAATGTGCCGCTAAATCATCATGTAAGGACTTTGTATCTAATGGATACTTACTTGCTAATGCTAACCCAGGTTTGATGAACACATGGCTATCCGACGTTTGTTCGGGCAAGGTCGAGATAAAATGCCCATAGCCTTGCTCGGCACACACACTGGCCAGTTCAGCAGCGGAAAAGACTTCCTGAAAACCGATCACATCGGCTTTCGCATCAGAGAGAGTTTGAGCGATCCAGTCTTGCTTTTTCTGCCACTGCTGCGCGCTTAAAATATTGTCTATTTCATAAGCCGCATTAGGAGGTGCGACAAAATTGAGTAAATTAAGCGTCATCAAAGTAAGTTGCATTATCCCTCCTCATGATCCTTGTTTGTAGAAGCGGTTTTTGGTGGGAATGTTCTTTCGTGGGAGCGGAATTCATTCCGCGAAACAGCGCGTGGTAGACACGTTAATCGCGGTTTAAAAACCGCTCCCACAGGGTTTCTCTCCAATAAGGCTTCCCACCAAAGCCTAGCTCCCACTAACAGGCATCAGCCCCAAACTATTTATTCTTCCAATTAGCCCAAGCATCATCCACCATGGCTTGAGCGGCAGCCAAGGGGTCTTTACCACGCTTAGTCGTGCCTTTCACCTTATTCTGACTCTGACTGTTATGACCGCTTTGGGCTTGCTTACGTTTCTTTTTACCCATGCCGGGTGCGGGGATCGCAGGCTTAGCAAGGCGTGACGGACAACCTGCAGGCGCCTCAGCATCGGCCTCAAATCCCTCGTACTGCTCACGTGGCAGACGAAATTTGTTTTTCTTTTCAATCAACTTAAAGTGCTGGTATTCATCATGAGCAATCAGCGATAAGGCTAAGCCCGCTGCACCCGCACGACCACTTCGGCCAATACGGTGCATATAATCGGCTGGGCTGCGCGGCAGCTCATAGTTAATCACCACGGGTAACTTATCAATGTCGATCCCCCGCGCCGCAATATCGGTGGCAATCAGCACCTCAATCTCACCCACTTTAAAACCCGTTAAGATACGGTTACGCGCCCCTTGCCCTTTGTCGCTGTGAAACACCTGCGCCTTAATTCCCGCTTTTTCTAGCTTTTGTGCCAAACGGTCACAGGTCTTCTTGGCGTTGGCAAAAATTAAGACCTGTGACCACGCATTTTGTTTCACTAAATGACTGAGCAACGCCACCTTTTGGTTTTTATTCACCGTGATAACGCGTTGTTCCAGCGTACTTTGTTGCTGATGTTGCAATTGTAGCGACACCGGGTCGGTCAATAATTTCTCGGTTAAGCTCGTTAATTCTTCTGGAAACGTCGCGGAAAACAGCAAGGTTTGCTTGCGACTAGGCATTAACCTCAATAGGGCCTGTAACTCTTCGGCAAAACCTAAGCTTAACAACCGGTCAGCCTCATCAAGCACCAAGGCCTCAACTTGCTCCAGCTTCAACGCATTATTTGCAATCAAGTCCAATAAACGACCTGGCGTCGCCACCACCACATCGCTACCGCCGCGCAATGCCAACATTTGCGTGTTGGCGGATACCCCACCTTGCACACAGGTTACCTTCATTTTAGGCTGTAAATGTTGGCCGTAAGACGCAAAGCTCGCGCTAACTTGCTGGGCTAATTCTCTTGTGGGTACTAACACCAAGGCTCTCACCCAATTGCCCGAAGCTTTCGCCTTGTTCGGTTTCGCGTTGGCTAAGCGCTGCAAGATAGGCAGGGCGAACGCCGCCGTTTTACCCGATCCGGTATTCGCGCCCGCAAGAATATCCCTCCCCGCCAGCGCAGGTGGGATAATAGACGATTGGATTGCAGTGGGCTTAACATACTTGAGTTCGGCCAAACGAGATAAAAGCGCGGGCATTAACGCTAGGCTGGAGAAATGGGCATCGGCTTGTGGCATAAACTATGGATCATCACTAAAAAGGAATATCCCTATAGTGTACTTAATAATGCCAATAAAGACTTGGGAAATTACCCTAAGCCCGTTCACCTTACCCATCTAAGCTGAATAGGGGCCAGCACGCCCTAATCTAAACGGGGGGGTTTATCCCGCACTAACGCGTGATAAAGCAGGGCTAATAATACGGCCATGGCTGCGGGCACAAGTAAGGCCAAATAGTGCCACTGTTGATACAGGGCCGCCCCAAGCACTCCACCTAATACAAAACCCACGATGATAATGCTAAACAAAATAGCCTTTCGCTTATCAAAAGCTTGGCCGCGCAGCCTTGCCCCTATCATCAAACCTAAATCGGTAAATACGCCGGTGACATGGGTGGTGCGAACAACCGCACCGCTATAGGTGGTGATCAGCGCATTTTGTAAGCCACATGCAGCAGACGCAAAATAATGGCCCCAATTAGAACCGTATTGCAGCGCCAACATGGCTAAGATTAACAAGCCACCTTCAATTAACAGCGCTGAGCCATAATGACGACCTAACTTTAAGGCCGTGTTTTCTATCAACACGCCACTGATCATCGCGCCCACTAGGAAGCTAACAATGACCCAAAAGAGATGAAGCGTAACGGGATTAAGCGTAAACAGGCCAACCCCAAATTGGGTCACCGAGCCAGAAAGATGTGATACGGCCTGATGGTCAAAGCCTAACAAACCGATAGCATTAACGCATCCGGCCAATAAAGCCAACAGAAACGCGCCGTATTCAACCCATTTAGGTAATCGAGTGATCACAAGCAACCTCCTGTAGGAGCACCAGTGATGGTGCGATTTATCGATTGAGGTTTGGCATCTATCGCCGCATGACTGCGGCTCCCACAAGACTGCAGTCCCGCAAATCTAACAGTAGGTTATGCTGTAACTTTGGCGCGATTAAATACCGGCTGAGCATACATGGCCATTACTCGCTCACGTAGTGACTCTGGCACTTGGTTCATGTGATCTTCAAATGCTTGACGATCAACAAAGGTCACCTTTTCTGCCTCTGGCACCTTGGCCGCCAATAAATTAGAAGGATGCAAATAATATTGACGATAAATACAGTCATCGATAGCTTGTGCGACATCCTCGGCTGTCGCAAATTCTTCCGTTAGCGGCTGGCCAAAAGCCACATGAACGTGCCCTTTTTTGCCCTTGATGCCTTCCATAATACTAACAATGTCTTCAAACTCGGCTTTCTCGTATTTACCGTCTTGCTCGGTTGCCACTAACTCACGCGCTTTACTGATATCACCCGGATCATACTCGTAAGAGATCGCAACCGGCACAATTTTGAGCTGCTTGATATAGTCGGGAAAGGCGATTTTCTGCTTCTTACCATGCATGTAGAACATTTTAATGATAGCAGGATCGGTTTTATCATAACCGTCTTTAGCTCGGCCTTCTTTTTGCGCAATCCAAATATTGTTGCCCGTATCTAACGAATCCTTGATATAAGCGGACAAGTGTGAAAACGCTGCCATCATGGCCCGCGGCGCAGTGGCGGAACGCTTCACAATAAAGCTCTTGTTAAGCTTCATTAAATCGGTCACAAACGGCTTTTTCAGTAAGTTATCACCTATGGCAATGCGCACGGTACCAAGTTTATTATGGTACAACCCCCAGTTCACAAATGCCGGGTCCATGGCGATGTCACGGTGATTCGAAACAAATAAATAAGCCTGGTCAGGTTGAAGTTGGTCAAGACCGCAAAATGTCACCTTAGAGGTGGTGGTGTTGATCATACCTTGCATGTATGACGCCACTTCGTCCTGCACTTTTGCCACGGAGTTCAGCCCTGCCCACTTTTTAATCAAGGCTTGCTTAACCAAAGGTTGCATTAGCCAAGGCGCCCAAGTCGCTAAACGCGGAAAGCGGATCTTTGTCATGGCCTCAATGAACTCAGCATCATGGGTGATGCGACGAATTACATCGGCGATCTCACTGTCGTTATAAGGACGAATATCGGCATAAATATCTTCCTTTCCCTGAGTTTCTGTGGTCATTGTTACCTCTGAATGCATGACACGAGTGCAAAAAAACGCCGTATTCTAACCCACTAAGCACTAACGAGCTAATACTTCTACGGCCTTGGCTTTATCTTGATCACATAAGCGCTCAGATTTAAGTAGGTATTTCTGCAACTTAGTCAGAATAACGCCATAGAAAGGCAAAAACACCAACACACTAATCAAGAGTTTAAAGCCATAATCAGCCAGGGCGATTTCAAACCAGTGAGCGGCCATAAAAGCATCGCTGGACTGATAAAAGGCCACAAAAAAGAAAATCAAGGTATCAAGCAAGTTACCCAATACAGTGGACGCTAACGGCGCGACCCACCACTGCGGCCACTGACGCATGCGGTTAAACACCGAAATATCCAGCAATTGACCTAAGCAGTAAGCTAAGAAACTGGCCAGTGCAATGCGGCCAACAAAAGCATTAAACTCGGCCAAGCCTGCCAGCCCTTGGTATTCACCATTAAAGAAGAGCACCGACAATAAGTAAGAAATGACTAATGCCGGCAGCATCACCACAAAAATAATCTTGCGCGCCAAGGCCGCACCAAAGATGCGTACCGTTAAATCCGTTGCCAAAAAGATAAACGGAAAGGTAAACGCGCCCCAAGTAGTGTGCATTCCCAAAATAGTGACCGGCAGTTGCACCAAGTAATTACTGGATGCAATGATGCCAATGTGAAATAGCGATAGAACAAGCAAGGCAAACTTTGCCTGCGTTAAGGTATGAGTATTCATATTGTACCTTTTTGTTGGTTGGGGTGAGGGAACCCAAAAAATCGAGGCGCGATTATACTAAAGCACAGAGCAACAACAAGTGCCTAGCCATCAGCTTGACTGCAATTTGACAGCATGCTCAATAGAATTACAACTGCGCAGTGACCGCGGCAAAATGATCCGCCACCGCATTCGCAACCTGCTTAATCTTTGGCAAATGGGCCTGACGTCGATGCACAACCAAATAGAGCTCGCCAATGCCATACTGACTAATATCCAAAGGTAAAGGTCGTAATGCTTGCAACAAAGGATGATCACAAATCGCCAATGGCAATACCATGGCTCCCACGCCTGCCGCGCAAGCAGCCAGCTGCACATTAAAGTCATCGCTACTAAAACAAGGGGTGAAATGATCAATTTGCGATTGCAGCACTTGGTTAACCTGCAATTGCTCAAAAGGGGGCGCCCAGCAAATCCAATCGATGTCTGCCAGTTCAGGGCGAGCAACGAGCGTCTTAATGTATTCGGGATGCGCATAGGCCGCCATTTCGCTGCGCAGCGAGGCTAAACAAAGCAATTCATTCGAGCTCGGTAACTGGGTTCGTAAGGAAATATCCGCTTCACCACGCGCCAAGTCTAAGGTATCCACGCTACTGATCACTTCCAATTGAATATCAGGAAAACGCTCTCGAACTTGTTTTGCTACCGTTGGCACAATCGTGAACGCAATGCCCGGCGGCGCGGTCACACGCACCTTACCTTTAACTTGGTGTGGCGTTGGCGTTAATGCCAGTTTTGCCTGCTGCGCCCAACACGCCATTTGCTGCGCTGCAGGCAATAACGCACGCCCAGTTTCGGTTAACTGGCACCCTTGGGGCAAGCGGACAAACAAGCTTGTGCCTAAATCACTTTCAAACTCGGCAATGCGTCGACTTAAAGTAGGCTGACCCAACCCTAACAAGCGGGCCGCAGCACTAAAACTGCCCGACTCTGCAACAGCAAGAAACAATTTAAGATCTTGCCAATTTGGCCCCGTTTGCTGACCGCTCAAGTCCATTACCTCTTACTCAAATTAACTCGTTTGGTCAGCAGAATAGCACCGTAAATGAGTGGATCAAACCCAGCGATTTGCTGAGCTTGATCGAACACCTCTAACCACGACGCTTACACCATACTAAAACCGCTAACAGCATGATCCAAAAAGCCATGCCGCCACCTCCAGAGCTTGAATCGCCGCTTGATTCACTGCCTATATCAACGCTATCACTCGGCTCAGGCTCACTAGGCGCTTCACCTAACGTCATGCTATTGCTATAGACAATTTTATCGTAAACCATGGTTTCGGTTGCCGAATCAACCACCACCAGTATGACTTGATATTGACCATAACTTGGCGGCGTGTATTCCGTCGTCAAGGTGATATCTGTATAGCGGCTACCACTTGTGAATACGCCATCAGAGTTATTAAAATCAGTAAAAGGTTTGCGCGCTATGATGGTCGAGCCATTGACCTCGCCATCTTTACTGGCCAGCCAGAGCAAGGTAAGTGGGCCAATACTCTGGTTGCTATAATTCGCCAAACTCGCGATTTCAGCCGACAACACCCCGTTCGCAATATTGACACTCGATTGCCCTTCAAACGTCATTCCACTGGCCGTTAAATCTGGCGAGCTCGGGATCACATTGCCATCTTCATCGAGATTATCTTGCTCAACCCCTTCGTCGGTGATTTGAAACAGTTCAATCGTAAAGGTAACTGGCATCGGCTCATCATTGAGGTTACGTAATGCTAAATAATACTCCCCAGGGCTGAGCTTGATTTCATAACCGCCCGGTTGGTTAGCACTGGCGATGCTGCCAAAGTCGGTGTAGTACTGAAACTCTTGGTTAGACGTGAATGCGCTTAATTGGCTAGAAGGAATAATAAAGGTTTCAAGCCCAAGGCTAACGCCGTCAACCCACAAGCGATAACCTTCGTTGACAGTAAGCGAGTGATAATACTTTGCTCCCGCTGAGATCTGCTCGGCACGTGTCATGGCATCAATGCGCGTCGCATCACTGTATGTTTTGTCACAATCGAGTTCGATGGAATAGCGGCTCTCGCCATCCAGTCTATTCCTTAACGCCACCGCATAATTACCCGCCGGCAATGAAATACCTTGGGTGCCGATTTTTTGCGAAAAAATACTATACGCCCCCACACTCTGACCATCAATAAAGCGCTGGACATCAGCTTCATCAATGACGGTTGCATCAATGCTGCCAACCGCAACCACGCGAAAAACGAACTCACCAACCGATCCCTCTGGCACCTCAAAACCTTGATACCAGTAATCACCTTGAGCCGAAAAGCGTGCGTCTTGCCGCGCAATAAACGCCCCTTCGCACGATGCCATTGCCTGATTAAGGCTCGCAATAAATAAAATAAACCACCCTATCGCTCTCATCTTTTTTCCCTCACCTATGCCATACCCGAAATAAAGTGTAGACACGGCGCTTGAAGGTCACAAAACAACCAACCAAATATCAATTAAAGATGAGAGCTAGGTAACACATCTATTCAATTATGAATGGGCAAATGCATTTTTAGCGGATTAACAATCAATTATTCATAGCTAAAATCGTCATATCGACATTTATTTATACAATGGAAAGTAAGATGAAAAAACGCTATGTATGGTTAGTTATCGGCCTACTGATAACACTGGCTTCCCTCATTGCCATCAGTCAGACTCGCGCCACTCTCCATCAAGTCAGTGAACAACCACAAGGGAGCGTCGTCACTGAAGCCGAAATGCTGGCGCGCCTAGCTCAAGGTACTCAAGTACCGTTTACGCGATTTGTTGCCGCCGATTGGCAAGTGCCATTGTCGGGTCTAGTCAACTTAAACCACCCCAAAGCCAAGCAAGCCAAACTCGTTGATAAAAATGAAGCCATTCACATATTTGCATATCATATCCAACATCCCATACAAGGGGATTATTTAATCGATACCGGGGTGTCGGCTCAACTATTAGACGACCCAGCTAAGTTCGGGATCAACGCCATATTGCATTCACTGTTTGGTTTTGAGTTGTTAAACCTGCATCAATCCACCCAAGCCTATCTTGCCGCGGCTCAGCGCCCCGCCATCAAGGGCGTGTTTTTGACTCACCTACATTTAGATCATATTTCCGGCCTGCCCGACCTCGCTCTAGAGACCCCCATCTATGTTGGCAACAATGAAGGGCAAAGCCGTTATTGGATGAATGTGGCCACCCAACACGTGATTAACTCACTACTTAAAGGCAGGCCAGCACTACAACAATGGCAAGGCGACATTGTCGATATTTTTGGTGATGGCTCGGTCTTTGCCCTGCATATGCCGGGCCACACGCCCGGATCGACCGCGTATCTGGTCAATGCCCAAACCGGCCCCGTATTAGTGGTGGGTGATGTCTCTCATACCCAATGGGGGTGGGACAACCAAGTCGAGCCGGGACAATTCACACAAAACCAAGCGCAAAATCAAACCAGCTTACAACAGCTAAAAAGCTTAGCCGCACAGTTGCAGCAGCAATATCCTAGTAGTCAGGTCATGCTAGGACACCAGTACTCGCGCTAACCCTGAGTAAAGCGGCAATAAGAACAAGGTTTATACCCAATCATCTTGACCCCATTAATGGGGTCAAGATGTTCATAAAAAAGCATTACAAAAACATCAAACCAATATAAAATACGAGCGATATTATCTATTTAATTGAGAAAACCGTGAAATACCTATTTTTGTTCGCTCTGTTGTTTATTTCTGCCTGTGCCACCAAACCACCCCAAGTGTATAACACCAGCCCCATTACCATGGACGCCTATGGCAGGGGCTATTACGGTGGCCATAGCGAAGGTCAACGTAACCTGCAGCAAATTCCAACATTAAAAGATACCCTCACCACAGCACAAAAACGCGCACTCGATAACTTTACCGCTTATGCTAGTCGCGATAACAATCATGCTTTAGGTGGCATGGTGGTGTACCATAAAGGGGTACCTGTCTATAGTTGGTTTGACACGGCGAATGGCGCCGTCAGTAATGAAACCTACCAAACCAATTCATTAACCAAAAGCGTGACCAGCTTACTACTGGGCATTGCAATTGACCAAGGCTTTATCAAGAGCGTAGATGATCCTGCCGCTCGCTATCTAGGCTCGTTAAGTCAATACTTCACCGGTGCTAAGGCCAATATCACTATCAAAGACTTACTGACGATGACCGACGCGATAAGCTGGAATCAGCAGCTATATAAGAGTGACGGCAGCATTAACACCAACAACTCGATTGATAAGATGTTCTATGCGAGCAATCCTGCGCGATATGTCGCCTCTTTACCGGCTAACTCAAATGCCACAGGCAGTTTTGCTTACGGCGAATGGCAGCCCTTTCTTATTGGTCAAATCATCCAAAATGCAACGCAAACCAATTTATTTGATTTTGCCCAGCAGCATTTATTCACACCTATGGGCATTCAATATTGGCATTGGCACACCTTTGGCGGTAACTCCTCACCCAATACCAATGGCGGTGTTTACCTCACCGTATGGGACCGCGCCAAACTAGGGCAAATGCTTCTCGATCAAGGGAAATGGCAGGGTAAACAAATCGTTTCTCAGCAGTGGGTAGCGCAGTCGACCCAAAATCAACTCGCCAAGCCTTGGTCTGCTTGGGCTGGCAGCTCCTATGGCTACTATTGGTGGCTTAACCAATATAATGTTGGCCAACAGCAAGTTAGCTCTATCTCAGCTCTCGGTTGGGGCGGTAACAGTATCATCGTTTATCCCGAGCGAGATTTAGTGATTGCCACCATGGGCGGTGACTACGATAGCAGCTCAATGGCCGGGTTTGAGCTCAATGAATACCTCGCAAAGCGCGTGGTGACAAGATACTTTTAAACGCGCATTGAGGGAGTCAGGATCAGCCTAAGCCAAATAGAACTGAATTAAGCAACCTGCTCCTCCATCGTCTGCTTCAAGTGAGCTAATTTTTGCTTTAGATAGCATTTAGCTTGCTGGAGCGACGCTATCTTTGTATCGATTTCGGTCAATTGCTCTTGAAAAATAAGCATTTTTTGATCATCGCTAATCACTCCTTTTTCCCATGGGTCAAGTAATTCCACCACTTGGTTTAACGTCATCCCGATTGCCTTAGCATGCTTAATTAGCTCAATCCGCGATAATGAACTCGTTGGATAATCGAGGTATCCATTAGCCAATCGAATCGGCTTAAGCAAACCTATCTTAGTGTAATGGCGAATCGTGTCCCGATTTAAGCCACTTTTTTTCATCAGCTCATTTTTCAACATTTTTTTCAATCTTGCGGTTGGCTAGGGGCTATACACCATACTTTAAGATCTGCGCACTTATCTACCTTGGAGAAGACCAAATGAAAAAAATAGTTATCCCGATAGCAATGAGTGCGCTAATGTTTGCCCCTATCTCTCAAGCAGCAGGGCCAACCAGCCAGCAAACAAGTTGCTTAGATCAATCTCTCGCAGAATTAGCCAAACTCCCCTTGCCCAAGTCACAACCTAACACGGTACTGGTATCGGAACGTATCAGCATTCCCGCTCCTGTCGAGGAGGTATATCAATACTTTCAATCATTTCCCCTAGCCAAATTGCTGACCGAAACAGACTCGGTTGCGGGCGTGGCCTACACTCAAAACTTGAAGGGGGAAAACTACCTGCTAGCAGGCGACAGACGCAGTGTTTGTCTGACATCAGGATATGGTGCAATAGAAGAGTTAACCGACAATCAAAACAACCGCTTTGCTTACACCGTATGGGCCTACACACTGCCCGATGCCGCCGCTATCGCTTATGGTGAAGGTGAGTTTTTATTTAAACCGCAAAATGGCACCACAGAGATCATTTGGAATTATCGCTTCGCGTTAAAGCCAGATTCCTTCCCTGGGAATTTAATGGCGCCTGGACGTTGGTTATTCGACCTCACCTTTGCTAACAGCGATTGGCGAACATACATGCAACAAGGGCTGGTCAATTTTAAGCAAGGGGTGCTGAGCGAGATTTAGACAAAGGGTAACAACTTAGTGGCTATGCTTAATCGCTCTCTAAGTCGACTTGATAAATAGTCTCTGTTTCAAGGGGTGGCTCAAACCAAGACCAGAACAAATCCAGCATCTCGGGCGTCATGGTATAGCTTTTGCCGTCATCTTGAGTATTGCGCCAAAGCGCACGCTCCCGACAAATCGCGAAATCCGTTGCAAGATAATGGATTTCGCTGCTCATGCCATGGTTTTTTGCCCATAAGGTGAATTGTTGACGATCCCTTTGCGTCCAAAAACCAAAATCAAAAATCACAGGGACCTTTAAGGCATGCAATTGCAATGCAGCCTGTTTAAATAAATCTTGTAGCACGGCTAAACGGCGATCAAAGTCTTCGCGCGACATATGCTCGCCATACAGCGGGATCATCCACTCATCTATCGAAAAGCGAAATGCCCCTTGCTGCTGGGCAAGTTGATTAGCGTAAGTGGTTTTTCCTGAGCCGATAAAGCCACAAATAAAGGTGATGTCTGCCATTGTTTAAGCCCTTAAATGATCTAACCAAATGCCGCTAAGCTGATCCCTTCTACAGCGCACACCGACTGGATCACGGGCTTGGTAGCCATGCGCTTTAGGTAAGCCGCTAAATGGGGAAAATCGAATGGTGAAGGATTCACGGGCAAGGCCCAGCCCGCCAACATAAATAAGAAATAATCACAGGCCGTTAACCTCGCCCCTAACAAATATGGCTGATGTGAAAGTTGAGAATTGATTATCCCTAAAGCTTCACTAATCAGCTTATCTTGCGCAGCGATCACTGCTGCCCAGCCTGATTCATCTTGGGTATGGCGCTGCGGGTAATAACGCGCCATTAACGCGGTTTGCAAGGTATTGTTTAGATAAGCCAACCATTGAAAAAACAACGGCCGCTGTGGCTCATCTATCGCAGGCATCAAACCGTATTCGGGAAAGAGCTCGCAGAGATGAATACAAATCGCGCTACTTTCAAAAATAGCTTGCTGGTCAACCAATAACGTCGGTATCCGACCAGCAGGGTTGAGCGCTAAATATGCCGTCGACTTTTGTGCTTTCGCTTTTCTGTCCACCAGCACTAACTCATAGTCGGCCTGAACATGATGCAAAATAAAATGCGGCGCCAAACTGGCATTATTTGGCGCGTAATAAAGTTTATACATTACTTATACTTAGGTGCTTCGCGATAAGCTTCAAGCTCCATCGGTGCCTTGCTGTAACCATAAATAAACAGCTGCATTAAGTACTGTTTGGTTTGCTCGTTTAAGCCTAACTGCTCGGCTTGGCGCACGTGGATTAGCTCATGAGCCAACAACTCGGTATTTTGCTTTTCGCTATGCTTGATCCAAATGCCATAACCATAGGTGTAAGCGGCCATCATGGGAGAGCTATAACCGTATTTTTTGGCTAACGCTGCAAGCTCCGGATCTTGTGGGAAGGGTAGCGTGTCAACATAGTACACTCGTACTTTTTCAGCATCCTGTAACCCTATTTTATCGGCGATGACTAATTGTGCAGCAGTTAAAGGACTACCTTTTTGCAGCGCAACTTGTTCATTTTCAGTAACGAAGGCAGTGGCCGCAGGCATGATTTGATCGACGTAAGTCACCAGCTCGGCGGGCGGGTTGGCATAAATTTCATCACGATTAACACAACCCGATACGGCCAGTATTAGCAATCCCAGAGCCATTATTGTTTTCAGCACTATTATTCCCTTAGTTCTGTAGGGTTAAAACGATAATACCGCCATTTTGCCTACCAAGATCTTAATTACAAGGGAGCTAAACTAGGGCTGTGATCCAGCTATCGGGTTCTGCCACAATAAACTCATAGACTTGCTGATCGACCAAGGTCACACGAATCGCATCCGTGGTAATAGGAATAATGCCGCCTCCCTTACCCAGACATCGAGTCACCGTACTGATTTGTTCCGGTTTAAACACATAAGGTCCAAGCCCAAGCTGTTGATTAAACGGGGTGAATCGAACTTCATCCCCCGTTAACACTAATTTCCCGTCCGCCCTTGCCACCCCCTGCTGAACGGTGGCGATAGTCGATTTAATGATAGTCATAAGCTAAGCCTTATAGATCTGTACACTAAAACCTTGTTAATTAAGCAAGTTAAACATAGCGCCAAGCTGTCTTATTGGAAAATGGCTGACCTTAACGGCAATAATCAATGACTAAGTGGTCCAAAAATCCCATCAGCAAAGCATTCATCTCTCGATGATCATGACCCATGATCGTCTGTGGCGTTTGCACATAATCATCAGCCTTGGCTTGAGTGATATCACCAAGGGCATTTTCGATTAAGTGGGATAAGGTGTCATGTGTGAACTCTAAATGGCACTGAAATCCATAAACTCGATCTTGGTACTGTACTATTTGTCTCGGGCACCCCTCACTCGTTGCAAGTATCTTACTATCTGGTGTTAAACCCGGCATGTCATTATGCCAATGGCCGACCACTTCTTGCGTGGCAAAATGTGCCAGTTTCGAATTTTGTCGACCCTCGGGTGTCAGGTTAATCGAAAAATAGCCGACTTCACGATGTGGGCTATGTTCAAATTGGGCTCCTAATGCTTCACCAATTAACTGCGCCCCCAAGCAGACACCCAATACTATCTTGTCGGCCTCTATACACTGCTTAATCAGAGCGGTCTCTTTTTGTTTATCAAAATAAGCGCATTCGCTGAGCGTAGTAGCAGGACTTTGCGGTCCGCCCAAGACAATGAGTATATCAATCTGATCAGCGTCTAAAGGTAGCGGCTCCTGTAAATATACTCTGGAATAACTCACTCGATAGTCCTTACTGTTAGCCCATAGCAAGAATGCTCCAGGCCCTTCAAAATACTCGTGCACGATAAAATGAACATTAAGTTTCTGTACCATCTCTTTATTTCCTTCTGTAGTGAATCTATTCATAACTGGTCTTGGAATCAGTCAACTGACCTTGAATATCCGTAAGCAAACCTTGCAATTGCTGTTGTAATAACTCTCCTTTGGTGTGTTCGGCATTTTCCAACGCCTGACGAATAGTTTTTGGGGGAATAGCAATACGCGCTAATGACATACCTTCAGGTGTTAACTCAAGGTGAACAATGCGTTTATCTGTCTCATCACTGCGCTTTATGAGCAATTTTTTCTCCGCCAACAGAGAAATTGACTGTGAAGCGCTTCCCTTCGTAATACCAAGAAACTCTGTGACATTGGCGGGTTTGTTGGTTTTATGATCTGCTCGAGATAAATAAAATAGTACTTCTAAATGAACAGGTTGCAGTCCATATTCCAGCCCAGCTAAACGCAATTCGTTACGAAATAGCATGCATATTCTTTCTAGTGATTCGCCAATGTTGTCTGCTTTTCTCATTACTGTCCTTAAAATTTAATAAAGTTTTTAATCGAAACCATTTGACAAGAATAATCCCTTCGCTACACTAAGTAAAGTTTCGAAGCGAAACCTTTTTTTAAGAGACCAAATCAAGAGGACATGAAAATGAGCAAACCCATTTTTTACCATGCTGGCTGCAGCATCTGTGTTGAAGCCGAGCAAGAAGTCGCTAAAGCCCTTAACGCCGAGATCGTGCATTTAGGTGAGCAACCTGAACGCCTAGCAGAAGCTGAAGCGGCTGGTGTGCAATCTGTACCAGCGGTGCTTCTTAACGACGGCGTATTCCACATCAACTTCGGCGCATCTTTAGCCGATTTAAAAGCATAAATTAGAGAACTAAAAAGGAAGAAGACCATGAGCAAACCCATTTTTTACCACGCTGGCTGTACCATCTGTGTTGAAGCCGAGCAAGAAGTCGCCAAGGCGCTTAACGCCGAGATCGTGCATTTAGGTGAGCAACCTGATCGTCTAGCTGAAGCAGAAGCAGCTGGTGTGCAATCGGTACCAGCAGTGCTACTTAACGGCGGTGTATTTCACATTAACTTCGGCGCATCTTTAGCCGACCTTAAAGCTTAATGACATTTTGGGCAGCCTATTGCTGCCCTTTAAACAAAAGGATAAAGACAATGAAACAATTTCTTGCAACAGCCGTAGCAACAGCCATCTCTTTAGGTCTTAGCAGCAACGCATTAGCCGGTGGCGATCATCATGGTCACATTAAAAGTGAAGCCAATACTAAAGTCGCCAGTGAATTCGACCTTACCCATGCTAAAGTCGTAAAAAATGCCGCTTCACTTACCTTTCAAGCCGAAGTGACCGATAAATTAGGTCAAACCAAACCTAAGGCAATTGGTAAACTAGGTGGCTCAGAAGTCTACAGTTATGTATGGCCGACCAACTTAGACTCAGAAGTAGTTGGATTTGAAAAAGGCCAAGGTATCCTTGCCCTTGCAGTTACCTCACATCCAGATTTTGATGATACTCCTAAGTTCGATGAGAACTTAGATGGCGACAAAGCCAATGATGGCAACGAATGGCATTCTCACTGGGTGGTATTAACCAAGGATGAATCTTGTGGTGGCGGCCTTAAAGTTAAAGATATTCCTGAAGGCCAGCAGCCTAAAATGCCAGCCACCTGGCCTGGCCTTCCAATCTACATCGACAGCCCAGGTTACACACCTGAATTTGTGAAAAACGAAGTAACGGTTGAAGTACCAACTAAAGATCTGTCATTCCAAGAAGACTTCCAATTCGATGCTGTTACAGCGGTACTGCAAGTGAACGACAGTGTTCACAACCCACTACTATGTGTCACCGCCGTTAACGATGTCGCATCGGGTGACTTGTCACTACCAGGTAAAGTCGTTGCCCAACACCCAGCTAAAGCCACGGCAAATAAAGGTTAAGGAATCATTATGTCAGTTCATGTTTTTGATACCTATGCATATACCAGCAAAGGAAAGCGACTTCACTTCGATGTGTTGCTACCCACTAAAGATGCTGAGTTAGCACTCACCACAGCAAGAAAATGGTTAACAGAAATCGGTGAGGCCGATGCCGAAATCCGTCGTGGCGGTTGTGCCTTTTGTCACACCTCTATCTCTGTGCCTGAGTTTGATGAAACAATCAAACAGCAAGGGTATGCCATCTACAAATTAGAAGGTTGCCCAGCATAACGAGAGCCTCTCCTCCTTGTATCATCTTTAGCCAAGCTCAAGCTTGGCTTTTTTATGCTTCACGCCAGACAATTCAAGATGCAAGGACCAGAATCGATTATTGTGTTCAGTTTGGCGCCAAAAGGCGCCGTAATAACAAACCTAAAGGTCGAGCCCTTTTAAGTTTCGGCCCTCGGTTACCCCATTATTAATGACGTTCGTATGACTGCAGAAAAGTCAATTAACCTAGCGAACCCAGTGTTAATATCCTATACGTGAGTTCATCTATTTGTCATTGATGATGACTTAACGTCAGCCTCCCTGCAGCACGTTGCACTAATTAAAGCCCCATTTATGATTTAACGACAATGATGTATTTAGGCTGCCCCCTAGAACAAGACAGGCTTGGATTACAGGGCAAACGCATGAATGTTTTTTATGCTACAGGTGGTGTTTTCTTAGTCGAATATCTGCCGCAAGGATGCGGCAGTTAAGCCATCAGGGATGATTTCACGGCGCTTCGAATAAGAAAATTCCACCTTGTTAGCTAGGTTGATTACATTTTATACGTTCATGCGCTCACCCTGGCTTGGATTAGCGTTAGCATCAAATTGGAGCATTTAGCTGACATGGGGTAGCTGCTGTAATAGCTTATACTTGGGGCCCCAAACAGGCCCAGATAGAAAGGAAACCCTCGTTTCACTAGCTCGATTGAGTCTCTTATTAATGGCTAATGATACTCACACTCGAAAAACGAGTTGCTAAGATGGAGCCGTTGTAACCTCTGTTGTCGATTGCACGAAAAAAGAGCGACAACAAGTCAGATCCGATGGACTGGCAAGGGTGTATGAGGCTTCAACACCAATCAAACGAATGCCTTGAGCATCAGCAGAGAGAATTCTATTCTCTCCAGATTTTTTAAATAGTGTATAACTAAAGCCAGCTGCCTTTGGGAAGCCGACTGCTATATCACTTAGCACAGCCGTTGCATTCCTTCGATTAATCGCAATCTCACACCAAAGCTGGTTATGCTTTAGCACGGTCACCTTGTAGTCATCATTCATCACACTCTCCTCTATCTTTTCAATTCAAGCAACTCAAAATACGGGTTTATTGTTAATGCCTTGATACTGCAAATCCGATCTAAACGAATTGGCGAGCCCGGTAGTCCTTGCGGCTCAAGAAGCATCCATTCCGCTTGATCCTTACTGTACACATTCATCGCTTTACCCTTAATAATGGAACCATCATCCTGCACTATCTCAATTTCGAGCTTATTCGAGCAGGCAATCTCTAAATAATCATGCAATGCACAATCTATTGGCTGATATTTCATCTTTACTCCAAGTTGCAGATATAAAAAAACCTACCCGAAGGTAGGCCGTGTCGCACGGTTTAAAAAACTAGGCCAATGCAGCTAAAGCGGCTTGGTAATCAGGCTCATCAGTAACTTCATCCACAAGCTCCGCATAGGTAATTTGATGATTTTCATCTAGCACCAGCACTGCTCTTGCATACAAACCAGAAAGGGGACCGCCTTCCATTTTTACGCCATAGCCCGCTCCCATACTTTGCGTTAGATAATCAGATGCAGTGATGGCATTTTCAATCCCTTCGGCCGCGCAGAATCGGCTGTAAGCAAATGGTAAATCGAGTGAAACAAACAACAAGTTAGTGTCCGTTCGATTGGCTAACTGCTGACTAAACGTTTTAAGTTGAATAGCACAAACAGGTGTATCAACACTTGGGAAAATGTTTAACACTAGTTTTTTACCTAGTAAGTCGGTGCGCTTTAATTGGCCGAGTTTACTATCCACTAGATTAAAATCAGGCGCCTGCTCGCCCACTTTTGGGAACTGACCCAATGCCTTAATGTCTTGCCCTTTAAATTTAAGTACTTGTTGCTCAGGCCGTTGCCATCCTTGTTG
Organism: Motilimonas eburnea; assembly: GCF_021295345.1. Taxonomy (GTDB): domain Bacteria; phylum Pseudomonadota; class Gammaproteobacteria; order Enterobacterales; family CBDFNC01; genus Motilimonas; species Motilimonas eburnea. The sequence goes on from NZ_JAIMJB010000017.1 coordinate 97,368, forward strand.
CTGTAGCCAATCTTGCCAAATTTCGGCAGCAATCGGCTGTAGCTTAGCTCCCACTTCAGCAGTATCAACACGTAGACTTGTTACATCAACACCCGCTGTGCTGCCAATTTCGCCGGTATGGCCGATGAACCACTGTTCCATTGCATTAACCGTTACTTCTGGGTGAAACTGCATAGCTAAAGCAAAGTTTTCGACTGCAAATGCTTGGTTGGGGTAATTGTCATTACTCGCTAACAACGTCGCACCAGTAGGTAAATCAAACGTATCACCATGCCAGTGTAAAATCGGTTGCTGACCTAGTTTAGTCAGTGGGTTAGATGCATTATCGTGCAAAGTTAACCTGCCCCAACCCAATTCTTTTTGATGCCCAGGGTAGACCTTGGCGCCCATCGCACGCGCGATAAGTTGCGCACCCAAACAAATACCAAGTAAAGGCTGCTTGTCTGCTAAACGCTGCTGAATCAGGCTTATTTCATCACCAATGAAGGGGTATTCCGCCTCATCATAAACGCCAATAGGGCCACCAAGAATCACCAATAAATCACAATCATTCACTGTCGCTGTGATCGTGTCTTTGCCCGCTTCAATATAATTAATCTGGGCATTAAACTGGGCCAAAACTGGCGCAATGTTACCTAAATCTTCAAACGCTAAGTGTCTAATGACGTTAACTATTTTCATTTATTTCACCAAAATATTGATAAAGGGCGACTCTGCCGCCCAGTATAGGAAGGATTAGCGAGTCGCACCCGAAACGAAGCCACCGTGGGGCATCGTCAAACCATCAGCAGCGCCATACACTTTGACGATAGTGTCAGTTTGGGTATCTAGTTTAAGAATGTATTTCGAGGCATAGCTTGAAACATAGATAAAGCGTTGATCCGCCGTGACACCTAAACCGTGCGACACCGAAAAATCAGCTGGTAAACCTTGCCCTGGTGCGAGTCGCTTAATTAATGTTGGATTGTTTTTATCGCTCAGATCGTAGATAGAAATAAATCCATCATCACCATAGCTATCGTCTATAGAATCCTCTTCAGCTATGTAAAGCTTACCTGCAGCAACAGTAACATCAGACGCAGAGCGCAATACCCCTGCATCAGATTCATAGTATGCAGTCCCTAAGATAGGCCATGCTTTTCCTTCCCAAGCATCAATCATCCAAATACTCGGCGGGATAATTCCTACCCCTTCAGGAGTGTTTGAGGTAGGGCCAAATTGCATCGACGCAGTGACCGCGTAACGTTCGTCAATCCAAGTGTTAAAGTGAGTAAAAGCAGCATAAGCGTGCTCGTCACCTAGGCGGATTTTCTTCTTCAGTGTCAATGCACCCGTTTTCTTATCAACTTCAAACAGGTCAATATCGCCATCATCATAGTAGTAACCCGTTGATAAACCTAACGTGCCTGATTTATTGAAGAAAACGCCATGGGTTTGTTCGGTAACATCATCAATGATAATAGGATCTACACTCGCGAACTCTTGTGTTTTGGTATCAATCACTCGCACTTTATTATCCGACCATTGGGTAAAGTACACATACTTAGAGTATGGCAATATGGTCGGCCCATGTAACTGAGTCATCGCAGGTTGAGTCCAACTGGCTATCGGCTGCTCCGGTGAAGTTTGTGTTGGCGTGTTGTAAGTTGAAACGGTATTAGCTGGCTCTGCTTGCAACACCTTAGTGATTTCAAGATCGGCTACACCTTGATTCCAAGCATAATCATTCACCTTAATCACCACCACATTTGCTGCATGAGTGGCAGAAGCATCTATCGTTACATATAACCATTTTGCATTTGGAGAAATAAGAACATGCTGTGGACGACCACCAGGCCAGCCAGCAAGCGAATCCAATCTTTGCTGAATGATGATGTCGTTGTCGGCATTAATAAGAATAATTTCCGACTCCATCATATCGACCGCCGCCATGACATTCTTTAACTTAGCACTCAGTGCTAACGGGCGATAGCTCTCCAGACTAGGGGTCGTTTCAGAACTAATTTCAACTACCTGAGGTAATTCCGTTTCCGATTCACTCATCGCATAAATTGGACTAGTAAAGGCTAACATTGAGGCTAGCATTAGGGGGTGTTTCATTTTTTTATCCTTAAAAAATAGAAAGTTAATTAAATATCCAGCACTACATCACTGGAAGGTTGACTACAGCACAGCAAAACCATGCCTTGATTTACTTCATCGGGGAGAATTCCCCCCAGATCTTGCATATTGACGCTGCCGGCTGTTTTAAGAGTACGACAAGCACCACAGATACCGGAGCGACAGGCATTTTTGACAGCGACACCCGCTTTCTCCGCTATTTCTAATAAACTCTCATTACCATTTGAATTCACACTAATACCGCTACGTGCAAAATTGACCTTGTAAGATGTGGAGTCATTGTTGTGTTGGTTAACTGAAGGTTGTTCGGGTGATACAAACGCTTCTTCGTGATAATGCTGAAGATCAAAATGGCAACCTGTTAAATATTCCTTAACTGCGGCCATATAAGGAGCCGGTCCACAGATATAGACTTCTCGCTCCTTAATATCCCTAACTAGCGCATTGAGCCAAAGTGGGTCGAGGCGTCCGCTAATCCCGTGCCAAACATGGCCAGTCACATTCTCAGGAATCACAGTTAAAGTCAGGCCCGGTATTTGTTTTACCAGTGCAAGTAATTCCTGCTGCTCAATAATCTGGTCTGGGCTGCGCACACTAAAGATTAAGTGAGCATTGACTTCTGCCGCCTGATTACGCCAATGGCGCAAAGTCGATAGATGGGGGGTAATACCGCTTCCAGCTGCGAGTAATAGCAGCTTGCTATCTTCATTTTGACTAGGAATAAAATGACCAAAAGGCCCGCTGAAAGAAAGATCCATCCCGGCATGTAGCTCATTGTGAAGCCAGTTTGAACCCAGCCCCTCAGGAACAGCACGTACAGTTAGAGAAAATAGATCCGAGCCTGTCGGCGCAGAGGAAATGGTGTAACTGCGAACGATATTTCCATTAGAGCCGGGTAACAGCAGACTAACAAATTGGCCAGGTTCAAAAGAAAGTTTGTTTTTTGATTTAAAAACAAAGGTTTTAACGCCTTCAACATCCTGTATCACGGCTTTACAAATTGCTTTGAACTCCATAACTCTTTCCCTGAAATTGGTTTCGAGTCAAAACATTAATGGTTGAATTTTATTTTTGCAAGCCTTTTTTTATATATATTTTTTTTAATTATTCTGTCGCAAAAAAGTCATTGAAATATCGTTTTGAATCGATACTATATTGGACGGTTGCAAGATATGCAACATTCTGGACACATATTTAACGAAATGATAACTGTGCTGTAGAACAATAAAGGAAGATAACTACACTATGAATATTTCAAGTACTCACGCAGACAACAAGATCCTCGCCATCATCAATGGACTTACAAACCTTTGGAATAATCGCGCCAAGGTTTTAGAGGGTGACCCCAGTGTTGACCTCACATTTGAACCAGAAAAAGCGGATTTCAAGGCAGAGCTATTACCATTTTATAAGCATCCTCTATGGCAGAATGCCCCTGCTGACTTGCAGCAAAAAGTGCTATCTTACGGCTGGATTATTTATAACGAAAAGACCATCCAGATTGAGTCAAAATTAATTGCCCCGGTTTGCGATTTATTGATCGATGGCGAATACCCTGGCTCGGTTAAAGATGAGATCCAGCATGCCATCAGTCAGGCTCTCGTAGATGAAGCATTTCATACTTTAATGGCGGTTAAAGGCATCAACATCGTTTACCGAGAGCGGCATTTGCCACGAGTTAAATTACCTAAATTTCAATTAATTAGTTGCTTAGAGTTGATGTTGGAAGAGTGTCAAAATGAATTTGAACAGAAGTTAGTCCGCCTTGCCGTCGCTTGTGCATCTGAAACATTAATAACGGACTACCTAGGCTCCCTGTCTCAAGATCCCATGTTACAACCCCTTTGTTATAAGACAGTCGAAGCTCATGCCGCAGACGAATGGAGCCATGCGAGTGTGTTCTCCTATACCATGGCCGAGATTTTTTCACAGTTGAGCGAACAAGAAAAAGCGTTATATCTCGCTACATTACCGAAAGCAGTGCAAGCATTTGGTGATGACGAGCTAAACGTATGGGAAGTGGTATTGGCAGCAATCAACTTCCCTGATTATGCAAACATGTTAGCTGATTGTCGGGAGCGTAACGCCCAAAACATCAATGTGGATATTCAAGGCATTGCAAAATTATTGAATAGCTTAGGCATTGAAGTTTCCACTGAGAACTTAGCAGCTTAATGGTGATGGGTGGCGAGCCAACTTGCCACCCTTACTCACCTATTTTTTGTACCTGATGTTCTCGACAAATTAACTCGCCAAACTTATTTGGTAATTCTAATTGGGTCAATTGACACAAAAAAACGGTTTCACTTTTGGGTAAATGGTGCATGCAGGATTTACATAAACCAAAAGATCCGGCGCTGGTTTCGCGTTGAATATCGATTAGCAATGACTCTAATTGCTGTTGTAGAGAGCTCTGCTGATTTTCATCGCATTTTTCGAGCGCATTGCGAAGACTTGGTGGCGGCATGGTTTCAGCAGCGATAGCCTTACCTTCCTCTGTCAAGCTCAAATGATAAACTCGTTTATCTTGGCGATCTTTTGTTTTTATTACGTAACCTTTGCTTTCCAGCAAACTAATAGATTGAGAAGTCGTACCTTTGGTTGCACCAAGAAAATCTTTTACGGCTGCTGGCGTATCACTGAATTGATTACAACGACTTAAATAGAACAACACCTCTAAATGTACGGGATGCAAGCCACGACTGAGACCAGCTTGCCTCACTTCATTACGAAATAACGTACTGATGCGTTCTAATAAATCACATATTTTACCAGCGTCTGCCATCGATTTAATCACTTATGTTTTTATTCGAAACAATGTTGACAAGTATAACACTGTAGTTAAAATACACAATGTTTCGTGTCGAAACCTAATGGCAATTAATCGTCATTCGTAACAGTGAAATGACGCTTAATCTCAGTGTTATTAGTTAGACCAGCTGTTTTTAAAAGAAAAAATATTTTAGGAATTTTTTATGAAGCTTCATGTATTTGACACATTTGCGTACAGTCCAAGTGGCAAGATTATCCACTTTGACGTTCTCATCCCTGAGATGAATGAATCTCTTGCACACAAGTTTGCTCTGCAATGGTTGGCCAGTATCGGAGAGCCTAATGCGACGATTAGGCCAACGGGCTGTACTTTTTGTCATACAGCGGCAAATCTACCTCAATTTGCCGATGAAGTGACGCAGCAAGGCTTTGCAATCTACAAACTTGAAGGCTGTCCAGCTTGATTCAACGCGGCTAGCCTTCCTTTTATAACTAATTATTGAGTAATACCTATGTTAAGCCAGCAGACTATCGACTGTATTAAATCAACCATCCCATTTCTTACGACCCATGGAACAGATTTAACTGAGCACTTTTATCGACGCCTATTTACCAATCACCCTGACTTGCAGCATATGTTTAACAGGTCCAACCAAGCGTCAGGACGTCAACAACAAGCACTCTTTAATGCAATTGCCGCATATGCGCATTATTTAGACGATCTACCCGCTCTCACCACAGCGGTAGAGCGAATAGCACAAAAACACAGCAGTGTGTTGGTAAAGCCGGAACATTATGATGTCGTGGGACAAGAGTTAATCGCAACATTAAGCGATTTAGGAGGAGAGTTAATTACCCCAGAAGTCACCCAAGCTTGGACAGAGGCTTATCAATTCTTAGCAGGGATATTTATTCAACGAGAACGAGATATTTACCAGCAACAAGCAAATGTAACGGGCGGTTGGCAAGGATTTCGCGCCTTTATCATTAGCGAGCGTCGCGAAGAAAGCGAGCAAATCCTGTCTTTTACACTCACACCCAAAGATAAGCGTGCCGTTGCTGAGTTCCAACCCGGCCAATACATAGGTGTGCAAGTGAGAGCAACAGGACAAGCATACGATGCGATCCGCCAGTATTCTTTATCCGATGCCAGCAATGGTAACGCTTATCGAATCTCAGTGAAGTGTGAAAACGAAGGTGAGGTTTCTACTTATCTTCACCAGTTACCTGTAGGTAGCGAAGTAAATGTCACCTCTCCAGCAGGGGACTTTTTCCTCACGCTCCCGCTCTCGTCTCCAGTTGTACTTTTATCTGCTGGCGTCGGCCAAACCCCGATGCTGAGTATGCTTAATAGTGCACTTAAACATCAAAGTGAACATAATATTTATTATCTTCACGCTTGTTTAAATGGTCAGCAGCACGCTTTTTCACAACATTTGAAAACGCAGCGAGCCCAGCACCCCAAATTACATAACTGGGTATGGTATGAATCGCCCTTAGTTGATGACTTGGTAAGTGAAGATTATGATTACAAAGGCTTAATGAACCTCAACAAGATTGCAAATGAGCTGCCTTTGCAAGAGGCTCAGTTTTATTGCTGTGGCCCTGCTGGGTTTATGTCAGAAGTGTATCGCCAATTACGTGCACTTAATGTTGCAGCAGACCGTATTCATTATGAAAACTTTGGACCCCACATAGATGCAAGCGCATAACGTCACCGTGTTGTCCGGCCAGATCCAGCGTCTCGACTCTGGCCTTCACAGCGCTATCAACAAACGCCCTATTCAACAAGCAACCGAACTGCTTGAGTTAGGATTAGCATGTGACCAACAAGCCGATCAAAAACACCATGGCGGCGCCGAGCGGGCCTTGCACCTTTACCCGCTTGAACACTATCCAATCTGGCAAGGGCAATATCCCAGCCTGACCTGCTTTGAGCCCGGCGCCTTTGGTGAGAACCTATCTACCTTAGGGGCAACCGAATCACAGGTATGTATTGGCGATGTTTTTCAGCTGGGCGATGCCGTCGTGCAAATCAGCCAGCCAAGATCGCCTTGCTTTAAATTAAATCAACGCTTTGGCATTAGTAATTTAGCCTTACAGCTACAACTCAACGGTTTGGGTGGCTACCTGCTTAGGGTACTACAACCCGGTAAACTCATGCCACAAACACAATTAACGTTATTGTCGCGTGAATACCCAGAGCTAACGGTACAAAACGTCGCTTGGCAGTTTTTCAATAACCCACTCAATCATGCCTTTTTAGAGCGCTTACTCGATTGCGCTGCACTATCAGAAAGCTGGCAGATTAAAGCACAGCAACGACTGGCTACGGGTATGGTTGAGGATTGGAATAAACGGCTATTTGGTTTTAGCCAACTGCAAGCGTAAAGCAAACCCATAAATAGTTGTTGAGCGATGAGTGATATTTTCTTAGACGAATATCTGCCGCAGGGAAGCGGGCGCTTATCCTGAGTGCAACCCACTCCCTAATCACTCAACTTAAATACATCTAACATCTAAGTTGTCAGCATGGTCGGCGCCTTAGGCTTGCTGATAATTGGTGATGGTAAACTGAGTCACAAACCCCAGCTGCTGATATAAAGGCAACCCAGCAGCAGAGGCCTGCAACACCAAATAACGCCCTTGCCAATCAGCACAAATCGCGATCAAGTTTTGCATTAAATCGCGCGCAATCCCTTGGCCTTGGCAAGCCGGTTTGACCCCTACCTGATGTAACCCTATCACCTCGCCGGTTTTATACAGCAAAGCACTCGCCACCGCTTGTTGCCCTTGATATGCCAATAACACCTTAATATCGGGATCTCTCAGTAGTCCCGCAATCACAGCCCTGTCTATTTGATAATTAAAAGCCGCGCTCGCCACGTCCAACCATAGCTGTAACTCATGCTCCGAGCTCACTTCCACTAGGCTAAAATCGCGGCGTTCACTGGCCTTATAATCGACCTTGGGATCTAATGTTTTATACATGGCCACTTGTTCAAAGCTTACTTGCCAGCGCTTCGTATCCAGCACCAGCTCAATTTGCGCCGCATAATCATCAGCAAATTTTGTTGCCCTTGGCCAAAGAGACAAAAAAGCATGCTCAGGTGCCTGCACTAACCCAGACAACGCCTCTGACGTGAAATGTTGGCTATTGAGTTCAAGCAAAGGCCTATCCAACCAGCAGCGATAAGGCCAACTCAGATTCGTTTTCCACTCGGTGTGGCCTTGAGACACTAAGGTCTTCGCACCGTATTTTTGCCATAATTGGGTTAAATTAGTCAGATTGGCCTGATCCATATCCATTACATCACCCACTTCAGTGTCCATTGCTCGGCTCCAAATTCAGTAAAAACACGCCAAAAATAAGTGTCACGGCACCAATCAGCTTGACTAAGCTCAAGGGTTTGACCGGTAAGTCGAACCAACCAAAATGGCTGGCCAGTACAGCAATAATAATTTGCCCCGATAGCGCATAAGACATCATAGAGCCGACGCCCATCTTAGGGATCAAATAATAAAACATCGCCACGCCAAAGGCGCTCAGCGCACCTCCGGAAAACCACAAATAGATAGGCACGGCGCGCACCTCATGCCATTGCGGATATTGCTTAGTGGCCGTTAATAAGGCTGCCACCGTAAAAAGGCAGCTACAAAGAAATGCCACACTGGTTGCTAACATCGCACTTTTTAACAACACGCCCAGCTGCGCATTCATGCTGGCTTGCAGCGCAATTGCACCACCCGCGGCAAGGGCTAACACAGCTAGCTGGCTCATGATGCAAACTCCCAGATAATATCATCATAGTCAAAGCGCACCTTAGGGCGGTTAGCTTGTTGATCATCTTGATGGCGACGACCAATTGGGCAAATCACTGTGGTGGTTAAACCTAATTCGGTCAAGCACAACACCTCGTCATAGCCAGCGACATCTATACCTGTCATCGGGCAAGCATCAATTTGCAGCAGCGCTGCGCTGGTAACAAAATTACCCAATGCAATATAGGCTTGTTGCTTGGCCCACTCTTGCTGCTGAGCCGTAGTTTTAGCTGCCAAGGCAGATTTCATATGATCGGCATAACCACTGATAGCACTGTAATCTTGGTTAGTTACCGATAGATATTTATTAATATAGCGATCCACCAAGGCATCATCTGCCTGATTAGCTGCGGCAAACACGACGAGATGCGAACTTTCTAACACCTTATTTTGACCATAAGAAAATGGTACTAACTGAGCGCGTAAAGCCTTACTTTCAATCACGATGATCTTGTATGGTTGCAAACCGTAAGCGGATGGACTCAAACGCGTCGCTTCAAGTAATGTCTGTAATTCCTCAGCGGAGACTTTCTCGTCACTAAATTGTTTTACGCCATAACGCCAATTCAATGCATCTAATAGTTTCATCTTGTTTTCCTTGTTTGTGCCTAGAGCGATAAGTTAAAAAGCAGGCTAGCTGCTGCTGACCATAAGCAGATTACTGAGCCTGCCCCAACAAGGCATTTACATAGGTTGATAATCCAAATAAAAACTATAAATTTTTGCGAATTCGGCTTAATTGAGTGGGCGTGATACCCAGGTGGGAAGCAATATGATATTGCGGCAGTCGATCAACCAAGCTGGTGTGCCCTGCCACAAACCGCAAATAACGCTCGGTGGCATCCTCTTGTACTATTTCGATTTCTCTCACATCCTTGGCCAGCAACCAGTTGCGCTCCAGATAATGAATTTGAAATAACTTTAAATCATCCCGCGCCATCATCAGCTGCCGATAGGCCGCGAAATCGATTTCAATCACAACACTGTCTTCTATCGCTTCAAAGCTAAGCCGAGAAGGAGCCGAGGTTAACAGCGCCGTCATCGAGCCGGGAAAAGTGCCCTCAGCAAAAAAATTCTTATTATATTCATTGCCCTTATCATCAATAACATAACCTCTGATGAGCCCCTTAACGACATAACTGTAAGAACGAGGGACATCACCAGCACGATAGAGCAATCCATGCTTAGGGATTGGGTGACAATGACTAATGACCAAAAAATCCTGCCACGTGGACTCACTAATCGGCCAGTAAGCATCAAGTGATTGACGCAGCGCCTGCAAGGCTGATTGCTCATCAACGCTAGGGTTTGAATTCATCTTTGGATCCTAGACGCGGGCTTGTAAAAATTTTGCCGCCGCCGCGATGCCGGCATCCAAATCCCAACCTGGGATCACCGCTTCTAACAACTCTTGGCTTAAGTTTGCATCCGCAGCCACCAGCGCCTTCAATGCCTCATCGCTCGGTGGCTGGCCATTTAGCCCGGGGGCATCCAAACAAAACTCTCTGAGTAAATCTAGCTCGTTGATACTACAAGCCCTCAGTAGATTAACGCCGGTAAAGCCATCGTCTTTGTCGTATTGTGCTCGTTGCCAACACGCACCGTCCCAACCATAAACAAAGCCAATCCAATCAAAAGGTAAAGGATCTAAATCAAATCCCCACCACGCTGGGGCCCCTCGCAGCAAATCGGTTTCAGGCTCATCAAAATACTGCGCAGCAGCGCCATAATAAGTGTCACTGTATTCGTGGTCGTGACCCAATAACACCATCTGATCCTTGGCTTTAAAGCGCAAACTAGCCCAATTGCCACCGCCATCGTGATAATGCCATTGGCGCTCACTCGCATAGACTTCCTGCCCCCAGCCTCGCGCCGCCATCACAGCCGCAAAAGCCGCCCAACCGCCTCGCAAGGCTTTGGGGCTAGGTATATCAACCGTCACTAAGGGGGCAGCTTGAGATTTACCCAATACCGAGCGCACATTAGCCAGCAAAGTGCCTAAAATACCTAACTTAACAAATTGTCTTCGCTGCATACTGACTCCTGTCGCGCATCGCCCAAAGCGAAAATAAATGCAAACAATAATGATGGCCGCTTCAATTAGACATCAGACAAATATCAAACAAGTGAGCGTCATGCAATTTTAATCAGTGGCCTATGCCCTTCGCATCTCTCCCTAAGGCAAATCAAAACAGCGAAAACTTGCGGGGTTAATAGCGCCAATCTCATTGAGCTCAAAGGTTAAAAAACGGCTGGAGCACTCTTCTCCTTGCCAAGGTTTACAGTGCGAAAAGGACATAGAGCAAGTATTTTGATAACAGCCATAACTCAATTGGTTGCTGCGGCTGGCTGCATTAAATTCAAGTAAGGAAGACACCACGGCTCCCACCGTTTTCACGGGTTTTCCTTCACAGCCATAGTGCTCATCCAAAATACCCACTTCAGCATGGGCCAACAATTGCTCCAGCAACTGGCTTTGATCTACTGAGCTCGGCTTATCACTGACGTAATAAAGCCAAACTCCCGCACTGCCCACACTCACGCCAAGGGCAAGTAGCAAGCCTAGTAGGCAACCAAGCTTTATTCTTTGCTTCATCTTTTCCCTGCCAGCTTAAAGCCTGCACTGTTAAAGCACGGCTTTTGGTAATAGTTTGTTCTTAAAACCAAATACCCTCAGTTTCGGGTTAACCTTGTTATTTATTGAGCAAATAACTTAGTTAGCAGCATTTGACCGCCGCAAAACACCAGCCCCATCACCATCGCTAGCGGCCAATAACCCAGCCACTGAATAGGTAGGCCTGAAGGATCTGCTGGCAACAGCCACAAACTCGCAATCCACAGCAAGGCTAAGGTGATGCCAATAAAGCCAGCATGAATCACACGCGAACTCGCTTTAAATTGCAACATCAGCCCCCCCTGTAACAAATACGGAGCGCCATAAAACAACACACCAGAAATAACCAGCCCTAGCCAACTGGCTTGATTATGCTGCCCCGTCACCATGACATAAGTGGCCACTATTAACGCAAAAAGCACGGGGAGCACGAAATACTTAGCGCTCAATGTTAATCTATTATTCGTATCCATAACGACTATCTCTCGCCTTCACTCAAGCTACCAATAAATCCCCTTTATCAATAACAAAAACCGCGCTAAAAGCGCGCTTTGCAAAGATGTTTACCCAGAGGTTTATCAACCAATACTCGCTCAGAATATTAGTTTGTCGCCCAAAACGCGGGATGGTAACTCACCAAACCTTGCGGCTGCTCACCTTGTAAAACCAGTGCGAGAAAATACTCTGGCGGCACATCGGCGAGTTCAAGTCCAGCCAGCGGCTTAAAACCAAATCGCGTATAAAAGCCCGGGTCTCCGAGCAACACACAGCCGCCCGCCGCCATTTTTTTCAGCTCATCAATGGCTGCCTGCATCAGCAATGAGCCCACGCCTTGGCCTTGTTGCTCAGGCAGCACAGAAATGGGCCCTAAACCATACCAACCCTCACTGCCATCAGAAATAGACACAGGCGATAACGCCACATGACCGATGATCTTGCCCTCTTGTTCGGCCACCAGCGACCTTGTCAGCGCCCCAGCCTCCCGCAGCCCTTTAACAATAAATTGCTCGGTATGCTCTGAATGCGGTGCATTGGCAAAAGCGGCTATCGTGACGTCGTGAATACTGGCGATGTCACCTATTTGTTCTGCTCGAATACTTATACTCAACTGAATGTCTCCTTGGGAACTAACTCATTGCTAGCAGTTTTACCGAGCCCAGAAACAAGGCTAGCTTAAATGCTCTGGCTCAAACTTGGATTTCGGTCACGACCTCGGTGGTCACCGAGTTAGCAATAAAGCACTGCTCGTGTGCTTGATGGTGCATCTCTGCTAATTGCGCCATGCTTGGCTGCTCACCAGCAAACTGCACATACGGTTTTAAGGTCACCTTGGTCATGGCTATTTTGCCGTTTGGCCCTTTTTCCATCACGCCCACAGCATTATCGACATAAGAATCCACCACAAACTTATTCTTGGCTGCAATCGATAAAAAGAACAGCATATGACAACTAGATAAAGACGCGACAAAAGCCTCTTCGGGATCCACATTTGCCTCAACCGAATAAGGCAAAGGCACAACATGTGGCGAGGACGAAGCCGCGATGACGGCACCGCCATCAAAATGCCATTCGTGGCCTCGATTGTATTTATGATCCAGATAGCCCTCATCACTCGCTCTTTGCCATACTATTTTGGCACCGTAATGTGACATTCAAACTCCTTTTCCCTGAGAGACACCTTGCTACCTATCTTATGTTGAAGCGACTTAACTGCAACGTGTTAATTAGTCACAACGCGCCAGAAATCCTTATAGCTTATGATAAAAAGGCACACGGTTCGCTAATCACGACCAATAGATAAACATTATTCTAAACAAATATATAGCAAAAAATGAGTTTGTTTCTATACGCTATAACATAAATTGAAACTGACCATTTTTTGCTTCAAAGCCCAGCTTTTTAAACAAGGCTTGAGAAGGCAAATTTCTATCCTCTATATCGGCATACAGAGTGTCAATGCCTAAGCATTTTGCGTGACTAAACAATAAGCTAAGCGCTTCGGACATATACCCTTGTCGCCAATAACGGGAATTGAGCAAACAGCCAACCTCACACGCTTGCCCACCGTCACTAAAACCGTGCAAACCACACGTGCCAATCACTTTCTTAGTCGCCAGCTCCATGATCGCCCATTCCAATGACTCACCAGATTCTTCTAAACGAGCAACACTCTCAAGCATTTGTGTCATCATATCCTTGCTGCTAAATACAGCATCAGAAGCGAACTCCATCGTTTGACTATCACCATATATTTCAAAAAGATCGTCAATATCTTGATCATGAATCGCTCTCAAAGAAACTCGGCTTCCTAGTAAAGTTGGCTTCATTTCGCCCCCCACTATTATCAATGTGCGTTTCATCACTGACCCGCAAATACCCAATACCTATCCAAATACAGCTTAATGCTCGGTGCCTGCATATACCCACATAGGCTCGGTTTTACCCGCCCGTTCAAAACCTAAGGCTTGATAAAACGCAATCGCCTCGCCGTCGGCTGTTAACATTTGCTGATGAAAGCCTTGATAGACGCCTTGCATGGCTTGCATCATTTTTCTTCCTATCCCCTTACCTTGATGGCTCGGAAGTACCAGCATATGTGGATAATAAACAACAAGATGGCCATCGGAAATCGCATTACCTAAGCCAACTAGCTCACCCTTGATCCGCGCCGTCACCAAGGTGTGCGAGTTTAACAGCGCAGGCATAAGCTGCTCGGGCTTGTCGGCAGAAGACCAGCCATTGGCTCGGTAAAGCGCGATCACTTCCGCGGCTTCGATGGCGCCATTTAATTCAATCTCAATACTCATTTCTAATTTGACCCCAACAAGCAATAACACCCAAATTAATCATATAGCGGCAAAGGTACCTACGACATCGTCAGAATATTTACCTCAAGCACCTAACTATCTAAATTTGGATTGTTGAAAACGAAGACATAAATCCTTTCTTTGCTATAGCCACTTACTTAGCTGATAGCCCATATAGTAATACGCTTCAGAACATAACAAACTCAATTTAACCCTCAAGCTTTTATATCTACTTGTCTGCGTTGGCGAAGGTGCCGCCTTAACCCCCACATCATCAGCTATCATCATGGCCCGTTTCATATGAAGTGGGTCACTAACCAGCAGTACAAACTGAATCTGATTTTCAGCCATCAAGTCTGCCGCAAAGCGTAAATTTTCTGATGTAAACCTTGATGTTTCTTCAACTAGGATAGCATCACTCGCCACCCCATGTTTTATGGCATATTCCATGGCAACAGCCGCCTCCGATAGGCTATCCCCCTCACCAACGCCGCCCGTAAAAACCAATTTTTCAACTTGCTTAGCATGGTACAACTTGATCGCGTGCTTAATTCTTTGTTCAAAAACAGGAGAAGGCCGACCATCCCAAACCGCAGCACCTAGCACTAATGCCGCCTGCGCTGGCTGCAAAGACGAATGAAGGGAATACCAATAAATAGATGACATCACATAAGCGGGGTAAGCCAGCACCATAACCAAAAGAATGATCGATATTTTCTTCACTATCATCGCCCCTTATTGTATTTATAACGGCCAGCATCAACTGGCAACATTCCCGTTATGGCGAACATGCGAGTCGGGCTCCGCTATTTGTGAGCAGTTGTTATGTCACATGTATTAGAACACGACTAGCAAGGGCATAACACCAAGGCTCAACGCCCCCCAAACATATTTATTCCAATCCCATAAGCGCTTGCCATTAAACGAACTAAATGGGAAAAACGGCAATACCAGATCCAACATCAGCAAGCCAGTGCCAATCGATAACGCCGTTTCAAAGCTGGGTAACCACTGGCTAGGCAAGGCATTAAAACTAATTAGTCCACCAATAAGCCAGACTACCGCCAGTAAACAAATCGAAGAAGATAAAGCCATCACCCCCAAATGCTTGATGTGCTCATTATATTTCCAACTATCTCCACGCGGATACAAAGAGCCTGGCGCAACTAGGCTGCCACCAAATAGCAAGGCAATAAAAAATGACAAAGATAAGCCCGACTCCCACATCCTTAATTCGCATTTCAGCTGGTGCAGCCAAGCAATACAAGCCATCGCGCCATAGCGGATAACATAAAAAGCACTAAAGCAAACAACTAAGGTGAGCACGTTCGTCATGGCAAGGAATTCTTCGCTACCTAGACGCCACGACACTAGGCTAAAAATGGCCACGTGCGCCACGATGATAAACAGCAGCTCAAACAAGGTTTGAGCTTTACTAAGGTGGTTAACTTCAGCCACTCGACTCGACTTCGACCACATGAAATGACCGATATCGAAAAAGTGATAGCTATGAAACCAGATCCTCAAACAATTTACGCCATAGGTTTTAAGCTGTTGCCATAGAGATAATCGTCTAAAACCATTGGTCACAAACAACTTACTTGAGCCCGTGTTATCGCCTTCAACACATGCAAATATTTCGGTGCAACCCTCGTGCTCTAAATGCTTTACCCCTGCCAAAGCCAACGCATGGCCAATGCCTTGCCCCGAATGTTTTGGCGCACAAAAAATCAAGGACACCAAGCCCGCTTTAATTTGCTTAGGTAAAAAGAACACTTTGAGGATGATACCGCCAATCACTTCACCATTTCGCTCAGCAACGAATACCCTGCCCGATAATGAAAAAAACAATCTCATCAAAAATGGAAACGCGTCTTTCATGATGGATTTAACTTGTTCTTTCTCTCCAGCTTCCATGGCGCGGATTTTATAACTCTCGGCACTCATTTGGCTTCCTCCCTGCCTACCACTACATCACCTTGCTTGATCCCATAGCCAAGTAAACGTACTCGGATCTGAAATCCAGCGCTAGCAAGAGGCATTATTAACAGAATAAACGGCCAACGTTCACCTCTAATCCAGTAATAAACACCATTCAATATTTTGCCGAGAATAGCAATAGTTCAGATCAGGTTAACCCTTGTTTTTTATATAAATTCTAATTCCTAACACGGTAAGCGAAATGAGCAACACCAGCCCCAGCACACCCAAGACTTGATTAATTTCCTTAATAGGCGTCCATTGCAGATAATGAATTCGATACATCAGATTGATCAGCTGAGTGTCTTGCCCCATTTGCATTAGCTTGAGATTTTGCCAATCAAGTTTAATTTCAATTCCCGTATTCGTCACCGCGCCATTTTCGTTCACTTCCACTCGATTTCCATAACGCGAATGGTTAACGGTAACAGCATCTTCGATGAGCTTTTTAAGCTCGGCAGTCGTAGGGGGGGATTTTTCAACAAATGAGACAGGATCAAGGTGCTTCACCTTGCCCTCGATAGTCACCAGCAGGTGATGGCCTAATACCGACCTGAGTAGCCTTGCTTCTTGCCATGTCGAATCAGGGCTAATAATTAATGGAATCTCAAGGGGATAGGTTTTCACTGGCAGCTGCTCATAGGCACCTTGGTAACCGGGTTTGATAAAAAAAATCATCCCGGTAATGGTCCAACCCAGCATCGGCAATATTAAAACCAACCCGATGATTTTGTGTATCTTTCTACTGCTCATTAGCTAAGTTCTTTTGAAAAACGCTATATTATCAAAAATAACCAGTAAGCAGAGTTCATTTGACGCTGAGCAACCACAGCGTTCACTTGTTTAGTTGGCGATAAGTCGCTCCACTCGGGCTGTAAGTAAACTCGCCCCCTTGCTTCGAAAATACGCTAACAATGCCTCTAAATAAAACCTTTCTTCAACGTATACAACGTCTTTGCTATCGTAACCTAAATATATTTCCAGCCACCCTTGCGCGATGAACTCACCTTTGACTTCTTTATCGTATTCATCCAGATCATCAGGATAGATAAGGCCATAATAACCGTCATCTCCTCCAAACCCGACACCACGCTCGGCAAAATCGACGAGCTGGGTGTCACTTGGCCAATCGTGACTTAAAAGAATCGCTACCGCTTGCGTGTTATTCATATAAATTAATTTTGCCTCTATATGTTCATTACATTCATTAAGCCCTGACAGCGCCCGCAGCTGCGGGAGATTTGGAGCACAGCGGAAAGGCGTTCCGACAGCCTGAGCTTGATAAATGTTTGTGCTAAGCACATGCTCTGCAATTGTAAAAACAGCAGACATTGCCTGGCCTCATTGTGGATAGTCATTTGGGGCTACCTCAATTTCTCACACCTCAAGGTTAGTATTGCGCTTTCATTTGCACTTTGCCCCTGCCAATATAATTACGGTTTTTTACGCGATAACACCAAAGCCATCTTGCATCAAATTCAGCTCTACGAGCCATAGTTCCTAGAGACTTTTAACGCCTTAGGCGTTAGGTTGCTGCAACGAACTAGGTGCGAACTTACTCCGAAATTGGTTCGTACGATGAAATCCCGATGTATTCATCATATTCAGCCTTGGCCTGTTCACCAGCAAGAGAGTTTCTAGTGACACGGATGGTGTAAGCACCTTGAACGTGGCCATTGGTATTTACCATCCAGTCGAATACATCCTCAGCATCAAAGCCAAGGCGCTCCCCGACCTGATGCCACTGACTCAAACTGTCTGGTACCTCAAAGAAAACACCTGAAAGGAAGTTCTCTTCTTCATGGTAATACACATCAGTAAGCCATAGATACAGAAGCTGGTCTTCGCCTAACTTTTCCGAGAGCTCTGGGTCACGAAAGCGCAACTTGACCATAAAAGTACTCTCACCTCTAGCTCTGACCAATTCAATAAACTGAGGCATGGAACTGGCTGCCATAGAGTGAGCTTTCTGCACGGTGAGATCGTTACTGTTTACAGTTCTGAATTTTGGCTCCTTTGGCACTTCGGCACTGACTGTACTCATGAGAAATATCCCTATCAAAAGTATTATTTGTTTCAAAGTGAGATCCTTGGGCGGCTAACGCCGCCACTATCATCCGACGACGACCAGAGCGCTTTTGAGGCTAAACTGGCGCTTGCGCCAAGCCCAAAAAACAAGACGTAAGGAGGTCGGTTGGATAGCTTTGTTAGCGGCATGCTGGAGAGTACTCCATACAAACTTTATCTAGACCTTCTTTATAACCATCTTTTATAGTTTTATGAATAGCGAACCCTTGCTTTTCATAAAAAGCCTGTGTGTGTTGAGAAGTATCTATTTTAACTGGCAGCTCGCTATACTCTCGTGAAATGCGGTTAAGGCGGTATTCAACTAGTTCACTTCCGAAGCCTTGACCATGTAATTCCCGTGACGTGGTTTAATTGATACGACTAACCCAGTTAAGACATAATTGATTTAACTGGAGATTGAAATGACAACACGTAAAACCTATTCAAAAGAATTCAAACTTGATGCCATTGCACTGGTACGAGAGC